>NZ_JAUFQE010000001.1:0-1200000 GCF_030409755.1 Vibrio lentus
ATTGTGATGATAAAAGGAAAAGGGTGGTAGTACCACTTGGTAAATCGCGTCAAACACATCTTGAGATAGGTTGGAAGTGCCCTTCTTTTTAGATTTGGTTGTGTTAGCTAATTGGATGAACTTGATAGTGATAGTTCTTCAACTCTTCACTTCTTTGGCACAACTCAAATGTGAAATAAGGCTGGGTGACTAAACACTGAGTGAACCTGTCTAATTCATTCGTATGTATAAACAGCGAAATGGGTGCAATCTGACGGTTTTCATTATCGAAGCAGTTATCAATATGTGCTCTGTCGATATAAACAACGTCCATTTCCTGTTTAGGGGTCTCTTCAATCAGTTTTGTTTCTAATCCGCTCTTCTCAAAACGTTCTAACAAGGCATAAAGTTTATCAACGTCGTTTTTGCTCTCTATCGCTGAATATTGAGATAGAACGCTTTCTAAGTGTTTTTCGATTGAGCCAAATTTATTCTTCATCAAACAAACCGTTTTAAGCTTTTTCTTGATAATGCTATATCGAGTTTGTTTGATTTTTGGCTTCAAGAAGTCAATGATGATCTTGTTTCGTTGCTCTTCTTTAACAAAGTGACTGGCAATGTTTACTTTGAAGTAAAGGTGAAGAAGAGTGTTTTCGAAGGTCGACTTAAGAAGTTGATGGTATGAATGTTCTGACATTGTTCACATGGACTATTTATTGGTGAGGGTATCTTATCATGAAAATAGCAAGGCTCTATGGCAGAAAGCAACGTAACTTGCTAGTTGTTCGTTGTAATGCTTAAACCGTGTACCCATCGTAATCACAATATTTTCAATTTTAGAACTCGACTTTGATTCTAGTCTTGAGGTTAGGTTAAACAACAGGTATTGGTTGGTGAGAAGCCTAATAACTTAATTCAACGCGGCTGGTGCCATCTTCTTTAGGTTTTTTACAGCCTTGATATTATCGATTAGTAACGGATGGATAACTTTTAATGAAAAGTGTATTACCTATGTAAGACATTGACAGGGCGATGTGCGTTTTTTATTGTGTATTACACATGTAATACATGAGGTGTCTACTATGAAAACAAAGATCATCAGCGCAGCGAACCAAAAAGGTGGCGTTGGAAAAACCACGACTCTTGTCAATTTAGGAGCTGAGCTTGCACGAAAACGAAAAGTGTTAGTCATTGACCTTGATCCTCAAGGGAACTGCTCCAAAACGTTAACCGGACAACGTGATTTTAAGTTTGAAGAGACGGTTGCTGCTTTGTTTGATAAGCCTAAAGTCGTGTCCATTGTCGATTTAATTCAACCTGCAAAGCTTAATGGGAACTCCATTGAAAACCTCTATGTTGTTCCCGCTGATGTTCAGTTGTCACGTGTCATCGAAACATCACTGACAAAGATTAACCGTGAACGAATTTTAGAGAAGCAATTGGCGAAGTTAGGTGATACCTATGATTTCATTCTTCTTGATACACCACCAAACTTATCCCTAACGACTCTTAACGCAATCCAGGCTTCAGACCTTATCTTAATCCCTGTTGACTCAGGTGCATTTTCATTAGATGGCATTAGCCCTTTACTCGAAGCTGTCTCTGAAATTAAGGATGACGAAGGCAACTATCTGATCCTGAGGAACGAGGTCGACTCAAGAAACACTATTATCAATGAGTTCATTGATGAGGAATTGGAGGTAGTACAAGATAAGTTGCTACCAGTATCTGTCCGTCGTTCTGAGCATGTCGGACAAGCTAATGCCGTTTCTTCTCCTGTGCGCTTTTATAAATCGGGCTCTCTTGTTAATAACGATTACCGAAAACTCGCTGCGTTTCTTTTAAGTTTAATGTAATACATAGGTAATACACATGAGCAGGTTAAAGAAACGAGGAGCGATAACCGCTATCTCTAGTGACAAGCACGAAGGTTCAAGTAAGTCGACTGGAATTACGACTGTCAAAAAGAAAGTGATGACATCTTATAAGGTGCCTCCTCTGACTCTTAGAATGTCACTGACGGATAAAGAACGGATAACCGATTGGGTAGCAAATCTGCAAGAGCAGACAGAGAGAAATGTGTCTGCAGCAAAACTGTACCGAGCGTTGGCTTTATATCGAGACAAGATCGATGATGAAGATCTCATCGAGTTGATCAACAAAATGAACTGAATGTGTATTACACCTGTAATGCATAATTACTTTAGAGGCTCTGAATGTTTTAATAGATGTCATAGAGCCGACCTCGGACTCAACTTCTCACACTGATGAACATGACACTTGAAGAGTCTTGTTCATTGTTCTAAGTCTTCTCTCTTTGTAAAGACAAACACTTTAAACGTGTCTTTATCACGACTCTTATCGTTGCCTTAGGCGTTACCCTGCGGGCTAGGTCTGGCTGCCCTAAGAGTCTTAGCGCCTTGTCGCTCCCTCCTCGTTAATCTCTCTGTCTTTGAAGAAGTTCGAATAAGGGCTTGTTTTCTTATGCGCCGATTTCTTTCACTCGCCTCATTTTCGGGTTCGCAGGCTGTTAACCGTCTCTCCCCACAACCTGTTTTTCAAGGGAGGCTTCGCCGCTGCGCGCCCTTGCAAAGCAGAACGATGTTGAGAGAGCGGACAGCCAAGCGGCTCCGAAAAGTGATACTCAAACAGAAAGGAAACTCTCATGGCGCAACAAAACTCAACCCCAACTCTCTCTAATTTAAATTCATCGACCAGCGTTTCGCCGCTGGGGCACGAAAGCTCACCAAAAAATGATATCTCTAGTCCTTTGGCGGTATTGAAGTTGCGCTATCAAGTCAAAAAGTGTCGTGATGAGGTGAAAAGAAAGTCTGATTTTGTTTCCAAAATCCAGCGTTTGAAAATGTTTAGTCGTCGTCAGTCGCCAGAGCAACAGGCTGATATCACGGCGTTAAAAAAACAAGGGTTCGTTGACGCTATCAAGCAGCAGTTTCCGCAATTGGTGTCGCGTCGTTTTGCTTTCCATGAAATCCGTGACTTTTTCATCGAATTAAATGGTGCTGGCTTTGGTGAATGGTTTCTTCACGAGCGAGTGGAGCACATCATTATGTACACCACTTACGGGTCTGTGTTTCCAGCGTTACGCTTTGTGACAACGGGGGAGGGAACGTTTAAGTGCTCAGGATTTTGTTTCGATGTGCGTTTTGGCGCTTAGGGGGTCACATGACAGTTCGTTCTACGGTATCCGCTGACATATCCATGTACGTGATTTGGGTGAATTCAACCGACTTTTACTCCACCGTAAAGGCCGTCAAGGTTCATGAGATTTTGGTGAATGAGTTTGGGTATACCGACTCTTTAATACTAGAGGAAGGCAACCGAGGGAAGGGGGTGAGTATCAGTATGTGTGATAACACTACCACCATTAAGCAGATGTGAGAAGACTACGCCTACGCGAAGAAAATGGAAAGGACGATAGAAACCACCTCCGAGCATCGCGAGTCTGCAAAGGCTTTACTCTTTTCTCTGTATGACGACTGAAGTCTGCTTATTGTGTAACGTCATCAAACACTCATAAGAGAAGGTCGTTAATGTTTCTGGATTTTGTTTCGATATTCTAGCCGTTCGCGACATTCAAACGGGTTGTGTTTTTCGACGAGCAACGCCTTGTTCGGTCCTGTACTAAGTGGTCAACGTTATCGAGTGTGTGAGCACGTTTAGGTTCTTTTATGACAAATATGAGCGCGTCGTCGGAGGGGGAGTCCTTGGTTGAGGGGGATGCGAACATTCGGTGTGCAATCATCCAATCAAGTAAACCGAGAAAAACGCTCGTCACGAGCAGGCATTAATATTGAGTGGCGTAAGTCGAGTAACCAGCAGGGCGCCCTTTTGGTGGGGAAGGGATCTTTCTAACTGGGCGACGTGCTTTGGGTTGAGGTACTGGCTTAGGCTGTCCTTTGGCATGTTGACGCGGCTTCCTTTAAACCGTCCCATTTGAGAACCCTCGCGCTAGGGAGGCTTCGCCGCTGCGCGCCCTTGCGCTACAGAACCTGCAACTGGGTACGGACAGTCAGACGCTCACCAAGACCGAAAGGAAATACCATGTCAGCACGTGTTCAATACTCAAATGTTTCGTTATTCACATTAGAAGAAAAGGGCATCCTTGACCAGGCCGCAAGTATTCTCAAATCCAAACTGTTTATTTCAGAACAAACGCCATTAACCTCGCCTGAATTGGTGAAATCGTTCTGCCAAACGTCCTTGGCCGCTTGTGAGTCTGAAGTGTTTGGGATTATCTTCCTCGATAATCAACATCGAGTGTTGCGCACCAAAGAGATGTTCTACGGTACCGTTAATGCCGCTTCGGTCTATCCGCGTGAAGTCGTGAAAGCGTCGCTGGCCACGAACGCGAGTGCGGTTATTCTCTATCATAACCACCCAAGTGGTGCGCCAAGAAGCGCATATGTAAAACGCAATGTAATTGCTTGATTTCAAGGAGTAATCAATGATTAGAAACGCATGCAACTTCCATTAGGCTGGCTGTTGTGTGAAGCCGTTTTGACAATGTGGCTGACATTTCCCCTACGAAATGGAGAGCTGCTAATCAGAGTCTTGCTAAGACTACGAAAGAAACTGATGTTTGACGCCTCGAAGGTTGGACTGTCTGTTATGAAGGTAGGGACAAGACAGAGTCACTGGATCTCCACCTATGACGGGGGGAGAAATCTCGCTTGGATAGAGACTGAACGCTCCTACAGAGATACGAGTTCAAGTCTCCCAGTGACGAGCACGGCGACGAGCCGTGCAAGGGGTACAGTCAGAGTCTAAGGCAAGATGGTGACGTTACATATGTGAACTTGGGAACTTTCTATTGTTATCTTGGCAACAAGATCTGGGAGCCTGAACCTACATGCAATTAGAAAGGGCGGAGCCTTCGTAGTAGTCCGAGGTTAGGAAAGCTAATCACATGGCGAAGGGAGGCAGTTTGACAAAACGTTTGTAAAAGTGAATTAAGCAGGAGAACAACGGTAATGTTGCTTTCAACGATCGCCCAAAAACAACAAACACTTGCAAAGAAAGCAACTGAGAATCCAGAGTATAAATTTAATCGTTTATACGATCTTCTTCATTGGGAGACATGGATACATCAGGCTGCTATTAATGTGTTATCTAGGCCAGGAAGTAGGACAGATGGCGTAGATGGTAAAACTCGCGACTACTTTAAACAAACCTATGAAAGACAACTGTCTTTGATCATAGAACAGTTAAAGTCAGGGAATTACCGTCCACTACCTGTAAAGAGGGTCTATATACCAAAGCCGAATGGAACCAAACGTCCTCTCGGTATTCCGGCTTTACGAGATCGTATTGTTCAGGAAGGTATAAGAATGGCACTCGATCCTATATACGAAACGGATTTTCATCCCTATTCCTTTGGGTTTAGGAAAAGTCGATGCACTATGGATGCGATTGCAGTGTTGATGCCCTTAGCTAACTCCATATCAAAACATTTCTATGTTATTGAGGGGGACTTAAAAAGCTACTTCGACACTGTTAATCATCGAATATTACTCAAATTGTTAAAAAAGCGGATAGCAGATAGGAAACTCATCTCTCTGCTCCATCGCTTTCTTCGTGCCGGTGTCATGGAAAAGCAGCTATTTGCTCAAACTCGTGAAGGGGTACCGCAAGGGGGGATCATTTCCCCACTGCTAGCAAATCTATACTTGAACGAATTTGATCAATGGGCAGCGAAGAAATGGCAGCTATCTCAATCAGAAAGACAAAATACGAGGAAAGCGGGTCGCGGTAATTATACCATGGTTCGCTATGCCGATGATTTTGTTGTCGTATCAAATGATGGGATAGCTGGAGTAAGGCAAGCTAAAGCTGAAATTAAGGAATTTCTGGAGGAAGAGCTAAAACTTACTCTTTCTGAGGAGAAAACTTTAATTACACACGTTAACAAAGGATACGACTTTTTGGGGTTCTATATTAAACGGAACTACTCGGAAGGACGATGGGTGGTACACTTGCGCCCCTCAATGAAAAGTGTGAAGCGTGTGAAAGCTAAGCTTAAAAGTCTTACTACACGAAACCAAACTTTATATGATGAAGTTACGAAGATGAAACAAATAAATCAAGTAGTTAGAGGGTGGTGTGAATATTATAAACATACATCTTTACTCAGTGATTTAGAAGCGATCAGTCGCTATGCGTGGCACAGATACCACAAGTGGTTACTGGCAAAATACAAAGGAAGTAGAAAGGTGCAACTCATCAAGGACAAAACATGCACAATCATGAAACGTCAACGATGGGTAGCGAATACATTCGGTATTCAAGTACATCAATGGCTGCCATCAGCAAAAGAGCTCAATCGTTCTCGTTATTGGAATCGTGGCAGAAATGGATTTGAACATCCCTATCTAGTCGCGTCCAGTAACGAAATCCAACCACCACTAGGACTTAAAGGTCCAGAGCCTTCGATATATCTAACAGCACGGATGAGCCGTGAAGATAATAGAGAGTATCCAAAGGACTGGCACTATAGACGACTAAAGGTACTAAAGCGAGATAGCTTTGCATGTGTGATATGCAAAGAACAAAATGACATCCAAGTTCATCACCGTAGAGGCGTTAAATCGTGGGCGGTAAAAGACTTGGTAACATTATGTCGAAAGCATCACATGATGGAACACAAGAAACTGCGAGTTGATGATTGTCAAATGGAGAGCCGGATGCGGGGAAACTCGCACGTCCGGTTCGGAGAGAGGAGTGAGTAAAACCGCCAGCTGTGAAGCTGGTATGGCGTACTTGCCCCTACTCTACGCGACGCCACCCCAAGTCAAGCTGACCGACGCATTACCCGTCAACTGACGGATGCGTTGGCATTGGTTGATATCCGAGTACTGGACCACTTTGTGGTTTCATTTGAGTGTGTGGTGTCTTTTTCTGAGCGAGGCTGGATTTAAAAAGCGGCTTATGGCCGCTGATTGAAATAGGGTAGGAGACTACCCTTCAACACATTTTTGGACAAAACCTTGCCAGTGCTTTTGCTAAATTAGAAAATCATCAATAACTACAGGTATGGCAAATTTACTTGTGAAGAGCTAGTGCGATGAGTAACATCACACTAGCAAAAGTATTGGTTTATGTTAGGTGCGTACTAAGTGACGTTACGTTAAATTAAGTTCCTCACATTAAGCGACATGCAGCCATCTAACATTCAAAAATCGGTTTAAGTCTTTGATTTCAAATTGACCATGAAAGATTAAATAGGCATAAATAAACGTGTAAATACGGCCGTTCGCCGTAGAGAAAGCGTTAGGATTCCGAGAGGTTTTTGGTATGACTACTGAAATAATATTACTAAGAGGTTTATTTCGAGGAAGTTATCATTGGGGTAATTTCACGGAGCGTTTATCCACTATTTTTCCTGATTGCCCAATTAGTTGTATTGATATTCCCGGCAATGGCTATTTGTCTTCGGAAATATCTCCAAATACCATTTCAGGAATGGTAGAAAGTGTTAGAAATCAACGCAATCGTCAAGGGAAAGTTCTTATCTTAGCTGTTTCAATGGGAGGGATGGTAGGTCTTAAATGGGCAGAATTATACCCACAGGAGGTCGAGTCAGTCATTTGCGTTAATACAACGGCAAAGGACTTTAGCCCTTTTTACGAAAGACTATTGCCACGAAACTATTTAAGAATTGTGAAAGCTTTGTTTTCGTCGTCGTTGAGTCGAGAAGGTGCGATTTATCAGATGGTTTCGAACCAACCATTTAATCGAAAGACAGTCAACGAGTGGGCGAACCACGGTCAAAAATATCCGATAAGTGTTGCAAATTTTTGGCGACAATTGAGAGCTGCTACTGGGTTCGTAGTCTCGAGGCCACAATGTGAACTACATTTTGTTGCTTCGTTAAATGATGGGCTTGTGAATTCTAATGCCACTCAAGCGATGGCTAAGAAGTGGGGTGCTCGGGTAATAGTTAATGAAATAGATGGGCATGATGTAGCGTTAGACAACCCTGAGTGGTTGCTGAAAGTTGTAGGGTCCATTTGGCTCAAAGCCAAACAAATTGTTCAAGAGTGATTCGCAACGCGTGCCTACAAAAGTCGGTGTTTATTATTCCTATTATGTAAAATCTGTGGGTTTGCTATCAGAAACAGCCCTTAAAGCACGTCAAACGCTCTTAGCGAAGATTTTAGACGCTTAATCAAGCGATATAATTCCATACTGTCTTAAAAATTTATAACGATTTCAGAGCGATTTATAGGGCAAAAATCAGCGTGTTCATTTGGGTCAAGAACAGCACAATGACCCCCATTTTTCGTACTTTGTGAGTTTTGGGTGTCAGATTAGTTATATTTGGTCAA
This sequence comes from Vibrio lentus, assembly GCF_030409755.1. Classification (NCBI taxonomy): domain Bacteria; kingdom Pseudomonadati; phylum Pseudomonadota; class Gammaproteobacteria; order Vibrionales; family Vibrionaceae; genus Vibrio; species Vibrio lentus. Next base: position 8,325 of record NZ_JAUFQE010000001.1, read on the forward strand.
AATTCACTCGACCGATAACGTAGGCTTTTTTGGCGAAACCAATAATGGGGCAAAGATCACTTAGAGTAAATGAACTAAATTGATGTGTAGAAAGAAACCAACGTGGTGCAGAATTTTTATCCTGGTACTGATTTGACTTATTTTAGTGTTAAGGTAACGGTATGAAAAAGACCACGCCAACGCCACATGATGCGCTCTTTAAGCAGTTTCTCACTCATCCTGAAACCGCTAAGGACTTATTGGATATTCACCTACCTGCTGAGCTGCGTGAAATCTGTGATTTGTCGACCTTAAAGCTCGAATCAGGCAGCTTTATTGAAGAAAACTTACGGCCTTATTATTCGGATGTCCTTTATTCTCTCACAACGTCTCAGGGGGAAGGGTACGTCTATGCGTTAATTGAGCACCAGAGTCGGCCAGATAAACACATGGCATTCAGACTGATACGTTATGCTATCGCTGCCATGCAACAGCATATTGAAGCGGGTCATGAGCACTTACCCTTGGTGATACCTTTGCAGTTTTACCATGGCCAAGTCTCGCCCTACCCATATGAAATGAATTGGTTAAAAGGATTTGCTAACCCTAAGATGGCTAAGGCTCTCTATACTCAAGATTTTCCATTGGTCGATGTCACGGTCATCTCCGATGATGAGATAATGCAGCATCGCCGCATCGCGTTACTTGAGCTTGTACAAAAGCACGCAAGGCATCGTGATATCATGGATTTCTTTGAGCCTCTGGTCACATTGCTCTTAACCGATTACACTACAGATAAGCAAGTACAGTCATTGATGAGCTACCTACTCCAAGTGGGTGAAACGAATAACCTAGAAGCGTTAATTACGTCACTGGTCTCATCAGTACCGAAACACGAGGAAACACTTATGACTATTGCAGAACAATTGCGCCAACAAGGCGAGCAACGTGGCCGCCAAGAAGGGCGCCAAGAAGCACTCAAGGAGATGGCGCGTAAGATGCTGCTTAATGGTCTAGATCAACAAACCATTATGGATGTCACGGGATTGAATACAGACGAACTAGCACAACTTTCTCATTAGCCGCTGGTTGTGTTGATAAAATCTGCCTGGAGACAAAGCTACATCGTTTATGGCTAACCGTGGGCTTCTAACTGGCATACCTAGAGCTATAATTTTGTTCATAGTTTTGACATTTACTATCATTTCACCTATTTGAGCGTTGTAATATCTCAAACTCGCTTTAGCGCTTTTCCGCTTCATTTATTGAGTAACTCTCTTCCCAACGCCTTGCATTCTTTCGAGGTGCTCTCAATGAGGTAAAACCTTTCTTTTTCAGAACCTCATGGCGCAACAAAACTGACTTCCACACTCATGGTTTCGAGTATATCGACATGAACAGCTAAGTGTAGCTTTTGCTATGTTCTGCGTTTCTTTGCATCAAGCTTTTTCACTTTCCACTCTCCCTGACCAAAAAGGTGGGGGCTAATTGAGTTAATGGCTAGACGGCGAACAGCCCTTTAAGATTTATTGCTATATTTGACTTGAACCGCCTTCGAACGCTTACCTTTGAAGATTGAGTACGGACGGTTCTTTTTCTAACGCCAATCAACCTATAAAGTACGTATTAAACTTAAATATTGGGCGTTCTCCCTTCGGTTGGCTCATTCCGTCGCTTCACCCCTCTCGCGATAACTTATGGCACTGTTATCGAGCAAGCTCAATGTGACATTAAGTTCCTGCGAACAATCACCAACGCCTCCGCTACTGCGTAGCTGCGCTTCGTCGTGCCTCCTCGTTACCTTTCACTGATTTCAATTAAGTTCTAGTAAGGGCTTGTTTTCTTATGTGCCGATTTTCCTTTCGACTCGCATCACTGGATGGCGCTCGCAGACTGTTCACCATCCTCAATCAGAACCTTCTCTGCAAGGGTTAATAAACGCTTCGCGCCCCTGCAGAGAAGAACCCTGTTTGAGATCTGGACAGCCAAGTGGCTCCATAAAAGTGATACTCAAACAGAAAGGAAACTTGTCATGGCACAACAAAACTCAACCCCAACTCTCTCTACATTGACGCTCAGCGACCAGCGTTTCGCCGCTGGGCACGAAAGCTCACCAAAAAATGATATCTCTTTACTGCGAATTCCTCAGCGGACAGAGGAAGAAGAGCACGGCTTTTCTCTTACGCCGTGTAGCGACATTACCTTAGCTGAACTCAATATCGCAGGATTTACTTCGCGTGATTCTAAGTTCTACCCATCCACTCTGGCTGAGGTTGAGAAGAGTATCTTACACCACTTTAAAATAGGGGACTTAACTGACAATTTTATTGTGAAGGATGTATCAACCCCTTCGAGAGTCCTCTTTTCGTTCCACCGTTGCCCGTTTTAATTACTGGGATATTTTTGTATTAACGTCAGGAGTAAGTCATGAAATATCTCTCTCACTATATTCAAGCCAAACAAACGCAAGCATTTAATGAGGCTGGGGCATTTTTTGCTTTTTCTAATAAGCAGTTCGATGAAGCAAAAAAAGAGGGCGTGAAATATGCGTCGTTAGGTATGGGTTTAATTTGCCCTGTTGATAATGCGAAGCAATTAATGACCCGTTTAGATTCTATTGCTCAAGAAGGGATCGCTGAAGACATCGAAGAGAATGGTAAAAAAGCGATCATTCGCCGTGAGCTATTCAATCACGAGTGTTTCTATACCAATGACATTTGTGATTGTGTCGAAAAGCTCGAAGGGTATGGCATTTCTTACGATGAAGTGTATGAGGTGTTTAATCACATTCGTAAAACGGAAGACGTTTATTAAACGCTAAAAGTAAAGCGCCTTGATATTTGCTGTATCAAATATCAAGGCAAATTCAATTTAAATACAGGGGTAAATAAAATGAACATTAAAAATGTTACATCCGATAACGAAGAAACAAAAGAAAAAATTATGTTTGTACAGCTGTGCCGTTTGATCTTGGCAAAGTTGTTTGTACACAAGGCATTGCTGAACTGCTAAATAACAATATTGGTGTGAATTTACCGATTTACTTACATCGTCACCAAAATGGTGATTGGGGAAATGTCTGTGTTGAAGATAAACTTACCAATGACGAAGCCACCAAGACAGGCGAGCGGGTTTTATCCAGTTACACCATTTGTAATGAACAAGTCTGGATAATTACCGAGCGTGATCGTAGTTGCACTACGATTTTACTCCCTAATGAATATTGATGACGTCAATTCACGCGATATAATGGAGTTCCTTTGGACTCCATTTTTTAGCTTATGAAAAAACTAATCTTATTATTGTCGGTATTTCCAAGTGTCGGGTATTCGTTTTGTTTTGATGAAGCAGGACAACATTATAATGTTGATCCAGATTTGCTGCGATCGATAGCACAAGTTGAAAGCAGTCTTGATCCTAATGCTTATAACGAAAACAAAAATAAAAAAGGTCAAGTAACCAGTCGTGACTTTGGACTCATGCAAATTAACTCTAGTTGGTTTCCTCGACTGACTGAATTTAATGTCAATGAAACCAATGTCTACGAACCTTGTTTTAATGTTTCATTAGGTGCGTGGGTATTAAGCTCTAACTTTGCCAGCCATGGTTATAACTGGAATAGCGTAGGTGCTTATAATGCAGGATTTCTTAAACGTACCGAAAACGTCAGAAAAATATACATCAAAAAAGTTCAAAAAGTCTATTATCAGTCGCCATTAAAATAACCTTTCTTGCACCATAACGGTGCGGCGCTAGTTGTGTCACGATCTTCTTTTTCCGTTTTACATTCCTTCCCTAATGGTCTCAATCACCCTAGATTCAATCGCCAACGGTTCGGCTTTTGAGCTCGACGTCCCTAAAACACACCCCAAGAAAACAAACTTGATGCAGACTCATTGGAGGTCATTGTTACCACTTGGGAATCATCCACACACCACGTCATAATCTGGCGATTATGGATGGTTGTCTGGAGTAAGTATTTGATAGCTAAGCGATGTGTAGTTTGTGTCTTTCATTGATATGGCATGTTTTCACGAAATTTCGTGATTCTATGTCCCTATATGAAGGTACTAAATGATGAAAAAAGTCTTACTCACACAACGCTTTGTTGAGCGCATCCCTTCTAACCATCTGGTTCAAGAGTTTTACGATACAAAAGTCCCTGAGTTGTATTTAAGAGTTTATCCGTCAGGAGGGAAGCGATTTTATATTCGCTTTCAGCATGAAGGGTTAAGGGTTCACCGCAAGCTTGGTAAAGCAACCGACCTATCATTACGAGAGGTGCGAAAGCAAGTGGTGAATGAAGTTCACCAGACTCGTTATCTGGCAGATATAAAAGAGCTGCCACCAATAACGATTCGGGTCTTCGCAGAGGAATTTTTTAAGCGTTATCCTCGCCACTGGAAACCAAGAACGACGGTAAAGAATAAGAGCGCTTTTCGTTTACATATCGCGCCTATTTTAGGCGATAAACTGGTTCACTCCATAGAGCGAAGAGACATTGAAGGGTGGTTTGCTCAGTTGAATCACGTGAAAGGCTCAGCGAATCAGGCGTTAGTGTTGATGTCTGTAATGATGCAGCAGTGTGAAGCGTGGGGATATCGACATAGAAACACTAACCCTTGTCGTCACTTTAAGCGTTATAAAGCGGGAGAGGTCGAACGCTACCTCAGTCCGGAAGAGTTGCGTAGCCTATGGCATGTACTCGAAACGTTAAAAGCCGATAATCCGATTCTCGTGATGATTATCCGATTGTTAATATATACAGGGTGCCGTTCTTCGGAAGTGAGAACGTTGCAATGGAAAGATTACAGGGGAGGGCATTGGCATTTATCAGACAGTAAAACAGGTGCAAAAACGGTGTATCTTTGCTCACAGGTTAGGGCGTATCTAAAAGAGTGGCGAACAGAGAGTGATTATATTTTTCCTGCTCAATGCCATACCAAACCGATATCTGAAGTGGCCTTGAGTTCGTTCTGGCGTAAAGTGCGCCGTTTAGCCGAGTTAGCTGGTGTGCGCTTACATGATTTACGCCACACGTACGCCAGTATTGCAATTCAATCCAATATTAATCTGACGGTGCTTAGTCGCTTACTGGGTCACGCGGAAGTAGAAACGACGCTGAAATATGCTCACTTAAGCAGTCTGGATGCTTGTAAAGCAGCCTCTCATATATCAGCCACTTTGGCTAAGGGGATGCGCTCATGAGCTATATCAGACTCACTCAGAAAAAGATTAAGGATTTATTGCCCCAACCCAAAACTTATGTTGTTTGGGATACAAAGCAATATGGGTTTGGGGTGCGAGTAGGCAAAGACGCTTCCTGTTTTTATGTCATGAAGACAGGCGGTGGCAATAAGATTATAGCACCTGTCGATAGCCTGTCTCTTCGTCAAGCTCGTCAAAAAACGTTAAGCCTGATGCAGGGTAATAATAAGAGTAGGGCAATCGGGGTGATGCGTTTTGATGTATTGGTACAGGGTGAATGGTTACAAAAAGTGTGCTCAACATGGAAAACCAGCTCACAGGGAGGGGCAAGAGGGGCATTAAATAAACACTTATTACCAGAATTTGGGCATTACCCCGTCACTCGTATTGATTCGTGTCATGTGCAGCGTTGGTTTGATGAGTTAAGCCAAGACTATGCTGGAGCGGCTAATCGCACTCTTGATGTGCTGCGTTCCATTTTTAAATATGCCGAGAGACAAGGGTATTGCTTGAAAAATCCTTGCGATGGTATCAAGCAGAACCGAAAAAAGAAGTTGAATCGCTTTTTAAGTCTGGAGGAATTATCGCGACTTGAAGGGGCTTTACGAACGGTTAGTCAGCAGGGAGAAATTGAGGCGTGTTGCTGTAAGGTCATAACGCTGGTGCTTTTGACGGGGTGTCGGATTTCAGAGGTGACGGGATTGCAATGGTCCTTTATCAAAGGAGATGAATGGCATTTGCCAGACAGTAAAACGGGGGCGAAAGTGGTTTATGTGGGTAAAGATGCTCGAAAACTCCTTTCGGAAATAGGGAAACAGTTTTTTGACTCTAATGGTGATGATGTTTTTCCACCTCTTCGCCGTTATGTGAGTCGGCCTACTAAGGTTGGGATGGTATGGCAAAGAGTACGGGTGTTAGCCGATATTGCAGATGTACGTATTCATGACTTACGCCATACTTTTGCCAGTTATGCGGTACTGGAAGGTTATCCGCTCCCGATGGTCGCTAAGCTCCTTGGTCATAAACGTATCTCTTCAACACTTCGTTATATGCATGTCAGTGAACGCCATGTGACAGAGGCAGTAGATACTCTGGGGGCGGTAATAACGGGGATGTTAGTCGAGCCTAAAGAAGTACAGCCCAGAAAACGAAAACGTACCACAAAGGCATTGAAGGCAGACAAACCTAGCCCCGAACCAAAGGCAATAAAAGGGAAATTCAACATTTTGCCAGAATTAACGGATGAGCAGATAAGTGATATTAGAGCTGAGTTGGATTTTTTGAGTTGGTAGTTATCTTGAATCCTTATAAAGCCACTTTTTGGGAGTGGCTTATCCTATTATTGCCCATTATTATATTCGGCTAGCAACATGCGCGTTCGTAGACAACTGGAATTTACCCAACCCCTGCTCATGTGACGATAACAAGACTCATGCAGTAAAAATGACTTTTTATGTTGGTAAGGTCGCTTCGGGACAAAAGCAACTCAGAAAATGAGGTGTTTATCTAATCATTGTTGAAAAGAGCTTCAAGCGTAGGGCTTTCAGCAGCATCGAGGCACACAGCGTCAACCCATTTATCAAAACCAAAAAAACATCGGGATATATCGATGTTTTGGGCTTGGAGAGAAGGTGCCAGCATTTTGCTTTGAATCGCTCCATACTCATCTTGATTAAATACCCTAGCATGATCTAACTCTTTGAAAATATTTAATTCTATATACTTCCCAACAACACAGCTATTAAATGAAAATTCTTTCAATTTTTCTGGTGCAAACGGATAGCCTAAAATCATCTGCTCTATGTTGAGGGTGGATTTGTCTGAGTAAAAGATCCCTATGATTCGCAGTCTGGAGTATTCTAGGATGTAGATGCTGCACTTCTCAGTTTCGCCGCAGTGGCCTTTGTCGATAGATACAAGATCCACTACAGAATCATGTTGCGATATGTAAGATGTCACCACAGATTTTTCCTTCTTAGAGCTATGTGAGAGGAAGGCTACTATTTGTTAGGCGTTAACCCTCCATTATTGGGACAAAAGCGCCTTAGAGCTATTGCCTTAAAACGTTGGTGACTCAAAATCACACCGTAGTGAAGAATTGGACAATGTTACTTGACATAACCCATTAAACACTCACCTGCTTTATATTCTGAATAATGCGTGGCCATTTGTTGTTTTTCTTCTTTTCCTTGAACAATTGGGTATTCAAATACGTCTCCAATAATAATTTTACCACTGATGTACTCATCAACACTTTTTGTGGTTCCCTTTAGGGTTTCTTCCATCGTGTTGTATTCCATTCCCATTTGTCGAAAAGTCATGAAATACTGTGCTGTTTTACCGACTTCACGACAGTTGTCTGCGATTGATTTTCCATCGTTTATCGCATCCTGAGAAAAAGACGGGTGACTAAAGGTTATCAAGAATACAACCAAGCTCCGCATGAGAATTTTGTCCATATAGCCAATACCTTATGAACAGTTAGTACCTTAACTGTCTTTCTATTATTTCGCTAACAAAGCCATCATCATAAAATTCGTCTGGAATTCTCTTTCGATAGTACATATCTTTCCATATGACTTTGACAACATATTCAGCGTCTTCATTGTGTTCCAAATGTTCATATTCATTGTTGATGGCAATGACACCAATAGCATGTATGGGGTCTGAACCGGAGGAAAAGTAATCATGTAGTGTAGACATTCTTTCTCTTTCTTGAACGAACTCGTCTAGCATAATTTCTTTGGTGTAAACTCCACCATGAAATAAATCTGGTGCGTCCTTCAAACCTAAACGCGTATCCAAAAATTGCTCATCGACACTATAAAGAAATGTACCATGATCGTAATTGAAGCAAACATTCCAAACTTCTATTAATGATTCGTCATATTTCCCTGATTCATGCCCCCAAATACCTAGGTTGAATGAGGATGCACGACATTTTCTTTCAGTGTATTGATCTTCATACATACACGTAATTTTGGAGTTTTTTGCATAGTCACTAAAGTAAGTTATGAGATCCTCATACTCGCTTAAATATTGCTTTACTAAACGAAAGTCATTGTTAATTAGTATAATGTTTTCAAAGTGTTTTCGTGCCATCCGTGACCAATTATAACTTCCCGTAATAACCGTGCTGTTATCAATAATGCAGAATTTATTATGCATTATGAATCTAGTTTTTATTGGATAAAGTACGACGTTTTTAGATGGCCTAAAAAAATTTTTCTTATTGAGATGGTCATCAAAGTACATAACCTCGACAGACACCCCTTTTGCTATCAGTTGATCAAATATGGGTGCATAGTCAAACCAGTTAATCCATGCTACACATATTTTTACGCTCTCTTTAGCTGTACGTAACTCATTTCTTAAATGAAAGCCAATATCTTCGAAGTATGCTTTAGTCTTAATGGTTGTTAGCATTGATACCCCCCAGAATTAAAATAACGCGCTTTTCGACCCATGAGTATTAAGTCTCACAACTCTCTGAAATCCTCAGCGCATCTTCAATCTCAACACCAAGGTACTCAATCGTACTTTCTAACTTAGCATGACCAAGAAGTAATTGAATAGCCCTAAGATTCTTGGTTTTAGCGTAGATCAAAGAAGCTTTTGTTCGGCGCAGTGAATGTGTGCCGTATTGCGTTTTATCTAGCCCGATATCAGTAACCCATCGGTTAACCATGGTGGTGTAGTAATGGTACGAGATGGGTTGTCCTTCACGGCGTGGACTTGGAAACAGGTAGTCTGTTGGTGACAATGAATTTTGAATGATCCACTGCGACAATGTTTGTTGAGTCTTGGGTGTTATCTCGAAGTGTACTTCCTGCTGGGTCTTCTGCTGTTTGACGATTGTTCTCGACATCACACAACCACTACGACTGACATCTTGGACTTTCAAGTTACGTAAATTACAGGATCTCAACTTGCAGTCGATGGCTAGGTTGAACAGTGCCAACTCAAACAAGCGTTCCTCCAATTCAAGTCGAATACGGATGCGCCAAATGTCCTCTAGTTTGAAGGCTTTCTTCTGACCTACACGCTTTCCTTTATTCCAAGCTTCCATAATGTGCTCCTTACTTCCTAAAAATGCTCTTTAAGTAAGGCAGAAATCAAAGACAATGCTGCATCCAGTGGTATGATTGACGGAATATTTCTATAACAAGAAAACTTCTAATGAATCAAACAGAACAACAGTATTTGAAAGAGCTTGAAGGCAAGCTTTGGAACGCCGCAGACAAGCTACGCTCAACGCTAGACGCCGCGCAGTACAAACACGCAGTGCTAGGTCTAATCTTCGTTAAATACGTCTCTGATGCGTTTAAGCTGCGTCAGGATGAGATTAAAGCTGACATTGCTAACCCTGAGCACGAATACTACTTAGATCCTGCTGATTATTCTGAAGAAGAACTAGCAGAAGAGATTGCGATTGAACTGGAACAGCGCGACTTCTACACAGAGAAAAACGTGTTCTGGCTACCTACTGAATCTCGTTGGCAGTTCCTGCAAGATAACGGCCCATTGGTTATTGGCGGCGCTGAGCTAGATATCAATGGTAAACCTAAAAAAATCACTTCTGTTGGCCATTTAATTGATAACGCACTTGAAGGTATCGAACGCGATAACCCGAAACTGAAAGGCGTACTTAACAAGTCATACTCTTCATTGAAGATTGACCAAGCTAAGCTGAATGAGCTTATCAACCTGATTGCGACAATCCCGTTTGTTCATGCTGACCTAAACAGTAAAGACATCTTAGGTCATGTATACGAATACATGCTTGGTCAGTTCGCACTGGCGGAAGGTAAAAAAGGCGGTCAGTTTTACACGCCAGCATCAATCGTAACGCTTATCGTTGAGATGATTGAACCTTTTGAAGGTCGTGTATATGACCCAGCAATGGGTTCTGGCGGTTTCTTTGTCCAATCAGAGAAGTTCATTGAGCGCCATGCGAATGAGAAGAAGGTTGATGCTCTAACCCAGAAACAGAAGATCTCTATCTACGGTCAGGAATATAACCATACAACGTGGCAGTTAGCGGCGATGAACATGGCGATCCGTGGTCTTGATTACGACTTCGGTAAAGAGCCTGCCAGTACCTACACTAACGTACAGCACCCTGACCTTCGTGCTGACTTCATCATGGCTAACCCTCCATTCAACATGAAAGAATGGAACACTGGTGTTGATGATAACGATCCTCGCTTCAAATACGGCCAACCGCCATCAGGTAACGCTAACTTCGCATGGATGCAGCATATGCTTCATCACCTAGCACCTGAAGGCTCTCAGGCGCTTCTGTTGGCAAATGGCTCGATGAGTTCAACGACCAACAACGAAGGCACTATTCGTCAGGCATTAATCGAGAATGATTTGATTGAATGTATGGTGGCGCTTCCCGGTCAACTGTTTACAAACACACAGATCCCCGCGTGTATTTGGTTCTTAACTAAGAACAAGAGCCCTCGTGTTGATAAAGCGGGTCGTAAACTACGTGGTCGTAAAGGTGAGGTGCTGTTTATCGATGCGCGTAACCTTGGCTTCATGAAAGACCGCGTTTTACGCGACTTTAGCTTTGATGACATTAAGAAAGTAGCTGACCTATTTCATGCATGGAAAACAGGTGAAGAAATCCATGGGGTCGCTTATGAAGATCAGGCAGGTTTCTGTAAATCAGCAACACTGGAAGATATCACTAAGCATGACTTCATACTGACTCCGGGTCGTTATGTTGGTGCTGCTGCTGAAGAAGAAGACGATGGTGTTCCATTTGGTGAAAAGATGGCAACGCTGACTTCAAAGTTGGCAGCGCAGTTTGCAGAGTCGGCAGCGTTAGAGGCTGAGATAAAGAATAATCTAGCGGGGTTGGGTTATGACTTCTAATTGGGAGACTGTCCAGCTTAAGGATATTGTGCAGTTTAAAACAGGTAAGCTAGATTCGAATGCAGCAGAAGATGGTGGGCAATATCCTTTCTTTACATGCTCGCCAACAACGTTAGAAATAAACACTCATGCATTTGATACAGAAGCAGTTTTACTAGCTGGTAATAATGCAAATGGCGTATTTGCGGTTAAGTATTACAAAGGAAAGTTCAATGCTTATCAGCGAACGTATGTCATTACTCCTTTGGATGAGTCTGTAGTATGTGTTAAATGGCTTTATTTCAGAATTAAGCATGTAACCTCTGAATTACAAAAAATGTCTGTCGGAACAGCTACAAAATTCTTAACAAAGAAAATTTTGGATGCATATGAGATTGAGCTTCCTCCTATAGAAGTTCAAGAACAACAGGCTCAGATTTTATGGGGATTACAGGATAAACTCGATTTAAGCAATCAAACCAACCAAACCTTAGAACAAATGGCACAAGCCATCTTCAAATCATGGTTTGTCGATTTTGATCCTGTCAAAGCTAAGATGAATGGCGAGCAACCAGTGGGTATGGACGCAGTCACTGCCTCGCTATTCCCAGAAAAACTCGTTGAGTCTGAGTTGGGTTTGATTCCTGAAGGTTGGGAGGTTGGTGCTCTATCTGACTTGATGGACTTCAATCCAAAGAGAATTCTTAAAAAAGGCACAATTGCACCTTATTTGGATATGAAAAATATGCCAACTTCTGGTCATCTTGCGTTAGATATTTATGACCGTGAAATGGGAAGCGGAACAAAATTCATGAACGGTGACTCACTGTTGGCACGTATCACTCCATGTTTAGAAAATGGTAAAAGTGCATATGTTGATTTCCTTGAAGATGAACAAGTTGGCTGGGGTTCTACTGAATATATCGTGATGAGATCGAAGTTAGATAGCTATAAGTATTTCAGTTATTACATGGTTCGATTTGAACCTTTTAGAAAGTTTGCTATTCAAAGTATGACTGGTACAAGTGGGCGTCAAAGAGCACAAGCCAAAACAGTCGAAACAATGCCGTTTGCTCTCCCTCCGATTTCAATCTTGGAAAAGTTTGATGAGTTTGTTGCTCCAAATATGCAGATGATTAAGAGCCACGGTAGTGAGAATCGAACTCTTGCTGCCTTGCGCGATACGCTACTTCCTAAATTGCTTTCCGGCGAAATTGACTTAGACAAAGTGTTAGACGTTTAAAATAAGGACAATAAGACGTGTTTAAAATTGATAAGGAATCCAACCGAATTTCAAGAATAGAAACTAAACGTTTTAGTGATCTTGGTTTTCGAGAACGTGATCACCTGCAAGAATGGCTAGCGAACCAACCAGACGCCTTAGGCGAAGAGCTACTTATCATTCAAAAAGAATTCGATGGGTTTGATGATACGAGAGAGCGTCTTGATCTATTAGCTATGGATAAAGACGGGAACCTTATCATTATAGAAAACAAGCTTGATGATACTGGTCGTGATGTTATGTGGCAGGCTCTTAAATATGCGTCTTATTGTTCTAATCTAACCAAGTCACAAATTGTCGATATTTATCAGGGCTATCTAATTAAGTATTGCGGTGGTGGTGATGCAAAATCTCAATTATGTGAATTTCTAGATGCTCCTGATTTGAGTGAAGTCGTTCTTAACTCTGGTATGAATCAACGCTTGATGTTAGTTGCAGCCAACTTTAGAAAGGAAGTGACAAGTACGGCATTGTGGTTATTGAATCACGGCATTCAAATTCAATGCTTTAAAGTGACGCCTTATTCAATGGCTGAAGATCTTTTTCTTAACGTTGAGCAGATCATTCCGACTCCTGAAGCTAAGGAATTGATGATTGGAATGAATGCCAAAGAAGCTGAAGAAAAGAACACAGAAGCAGAACTTAAGAATCGACACCGAATCCGAATGGCCTTTTGGGAGAGAGCATTAGAATCCATGAAGAGTAGCCAATGCGATTTGTTCAACAATATCAATCCAAGCAAAGATCACTGGCTAAGTGCTGGCTCTGGTGTTCGTTCTTGTCCGTTTACTTTGATCTTTGGTGTTAGAGAGGTTCGAGTTCAACTTGAAATGACTCGTACTGGAGGTTTAGAAAACAAGTTCTTGTTTGACCAGTTACTAGAACAGATCAGTTCAATCGAATCCTCTTTTGGTCAACCTTTGGAGTGGTTGCGGTTAGATGATAAAAAAGCATCTAGAGTTCAGCTACGAAAAGAGTTTGATGGGTACGATCGAGAACAATGGCAAGAGATGATTGACTGGTTAGTCGAGCACATGATCTTACTCGAAAAAGCGTTTAAATCTCCACTTCAAGTGGCAAGTGATAAATTAAAAAATACTACTTTTGAGGGTGGAGCCGAGGCATGATCACTGAAGACCAGTTAGAACAAGAATGTATTAGATGGTTCACCGACCAAGGTTACCTGTATAAAAATGGCTATGACATCGCACCTGATGGAGATTCTCCAGAGCGTGATGATTACCATCAAGTTGTTTTAAAACAAAGGCTATTAAATCAGTTAACAATAATCAACCCAGAGCTGCCGATAGAGGCTCTGAACGATGTTGTTAACACGGTTTCTTCACCTGATACGCCAATTCTTATTAAAAATAACCGCGCCTTCCATAAGTTTGTGATTGAAGGGGTGCCTGTTGAATACACGGCTGTTGAAGACGGTGAATCGAAAACGAAGCATGCTCATGCTCAGTTAATGGATTTCACGACGCCTGATAACAATGAGTTCCTTATCGTGAATCAGTTTACGATTACAGGTACCAAAGGAAACCGCCGCCCTGATGTTGTGGTGTTTATTAACGGCTTACCAATCTCTGTTATCGAGTTAAAAAATCCAGCCGATGAGCATGCCGATATTTGGAATGCTTTCAATCAGCTTCAGACCTACAAAGATGAAATTTCAGATCTGTTTGTTTTCAATGAAGCTTTGATTGTCAGCGATGGCTGGACTGCGCGTGTTGGGTCTTTAACTGCTAATAAAGAGCGATTCTTACCTTGGAAAACCGTTACCACAGAGGACGACAGACCGTTATTAGAGTTTCAATTAGAAACCATGGTTCGTGGCTTCTTCAAGCAAGATCTATTGCTCGATTACATCCGCTACTTTGTGTTGTTTGAAACTGACAATGACAAAATTATCAAGAAGATTGCAGGCTATCACCAGTTCCACGCGGTGAGAGCGGCTGTTGAGGCGACGGTTCGTGCCGCAAATACCTCTGGTAACTTCCTTGAGAGCACTATCCCTGCACTAGAAAAGATTAAGCAAGGCAGTGGTAAGGCTGGGGTTGTTTGGCATACTCAAGGTAGTGGCAAAAGCATCTCTATGGTTTGCTACGCGAGTAAACTGTTACAGCAAGCCTCAATGAATAACCCAACGATCGTGGTGGTGACGGATAGAAATGATCTAGATGGTCAGCTTTACAACACCTTCGGGATGGCACAAGAGACGTTAAAGCAAATACCTCAGCAAGCGGATGATCGTGATGCGTTACGTGAACTGCTTTTAACTCGCCAATCTGGCGGCATTATCTTCACGACGATTCAAAAGTTTGCTTTATTAGATGAAGAGACAGAGCACCCTCGACTATCTGAACGAAGTAATATCGTTGTCGTTTCTGATGAGGCGCACCGAAGCCAGTATGGCAATAAATCTAAAATGGTTGAGGTGAAGGACAAGGATGGCACGGTAACGGGTCACAAGTACGTTTATGGTTATTCTAAGTATATGCGTGACGCTTTACCTAATGCTTCGTTTATCGGCTTTACAGGCACACCAATCGCGATGGATGATAAAGACACGCGTGGTGTATTTGGCGAATATGTCTCTATCTATGATATTCAAGATGCCGTCGATGATGGTGCCACGGTTCCTATCTATTACGAATCTCGCCTTGCTAAACTTGATATCAATCAAGATGAAATAGAGCAACTTAACGATAAAGTCGATGATGAAATCGGTGAAGATGAAGAAACGGCAGATCGTGAAAAAGTTAAATCAGAATGGGCGACGTTAGAAAAACTTGTAGGCGCAGAGCCTCGTATTGAACAAGTCGCAAAAGATCTCGTTGAACATTTCACCACTCGAACGTCGACCTTTCCCGGTAAGGCGATGATTGTTTCGATGAGTCGAGAAATCTGTGTCGATCTCTATAATACTATTGTGGCAATTAAACCAGAATGGCATCACCCAGATACAGATAAAGGTGCAATCAAGATTGTGATGACTGGCTCTGCATCCGATAAAGAAAAGATGCAGCCTCACATCCACGATAAGAAAACCAAAAAACTATTCGAGAAGCGTTACAAAGATACTGACGATGAGCTTCAACTCGTTATCGTTCGAGACATGTGGTTAACAGGATTCGATGCGCCTTGTTGTCATACCATGTATATCGATAAGCCAATGAAAGGGCATAACCTGATGCAGGCTATTGCTCGTGTTAACCGAGTATTCAAAGATAAGCCCGGTGGTTTGGTTGTCGATTATATTGGTATCGCAAATGAGCTTAAAAATGCATTGAAAACCTATACCAACAGCCAAGGAAAAGGACAACCCACCGTCGATACGGCAGAAGCGTTTTCAGTATTGATGGAGAAAGTTGATATCATCAGGGGGATGTTCGCAACACCCGTTGATACAAAGGTCTTCAATTACCGTCCAGACTTTGAAACGGATGCATTGCGCTTGTTACCGGGAGCAGTAAACCATTTGTCAGGACTGTCTCATACTGATGCTAATGGCAAACAAGTAAGAGATGGTAAGAGACGTTTTCTTGATGTAATGGCAGCGTTAACTAAGGCATATTCTCTATGTAATACCATGGATGAAACTCACGGTTATAAGAACGAAATTGCTTTTTATTCTGCGATTAAGACAGCTTTCATTAAACATTCAACGGTAGACAAAAAACGCACCGATGAAGAACGCAATACAGCGTTAAAGCAAATTCTAAATAATGCAGTTATAGCTGATGGCGTTGATGATATTTTCTCTATGGTTGGGCTGGATAAGCCAAACCTTGGGCTTCTGTCTGAGGAGTTCTTAGAAGATGTAAAGAACATGAAAGAGAAGAACCTCGCGGTAGAGCTGTTAGAAAAATTGCTTCGTGATGAGGTTAAATCTCGCATGAAGAATGATGTCGTACAGGAGAAGAAATACTCTGAACGTATTATGTCGACGCTGCAAAAGTACCATAACCGTAGTATTGAAACGGCTCAGGTCATTGAAGAGCTGATTCAATGGGCCAAAGAGATGCAAGAAGATGGAGAGTTACTAGATAAGCTCAACCTTTCTGTCGACGAAATTGCCTTCTATCGCGCATTGGTCGACAACGAATCTTCGGTCAGAGAGCTTGGTGATGACAACTTACGTGAACTTGCTATTGAGTTAACTCACCAACTGCGTAAATCAGCCACTGTTGATTGGCAAAAGAGGGATAGTGTTCGTGCTCGTATGCGCAACCTCGTTCGTCGATTACTTCGCCGTTGGAAGTACCCACCTGATGCGGCTGAAGAAGCGATTAAGCTTGTGTTGGAGCAGGCTGAAGTATTGGCTGATGGGTGGTATGTTGCTTAAATAGAATAAAGGCAAGGTTTTAGAACCTTGCCTTTTACGTATTTATTCATTACTGATTTTCACATGTAGTGTGGTATTGGCTGGGTCAGAATACATAAAGTAATGAACTGAGGATTATGTAGGCTATCGACTCTAAATGATTTCTGTCCAATTTTTAGGTATTTTTGGGCTTTGCGTAATTCAGTTTAGATACAGAGTCGCCCCGTTTCGTGTGTTTCTTAGTCAATACGACAAGTTTCAGGCATACCTAACTTAGTAAGCTTTTCAACGCTTTTATCATCGCGTAAGTTTGCGCATTGTAATTTCTAAGCTCAATCGTCCCCCGAGCAACTGTTGAACTCGATACATCGCTGTTTAAGAGTGAACGTCTGTGTTATCCATACCGCTCTTTCCAATACTTATTTGAGCCATATAACTTCTAGCAACCCACTGCGAGATTTCGTGGATGACCGCGTTTCCAGAAGGCGGCCCCTTCTCTTGGAGGCTGCTCGCTTAATCTTAATTGCCTCGTGAGAGGCTCTAGTGTCCTAAGCGTCATCACAGACACCTCAAAGAGACTTCGGCGTGTTTTTTGATTTTCCATTTACCTTCGCCATAAACCTTAAGGCCAGTAGCATCAATGGCTAGGTGCTGTATCGCTCCTCTCGTTTTTGTCTTAAATGAAACTTCAACTTGTTTTGCTCTACGACTGATATAAGTGTAAGGCGGACAACTTAACAGAACATGGCCTAGCCTAAATATCGAATTGCTAAATCCTTGTAGCACTCTCAGTAATATAGAAAATACGCGTTTCACCATGAGCGCTGTCGTGATAGCTAAATCACTGAATCGACGAGGCCAACCATACTTATTCCGTTTGCTTTGCGTCCAGCCACTTACCGCTTCTTCATCAATCAAAAAGGTCAGAGAACCACGGTTAATGAGTGATTGGTTGGTTGTATTGTTTCCAGTTGGCTGTTTTGTAAAAAGGCTTAGGCATAAGGCTACGAGAGGGAGTGGATGTAGCTGATCAGCTCGTAGGTTCTGGATTCAGTTCCACTGAATTACGCAACATCAAAGCCAAATATAATTTATATTAATTTAATTTCATACCAGTCCTACCGATGATACGTTACTCCTTGCTGGTATATGTTTTTGTAAAATGAATAAGGAACAAATTTATGATTATCGTAGAAAAAGTATCAATTTCTGAGAAACTAGATGCGTTAATGAGTAGTTTTTCAGAAATGAACTTAGAACTTAGAAAATTTGATCAGGAGAAAGTAAACAGTATTAATATAGCCCCTCCTATTACAGCTTGGAACTGGTCGAAATCATTCTAGAATTCTTGGTATAGACTGTCAGATGGCTTGGCAGTCTATACCAATGTGAAAATAAGATGGGAGATATTTATTGTAATTGATTATTGTAAACATTATCTAAGCACACAGTTCTACCTTGCCTTATTGCTTTAGTTTAAAAATATACAATGTTTGGTGTCAATGGCAAGCTTATTAATACTTAGTTCGCTTTAGTAAGTCAGATAAAAAATTAAAAGATATCGAACTCTTTTCTTATGATTTTTTCAGTAAATTATTCCAAATAGGGAATTTAGATGTTGAAAAATTTTACTAGCCCAAAGACATTGTCTTCCACAACGGGTATGTTTTCTATTTTATTAGGCACGGTTTTACTTGGTGTGATGCTGGTATTTATGTGGTCCGATCACGATATAAATAGCCATATTAGCGAGACTGTATTTAAGATAGAGACGCAATTTAACCTACCTAATGGCGATCATGTAAAGAGTTCAAAAGCCCCAGCAGCCTTACTTCCAAAACTTCGTGAACACCCACAGGTTAAAAGCGTCGGTAGGGTTAAAAGTGAATCGGTCACTATCTCCTATGGCACTGAAGAAGTGAAAAGTGTCGACGTACTTGCGATGGATGAATCGGCTAGGAAGATGCTAAAACTTGCCAATGACGGTGAGTTCGCAATGAGTAGTAACGGTGTTTACTTGTCAGAGCCCTTTGCAAAAAAACTCACTCGAAGCCCTCGTTCATTGATCGGGAAAAGGCTTAAACTGAACGAACTGGGTCTATACCAAGTAGAAGGCATTATTAAGTTAGATAAGCGCTCATCCATCAGACCAGATATGATCATCGCTTTTTCTCCCACTTTTGATTCTGTCATCAAGTCCCAATATGACAACTGGTATGATACGCATGTCGATGTCTTTGTTGATTTAAAAAACAAAACTCCTTTGAATCTCAACCAGATTATCCTTGAAAATGCGCCACAAATTCCCGGTGCGCCTTTTACCCCTGAATCTTTTATACAATTATCGCAGCGGCCTATCTCACAGCTACATTATGATTTGAACTTTTCTGATGCGCTTGGCCTGACATTTTCCAAATCTAGCTTATACCTAATTTATGGCGTTTGTGGTTTCTCCTTTTTATTAGGCTTTGTTGGTTTTGTGAGCTCAATGATTTCCATACAGTTATCGCAAGTTGAGCGAATTAGAACAATGTTAAGTATTGGTGGAAGTTATTACCAAATCATTCTTAACGCATTAATGGAAAGAAGAATAGCGTTGCTGGGTTGTGCAGTGCTGTCGATCTCTATTTTTAATGTGGTTTTGTTTTTTTTAACTGAGGCGTTCACCTTCTTATCTGTGCTCAGTACCGAAGTTCAGTGGGTCATGTCTGCCGTGATGCTGATTTGTTTGGTAGTCGTTTATGTCACCGTGATCGCTCTGGTGGTCTCTCAAGCGATTGCATTACAAGAAGGCCAAGGCATCTCAAGGTTTTCTGATCTCAATATGGTGCACATTACCAAATTTATAATGATGATACAGATCGTTATAATAACGATGGTCATATTCATCTCTGTGAGTGTGACCTACGAGCTGCTCTCTGTTAAACAAGTCGATTATGGATACGATATCAAACGCACGCATTATGCTAAATTGAATGGGCATAATGACAGCAAGGCTCGTCATTTAAGGGATCGCATTAATGCCGAACAAGGTCAGGTTTCCGAAGCCACTAGTTGGTATCCGTTTGATAGATCGGTGAGTTACGCTTCGGTCTCAACCGCGCAACAAACCATGGATGAAAAAATCATACCGGTCAAATATTTTTATGCAGGGCCCAAGATTGTCGACGTCTTAGGACTCACGGTACTGACACAAAACCATGCTGTGCCAGTCTTACGTGAAAAAGACACGTCTAAAAGAGTATTTGTGATCGTCACTGAGGCGTTTTCTCACTTATTCGCCAATATCAGCGCTGAGAAATTGATTGATCATACCTTTTACACCAATCTTGGTGATGATGTCACAGAGATTCAAGTTGTTGACGTTGTGAGTAACTTTTATCTGGGCAAAGCCAAGCCATCCTTTGAACCCATTATGATCATCATTGATGAGACAAAAGCTAATTATCTTATCGTGAATGATGATGCTACCAAGGTGGTCTTAAACGATACGACCTTTATATCCAGCCTTGATGCCCGAGATGAAGAGTATTCAGATTTGAGTACAATCGTTATTTATCTTTTGTTTGTCATCGTGTTAAATATTGTCCTGCTTTTGCTAAACACCATGACGAATTCACTGGTTGAAGTTGAGAGAAACCGGTTCGCCTTGATCATCATGAGGCAGCTAGGTGCTGGATTAAAATCGATATTTTGGTATGTGTTTAAGAATAACATACTCATTTACCTCAGTGCTTCTGGCGTTGGTGTGCTGTTGGGATACGCAGCGATCAGTAGGAAAATTTTGGCGCTTGATGGGGTGCAATTTGGCCTAAGTCATTACGTCATGTCACTATTGGTTGTGGCTGCAACGATCGCCTTTATCATTTCTCTAAGCCTCGTTATCAGTAGAAAACAGTTTCTTGCTGACCTGAAGGAATGATTATGGATTCGGCAAGAGAACCAAAACATCACCATAAGACCAAAATAGCACTGGCGATCCTTGTGTTGCTGGTTGTTATTGTGCTCATGGGTGTTAGTCAACATCGAATGATATCAACGGTCTCAAGCTCTGAGTTGGAGCTAGTCACCGTGGAGGGCTTTCGCACCAAGATCACCACCATGGGGACAATTAAACCAAGAAAATCGATTAAATTGTCGTCTGATATTGGCGGGCGGGTAAAGTACTACATTAACAAAAAACAGTCCTATGTTCAGCAAGGTGACATACTCCTTGAGTTGGAGAACTATGACTACACTTTGAACATTACAGAGAAGGTGGCCCAGGTTTCTGAACAGATTAGTAACCTCAGAAATACCCGTCTCAACCTTGCTAGTGAGATGAAATCGACACAATTGTCACTTGAAGATGCCATCTTCAACGTCAGGGCCATTGATCGAGAACTGGAACAAAAAGAGCGGTTGCTAACGAAAGGTCTCATTAGTAAATCGGATGTTCAATATTTGCAAGATGACCTCTCTCGTTGGATCGCCAAGCAAAAGGTGTTGTCGACCTATTACCAGTCTCAGAAAAACAAGATCCAACATCAACTGACGGAGCTTAATGAGACCGTTGATATTCTAAAAAACTTCTTACTAAAGCTTCAGGAAAGTGAGAGAAATTTA
This sequence comes from Vibrio lentus, assembly GCF_030409755.1. Taxonomy (NCBI): domain Bacteria; kingdom Pseudomonadati; phylum Pseudomonadota; class Gammaproteobacteria; order Vibrionales; family Vibrionaceae; genus Vibrio; species Vibrio lentus. Next base: position 29,594 of record NZ_JAUFQE010000001.1, read on the forward strand.
GTAGTTCGCGCCCCAATTTCGGGGAATTTGGTTGGTTTTGACATTGAGCTAGGGCAACAGATACTCCCCAAAGAGGAATTTGGATCATTAGACATCATTGATAACTTCTTAATCGAAGTCGAGCTCAGTGAATTCTACTTGGATCGCGTCAATGAATCGATGCAAGTACTTGCCACGTTCGATAATCGTAATGTCGAACTCAATGTTCTTAAGATATTCCCAAAGGTAAAACAAGGTCAGTTTCGTATGCACCTTGAAGTGCGCCTACTTGAACGCGTTGCCCGAAATATCAAAGTCGGACAATCCATAGAAATCGAACTAACCAACGCAACTGAAACGTTGCAACCCAGTGTCCCTGTGAATGCGACTTTCAAAGAAAACAGTAATATGTTTGTCTATTTGCTTTCCAAAAATCAATCTAAGGCCGTAAAAACCCCCATCTCTATCAAAAATACCATTGGTAATGTCCTACTGGTAGACAACATGGATCTTCTTGGTAAAACGTTGATTGTTCTAGATTGGGATAAAAATTACGAAGAGGAGCTATACATTGACTAACATGATTAAGCTTGAGAATGTCTATAAACACTTTTATACCCAAAAGCTAAAAACAACGGCCTTAAATAATGTCTCTATGCAGATCGAAAAAGGCGAGTTTGTGGCAATTATGGGGAAATCGGGCTCAGGAAAATCAACCCTGCTCAATGCGATTGGGTTGTTTTCCAATATTGATTCAGGGCAATTTGAGCTCAATGGCACCAATGTCTGTGGGCTCTCTCAAAAACAGAAATTGAACTACAGGCGCGGACTATTGGGCTATGTTTTCCAGTCATTCAACCTCATTCCTGATATGACGGTACTTGAAAACGTCATGTTGCCGCTCAAGTTTCGTGGTATCGCACAGCAAGAGCGTATCGCCCTTGCCGAGAAAGAGCTCGAACTGATGGAGCTATCAAGTCGAAAAGAACATTACCCGAGTCAATTATCAGGGGGGCAGCAGCAGCGTGTTGCGATTGCAAGGGTCATGGCCTGTAAACCAGAACTCATTCTTGCTGATGAGCCGACAGGAAATTTAGATGATAAAACAGGACAAAATATTCTCGATATTTTGCAGTATGCGAACACTGCATGTAACGCCACCATCGTGATGGTCACGCACAGTGAAAAAGCGGCAAGCGTGGCAAACAGGCAACTAAAAATGGTTGAAGGAACACTAGTAGTTTAGGGGGGAATTATGCTCGGAGATATTTCTGTTAAGATAGTAGATGAGCCAATCAGTTCGATTGATCAATTAGAAGTGACTGATTTTCAATATAATAGATTGGCTTCACAAATGATTGGTGAAATCAAAGGTAGTGATATTTTAGATGACGAGGAACTTGAGTTATTTAATTTTCAAATGAATAAGAGCTTTGATGCAAAGCCATTGAGAGCAAACAAGTTAGTAGTTGTTCTTAAGGCAACGCGTTTATGCAACCTCAGATGTACTTACTGTCATTCTTGGGCTGAAGGACCAAATCAAACAATCAAGTTTGAGAGACTAGTGACAATTGTGAAGCGTATATTGTCAATACCTAATGTATCGCGGGTTGAGTTTGTCTGGCATGGTGGTGAAGTGACTTTGTTAAGGACTGAGTTCTTCAAAAAGCTTATATGGTTGCAAGAGCAGTTTAAACGTAAAGATCATGTTATTACCAATACTATGCAGTCGAATGCTGTGAATATCTCACGGGAATGGCTCACCTTTTTAAAAGGAATGGGCATGTCTGTCGGTATTAGTTTCGATGGTGTACCGGAGATACATGATAGCCGACGTCTCGATGTAAGAGGACGGCCAACCAGCCATAAAGTAGCAAATGGAATTAAGCAATTGAAACTATATGGCATACCATATGGTGCGCTAATTGTAGTCGACCGAGATTTGTACAATATCGAGCCGGAGAAACTCCTCAGCTACTTAACTTCGATTGAATTGAATGATATTGAATTTCTAAACATTGTGCCTGATAACCGTGCTAAACCAGGAGATGATATTGGTACAGCCTATATTAGTTATCAGGAGTATATTAAATTTTTGATTGGTGTATATAAAGTTTGGTATACTTCATATCAACAAAAAATACAAATTCGTATGTTCGATAACTTTATTGATGTATTATCAGGCAAAGAAAAAAAATTGTCTGCATGCTATTGGTCAGGTAATTGTTCACAAGAGATTGTTACTATAGAACCTAATGGAGATGTTTCTCCATGTGATAAATATGTTGGAGAGGTTGGTAGTATCTACGGTTCGTTAATGGAATCCGATTTGGCTACTTTATTAGAAAATTCTCGTCATAATAAAGATTCAATAAAAGAAGAGGTTGAATCCCATAATCGTATGGGTGAATGTGAGTGGTTTTCTTTTTGTAATGGCGGTTGCCCACATGACCGTGTTATTAATTCCCGTCATGTTGAAGGCTATAATGATAAGTGTTGTGGTACAGGTGAATTGTTAAAAGTCATTAAAGAATCATTAGTAAAATAATCAAATATAATGGAAAAAACTATTCCAGATAATATTGTTTATGCGAAGTTGAAGTCGCTATGCGCCGAAAAATTTTGGCACATAGTTTTGATAATCATATTAAACATTATGGTTGTTGGCAGTTCGTTTTTTATAGCTTCTACGATTGAACGGTTGTTTGATAGAGAAGTGACAATAGATCGGCTCAACTATTTTGTTGTCATGACTTTGTTTTTATTAGTCACTTTTGTAGTTAGCAGTGGACTTAGAAAAAAACTAGTTTTTGATGTAAAGGAAATGCTCAGTACCAAACTTCAGAGCTTCGCTATTCGACAGCTTATGTTCAAGCAACAACAATTGTTCGATGAAGTCTCACCCTCTAGTTTGCATGCAAATGTCGACCATGATATTAACGCTATCAATGTTTACCTTCACTTTATTCTTAGTATTTTTGTTCAATCCTCTGGTACCTTACTGTGCGGATTAATTTATTTGCTTTCTACCAATTTATATATGACCTTAGTGTCTGTTGTGGTTATGCCGGTTTTGATTCTGGTTATATTTCGGATAAGTCAGAATGCTACGGCAGCTAACAACCGAAAAAGAAATGCATCGTCGCTGTTTAACTCAGCTATTATTGAAACTTTGTCTGGCATTGAGTCTATAAAAATACACAAAATGGAGAAATTACTGGGTAATAAAATCGAATCCAAAGCTGAAACAGTCTATATAGAATCAAAAAAATTGCATTTTTTTGATTCCATCATATCTATAATGATAATATTCGGTGGATTTTCCAGTGTCATTTTAGTACTTTGGGTTGGAGGGCAGAATGTTATAACAGGCTCAATGTCATCAGGTGAATTAGTCGCATTCGTGATGGTTTTACTGTTTATGTCATATTCTTTTGCCTCTATTAGTGATATTAATTCAATTACACTTAAAGCAAAAAGTGCTATGAAACATCTTAATTTTCTATTGCAGCCAGACTATAATCAATGCACTAGAATTAAAAAAAACAACACGATTCACGGGGATAAGATCGATCTGATTGATCTATCATTTTATTATAATTTCTCAGAGTTTCCAGCATTAAAAAACGTATCGCACACCTTCTATAGAAACCATATTTACTCAATAGTTGGGCGTTCTGGCTCTGGTAAAAGTACACTTATAAAGCTCATATCTGGCCTATACTATAATTACCATGGTAAAATAATGTTGGGAGAAGTCGAGGGAAAAACTCTTCAAGGAAGTAAACGGGTAACTCTTGTTGAGCAAGACCCCTTCTTTTTTAGCGGTACACTATGGGAAAACATCACATTATTGCCGCGGTATACTCAGGTTGATGAGATCAGACTTAAACGTGCGTCTAAGCTATCAAATTTCGACACAGTAATGCTAAACAATGATCTAACCTTTAACAGTTATATTCATGTGAATGCTGCTAACTTATCGGGTGGCGAAAAGCAACGTCTTGCGATTGCGAGAGCGCTCTATAGTGAACAGGATATACTGATATTTGATGAAGCAACGAATTCATTGGACTTCGCTACTGAGATAGGTTTTCACCAACATCTAAAAGAGATCTCTAAAGATAAAATTGTTCTAGTAGTTACCCATAATCTAAATAATATTTATCTAACGGATCAAGTTGTTGTCGTTGATTCTGGACACATCGTTGCAGCTGATCCCCCTCATAAAATCATTAGTAATAAGTATTTCAAGCGTATAAGTAAAGGCAATCAACGAAGCCATGGATCTGAATAATGCGTTGGCACATACCTAATCAACTTGAAGATGCAAGCTTGAGCACCTGAAAATTATTATTAATTCGAGATGTTAATCCGAGTTTCCGCATCCAATTCAGGAATAAACGGCCTCATAGAGTCTACCTAACAATTTTGAAAGCCGAGTTGGATGCTATTGAAGCTCTGTTATAAATCCTGACCGTTGATCTCCAAGATATCTATACCTTCGAACTTCAAGAAGAGCCAACGTGCCGTCGGTTTCGACGTTGGCTTGTTCTTTACCATGCTCGGGAAGAACTCCTCGGTTTGTGTTAATTGCTTTCTGATTTTGTGCTCTAAGCTGGGGTAGCTAAGCAGGCTCAACGTCATTATCATTAGCAATGCTTCAATACGCTGTGGCTTTTTCTAGCTCGGTAAACGGTCCTGCCTCTATGAAGTATTGATACCCTGTTGGTTTTTCATTTTTCTTTGGGCGACCAGGACTAGAGAAAGTAGGGACTTTTATGGTCGCGGTCTGTTCAAATCCCAGTAAGTGGCATTGTTTCTTGAACTCTTTGAGCGCCAACTCTACATTAGCATCGCAAGCGAATAGCTTTTTGCATATTTTATCTAACACATTGATTTATGTTGCTAAATTTCTCTTTAAGTTATTTTAAATGTGATCTCTTCTTGCTTCGTAGCTTGCCCATTGTGACTAGCAACCAGCGCTGAATAACCTTGCCGTAGTCAGAGTCTATCCAGCACCCTGAGTAGCCATTTCCTATAGCGCTTAATTGCTTTGCGAGTTTGATGATCATCGGGACGCGGGTAATGAACTTTTGCTTTTGTTCATCTAACGAGGAGATGCTTTCTTCTGTGTACAAGGCGGCATCAGCGATAAAGTAACGGCTATTTTGCACGTCTTTTAGACAATGAATGTGCTTGCTAGTGACCTCAGCGAATGCCTTGGCATCATTGGTGTTACCACTGAGCGCTTGCATATAAACAGGAAGACCGGCTTGGTTTTCACAAATGAGCTCAAGCCGATGGCCTCGGCTATAACCTTTCACGAGCCTAATAGCATTGGTATCTTCCTCTTGAGCATACTCGCCATCAACGTGAAAGCTAGTGATATCAAGATGAACAGAATCAGTAGTCAAACCTAGCTTATCAACAACGCGTTCAGCAAGAGCCTGAGAGAGCGCTGAGACATTGGCTTCGTATAGGGCATTAGTACATCATCGGTAAGATGATGTGCTTTAACATCCTTGGCGAGTAATCTAGACACGGGCGTGGTCAGCGTTGAAAAGTCGGAGAACATGTGAAGTGTTCTGCTGTGCTCTCCGAGTCCATCATTCGTGGCAGGCCGATTTCATGGAAAAATGCTGCAATGAGACCAAGATGAGCCAAGCGTTTCATAACAGGTTGAGTAGGCATATTTTGAGACTGTCAAATAACAGTAATAAACCAAAACTGCCGAGCGCGGTCAAGATGGTGTCGTTTTTTTTACTGATAAATGAACGCTGGAGAACACTATTTAAATTATTAAATTGGGGGCGGAATGACGGATACAATATCGCCTTTCTAAAGTCATATTTTACTGTTATTTCGTTTTACGAATGGCCCTGAATTCCTAAAAGGTGTTGTGACTTTTTAGTAGTGTGATCCATTTTTCACCCCAACCCCTTTTAATATGGGCGACTTTACCTAATAATATAAAGCCTTAGAGAAAGCACAAATTATGCAAGCGGTTAACGAAGTGGCCCTGTTTCCCCTCAATCCAATCCCACACACCACGGCGCATTGAAATCAATGCAAATGGTTGTCTGTTAAAAAAATAAAGACAATAAAAACAATAATTTAAAGATATAATAGTCGTTTAAAGTAACGTGGAAAAATTTTCAAAAATTACACTAATTAGCCGCTTAAATTTCAATGGATAAATATATATTTTCAATGAATATTGATTGATCCCTTATATATAAAGCGATGAGAGCGTTTTCAATGCTATTTTAATTGGAAATCATTGAATGTTGATTGAGCCCCTTATTGACAAGGCTCAGTGGGTGTTTTATAAAATTAATTGATTGAAATTTCATTGGAATAACAATGCTTTTAATTGGGGTAGAGGAGGGTAATATGACACGTTCTTATCCATTACAAAGCTCATTACGTGGAAAGTTAGCGCAAGATTTTAAGACGTTTAGGGATAAGGAAGCGTTAAGTGATGCCGAGGCCACGCGGCAACTTTTGATGTTGGCACTGCGCATTAAACTCAATGACAGTGAGGATGATAGTCCATCGAATCGTGAGTTGATGGAAGAGATTTATCGTGTCGTTCGTGGTTCATCTGCGATCACTGATGTGGTTCATGGACAAACTTTTGATGGTGAAAAATTATTCCGAGAACAAAAAGAATCCAAACCCTTTAGGCAACAGGTGAAATCTGATATCGATAATAAAGTCGATGAGTTTCTGGCAGGCAAAAAAAAAGGGTAGTCCATTGGACACCCCTTTTTCTACCGCTCTAACTCTCTGTCTGGTTTATTATATTGGTCATTGTTGTTGTCACGCTCCTGATTAAAATCAAACGATTTTTGAGGGGAGGGTTCTTTGCTGTCGAAGTGTTCAAGCTCTTTATCTTTGATTTCTTTTGTGTGTTGATTAATATCAGTGTCCGGCTTGTTGGTTAATGAATCATAGTCTTGAGTGGGTGTGTCGAATTCCTCTTTTTGTTGATACGTTTGTTGATGGTATTGTTCAATACCCTGTTTGATTTCCTCAAGCATATTGTCAGGCGAAATAAATTGAATATTTCTCCCTGAAAAGTTGGACATGATTTTTTCAATGTTGTTGGGATTTAAATCAGTATTGCCTTGACTCAGTACAATCATAATGTTCTGTCTGAGTTCATCGGTGGATATATTCTGAATGTCATTATTATGATTGACATTGATAATGTCGTATTGGCCTTGATGCGCTTGATTAATCATAAAAGAATTCTCGATTGAGGTACTGATGATGGTGGTGTGTAAATCACGGCCTTGATGAAATCGCGTTATTTGTTTGGATTTCGTGCCTAATGTCCGTGGATTGATGTCGAGTGCCGGATCTTTATTTCCTTGCCCGTCTAAATAAGTCACTTCAATCGCTTTTGTTTCTCCTTTTTTATCGTGAATGTTAGTTATCATCGCCGGGTGAAATGTTTTGTCCTCTGAGGAATATACCTCTTGATGAAAATGAACATGGTCATTCTTAGGGTGTTCAATCCCCAATTTATTGAGGTAAGTTTGGGCTAATGTGCCTGTGAGTGGCTGGCTGGTTTGTATATATTCTTTCGCTCTCTCTTCAAATTGTGCCATGTGTTTTGGCGTCGTATTCAGTAATTGGTCATGTTTGGGGTTGGCGGTGAGTTGGTATTTATCAGGATCATTAAGGATGTTGTGGGCTTCTTGCATTGCCTCCTTATAATTTATTTCCTTATGAATCATCATTAAATTGATTAATGAGCCTTTTTCACCGGTGGTATAGTCTTTAAAATACCCTCGATATTCCCCCGTTAACGATACCTTTATTGCCGATTTTCCAATACCAAAGGTGAGATAATCACGGTCTGATTTAGATGGGTTCGGTTGCCCCAAGAGGTTGATGGCTAAGCTTTCCGTGTATTTCGGTAACGTTTGGCTGATGTGTTCTTTAAATTGGTTGTAGTCAAAATCTCCGTTTCTATTGTGATAACGCACGTCTTCATGAGATAGGGCTTTGTCATTAAAGTAAGGCGCTGACGGATCCCCTCATAATTTCCCTAGTCCTGCGTTGTGTGTGAGCCTTTGATATTCGAACATTCCCCATTGATATTGGGATTCATTAATTTGATATCGCCGATGATTTCGTACCTCTCTCCCTAGACGAGGTATGGATAGAACTCGGCGGTGTTTAATGCTGTTGGCTTGGAAGTCAAAATGCCATTTGGCTTGTACTGCAATTAGGCCATTCCACCACATCAAGATTTCAGCGAGCAACGCAATAAGAAGCAGGATATCTAATCGCTTAGTACAGCGAGTTCTGTTGTGACGAAGTGCGATCCCATAGGCGGTACTCTTTAGATCGCGGAAGGCTTCTTCTATCTGCATACGCTTGGCGTACAGATTGGTAATTTGTACTTCATTTAAGATATGTCGAGGGACATTAGTCGCGAGTAGCCACGGCTCCTTTGCACTGCGTTGATAGAGATGTGTAGCGGAGTGTTTTTGGCTGGTTCTACTATGGCGCTGGGCTTTTCGGCCTTTTTCTAATCCCTTATAAACATAGGCTTCACAAGATATCGGTGATCTCTTTGCTAATAAGCAGTTGCCAAGATATTTGGGTTTATGGACAGCGTTTGGATAAAAGGTTTTATTTGAGACCCAAGGTTTTTGAGGTTGTTTGATTGATACTTCACCTCGGACACGACCTAACCAAAACCAACCTTTCTCCTGAACTTGGCGGAACCAAGTATTTCTAAAACCCGCATCAGAAACGATGATCGGACTGATTTTATTCGGCAAAATACTCTGCAATTTATCGAGGAATGTTTGGTGACTTTTCGGTGAATTGTATTGGCCATACTCAAAAACTTGTTCAAAGATTGTGACGGCTCGACCATCAAGTGCAACGGATGCTCTTAACGTCATATAACGAAGTTGTTCACGAACATCAGACCAATCCACAAGGATCACAGGGCATGGGTTAGCGCCCGTTATTAAGTAGGCATGCCATTTATAAATAAGGTCTTTTTCACGATGTAGTTGGCGATTTCCAAGCAGTCTATCAACGCGTTTGATCGCATGTTTTACCGTGGTATTAGTTTCTAGTTTGCGACCTAGTTTAGTCAGCGTTAAGTCTGAGCCGTCAAGTACACTTTTTGTAGCAAGTATCAGAGAACTAACGCGTTTTTTGTGAATGGAGGGGCATTGGTTTTGTATGGTTTGTTGTAGAATCTGAATGTCGCGCATTATTAACCCACTTGTTCGAAATGTGTGTTCAGCGATATTCATTAGATCAAAGACGGCGATGCACGTCTACCTCATTGTTTTTAAGCCTGATTATGAGGGGATTCGCAAGAGTAAGGCGTACTGTGTGGTGCAATGTTCTCGATGGTTTCAATGGCACTGTGTTTATTGACCTCTTTCGATAACCAGCTCTTCATCATCTGTTTTGGGCTGTCAGTAAAGAGTTTCACATGACTACTCGCCCGGCTTAAATCGATGTAAGCGCGTCTTAAGTTCGTCAGTGCGCCTTTACCCTTTAGGGTGGTAATGATGTTCTGATACGTCGCGCCTTGCGCCATATCTGCGGTTCTGGTGTAAGCGTAATCCCAATGCCCGTCTTTCAGTTGGTTTGGATTAAGGCTTAACGTTTGCCCCTCTTTCGACAGCGCGGTGATTTCTTCTTTGGTGGCATGACTGATGGTGTATTCCACATTGGCTTTAATGCCTCGCGCTTTGTCGGTAAATCGGGTCATGATTTTGTCACCGGTTGAAAGTGGCTTTTCTGATTGAACGAAGAGTGACGTGTATTTGTGGTCTTTGTTGCGTGGCAAAAATGGCTTTGTCTTACCTGTATTTACGTCTTGAAGAGTCACCAAACCGTGCTCCGAATTAACGTGGGTAATGATGTCGTACTCTCCTGGCTTCGTGCTTAAAATGAGCCCTTTCTGATAAGGCATCATGGTGGTCAGCTCTTCTTTGCTATCACCTGTAGAGCGTAATCGGGTGGTGATGATGTTTTCTTGGCCTATCTCCCGTGTTTTCATCAGTCCGGCACGAATGTGCTCAGTGATGTGGTCACGCTCATTATTTGTGTAAGCGATGATCAGCGTGTTTTCTCGCGTCTCGGGCGTACGGGCAAGGTAGTCCTGCGCCACCGCGTATGGCAGCTTTTCGGTGGCGATGAGTTGCGCTTTGCTTTGGTCTTTCGCATTTTCATCGAGGGTTGAGACAATATGTTGCGTGCTACCGAGTGTATCAGGGCCTTGCTGAGATAGTTTATCGAGAGCGCTGTCTGGCTGCTTATCTACAATGTTGTGTACGGCGCCAAGCAGTATTTCATTCTTCTGACGAACGATGTCGGTCATGTAAGCCGTATCGATACGGCCCTGACTTATGCTCAATTCAAACGGTTTACCGGCATTAAGAGAAAGCAGCTGCTCTTTATCCCCAAGCAAGGTGGCTTTGGAGCCGCTTTGCAATATAAGGTCGGTGAGCTCTTTGGCTTGTTGGTTGCTGACCATAGAGCCTTCATCCAAAAAGAAGAGGGTGTTTTTGTACTCCTCTGGTAAGGTGATGCCACGTCTTAGGTCGGTCAGTAAGCTTTCTAGCGTTTGCGCTTGTAGTCCTTTGCTTTCCAGTTCGCTGACGGCGGCGTGCGTTGGCGCCAGACCAATCACTTGCGAAGGTGGCTGGTTACTGGCTTGGGTGGCGTGTTGAATCAATTCAATGTTGGATTCGAGCAGGGTGGATTTACCGGTGCCCGCCAAACCTTGCACGGCCACAAAACTGTCTTTGGTCGTTGAGATAAGGGTGATGCCGTCCTTTTGTCCTTGGGTAAGGCGAGGCTGTGCATCGAGATAATTTTTGACTTGTTGGTGGGTGGCAAACGGCTTGTGTTGATTTTTCCCTTGATCAATGTTTCGTAAAATGTGTTTTTCGGTATCGAGTGCCGCTTGGGTGGTCCAGCGTGTACCATCGCTGTATTCGGCAGAGAGGACGTCACTGCGTTTGGCGAGCTCTGTTTCAATTTGCTCTTTGATTATCGGTTGATTGGCCTCTTCAAAAGCGTAACGGATCGCTTCGACGACTAACTCTTTTTGTGTAAACGCCGCTTCTTTTTCAGAAAGATGACCCAGGGCAAAGTTCAACGCTTTCTCTTGCAGTGGTGAATTGTGCTCTTTGTTTAAGAGAGTGAGGGCTTGCTCGATGTCGCTTTTGACTGTGGCGGCGGTGGTTTCAGAGAGGTAGCGGTCGTTGACGTTTTGAGTCTGCATGACTCGCTCGATGGCAGAAAGCTTCACTTCGCTTTTCTCAAGCGCGGCCTGGGCTTTATCGGGGTTGTCGGTAAACACATCGATGCGCGCGCTTTTCTCGGTCAGCTCGTGAAAGAGCGCTTTCGAAAGCGTAAAGGCTTTGCCTGAAAGGAGGGTGTGCGCCCTTGGTTCGATATGACTGGCGGTATGGACATAGTCGTATTGTAGTGGTGCGTCTTTCAGGGCTTCAACGGGGATGGTGTTCGATTCGCCCTGCGTGTCCGTTAACGTTAGGGTTTCTTTAGAAATATCCGTGACTACGTAACGCTCATTGGCGTTCAACTCAGATGGAAAGTGCTTACCTGTGGTCATGAGGCGTTCACCTTGGTTAACTTGCAGCGAGTCAGGTTTAAAGATCTGCATGTTGAGGGCTTTGAATCCGGCGGAAGCGGGATCGAGGGTGTATTCTTGTCCATCGGTTTTGCTTAGGACATGGAGTCGATTGTTTGCCTTATCCGAGGTTGAAACCACTAACTCTTGAGGTTGTCCGTCTTCCCAATGGCGAAGGGTCATACCTGGCTTGTAATGTTGCGCTAACTCTTGTTGGGGCTTAGACAAATAATGAGGCTGCTGAGTGAACAAGGTGATACCGCTGCGGGCAAGTTGACCCTCGTTCTGCAGAGAGGACCGGATCGCGTCCGTCAATCGTCGTTGTTCAAGGTGAGAAGTCGCCAGCACTTGTGTGTCTTCTTTGTTTGGTAAGTGGGTATACGCTCTAGCGAGGGTGCGTGTATCGCTGTTGTGCAAGGTAACCTTACTGTCTTGCTGTTTGCTGTCTACCCAAGAGTGCGAGACGACGTTGCCTCTGCGATAAAGCTCGATGGCGTTATAAGATTTAAAACCTTGGCGACTGGACGTGTTGTTCAGCAAGATGACTTTGCTACCCGATCCCTTAGCTTTTGCGTTTAAAGCCATCAACTCATTAGCGCTCATTTTGTGGGCGCTGTCGACAAGAAGGATGTCTTTGTTGGTCATAGGGACGTCTGAGTGCAACAAACTATGGACAGAGTGGCGCTGCTCTTCTTGAAATCGGTGTTTTATCCAGGTGGCGACCGTATGACTTTCACGTTGGATGGTTTGGCTATGACGGTGTTTGTCTTTGGCGTTTTGTGACACTAAGTGGACACGTTTACCGACATGGTTGCCGACGTTCAATAAGTTTTGCGCGATTTGCTCATTGTTGCCAAACACATTGACCACATGAAACTGTTTGGTGGACTGGTAAATGTCCGCCACCTTTTGGCGATTGCCTTGAGTGAGGTTCAGTTTATCTAACGTGGCGTCATTGACTGGCGTGCGCATATGGCGCGAACGCCCTTTGCTGGCCGCCATTAACGCTTGTTCGGTTTTCAGCATGGCTTGAGTGGTGTATTGACCTTTTTCTGAAAGAGGGATGAGAGCATCGTTTTTCACCCATTGGTCAGCGACCATTTTAAGGTCAATCGCATTGGCTTGTACGCCGCCTTTGGTAAACTCGGCCGCGGCTAATTCTATAATCTTTTCCAGTTTTAATGCTGTGTTGTATTGCCCTAAGTGTTCAACGGCGCGACCAAACGCGTCTTTAGCGATTTCTTCAGGGTTCTGTTCTTGTGGAGTGATCCCCAGAGCGTTTTTAACCAGTTCTTCGGGCTTATGTCCTGCGTTGCGCACCGTTTGTTGCCAGCGAACATTGAGGGTTGCCTCACTTTCGTAGGTTTTGGACTTGCGCGTATCAAGGTTGGCTACGTCTTTTGCCGCGCGGGATTCAAAGCCTAAGTCTAAGGTTTGTTGTTCTATTTGTTGTGAGCGAGTGGAGAAGGTGTCGATTAATACTTGAGGAACGCCTTCAACATCAAATTGACCATTGCCGAGGGCTCGCGTTGTATAGCCTAACTCTATAACTTCTTTAGCCAATTGGCTCTGGTATAAAATACCGTAGTATTTTTGGAAATGGTAAATGCGCTCGCCTGTCCCATTGATGACGCCGCCTTTTTGTTTGAGAGAAGAGGCGAGTGTACGCAGTTGCCCTTCTTTGTCGCGGGTCATGTTTGCCGTTAAGGTATGGGAATGGAGTTGTGGATCGTTTTCACGACTGGTTTTATGGCGGACGACCGCAAAGGCCATCGATTCGGTATTGATGAACTCACGAGCGCCTTCGTCATTGATGTGCGTGGCTTGTGCCACGTCTTTTTCTAGTTGCGATAGCGCGAATTTGACCGCGTCATTATGTGCATCAATAAGGCGAGTATCCCCGCCAACGAGTGCGAGCGTGCTTAATCTTTTTGGTGCTGAAAAAGTCAGGTCAAAACCACATTTATGGTCGCCCCGTTTACCTTTGATGGTTTCATTGCCTAAGTGTCCAGATAAAACGGACTCTAACGTTTTTTGGTTAACCGGTTTACCGATTAGGCATGCTTCTTTGGCTAACTGACCGTGCCAAAAAGTGTTTTCATTGGTACTGCTTTCTTTGAGGTAGTAGTTGTCGTTACTGTCTTTCTCGAGTGACGTATTAAAGGTATTTGGTGTGTTTTCTTCGTTCAAGTAATACTTGGCGGCGCCAGAGGCGGATTTGAGAGGACTGATGGACATCATAAGGTGTTTTCCTTTTGTTGGGTCGCCGCAAACCGCCACGTCAGCGAAATGCCGGTGATTGGGAGGGAGACGAATAGGTTAGCGGACGGCGTTGATGCGAATGATAGGGTGGCCAGGGCTTGTTACAGGGGAGGGCAACATTGTTTTTGCTCTCAGTGAGCATGGATGTTGCATTTCGTGTGGTTAATCGTACATCTCGCCCGGTTCTATTTGTGTTATGGACGCCTCTTCGGTTTCTCGCTGAAGTGTATTTTGTGTGTCTTCTGCGAGCTGTTGGTTTTGGGTTGCGTTGGTGGTCAGGTTTTTCTTTTTCGAGGCTTTGGCAAGGGTTTGTTTCTGACGGGCTCTGGTTTGCTGCTGCTCTTCTTCGTTTTCGTACGTACTTTGCTGAATGGCAAGCAATCGGCTTCTTTGGGTTTCATCGAGTTCATGCAAAGCAATTAATTCATGGAAAATTAAGGCTTGATCGATACTCTCCATTGCTTTCCCTCCGAGTATGCTGCGTTTGATGAAGGAGGGTTGGAGATTGCTCATGCGATCGTATTTCAGTTGCAGTTTCGTGATGAGCATGGAGTTAGGTGTGCGCAAGTAACACTCTAAATCATCCAAACCTTGGATTTCCGCTGGAGATACCACAGGGCGCGTTTTGTTTTGATGGCCGAGTGAGACACCGTCACGCAGTGCGTTCGCCCCGTAAGAAATATTTTCTCGTGAGATATCGATTTCTTGCTCACCAAGGTCCTCCGAGGAAATGGCGGCCATCGCTTTTGAAGGGGCGCGGAAGAAAAAGCGCGTGTTGAGCAAATCAAAAATGACTCTGGCCGCGTTGCGCCCATAAGTGGTTTCTAATTGAGCGTAAGATTGCAACCCCAGTAAATAACACCCCCCAAATTTACGCACTTCAGAAATAATGTGCGTGAGTTCAGGCAGTTTATGTAACGTAGGCATTTCATCGATGATCACCCAAATTCGGCGGTCGTCATCGGGCTCCATTCCTAGAATGGCGTTGGAGGCAATCGCAAGCCACATCGAGATCAGTGGTCTGAGGGCGGTGTGTTGCCTTGCATTACTGGATAGGAACAGAAACCCTTGTTGTGATTCGTCTTGTACCCAATCTGTGATCGAAAATGGCGCCCGTTTACGGTGGCCTTGGGCGTCTTTTTCATCCAAACCATGTAAGTAACGTAAGGACTTAATGTAAGTCGCTAGGACTGATTTGATGGAAATAGCCGTCTTCTCGATACTTTTTGAGACCAGTGAGCTGGCTTCGGTGTCTTTTAAATGGTCACCGAGAGTGGAAAGCTCAGACGTTAAGATAATGTGCAGCAAATTTTCAATCGTACATTCGTGTTTGTCATCGATCATCATTTGATAGGTGGTTGCCGCGAAAATGGTTCGTGCGGAGTCTACCCAAAATGGGTCGCCTTCCCCGTGTTGCGGAATAAGCGCGGCCGCGAGGGATTCGAAGTCCGGAGCCTCTTTAGCATCACTCCAAATATCCCACGCTGCGCAACGTTCATCGAAGGGATTTAAAATCACGTCTTTGTGCGGTTCATAGAACTTACTGACAAAATCGCAGCCTTTATCGTAAATAATGGCTTTGTCTCCGCGTGCTCGTATCCAACGTAAGAGTTTGCGAATCGCAACGGACTTACCTGCCCCCGTAGTGCCGTCAATCATCAGGTGTTTGACTTCAAATCCATCAACAAAAAGCTTGTGACCATCGAGCACAAAAGGGGAGAGTTTTTTCTTCTTTTTTAGCTCTGCGGTGACGGCTTTAGGCTCAGCCAATTGAAAGCCTCGAATGTGATTATCTTCGCTCTGCTTCTGCCCTTTTCTCTTAAACCAGTGGTTAATCATCACAAACAGCACGGTGGAAGCGGCCACATAGACCAGTAGGCCAACAAACAGGGCTTGCAGCAATTCTTGGTAGCACTGTGCCAAGATGGGGTTTTGTAGTTGTTGGCCAAGGGTGCTGCTGTAGCGTTGCTCTTCCCATTCGACCACCACTTTGCGCTCTAAGCTAAAACCTAACTTGTTGAAAAGCTGAAATAGACTGTAGTAGTAGGCACCCGTGAATGTGTTAGTCGAGGTGATGAAGTAGGTGGTGAGAAGCCCTAGCAAGGCTCCGATGATATTGAGGTACTTGATTGTGGTCACGTTCACTTGCCACCACATACGGATGTTGTGAAAAGTGATTTGACCACCACGAGTCGTAGACATAGAAAAACTCCTTGTGAAGGAAAACAAAAAAAAGCGCCCACACTGAGTGCGGCGCTTTTGGTCGGTAGAATGAAATCAGAAATAAGGTGACAGGCTGCAAAGGAGGTGTATTACGAGTGCCAAGGTTAAGGTTCGACAGAATCGCTTGGTGATCACAATTAAGATTGACCAGTTTCAAAACGTTTTTGGACAAATGTGAGTTACGAACGATCGGACAAGCTGAACTTTCACATAACTTCTAGTATCGCAACTATACGAGTAGCAATTATGTAGCAGTCCAAGTTACCTCATTCATTACATGTTTATATTGCAAAAACTTTAGAAAAATAGTAGCAACTAACCGATTGGGGACATTGTTGCTTGTTTGTAATAACAACACAGCTTCATGAATCAATATTACGCATATGCTCGATGCTTAATCGATAAATCTTCTTGTAAAAAATCCAATAAGAGTCGGTGCAGTTTGGGTTGATATTGCCTTGAAGGGTACAGAGCCCATATACCAATTGGATTGACTTCAAAGTCTTTCAATAAGACAGTCAAAGTCCCTGCTTGTATGTCGTTAACAATTAGGGGCAACGGTAAACACGCTAAGCCTTTACCATTGGTCGTCGCATCAAGAAGTATGGAACTATCATTTACCGAGTAGTTACTTGTGACCGTCACATTAACGGGCTGAGCGGATTTGGAAGCGACCTTAGGAACAAACAGCCAATCATGGCCTATTCGTTTGTGGATCAAGCAATTGTGATCGCGTAAATCTTCGGGAGATAAAGGAGTGCCATGTTCTGCTAGATATTGAGGAGAAGCACAAACCACCGATGGACAATCAGCCAATTTCTTTCCAATTAAAGATTCGGGCAGCTCATTGCTCAACTCGATAGCCATATCAACCCCATGTTTTATCAAATCCAGTGACTGATTCGACAGCGTGAGATCGACTTCTATATCAGGGTACTTAAGCATGAATTGTTCAATAGCTTGGGCAAGATAACCCTGACCAAACGAAATGCTGGTAACCAGTGAAATTCTTCCTTTAGGTTGAGATTGCTGCTCTTGGGCTAAGCTATATAGTTGGGCATTCTGCTCTAAAATATTTTGGCAGAAAGGCAATAAATCACGACCAGCGTTAGTGATACCTAAGCTTCTTGTTGAGCGATACAGTAAACATACACCTAAAGACTTTTCCAACGCGGTTATATGCCTAGTCGCCATGGAGCGTGACATTCCTAAAGCCTCAGATGCTGCCGTCAGGCTTCCTAGACCGACAGTAGAAACGAAAACTTCCATTGAAACAATTCTATCCATACACCCTCAATAGTTCGATTTATGCAACAATCTATTGACGTATAGCATATATATCAACTTCAAACTAGGATTTATACTGACCTTCTATTCCAATACCGAGCCGAATAAAATGAAAAAAACAATGATGTTAGTCGCATGCCTCAGTGCAGGTTTAATTCAAAGCAATACACTATTTGCCCAGGCTCAAAATCCTGAAAGCTCAACTTTGGCAATCATTGAGTCTGGTAAACTTATGGGAAGCAACCATGATGGCGTAGCCACATTTTATGACGTCCCATATGCGCAAAACCCTTTTACGGCAGATCGCCGATTTCAAGCTCCGCAAGCATACGAAGCTTGGAGTGGAATATTAGATGCAACAAAAGCAGGTCAACCTGTCCCACAGCCTAGCCGAGATAAAAACACCACCTTGGTGGGGGCTCCCGGTGATCTAACTCTGAACATTTGGACACCTACGAGCGCCGTAGCTACCAACAACAAGGCATCTAATAAAAAACTGCCCGTCATGGTGTGGATCCCTGGCGGCGCATTCATCCGAGAAGATGCGGCAGAGTTAGCCTACGACGGAACAAGCTTTGCTCAGAATGACGTGATTGTTGTAACGATCAATTATCGTGTAGGCGTTGATGGTTTTATGCACCTTGAGGGCGCACCGGATAATCGCGGCATTCTTGATCAGATCATGGCTCTTGAGTGGGTACAAAATAACATCGAAGATTTTGGTGGAGACCCTAGCCAGGTTACTGTTGCAGGTCAATCTGCTGGGGCAGAAAGTGTTGCCATTTTATTGGGTACCGAAAAAGCAGAAGGCCTATTCCAAAAAGCTATTATGCAAAGTCCTCCAATGGCATTTTTAACTCAGAAAGAAGCTCAGCAAATCACACAAAGCTATACCAAAAAACTGAACATTCCAGCCACCGTTGAAGGCTTATCGACCATTCCATTTCCTGAATTAGTTAAGAACGTTATTGATATGGGTTATACCATACAAGATCGCAACAAATGGGGAATGATGTCATGGGGAGGCACCGCATTTTTGCCCGTTGTTGATGGCGATATCATTGTCGAGTCTCCAATGAAAGATCTTACCAAAGCATCACCTTCCATTCCGGTCATCGTTGGTAGCACCGATCAAGAGTCACGACTGTACCTTGTACCAAGTGATGCCGTAAACAATACGACCGAAGAAACGAAGTCGCTACTATTGTCTGACTTGTCACTGGAAGGCCGCCCTGCTGATGTGTATTCAACAAAAGGCAATGGCAAGTCTATTGGAGACACGTTTGCCGACATCCAATCTGATTTTACGTTTAGAATGCCAGCACTTCACATTGCTCAACAGTTAACTAAAAACGACAACAAAGTTTGGCATTATAACTTTTCTTGGATGTCACCTGCGTTTGATGGTCACTTAGGAGCCGCGCACTTTGTTGACGTACCGTTTGTGTTTAATACCACTGACAACGAACAAACAAAAACATTTGTCGGCTCACAGCCTCCAGTTGAACTTATTAATGCCATGCACAACCAATGGCTAACATTCATCAAGACAAGTAAAGCTGATTGGTCTCCTTACAATTTATCGGAACGACCAACAATGCAATTTGATGTTACATCGGAACAGGTCAATGACCCTGATAGCTCAGTTCGAAAATTGTGGGAAGATTTTAAATTCTAAGTGAAACGATTCAAATATTGGATGATGGTTGCTGACACAATTCAGATTAGAAAAAACTAGGTCCTCACGTGGCTTGGTTTTTTCTGTTGATAGATTTAGCTAAAGATAATGGGGCAGATCTTAGCTAGCTGCACTTTGAGAGGAAAGTGCCACAAGTAAAACTTCAAGCCTATGAAGCCTCTGGACAGAAACGTTTTAGGTGTACTGCTCTAAATTGTTTCGTTCAGATCAAGTCAGAAAAAGTACCTTGAAACCTTAAACGCTCGTATGTTCAAGGTCAATGTTTGTACTTTTGCATCAGATACTTAGCTAACGCTTTAATCTCTTGCGCATTTTTTCTAATCTCTCTGTAGGTTTGAGTCTGCTGTTCTAGGGCTTCTCGATAATCATCACTCACATTAGCTAGATAAGACTTTTGGTTCTGATTAAATCCTTTTTTAAACAAACGCTCATAGGCTTCATGATGCAATTTATCGTATTTCTCGCGTTCAAAACTCACCGAATGAAAATGTAGTTGCATATACATCTCTACCTTTTGTAGAGATGTTGAAACCTGATTAAAGTGCTTTCTGATAGTGGTTTCATCTAAGCTTTGGTCATGTTGGTATAACAGCGATAGAAATTCGTATGCTCTTTCTTCATACTCATCAATTGCGAGATACAACTCTTCTATTTTTTTAATATAAACTTCTTTTTTGGCTCGTCTACTCAGAAACCATTGATTTAGCAAGACAACTATCAGAGCTACAAAAGCTGAAACGCCTATCGAAATTAACTGTGCTTGCTGAGCTTTTTCAGCAAAAATTGAGGATAGAAAACCCACTTAAAACTCCATTTGAACATAACACCGCAATCTTGCGAATCCCCTCATAATCAGGCTTAAAAACAATGAGGTAGACGTGCATCGCCGTCTTTGATCTAATGAATATCGCTGAACACACATTTCGAACAAGTGGGTTAATAATGCGCGACATTCAGATTCTACAACAAACCATACAAAACCAATGCCCCTCCATTCACAAAAAACGCGTTAGTTCTCTGATACTTGCTACAAAAAGTGTACTTGACGGCTCAGACTTAACGCTGACTAAACTAGGTCGCAAACTAGAAACTAATACCACGGTAAAACATGCGATCAAACGCGTTGATAGACTGCTTGGAAATCGCCAACTACATCGTGAAAAAGACCTTATTTATAAATGGCATGCCTACTTAATAACGGGCGCTAACCCATGCCCTGTGATCCTTGTGGATTGGTCTGATGTTCGTGAACAACTTCGTTATATGACGTTAAGAGCATCCGTTGCACTTGATGGTCGAGCCGTCACAATCTTTGAACAAGTTTTTGAGTATGGCCAATACAATTCACCGAAAAGTCACCAAACATTCCTCGATAAATTGCAGAGTATTTTGCCGAATAAAATCAGTCCGATCATCGTTTCTGATGCGGGTTTTAGAAATACTTGGTTCCGCCAAGTTCAGGAGAAAGGTTGGTTTTGGTTAGGTCGTGTCCGAGGTGAAGTATCAATCAAACAACCTCAAAAACCTTGGGTCTCAAATAAAACCTTTTATCCAAACGCTGTCCATAAACCCAAATATCTTGGCAACTGCTTATTAGCAAAGAGATCACCGATATCTTGTGAAGCCTATGTTTATAAGGGATTAGAAAAAGGCCGAAAAGCCCAGCGCCATAGTAGAACCAGCCAAAAACACTCCGCTACACATCTCTATCAACGCAGTGCAAAGGAGCCGTGGCTACTCGCGACTAATGTCCCTCGACATATCTTAAATGAAGTACAAATTACCAATCTGTACGCCAAGCGTATGCAGATAGAAGAAGCCTTCCGCGATCTAAAGAGTACCGCCTATGGGATCGCACTTCGTCACAACAGAACTCGCTGTACTAAGCGATTAGATATCCTGCTTCTTATTGCGTTGCTCGCTGAAATCTTGATGTGGTGGAATGGCCTAATTGCAGTACAAGCCAAATGGCATTTTGACTTCCAAGCCAACAGCATTAAACACCGCCGAGTTCTATCCATACCTCGTCTAGGGAGAGAGGTACGAAATCATCGGCGATATCAAATTAATGAATCCCAATATCAATGGGGAATGTTCGAATATCAAAGGCTCACACACAACGCAGGACTAGGGAAATTATGAGGGGATCCGTCAGCACCGCAATAACACGTTCGAACGCCTTACTTTCAAAACCAATTACACCCTAAACTGCGAATACCGAGTGTAATAGCATTGTGTTGATTGCTTTGTTAACACTCTTTGCTCATTACACATGGCTTAAACCTTGATTCTCTTTCCGTAAACCACGAACCATTAAATCCAATACTTCGGGTATTTCCATGATCTCAAGATAAGAGAATGTATAATTTGTTTTACTACTACCTAGTGCAAACTTAGATACCTTGTCACCAGTGCGTATGGGGCTAAGAAATATTTCGAAGCAAAAGCCTAAGAATAACATTGTAATAGAGCTATACAGTTGCCCTCTAACTTCGTATGTCCTTGGAAATGGAGAAACAACAAGCTCTCTGAGATTGCTTACGCTGAATCCTCCCTCTTTTGTTGTATCTACTAGCCTTTGAACAACAACTGTACATGAGTTCTTTGAAACGTTAGTTGACCTTACCAAACTAGAACGAATAAGCTCCAAAAACCGCGGAGATACTTTAATTGTTCTATAGTTTTCATGTTCAGAAACAGCCCCACGCCAGAAAACAGACAGAACAAAGCTTTTGAACTTTAAAGTATCAATGTCAGAAACATGAACTCCTTCATTGCCCTTTTTAATATTGCCAACTTTACCCCGCAGCAAATTCAAACCATATTGGTCGTAATTAATGTTTAACTTCATTTCGCAGTTACTACACAACTGGTCAGTAGCCCAACTATCCTGAGATCTACGATTTGGAACTAATTCTTTGGATGAAAGTTCTATTGCTTGACCATTACCTTTTTTAAACAACGACCTGAACACAGAATCAGGTATTGCATGTGAATTACATAACTCTGATTTACTACAACACAACTTACACTTTTCCAACGAATGCCTCCTGAGTGCTAACATTTTAATATCGTGCCAGCACGAATTTATGTATTCAGCATATCTCAAGAACCCTATCTAACCAACTGAAAATTATGCATATAATTATTTTGAATCTAATTTCTAGTTGAAACCGTGCAAGTACATATTGCTCCCAATTCAAGGCATGTTATCAATCAAAAACTTCCCTTTAGTTCTCAATTATTCAATAGCTTAGAAATAGTTGAACAACATACTCGTGCGTGAGTGTGATTGAAGGTTAGTCTGTTGTGGATTAGAACATTTAGCTACGTAATCGGAGCTCTAGGCATGAGGAAAAGTAAGGTAAGTGCAGGGTTTTAAACTGAGTTCACCCCCTGGCTCACTTTGGGGCAGATCTGAGTTAGCTGGCACTTTTTGAGAAAAGTGCCACGAGAAACTTCAGGTCTATGAAGCCTCTGTCGAGTAGACGACACTTGTTACCAAGTGCCGCCCCTCTAAGAACTGTACGTGCAACTTTCACTGCATACAGCTCAAGCCTCCGCTAAGGCGTATTACGTTACCCAGCAATCACAATGCAGCTAAAGCAGGTTCGAACCATGAGTTTCGTCCCAATTTCTTTGCCTTTCGTTCTTTAAGGAAAGGTTCGTAAAAAGGATCATAAGGCGTTGCCTTGCTCATAATTTTTACATGCCTTTTAATTGGCGTTTTGGCTATCTGAACTAGATTAAAATGACAATCCATATTCGCGATCTTTTGCCAACCATGGAATTGCCATTCACCTCGTCGGTTCAAGTAATATTTTCTACGCACCCAATCTTTGTTTTTCGTTGGATGAGGCCTTACCGCCCAACGCCATAACAACCAGAAAAGTTGATGACTTACATAGTCGAAAGTTCGCTTTGCCACGCAATGACGATAATAATTCGCCCAACCTCTCAGTTTTGGATTCAGTATTTTAATCAGATCGTTCACTGGAATTGTTGCGTGCTTTTTGATGAGTTCACGTAAGTTACCCAAAAATGACAGTACGTTGCTCTTACTTGGTTTAATAAGCAGTTTGCCTTTGTACTTTCTGAGATTAAATCCCAAAAAATCAAAACCATCATTTATATGAGTTACGTGTGTTTTCTCTTCAGAAAGTGTTAAACCTCTTTCTTCTAGAAAGCTAATTAGCTGCGGTTTGATGTTGTTCACCAAAACTTCCTTTGAAGTCCCAGTTATTACAAAATCATCAGCGTATCCAATGAAGTTGACTCTATCGCCAGTTTTACGTGCTACCGACTTAACCAGATTTTCTAAACCTGCTAACGTCAACAGCATAAGCGTTGGGGAAATTATACCGCCTTGAGGCGTCCCCTCTGCTGTCTTGTAAAACAGTCCTTTATCGATAAAACCGCACTCAAGCCATTGCTTCAACATTCGTTTATCCGTTTGAATGTTATCGATTAGCCACTGATGACCAATTTTATCGAAACAAGCCTTAATGTCCCCCTCAAGAACCCATTGTGCTGAACGTTTAAGACCCAAGCATTTGAAGCATTGTTCGATTGCATCGGCTGTGCTTCTATTAGGTCGAAAACCATAGCTATTTAGGTCAGCAATGGTCTCAGAGATAGGCTCCAAGGCAAGTAGATAAAGCGCTTGTTGCGCTCGATCTATCATGCACGGAATACCTAAAGGTCTGAGTTTGCCGTTTTTCTTGGGGATATAGATACGTCTGAGTGGTTTAGCTTTGTAGCCTTTCCGACTCAATTGATTAACCGCTGCCACACGACGAGCATCCGTATTCCAGATGATGCCGTCGATTCCTGGCGTTTTGCTGCCTTTATTTTGTGACACTCGTTTAACCGCAAGAAGTTTTGCCGCTTTCGAGTGAGTTAGTATCCACTGCAATGCTTTCGCCTTACTGCGTTTACCTTCTCGAGTTGCTTTTGCAATGCGTATTTGAAGCTTTAATACGTTTTGTTCGACGGCTTTCCAGTTAATGGATTGCCATCGAGTGCCGTTAGGAGAGGCACTAACTTCTTTTGAAGCTACCATTTGCATTTCTCCTTGAATAAAGTTCTTCAAATTATCTTGCAACGGGAGACCAGCTAGAAGTCAGCTCGCTTTCGCGCCAGATAACAACCTGTATCCGCATCATTACAACACGGCTTTCGCTTTTTCTAGCCTCCTTTACCTGCACCACTATCGGCTGTCTTTGCAGACCGCTTTCCCAAAGGGAGAAGTACAGGCTTACCCTGTTCCGTATGTCGCGCAACGTCGGGTTAGATGCCCACTATAATGCGGAGAGCGTCTTGATCACGAAAGAGCACTGTCCAATCTCTTTCCTACTCTCATGCCTTTTGGCCACAGCGTATTAACCACTTCCGCTGATCCACGTATAACGCATCTTAAATGGATTCACTTACGTTCATCATACCAACACCCTAGCACTCACCCGATTGTGGTTATCAGGAGGAACGTCCTCTCACGAATTCATTCCCGCTCAGCAAAGGCTGAACTTCGTTACATTGTCGGGTTCGCTGCTTTATTCAGAACCCTAGGGTCATCTGGTGATACAGATGGTTCACACTTGTTGCGGTGAACAGCACTTCATACGACTTCAGGTCGCACGGACAATTTCGTGTCAGTGGCTTTTCTAAATTAGCAACTCATGGATAACTACAGATATGGAAAATCACTCAATTTAGTGTTCTATATTGTTGGATCAGATCACTTGTGATTTTTCATATACTCGCACAGGAATGGGTGAGCGTGGTTTCTAATTTAGCGATTGGCGCATTATCTGAGGTCTTGAGTAATCTCTAAATCTAAATCACAGGCCCAATTCACCGAACCACTTCAGTTATGAGCTAAGCTCTTAGCTTCTTTTGTGTCTAAAGTCATCACCATGTTGAAAAGATCCTCAAAATATCTATGTTTAATATACGATATTAATTTGTAAGGATTATTTTTAGTATGAGTACAACTCCTATCAACATTCTGTTTGTTTGCGTTAAAAAAGGCGTAAGAGCGGCTATCGCTAAAGCAATTGTAGAGCAGCAGTCTAATGGGATGGTACAAGCAACTTGCTCAGGGTTTGAGACTGGAGGAACACCCCAAGCTATCTTAGACGAATTGTCTAACTTACTTTGTGTACCTATACAGACCGAAAGCAAAACTGTTTTTGAATACAAAAAGACAAAAGAAAATTTCGATTACGTGATTACGCTATGTGACCAAATAAGTATTGAGCAGTGTAATTTGTTTGTTGAATGCGTAAACGTGGTTTATTCACACATACCAAACAAGCTTCGCTGGAATATCCCCAACCTTGGAGCCGCCCTAGAATTATCAGGGAATGACAGAACCATGTTTGTAAAAGAGGTCGTAGACCAAATAACCTTTGAAGTGTCGCAACTCGTTGCAAACACTCAAGTAAAGAGCTGAACAACTTCTCATGTAAGGCTACACCTTAAGCTGCTGAAGCAACAACAAGGCTAGTGTAAACATAAGTTGAAGATGTTACTTATCCCAGTTACAAACGGCGCATAGTACTATTAAGTTACGGGCTTCATTCAACGCGTTCTTTCTGCCATCACGTTTCCGTACCTTACTATCACTACAAGTGTTAAATCCCGTGATAACAGAGCCTTATTTTTTCAAAGTCACACTTTCGATGTTCATCCGAAAATAAACTACATTTTTTTACAATCTAGTCTACTGTTAAAAACAGAAGGGATTCTTCTAACAACGTCATCAACTGGCAATCAGAACACAAAGATTCTGTCGCCAAGGCTAAAAAGGGACACACTACTATGGTTTTACAATCATGCCGCATCACTCTAACCAATCAAAGCATCTTTATTTGTCAATCAGTCGAGCATTCTCTTGATCTTCTTGAAGCTGAATTTAACAATGGTATTTCTAAAGTTAAGATCGATGCTAGTGATGGTTATGATATTCACTCCTATCATTTTGATTCGATTGAGGAATCTATTGAAAGCCTCATGAACCTCTAAGACGGACGACCGCCATAAACTAAGTCTCTATATTTCAAATAGGTGTTTATATAAAGCCTATATCAAGATATATAAAATGTCGCTTAGCGAAGTGTCCAGTCTGATTGGACATTTCAACTTTGTGCTTACACACATCATGCCGCCCATAATTGATACCTTATGATTTTTAGATTTCACATGAATTGTATCTGG
Source organism: Vibrio lentus (assembly GCF_030409755.1). Lineage (NCBI taxonomy): Bacteria > Pseudomonadati > Pseudomonadota > Gammaproteobacteria > Vibrionales > Vibrionaceae > Vibrio > Vibrio lentus. The sequence continues at coordinate 55,912 of NZ_JAUFQE010000001.1, forward strand.
GGAAATTCATGTGAAATCTAAAAACGCTAACATGTTGCCGAAACTGATGTATGGAATCCACTCCCTCTCTGCCAATCTACACTTAGCAGAGTAACGTTATAACGAGGGTTCCAATATGTTGACTAAAAATGTTATCGCTATCGACTTAGCAAAAAATGTTCTGCAAGCGTGCCATATCAATGTTCACGGTGAGCTGCTATCGAACAAGCCTTTGAGCCGTCAAAAAATGAAAGAGTTTCTGGTAAAGGCTAAACCTTCTATCGTTGCAATGGAAGGTTGTTGCGGTAGCCACTATTGGGGACGATTAGCCGAAAGTTTTGGCCACGAAGTTAGGATAATCAACCCTAAGAAAGTGAAAGGGTATTTGGAAGGTCATAAAACAGATCATAATGATGCTCTCGCCATCGCTAATGCTGCTCTTCAAATCGGTATCAAATACAGTCAACCCAAATCTCTCGAACAGCAATCTATGCAATCTTTAGAAAGCAGTCGCCGTTTCTTATCACGCAGTGTTGTTTCATTGGGGCAGCATATTCGAGGCACCATTTTAAGCTATGGGATAGCAAACCCTAAGGGTGAAAAAGGTTTAAAGGCGTCGGTTCAAACTGTGCTTGATGGGGACACATCAATACCAGAAAATGTCGTATCTGTCCTGTCTATATTGTGGGAGCAATATAAAGAACTGAAGGCAAAAGTCATCGCGTTCGAAAAAGAGAAAAATGCTTTAACCCGCCAGATAGAGCCGTGCCAACGATTAATGGACATTGAAGGTGTTGGTGAAACAACTGCTGCGATGCTCTATACAACTCTTGGTGATGGAAAGCAGTTCAAGAATGGAAGACAAGCTTCAGCATTTGTTGGTCTAACACCAAAGCAACACAGTTCGGGCGGTAAGGTCTTTATGATTGGGATCGATAAATGCGGCGGTGTGAAGGAACTACGCTCTCTTCTTTATCTTGGTGCCATGTCTTATGTTGGACGGCTACCCGAAAAGCCAAAAACTCAGAAAGACGCTTGGTTGAAGAGTATCATTGAGCGTATTGGCTTCAAGAAAGCTTGCATTGCACTGGCTAACAAGGTGGTACGTACTGCGTGGGCAATGCTTCGGTATGAAACCGAATATAAACCAGTATTACTCAACGATTAATCAGAAATAAATTTCTAATATTTTACAAAATGATGATGCATAAAAGGTAAGACCAACCTACTGAAAACCTGGCCATTGTGTAACGCTTTAAGAGGCTGAGAAACTGATAAGGACAGTAGGTGCGCAAACATCAAAGGCTAGAAGGTAGCTCCTTCAACAAGAAGCCGAATATACGAACGCATCTTAACTTTTTATTGGCTCCTCAAAACCACCGCCTAGGGCGGTGGTGATTGTTCCTTGAGGCTATAGCCTGAAGAAGTGCCCATGTTAGAAGTAACCTCTTATTCACCACAAGTAAGAGGAAACAACCACATGGGCGATTACAGAAGTTCATCACATGTCTATTGGCGTTGCAAATACCATATAGTTTGGACTCCAAAGTACAGATATAAGATTTTGAAAGATAAGGTAGGAAAGGAGCTTTATCGTTCAATCTATATTTTGTGCAATATGAAAGACTGCGAAGTTTTAGAATTAAATGTTCAACCAGATCATGTTCATCTTGTTGTCATTATTCCTCCCAAGTTATCAGTATCGAGTTTGTTAGGAGTTTTAAAAGGCCGAACAGCAATTCGACTTTTCAATAGATTCCCACATATACGTAAGAAATTATGGGGAAATCACTTTTGGGCTAGAGGGTATTTTGTAGATACGGTCGGTGTGAATGAAGAAGTCATTCGGCGATATGTACGACACCAAGATAAGCAGGACATAGAGTATGAACAACAATTACAGTTATTGAAGAACTGATAGCGCGGACGCCCCCTTTTAGGGGGTTATAAAGCAAAACCGCCTTCTAAGAAGGCGGATATTTTTTTATTTTATCACTTTGTAAATACGTGGATTCCATATACAATAATGGGGCAGATCTGAGCTAGCTGGCACTTTGAGAGAAAAGTGCCACGGGTAAAACTTCAGGCCAATGAAGCCTCTGGACAAAACTTTGCCAGTGACATTACTAGAATAGGTTGCTTCTGCGCGGCTCACTTGGCTTTGCGAAAATCGCTACTTCATGACATTAGCTGATTAGTCATGTACAATTAATGCAACCAACAAGAGGAACATTGATATGGCCAATGTCTCAAATTCGAAGCGCCAAAAAGCTACATTTACCCCTAGCTTAAAGAACTTCAAAACCAGTTTGGGTTATGAAGGCATGACGATAAATAAGAAATCGAACGTTCAAACCATTGAAGATTTAAAACGCAAGTATGCGAGATAAATATGGTGCTGATCAGGACAAATACTGTTACTCAAATTCTGATGTTTTAATTAACAGATTGAATATACTTGACTCGGATGAACTTGAAAAAGCCGAAGTTGAGTTTACGAGTTATAGGTACCTTTCATACAAAAGTAATGTTTCTGAAATCAAGCATTTAGACTTTAATCACCTCAAATGTCTACATCACCATCTATTCCAAGATATTTTTGAATGGGCAGGTCAAGTTCGAGAAGTGGATATATCTAAAGGCTACACTCGATTCTGTACCGTTTCTAGGATTGAAGCTGAAGCTTCAAAATTATTTGATATTATCCCTTCGTTAGACAATTTGGCTTTGCCTGATCTTATCGAAGAATTAGCCAGTCTATTTTGCGAATTAAATTTGTTACATCCTTTTAGGGAAGGTAATGGCCGAACTTTACGTTTTTTCTTTGAAGAACTCGTATTTATCCTTGGCTACACCATCGAGTGGCCTAAAATTACTCAACAAGAATGGATTGATGCAAATATTGCAGGGGTATCACTCGATTTAGAACCGTTAATTACAATATTTCGTTTAGCTCTATCTAATGAAAAACAAGACTGAATTTTTGTGCGATTGCATTAGTTTTAATCGCCTAAACTCAGCTGAGGAGTGTTGAACCGCTTTTTTTCTGTGAAAAATAACGGGGCGAAAGTGTTTTAACTTATCTTCGCCGTCTAACTTGATGTAGCCAAAACCAGATCAAACTAAATTGGAAATGAACAGACTTTAATGCCCTCGGACATTTACAGTGGGAGTCGCTGATTTATAGAAGCCGGGTATCGAAAGACTTTCGTGTTTTTTGGCCGTTTTGATGAGTTTTGGATAACTTGGATGTTTTGTGTTGAGCACATATTTTTGTTCACGAGGAACAACCGTAGATATTAACCATTAAGACAGATGTTACACTTTCAAGGATGCATAACAATAGAGATTGAGAACATGAGTCGCGACGACATGCTGACTCAGAACTGGACAAGGCTCATTTAAAAGAGGCAATTGCTCCAATATCTTGCCAAACTTAGCCTTGTCTTCCAGATATACCGCAATAAATCAGTTGTTGGTCATGCCAAATAGCATAGATGCCAGTAGCAACTTTCGGGCCATCAAAGATTACTTTCTACAACAAACGTGTTTTGCGAATAGATTAAAACTCAGCAGTCGCAAGTATAACGACACTTTGGATACGTAGAGCAACCATAAAAAGACATACCAGATTTAGCTCCTCGCTTAGCAACACGCATTACAAGCTTAGATTGGCAACTAGGGCAAATCATAGATTCGACGCCTGCCCTGTGTGTTTGGGGCGATATTGATGGTTTATTTTGAAAGCTGCGCCCATCTTCAATCATATGTACTAGTTCGCTGCCGTTGACTAGCCACAAGCGCTTATCTAGGGAAAAAGCGACAGCCTCAGAAGTAAAGTCTCCTGAAGTTACGATAATCATCTTACTGGCATTGTTCGCGATCATGACACCGTACATTTCCCTTAGAATTTGCACACCCACTTTGCGAGTTTTCCAATGCTTACATTGTACAAGGCTTAACTCACTATCTTTTGTAAGCCAAATATCAACACCGCCATCAGATTTTTGAGCGAAAGACTGTTTGACCGCATACCCTTGAGACTTAAAGTATTCTCCTATGTAACTTTCAAATTCGATCCAAGTCAGGTGATTTAGTGGGGAAGTATTCCTCTGAATTTTAATCTGAGTGTTCGTCTTGAGATAGCTTCTTTTCCTCTGATATTGCTTGAAAAACGCTATCGGTGCGGGGATAAGAAATAAGAACGTAAAATATGGAGTCATCAAGGGCAAGTTTGGAGCAATAGCTTCAAAGATGAAATTATTGCTATCCACGGCCAAGCTAGGCAATAGATATGAAAGCCCAAAATAAATACAAGCAGAGAGCACTACGCTTAACCACCATGGAGCGTCCATTAAGTGCCATATGATTCCATCGTTTTTTCGTGCCATTTGAAGATTACCCGATAAGCATTTAGATGCATTAAAACACAAGAGGTAGATAATGGATATAGTTTGTAAGGTGATACTTATCAGTATGATAGCTATTGATGAGCTAGGGCAGGGAAGGCAACGCTTGAATTCGGATTCCGAACACTTCTAACTCATAGTTGTCGAGTAGACGACATACTCAAGTCAAGATGACTGTGCTCACCAAGCGACTACAAATCAAAGTCTGCATGACATCAAATTTGGGAGTCAGCAGGTTTTAAGGCACTTTCATGATAAATTTGTCAACATGATAAAATCGATTAACAACCTTCAATTTATATGAATGACCAACTAACCCCTATCAACAAAGACCATTTGAAAAAACTTATCCGAGCAGAACTGGAGCTAACATGGTTTGATAATAAATCAGCTAGCCCTGATATGTCTTGGGTTATTCCTACGGTGCTGGAAACATTGTTTACTGAGTTGATAACTCATACGCGTGGTAATCAAGCAAAGGCTGCTAGGATGTTGGGGATCAACAGGGGGAGTTTCAGCAAAAAATTAAACCAGATCACAAGTAATAAACTTGGATTGGTTGAAAGCCTATAGGTATACATCAAGCCTATTAGGACACTGCAGAAGACGTAGCCATCATTACCTTGAAAAACGCCGCCAGTCAGTAGCTTGGTCTAATTTACCCCCGTGATATATCACGGGGGTTTACAGCGAACAGCATGATAAGAACGGATAACCTTTTGGCAGGGTAAATCGACAGCTTAAAATTGCTTTTGTACTGGGCAAGGGTATTGCTCTTTTAACGCGGCGGTTAGATAGCTGGCGATACTGCCACCAATGCCTGCTTTGCCGTATTTTTTTAAACGAGGATCGTGTTCAAGTCTGTTGTCGATAATTGTCATCAGATCTTTGGTTTTCCATTCCCATAATGTTTCGCGACTGGCTGCATCTTTCATTGGCAAGCAATAATCAATGCGTTGGCCGCGAGCATCTAAACGGGTGGTATAAAAGTTCACGGCGTTAGCAGCGACACGAGTACCAATCAATAAATCTCGATACTCAGGACTCCCCGGATTTTGATAATGTTCAACATAGTAACTCATATCTGCAGGGCTTTTGCCGCTGCTGAGTCGGTCGATTTCTGGAATTTGACTATTGGCTAAGCTCAAAAAAGAGAAACATGTGCCTAAGCCTAATACGAGCCATTTCATCATTAATCCCTCCATTTAATACTGTACATAATACTAGGTTGCTTTGATATCTCACTTGGAGCGCTCAATAATTAATCATTATTTATAGGTTAAGAGCGGGTTTGCTCCTCCTTCTGTGTTGGTTGTAAGGTTGATGGTGGCTCAACACGGTTACTGGTACTCTCAAATTGTTCACGTGTCTCCTGCACGATTTGCGAGTGGTTGTCGGGGGTGTAATAACGCTCAGTGCCGCCGCGTTGCTCATGCTGCTCAATCACCGTTTGGCTGGTGTTGCCTAGAGCCTTACCTTTGTATTGTTCGCCCACCATTGTTTGCCACTCGGATTGGGTCGGCTCAGGATTAAAGGTACGTTCGTGCTCTTCTTGAGTGGGGACGCTGGCGAGCACAAAATCTTTAAACGTGTCGGTTGTTTTAAATTTTTCCCATTCATCAGCGCGGGCTTGGCGTGATTTATCATTACTACCGGTAAGAATCTGCTCTGCTCGGCCTACTTCAGATTGATATTTCTCCTCCACAAAATCTTGGAATGGTATTTCCAGTTTCTCAGTCAGGCTGGCCATATGACGTTGCTCTTGGCTGTTGACTTGACTGAGCGTATCGACCTCTTGTTGAGATTGTGTCGTGGACGTTATTAAGCCTTGTGTCTCACTAAAGTTCGCCGTAAAGCCAGTGGCGTAAGTGCCCATCTCCGTATTACGTTCATCGGCCGTGAGGCGGTTGCTCGCCTCAATGGTTTGGTTGGCACCAGAGCGGTAGGATTCGATGGCGGCTTGTATTTGGCTTTGTTGTTCGTTGCTCATGCTGCTGAGCGTTTCGCGGTCTTCCTGGGTCCATTTTTGTCCCGTGGACGCGTTCACACTTCCATTAAATCCTATAGCACCACCGAGAGCGCCGCTTGACAGTCCAGCGTTCACGTCATAACCGCCGTACGCTGAGTGTAAGAAGGCATTCGCTTTCTCATGACTCCATCCGGTTGCTGCACTGACTTGCTCAGTGGCGGAGTTGACCTGCTCTAAGCCTTTTGAAGCCGCTGCAGTTGCACCGTGTCCATGGGTTAAACCGTAACCTTGGGTTGACGAATAATTCTCTTTCCAATCGGCCAGCAATTGAGAGCCACTTTGTGTGCTTTGCGACAAGGCCGCTTGTTGCGTCGAGAGGTTGGATTGAGCTTGAGTGTGCAAGTCTTGCACCGCTTCGCTGTATTGACTAGAGCTGGCGACGTTCCACTGGAAATTCGACGCGGTAGGGCTAGTGTCATACACGGTTGTATCACCGTATTGCGTTGAAAGCATACCGTCTTCGCTTTGCGTGGTACTGCCGTGTTGTTTCAGCAATGTCGACGTATCAAACTTATTGCCATTGACGTTGTTAAACGTGTGGGTCTGCAGTTGCGTATTACCGTGGCTGATGTCACCGCTTGAGGCCGCGGCTGACGTGCGGGCATTGGTTTGGTTTATCATTCCCGCCAGTTGGTAGTTTAAACTGCTCATCATGGCCGCGGCTCCTTTGGTTAACGCCAAAGCAATCGCGGGGGTGGACATCATCAAGTAACCGGTGATGGCGGCGTAACGCGTGTTGACGTAATCAATGCCGCTCATGTTCGAGAGGGTGATGCCGCGTAATCCTTGTGTCGCGCCCTGGGTCGCCCCTTCTAAGAACCACATCATGATTGCGTTGAGGATGGTGAATATCATCGGCCAAGTGGCCAGATAGAAAAAACTGCCCACGTAGTTTTTAAGGACAGGCAGCGCCATATGTGGCAGCAAGGCGATGATGGCAATGATCGCCCCAAAGCAGACAAACAAAATGACCCCGATTGAGTGCATCATTGGAATGAACTCTTTGGCTTGCAGCCCAATGTTGGCCCACATGGTGGTGGTTTGCATTTGGTTGGCGGTGTAGGCGTAGTTGGCCGCGATACCTCGGTGCGTGTTTTCGATGTTCCATCGCGTCATGTTGATGACCATGTTCTGTTTTAAAATATCGACCGCGCTATTACTGACCCCAATTAAATCTTGGTGACTGTTCTCGATGGCGTTTCTTAAGAACGTTGATTGGATGTTGCTCTCTCGTCCCAAGATATACGCGCCCAGTTTATTCATGGTTTGATTGGCCTCTTCATCAAATTGTTGAGTGAGTTCAGGAAAAGCGTCGCGGCAGGTTCTGTATTGACCCTGGGGGTTATAGAGTCCACGAATGGGGGACATCGATTTTGTGGCGAGAAAACCGAGTAAATCCGGTGCTTGCAGGATGTTTTGCATGGTGTATTTTTTGTTAATTCGAATGTCTCCGACGATGCAGTTGTGATAAAAGTCTTTCCAATAGCGTTGCAGGTCAATGGTTTCGGCGTTGGCGCTACGAAGCAACGTGTATAAATTCGAACCAAACACCATGCCTGAGGAGCTGTAGCTTTCATCCTCTGTACTGCTAAAGACGATTTCAATGCCTTCGGTTAAGCCGTGCATGAACGTGGTGGCCGCCCAACCGGGTATCGCGACGATGTAAGGCACGTTATTCACGTAATAAATGCGCATGGGATTTTGCGCGTCATTGATATGGACGGTGGCTTTCATGCTGATAAGAAAAGTGGGGATAGCCAAGTAAATGAACATAAAACGCATCACATGTTTCGCGTCTCGAGACACAAAAAACAGAGTGGCACTGATGATAAAAGCCAGTAGTAAGGCGATTTCGATTAACGAGCCAAAGGTGTTGGTGGTAAAAAAAGTGGCGACAGCGTTCAAGGCTCGTTGTAATTGAGGGCCTGCGCCATAGAGATAAAAGTCTAAGGTCATGGGGATCTCCTTTAATGGCCAAAGGTGAGGTTCGATAAGGTAGCGTCACTGGCCGATTGGCTAAGGAGCTTTCGTTTGCGTTTTAGGCGTTCAGTGAGGGCTAAGTACGCGTTCAATTTCGTTTTGTGACGGTCTCGAAGGGTTTGTAAGTAATCTCTTGCACGGTTGATGCCTTCGAGAGTGTGATTGACGTCGGTTGGGTTCACCGAAGCGAGGTTGGTCATGGATTGATTGACGATCATCAGCATGTTATTGAGATAGGCATGCAAGAGATCGGCGGCAATATTTTGAGCGTATAAATGGCTTTCTGGTTGCAGGTTGAGGTGCGCATCATCAATGAGCATCGCCAAGATAGGAATGTCACTGAGTTCAACAAAGCTTTTCTCTGAGTCGGTGATAGGTTGGTCAGATTGTAAGTGGGCGTAGAGCGTATCGACGGTGTGGCGTACTTTGGCGTTAAAGGCTTGGCTTTCACTTAAGCGGATGGCGCTTAGGCTCATCGAAAGGCAGGTCTCGGTGTTTTCGCATCGATACACCTCCAAATCCCCTCCGGTCAAAAGGGCGTTAATGGCGGTGTCGTTACCCACTAACATCGCCGGAATGTAGCTTGGCGTCCCCTGCGCGTCGTAAATGACGGTGCCAGTGAGGCTTACGATAAACTCGGCGACCTCTTGATTGTCTTGAAGGTAAGCGCTTTTCATGAGCGCATCCCACACCACATTTAAGTTCACTTTCACTGCGTGCGCAGTGGCGTCATCGGTGTTGCCGGCCAGCATGCTCTGATTGGTACTGACGTGGCGACATTCGTGTTGCGCTTCTAACCAGTCAGAAAAGGCATTACTTTGCGTGCCAAGTGTGGCGCAGGCATGGCGCTTGGCTTCCCCATCGGTAAAGGCCGCTAAACCTGAGACCGCCGATTGTGCTACTTGGCAAGAGTTCATCGAGGTGGTGAGGAATTGGTCAGCAATCGCCTGCAGTTTGTCCCGATTCTCTTTGATGCTCGGCGCCCAAGTTTGCAGCGCTAAATCCACCGCGAAGGGCACGGCGTTGGCAATGACGGCTTTACCAAAAGACACCAGTTGGTCCGAATTAATGTGAGAAAAACCGCCCATAAAGGCATCAATGCCACCGCATCCTGCGCTGACAGAAGGCAGGGTGATGGCGGCCAATTGAATGTTTTTGATGTTGGTGCGAGCAAACAAGCTGCCCGCATTATAGTAAGTGGCGGATTGGCCTTGATAGGCACTTGGGTTCGTGATGTTGCTGTTAAAGCTGCTGTCATCCCAAAAGTTGTCCATGGCGTCGCCCAGCCCGCCGGCATGAAGTGAACATGAAAGACTCATTAAGAGAGCCAGGAGGGTAGGTCGCGTCATTGTAAACTCTCCATGATGGTCACATCGGCGCGCAAGGCTTGGTAGCTATTAAGTAGCGCGGGGTACGGAACATTGCCTTCACTCAAACGCACGTACTTACCGTTGCTGACGTTGATTAAGAACGTGGCGGGCGTAATGGCGTGTTTGAGCTCACCAAAAAACGCGGCGGTGATGTCAGAAGTGGTCGGGATCGGCGTGGTGTAACCGGGTATGGGCTGTCCGTCAAAGGAGAAATCGTACACAGGCAATTGGGTAGTTTGCTCGAGTCGTTTCATGGTCGGAGCAAAGTGGTGACACTCAGGGCATTGACTAAAATGGAAGAACACCAAGGCGTATTGACCTGTCATCACTGGTAGAGGTTGCGCTTGAGCGAATGAGGTTGAGGCGAGCATCATCAGCGCACTCAACAATAACGTGCGAAGGAAAACGTTCATAAGGGGCACCTTAATTTAAAAGTCGCTGTCTTGATAATCGGTCGCGACGTTATGAAAGCGAGAGAGCAAGTCTTTTTGTGAAATGAAGCCGTAGGCGAGGGGTCTGAGCGCTTTGGTGTGAACATTGGCCAGCATTAAAGCCGGTGTGTAGCGCACCTGTACTCGCCCTGTCTTATCAATACGGTTTTCATCAATCGCCTCAAAGGTCTGACCGTCTTTGCTGATCCCCACCAGTTCGATGTGGTATCGGTGGGCAAAGTCTTGGATGGAGGGCGCCAGAGTTTGAGATAAGGCGTCTTGCCCCTCGTAGATGAAGTAGAGGCCCCAACCTTCTTGCACTAATTGACGCACAGTGGCTTCGTTTTTGAGCTGGATACCTTGATAGTACGTCGCTCTTGCGGCTTGCTCTGTGGGGCGGTCTTTGGTGTACGAGTATTCGGGGTGTTCGTTGATGAGCTTTTTGAAGGTCATGCCCGTTTGAGTGGTTTTGCCATCGATGAATTTTTTCAGCTTCATCAATTTTAGATTTTTCTCTTCATTGGTTGGGTTAATCGTGGCATCGTTTAACGCTTCCTCAAATGTACGGTGGAACCATTGCATCTGCTCGGTGGCGCTCATCACAGTAGACACGCGATTGGGGGGGAGGCGCTCCTCCTCTTTGGGAGGGGCTTTCGGCGCTTTGGCCTCGTTATACCAGCGCCAGCCTTTGGGGGGCTCATTGGCGAAACTATGAAAGGCAAACACAGACAACAACATCAACGGTAGGGACTTGATTGTTAATCGGTTAATTGAGTTGTTCACCGTTTTTGTGGATAAGTCCTTCATGGTGTGACCTCATTCTTGCCAGAAACTCAGCATCTTATGGGTGCGCGTGTGAAATAATGTCCAAAGTGCTTCATCGTTGCCGTGTTTTTGTTGGTGCTTCATCATTTCTTGCTTGAGCTGATGGAGTTGTCGTTTGAACAGAAGATGGCGGATCAGGGTGGTAGCAAACCCGGTTGTCGATAGGGTGCCCACAAGTAAAGGGAGTAGGAGGGAGTCCATATTATATCCTCATCATAGATTAAGTTAATGGCGATAGGCGCTTTGTAATCGCTCTTGGATTTCTGAGGCCGAAGGCAGGTTGGTGTTGCTGTGCATGTCGTCATAAAAGTCCGAAAAGTCGAGTCGTTCAAAATCTATGTCTTGAAGCTGCTCGGGAGTAAGGGCGCCGCAAATGGGGTGTTTGGCGGTTCCCAGACTGATCCCAAGTTGGCCTTTCGAGCCTTGCTCTTGGATGATGCGCGCCAACTTGCTATCAAAGACGCAGTAGGTCTTCTTTTTCCGGGTACACGCGCCCAAGATCTTTTTGGAGCAATAACTGCCAAGGGCTATCGTAATGCCTTGCTCTTTGGCTTGACCGAGTGCCTTCTCTTCATCGTTGCATTGAGCGACACCCAAGTCGGTGCCCCATCCGCCGTCTTTACAACAGTCGGCAAAACCAAAAGCCGCGTCTGTGCATTTCATACCTTGTCCTGCAAATATCATTGGTGGATCGCCAATACCGTCAGCGGCTTCTGCGAGCGCGGCTAATGCCGAGGTGTTTTCATTAAAGCGGTTTGAAGTGGTCTCCATCGCTTCAAAGCAATCGCCATCCAGACAAAAGCTCTCTTCTCCACAGGTTAATTGGGTGGCGCTGCAGCGCCGTTGTGGGCAATACTTTTTGATTTTTTCCTCAATGCACACACCGTTTTGCTGGAGGCTGCAATGGGTTGACGTCGTGGTGCAATCGGCGGGCAGGGCGTTGCACGTATTGGGTCGAGTGCATTGGTGGTCAACCCGATACTTCCAGCAATCAAGCGTGGTCGGAATGCCATTAATGGTGCGAGTGGCTCGACCTTCAATGCATTGCTGATTAGTGACATTGCACGAGTTCATCAGGCTGCATTGTGTTCGCCAGGTTATGGTGTTTTTAATGCAGTTCCCACCAGATAAGGTGAACCCGTTTGAGCAGCTTAGCGTGGCTTTTTTCGTTTGTGTGGTGGGTCGACAAATCTCGTAGCGTTTATCCCAGCGTTCGCTCCCTTGCCAATTAACGTGATAGGTCTGTTTTAACTCGCCAAGCGTGTAGCCTTGATTGGGAGAGACTCGCTTCCCGCCCCATAAATACGTGGTTCGTGACGATGAAAAAATGCCATCACCTCCCGTTTGACTCACATAATGTTTATTATTGTATCGGCATTGTGGGAGGGGACGTTGGCAATCCTCCCCTTGCTGTGTCCAGCCGGATGGACAGCGGTAGAGTACTTCACTGAGGCTCACGGAGGCGACGGGGACTTTTTCACACGGTACTGGGTTGTGAGTCGGCCGGTGACATTGCTTTGCGATGTTATCGATGACGCACTGCGTGGCGTTGTCACAATCCACGTATTGATTAGACTGACCATGGCTGATCTCATAGGCATTATCGATGCCAAGGGTGGCGAATCGATACGTGTCATCATTGGGGTTAATGGTGGCACTATTATTGTCAAACCCCTCTTGTATCGCTTGAGCGTGTTCGTTGCTGCCAAACTCCAACGTGGATTGGTTTGTGATTTGTGCGTCAGTCATCCCCGCTTCATCAGGCTGTCGGATTTGGCTTTCACACCCTGGATTATTGTCGCTGCAGAAGTCGGACAGGTTAAGCGTCATCTCTGAGGGGTTGTAAGCCTCATTTGGGGCGTTTTTCGCCCATTCCACGTTGTCGTAAAACGTGTTTTCTTGAGAGTCGGCCAGGGTATCAAGGGAGAGGAAGAGAGCGGTGCTGAAAGAGAGCAAGACAAAAGGGAGTGAAAGGGGCGTATTCAAGGGGAACTCCTATTGAGCACTTGTTTGGCGATGTGTCCTACATCGCCTTGGCTTAAAATCGTTAAGGCGTTGGGTAGGGAAAGGTTGCCGTGAACCATGTCGTAATCACTTTGTGGGCAATACGCTTCATTGCACGCGTCGCCAATGGCCACAAACACGGGGACGTGGGTGATTTTAAATTGACGAAACCACTGTGGACTGATGGCAAAACCGCCCTCAATAGCTACTTCGTCGCTCGCTTCTAACAAACTCAGTATTCGAGAGGCTGTTGGGACCATGCCTTCTGGCAGTACCCCACGTATCACGAGAGGCACCTGATATTGCTGACTTTGTTTGAGTAGCTGTTTGAGCGCGGTATCTGGCATGGAAAGTGAGACAAACACCATCACACCTTGCGCCTCTTTGTTTGGGTTGACTTGAGGCATCCCAAGAACACTCGCCAGTGGCGAGTCTTGCAACGCGTTATCGAGGTGTTGATTCATCGACAGGGCTTCTTGCTTATGTTTTTGACTCCGTTCTAGCAGGAGGGCCAGTTCACTTTGATGGGCTGGCGCTGCAATACTTTGCTCTTGCTTGGCAAGGGCTTTGAGTTCTTCTTGCGAGTAACCCGTCTCGGCCAATGCCAGAGGGCTCGTGAGCAGAATCAGTAACAGCCATGAGGCTCGTGGGTTAAATAACATTGTCTTTTTCCTTATAAAAATACGCAGTTACGTTTTCGCCAGTTCACAAAACCGAAGTTACCGCCGGTGGTTGGGTTATCTTTGCCTTGCTCCCAAAGTGATGACGTTGTGCCGTAGGGATAACAATGAGCGGCATCACCAATCGGCGCCGACAATTGATAGCGATAACGACTTTTCGGTAAGATAGGCTCTGGCCACTGATAACAGACCGCACCATCCTCGCCCCAGGTCTCCCATACAATGCCTTGCCTGTGCATTTTAAAATTAAAACGCTCTAACATTAGAGTGCCAACTTGAGGACCGGTATGAGAATAAGCGCTGTTACCGGTTAATGGGTAGACGCTGCCTTGTGAGCCTAAACACCAAAAAAGTGCATCAAAAGGCAAAACGCGCCCCGTGGTGGTCGCCATGGCTTCGGTGATACAAGAGAGCTGCGTGATGGGGTGACCGAATAAAATCGCCTCGGGGTTAAGAATGAACGACATCTCATCATCATCCCAAAAGGGATCAAGTTCGGTGAGGTAGGCCACATCGAAATTATCCGTGGCCATGCAGGCCGCCGACTGCATCAGTTGTAGCCAATAAATCACCGGATATTTGTACCAATGCACGTGATAGAAAGCATTGCCGCTGGTTTTGCTGCTTGAGTCGTGCTGCGAGCCTCCTATTTGTTGGCTATTGTCATTACTCAACTGCATCCCCATGTTGACCATGCAATAAGGGGCTCGCGTCACGTCCACTAAGGAATACGGCTCCCAATACCCAATGTTTAAGCCAATTTGCATAAAAATGGGCGGGGGCTTAGGACAATAGGAAATAGGCAGACTTGGATTGGTGGTGTCAGGGTATGTCGAGCTAATGAGAGGCACGCTGCCCAGTGTCATAGGAAATAGGCAGTCCCAGCAAATGTCAGACAATGGATTTAAGAAATGCCCCGTGCAAGCGGCGGATTGAGCTTGGGTTTGCCAAGGAAATAGGAACAAACTAAACAGTAATAACCCATGGGTTCTCAAGGTCTTTCTCCTTATTTTATTTCCGTCTCACTCTTGTTCATGGCTGTGGTGAACGGCGTCACATCGATCTCTGTGATTTTCCACCGCGCCCCATCTTGTTCAATCAGAGAGGGAATGTGTGAGATTTGAAATTGACGGCTGTAGTGACCTTGTTGGTCAAAATAAATTCGGGCGTCAAACTCCTTGGCGACGTCTTCTGGACTGCCGTTGGTGAGGGTCCATTTTATCGGCTTATCTGCGCGGTATTGTTTGGCCCAAGCGCGCTGTCTTGGGTCGTCCCCATCAAGAAAGACAATCACATGCGAGTAATCGAATGATTGTTTGGGAATGTCGACTGGCCAAGTGTCAGTATCAAAGGGGTTGATGATGACGCCTTTGGCATAAAGGAGGTTGCCTTGTGCATCTTTGATATCGGTGGCCAGCTTTAATGATGGATCGATGTAAAAGGTGTTGGGCGCGGTGGTGGTGGTCAACCCTTTTACGGGAGTGGGCCTTCGCACGCTATTTTCTACGCTCTCCACAAACTGTTGTTGCATCTTTGCGGTTTCTCCCGTGGCTTCTAAGTGTGTCAATCGGTTGTTGATCCATTGCAACATGTCCACTTCTGCAATAGGAAACAGTTCACCTTGACGCCCAAACTGTTGGCCAAGCGCGGTGGGGGCGATGGTCAGTAAAGTGACACTGACCACTTTTAAGAGGGCGGTGGGTGTGAGGGATGAATGACTGGGAACAATCATAAGCTCATGACTCCTTTTTAAGCGCCTCGATAACGTAATGTTGGATCTCAGTGGTTCTATCTGGCGCGCCGCTGATGAGCGCGCCTGGCACGAAGATCACGAGGTGGTGCACTTGCGCGTATTCTTTCAAGAGTCGCCTGAGATCCGTATCAAAGGTCGCCAGTTGCGCGCTGTGCTCTTGATCGTCGAGGTTGGCTTCAATGAGTTGGTCTTGATATTGCGATAACGTTTGTTCGAGATCGAAGACCACGATTTGAGGCGCTGTATTGAGCTTGATGGCTATCAGGGTGAACATCATTAACGCTATAGCCAACAAGGCATAGATAAGACGTGGGTGACGGATGGATTTCATTTGGCCTCCTTGCCATAGATGAGGGTATTAAAGGTCTCAATTTCCTTTCCGTAAAAATGCTCGGCGGTTTGATTGACTGCTTGCATCAGTGATAGGCCTTGGTTCATCAAGTTTTCACAGTATTCAAACTCATGCGGCTCTGTTGAAAGGCATGCTCGGGTAAAGGGGTCGGCAAACAAGCGATGAAAGGTGGTCACATCCCCGGTTTTTAGCATGACAGAGCTGTAACCGGCGATGGAGGACTTTTCAAAGCTCTTGATGACAAACTGCTCATAGGGCGAAAAGTGTGAAGGGTTGTCTTTGATGAATTTTGTCAATCCACTGCCTTGACGCAGAGTGATATGAATATCGGAGTTATTGAACGCGGCGAGCGCTTCGGGTGTGCTGTAAAAATCCTCAATCCCTTGCGTCACGGTGCAGAACGATCCCCCAAATTTTCGGGCGGTGCGGTAACCGGTGTTGATGAATTCTTGCGCCTGTGCATTAGAGCCCGCCATCAGAGACCACGCCTCTTCAATGATGCACATCTTCGGCGTTGAACGAGAGCCAGACAGGTACATCTGCTGAGTAATGCTCGACATCAGCGCAAAAATCACCGGTCGCATGATGTCCGAGGGAAATCCGTCCAGTTCAATGGTGGTAAAGTGGACATTGGGATCCAGCATGGACGGTTTATTGAAGGTGTCCCCGTAGATCCCCTCTGAGCGGTATTTATTCAGTTGCATGGCGATATCAGAAAGGCGGCGATCACCGCCTTGTTTTTCGGCTGCCGCAAACAGCGCTTCTTGCACATGGTCAACCAACGTCTCGCTTTTGTGTGCCTGCCAAGCGGTAATGATGCAATCCCCGAGAACCGATTTTTCAAAATCCCCCATTTCATGCGTGGGGCAGGCCATGGTCGCAAAGAGTCCGGTGATGGTGTGCAGCGTTTCCTTAAGAGGGTTGACCTGTTCGCCTTTCTCATCGGTATAGTCATCCCCCATAGCAATGCGTTCCAGGTGAGTAAATGGATTGAGGTAAATCTTCTCAGCCGTCATGTAGTGTCCGCCAAGCATCAAGGTGAGCTTTTTAAAGCTCTTTCCTTTGTCTAACGCCCAGATTTTACCGTTCATGGCAAAGAGGGTTTCGGCGAGCTTTTGCACAAAGAAGGATTTTCCTGCCCCGGAGCCTCCGGTCAGGGCGATGTTGTAGTTATCTGAACCACAATTAAACGGATTAAACCAAAAGGCTTGTTGGCGCATGGTGGGCAGCATCATACCGCCACTGAAATTCTTTACGTCCATCACTAGAGGCAAGAGGTTGGCCACATTGCCGGTTTTTACGGTTTGAATGCGTCCAGCACGGTCGCAATCGGCCCAAAACCCATCGGTCATCATGAACGGTAAGGTCGTCATGAGTGCTTGGCCTTGCAGCATCGAGACGGTTTGTAAATCAAGCCCGCCAGAGCGAAAGGCGTTAATGGCCGTAGTGCGGTGCAGCCGCTCGGATTTTTTGTTGGTAAATAACGTCAGCGTCAGGTGCATGTATGCCATGCTGTTGATGCCATCCGACATTTCATCTCGAATTTGCTCGCGTTCGCTCTGCTCTTTCTTCGCTTGAGGGAAGAAAAATGCCATCGGGGACTTGAGCGTTTCTTCTAGCTCTCCAATGCGTCCGCCATTTTTGGTCGCAAAACTGCCCGATTCTTGATGGCGAAAATTGAGGGTCATGAGGTGTGGACATTGCACATTTTTGGCCACGCTCTTTAAGGACGCAAAACAATCGGGCAAGGCGTACAGGCGGAAAGTGCGAGGCGTACTGCGTAAGCCCAAGGAAATGATCCGCGAGGTCACCGTTTGATGTTGGCGGTTACTAAAGCGAACGTCGGTGTAATGTCGGCGCGTTAAAAACTCGGTATCAGGAGAGAGGACTTGTTTGTAAATCAACGCTTCGGGGGCGTAGTCAGATTCACGAGGGGCGGTTTGTGTGGGGTCAAAATTGAGAATCCCTTCGACGTAGTTGATTAAGCCTTCGGGGGTAAGCGGCGTGAGCTCCAGTCCAATTTGGGATAAAGACGTGGTGAGCGCCTCTTTGCAATCCAACACCTGGTCAATATCGTCGGTACTGGAGACAAACAACCACGCGCTGTAATCTTTGATGTCAAAGTAATGCTTCTGACGATGAAAAAAGCCGTGGTGAGCCGCAAAGTTGGCGTAATCGGCTTCTTGTTTTGCTAATTCACTGCAAATCCCCGCACGAGCGGATTTCAACGCGGCATTTTGCTCAATCAAATGACTCACGTGGTTGTGGCCCATCATGGAAACATGGTAGTCCCATTTGTGGCCAGTCGGTAAATCCATGATGAGACGGTTAAACGCCTCCACCATATCGTCATTCGCCCCCGCTAAGACGCTTAATTTGAATCCAAATCCTACGCCTTTTTTGTTATGAAAGAGGCCGTCCTGCGCATCAAAAGTCCGGTAAGGCAGTTCAGAATGCAGGTGGTTATATTCACGTTTGGCTTCTTGATAAAAACCCTTTAAATCTTTTGATACGCCCATGACGTTAATCCTTTTTGATAGCCTGAACAGGACGACCTGTCCAGGTAGACTCGTCTAACACAATGTAAATATCCATTGTGTCGAGGTAAGTGGTGGTGTCATCCGAAGTAAAGGGAAAAACCACCACCTTCCTAACCGTGTCTTGGGTTCGAATCGGGTGGCCTTCACGCGTGCGTCTTGGCAGTAAGGCAAAAGGGTGGGAAGCCAGGACGTTAGCCTCGACGACTTGTTGGGTTGTTGGGTGGGTCGAGATGTTGCGAATGTCATCCATGCTGGCGCAGCCGGGTGTCCCGCCGATTTTTTGGCAGCTGAATTCGTCTTGAAAGCCCGCCGAGCAGCCGGCGAGGGCGCTGACAAGCAGCGCGGTGAAAAGCTTGATAGTCATAAAGCGGACCTTAATTTAATTGTTGGTTAACTTCTGCCGCAAGAGGGTTGAGAGTGATGGTTTCTAAAAGGGTGTCCGGTTTTGCTTGCTCTTTTTCCTGACGAGCAACATAGCGTTTGATCGCCTCCTCATCATCGAGAGGGAACCCTTTCGTAAAGACGATATTCACGATGCCCCCTGGATTGATTTCGATGAAGGGGTGGTATAACTCGGCTAAGGCAATGTAGTAATCCGAAAGCTTGCTCCCTACTTCTGAGGTGGCGTTGCCCAATAAACTTAATCCCACATCTTCGCTGTTGATGCTGGACGTTGAGCCCAGCGCTGAGGTCGAGGTGGTGCTGGCCAATCCCGCTCCCGCCTCTCCCAGTCCGGTTAAGATGCCTGAGATCCCCGCCATTTGGACGATTTTGCCGTTACGTAAAATCGAAGTACCACGGATGCCATTGCGACCAAAGTTAAAGACAGTGCCTTGTACAGGAATGTCTAAAATGCGACCGTCTCGAATGCAGCTGAGGGTGTGAGTGCGGGCCACGCCACGACTCGAAGAGAGGTCTCCGTACACGCTTCCAATGATGGTGCAGTCTTTGAGGTGGCTCTTTTCTCCATTGGGCAACACGCCTTCATGCACGGTTTGAAACACGATGGGGGCGGTATCACTTTGGCCGAATGCTCCGGCATTGGCATCCGCGCCACCGGTGATTTTGGCGGTCACAAAGGTGCCCGACGGGACGTAATTGTCAACGGTGCGTTGGTAGGCTGACTCTGAAGAGGCTGTCCAAAAAAAATCAAACGAGTCAAACGCTTGTCCTTGGTCATCAAACGAGGCCTTATCGGCGTTGCTGTATTGAAAGCTCTCTTTTTGCAGATCATTGGTGGCGTAAGAGGGCAAAGGTTTGGGAGGAAGAGGGCGCGAACCAAATGGCGCCGGATCTCCCATGACGGTCAGGTGACTGGCTTCCTTCGAGGCTGACGCTGGGGTTGATGGCAAGGCGACGGTGCGGTGCGCTTCTTGATTATTGCGTATTTCATCGCGTAAGGTTTCGTTCTCTTTTTTCATTTGTGCGAGCGTATTTTCATTGCTCATTATCAAACGCTCGACGTCTCGATTGAGGTTTTCCATCTTCTCTTTGACGTCTTCAATGTCTTGACCTTGTAAGGTCAAGGCTGAGCGGTTGTCTTTGTCGGTAAAATCATCAGTAATGATTTCCCCAAAATTGGGGGCTGACTCAACGACCTCTTGCGCAATATCAAGCGAGGAGCGAGGTTGTTTAAAGGCTTTAAATGCAAAAAAAACCGCGACCAAGAGCGCAACGGTCAATAAGCTGAGTATTTGGTTGCGTTGCTTACTTTGCTTATTGGCATTGACTCCATCCTCTAAGTCCGACTCTCTTAAAAGCCACTGTTTAAATCGTCTCATTAGTGTCCTCCTGTGATGATGTACAGATGGGTGGATTCACCTGGGACCAAGGTATAACGATCAAGCGAGGCGCTCCGGCTGGCGTAACTGTAAAATTGCGCTTCGGTCAGTGTCACGGTGTCACTGGATTGATTTTTAACTTGATAAATAAGCCCTGAGAAAGGGCGACCGACAAACAGGGTTTGCGGAATAATGGCCAGTGGTGACGTGTCTTTAGGGAGTGTCTCTGGGTCAATCGGATGGACACGAAACCCTGGGATAGGCGTCTTGGAGCGCTGCCAATGTATCATTTGTTTGGAGAGTTGCCCCAAGGCCAAAGGGTATTCGAGGTCTTTTTCAAAGACACTTTTCTCTTCAGTAGAGCGAAGCGAAATGAACTCGCTGACCACCGCAGGGACGGCTTTAGGATTAATAAAAAGCGAGAAATTTTGGCCTTTTTCTGTGGTGACGTGCGCGGTAAAAGGCAAGGCGATGTTGAGTTTGACGGTAATAGAGCCTGATTGGTCTCGTTGATTGGCTTTAGCGAGACAAAATCCTCTAGGGCAATGAAGGTTTACTATCTTGTCGTCTTTCACCACTAAACGATTGGTGTTGACCGAGGATAAGGGCAACACAATGGTGTCATTTTGCTCAAAATAGTAGGTCTTTGCGTCAATCGTATGGGCGTGGCTTATGATGGGTAACAACAAACCAACAAAAGCATAAATCAAGCGTATTTTCATAACGGTATCTCTTTAGCGATGGTGTGAAGTTCAATCAAGCCACTTGAATAATTGGCTTGGAGTAGATACGTCACGGGCTCAGGGTCGAGTGTGCGCCCGGCGATGGTTTTGTTGAGTGTGCCTCTGACCCGTATTTTCATTTCATTGAGATTGATAGACAGTGTGTCAACTTCAAAAAAACTGGTGACGTCGTTCTCGATGATAAATTCGGCTTCTCGCATTAACTTGTCTTGTAAGCCGCTCCAGTATTTAGGCGGCACGTAGGTAATGAGTAAGTTGAATTGACGTTTAACGTTAGAGGGCGTGACATTAAATTTTAGGTGTATCCACCAATCGGCCATCATAGAAAGATACGCTTCATCAACCGCATCGCTTGAGATCGTAAACGCTCGGTCGATATGAGGTGGCACGAAGGTGCGCTTTTCCGCTTGGTTTTGACTTAATAAAGCAAAACTCAACCCAGCGGTTCCTAAGGCGGTGATCAACACCACCGCGGTGAGGACGTAATTGATAAAGCGAGCCGCTTTAAGCGCCTCGCCGTTATGTTCATTGAGCATCAGTAAATCCAATATTTTTTTGTGGCGGGGGGCGTGCGTTTAAAAATGGTTTTATTCGCTGTGTCATCCCCATACCAGTGGATGAAGTGAATGATGAATTTGGGGCCGTGTCGGACTTTTAAGCTGCGAATGGTGAGGAAAAATCCGATACACACGGCGACCGCGACCAACCGATTGATGTTGAACAACATCAAAAACAACAAGATAGAAGGGAGTATTTCATCGATTGGAAATCCGACTATTTTGACGTCGGTTTGTAAGTAGTTTGGAAAAGCGAAGAGGGTTTGTTTGTCTTGATGATCCATGGTGAAATAAGGCGAATAGTTTCGCGCTCTCCTTGTGTGGTTTATAAGCCTACAAACCCTTTACCGACTTCCCAGAACACCACGCCAACGAAAAAGCCGATGATGCCACCCACCCAGTTCTTTTGCATGATGCCAACGATGATGCCGCCAATCAGGCCTGCCACCAGAATGTAGAACTCGCCAGAAGACCCCGTTCCGACCGTGTTGGTCACGGTATCTTTACCACTGGCAAAAAGGTCATCAGCGTAAGCGGGTGACGCACAGGCAAAGTAGACGGCCATGAGCGTACAAAAGTGACGCCAATACGTAAGAGGAAGGTTGAAGCGTGAGGTTTTATCTTTCATGTGGTTACCTTTAAATGTAAATAAAAGAGGCACGACATCGCACCGCCTTTATCAAAAGGGGTGTCGTGCATCTGGTGGGTTGAAAAATGGACGTTGTTAGTTCCCCATATTTTGGGGAATGCTTTGGGCCGCATGAGTGAAGGTGTTGCCGTTGAGCCCCATGGTTCTTCTCGATTACATTAAAGGCAACAAGGAAGCGTTTACATACTTCAAACCGCGATTGCGACTGACGTGTTGTTTCCAATTTTGAGGGGTCATGATCGTATTCTTGAGTTTACGATAATGTTTTTTGCGAGCATTCTTTGATGGTGGTGGCGTGAGTTGACGGACTGATTGGGTGTGTTTTTGAACCGAAACGAAATGAACACCTTTCCAATAGAAAGGAAAGGGGAGGCGGTCAGTAAAAGGTAACAAAGCAGCAAATGCAATGTATTCACGCCCGACCGAGCCCAGTTCTTTGAAGCTGACAAAATCCCCTTGTTCAACAAAGCGGTCCAATAAACTCCCCGCCTCATCTTCACGACAATATCCGTATACAATTTGCATTATTTAAACTCCTTTTAAGGACATTGTTTTGCTCTTTTAAAAGAACAAAACAATGGGCTCTCTCTCAAGAGCCGTGCTACAAACTGGCTTGTGCATTCTTGTAGTAGAATACGCACACCCAAAGGGTGTGGTGTCTGGTATTCCCAAGTAACTCTGTTGAACCACTTAACAAGCATGCTTAATTGAGTCGAAAAACAGCCTTGGACGTCGCCCCAGGTAAGGCTCCTGAACTTTTTAGGCATATTACGCAGGCCTGCGCCCATCTGCGGCGCTTTTTGCAATAGTGAAGGCAGCCACTCTTACGGTGATGCGGGTGTTGGTATGCAGATGGAACCAAAAGCCGACGAATGTGTTTTTCGACTTTGATCTCAAAGACTGCGATATCAACGTAGTCAGTATGAATCAACATAAATGAGGACGGCAATGTTTGAATATGTAAGAAGCGCACAATGGACTTGTTTTTCGACATATCGTTATAGCTCAGCATAAGTGAGCTATAACCAAAACGTAATTGCTGCTTAATGGAGTGGCTTTGTTACGTAATGCAGTTGAACTAAATTAAGAACCTATTACCTGAGCAGCTACGTCCATCGACTTATCTCTTATTTATCAACCACCAGTGATAATAAAGGTATGGTTATTGAGCAATAGTTTGTATTGCTTTTAGTTGGTTTTTTAGTGAAGAAGTTTGGGCTGGAAGTGAACGTATCTTATCTGATTACCGCTCCATGACCCAGTTTCACAGAATGACGCTACAAGTGAATGAAAATTTAAGCATTCGCGAGATCAATTGATCGCGGGGTTTGGGTTATAAATTAATATATGAGCTCTGTTTCATTTTTCCTTTATGGGTTATTTTTCTTCCGCCAATCATAAAGGATATAAAGTAATGAAAAGAAAAACACTTTTAGTGTCTGTAACGGCCTGTTTAAGTTCGCTTACTTATGCTAATGAAAGTAACATTATCACCAGTAATTCACCTGAGGGGGTCTACCTCAAATACCAATCAACTAACCAAGTTACCGAATCGATGAGGCAAAATGGTTTTACGTTACATCGTTGTGGTATCAAGACTCTCGTCAGCGACCTTCAATTCAATCAAGGTTTAAACATTCCGCATAGCCAGGTTTTGTGTGTTTATTCAAAACCGGGGAATTCAATAAGTGACGAATCTGAGCTAATCTATTGGCACCTCAACGTGCTTTACAGTGTAGAGAACGGAAACTTTATCCCAGGGAGAGAGTTCAATGAGAGCTACACCAGCGAAATCTCTACCCATACCCCTGAATACCTGCTTGATATTAGCCCGCATTATTATCGTCAGCGTTCGCAAGTGGAATATTTGGGGATGAAAGTGGGCGAATGTAACCTACAAAAGGTCTACTACTTTAGTACCCCAATGGAAGAGTCTTACTTGTCAGATATTGCCTCTTGCCCTGTCTACAAAGCTGACGGAGAGCTCTCAGGAAATATTACCGTGGAGCTCAATCATACTCCTGCTGATTTATCTTACAGCGAGCGCCTTGTTAGATTTGATTCAATTTAATCAATGGCATTGAATCAACATTAGAAAAACAAGTAACAGCTTCTTCTAAAAGAGGTTGAGTTTAATTAGTAAGCCAGTAGTAATCGCTGCTGGTTTTTTCATGATTAATGTTTGTTAGAGTTGATATAAGCCTGTCTCAATCTTAGGTCAATGCTCCGTAGAGAGACGGCACTAAATAAAGCCTTAGATAACTTAATTGATTACTCATCATACAAATCACTACAAGCCACCTTCTTAAAGAATTAGCTGAAATGCATATTGTTGCTTATTCTAATTTGAGGTAACCTTCACCTTGGGAATGTTCCCAAAATTAACAATGGACAAAATTTAAATGAAAAGTGTTATTGGCTTTGTGACCGGCATTACCGGCTTTATTGTTCAGTCTAAAGACGGCATCCTTCCCCCAACATCGCAAGCATTAGATTACTTAGAGGAGGCCGTATGACTTGTGATGTCATTAAAGAAACGGGAGTCATCGCTTGTGACAACACGACTCCTTTACGTTCCAAAGTTGCCATTTTCGGGGCGGGTATTTCTGGCTTAGCAATGGCTCATAATTGTGTCAAACACGGCTTTGATGTTGCCGTTTACGACAAAGAGCTCTTCACCGGAGGTAAGTGTATCGGAACGGTCGATGAGAGCGGTGCGGTTCACGAACTCACTCATCGGCAGTTTTTTGCGAAAAATCATAATTTGATTAATTTTCTGAAAGAGATCCCTTCGGGCTCTGGAAGTTGTTTGGATTCGCTTTACCCTCAGGAGCTCGTCCAGTTTTCGTGGGCACAAAGTAACAAGACAATGCAGTTTCAACGCGGCTACTTTACCCGCTTGGAAAAGCTATGGGATGATGCAAAATCCGCTTATTCAATGATTTACGCTCAAGTATCATTGACGGATACGCTCTGGTTTAAGCAACAATTACAAAAGCCTTACACAACGGAGGCCTTACTTGGTGTTTCTGTGAGTGACTTTTTCTCCTATGACTCCAGGCCGCGACTGGCAGCTTTCCTCCGACCGGTATTATTAGGTTGGATTGGAGCCACCGACAATACACCAGCCTTGGCGGTGTTGGATTTGCTCAATAATAAAGTGGGAGAGTTGCACGGTTTAGCCCCCGAAGCGTACAGTTTGGGGACGAGGGAGCCGATTAGCGATGCACTTATCTCCCCACTGACTCATTACCTACAAAAGCAAGGTGTTCAATTTCACCTTGGTCATAAAGTGAAATCTCTTTATCCCAATAAAGCTCGAACTCGTATAGATGGCGTACTTTTGCAAGGTGAACGTTCCGCTCAGGCCGATTTTTACGTGTTGGCACTCCCAGCTCACGTGACCCAGTCTCTACTTTCAGAGGTAAGCTCTGCGTTGAGTTATGAATTCGTACTGAGCCACGGGTTTCAGTTTTATTGGCTCCTCAAAACCACCGCCTAGGGCGGTGGTGATTGTTCCTCTAGGCTATAGCCTGAAGAAGTGCCCATGTTAGAAGTAACCTCTTATTCACCACAAGTAAGAGGAAACAACCACATGGGCGATTACAGAAGTTCATCACATGTCTATTGGCGTTGCAAATACCATATAGTTTGGACTCCAAAGTATAGATATAAGATTTTGAAAGATAAGGTTGGAAAGGAGCTTTATCGTTCAATTTATATTTTGTGCAATATGAAAGACTGCGAGGTTTTAGAGTTAAATGTTCAACCAGATCATGTTCATCTTGTTGTCATTATTCCTCCCAAGTTGTCGATCTCGAGTTTGTTAGGAGTTTTAAAGGGCCGGACAGCAATTAGACTTTTCAATAAATTTCCACATATACGTAAGAAACTATGGGGAAATCACTTTTGGGCTAGAGGGTATTTTGTAGATACGGTCGGTGTGAATGAAGAAGTCATTCGACGATATGTCCGACACCAAGATAAACAGGACATAGAGTATGAACAACAACTGCAGTTATTGAAGAACTGATAGCGTGGACGCCCCCTTCTAGGGGGTTATAAAGCAAAACCGCCTTCTAAGAAGGCGGATATTTTTTTTTCTCGAAGACCTGACGCATTGAAGGGCAGGACAGTTGGTTTGGTACTCGATTCTCCTTGGGGATTGAGCTATCACGTGACTACTCGCTCTCACTCAAAAGGGGAGACAACGTGCCTGTCGGTGACGGCAACGGCACTCGATAAAGCTCGAGGTCTCCTCTACCAAAAACCGATGCTGTCCTGCACTGAAGAGCAAGTGAGAGATGAACTATTGTATCAAGTTCTTGGGCGATTAGACTTATTAGAGCACCCTGCTTACCAAGGATTTAGGGTGGGCCTCGGTGCGAAAATGGTCACGCCAGAAGAGTTAAAAACCTTATATGCCGATCACTTTTATGGCGATGCCGTTATTAATGAACGAGGACAGGCTCGCCATTGGGTTCTGCAACACGCGTTAACTCAGCCGACCTCTCAGAATACACTGACGACCACTGTGCAAAACTTCTCGAACGTTTTCTTAAGCGGGGAATATTTGTCGGACCCGAGACAAACTTGGCGAGTGCCTGTGACATTAGAGCGATGCATTGAAACAGCCAACCTGTGTATGATGGATCTAGCCGAGCGCGCGGCCTGCTATAAGGAGCAAAATGCATGAAATCTGCCTTGTATTCTCCCTTATCCTCCGGTTTATTCTTAACTCTGTGTGGTGTGTATGGCTATGGTTTTTATTGGCTTGTACAGAGCTCGATTTGGTTTGCGTTAATGCTCACATTAGTGCTGCCTTTGCTGTTTTGGCCGTTGACTCAACCTGTTGAAAATGCGGGCGAGATAAAGCGTATCCTGTGCTTAGAGACGGGGTTTAACTTGTTGTGTTTTCTCGCGGTGAGCCAGTGGCTCAGCCTAACGGACTTTGATAAAGGGTTGATGGTGTTTTTTGTTCTCCAATCCGTTGGTTTTATCTTGGTGCAGTTCAAAAAAAAAGCGTATCTCTCGATGCTTATTTCGGTGGTGCTTGCAGCGACGATCGCGCATTGGATGTGCTCTGGTGAGCAAACGAGCCTACTTGGTGAGGGAAAACTATTATTAGTTGGCAAGGCGATACCTTGGCAGTTAAGTGTTATTTATGGTGTTTGGTTGATACAACTTTTGTTGGTGGAGTATCGTGCTGTCTTACCCAAGTTGACATTGATTATTGGCCATTTAGCCTCATTTTTGATTGCGATTGGAGCCGATGACTTTTTCCATGCTCGCATCGTAACGGCCAGTCATCTTCTTTTCCTTAGTTTGTGCGTTAACCTAAAAAGTATCGATTGGGGAGGACGTAGTTTCGCAACTTCGAATCATTTGAATCAATTTATTCAAGGTCTTGCTATTCGAACCGCTCTTTCTAAGCTATTTCTGGTCTTGGTGACGAGCACCTATCTCAGTCTTTTTATCCTATAGGTTGAACGTACTGGTGCCTTATTTGACCAAAATAGAATCCGCATTAAACATCTTTCTTTCGTGAAACATCAAGACTTTGATGTCGTAAAAAATAGAGTGTAATGCTTTTGATATGTCGGATAATAACCCGACAGCGCCTGTTCTCACTCTAGAAAAATATCTTCACCATAAAGGCAATTTATGTATAAAAAAATAATGCTTGTCCTTGCTATGAGCATAGCTTTCATGACGTCAAACAATCCCGCTCTTGCTAAGGATAACGTCAGTGTTAACACCTCTTTACCGTTTGAGTCCCTCCCTCCCTTTGATAAAGCGTGGCGGCTTGATTTTGCGAAAGATTACGCGCACATGATTCTTTCCTTGCCAGACCCTATACGAGTGGCGTCAGATAAGATAAAAGAAGTATTAACTCAACACGGGTACCATGATATTGATCCTGATGCAGTTTTTTATCACCACTTTGACGGGGCCCAGAGCAGTCATCGAACTTATAATGGTTGGGCTCATTACGAGCACCCAAGCGAATCTTATACACTCACTCAAGCGGTTATGCTTAATGCCTTCAGTCGTTATCGAGACTCGTATCCTGGCACCATCAATGTTGATACTGGGATCTATACACAAGGCGCGACTGGTGAAGCGTTCGATGAAAAAAATGAAGTCCGCTTACTTTCATCGACCCTGTGGAATATCGCTTACAACGAGTTAGATATTCAAGGCGTTTATAGTGAGGCGTTAACAACGTTTTGGTCGGAGAATACAACACGCTACACCCAACTAGTGAGAGACAGTTACGCCTTTTCAGCCTATCAGCAGTACCATCATGGTTTGCTCAACCAAGCTCAGTATCAACTCGCCATCGCCATACTCTCTTCTTCTCAAAGAAGAGAGGTCAGTGTGTATCGTTTTGATGTCTACGGTTATGACTCGACTGATATCTTATTGATTGAGTCTAAAGACGGCCAAGGGGGCTTGCTCTATACTCCAGGCGCTCAACAACCATTTTGGGCATACCGCAGTGAACGTCAGCTCAAAAAACACTTATTCAAGAGTTTAAGAAGTCCCTCAAACCGAAAACATTTACAGTCACATTTCAGCCTTTATTTAAGGCAAGATGGCGCAACGTATTCCGGTGTGGATACGGCCTTAAAAGCATTTGCCACTGATAATTGGTCGGAGGGCTATATGATGATGAAGCGTCATCGTATCGACGGGAATGTGTTTGCTCGAATGACGGAACAGATGAAAGCGCGTTTAGTCAGTGACGGAGATACCATGATCAAATCCGATCTTGAGGCACAACGCGATTACCTACTTTCTGTGGCTTATAGCGTCATGACCCTATTGCCGGTGGTTGATGTTATTGCTCCTGAGATGGGTATTCCATTGAACATTGGTTTGAGTGCAAACCTGTTTGGGTTGAGTCTTGACAAAGCGTTACACGGTGACACATTGCAAGAACGTTTAGAAGGCACAAAGATGAGCTCGATCAACGCCGCTATCATTGGAGCGACGCCGCTTTTGCCCGCCCTTGCACAATATGGTCGTGCATTAGCAGAAGCGACTGAAATTGCGACGGAGTCTCTCCCTAATGTTATGGTGGCCAACTCTGGTTTTCCCATCGAAGAGATGGAAGGATTCACCTCGATGCCTCGTTTAATCGTGCACCCTCAAACAAGCGAAGAGCTCTTAGGTGTCAAGTTAACCAATAGTGGTCGAAGTACTTTACTTCGTTCAGATGGGTTTGCTTACTATCGCGAAGTCGATCCTTCTAGTGGGCGATTAATAACGGAGACGCGTATTGTCAGAACCGTTAACCCTGATACTGGAGAAGTACAATGGCTAGAGAATGCTGGACTCAGAGGGGGAGGTGATGTCGTCAACAATGATGTGAGTTCTGAAAGCGAGAGAAGTACGTTACCTGAACTATTCTTACCGGAAGATTTGCCAGAACGCCCTGGCATGGGTGGGTCTGGCTACGCTGATATGGGGGGAGGAAGAGAAGACGAAGCATTGAAAGATTTTTTCGAGCTAGAGCAGAAGGTCGACCCCTATGCTTACCTAACCGACGTCGATAAGCTTCATGAAGTGAGTGCTAGAGCACAGCAGGAAATTCACTCCCTTCCATTTTATCGCAATTACGATCCCGAGGTGAGAGGCTCATTAGTCTTTCGAGGCGATAACCGTCTACCGGATGAGTTATTTCATTCTGGTTTCAATCGTAAAGTAGAGCCGATTGAGTATATTAGTCATGCTCACCACACTCGTGGGATCCGCGGCGTGATTTCAACCACAACCGATCAACGTATTGCGGTCAACTACGCATTACATAATCAACGTGGCTATGTGTATGCGATAGAGTTGAATCATGGTGGGAAGTCGGTGGATACGTTGTTGAGAGGGAAGTCCCTCAGTGAGATTGCGACCTTAAATATTCCGCCAGAAGACATTATGTTCGCACTAGGACCTTTCTCAGGTGCTGAAACATCGTACTCAACATTAATAGAGAGCGAAGAACTTAGAACGGCGGAACTGATGATTAATCCTCATTCACAGGCTTCATTAGAAGTGGCAGAAAGGGCTTTCGAGAAGATAAAAGCCACGTTGAAGTACCCACTCAGTCCTGAGATGTCTTTTAGCGAACGATACATAAACAGAGCCGATTTATTTTGGCATGAGACTGAAGCCACACTGCCTACATATCATTAACTCGGACTTCTCTCTGCGTTTTTAGGCAAAAGATAAATTTATAGAGATTGTTATAGGCTTTGATGTAATGGATGCCAAATAAGATGCACATAAAAAGCCAGTAACTTACGTTACTGGCTTACTAAAAATAGCGTTCCTGCCAAGTTTTTGAGCTCCTTGCTCTTGTTGGTTCCATATTGAGCTTTAGGGTTCCTTTGTATGTATCAGAAGCAACTCACAGGGTTTAAGTAACATTGGTAATAAGTAAAATCATCGTCATAATTATGTACACCACTGCTATTTAAAAGTAGTGGTGTAACTAAAGTATTAGAGTTGATGTCATTTTCTGGGAGTTGCTTAGCCCCAGCCGACACAGAAATGAATAATGCAACTAAGCTTAAAGTGTTAAGTTTTTTCATATTGGTCACCTTATGAATTTGATTAAAAGCCAAGACGTTTTGAAATCTTAACCTATTTGAATGTAACGTTTATGAGTATAATGAGAGGAGCTTAATAGCTCTTAATTTCATTATATAAACATGATTTCATATTGTCAGCGCTTTGGCTATTGGCATCTTTTTATATTTGCATTTTTGCCTGCCTGGTGATTAGCTTGCAAGCAGTCGCTTTTGAAGCGACTCATTGACTTTCTAGTATCAACAAAAATACTGGCAGATAAGGCGGTATTTGTTATTTTGAGTTTCTTACTTCCCCCCTGTCGTTCAGACCTCGGTTGTCATATCGGTGAAACGACCTTAACTAAGCGTCTATTCAATGATATCCCCGCACGTTCATGACCTTATTTGATCGTTGTTATTTCTCGGCAGACCTTTGGTTGTCGTGGCAAGAAAGTGCGGAAAATACTTATTGGTTAATGCTTGCAAGCGTAAACTGGCTTTGATGTGATGGACGCACCTCCCTTCTAGCGTCGTTGTACCAAACTAATAGTACAACCAGTGAGAACAGGAGTAACAAGTATCTCTATTAAAGTTGTCGGTATCGATATAGCAAAAAATCTCTTCCAAGTATGTGTGTTGAGTACTGATGGACAAATTTTGTCAAACAGAAAGATAAAGCGAGATAGGCTTCTTGATACTATCCGCCAACTACCAGAGCAAACTGCTCTTGCAATGGAATCATGTGCAACTTCTCATCATTGGGGCAGAATATTTCAAGAGCTGGGATATAAAGTAGCGCTTATTCCAGCTCAGCACGTAAAACCATTTGTTGGGCGGCAAAAGAACGACGCCAATGATGCAAGAGCTATTTGCGAAGCCTTTTCTAGACCTGACATTTATTTCGTTCCTGTTAAATCTGTTGAGCAACAAGACCTCAAAGCGATACGCAGTGTCCGTAAACGTTTGGTGGAGAACAGAACTGCCTTGGCGAACCAGATCAGGGGATTGGCTGCTGAGTACGGTGTTGTATTTCCTATTTCCATTAAAGCTTTACGGTGTCATTTACCGCTAGCTCTTGAAGATGCAGAGAATGAGCTTTCTCCAGTAATTAGGAACTTACTGCAAACTTTATACTATGACTTTATCAGCCTGAGCGAAGAGATAGATGATATGACTCAAAGTGTCACCATATTGAGTCAGCAAAATCCAAGGTATGAGGCTATTCGGAATATTCTTGGTTTTGGACCGATTTTGACAGCAGCACTGATTAGTGAAGTAGGAGCTGGAAACCAATTCCAAAATGGTCGTCAGTTCTCTGCATGGTGTGGGCTGGTTCCTAAACAAAATAGTACAGGCGGAAAAAGTACTCTTGGCTCTCTATCGAAAAATGGCAATCGTGAATTAAGAACATTACTTATTCACGGTGCTCGCGCAGTGGTTCGGTGCGGAGCTAAAAAATCGGATGCTATGGGAGCATGGTTAAGAGGACTCATTGCACGCCGAGGCAAAGCAAAAGCGATTGTCGCTCTTGCAAACAAACTAGGGCGGGTAGCAAGGCACATCTTGGCGAAAAATAGTGAATACGATATTAATCAGGCCTTTAAGCCTGTTTGATTAAAAATAGTAAGTTCAAGGGGAATTCCCTTAAGAAGCAACTGAGTTTGCAATAGCTGATGAATAAACGGTGAACCATCCTTACTACACTCTGAGACGCAACAGGGTTATTGAAACCGTGGCTTTGAAAAGACAGTAAGGGGCGGATTACATCATGGCGCAGGTCTATTATCGATCTAAAAAGACGTCGGATATATGTTAGCGACCGTACCCTTCAATTAGCCATTGCATCCTGAGGTGCGTCCATATATGTTGCGTAATTCAATGGAACTAAAGCAAGAACCTACGATCTGATCAGCTACGTCCACTCTCTCTCGTAGCCCTATGCCTAAACCTCTCTACAAAACAACCAACTGGAAGCAATACAACCAATCACTCATTAACCGTGGCTCTCTGACTTTTTGGATTGATGAGAAAGCGATAGCCGAGTGGAAGCAAAACAAACAAGGCAAGCGTGGTAGACTTCGCCGATTCAGCGACTTGGTGATCTGCTCCAGTCAGACTGGACACTTAGCTAAGCGACATTTTGCTTTTCAAAGTTCATTGGGCTTAGATACCCAAGTGCACTGTGCCTTCTCGTTCGATTATAATCAACTTCTATGTACTCGAAGATCGTTTGGCGCATCTGCTCTCTCGTCATGATCGGCTCATATTGGATTGCTTCAACTTTCATTGAGTGGAAGAAGCTCTCAACACATGCGTTGTCCCAACAGTTCCCTTTTCTACTCATACTTTGTTTTAAATTATAAGTACTTATGAGGTCTCGATAGTCTTTCGAACAGTACTGACTACCTCGATCGCTATGAGTTATAACCTGCTCAGGAAACCCTCGACGGAATAAAGCCATTGATAAGGCATCACAGACCAGTGAGGCCGTCATTCTCGTATCCATAGACCAACCAATAACTTGCCTTGAATAAAGGTCAATAATGACAGCTAAGTACAGCCAGCCTTCGCTTGTGGCAACATAGGTGATGTCTCCTGCCCATTTTTGATTCGGAGCCGTTGCGTTAAAATCTTGAGCGAGCAAGTTCGGAGCAACGGGCATTTTATGCTTACTGTCTGTTGTACACTTAAACTTGCGTGCTGCTTTCGCTACTAAATCCTGACGTTTCATACTGGCGGCAATGGTCTTAACATTATGGTTATCACCGCTCTCTGCCAGCTCTTTCTGAATACGTCTTGAGCCATCTCGCTCTTTGCTAACGTCAAAAGCTTCTTTTACTTTGGTATCAAGCTTTTGGCGCTCTGTCTCACGTTGAATCGCCTTGTGGCGATTCTCAACCCAATAATAAAACCCACTTCGAGAAACTCTGAACACCTTAGCCATACGGGAAATACTGAAACTCAGCAGGTGTTCGAGCATAAATTCATAGCAATTTACTTTAGATTTTTCGCGAAGTAGGTGGCGGCCTTTTTTACGATTTCTAGCTCTTCTGCTTGCTCTGCCAACTGCCTCTTTAGCTTAGCGACTTCAACGGCCAATTCTTGTTCTCGTTGGCTAATACTCGAATTCTTCTTTGTGGCTTTTCGCCAACCGTAGATCTGAGATTCATGTAACGAGAGCTGTCTTGCGGCTGCAGCGACTCCCACTTTCTCTGCCAGCTTCAGGGTTTCTGCTTTAAATTCAGGAGAATGGATAATACGTTTCTTCTTAATTGTCATGGTTCACCTCATTAGTGATTGTACTCACTTAACTCAGTGTCCAAAACTGCTGGTGCGGATCATGGCCATTACTACCGCACTGATGGTGAAACGCGTTTTCTCTATGCCATTGAGAGCGCTGCAAGGTTTTCTAGACTCCGTATTTAAGCTGGCTAACATCCCGCTGGTTTGCCCACACTACACATGTATAAGCCGTCGATCTAAGGAAGTTGAGGTTTCATTTAAAACTAAAACCAGAGGTGCGATACAACACCTAGCCATTGATGCCACAGGTCTCAAGGTTTATGGCGAAGGGGAATGGAAGGTCAAGAAGCATTGAACTGATGGGAAGCGCAGAGTCTGGCGTAAGCTGCACATCGCAGTAGATACAAGCACCCACGAAATAATCGCAGCAGAGCTGAGCTTATCTAACGTAACCGATGCCGAAGTGCTCCCCAACTTACTCAAGCAAACACGTCGGAAAATCATTGAGATATCAGGTGATGGCGCTTATGACACAAGGAATTGCCATGATGCCATACTGATCAAGCGAGCTGTTCCGCTCATCCATCCAAGAGAAGGGGCAGCCTTCTGGGAGCAAGGGCATCCTCGTAACTTAGCGGTAGGTTGCCAGAAGCTCTACGGCTCCAACAAGAAGTGGAAAAAGCGGTATGGCTATCATAAGCGCTCACTATCAGAGACAGCAATGTATCGAGTGAAACAGT
Source organism: Vibrio lentus (assembly GCF_030409755.1). Classification (NCBI taxonomy): domain Bacteria; kingdom Pseudomonadati; phylum Pseudomonadota; class Gammaproteobacteria; order Vibrionales; family Vibrionaceae; genus Vibrio; species Vibrio lentus. The sequence continues at coordinate 90,547 of NZ_JAUFQE010000001.1, forward strand.
TGTTAGGCGGAAAGTTAAGCTTGAGGAACTACAACGCTCAGGTTGGTGAGACTTACGCAATGATCAAAGCATTGAATAAGCTTACGGGGCTAGGTATGCCTGAAACTCAGTATATCGTTTAGGAATCAAGCACAATGGGGCAGACATACATTGTCTCAGAATTAAGCAACAAAGCCAATATACTACTCAATTAGCATTATTGTTATCTATGTTTTTTATTTGCCAATTGAGCTTTATATGCAACAGTGTTTAATCTGGTGTTCTGAACAAAAGGAAATATATTATGAAAAGAATATTGTGCTTGACACTACTCATAGTAAGCTTCTTTGCGGAAGCCTCAACTTATAATCATTACGAACACCATAAAATATGGCGTGAAAATATAGACCATTGGGTGGACTGGGAGCTGCAAACTCAAGCACTTAGTGCTATCGATGCCTTGAATGTGACAAAGCAAAAGTTTGGAGTGGCTTACTTACCAGAAGAATTTTTTTTAATCTAAAAGCTCGCAATAACTTTGATTTTCTAAGTGAAAATCTTACCTCCTTGAATCAATCAGTTATAAATGAAGCTGCAATAATATTTGTTGCTTCACAGGCTCCTAATTTGTCTTTTCACGAGCTTCTTCATGTTGATCATATGCGGACTATCTTCTTAGATCGCCTGAAGGTGGAACTTGAGTTCGCTTCTCCTCCTTCTGAAGAAGAAGAGTTGTATTTACACCGATACTATGCAGAAGACCCTTTGGATTTAGCAGTCTACTCCATAGCGTTAAATACGATGTTGGAAAATTATAGTCATATGGAGGTTATTAGAAGGCTTGCGAATAAAACCGGAAATCGACGCTCAGACGCTTTACGCCAATTTTTTATTTCTGGCTTTTCTAGGGGGAGAGGGTTCAAGGATCGGTTAGAAGCTGCGCTTTTAGCTGAGCTAAAGGACGCTGCATCTATTTGGAAGCCACAATACGATGACTATTCTATTATGCAAAATGGTTTTCACCCTTATGCGAGAGTGGGCGCATTAGCCCAAAAGATGTTAATACAACAGTGGGCATCATTTAGTCAGTTTAAACGTAATTCATTACAAAGTTGGCACGCGCAATTGAGCGACTTACCGAATAACAAGTTTGGTTTTTCGATAGTCGGAGAAGCAATTGTTAACCGTGCTCACCAGTCTGAAAGGCTGCCACACCATAGCCGTTGGAATTTTGATAAAACCAAGTTGGTTGCTATCACGTTGGTCGCTTTGGTTGCGCCTGAAGCTTTAGGTATTTTTGTTCCTGAAATTGTAGGGGAGCTAGCTGTAGGGGAGGCGGCCCAAGGCGCCATTTTTTCGAGGGCAATGTTTGCAGGAGAAGAGACTGTGGATGCGGCATATGTCAATGAGGCGCTCGAGCTCACATCTTCAGAAGCGACTGCTTTAGCACCAGTTTCACACTCATCGGCATTAGCAACAAGTTTTGTAAGTGATTTCGAAGCTGTAGTTGGTAAGCAGGTTGAATCTGAGCTTCATCATTATGTCGGAGAGGGCGCGATAGAGGGGGTAGATTATATAGCCAATATCATAGGAAGTTGGCATAGAGTTCGACGTTTTCCTTCGAGCACCGATTATGCTTTGTACGAAGGTGTTGGTTCGTTAGGTGCTCATAAAGTTGTCAGAAATACGTCAGGTTGGGCTATAGCTGAAGTAAATAATGCATTGAAAAACTGGACATCAGATGGGAGCTATAGACATATCCTACTATTAGGAAAGGGGCAGCCGGAGTCTTTGTTTCGTCATTTTGGTGAGAGTTCGATAAATCGTTATAGTATTCCGACGCAAAACCTTTCAAGTAGTAACGAATTGGTATCGGAATCACTACAGGAATTGTTTCCGGGAACCGCGCCAAATCAGCTTTCATCTTTAACATTTGATCACCGTTTGGACATAGTCGCTCATGGTAACCCTTATGGTCCGATATGTGCAAATCAGAATGGATCATACGCGCCAATAACACCTGTAGATCTCGCACGCAAGCTTTATGCTCTAGGGTTGCGTCAACTAGGTGTTCTTAAGGTTCAATCTTGCAATGTAGGAGGAGGGTTCTATCTTTCTAAGCTTGAAACTGAACTAAAAAAAGTGGGTATAGATATAGGCTTTATTGCAGCTCCTAGAGGCTACTTAGCTCAATGGCCTTCAGTAAATATACCCAGAACTGTTTTTTCGCCTTTCCCACACTTCGGTAAAAATAGTTATGAAGTAATTCGTACAGGTTTGCATCAAGGTTTTCCTGGTACGCGTTACTATTAAGGTTGCGAAGATACACTACTTTTTATTTTCAGCCCCAAACCACCTACTTCAGTAGGTGGTTATCACTCAGTTGGGCTTTACTTGTAGCTCTACCCATGTTGTATGCTCTCTAAGTATAACCATTAACGAGCTAAACAATGACAACTAAGAAAGTAAGCGTCTACGAACCGACTCATTGACTTTCTAATATCTACGCAGATACCGCCAACTAAGGCGGTATCTGTCATTCTGAGCGGTATTTTGTAGGGGCGGACTATTCCGTCTTTGGCATGTTCCAAGGTAGAAGATGACCATGGTCATCCTCACTCTTCAGTTTCGGGATTTCTCGTAGCACGTATTCGAGGTACTCATACGGCTCACAGCCGTTAGCCTTCGCGGTTTCGATAAGACTGTACAACACTGCACTGGCGCGGGCTCCATTATGAGTCTTTGAGAACAACCAGTTGTTCCGTCCTACCGTGAACGGACGTACTGAACGTTCCGCTCGGTTATTATCCATGCTTAACCCGCCATCATCGATAACTCTTACTAGCTTCGACCATTGATTGAGACTGTAGCTAATCGCCTCACCCAATTTACTTTTAGGGGGCACCTGAGTGACCGATTTATCTAACCACGCCTTGAACTCATTGAGCAGAGACTGAGTCTTTGATTGGCGGATAAAATATCGCTCTTCCCTCGTCTTATCTTTGAGGGCTTGTTCAACACGATAGAGCTTTTGGAACCAACTGACTGCCCACTGGATTTTACCCCCTTTTCCTTGCTTTCCTTTTGGTTGGCTCTGCTCTGACTCTATGAACTTACGTCTTGCATGAGCCCAGCAACCCACCAACTTCGCGTCTGTCTTTTCATACGCTTTATACCCATCAACATGAAGGTATCCAGTGTAGTTTGACAGGTACGATTCAGGGCAGTGGTGCCCCCGACTCCCTTCCTGGTTGTCGAACAAGACGATACCGGGAGATTGCGCATTACCGCCCCGGTCTGGACCACACCCATACAACCAGATGTAACTTTTCTTTCTTTCGTCATCGAGCACGGTCAACGTGGTCTCGTCCGCGAACAGAACATCTTGTGCAAGGAGGGTTTCTTTCAGTAAGACGATTAACGGCTCTACCTTATCAGCGCAACGCAGTATCCATTGACTCATCGTTTTTCTGCTGAGCGCTAGCCCATATTGTCTGAACAGCGATTCTTGACGATAGAGAGGCAGGGCATAGTGGTATTTGTTCGTGATAATTTGCGCAAGCAAAGAGGGCGTCGCGATGCTTTTCGGGATAATCGATGCTGGCGGTGGAGCCATTGCAACAACGCTCTTCTCTCCTAACGCATCACATTGACGACAGACGTATTTGGGTCTTTCAGTGACTTCAACGTACAACTTCGCCGGGATATACACCAGTTTTTCACTGGTGCTTTGCCCCATCCTGCAGAGTATCGACTGACAACACGAGCAGGTTTTTTCTGATTCTGGTATGTCCACCACGACTCGCTCTCGTGGCAGGTCTTCGGGAAGCTTTGGGCGACCACGACGTTTTGTCTCGGATGAGGTGTTTTCCGCTTCCGAGGCGTCATCATTCGTATTATCGGGCGCTCCCTCTTCACCTGTCGTATCGGCATGAGTCTCCGCCTCATTGAACTCTAAGTCCTGAGGAGGCAGGGTTTCACTACTGCTACCAAAGCGTTTACGCCGCGCTAGGTTGAGTTTTTCAACCAGAGATTGGATGGTTATTTCGCTCTCGTTTAGAGATTGGCGAAGTGTGAGTACCGTAGATTCAAGCTCAGTCACTTTTGAACGTAAGAGCGCTAGCTCATCTGGATTATTTTTATATGGCATATAAGGAAGATCGCAGAGATCCGCGAAAGTTCCTTATCCGCTATTATTTTTTAATTTAATTAAGACTTTGGTAATTCAATGTTTGATGGGGTTTCATTTTTTCAATATCGAGCCCATCAAGCAACCAATACCACTGCTCTTCCGTTAATGAGAGGGTTTTCCCTGGCATTTTTCTTGGCCAAGCGAACTTGTCTTTTTCGAGTCGCTTTTGCCAGAGGCAAAAGCCATTACGCTGCCAGTAGAGAACTTTGAGCTTATCCCGCGTGCGATTACAGAAGACGAATAGCGCTTCGGAGAAGGGATTAAGGTTCATATTCTGTTCAACAATAAAGCTCAAGCCGTTAATGCCCTTTCTAAAATCGACGGGCGCCTTGTGGAGATAGATAACAGAGATATCAGGGAACATTTTCATACAACAGCAAGCTCCTTCAATAGAAGACCGAGCCACTGAGGTGCTACATCACGAGGTACATGAAGAGAGAACGCCCCCGCTTCAAGGCGTAATTCCGTAGGTAACGTAGAGGGAGGCAGTTGCTCGGTTTTGGTGTTTAGCATGGCTGTTTTTTCAACAACAACGAATTCAGAAAGTGAATCTTCTCGTTTTTTAGGCAGGTTGACTAAGTGGTGTAGTTTGCGACGGTTGTTATCAAATGTTTTTGGATGAAGATTGTGCTCTAAACAAAACTGAGCGGCAGACTGCTCACTATTGTAATACTTCTGAACAAGGCGTAGCCATTCTTGCTGAGATCTATGCTGAGACATTTTCGAGTACCTTTAACGATAAAAGTTAAAGGTTACGACGTTTATTAAAAGGATTGAATGAGTCGATTTAAAGACGCTTACCTAAGAAAACACGAATCAAACATGCACCTGAATTTAAAGCCGAAGCAATTAAGTTAGCAGGGAAAGTCGATGTCGCAGCTGCCACATTAGGTGAAGCTTTACGATCTTTAGTGCAGTAATGTAGGATTTTGACGTTTTCTAAATTAGAGGAGTAGACCTAAAAATATGAGCAGAAAAATTTAGAATAATAAAACATCATAGTTTAACATCAAAAAAAAGTAATCAGTTTAGCTAGGGCGTGTTGATCTTTGCTGTACATTTCGCGTTCAACAATACATCGGTAACCACATTAACATGAATGCCAGCGATAACATGCTGGCATAATTCCTTTCTAGCTTGTCATATCTAATTGAAATAGCTCGATAATGCTTAATTCTCCCAAAGGCATTTTCGACCAAGTGACGATACTTGTATAGACACCAATCCATACTGTCTTTGTCTATATCTTGTCCGTAATTGCGTTTAGCAATTACTGTTTCTCCGCCACGTTCCTTAACAAAAATGCGGAAAGGTTCGCTGTCATATCCTTTATCACAAACGATGGTATTCACTTCATCGAGTTGCTCAACTAAGCTTTCGGCATGCACTATATCGTGGCGTTGTCCTTCTGATAAATCAAAGCAAATCGGCAGGCCACCACTATCCACGGCTAAGTGAATTTTGGTTGAGTTGCCCCCGCGACTTTTTCCTATTTGCTCTGAGCTTTCAGTCGCTGCACCTGTACTATGCTGATGCGCTCGAACTATAGAGCCATCAAGAAAGACCCATTCAAAATCTGCCATGCTAGATAAGCTTTTGAAAAGTTTATCTAAAACCCCTTTCTTTGACCAAAGATTAAATCGTCTGTAAACGGTACTCCACTCTCCGAACTCAGAGGGCAGATCCCGCCAAGGAATGCCTGTTCTCATTCGATAAAGTATTCCTTCAAATGTCATTCGATGTTCAGTTTTATCGTAAATACGACCCGTACTTTTCATAACTTGGAGTAGCAGTTCCCAGCGAATATCAGTTAGCATTGTTCTTGGCATGGTATTGGTTATGGTTTTACTTTTGGCGAAGCAAATTATAACTCTTTACCATGCTGTTCAAAAAACACTCACGAAAGATCAACACGCCCTAGTAAGCAAAGCTCCCGTTACCTTGTCGAAGTTTGTAGGAAGCTTTGACTTATAGAACTGATAATAAAAGCTCATGTGCCCCCTGTTGAGGAAAGGAGCTTTTAACTGAATGGCATATTTTGAGTGACGGACTGTTTCGTTTTTGGCATGTTACAAGGACCCCACTCTTCAGTTTCGGGATTTCTCGTAGCACGTATTCGAGGGACTCATAGGGCTGACAGTCGTTAGCCTTAGCGGTTTCGCTAAGACTGTGCAGCACAGCACCTCACCATACTCCATATTGTATGTGTCTTAGTTACTTTTTGCCTTTGACCTTAAACACAGTAGAACACTTTTCGCATCTGTATTTTTCTTTTATGCCAACAAATTTTTCTATAAGAGTTCTATGGAGTCTAACAATTCTTTTTTCAACGCAATTACATGTCATATCTTTGTTCACAACAGAGCTAATAAAAGAAAAATGATACTGCTATTGGGTGTTAAATATTATTGGCATACTTCATATCTCTTAGTTGAAGGTGCAATGGCAAGACTTAGTGACGTAATTAGGTGGAAGTTGATTTAGACCCACGATGGGCTTTGATGTGATGGAAATACTCATGCACAGTACAACTGAAAGAATAGTTAACTCACTTGATTATTGCTCCTGAGAGCAGCGCCCTAAACTAAGTCGACTGTTCAACATGTGTAGATGCCTATGTACCTAAATACGGCATTTTAGACGTTATGGGTAAACTAAAAGCCAATCTTCGCACCACATGCGAAAAACGTTCGATTCGATAAGTAAGGTTTACTGGAAAGAGAACATTGTTTTGTCGTCAGGTTACTTTGTCAGTAGCGAGTAAGTCATGGCTAATTACATTAGACATTAGGGCGACAAGGATTCTGGCCAACTCCGCATGGAGCTGTCACTGTAAATACCCCGTGCATACATCGGGGTATCTAATCTCCTAATAAATTTTGAATGTAATCCTGAATAAATGGAAGAATATTTGATATTACTTTCAATGAGAGAATACTTTCAGATTTGATTCTAATTTGCGCATATTTGTAATTTTTCCCAAAAACTTTAACGCCTCCGAAAGGGACTTCGTTACCTTTTGATACAAGTTCACAGTCTGTACTCGTTTCGAACAGCGCATAGGCTTCTTGATCATGACAATTTAATACTAGATTTTTGATGCGAGTATTTTGGCACAATATATCCAACATAAACATAATACTAGCCATTCTAGGAGTAGGCAAAGAACCGAACGTAGAGATTACATACAGATCTACAGGTTGTTCCATGCTTTTTTCTAGATCTAGAAAGGGGCAGGTTGATAGTTGGTTTGGATTAAGTGATGAAGCTTGCTGCTCGATCGGCACAAAACCGTAAAGTAAATGTCCTATTAACATACTTGAAGAGTCACTAAATGTATTCAAAACCATTTTACTTTGTTGTATATCCCCAGCGTCGACACATATACCCATATAGTCTTGGTGAAATCCAACCAACTGCTCACACAAACTATGTTGTTTAGCTAATGGGCCGTGATAGTAATGAGAAAACGTTTTAGGAGTTGTTGAGTAGGGGTGAAGGATACGGTTGGTCATTTTTTCAAAATGACGTTTATTCTTTATTTTGGCTTCAACTTCTGGATCAATGAGTTTTAAGACGTCTTCATCCATCAATCTCGCTATGAGTAATTGCTTAGATAATTTGGGTGTTGTTACTCCTCTCTCCCAGCGACTGAAGGTCGTGAGATCAAGCTTAGAAAAATCTGTTTCACAACTACTAAGTAAGTCGACCATTTCCTGTTGTGTCAATTTTTTATCTGCTCTTACGTATTCTAAAAACTGGGAAAATGTGAGTCTCATTCTTTTTCCTCTGATTATTTTTAATTCTAGTATTGTTTAGTTCATTTCGTAGTTCAAGCGCTCTAGGGGAGTTGGATTAAATGATTGAGAGCTGTGTCAACTAAATAGGATAAAACAAACTCGCATGTGAGCGTTGAATCAACTTGGCACAATTGTATTTATAAATTTGTTAATGCCCAATATTTTTTATCGGTGGTTCCGCATAATTCATTTCATCCGGTTATCAAGGAGCGTTAAGGAAACTGCGCTTTGATACGGAAGTTACTATTAATCAAATATACAGCCTTAAAGGAAAGTAAAAATGTCAAATTTCAAAAAAAGCGCACTAGCATCAGTTCTTCTAATGGGTATGGCGGCAAACGCTAACGCAGCAGACCCTGCAAAAGCCACAGTTGTTTGGACTGGTCTAGTTCCAGGTTCTATTGCATCAGATTCGTTAATCATCACTGGTGAAGATTCTAGCACACTCGAACTAACAGGTGAAATCGTTGCAGAAGCTGATGGTACATTTCAGACATCAAATGTTGTTCTAGAAGCTCATAGTAATACGGCTACATCAGGAGCTGAACCTATAATTGGTGCGCTAGCTTCAGCTACCTGGACAGTTCATAGTATGAACGCTACCTACGACAACATAGTACAACCAGGTCAAATTCTTGAAGCCTACGTGGATGGTAGTAAAGTAGCGAAAGGAGACTCTGTCGCTAGTAAACAGTCTATCTCAGTTTCACTAAAGCAAACGGCTGAACTAGATGCAAGCGACGTTGCTGATACTACTGTACAAGCGTCGCTAACGGTTATGGCTGACGTTGTTTGATTTGTAGACAATTCCCGAATTAAAGGCTCGTAATAATTACGAGCCTTATCTGTCTGCACGGTAGTTAATATGAAAAAAGTCTTAATACTATTGGCTTTCATGAGTATGAATGCCAACGCCGCTTTTAAAGTGCTCAACATTACCACGAGCCTAGACGTAGGCAATCTTTATACAAACTCAATTACTTCTGTTGAATTGATTCCAGCATTTCTGGAGTTGGCGTCAAATCAAGATAAAACAAAGTTTGATGACGTTAATACCACATTAAGAATTGAAACAGATATTCCATTTGAGTCTTCGGATATTCCTTATGTTTCAACGTTAACAAAAAATATGTCGACTTGTATTGACTACTCTGGAGTGAGCAATGTTCAGGATGATTTCGTTCAATTAACGATTGATGGGCAAAGCATATCGGAGGGGGATTCCGTCTCTTTTTCAAATTTCAATTTAAATGATGGCGATAATAAGTACAGTGAGCATGACATTGTATTAAAATTTAAGTCATTTAAAGATATCACCACAACAGGCCAACCGGAGGAATGTAATGGTGAGATAGAGTTCAATATTGAGGTAGATATATAATGTTCAGGTTCAAACTCACAACAATGGCAATTTTAATGCTATTGCCTTTGTATTCTTATTCAAGTTATAGCCAAAACATTCCAGAAGGTTTTGAAGAACTGTTTGAATTGAAAAAATCAACGGTCCGTATGCGTAATTTAGATGGTTCCCTTACTTCACCAGTCCCATTTTTAACGTCGTTTAACACGTTAAAATTAGACTCGAATAATAAAAAAGCGATCGCACAGGTATCTGACTATTTAAATGATAATGCAGTGTCGGCTGAGTACCAGCAGAAAATCATAGAACAATTAATGGTTGGCATACAAGATCAGTCTGAGTGTTTAGGTAAGCTCGATAAATGTGAGTTGTACCCAGAAACGTTTGAAATCGTTCATAATTATAATGATCAAGAAGTCTATGTTTTTGTATCTCCACAGATATTGTCATACTCGAATCTCGATGAAGAACTGGTATACCACTCGTCTCTGAGCCAACACAATGGGTTAATCAATTCATTTGATCTGTACGTGAGTGAATATCAAGATCAAGACTCGGTCGTTTCTTTAAATAATGAAACGACACTTGGACTGCCTTACGGGCACCTCAAAACGGATTTCAATGCAAACAACAGTGATAACGGTTCTGAATTGTATGAAGCGGCGTATCACTTAGATATCGATTCTTACTCAATGAAAGCGGGCCATTTTGAATTTGAGCCAGAGGTTAACTCTACCGACTTCTTGAATAACACTGCTCGTGTTGCTCAAAACTCGATTACGGTAGGTACCTCTAAAAAGTTACTCGTAGGCGGACATAATAACGATAAAGTTTTGAGCTTTTATGCACCAACAAGTGGTGGAGTACAAGTATCCCGCGATGGTCGATTAATTTTTCAAGATAACGTACCTGAAGGGCAAAACTCAATCCCCTACAACAAGTTGCCATCAGGTCGCTATGAAGTCGTGCTTGAAGTGACAAGTGGTGGACAAGTTATCAACACCCAGACTTATCAAGTATATAACACCAAAAGTGACTCTCTGGCTCAAGGGGAAGTGGATTTCGTTGTTACTGCCGGTATGTTTTCAGGAAGCCATTACGACTACACGGAACTTGGCATTCAAAATATTGAAGACGATGTTTATGGCAAGGCATTAGCTAACTACCAACTCTCCCGTTCGCTACAAATAGGCTTGGGCGGATTGGTAACGGACAGTGGCACCATGTACACCGTTGGTGGTGCATATAATCTGATTGATTGGGATTTGAGTACCGAAGCCGTTTACAGCCAATTCGAAGATGCATCTCACTTGAACGCTAATATTGGTATCCCTTATTTAAGTCTCTCTTACGAATCTTTAGATAATGAGCTTGGAGATCCAGTTGCGTCTTATATGTACGGATATGCTGATTATTCACGTCTATCGTTGAATTCTTCGTACAGCTTCCTTGGTGGACAATCTGTGTATGCGGTTTACTCGCTTAATAACGACAAGCAGCTAGACAATTTAGGTAACTCGGATGAACAGGAGCAGCAGTTTATTTCCGTTGGTTACAGCACAGCTACAGTTTTAGATTCGCGAGTTAATATTAACGTCGATTACTCTGAGGCCACGGACGACACATCAATTAATTTGTTATGGAGCGTTCCGTTGTCAGACACAGTAGAAACCATCGTGGGACTGACGAGTGATAGTGATGACATTAATCAATTTAAAACAACAGTAAGACGAAATCAGTTAATTGACTCAGACTCTTTTAATACGTCGCTTGAGGTGAGCAACACCTACAATCGACAACAAGATGATATGTATCAAGATGCATTATTGGCGACAAGCGGCACAACTAAATACGCTCGAATGAATGCCTCCGCCCATACGTCAACCAATGGCGCGAATGGTATCAATGCGGGCTTGTCTAGCACTCAAATAGTGACGACGGATGGCGTTTATATTACCGATAAAGCGGCAACGTCTTATACGCTTGTCGATATTCATCAGTCGCAGAACACAGAGCAGACGCTTGATGAAAAAGGTTACTTCTCTCTTAAAAAAGAAGGGCGAAACAACAGTAAGTTCATCGTATATAACGATGAAACCATTGTACCTTTGGAAGATTATAGTCAATATCGCGCGAATTTTGATTCAGAGAGCGTTGACCTTTATAACTCTGGAGATAGCAACGTAACCGTGTTCACACACCCAGGAACGGTGGCTTCTATAGAGCCAAGAGTCAGTCGAATCGTTTCGTTCGTCAGTGCTTTTAATGACATCTCAGAACAATCGATTACAGAAGTGGAATGTCATGGAGAAGGTTGTATCGAAGTCAATGAAATGGCCGATGGTGTCTATCGAGTAACCGTATTGGAAGGCATGAACTTTGAATTGTCAGCGAAAGAAAGTCAATGCTTACTGCCTTATGAGTTTACTTCAACAAATCAGATGAACTTTGGTCAAAACTATTGTTTGCCAATAGCTCAAGACAAGCGGATAGATTTGATTGATGCAGATGAACGACTGCAAGCGATGTATTTAGGTGCATACGAAAGCTCGATTGAACTGAATAAAGCACTTAAAAAGCTCGAGTCACACGGTTATCGAGTTATTCAGAAAGAAGTCGGTTCGTTTAAGGCAATCTATATAGCTCATGAATCTATAAACATGGCGGAAACAATAGCGCTTCATAAAAGAGATATCGATCAGTTAAAATTGCTGGCAAAGCGACTTTATCGCACCAACGCCATTACATACCCTGTTGCACAAGTTAATTAAGGAGAGCGAGATGAAATCCAATAAAGTATTACTAAATTTAGTATCACTCACCGTTATATTGTTATCTATAAGTGTACAAGCTTTTACAGTAGATAAAATGGTGATTGTTTCTGATGATAAAGGGAACGGTATCGTTACGTTAACCAACGACGAGTCTCAACCAATATTTGTCCAAGCGAAGGTTGATGAAATAAATATTGTTGACGGAGAGCAGGTAGAAAAAAAGCAGTATACAAGAGACAACTTAAACGATTGGAAGGTGTCATTAACGCACCAGAAGTTGGTTTTGAAACCCGGAGAAGAGAAAGACGTTGGCATACGTAGTTTATGCCACAACGCTGCATGCGATAATTCGCAAGATTTGATGTTTATGTTGTCTTTTTCTCCAAGTAAATACAGGCCTGATGAAGTAGTGAGTGGTGTGGAAATTAATTACGGATTCGCACCCGTTTATATTATTCCTACAACACAGCCTAATTATGCTTACGAATTGACCAATAACGGTGGCAGCTTGAGAGTTGAAAATAAAAGTAATACTATGCTCAACTTTTTTGTTGATGCATGTAGCGCTGTAAATACAGTCCAATGCAAACAAAAGTTTACTGTTGTATCGGGAAGAAACAAGACGTTCCCTCTAATTGAAAGTATGCAAAATAACGAGTTGACGATCACCGTGACATCTCACGACAAAAGCTATTCAAAGAAAGAAACGGTGATGAGAGGAAAAATCTAATGTCTGGACGTATCCTATATATTGCAGCATTTATTGCATTAATGACGACAAATATGGCTCAAGCTGCGTTTGAAATTCGCGCGGAAGTGAAGGCTGGTGGTGTTCGCTGGGACAATGTGACACGTTACAACGGTAAAATGCTGCCAAGTAGGTGGGAAACTCCTCCTATGCTGCAGGCTTCAGAGGCGTGGGCGGCCGCGACGTTTTCGGGTACACCTCCAACTGAGATGACTTTAATTGGCGGGGATGGGAATACCCCAAAATCAATAGCGATCGATATATCTGGCGTTCAATACAATACCACTGGAATTGAATTTGCTCAGTCAGCGAATACCGTGAGTGGTGGCTGCTCATTTGATGAGGTGTCACTACCGATTGTGACTGTTGAAGGTACGAGTTGTGTTTCGTCTGTTCGATTAATTAACAAACAAAAATCGAGCCCATTTATATTCCTGAGACCTATTTTCGATATTAGCGAAAGTGAAATAGTGTCGGCATTTAGTGGGCTACCAGAGGGGCTATATTCCGCCTCTGTGCCAGTAAATATTCGTTACTACTACGAAAATGACGGCATTATGACTTATCGCAACATCAATGAAGTGATGTTGTTTTCATTTGATTATCAGCCTGTTCAACTCGATAGCGTGTTTGTAACTGGAGATGGTGTCATGACGCCAGCCTACGACACAATTGGGAAAAGAATAACATCGACAACATCATTCGATATTACAGCGAACGGTTATTTTAATGATGGAATTGTTTTAACCATGCCCCAACAGTCATACGAATTGGTTAATTCAAATAGCCCTAGTGTGGTTATTCCTTATAGCATAAATTGCGATCAGTGTGACCTTAGTAACTTAGTCAATGAAGGGGAATTAAGGAATCAAACCCCCGCTATTTCAGAAGGTGCTGGAGTGCAAACAAGTATCAACTTCACGTTGGACTTTGATTACGATATTGAGGGCAGCTCAGCTGTTTCCGGTGATTATTTTGATGAAGTTACGATCATGTTGGAGCCTGGTATTTAATATGAAAAAAATAAACCTAATGACATCGATTGTCGCTGTGTTCTTATCCATTAGTACGTCAGCAGAGGATCTGCCTGTTCAGATGAGTGGCGGCATGACGCTTTCTGCATTTGATGACAACATGGGACAGACTGAAGCGGTTGGTTACAAGGCGTCGGTTGGATATAACATTAATGAAAACGTACTATTTGAACTTGGCTATGCTGATTTTTCTGCTTTTTCTGACCCTGGAATAGATAGCCTCCGAGCGGTGATGATTGAAACAGATTTACTGTTACCTGTTAGTGATTTTGCTTCCTTATATGCAGGAGTCGGAGGGGCGCTTTCTAGTGATGATACCAATTTAACGGCATCACTTGGTCTTAAGTATCATTTGGGTCAAAATTGGTATGCCGACCTTGGTTACCAAGGCGTCTTTGATTTAGTTCGTCAACAAGATGATCTATACGCATTTAATGCGCTATTGGTTTATCGTTTTTCAAGCAATGAAGCGGCAGAGGGCCTTTCCGATATCAATCCAAGGCCTAATGTTGAGCAGCCAATTGAAGAGCCAACTAAAGTAACAACGCCGGAAACCCAATTGGCGTCTATTGTCCCAACTAAGAAAGCGCCATCATGTCGACAGAGTTTAATTGAATACCGAGTAGCTTCTGGCGACCATTTACTAAAAATAGCAAAAACATTTGATATTACATTGGATGAATTAGTCGAAGTAAATCAATACCTTTATAACCGTAATTTGAATGTTATTTACCCTGGTGAGAAAATAGTTTATCCCAAAATTGTCTGTTTAGAGTAAATTGGCTGTTTATATTAAAATTCCTTTCTTGAAACAGAAATACTGCCATTTTGGGCAGTGTTTTTTTTCGTAGCTATAAAACTTTGACTATCTCTAAATATCACCTGTTAAAAATCGATTTTAGGAATGCTATTTAGTTTACTATAAGATTTTCTATAATTTACCTTTCAATTCATCAAGTTAGAAAATAGAAAATAGAAAATAGAAAATAGAATTATGAAATTAAATTACTTATTTATTTGTACAGCATTAATATCATCAGCAACCGCATACGCTCAGCCAAATCAAAGCGATGTATTTGTCGGGCTACAATCCGGCTATAACTTTGCAGATGAAGTTAAAGATGTTGATGATATGGAAGACAACTGGCTTCTCGGTATCTATGGTGGCTATCAATGGAACAATAACTGGAGCATCGACCTTGGCTATCAACATTGGAGTACCTTGGAAGCTAATAACAAGGCAACTGACATCGACACCAGTATTATCCAGTCTGGTATTCGTTATGACTGGATGTTTGCAGAAAAATGGTCACTATTTGGTAAAATTGGCGCTGCATATTGGGATTTAAAGAATAAAGACAACAGTTCAGGTATTGAGCAAACTGAGACTGGTCTTTCGCCATTAGGTGAAGTTGGCTTAGCGTATGATATTTCAAAACATTGGCAGGTGAATACTAGCTACCAATACGTTCATGAGGTAGGTAATAACTCACCTTCGATTGGGTTGTTTAATAACCACAGCGCACTGTTAGGGTTAAAATATCGATTTGGATTAGGTAAGGAAACATCGAATGAAGTTATTGAGAGTCAGCGCCCTAGTCAACTAATCGAACCTACCGTTGTTGAAAGCAAACTAAAAGAAGAGTCAGAAGAGTTCGAAAATACAAATAAAGTACCTTTAGTGCTACCTACTAGCGTTGGCATCGATTCGTTTGCGGTGTCGAGTTATGAGTTATCAAAAGTACAGGCCTCTAAGGTAGATAAAATCATTCAATTGATGAAACAGAGGCAAGAGTTGCAAGTGATTATCGTTGGCCATTCTGACAATGAAGGTTCGGAAACTTTGAATAAGCAACTAGCAGGAAAGCGTGCAAGTAGTGTTGCTCAATATCTTGAAAACGCAGAGATTAGCCGTGATCGAATGAATGTCTTTTCTGATGGCGAGACCAACCCAATCGCAGATAATAATACTAATGCTGGACGTGCCAAAAACCGTCGCGTTAATATCGGATTTTCTTATAACTAGATGATTGTGTTGACATAAATACAAAGGGCACAATTGTGCCCTTTTTACTGTTTTCTGCATCTTAAATTTTATAATCTTTTCATTTTTGACACCTTGCATCCCGCATCCCGCATCTTAGAAATTGAGAAATGCCCAATACCTTCAAACCTGAACGCGCGATACTGCTCACCAATCGAGCTACTCACTTTTTATGGTTTGGGCTCGTAAATATGCCAATTAATACCTCAGTTATATACATGAAGGTCAAATGTAAGAGAGCGGAGTAATGATCGGATCAAATATTTTAAACATGTATGTACTCATTCTAGTCGCGCTTGGTGTTATATACGCACTCAGTAAAATAGACGAGTAATATCATCAAGTATATCATTTTTAGTAGAGAGTAACATGAGAATTAAATCTAATCTATTCACAGCTTTTACAATTAGTGCGGCAATGACTTCTACCGCAGCCAATGCTTTTAATGTCGATAAAATGATAGTCGTCGCGGATCAAAAGGGCAATGGTGTCGTGACACTTATTAATGACGAGCCTCACCCGATTTTTGTTGATGGAAAAGTAGAAGAAATTCAAGTGGTTGATGGCGACAAGATCGTTCGCCATCGGTATACAAGAAATAACCTGGATGATTGGAAAATATCTCTTACGCATCCAAGGTTAGTTTTAAAACCTGGCGAAGAGAAAGACGTGGGTATTCGTAGCTTATGCCACAACACGTCTTGCGATAACAGCAAAGATTTGATGTTTATGCTGCCATTTACTCCTAGTCGTTATAAAGAAGAGGGAGAGAAAATTCACGGTGTCGAGATAAACTATGGTTTTTCACCTGTTTATATTATCCTAACGACAATGCCAAATTTTGATTATAATATTTACAATCAAGGTGAGGATTTACGCATCGATAATAAGAGTAATACGTTAATTTATGTCGATGTTAATTCATGTAATATCGATAATAAAGTGCAATGTAAGCAAAAATTCACTGTTATGTCAGGCAGAGATAAAACGTTTTCTCTATTGAGTGGTGTTCAAAGAGAGCAGCTTAATGTGACTGTCACGTCTTATGATAAGAGTTACTCTAATGGAATGAAGTTAATTCACTAAGAGTGGCTAATTATATTATTAAATATCTATTTTAACTGATTGTTTTTAATTTTTTTGGGGTGGTCTTTGATAAATTAAAAATTACAGGTATGGCACTTTGATTTACAAAAAATCACATATGCCCAATGCGCTTTTGTTGGCAAAGGGTAATGTGAAATTTAAAAATGTATGAAGAAATTAGTGAGAAAAACTATGAACGACTTAAATAAAAACTTGAGGAGCGGTATAGGTCCGAGCTTGGCTTTTGCAGTAACACTTGGTCTTGTTGGGTGTGGCGGTGGCGGCGATGGCGGCGAAAGTAGTACCGGGCAGTCTTCTGAAACTCAATTAGCAACAGTTTCAGCTCAAAATGCCACTTACTCAACTGGTTATTCAGAATTATTTGAAGTTGACCTATCATCAAAGATCTTTTCATCTACTGGCGGCGGTTTTGCGCTGAGTGAAGTCGAGGTCTTGTCTAACGACAATAGCTGCCAAGTAGAAAGTATGACAGAAACTGGGTTTGTAATTCAGGCCTCTGATACCAAGGTGTGTGATTATCGGTATCATGTGACCCCTAGAACATTGTCGCCAATGGGACGTGTGGCTGAAGCGCCAATGGCAATGAGTGATAATAGTAGTGGAGAGGATTCGAGCTCTGCGATCGCACGCATTGCGGTAAGTAGCGATCCTAGCTCAACCGAATTGGTTCCAGTGAGCGCGACAACACTGATTAATGAAGATGTGAGCGTTTCACTGAAAAGCGAACTGGATAAAGTTGGCTTTACTTTAGGTGACGAGTTTGTATTAAGGGAACTTACACTGCCGTATGCTCGTTCTAGTTCAGTTAAAATAAATGATACAGATGATCAGGTCTTGGAATATACACCGCCGCAAGGTTTTACCGGCATTGACCGTGTGCTCTATACCTTCGAAGATTCAGGGAACGGCTTAGTATTAATGGGTGTTTTGGATATCGCAGTAGGCTATGAGGCGAACCAAGGCTTTACGATTAATGATACTATTGAATATCCCGATGCTGTTAACGTCTCTACGGAAATAGAAATCGACATCAGTGAATTTGTAACATCTGATGATGGTGATGATTATCAATTAGTTTACGTTAATACATTCAACGCCGAAGCAGCCTCTAAAGATCCGCTGAACACCGGGAACAAAAAGATCGTCTTTCAAGCACCAAAGCCGGGCTATCACTACATAAGTTTTGCCGTCAGTGATCATAATGGCGTTTATGATATGGGTTTGATTCGTGTAGAGGTTGTAGACCCAAACCAGTCAGGTAAATGGGGAGACATTCCTTATTTAGCGGATGTGTTTACTGCGCCCCTTACTACGGTTGACGCAGCAAATAAAGGCCTAGTTTACGATGCCAAACTCAGTGATACAGCGTACTCGCCGGCAATCGACATGGCAGGGGTGCGTTACCCAACAGCGGTAGAGTATTGTCAGCAAAGCGGTGCCTCGCTGCCAACGGTAGAGGAACTTTCGCAGATGGCAAGGAACATCAATGTGCAAACGCAGCACAATTGGCCAGCGGAATACGCGTACCTTGCTTATGACGATGTGGCTGAAGAGGCTAAGCGGGTAGACTTGTCTGACAGTGGTAGCGTTGAGGCGGGAGCCCTTAGTCCGACTGGCTATTACTATGCTACATGTATCAAGCAAGGCCTGATTCAGGTACAACCTGACTCAAGTACAGAGGTGGTGGCGAATGGTACCGATGTTGGTACGGTCTCTGTGGCGCTGAAACTTGGCGATGAAGTTAGGCCAGATACGCAAATCAGTGCATCGGTCTCTGGTTCTAATGCAACACTAGACCCTGCGACGCAAGAAACTGATAGCCAAGGTGTTGCTGAGTTTACATTAACCAGCACGAAAGCTGAGACGGTGACCGTAACTTTTGATGTCGGCGGTGTGACTCAAACTCATGAAGTAAACTTCATCGGTGATGAAAAGACTGCAGGTGTGACATCGGAAGCGACGATCAACAACGCTTCCTACACCTCAGTTGAAGGTAACGAGGTAACGGCAACCCTGAAAGATGCCTATGAAAACCCGGTAGAAGGTTATTCGGTTGAGTCAAAGGTAAGTACTGGCGAGCACCCCGATACGTCGGATATTGTCACCCCCCTTCTGGTGGATGAGACAACGGAAACCGATGCACAGGGCGAGCAAAAAGTTCGCGTAAAATGGGATCCGCAGTATCAAACGCCGAAAATCAAAATGACATTTGATGTTACCTCGTCTTATACCACGACGGTGGGCGAGCAGACGGAATCAACAAGCCAAGTGACGTTTAATGCCTACCTTTGTGGGGGGCAAGTCGGCGATGATGACAGAACAAACGGCGCAGGCGACTGCATTAAAATGGCGGAAAGCGACGGAATGCTGTATACCGGAAGTCCAAGCGTCAGCTTTTTAAAAGGGTTAGAGTTCGATGAATATAGCGAAACGTGGAATGAAACAGGTACAACTGGCCCTACAGGCGAGTTTGGTCGTTTCACAAATTCCGAGGCCGGCCAACTTTGCGAACACTATAACACCATTGCGCTCAATGGTAAGAATGATTGGCGCTTACCAACGCAAGGTGAGTTGAGTAGTCTTTATGCAAACAATGGCAACATGTTCAATGCGAAGGGTTGGGCGGCCTACAGCTACTACTGGTCGTCGACGGCTGTTGTTGGCTACTACAACTACTTCTCCATCGTGACCCTCAGCACTGGCTTCGTCACCAGCACCAGCTCATCCAATCGGAATTACGCCTCGTGCGTCTCAGGTTCTTAGGGTTTAACGTTCAACGTTTAGAGTTTGCGGCCCGCAGGGCCGTTTTTTCTTTTCAAAAATTAACGGTTTATTTTTAAACTCAGTAAGGATAGAGATGGATATTGAAACAAAACTCAAGCTGAGTCAGCAACAAGGTAAAATCATCGGTATTCATGAAGGCATATTTGTTCGCTTTTATGACCAAGCACTTTACGCATGGCAGCAGTGGGTGGAAACTCGCCCCTCTTTACCTGCTTTAAAAGTCTCGGCTAAAGTGGTGAAAAAACTCGGTTCACAATGTGTTCTATCGGGCGGGTTACCCGCAAGTAGCCTTGCGAAAGTCGGCGTG
Organism: Vibrio lentus; assembly: GCF_030409755.1. Lineage (NCBI taxonomy): Bacteria > Pseudomonadati > Pseudomonadota > Gammaproteobacteria > Vibrionales > Vibrionaceae > Vibrio > Vibrio lentus. The sequence goes on from NZ_JAUFQE010000001.1 coordinate 110,676, forward strand.
TATCCTAACGAAAAAGGCGTCATCAGCATTGATTTTTATGCCGATATGTCGCATTGGGAAGAGTGGTATCTATCGCACAAAAACGACTTACCCGCACATGAACGGTCTGACTTAAATCCCAGACTAAAAACAGATAACAGTTTCTCTAAAGTTTGGATGCCACAATGGTTAGTGCACCAGTTAGACGAATGCACACCGGACACATCTAACCCTGAGGGTAGGTTGCTACTTGATGTTATTCGCTGGACTGAAAGATAAACGTAGTAATGATATTTTTTGATAAGGCGACACGCTAAAAAACAGGGAACATAGCAGCTTTGCTGCGCCTAGAGAGCACCTTTGTTACGGCATTGGTGAGCGGGCCCTGGTATGTTATCGGCACTTATGGCCTTAAAAGGTAATAAAGGGGAGCAAGTCGAAAGGCAACACTCCGTATAAACAATAAGTGCAAACGTGAAGGGTTGGGCGACCAACAACAACTACTGGTCGTCGACGGCTAATGGTTCCAACTACTACAACGTGAACCTCAACAATGGCAACGTCAACAGCAACAACCCATCCAATCAGAATTACGCCTCGTGCGTATCAGGCTGACATATACCCAGCGGTGTCGCCTTATCAAAAGTGGCAAGAACGAAGTTTAACACTGGTATAGTGTGCATTCGCAGGAATAAAGAGTGTTTTTAATTCACCGAAGTGATGATGGTAAAGCGACTTACGTAATCTGCAGTGGTTAGCATGGCTTAATAACCCGTAATAACTATTAATCGTGCTTAGCATTGCGCGATATAAAGGAAGCCCTAATGGGGGCGTGTTGCTTGCTCTGTACCATCGTTGCCATTGACCTCGCTCGGGTGGAAGCACGTTTAAACACGTATTATTTGGCCCAAGTAAAGAACGAAAGTAACGCAATCGTTGCTTGAGTGATTGTACTGTAGATTGGCGTATAAATTTGTGGTGTCCATAAATGCGATAACCCAAGTAGTCAAAACCATGTGTAACTTTATCAAGGCGAACCTTAGTTGGGTGCAGTTTAAGCTTTAAGTGTTCTTTAAGGTAATACTTAATTTCTTGCTGCCAGTCTCGTAAGGTGTCAGGAGAGTCGGCAAGTAAAAATAGGTCATCCATATAACGCACGTAACCTTTTACTTTTAACTCGTGCTTAATAAAATGATCTAGGTCGTTGAGGTAATAATTGCCCATTAATTGGCTTGTAACGCTCCCTATCGGCAGGCCTGTTCCTTTTGGGCTGTGAATAAGCCGTTTATGTTTCGGGATGGCGTGCAAAAGAGACTGGTCCCCGGTTCGGGTAAGAGCTTCACGTGCGGTATCATGAGTAATGATTTGCTTGGTCACTTCAATAAGGCAATGTTGTTTAAGTGGGTGAATGGTGGCATTGGCAATAAGCCGTTCTATTTTATTGAGTAAAAGGGATTTATCTATCTGGTTAAAATAGCTGTATATATCTAACGACATAGCCCATTGGTGCTTTGGTTGCCGCATTAATTTTTGGCTTTTTTCTATAGCCGCGTAGGTTCCTTTACCTTTGCGGTTTGCGTAAGTGTCGTCAATAAAACGCTTTTCCATTAGTGGAGTTAAATGACTACACACCCACATTTGAACAATACGGTCTTTGAATGAAGGAGCGTAAATCTCTCTGAATTTGGGTTCGGTAATGGCGAAGTGTTGGTAGGGTTCAGGGCTATAGGTACCGCTAAGTATGGCATGACAGAGCTCGTGGCAGTGTGTTGGTAACTGCAATGTCTGTGTGGCCTTTTGTTGGCTACGACCTGCAAGTTGCGCACTACGGAATAACTCAGAGACAAGTTTGTGACGAATTGAGGAGGGATAATGATGGGGCAACCTTTTAAACATAATCGAATATACTATGACTTACAGAAATTGTATAAGTTATATTGGAACCAACATAAGCATTTTCCCAGAGCATTTCGGTTTACAACTGGTGAGCAATTGCTTAAGGAAATAACGTCCGCGATTCGTAACGTAGTGCTAGCGAATTTACAAAGCAAGTCAACAACGGTTGGAAAAGAGCGGGCTGCAAAGTTGCTGATGGAGGTTAATGCTTCGTTAGAAACTATCTCGGCACTGCTGTTATTAGCTTGGGAAATGAAGTTTTTGTCTCACGGCGGACTGGCTGTGTTGACTGAATGTATCGGGAATATTCAAAGACAAGTTGTGGGTTGGCGACGTTGGTTTTTAGGGGGATAGCGCGCAAACTCACGGCAAAACACATATATCGTCAATTTATATGTAGACTATAGCCCACTCTATGGATAGTACTGATTTCAATCCATCCACCTAGCCTAAGAAGCTTCTTTCTTAAAGACATGATCACCATATTCAGTGCATTATTACAAACGTATGAATTGGGCCAACCGGCTTTAAGTAGGTGATGTTTTGTTAAATGTTCCCCTTGATGAGCGAGCAACTCTTCGAGGACTAAAAATTCACTGAGTGTGAGTTGAATGGTTTTTATTGTGGGACAACCCTCAATAGAGAGCCTGAGCGCCCCATGTTGCAAAGTGATTTTCATAAATAAACAACCAGTTTAATCATCGTACCTTTATTATTTCTATGCTGCGTTTGCAGACAAGGTCGGATTGAATATCAAACTGGTTGGTATGCCTACCTAGTGGCTTATCATTTTAAATTAAAGGTCGAATAAGACCATCTTGTTCTCTTTTTTGGTCGTCGTGGTTGTTTTACTCTGTTTGAGCTCTAGCTTGCAGCGTTCACTTAATGAGTTGAACGCGACTTGGTTGCTAATAGGGTTTGAGGCGCAGTCAGAAGTCGGAACTTTCCCTGTCCAGCGCACAGTGACATTTGCGGCAGCCGATTGAAAAGAGACAATAGTTGATAATACTGCTGTTGAAGCAAAGAGTAACGAACGCATACCTAGGCACCTTGTTTAGATGTTTTGTTAATATGCCTAGTTTGGTGCCGGTAGGGTAGATTGTAAAATAAATAGTTATAAATTGAGTCGTATTGGGAATTGAATTGTGATTTTAAACCGAGGAAGTAATAGGAAACCAAAATAAAGGAAGGCAATGCGAATTAAAACGGAGCGAACTATTAAGTGAATGGATAGGCTAAGTTAACAAGATTCAGTTTGAGGGAAATCACTTAAGGAAAGGCGGTTTAGCTTAATAACCCCTAGCTTAATAGCCATGGCATCAAACTAACCGCGTTTGGAATTTACATTAACGATAGCTTTGTATTAACAATAACTTTGAACTTGGGCGCGCAATGCGTTTTTTAGGTTTGTCGGTAGCTGTGAACGGTGTATACCTTGGATAGCACCCTCTAATGACCAAACCAACTCGATGGTTGGCTTATAGCGGGTATGGTGTTGGATAGCCTTTACAGCACCAATCGTACCTAGGCTTCTGAGTTTCTCAATGGAGTTTATGCCCGCTTTCTCAAGAAGTTGTTCTGTTGAAAATCGCATGTTGGGTAAGTCTTTGAGCCTTTTGGGAACCGAAAGGTAACTGCTACGTGATCTCTCTATTTGGTCTAGTGTGACTTCCGCTTCACATAGAGTCAAAGAATATTTGCTCCAAGGGTTTACTGGTAACTTGTAGTAGTCCGCATTTTGGCTTACCCCCAGAGTACCTGCATTCACCTTGGGGTAGCCTTTGTAAATAAAGTAGCTTTCTTGTGCCGATGTTCCCCTGAGGTACAGTTCCCCACTTTTATGTAGAACGAGCAAAACGTTATCTACATAGAAGGCAGTAAGGCCAAATATTTGTTTTATAGACACCCGCCCTAGTTGTTCCAAGCGTCTAAAAGTCTGTCTGAAAAGATGAGCCATTATTTTCACTCGATAATTGTAAATAGTGTGATCTATTTTTCAAATATCCCCCCTTGGTGAATATGGCATAAGCTAACTTAAAAAATAGACAATGCCATTCGGCATTTTGGTTATTTTTATTCTCCATCTGCCATATCGGTTTTGTGACAGGCGTTCAAAATTTAGGGTGTCATGAAGGTGAGAGAATTAGGTATGTATAGCATCGACACAAATGTATTTCTTATGGCGACGGGTTGTAACTTTCAATCGGATATTGGAGTTAGATTTCGTCAGATTGCCATTAGGAGTTTGCACAAGGTTAGTGATGATATTTTTCAAGGACGTGAGTCCAATCGAGATCTCGCCCATAAAGTTAAAGGCATTGCGTTATCTTGCGGGGCTATGGAGATTGCAAGAATCTGCCTGAAGTTGGAGCATTACGACGTGGTAATTAATGAAAGTGCCGGAAAGAAAATTTTGATGGATATGTCTAACGCCATGATTCACCTTTGTGAAGCTTAAGTTGGAGAATAGAAACATGTCTTTTAAAAATAAAATCATTTTCGTTAATGCAACAATATTGGTTTTATTTGTTGCATTGCTTACGTACTTCGCTAGCGAAATTGTTCAGGGTTCTTCGCAAAACCAATTTGAAAAGATAAAGGAGAGCATTACTGGGAATAACAAAAAGCTTCTGTTTGCCTTTGTGAAAGCTCAAAGTGCAGGGCTTGATAAAGAGGTTGAGCTGATCACTGCGGAAGTGGAGCATGTAGCGGTCGATTTTGCTCATGATTTTGGCAATGACTCGCAAAACGAGGCATTGCGTAACAAACAGCTGGCTCATATTAACACTAAGCTTAAGCCCTTTATAAAAGAGATGCGGTTTATTGATACTAACCGCAATCAAGAAGTCTCTATCATCGAAAATGGTATTGTAATCCGTTCAGTTTTTGTTGATCTTAGTCAAATGTATCAATATAAAGGTTTATATATTGATAAAGAAGTAGAAGGTGGAATTGTCAGCAATTTTTCTATTTATATCAAACCAAAAGATCGGAATGAGTCTTTGTTAAGGTTTGACATTGACTTAGAGTACTTCTCTCGTTCGTTAATGTTTGAGAATATGATCGATGATTTCCAATATCGATACTTTTTAGTTGATGACAGTGGCAAGCTCGTTGCTACTAATTTAAAACAAAGCACTGAGCTGTTGATGTCAACGAACGTTTTTGACCAGGAGGTTAGGAAAAGTGCCGTTAATTATATTATGTCCCATGATATGGGGGGGTTTGCTATTACTAGCTTAAGCGGTATTTATAATGTTACCTTCGTGAAAAATAACTTGACAAAATGGAAGGTGATTTTAGTCACTCCAGAACATGTGATTCGTTCTAGTTATGTGACCACCAAAGAGCTAGTTTTGTCTGGAGATAACTCGTTATTAGAAAGTTTGCTGTTCTCCTATATCATTTTGCTTGGGCTATTCTTAGTTATTAATTCAATTTCGGTTAATAAGATGCTCATGCCGGTTTCTAAATTGATCGCACAAGCTCAATATTTAAAGCAGCGTGATTTTAATAAAGCCACACATGTGGTTCGTAGTAATGGAGACGAAATTGAGCAGCTTTCTAAAGCTTATTCTGAGGCTGGGGGCCAGATTAAAAACTTAATTGAAGGGCTTGAATATGAAGTCGAAGAGCGAACGAAACAATATGAGCTAGCTGCGCGAGAAGCCAGTGAGGCGAATAAACAGAAATCAGTGCTGCTTTCAAATGTGTCCCATGAGGTTCGCACTCCACTGAACGCGATTATTGGTTATACGCATATGTTGGCTGACAGTAAGCATGTTGAAGCCCATAGCCATCAGTTGAACGGTATTTCGAGTGCGAGCAATACCATTTTAGGTATTGTGAATGACCTATTGGATTTTGAAAGAGTAAAAGCAGCAAGTTATTCATTAAACCCTAAGTGCCTGTCGGTAATGAGTTTACTTCGCGAAATTGAAAATACGTTTGTGCCCATTAGCGAGTCTAAGCAATTATCGCTTGATATTATCAGCAATGTCGATGCTTCGACAACATTGCTGATTGATGAGCTTCGTATAAAACAAGCGATTAGTAATTTGGTTTCGAATGCATTGAAGTTTACAAACAAGGGGGGCGTGACAATAGAAGTTTCGACCGACGGTAAAGCGTTCAATATCTCAGTAACTGATACAGGGTGCGGTATTCCCACAGATAAATTGGATACGGTGTTTAACGGTTTTGAACAAGTCAATAGAGAAGACCAACAGTTTGGTTTTGGTTTGGGGTTGGCTATCACTAAAACGATTGTCGAGTTAATGAACGGCACGTTGCGGGTTGAGAGTAAGCTTGGCGTAAGCAGTACTTTTGTTATTGCACTTCCAGCGCTAGAAGTTATGAATGTTTTTGAATGTTCTAACGTAGTTGTAGAGCAAATACATAATGTTGGGCAGGGACTAGACTACATAAATAAAAAAGCTCTGATCGTTGATGATGTTGAGTTTAACCGAGAAATTCTAGAGTTTCATTTAAACGCGCTGGGTTTTGAATGCATGACCGCGAATGATGGTTTGGATGGGGTAGCGCTCGCATCTGAACATGACTTTGATGTTGTACTTACGGACATTTCTATGCCGGTTATGGATGGTATTGAGCTTGCTTCCGAGTTGGAAAAGCGTAAGCCATCGTTACCTATAATTGCCGTTACGGCACGAGCCACCATGCAAGAAGAGTCTCGAATGAACCAATATTTTTCGTGTTATCTAACCAAACCACTCAATCCGTGCGATTTAAAACTAAAGCTTCAGTTCGCGTTATCAGGTAGTACTTGCTAACTTAGTTAAAGACTCTTACCTATATTTTGAGGGTTAGCCATCTTCAGATCTTAACTTGTTACTTTCATTTATTTTTCTGAGAGTTAAGGGCATTGTCATCAAAGGTAATTCTTAAACTGTTATGAATCATATATCCCAATAAGCGCTGAATGTAGCTAGCATTTCTAAATCATTCAATCACAACTTGCCCTTAGCTTTTGGTCATATTTAATCAAAAATAAGCTAAATCACAATAACGAATAAGAAAGAAAAACTATGTTTGGAAGTATTATCCGCACGTTTCGTGTTAACAATGGTTTGTCACAAACTGGTTTTGTTGATGCGATTCAAAAAAGTAACTCTAACTTTAATAATCTAGATGTTGTGACTCTAAGCCGCTGGGAAAGGGGAGTAACAACTCCCCACTTGAAGCGTCAAAACGAATTACTGGATCTCGTGGGAGTCAACATATTTGATGTTTGGGAAGCAAACGACTCACAAACAGTTCTCACAGGGTTAACGAATAAATTTAATATCAACGGTTATATTGACATGAACATGCACGTTCAAACGCAAATTACGACGATCAACTCAAATAATTCATTTTTTCTTGGGAAAATAACAAAATTAATTGATGTAATCTTTGAATATGAAGATAACGTTCTACTCAGTAACTTAGAAGATTTAGGTCTGAGTCGAAAGGCAATTATTGAAAAAATAATAAATCAATATTCTGGAGAGTTAACGCTCGTCACGGTTAATGGGCAATTGATCGGACACTTATTAAGTGCTAACTATAAACTTGCAGCAGATTTTTTTGAGCAAGTCTTACTATCTAAAGAAGATAGAGTACATTTAGTTGTTACTTTTAACTGTACTCATTATTCGTCATTTACAGATACAATGGGCAGAGAGGCGTACAAGTATCTTCAAAGTTTAAACCCCGACAAAGAGCTTTATATACTACTGAAAAACAAGAGGATTTTCGATCTGTTCTTTTCATTGGGCAGTGAGTATCGAAGTGTAAGAAGTAACGATAGATCAATGAAGGTCATGAACTTGGATTCAAAGACAATGAAATCACAACGCTCTTGGATGAATATTATTGCCAACTATAGAGGTGAAGCGGATGAATAACACAGTTTTGATTGTTGACGATGTTGAACTATCAAGAGAAGTTATTAAAAATGCGATCTCTTTATCTAATAAACAAACATCCATACAGTTTGCGGAAAATGCGTTCGATGCAATGAGAAAAATGCAAAACGCATCATTTGATTTGGTTATTATGGACATCATGATGCCCAATGGCGATGGATTTGAACTCTTGAGTATGATGTCTCAACAAAATATTGAGTCTAAAATAATCATTACTTCCGGTTTGGATAAGTCCATTGTTAGCTCAGTGAGTATGCTTGGAAAACTCTATGAGTTAAACGTTGTCGCTTCACTAGAAAAGCCTATTTGGGCTAACCAAATAAGTGAGTTGGTTGATAAAACACTTGAAGTTGAAACCATAACTAAAGGCGGTCATGGCTTTGGTCATCGTGCGACAATCGTCGATGACGACTTTCCCATAAACCTAGTTTATCAGCCGCAAGTTGTTTCGGATATAAATGTTATTTCGGGGTTTGAAGTGTTGTCTCGATGGTCTGATAAAAAAGGGACCTTACTTCCACCGAGCTATTTTTTGCCAGTAATTGAAGAGCTAGGAAAGCAAAAGATTTTTACCAATATCGTGATAAATAAATTCATTCAGGATTATCACCTTCATTTCAGTGAACTGGATCAATCGTTGAGGTTCTCGATTAATATCGATCCTAATTTGTTGATTGACGAATCTGTGGTCGATACCCTACTTGATATCTATCAGCAGGGTATTGAGCATACCATCGTTTTAGAGCTGACTGAAAAGGCCCTTTCAGGCAATATTGAAAAGGAATTGTTGGCAAATATTTTACGACTTAGGTTGAAAGGTTTTGAGATCTCTATAGATGACTTTGGGATGGAAGCATCGAATATTGAACGTATTGTCAAATTGCCTATTAGTGAGATAAAGATAGATAAAACTATTACATGGGGACTTTGCCACAACATTGATTATATGCAGAAGATCGACGAAGTTAAGAAGCTCATTTCGGTTAAAAACGCGCGTATTATCTATGAGGGTGTTGAAAACAAAGACACCTGTGCTTTTCTGGAAGCTCTAGGCGGCTTTAACCAGCAAGGTTTTCTTCATGGGGCTCCATTACTACCAGAAATTGTGGTTGAGATTTTTTCAGAGCAAAAAGAGTTAGCCCATGTCGGGCACGATTTTCTAAAATAAACTTGATAACCCTCGACTAGGAAACACGAGAGTATCTCATCCTAAAATATGTTGACAATTTTTAGTAAGCCAGTAATGCAAGTTGCTGGCTTTTTTCATACACCTTATTTGCAATGTGGGTAACTTAAGGTGTTGTTACCTAAATTAGTTGAACCTTTTCTGATCTGCTCCAGTTAGACTGGACACGGCATTAAGCGACATATTGTTTTTCAAAGTTAACTGGGCTTAGATACCCAAGAGCACTGTGCCTTCTTGTTCGATTATATATCAACTTCGATATATTCAAAAAGCGCTTGGCGCATCTCTTCTCGCGTCATTATCGGCTCGTATTGGATGGCTTCTACTTTCATTGAGTTGAAAAAGCTTTCAACACAGGCGTTATCCCAGCAATTTCCCTTCCTACTCATACTTTGTTTTAGGTTATGGGCTGAGATTAAGTCTCTGTAGTCTTTTGAACAATATTGACTGTCTCTATCACTATGGATAATCACCCCTTCGGGCATGCCTCTACGGAAGAATGCCATTGATAGCGCATCACAGACCAAAGTCGCGGTCATTCTGGTGTTCATTGACCAACCAACTACTTGCCGTGAGTACAAGTCGATAACAACAGCTAAATACATCCAACCTTCGATTGTCGCTAGATAGGTAATATCTCCAGCCCACTTTTGGTTCGGTGCTGTCGCATTAAAGTCTTGCTCAAGCAAATTCGGGGCAACAGGAAGTCTATGCTTACTGTCTGCCGTACATTTGAACTTACGGGCGGCTTTCGCAACTAAGCTCTGGCGCTTCATGCTTGCGGCAATGGTTTAACATCATGTTTATTTCCATTTTCTTCAAGTTCTTTTTGAATACGCCTTGCACCATCGCGTTCCTTGTTATTATCAAAAGCTTCTCGAACTTTGCTGTCAAGCTGCTTGCGGTGCTCGTTGCGTTGAGCGACTTTATGGCGATTATCAATCCAATAATAAAACCCACTTCGAGAAACCCTAAACACCTTAGCCATGCGGACAATCCTATATTGCATCAGGTGTTCGATCATAAACTCATAGCAATCTACTTTAGATTCTTCGCGAAGTAGGTGGCGGCCTTTTTTACGATATCTAGCTCTTCAGCTTGCTCAGCCAATAATCGTTTGAGTTTGGCATTTTCAGTGGCGAGCTCTTTTTCTCGATCGCTGATTTTCGCGTCCTTTTTGACGGCTTTACGCCATCCATAGATTTGAGATTCATATAACGATAGCTGACGTGCAGCAGCAGCGACACCGACTTTCTCTGCTAACTTAAGCGCTTCAGCTTTAAATTCAGGAGTGTGTTTGATTCGTGTTTTCTTAGTTGTCATTGTTCACCTCGTTAGTGACTGTACTCACTTAACTCAGTGTCCAAAACTTCTGGTGCGGATCAATTTTGCTACTACCACTGTACTTAGCAGTGGATTATTATTAGCAATCATAGGCTCTTGTGATAAAAGTTTTAATTAATTGCCATGTTAAGTGAGTGGTTGTAATGCGACTGTATGCAGTACACCGCATTGCGCAGTTAGAGTTTGTTGAATAGCAATAAGATTAACAGTGAAAATGTTGAGGTGAACTGATTTAAAAATGTAATCTAGGTTGGTATTTTATGACAAACTTGACAAGCAATGCCTATAATTTTTCAGACTTCATTAACTCAGGTGTTGATAATAGAACGGGAAGTTATTCTGCTCAAATAAAACTGTTATCGATAATTGGTAACCGCCTTAATGGTCCTTATTTTGATTTGACTGTTGGTTATAATATAAATAATTTTACGGATGTTGGCTTTGGACGAGGGTGGTCATTACCACTTAGTTCTTTTGATAATGTAAATTCAGTATTGAGTTTGAGAAATGGTCAATCATTTAAAATTGAATGGGATTCAACAGAGAATGAGTATGTAGCGCCATACCGAAAATTAAAAGATGTCCGTATTTACTACGTCTCTACGCCAGGGACAGAGCAAGGTGAAATAAAGGTTATTAATTCTTCTGGAGAGATCGAATTTATCGACTGGAAGGAAGGTACTCTGAGTCGATTATACAGTGCAAAAGGCCATCAGCTTCGGTTTTTATACACAAATTATAATTTTCAAAGAACCTTGTATAAGGTTGAAGATAGTTTTGGATTAAGCATAAATATTGATACATGGTCAGATGAATGGCTGACAAAAATTTCCTTATATAACAAAAGTTCTTTGCTTAAGTCATCGACAATTAGAAAAAAAAGCGGTGGTGAATTTAAACGTTTAGCGTATGCGACATTACCCAACAGAGAAGAACTGTATTTTCAATTTGAATATTCATGGTTCAATGAAGTAGGGATGGATTTATTGCTAAAAACAACCTATCCAGCAGGATATTCAGAAGAGGTTACGTATTATGAACGCGGTTTTTTAATGCCTGATGGCGCACCAACTAAGTATGTGCCACAAGTTACGAAGATGATTGTATCTCAAGGAAGTGCATTACCTATTCGAACACATACTTATACTTATTCAGATAAAAATTATCTTGGATTTGCTAGTGATAGAGCTTATATAGCAGGGGAAGATACGCTTTTTAAAGCAGCCCAAGATTATAAATACTCTGCAATAGAAACTATCGATAATGAGATTGAAATCCAAAAAATATATACCAAATACCACTTAGTTGAACAAGAACGTTATCTTTCAAAAGGGGTGTTATACCAAGAAGTAAATTATGAGTATTATGCAAATAATGCTGTTGGTATTGAATATCAGCTTCCTCAATATACTTTTTTAAAAAAGAAAGACGTTTCATTTTTTAATGCATCTTCAACGAGTAAAAGTTTGGAATTTTATCAGTTTGATCAATGGGGAAATAATATAGAACACACTGATGAGCGTGGAATAACGACAATTAGTGAATATGAGCTAAGTTCACAGAATAAATTTAAAAACATTCCCTTATCACAAAGTATTTTAGATAGAGGAAGAAATGTAGTACATAAAAAAGAATTTACCTACAAGACATTACCTTCTTTATTAGATGATCATTCTTTTTACGTTCTTGAGATGGAAGAAATAAATGGGCAAAAAACGAATTATCAGTTTTATGAAAATCGCCAAAATATTGAAGTTTACGGAAAGAAACGAGAAGAATCTTCAGTGGTGTCTGGCGCGACTCCGATGCGTTATTCTTACACGTATGATTTTAATCAGGATCACCTTGTTTACCAAGTGCTCACGGAAAATGGATCATTACATTATTCCAATACCGAGCATTATGATTTTTTAGATAGCCAACTTATTTATAAAAAAGAACCAGAAGGCGTAGAACTCGAAGTTAATTACGATGAGTTGAATCAAATAAATAAAGAACGCTTATTAAAAGATAACAGCCTTTATTCTGAAAAAACGTACCAGAGTCATATTGATAGTGACAACTATGTTTTAAGTATCGAAGATTCTGAGGGTGAAATAACCGTTCAGACCTACAGTGCTAATGGTCATGTCCTTTCAATGGCGACAAAAATTGGCAGTAATAACACAATGGCTTACACCAATCAGTATGATGCGTTTGGCCAGAAAATCTCGACAACGCAATACGACAATCTTGATACGAGAACACTCGAATTAACAACGCGTTATGAATACGACTTATATGGCGATATTAATCGTACTATCTACCCGTCAGGAGCGGTAGAAATAAACCAATTTGACTATGCATCTCGAACTCACACTAAAGGCATCGAAGGGAAAGGGTACGTTATTTCTCATCAAGACGAGTGGGGTAATACGATTTTAGAGCAATATTTTGACCGAGCAGACCAACTTCTCTATCAAATCCCTTATCAGTATGACCTAACAAACCGTTTAATTCGTACAGAAACAAGTCGTGGTTCAGTGATTGAATTCAAATACGATGCGTTTGATCGCGTGATAGAAAAAGCAACTCGTTTTGCGGGTAAGAACGCTTCAGAGTCATTTGTCGATAGAATGAGCTATGACAAAAGAACCAAAGAAGAAAGCCTAACGCTTCATACTCGAGAGGGGTTATTAGGTGATAATGAAAATACCCACGCGACCATTATTAGTAATCAATACGATGACTTTGGGCGCCTGACGGAAAGGCACGTCAATGGCTTACGTTACCAGTACAAGGATTATGATGATTCAAATCGTTATCAAAGCGTTGTTCTGCCAAATGGCCATTCAGCGACGTACACCTATCACCCAGTGCTTGGGCTGGTTACAAAGCAAGAAGTCAGTAATGATACATCCTCAACTCGACGCTTTAGCTATAACAAACGTGGGTTAGTTGTGAGTGATTCGGCATCGATGACAAGCAGTCAATATGAGTACGATGCATTTGGAAATCCAAGTAAAAAAACGGTGACGAGCTTAGGCGCGACAACAGAAAACGCCACGTTTTCATATTCAGCAAAAGGACTTTTGTTGTCTATGCGTGATTTTACCGGCAACACAAAAGCACTCACTTATGATGGCTTTGGCCGTGTTCAACAACTTGTCTTTGGAAGTCGTGATGCAACCGCCGTCGTTGATCTCAGTTATGACCAATTTGATCGGCTTGTCTCGCAACATTATGAGGATGGAAATGACCAAGTAGAGATGTATTTGGATTACGGTGTCAATGATATGGAAAGTCGTCGTCGTTGGGTTCGTAATGGAAAAGAGACGTTAAAAATGGATCTTTCCTATGACCAGTCTATGCGGATTATCGAGCGAAAAACCACAATTAATGGAGCTGTTCAAACAGAAACGTTTGATTATGATCAACTTGGTCGAATTACTGAGTTTGTCAGCGCAGGAGTGAACCCGCCGAAAGATGTCATGGGAAGAGAGATCGTAAAGCAGCAGTTTTATTATGACCATTTCGACAATATTACGGATTTGGTCACACAATATCAAAATGGGATTGTGAACACTGAAAGCCGAATATTCGATACTGACATGCCGACTCGATTACTCAATATTTACAATACTCATAGGGATTTTTCCAACCAATCTTTTGAATACGATGCACTTGGTAATCGAGTGAATTTATCGCAGAGAGACTATCAACTCGGCTATAACAATTATGGCCAGTTGTCTGAGATACGAGATGCTCAAGAAAAAGTAATACGCACGTACCACTACGATGCGATTGGAATGCAAAGTGTTTCCGTTGATGCATTAGGGAATATTGCCCAACTTTATTATCACCATGATGAGCTAGTTGCAATCATGAGGGCCAATGAATCAATGGCTTTCTCAGGGGCGCACAGTGGTAACGCACTGACCATTAGTACTGATTTGAAAGGTACTAAAGCAAGTTATAGCTACCTTGACGGAACGAACAGTAACTTAGGGTCTACTAGCGAGCAGGTAACTGATACTAGCTCATCATATCTACCTTTTGGATGAGGATAATTCAATGTTGAATAATTTATCTCGACGTGATTTTTTAAAACAAACAGCTTGTGTTAGTGGGGTGACATTGTGGTCATACAAAGCGTTTCCTGTGAATGCTATGGTGTTTGACAAAGTGCTCCCTTTATCTATTGATTTAGGACAATTTGGCTATCATGGACACCGTTTGGAGACTCATATAGGACTTTACCATACAGGCAATGGCTATCGTGTATATGATCCACTCTCACAGAGTTTTTTGCAATTTGATAATTTAGAGTCGCCTCATGGGAAGGGGGGGATTAATGGATATAGTTATTGTGTTAATGATCCAATTAATCAATTTGATCCTACGGGAGAATTTAATTTTAGAGGTTTTTTCTTTGGGTTATTCAGTTTTATTGTAGGGGTTGCCGTTGCGGTTTCCGCAGTGGTCACAGGAGGAGCAACCCTTGCCATTGCGTTAGGCGTAATAGGAGGTGTTGCAGGTGCCGTAAGTGGCGTCCTTGATATGACGGTCGCTGGTATTGATGATAGTTCAAACCCAGCAACGAAGGGGCTAAAAATTGCGTCGGCGGCTTTTGGTTTAGCGGGAGCCGTTGCTGGAGGACTGAAAGGCGTTGCCTCAACGATCAAAGCAGGGAGCGGAATGTCCTTTGCGCATAAAGCATGGGGATCAAAGACGTTTATTAAAATTACAGGCTTTTCTAATAAAAATATATTGGGTCAAATATCCCAAGCTCCAGCCATCAAATTTGCGGGTCTATCAGCCGACATGGTTGGCGTCGTAGGCGCCTCAATGGTAATGGCCGCGACGGTACAAGATGATAAAAAGCTGAAATTATGGGGTTCAATCATTAAATTTGGTGGTGGAGTTTCTAAAGGGATCATTAAAACGGTGGATAATTGGAACCCTAAGTTAGTGACGTCATTCACCGGAAAATCGTTTGGTAAAACAAAACAGAGTTGGATTAAGTCGGACAAAAAATTTGATATGAGAGTGGATTGGGCAAAACGAGGCTTGTCTGTTTCTAAAGACCCTTGGTCAATTACCGATCAAATTATTGCTCAAACACAGGTGAACAGTACCTCAAGTACTTCAGAGGTTACCCAATCTTCATCCGTTTTTGTGTCGAATTCTGCAGCCCATTCACCTCAAGTAATTAATGCATTACAACAAGGTATTAATCAAAGACAAGGTTTTTACTCCCGCTTTGTTGGTAAGACTATTGGTGATGGGCTTCTTATAGGTTCAGACTAAACGTGATAAAGGGCATGTTTAGATAGTGGGGAGGTTTACGATGACTACTAATTAATTAGTTTTATAAAGTGAAATAATTTAAATAAGTCGTGATTAATAAATAAGGGTTACCTATGAAAAATATAAGATTAATATCTGCTTTTTTGTTGTCAACATTCGTGTTACCGAATGCTTTTGCTATTTCTTTACCATCAAACGGTGATTGGCACTGGGAAACGGGAACTAACTCTGGTCCGCCAGTGCCTCCAGATATTGCTATAAATAGTTTGTCTATTATCACTCAAGAAGGAAAAGTTTATGCTAATAATCGAGCTCAGGTTCGAGCGATTATTTTTTATGATATAGCGGAAGGAAATGAAGTTGAATCTTTTCGTCTGCTTGAGTCGAGAACTCGTCTCCCTTTGAGTAGTTTTGGTATTACTGTTGATAGAGAGAAGAATGGCTATAAACCTGGTTTATATTCCCAATCAATAGAAAGAAAAGATAATATTGATTTGTTGAGTTTGGTTAAAAACAGTAAAGAGAGGTTTATTGAACGATATATTCGAGTTAGTAATGATGAACCCGGCTTGGATATAGATATTTGTGTTGAAATAACTTTGACGTCAGGTGAGACTGACGATACTTGTTCTGAACAGACGGACGATTATTCAATTAATGTAAAGACTTACAGGCCGTTAGTATGGAAAGCCGATGATTTTAAGGATATAAAGTGGAGTACGGAAGATACTAAAGTTGGTAACTTTATGGTTTTAGATGATGATGGTGATTTGTCATTTGAAGGTAAATCTACAGCAACTTTAGAATTAAAACATGAGTTACCAAAGATAGTTAACTATAATAAAGGAAAGGAAAAAGATCGAGTTGGGAGTTTTACTTATATTTCTAATAGTTATCTTATTGCGGGGGAGCCCAAAGTACATTATCTTGCCCATAATTTAGTTGATAAAGGCTATAAGTTTAAATATATTGATGCTGAAGGGGCCGGAATTCATATTTATCGCCAACTCGCGACCCTTGGTATAAACTATCCTACTTATGGACTCGGTGGCGAATTAATCACTAATTCTGTTACATTTTTTGATGAGTATGGTAATGAAAGTACTATAAAATTCTTTGATTGTGATGATGATGGTAGTTCTTTCATCGGTAAGATTTGTATTGCTGATATGTAGGTTAGTTGGATATTTTCACTATAGATTTGTTGCCCGACTAGTTATGAGTTTATTATTGATTACGCCTAATGTAATAAAGGATAAATATTTTAACTAAGTGTTATATGGTAAAGCTGTTTTTGTAATTAGTATTTAATAACGATTAATACCGTTCACTTAAGAGTGAACGGTTTTTTTAAGGTAAGGAATTTGAAGGTTACTGAGTTAGTAAGTGAGTCAACCATTGGTTTATTGCCTCTGGAAATAACCTCAATTTTAGTTGTGGATTAATGAAGGCAATCTATCCTGTGCTTACGCGATGATAAAAGCGGCTTTGATGTGATGGACGCACCTCCCTTCTAGCGTCGTTGTACCAAACTAATAGTACAACCAGTGAGAACAGGAGTAACAAGTATGTCTATTAAAGTTGTCGGTATCGATATAGCAAAAAATCTCTTCCAAGTATGTGTGTTGAGTACTGATGGACAAATTTTGTCAAACAGAAAGATAAAGCGAGATAGGCTTCTTGATACTATCCGCCAACTACCAGAGCAAACTGCTCTTGCAATGGAATCATGTGCAACTTCTCATCATTGGGGCAGAATATTTCAAGAGCTGGGATATAAAGTAGCGCTTATTCCAGCTCAGCACGTAAAACCATTTGTTGGTCGGCAAAAGAACGACGCCAATGATGCAAGAGCTATTTGCGAAGCCTTTTCTAGACCTGACATTTATTTCGTTCCTGTTAAATCTGTTGAGCAACAAGACCTCAAAGCGATACGCAGTGTCCGTAAACGTTTGGTGGAGAACAGAACTGCCTTGGCGAACCAGATCAGGGGATTGGCTGCTGAGTACGGTGTTGTATTTCCTATTTCCATTAAAGCTTTACGGTGTCATTTACCGCTAGCTCTTGAAGATGCAGAGAATGAGCTTTCTCCAGTAATTAGGAACTTACTGCAAACTTTATACTATGACTTTATCAGCCTGAGCGAAGAGATAGATGATATGACTCAAAGTGTCACCATATTGAGTCAGCAAAATCCAAGGTATGAGGCTATTCGGAATATTCCTGGTTTTGGACCGATTTTGACAGCAGCACTGATTAGTGAAGTAGGAGCTGGAAACCAATTCCAAAATGGTCGTCAGTTCTCTGCATGGTGTGGGCTGGTTCCTAAACAAAATAGTACAGGCGGAAAAAGTACTCTTGGCTCTCTATCGAAAAATGGCAATCGTGAATTAAGAACATTACTTATTCACGGTGCTCGCGCAGTGGTTCGGTGCGGAGCTAAAAAATCGGATGCTATGGGAGCATGGTTAAGAGGACTCATTGCACGCCGAGGCAAAGCAAAAGCGATTGTCGCTCTTGCAAACAAACTAGGGCGGGTAGCAAGGCACATCTTGGCGAAAAATAGTGAATACGATATTAATCAGGCCTTTAAGCCTGTTTGATTAAAAATAGTAAGTTCAAGGGGAATTCCCTTAAGAAGCAACTGAGTTTGCAATAGCTGATGAATAAACGGTGAACCATCCTTACTACACTCTGAGACGCAACAGGGTTATTGAAACCGTGGCTTTGAAAAGACAGTAAGGGGCGGATTACATCATGGCGCAGGTCTATTATCGATCTAAAAAGACGTCGGATATATGTTAGCGACCGTACCCTTCAATTAGCCATTGCATCCTGAGGTGCGTCCATATATGTTGCGTAATTTAATGGAACTAAAGCAAGAACCTACGATCTGATCAGCTACGTCCACTCTCTCTCGTAGCCCTATGCCTAAACCTCTCTACAAAACAACCAACTGGAAGCAATACAACCAATCACTCATTAACCGTGGCTCTCTGACTTTTTGGATTGATGAAGAAGTCATTCGACGATATGTCCGACACCAAAATAAACAGGACATAGAGTATGAACAACAACTGCAGTTATTGAAGAACTGATAGCGTGGACGCCCCATTTTAGGGGGTTATAAAGCAAAACCGCCTTCTAAGAAGGCGGATATTTTTTTCCAGTTCTACGGCATCTCTTCTTGCAATTTTTGCTTGGTCAAAAAATCTAGATTGGAAATTAAGGCTAAAAAGATGCTTATTGTTGGCCTGATTTTTATCTGATAGCTCAAAATATGTCGCCATTTTGTCGCCATTGTCAATTTTTATTTTTTGTAAGACTATGTTCTTAAATGATTTAATTTTCAATTGTATATAGTGGCTTCTTTGATTCAGTCTGGCCTAGATCTAACACCAATCATTACTCACCACTACAAAGTGGATGACTTCCAGAAAGGCTTCGACATGATGCGCTCTGGTATGTCTGGTAAAGTAATCCTTGATTGGGAATAAGCTAAAGGAGTAAACACTCCCTCGCTTCCTGATTATTTGAAAATGCCCCAAAGAGATTTGGGGCATTTTTGTATTTAAGCTCTCTCTTCTCAACTAAATTACCTCTGTCACTTAATGGCTATTTTCCCTTTCGGTAATCTCTAAAATACTCAATAAGCAGTTACACCTTATTGTTTTACTATTGAAGAGAGGGCTCATGGCTTGTAAACCACTTGCACTGATAATAACTGGACTATTATTAACGCCGAATTTTGCTAGCGCTAAGGTCGACATTTCGAAATCTGAAAGCGATCAAGCGGCAGAACAGGCCGCAAAGGAACTTGCAAACCCAAACACAGCTTACGCTAGCCTTAATTTAAAGCTCCAGTATTCAGGTGGTTACGATGGTGGAGGGGATGCTTTCGCGACTGTATTACAGCCGACATTGCCGTTTCCAATGGATAATGGCGACAAAGTCATCTTCCGCCCCGCTATCTCTTATGTTCAGAATGATTTCAATATGGATATGTCAACAAGTTCCCAACATATGGATCAGTCAGGCGTTACTGACATCTCATTTGATTTAGCTTATGCGCCTAAAATGGAAGGTGGGACTATTGTCGCTTTCGGTCTCTTTGCTTCTTTGCCAACGGGAAGTAATGACTTAACGGCTGATCAATTTGCTGTCGGGCCAGAGTTTATGGTCGGGAAGGCGAGTAGTGAGCGAGTTGTAGGTATGTTCCCAAACCACTTATATGGTGTTTCTGGAGACGGAGCCGACCATTCTGATACTCGAATCAACAAGACATCGACACAAGTTTTTTGGGTTGAGATCTTAGGAGGAGGTTGGACGATTGGCTCTGCGCCGACATTCTCATATGACTGGAATAAGGATCAGGCAGAAGTTCCACTAAATATAAGTGTCACTAAAACAACGGTGTTGAATGGACGTCCTTGGAAGTTCGGCATTGAAGCGAACTATTATATTGAGAAAGATGAAAAGACACGTCCGGATTTTATGTTGAGTTTTAATATCAGCCCTGTGGTGGAAAATAAGCTGGCGTCTTTGTTTGATTAATCTAAGAGTGGAAGAGTAGAAATGAAAAAGGCTGAACGATGATCGTTCAGCCTTTTGTGTTACTGCATTGAAGCGCTTTTATTAACCCGCAGCAGCCTGCATGATGAGACCACAGATGTAGGCGCCGTATGTGCCTAGAGCGTAACCAAGTACCGCCATTAGGATACCTACCGGAGCTAATGCTGGGTGGAATGCTGCAGCTACGATAGGAGCCGATGCTGCACCGCCAACGTTAGCTTGGCTACCGACAGCCATGAAGAACAGTGGTGCACGGATAAGCTTCGCCATCACAATCATTAGAATGGCATGGATAGTTAGCCATGTGATACCAATGAAGAAGTAGCCTGGGTTGTCTAAGATAGCCGTCACATCCATTTGCATACCGATGGTTGCAACTAGAATGTAGATAAACGCTGAACCTACCTTTGATGCGCCACTGTGCTCAAGACTGCGTGTTGATTTGAAGCATGAAGCGATGAGCGCGAACGTTGTCACCATTACGATTAACCAGAAGAAGCCTGATGTAAGGCTGTATTTCGCAAGTTCTGGAGCGTTGGTCGAGATCCAAGGTGCGATTAGGTCACTGAATAAGTGAGCTAGGCCGGTAAGACCAAACGCAATACCCGTGATCTTCATGAGATCAGTTGTGGTCGTTGGGCGAGCGTTCTCTTCTTGGTATTTAGAAACCGTCTCTTTTAGCTCTTCAATAGATGAAGTATCTGCTTTCAACCATGCATCAATCTTCTTCTGACGACCTGCCATGATAAGTAACACGGCCATCCAAATGTTCGCACAGATAACATCAACCGTAATCATTGCAGAGAATAATTGGTCATCAACCTCGAACACTTCTTTCATTGCTGCTTGGTTTGCACCGCCGCCAATCCAAGAACCTGCCACAGTTGTAAGGCCACGCCATACATCGCCAGATACAAGATCAGGATTAACTTGGTCGATGATTAGAATCGCTAAAGGCCCGCCAATGATAATGCCAACAGTACCAGTTAGGAACATGATGACGGCTTTAGAACCAAGGCCAAATATTTTACGAAGATCTGCTGAGATGATCAGAAGAACGAGTGCACTCGGTAATAGGTAGCGACTTGCAACGAAGTATAGCTTTGAGTTTGACGCATCGATGATACCGAAGCTGTTCAGCAATGAGGGAACAAAGTAACAGAGCAATAGACCCGGAACGAACGAGTAGAATTTTTTCAGTGCGCTATTTTGGCTACTTTCCGTGATAAAAACACCGCCAAGAATAACAGCTAACATGCCCATTATTACAGCATCATTAGTAATCATTATTATTATCTCCTTTAAGGTGAGCGCAACCGCCTCACTTTTTGAAGTGCAGGACTATACCGACAACTGGCATACGTTACAAATTGTAACGATAGACATACTTTGAAACGTTTGTGTTAATTTTTACGGTTTGAATTTGTGAATGCTGAGCGTTAACTATTGGTTCTGTGAATGTTTTGATGGCAGCTTGTGAGGCGAGTTTAGATATATGCAATGTAATTCAAGCCTTAGAGAGTGGTCGCTATAAATCGACTCGATGTTCGAATGGTTAGATGGAGTGCATATATAGCCATTTTTATAGTGTGGTTTATGCAAGGGTGGAATGTTTCAATAATGTAAAAAATGAATTCATTTTTGCTATGTGAGTAGAAATTAAAAATTATAGGTAGATCACATAAATGTTGTGGATTACCGATTCCAGCATCCGTTCTTCGTACAGATAGGGCACTTCGCGTGGGTTAGGCGAAGAAAAAGCGGCTTATAAGCCGCTTTTTGAATGGTTGCTTAACCTTGTATTTAGACTTGGTTAGGATTGTTCTTCCTCAAAGCCGTCGGCATAACCTTTTGGCGGTGGTGTCCAACCTCGTTCTGAACGTGAGTGCTTGTCTGAACGGTCCTTCTTCATGTCTTCTTTCATTGCTTCTTCAAGGTGAATGAAGATTTGTCGGTAGTTGTTGTCGTAGCGTGGGTTCTCTTCAGCGTCAGACCAAGCTTGGTAGAGTTTTTCAGACTTACGGCTCTCAACACGTTGATACGTTGATTTTTGCTGTTCAACGAAGAATGGGTGGTGCCCTAAAGAACGTAAGGCTTCTGCGCCCATTTCGAGTGCCGAGTGGTACGTTTCTGAGACTACAGAATCTGCACCAGCTTCTCGTAGGCGGTAACTGTGACCACGGTCGAATGCACGCGCTAAGATTTTCACATTAGGGTAGGTGTGTTTAACATACTTCACCAATTCAACGCTTGAGTCTTGGTTATCGATAGCGACGACAAGCATTGCCGCTTCTTCGATTCCTGCGGTATGCAATAAGTCATGACGAGTTGCATCACCAAAGTAAGATTTGATATTGATGGAGCGCAATAAATCGACTTGGTTAGCTTGGTGATCCAGAACCACAGTATTGACATCATTCGACACCAATAAGCGGTTAACAATCTGACCGAATCGGCCAATACCAGCAATGATCACCGTACCCTTCTCTTCGATAGTATCGGCTTCTCGGTCGTTAGACTTTTGCTCGTAACGAGGAAGTATCACTTTATCAAATAGAATGAATAAGCCTGGTGTCAGGAACATTGAAAGAGCAACAACCAGCGACAGAGTTTGGACTATATCAGCAGGCAATACGTGGTTTTGAGCCGAGAAGCTAAGTAGTACAAAACCGAATTCACCGGCTTGCGCCAAGCTCAACGTAAACAACCATCGGTCACTATTTTTGATTTTAAAGATCAGCGCCAATGTAAATAACACCAAGGCTTTAAGTAGCATAACGCCAAGAGTGAGGCCAATTATCAAACCAAAGTCGTTGAATAGAACATCAAAGTTGATGCCCGCACCGACAGTAATGAAAAACAAGCCAAGCAGAAGCCCTTTAAACGGGTCGATATTAGACTCAAGTTCGTGGCGGAATTCACTGTTCGCTAAAACCACACCCGCAAGGAAGGTACCTAAAGCGGGTGACAGGCCGACTAGGCTCATCAGTGCCGCAATACCAATCACCAACATCAGTGCGGTTGCAGTAAAGATTTCACGTAGGCCTGAGCTCGCAACAAAGCGGAACAGTGGACGACTCAAGAAGTGTCCGCCGACCACAACAATCGCAATCGATGCAGTGATCACTAGGCCATAAGCCCAGCCGGGTAGGCCAGCAACCAGACTCAACTCTTCATGGTGATCAGAAGCCGAAGCTACTGCGCTTTGTGCAGCTTCGATTAATTCTGGCAACGCCAATAGAGGGATAAACGCCAACATAGGGATGACGGCAATATCTTGAAACAGTAAGACCGAGAAAGCATTCTTGCCGCCTTCTGTCTTGGAGAGCCCTTTCTCATTAAAGGTTTGGAGAACAATCGCGGTAGATGACAGTGCGAAGATCAAACCGATAGTCAGCGCGATCGTCCAAGGTTGTCCAAAGAACAGGGCAATCCCCATTACAATCGCGGTAGTACCACCAACTTGTAGGCCGCCGAGCCCCATAAGGCGGTTTCTCATTGCCCAAAGCATCTTCGGCTCAAGCTCAAGCCCGACCAAGAACAGCATCATCACCACACCGAATTCGGCAAAGTGTTGAATGGTCGTGGTCTCTTCACCCACTAAGCCGATGATTGGGCCAATCACCACACCGGCAATCAGGTAACCAAGCACAGAGCCGAGGCCAAGCCTCTTGGCGATAGGGACGGCGATGACTGCCGCGAGCAAATAGATAAATGCTTGTAGAAAATATCCTGTCATGATCTAACCTCTGCTCATCATTTCATCGACGTAATGGTTTAGCTTTTCAGCCTTGCTTGCCTTTTTAAGGTCGACTTCGCCCGCAACAAAAGCCTCTAAAAGCGATTTGTAGCTATTTACGTGATCTTGAATTCGGCCTTCTTCTAACGCAGTCCGTGAACCAAACAAAGCCAATGGGGCCAAGTAGTTCATGCCGCACAAAGACGCCGTTTGTTCGATCGGGTGAAGCAGTTCACGGATGGTGAAGTGGTTATAACCGTCAGTTTGATAAGCCTCTTTTTTGCCGCCAGCGGTGATACTGCATAACAAGCTTTTGCCTTGCAGTTCATTACCGTCGGTGCCGTAAGCAAATCCGTATTCTAGGACGAGGTCTTGCCACTCTTTAAGAATCGCGGGTGTTGAGTACCAATATAGTGGGAATTGAAAAATGATGATGTCATGGTCCAACAGGCGTTTCTGTTCACGATCGATATTTATCTTGAAGGTCGGGTATTCAGCATAAAGATCGACACAAGTGACGCCTTCAATACGCTTGGCTTGCTCAAATAAGGGTTTGTTCGCTTCAGAGCGATGCTGAGAAGGGTGGGCGAATAGCACCAAGACTCGATTTTTCGACATATAGCCCTCTTTGTCCATTAACGAATAATATTTATTGGAATTATAGATATACAATAATAGAAGAATGGTTGAACAACAACGAATTAGCCCATACTTATCTAGTTAGAAGCGCGTGTTTTTAAGGACTTAATTATATAAAACACCCGTCAATTTGAGTATTTCCGGCACACGCAGCCGATGACTGAGTAAAACTAATTATTCGCTAATAATAAAAGCGAATAGGTGTACTTTATGTCACCGTTGAAGGCTAACGTAAATAATTCAATCACCCTACATAGAACGACAATGAATAAAGGAAAAGGTATGAGCACGAACTTGCGTCAACAATGTAATTTGCTGCTTTCTGGTCACTTCGATCCAACACCAGCCCAAACCTTCGCACAAATGGCTGAATGGTGCGAAACACATGATGTGGCGCACGACACCTACGGTGATGGCGAGTTTATCGAGAGCTTTGAAAATAAGGTCGCAGAGCTGCTTGGTTATGAAGCCGCCGTGTTTGTGATTACCGGCACCATGAACCAACCCACAGCATTAGAAATTGCCTGCCAAGAGAAAAGAAACCCAGTAGTAGCGATGCATGAATCCAGCCATATTATGCGCCATGAACGCCAAGGGTATCAGCTCCAGAACCGTTTCAATGTACTTCCGGTTGGTAATGTATTTCGCACTTGGAATGTCGATGACTTAAAGGCTTGGCCTGATGAGATTGCCGCGGCATTGTATGAACTACCGATGCGAGAGATTGGTGGTCAGCTGCCTGAGTGGGAAGAGCTTGAAGCAATAAAGCAGTACTGCAAAGAACAATCGATTCATCTGCATATGGATGGTGCTCGTTTGTGGGAGTGCGGCGCGTATTATCAAAAGCCATATAGCGAGATTGCTAAGGGGTTCGATACAGCTTATGTTTCGCTCTACAAAGGGTTAAACGGTCTTGGGGGGTCACTCCTACTAGGTGATAAGGCTTTCGTAGCAAAAGCTTCGGCATGGATGAAGCGTCAGGGCGGAAATGTTTATCATCGCACGCCTTACGTGGTTTCGGCAGCAATGCAGTTTGATCAACGGATTGAGTTGATGCCAGCATTGTATGAGCGTACCAAGCAAATCTATCAAATC
This sequence comes from Vibrio lentus, assembly GCF_030409755.1. Taxonomy (NCBI): domain Bacteria; kingdom Pseudomonadati; phylum Pseudomonadota; class Gammaproteobacteria; order Vibrionales; family Vibrionaceae; genus Vibrio; species Vibrio lentus. The sequence goes on from NZ_JAUFQE010000001.1 coordinate 136,345, forward strand.
TTACAAGATTACCCGCAGTTCAAAGTGAACCCGCAGCAACCCCAAGTAAACATGCTTCACCTCTATTTACCGGTGAGTTTTGAGGATGGCATTATCCTGCGCGACAATATAGCTAAGAAGCACAAGGTTTGGATAGGAAACCCAGCGATCAGCGAACTGCCAACCCAATGTAAGATTGAATGGTATGTGGGTGATAACTTACTAAACTTGCCAGATCATGAGCTGATCGACATTCTAGACTTTATTAACGAAGAGCTGATTTAATTAACTAAGAGTTGATTTGATCGTAGAAGAGTTGAATTGATTACAGCAGAAGTGAGTTAACTGAAATGAATACAGGAATTGTTTTCTGTATTCATTTTTACGCCGATAGGATGGCGGGGGCTCGTTACATGTATTGGTTGATGTACACGTCGACTAAAAACATGAATACAGGCACTGTGCTGAGAAGTCCGAAGAAGACGATTGGCACCCAGTTTTTCATTTTCTTTTTAGGTTGCTCAGTGTTGTTCATAAATTCGGCCTTAAATTAGTTGTTGTAGCTGTTTAGCTTTGTGATACTAAAAATCTACGAACATGGTATCAAATAAAATCGATGATCCCTATGCGGATTTGGCGTTTCGTGGTGTGTATCAATCACAGAAAATGTAGGCGATTCATAAGCGGTTCATAAAGACTCAATAATAATGAACCAATTAGAACAAGTATTGCCTTATTCGGCATATGAAATAAACAGCATTCAAAGATTTGGAGAAGACAACATGAGAACAATAGGAAACATCATTTGGTTTCTATTTGGTGGCGTATTTATGGGATTGGCATGGTGGTTCTTCGGACTGCTCGCATTCCTCACCATCGTTGGGATTCCATGGGGTAGAGCGTGTTTTGTAATGGGTAACTTCTCATTCTTCCCATTTGGTCAAGAAGCGATTTCACGTGATGAATTGACCAATGAAACTGACATCGGTACCAGCCCGCTTGGTCTGATTGGTAACATCATTTGGTTCTTATTTGCTGGAATCTGGTTGGCGATTGGTCACATCATGTCAGCAGTAGCGTGTTTCATTACTATCATCGGTATTCCGTTTGCGATTCAGCACCTTAAGCTCGCGGTTATCTCATTGGCGCCAATCGGTAAAACGGTCGTCGACAAGCGTGAAGCAGAAGCGGCACGAGTAAGAAACTACAAAGGTTAATATTACAGATTAAGCTTTATATAGAACTGAAAAAGCACATCACATGATGTGCTTTTTTGTGTCTCGTTTCCTATCTAACGATGCCCAAATCTCACAAACACTCACTAGATACTGTTCCACTAGACATTGTTGAACAAGACTTCAAGCCTAAGGGTGATGTTGGCTTCTTCGGTATGTTTTTCATAGGGCTCTCGTTCCCATTGATAGTGCGGAATCAATTCGTAGAACAACCACTCTTTCCAAACGTTTTCTCGGTAGGTTATCGACACTTGTGAATATTCGTAGTGGTTATATGGTTCGCTGGTTGCTGTGATAGTGGCGCTGTATTGCAGAGCTTGGTCTTGAGAAAGGTAGTGATACAAAGTTAGCCCCGTACCGTACTCCCAGCCTTTAAGATTGTCGTTATAACCTGCAAAGTTCGACCATCGTGCTAAAAAGTCATCACTCAAAGAAAGATCAAAATCGATATCGGTGATCTCTCCGGTTTCTTGCTTTTCTTGATACACACGTTGGGTCAACCTGAATACGGCATCGGTGGTGAGAGGGTAGGTAAAGCGATAACGAGCTTCAATACGTGGGCGCAGTGTCGCTTTAATGTTGAAGCTACTGTAACCCTTGGCATAAGCATCGTAACGTAGGCCGAGTGCGCTCTCTAATTCCTCTGAATCTTGTGGAAAGAAATCCAAGAACTCTTCATCGCCAACCGATTCATAGATTAACTTCAAGCGCTTACTGACAAAGGGCAAGTGCAAGCGTGCGTTGAGCTTGGTTGAGTAATCTACATCGCCACCTTCTGAATAGATAAAATCGTTGTACCAACGGACAGAAGTGCCCGCTCGAGCATCTTCGGTAATGCGGTCATCGACAAAGAAACTGTCAAACCATAATGCGGGTTGGCAAAATTTACTGTTCAGGTAGTGGTAGGCCTTTTCGACTGGGGCGTCTTCTAACGGTTGACTGTGACACTCATTTTGTTCCTCTGCTTGAGCGGAGTGGGCAACGAGTGAAGCTAATAATGAAGTGCTAACTATCCAACGACTCAATGGAACCTGTTTGTCATTCTATATATCAATAGTTTGACTATAACCAAGCGATCGCAACAATGCGACTTTTTAGTGGTGAGTCGCTATTGATTAGCGGCTCTTGGGAGTAGGGAAGAGAAATATTTGAAAGGGATTGGACAGATAAAAAACGGGCTCAGAAGGTGAGCCCGTTTGTGTTAGCTGTTTATTTTTAGCAAGAGCCGCATGTTTCTAGCTCGAATAACTTGTCGCTAGATTACATTGCCGCTTCGAAGATCGCTGAGATTTCTTCGTGAGTCGCTTGTTTAGGGTTAGTGAAACCACAAGCGTCTTTTAGTGCGTTGTCAGACAAAGTCGGGATGTCTTCTAGTTTAGCACCCAGTTGCGCGATACCCGTTGGGATGTTCACGTCATTTGCTAGTTGAACAATCGCATTGATAGCGGCTTCTGCGCCTTGCTCTGCAGTCATGCCTTCAACATTCACACCCATTGCTTTTGCAACATCACGTAGACGCTCTGGACAAACTTGCGCGTTGTAGCGTTGAACGTGTGGTAGCAAGATAGCGTTACATACACCGTGTGGAAGGTCGTAGAACCCACCCAATTGGTGCGCCATTGCATGAACATAGCCAAGAGAAGCGTTGTTGAATGCCATGCCAGCCATGAACTGTGCGTAAGCCATTTGCTCACGAGCTTCAATGTCTTCACCGTGTGCTACGGCTGTTCTAAGGTGTGCTTGCACAAGTTCAATTGCTTTAATCGCTACTGCGTCTGTGATTGGCGTTGCTGCGATAGAAACGTAAGCTTCGATTGCGTGTGTCAACGCATCCATGCCAGTTGCAGCCGTTAATGATGCAGGTTTAGCAAGCATCAACTCAGGATCGTTTACTGAGATAAGTGGTGTTGTGTGCTTATCAACGATAGCCATTTTAATGTGACGAGCTTCGTCAGTAATGATGCAGAAACGCGTCATTTCAGAAGCTGTACCAGCCGTGGTGTTGATAGCAATTAGAGGCATCATTGGCTTTTCAGACTGGTCAACGCCTTCGTAATCAGCAATCTTGCCGCCGTTAGAAGCAACTAACGCGATACCTTTTGCACAGTCGTGTGGAGAACCGCCACCCAGTGAAACAACGAAATCACAATCATTGTCAGTCAGTAATTCAAGACCATCGTTCACGTTCGTGATGGTTGGGTTTGGTTGAGTGCCGTCGAATACAACTGCGTCCACGCCGCGTTGGCTAAGTAGGTCTTGTACCTGTTTAACCACACCAATTTGGTTAAGGATCTTATCCGTTACGATCAGACCTTTTTTGAAGCCTTGAGACTGAATGCTATCAGCAGCATCTTTCAAACAGCCAGTACCCATGAAGTTGATTGTAGGGATGTAAAATGCAGTAGACATTGGAAAACTCCGTTAATTATGATTTTTTAATTTCCTACATGTTGTCGGCAATCAACTGGTCGACCATTGATCTGGAACAACTTTGATTCCGAACTACCACTTTGTGATTATGCGTTGTGATAGGGCTCATATAGCAATCGTTTTTATGGTTTTCTTATGTGTTTATTGTCAGTAATGGAAAGCGAACGATTGATTGATTTAAGAACAGAATGGCGTTCCATAGTCATGAAAAGTAAAGGCTATTCACTCAACGTCGGTTCAAGTTCAGTTTGTGTCGATGGTTTGCGTGAGTCATCGTTAGCTCCAATTTGTGGTTGTTGAGACTCATCGGTATCTAAGGCGTCAGAGGTGTCTTCTGGTTCTTCATCATAATACTTAACAAGGAATGGGGTGAGCATGACGGATGACGGTAAGAAGTGCTTCATGGTACCTCCCGGTACTTAAGTGTATTTCTTGTATGGTATTGGTTTAATATGTGACAAAATTTGCGATACATCATGACTTGTTGCTTGTTTTCTATAAATTCTTAGAACTATATTCAGGCTCACAAAAATGATAGTAGAATGCACATCTGGCCTTTGAGGCAATGAGAAAATAAATACAAGCACTGCTCAACCGCGCGAATAATAGGACATAAAATGAAGTACGATTGGATATTCTTTGATGCAGATGAAACCTTGTTCCACTTTGATGCTTTTCAAGGAATGAAGCTGATGTTCTCCCGTTTTGGCGTGGACTTTAGCGAACAGGATTATTCAGTTTATCAAGAGGTTAATTTGCCGTTATGGGTCGATTACCAAGATGGCCGTATTACAGCGGCACAACTGAAGCACGCGCGTTTTGAAAGCTGGGCAACAAAGTTAGAGACAACAACGGCAGCACTAAACAGTGCCTTTTTAGCCGCAATGGCAGACATCTGTTCTCTGCTTCCTGGTGCAAAAGAGTTGATGGAGTCGTTAAAAGGCAAAGTGAACATGGGCATTATCACCAATGGTTTCACAGAGCTGCAGTCAATCCGTTTGGAACGAACAGGAATGACAGACTACTTTGACCATGTGATCATTTCTGAGGAAGTCGGTGTCGCTAAACCAGACGCGGAAATTTTTGAACATGCACACAAGCTAATTGGATTGCCATCAAAGCAAAGAGTATTGATGGTCGGGGACAACCCACACTCTGATATTTTAGGTGGCTTGGATTTTGGTATTGAGACTTGTTGGTTGAATAGCCAAGAGAAAGCGACGCCAGCAGGAATTAACCCTCATTATCAGGTTAAGTCTCTGGCTGATCTACAAGCACTTTTGTTGGCATAACAGCTAATTGCTAATTACTAACTGCTTTTAGATTTTTGAGTAAATGATTGATAGCCGAGTACAGTTATGTGCTCGGCTACTTATTTTTACTTACTGCAACTTATCGATAGTGGTGTTTAAGCCTACCTTTGCTTAAGCTCGCTTTGATTACCTAATTACAATAAAAAGAAGGAAGAGGCGTGCTGAAATCTCATCGCCATAGCTGCTACGGCATTGCTGCCATTTTACTATGGAGCTGCTTAATTGCATTGTCTCGTAGTGTGTCAGAACAACTGGGCCCAATTGGTGGTGCTGCAAGTCTTTATACAGTGAGCTCACTGTTGTTAGTCTGTGTTATGGGTCTACCTAAACTGTCGCGCTTCTCTAAATCGTATTTGATGATCGGTGGTGCCTTATTCGTTTGCTACGAAATCTTCCTAGCTCTGGCTTTAGGAATGGCAAATAGCCGACATCAAGCCTTAGAGATGGCCGTTGTCAACTATCTATGGCCTGCACTAACGGTGTTGTTTGCGGTACTGTTGAGTGACAAAAAGATCAACTGGTTGGTTTATCCAAGTATCGTCTTGGCGTTCTTTGGCGTGGCTTGGAGTATCAGCGGCGATCAGGGGCTTTCTGTTGATCAAATCGCGGCTAATATTGCGACCAACCCTAAAACTTATTCGATGGCATTCTTCGGCGCGATTATTTGGGCGGTATATTGCAATTACACCCAACGCGTTGCTAAAGGGCAGAATGCGATTGTGCTTTTCTTTATCGCTACTGCGGTCACTCTGTGGATCAAATACGCATTGAGTGATGAAACCGGCATGGTGATGACTTCAAGTGCTGCGATTGACTTAGTGCTTGCTGGGGCTTGTATGGGGGCTGGTTACGCGCTTTGGAACACGGCGATTCTGGGGGGGAATATGGTGTTTCTTGCAACCATGTCTTACTTTACGCCAATCTTCGCGACCTTACTGTCTTCTATGATTCTAGGTTTGTCATTGAGCATGAGTTTTTGGCAGGGCGTTTGTATGGTGACGATTGGTTCACTGGCTTGCTGGTGGGTAACCAGAGACAAAAAGCCGACGGTTAAGGCGTCGGCTTCTGAAGAGGTTCAGTCTTGAGTGTTCAACTTAAGAGATAATGCTCTTAGCTCGCGATATTGAGGTTCAATTGAAGCTCATAAGGCATCTTAGATAGGCGTCGCTTAAGTTGGCGGCGCGTGCGTTCAATGTCATCGACCGCAATCGCTTGTTGGTCGTTGGTATGAATATCAACATTGATTCTTAATTCAGGACCAACCTTAGTCACACCCATTAGCTCCAAATCTTGATCCGCATCTTTGTCCACAGCGACAACATTCTTATCTACCGCGTCACAAATATCTTTGGTTGCCGACATCATTAGTAGTTCACGCATTGCTTCACGCAACATGTCGAACGGCACTTTGATGAAGTAGAAAGACATCAGCAACATCATCATTGGGTCGGCATATACCGCGTATTCAGCAAACGGAGAGTAAGCCACCAACCAAGCAACAACGAAACCGGCCGTAACTGCCACACTCAAAAGCGTATCCATTTGCCACTGTTTTGACTCAGCTTGAATCAAACCTGAAGAAATACGTTTGCTCTTGTTAGCGATGTACCACCAAGCGTAACCACAACCCAATACGTTGAAAATACCAAACAGAGTTGCGATAGAAGCATCGACTTCACGACCCCCTGTCATCAGAGCACCAATCGCAGAGTAAAGCGAATAACCGACCACAAGCAGAATCACAATCGCTTTAATCGCGATTACGATTGGCTCAATGATGGCTCGACCGAACGGGAACTCTCTGTCTGATGGGCGATTAATGTATTTCGAAGCAGCTAGTGACAATAAAGTTAACAGTAAACTGATAAGAGAATAGACACCGTCAAATACTATGACTAGAGAGCCAACGAGAAGACCCAACACCAATCCGCCAATTGCGAAGCCTGATGCTAAAAGGGCTGAGAACAATAGTACTCGGTTTTCGTTTTGGCTTTTCCTGTCACACATAATATTTTCCAGATGTTTTTGATAACTTCATTGTTCTAATATTGAGCTAGCTTTACAAACTTTATCTGATGACGTTTATATGTCGGTAACTCGTTTTATATTCAAGTTGTTACAATTCAATGGCTTAACGACAAATTCAGGTGTCAGTAAAGTTGACGATGACTGTTTTTCAGGAAATGTGAAACTGGTGTTAAATGGTTTATGATTAGTAAAACACATAGGTTGTGAAGGTCTCATAGCCTAGCTGTGTAAAGGATTAGGCTGTTAAGGTTACAGAAATCGCACTGAAACCTTATACCTTAAACTTCGGTTTGAACCTTGGGCGTAGAGCTGAGTTGAACTTGAAAAGGAATGGATGAAGATGAAATTTGATGATCTCAACGATAGTGAGTTGTGGGCGATTGCTAACCCGATCATGGACAATTTGATGGACGGTTCAACCAAGGTTGACCATGCTCAGCACTGCCGAGACTTTACTCAGCGCATGAAGGATATTGTGACACCTGAGTATCTGGAAAAGGTTTGTCATCATTATCAGCACAGTAATGGCTTTTTTGCTGAACGTGAGCCAGTTGCGCTATTCAGACGCTCCGATTCCATCGCCTTTGTTTGGAAACAAGCGTATTCCATTGCGAAAGGCGAGTTTGTGGCAGAAATGGTGCTGGTTGAAGAAGACGGACGTTATTTAGTGGATCACGTGATGGTCTTCTAAAGAGAGGGCTTTTTATTTGTTAGATGAATTTAAGTGTCGAGATAGAACATTATCTGACACTTTAGAAATCAAACAAGTAATCGCTGATCTGATCCGCTAACCAATTCATACCTGGGTGTTCCGCCATACCTGCCGCGGTAAACATACAGTAGTCTTCTTGAGTCAGGCCATAAGTGTGCTTGATCACAGCCAGTTCTTGTTCACGCAATAAATGGCGTATCAATGGCTCAGGCATTACGCCCCATGCATCTTCTCGTAGAATCGTATCCAACATAAAATCGAAACTAGAAAAACCAATGTATCGGCGAGAGAAGGGCTCAAGCTCAGGGTTATCTTTTTCATTAAGATAAACCATGGTCGCTTGCATCGAATTTCTTAGTACTTCATCCGACACTCTTCGCATCGCACTCAAATCATGCCCTTTCTTACATACTGACATCATTCGGATCTTGCCGAGTGGGTTGTAGATAATTCTTGGGTCGTCGACACGCTCGTAATCGACACCAAACGCAAAATCAACTTGCTGAGTTTCGACAAGATTAGCCAAGTCGCCACTAGACGCGAGAACGAAGTTGAAAGAAGTGGAAGGGTATTTGTTGTTTAGGGCGTGCGATAAACTTTGCCACATTTCATCGGGTAGGGAATCGTCGCGTGCGATCCAAATCTCTGCGTTGAATTCTCCCGAAACATGTAAGCAGGTTTGCTTAATGCGTGCTGCCGTTACCAACATGCCTTCGCAATCTTTGTAGATAGCTTTGCCTGCTTCAGACAGCTCGACATGGTTACCGCTTCGAACAAACAATTCGACATCTAACTCTTTTTCCAAGGCTTTGATCGACATGCTCAGTTTGGTTCGGTTGCATTCAAGCTGTCGAGCAGCTTCAGAGACGGATCCTAAATCAGCAACAGAACAAAAGGCTTGGACTTGAGAAAGGTTCATTTCATTTCCATATTGAGCGGGTGGCGGTGCATATTATCTGAATATTGTGCTGACTATCTTAGAAATAGTCCATCTTTGCATGATAACTCTATGACGAATTGACTAATTTGGTTTATTCTGGGGGCGTTCCGAACCTACAAGAAGTAAAGATGGAGGCCATGATGGCGAAACAATGGGACGAGTACGCACCTGATTGGGATAACGATCCCGCTACTGCTGTATTCGCACAGTCCGCATTTGACCAGTTAACACAGCTCGTTGATTTGAACGGAACCCGTGTCCTTGATTTTGGTTGTGGTACAGGATTACTCAGCCAGAAAATATCTCCTTTTGCAAAAGAGATCATCGCTCTCGATATCTCAGAAGGGATGATTGAAGAGTTAGATAAAAAAGAGCTGTCTAATGTAGAGCCTGTCGTTGATATCTTATCGCGCGGACTTGCAGCCCAACACCCAGCATTCAGAAATCAGTTTGACTTAGTGGTAGCTTCTTCGGTATGTGGTTTTATTCCGAACCTACAAGATACGGTCAGCCTAATTTATACTCTGTTAGAAAACGATGGGGTTTTTGTACACTGGGATTGGTACTTAGAAAACGACAGCGAAGATTTTGGGGTCAGCGAACAACGCTCCCAGAATGTATTGAGCGCAGCAGGTTTTTCGATTGTTGAAGTCTCAACACCGTTTTCAATCGACACCCCACAAGGTACTTTGAAGGTACTGATGGGTGTAGGCCGTAAACAAGTGGTTCCTCATCTATAGTTCACTTGTCTTTAGTTGACGTATCTGCAGTTGACGTATAGATAGCTGATCAGATAACCGCACTCACGCTTAATTGACTAAACCCACATCAACGATCTTTGGATCCGTTATGTGGGTTTTCTATTTATACATGCTGCGTTTTAAACTAAACGGTTCAATCAAAGGGCCTAACCTCTTCTGCTCACTCTTTCCCTTCCCACCATAAATTTTGCTCTACCGTTAATTTATAGTTTTCCCAACGACAATCATCGATAAACAACCATCGTTAACTTTCAAATGGCCAATTTACAAGCTATCTATTCACAAATTACCAAGTTACAAATAGTGTTTTCCATTTTGGAAATGTAGACTTGCATACATTTCATTAGTGGAAATATAAGTGTGAGATATAAAATAAGCCCATAAGAATATTAAGGGTTTAATCATGAGCCACCAATCTGCGTCATCTACTTCTTCATCACTTTCAGATCAACAACAACGCTTTAGTAATATCATTTCAGATGCCAACCTGTCCCCAAAACAGAAGTCGAGCTATCTTGCCTTAGAAGCTGAAGCCAGCCTGCCGTATATGCCGGTAAGCAATGAAGTAGAGCAAGCCTTACAACAAGGTGTGCTGTGTGACATGTTTGAAGGTCACGCCCCATTTAAGCCGCGCTATGTGCTTCCTGATTATTCTAAATACTTACATCAAGGCTCCAAGTATTTAGAGCTTAGCGCGGCAACTAATTTCGACGAAGCATTGAACATGCTCACCATCCTTTATCATCACGTTCCGTCAGTGACTTCAATTCCGGTTTACTTAGGCCAGTTGGACGATGTGTTGATGCCTTTTGTTGGCGGTTTGACGGATGAGCAGGTATACCAAAAGCTGAAGCTGTTCTGGATCATGCTGGATCGCACGCTGCCAGATGCCTTCATGCACGTTAATATTGGCCCTAGTGACAACATTGTATGTCGCACTATTTTACGTGTGGATGCTGAACTCAAGCAGATCGCACCTAACTTAACCTTTATGTACGACCCTGCAGTCACACCAGATGATCTGCTTCGTCACGCTGCGAGCAATATCTGTGAATGCAGCAAGCCGCACATTGCCAATTATCCTGCACACGCCGCTGCCTACGGAGATAAGCGTTTTGGCATCGTGAGTTGCTACAACTCTTTGCCTCTGGCGGGCGGTTCAAACACGCTAGTACGTATGAACCTGAAGCAAGTAGCTCTGAAATCTGAAGACAGCGTAGACTTCTTACAGCAAGTACTACCTAACTACAGCAGCATCATGATCGAATTGATGAATGCACGTAGTCGCTTCTTACATGAAGAGTCTAATTTCTTCGAAGGCTTCTTAACCAAAGAAGGCTTAATTGAAGAAGATCGCTTTGCGCCAATGTTTGGTATTTATGGCATGGCTGAGGCGGTTAACATCTTAATGGAAAAAGAAGGCAAAGCAGGGCGCTATGGTTACGATGAACAAGCAAATCAGTTAGGCCATCGTATTTCTGAAAAGCTTGCTGAGATTGTTGAAAACTCGCAAGTGAAATATGGGCTGGAAGGTAAGGCTCTGTTACACGCTCAAGGTGGTATCAGCCTAGATGAAGATGTGACGCCGGGTGTTCGCATCCCTTACGGAACAGAACCGGATCCAGTGTCTTACGTACGTGCGACGGCTGGTCACCATAAGTTCTACACGTCGGGCATCAGTGACATTTTGACGATTGACGAAACGGTGAAGTCCAACCCTGAAGCGATGTTCAACCTGTGTAAAGGGGCGATTCAAGCGGGCTACCGTGAGTTCACCGCTAACGTAGCATCGAACGATTTGGTTCGTGTGACAGGTTATATGATTAAGCTGTCTGACATTGCCAAATATGACGAGCAAGGTTCACGCACCAATACCACTTTCCTTGGTGCTGAAGCTGCAAAAAATACGGGCATACTAGAGCGTAAGCCTCGTGTGGCAAGCTTAGAGATGTCGCCGACATACGAATAGCTTTAACGTGTGTTGTGTATTTCGAATACGAACAATGTGAATTATGAAAATTTCTGATCTAACAACTCAAATGGCTAGGGTTAAAAATAATAAGACAGAAAAACAAGCGAAGGTCAGCCGTGTGCTGACCTTTTCTTGTGTTGATGGACCAGGAAATCGCTTGGTGCTGTTCCTACAGGGGTGTAATTTCGATTGCATCACTTGTCATAATCCCCACACCATCAACCACTGCAACCATTGTGGAGATTGCGTGAGTGGCTGCCCGAGCAGTGCTCTGAGTCTTATTGAAGGCAAAGTGAAGTGGCATCCAGTAGTGTGTACCAACTGCGATCAGTGCATCGATATCTGTGATCATAAGTCGAGCCCTAAAATCACCACGATGACGGTATCAGATGTGCTTGAACTGGTTAGGCACAACCAATTCTTCTTGAGTGGTATTACCATTTCGGGTGGCGAGGCGACCATGCAATTGCCGTTTATCATCGAGCTATTTCAAGCGATCAAAAGCGATCCGCAATTGGCACACTTAACGTGTTTTATTGATAGTAACGGTTCGTTGTCGCAGCAAGGATGGGACAAAGTGTTACCTTACCTTGATGGTGCGATGATCGACCTAAAATCATGGCAGACTGAAACGCACCAATGGTTGGTGGGTAGAGGAAACCATCGAGTATTTGAAACCATCAACTACTTAGCTGATAAAGGTAAGTTACATGAAGTTCGTTTGCTGCACATTCCGAACAAAAGTGATCTTGAGTACGAGGTAGAGCAAGTTGGTTATTACTTGAAAGGATTGCCAAGTGATGTCCGGATTCGGCTGAATGCGTTTCAACATCACGGGGTAATTGGTGAAGCCTTAGAATGGCCTAAATGTACAGAACAACAAATGCAGAGCTTTCACGATAAGCTCTACTCAATTGTTCAAAGGCCAATGCAAACGCCTGAGGTTTATACCTAATATTTTCGGTCATCAATGCTAAAAGAGTTAGGCTTCTAAAAACAAGTCACACAACCATTTGATCGCTTGGTCATTCATGTTTGGCTTGTTCCACACCAAGCTATACGCCACTTTTCCGTAATCAAAAGGAAGCGGCTTACTTACCAAGCCTTGTGCTTGTTTGGCATGCTCAGCCCATTGTTTTGAGCAAGTGAACAAGAAAGGTGTGTGGTGACATAACACCGCTGCTGCGCCAAAGTCCGCTACCGATATCGCCATATCTCTAGGTTTATGACATTGCACTAAGTTTTGCTCAAAGTAAGGCTTAGACAGTTCGTTATCTAAGATTCCAATGTGCTTGTAATCTAAATAGCCTTCAACCGTTAGTTCTTGCTGAGCGAGAGGGTGGTGTGCGCCCATCAAACAAATCATTTCATCAGGAAGAATCGTTTCCCACACCAGCTCTTTATTATCCGTTGGGGGTTGAGAGATATCGTGTGGCAACAGGATCAAGTTGACCTTACCACTGAGCAAAGCATCGAATCCAAGTTCCTGTTTCGAATAGATATTAAGTTTGGCTTTTGGTGCAAGTTCAGTGGTGATTTTGCTGATCTTCGAGGCAAACACTTCGAAGGTACTTTCACGCATCGAAAGTGAAAAGCTGCCTTGATACTCCTGAGGAGTAAAACTCTTTTGGTGAAGTAACCCGTTCATGCTGGAAAGAATCGCGTGAACAGTGGGCGCTACTTTCAGGGCAAAGGGAGTCGGGATCAGTTTGGTGCCGTCCCGATAGAAAAGCTCGTCGTTAAGGATGTCACGTAGCTGAGACAGAGTTTTACTGACACTCGAAGGGCTGACAAAGAGTTGCTCTGACGTTTGAGTGACGCTGTGGGTGTTCAGCATAATATGAAGCGCAGTGAGGTGTTTTAGGCTCACTCGCGATAAATGTAAGTAATCCATACACAACTCACTCAATATGTGACAACGGTCGGTTTAAGGTTTTATAACAGAAACTAGCGCGCTAACTTGTGATGAGCTCGCGAAAAGTGACCCGCACAGAATGCACCCACAATCGATAGTTCACCCGCCAAACATAAAGCAGCACAAACCTCAGCTAAGGCTTGTGATTTACCATTGCCGTGCAGCCCGAGTAAATCGAGACACGCTTTTTGGCTTGGTAGGCCTGTACCGCCACCGACGGTTCCTAACATCAAGTTAGGAAGCGTTACGCTCGCGTACAAACCACCTTCTTTGTTGAGCTCCATACGAGTCATACCAATCGCAGACTCAGCAACACACGCCGCGTCTTGGCCGCAAGCAATGTAGAGTGCAGCAAGTGCATTGGCATAATGAGCATTGATACCAATCGTACCGCTTAGAGCGCCACCGACTGTGGTCATTTGTCCGAACTGCACCATCTTCTCTGGTGTGGTGTGGAGGTACTTAGCGACAAGCTCAGCAGAGATGTTGACCTCGGCTGTAACCTTTTTACCACGGACACTTCGCAAGGTCTGGGTGTTGGCTTTTTTGTCGCCCGATAAGTTGCCATCAAGGAAGGCGTGATCGGGTTTCACTGGTGTATGTTCAATGATGTACTCAAATACCGCGTTGGTCGCGATAGTTACCATATTCTGACCAGAAGCGTCTCCGGTTAGAAATTCAAACACCAAGTAAACATGGTTACCTTCGATGTTGATATTAATGTCGGTAAGTTTGCCGTGCGACGTTGTTGATTCCGCTAAAGCTTTGAATTGGTCATATTGGGTCACTGCCCATGCCACAAACTGTCCTGCTTCAACTAACCCTTGGAATGCGAAACCGGGCGTTCGTGTTACGCCTTCATTGAGCAACATTGCACTTGCACCACCACAAGCCGTGATCAACTTGGAACCACGGTTGTAAGACGCCACAAGCGCCGCTTCAGTGGTTGCAAGAGGTACTAGGTAATCGCCTTTAGCAAACAGGCCATTGACTCTTAAAGGGCCAGATATACCAACAGGGACTTTAACGGTGCCAATAAAGTGCTCGATGTTTTTCTCATAAGCTTGAATCTGGCTTTGAGTATGAGGGTCGAGCAGTTCTTGCTGCGAGTCTGCATTATCGAGAGCAGTCCAACGACGTGTAAGGTTTTTTTCAGTCAGATAAGGGCTCGGAGTCAGTTTATTCACTGGCTTCTCAAAATGAGGTTCGAGCTTCTTTTCTAATTCGTCTGCGGAGATGTCGCCTCCTAAAATAGAAACATAGTCACGGCGATGCAGATTTAGTTTTGGCATAAGTAGTACGAAGTAAAGTTTGTGCTGCAAGAATAGTTTGCGCTGATTCTACCGAGTAATAAACCAGAAACAAGCGTCAGATATAATGAGTTACAGTTTGTGTGCTTATAGATTCAAAAAGCATCAAAAGTGATCGAATCAAACGGATTCAGGGCATAGGAAAAAAACACTAAGTGTGAGTATAGATCAGATATGGATATCGAGAAGGCTACCGATGGCTTCGTTTTGACGATCAACGACACTCGCGCCAACACGGTTGTAACTGGCACTTTGGGTCAGTTTTATTAGTGAATCGGTTGAAGATGAAACAGGTTCGGGTTCTTTGTCTTTTAAAGAAAGAGATTTTTCAGGTTCGATTTGGTTAAAGCTAAGATCGCTAGATTGGGAGAAGTCATTTGATTCGGCAGTGTGCTGAGCGGCTTGGTTCAGTTCAATTGCCGCTTCTTCAGCCATATTGGTTGACTGCTGAATAATGGCATAACCTGATTGAATCCCCGAAATCGACATGTCAGAACCTTTGATTGACGTATGGAATGAGTCTAGGTTGACGATATTTTGAGCGCAATGGTGAAGTGGCGTAATTTACGGTGAAACTGTGTACTTAAGCTAAAATAGTGATCTCTGTCTACTAATTAAACAGATCGTTTAGAGCGTTTAACTCTTCGTCAGTAAGTAGAGAAGGCTGTTCTGTGTCGATATTACCATCGATTTCACCCTGTAGTGCTTTCAATTGCTGAGGGCTAAGAAGCTGTATCTGTTGCTTAAATGCTTCAAATTGTTGTGTATTCATAGTGTGACCTTAGTTCAAATCCATATGCTCTATTGAGCATAGACTACCGGTACAAGAAATCAACCAACATTAAATGAATATTAAAAGATGTTTGAAGGTTCTTGAAACTAAGACAACTATAAATTGCTCTGGTTGTTTTTTGTCCGAGAATTGTCAGGCAAAGTTAACGCTTGGTTAATCAAAGTCAGAAAATTCCTACAAAGTAAAAACTCTCTGATCCCTTACCAGTCGGGGCGTGCAGTTGGTTTACTATACCTACTTATAGGTATTGGTATAATAAACTATACATATAGCTATTGATCATTATGCATTCAACTTATGTATCTTTTTGTTTTTACAGTACTTTATCTTTTGGTGTTAAATTTGACTTGTCGAGAGGCTTTTCTATGTTCACTTTAACGGCAAATTTGGTGGCCAAAGTGTGTAGTTCTGGAAGCATTCGATAGATCAAGTGCAATTGTTGTAGGACCATCCTTACAGAGTTCTCGTCTTCCTCTCTCCACTCACTTAAACGTTTATCAAGCTCAGGATCGTAAGCATTTTTGACTTCGCATTGCTCACAATGAGAATACAGCTGGTCGTTGAGCGCATCCAAGTGCTCGTGTATCACTCTATGGGCGTCCAACACCAGTTTGTGTGTCGCTTCATCATCAATACGCGTTCTGTGAGCGCCAAGTGCAGAGATATAGCTAAGCAAGGCGTGGTTTAGAGTAAGAAAGCGGAAACTTTCGTCTTCAGACGTTCGATACTTACCGGGTTCAACTAGCATACTACTGATCGCGACAGTTAGATTGGCGTCGTTATTATGTGCGCTTCGACGAGCAATACGGTAGTTGAGGTTGTCTTTTTTGCCCACACGATATTGGCCAATGATCTGAGCCAGATAGTTCTTATTGGAATCGAGTGCATCCGCCATGACTTTGTGCAATCGTTTTGATTGCCAATCTGGTAATACGTAGATCACGGCAAGTACTGCGAGAGCACACCCAATAAAGGTATCAGCGAGCCTTGGCAAGACGACGGCATAACCTTCGCCGAGTTGGTTAAAGCAGAACAGCACCAACAAGGTGATAAAGCCGGTTGCGAAGCCGTAGTTATTAATGCGGAACGCAAAGAACATCACGCCACTGATCACGATGAAGACTAGCTGGCTCTCTTGCGAGGGGAAGAAAGTAAGCAATGGAACCCCAATCAATAAGCCTGCCACAGTGCCTATTACACGAGCAGTAAGCTTTTGACGAGTGGCACTGTAGTTCGGCTGACACACAAATAGCGTGGTCAGCAAAATCCAATAACCGCGTTCAATGTTAAAGCCTTGGATGATGCCGTAACCGAGCGTAAGAGTGATAGCCATACGAATCGCGTGCCTAAATAGCATTGAATCGGTATGAAGGTTGGCTCTGATTTTTTGCCACATCGCTGTCAAAGTATGTGGGTTGGTATCGTCTAAGACACCTTCTTCTAATTTCTCTGCATCAGGGTTACTGATATTCGATAGCTGTTTTTCAACGGTGGCGAGGTTATTGAACAGATAATTCAATTGGTTTAGCAGTGGTTTCCATTCCGGCTTATTCTGTTCCTGAAGATGGTTAAGTGAAGACATTAACTCATCCAGCGCGAGTACAGATTTATCACCATGTTGATATTCAGCGCCGACTTTAAGTGAACTTGCGACTTCTTTACACGCCGTTGCTTGTGCTTCTAGTAGATATTTAAAACGGAACAGCACATCAGAACGTTCAAAGTGTTTTGCCAGTTCTTGGTAGCGATAGTGGCTAGAGCTCACGCGTTCATGAATATCTTGCGCGATGAAATAGGTGTTTAGGAATCGGTCACTCGGGCCGTCGATGTGCCCGCGTTTAGAGCGGTTAAGCAGAGTCGCTTTACACATGTTAAGTGCATTAACCGTGCTGGCATTCAATTTCGCTTCAATGATGCGGTGAGGCTGAGGAACAAGGTCAGACACCGGATAGAATAATTCAGCCTTAGAACCCATGTAGGTGCCGATTTGGTCAAACACGGTTGCAAGGTTTTGCTGTACAGGTTGCATTGGCCACACTATCTGCCAAATCATCGACATGAAATAGTACCAAGCAGCGCCAGTTAACAGTAGAAGCGGTTGAAACCAAAGGTTAGTGCTTTCGTGCGCACCCAACATGGTATAAATGGCGACAAGTAATGAGCCAAACGCGATACTCGCGTATTTAGGACCAATCGCACCAAGCATGATGAACGAGAATGTTGAGGCAAAAAGACCTAATGCAAATAGCCAAGGTGTGTCGAACAACAACTCAATAGAAAAGGCGGCGATTGCAAAACAGATGAAGGTGAGTGTGAGTGCTTTTAAGCGGCCTGTAAAACTGTCGTCACTTTCAGCCAGTGCGGCAGCAATAACCCCTAAGATCAACGGTGTGATCAGCGTGTTTTGTCCATAATACCAAGCAGGAACCACAACACCGAGTAGAGTGATGAGAATTAATACACTGTAATTTATGGTTTTATTCGCCCAATAGAGGCGTAATCTGGCTGAAAAGTCCACAGTCACTCGCTTGACACACTAAAACCATAATCCTAACAGAAATCAAGCACAAGAATTTGATACTTATCCATAATTGCCCTTAGGTGGTCATGAAAGCGTCGATAAGATGAGAGACATTATTAATTCTCACAACATCATGATATAAATTCAATATTCCCAATAAGAGAGCACGCTCCAATGCAGCTAAGCGCTAACAAGACTGCACAGTTTTTTATCCAAAATGAATATCATCAGGTAGAACTTGATGGTCCACGTCTACTGTTGTCTTCAGTTGGCAGTGAAGAACGTATCCCGTTTACTATTTGGAGTGGCAAGATCGCAATAAAGCGCGGCTTGTTTTGGGGATCGTTGCAGTTTTTTGCCAATCAACAAGATGGCAAACAGCGTAGCTGGTTAGTACAAGGTCTACCTTGGGAGCAATGCCGTCAATTTGCGCGAGCATCGGTTGCCGCGTATCAAAAATGGCACGACACACAATGTGAACAGTTGGCTGAGCACGTTCCTCAATGGGAAGCTGAATTGACACGTCTTGAGCAACTTCCTGCCTTTCTTCCTCACTCTAAAGTGAATGTCTGGGTCGATATGGTCAATTCTGGTTTAGAAAACATGAATATGACTTTGGAAGAAGCCGCTCAGCGCATGCCCAAACGCGTTGCGAGAATGCAGCCATGGCTATCTGAAACCGAGATTAAGCAAGCTGACCGAAACCAGCAATGGCTAGAGACTGAAAGAAAGAACTGGGAAGTGTTGTTTGCTCAATGTGAGTCGTCTCCATTGAACTTGTCACAGCAATATGCGGTTTTGATGAACGATGACCATAACTTGATTCTTGCGGGTGCTGGCTCGGGAAAAACCAGTGTTCTGACAGCGCGTGTCGCGTACTTATTGCAAAGCCATCAAGCGCAAGCTGAAGAGTTATTGTTGCTTGCCTTTGGTCGCGAAGCGGCTCAAGAAATGAAACAACGCCTCGACAGTAAAATTGGTTTGTCAGCAGAGAAGGTGCAAGTTAATACTTTCCATCAGTTAGGTTTGAAGATCCTAAATCAGGTTGAAACCGAACGTGTTGTTATCTCTCCTTTAGCCTTGGATGATAATCAACGCCAAGCGTGGTGCATTGATTGGCTGAAAAAACATTGGATGACGCCAACCAACTTCAAGCGTTGGCAAAAACACTTATCTAAATGGCCAATCGCCTATTTAACAGGTGATGATGAACTCGGAAGCCACGTTTCAAACCTGAAGCTTATAGGTTGGCTAGAGAAACAGCTTGAGCAGTTGAATGCATCAGGTTTATCGAAGAAAGAAGTGCAACAGCAGCTTATCGATCATAGAGACTACACGCGTCTTAATAGTGAATTATCACTGTGTTGGCCTTGTGTTACCGCGTGGCAAAAAGCGTTAAAAGAAGAGAATCATATCGACTTCTCGACCATGATCAGCCGTGCGACTCAATATGTCGAGAAGGGCAAGTTTGTCTCTCCTTGGAAGTTCATCATGATCGATGAATATCAAGATATCTCGCCAGACCGTTTAGCCTTGGTTGAAGCCTTGTGTAATCAATCTAAAGCCGAGCATCAAGCTTCTATTTTTGCCGTGGGTGATGACTGGCAGTCTATTTATCAATTTGCTGGAGCGGATGTTGATTTAACGACCGGCTTTAAAGACAGGTTTGAAAGTTCGACGATCCACCACCTCGATACCACTTATCGATTTAACAATCAGTTAGGTGCGGTTGCGAATCGCTTTGTGCAAGAAAACCCGATTCAATTGCCAAAAGAACTGAACAGCTTCAAGCAACAAAAACAGAAGGCGGTTTACAGTACCTCAAGCAAAGATATTGAGAAGATCCTCGATCAGCTGAACCGACAAGCAAAAGGCAAAGCCAACAAGTCTGTCATGCTGCTTGGGCGCAATCACTATCACAAGCCAGAGCTACTGGAAGACTGGAAAAAGATCTTCACATCCATTGACCTGAAATTCATGACTTGTCATGCGAGTAAGGGTAAAGAAGCGGATTTTGTGATTATACTTTGTGTAGACGAAGGTCAATTCCCAGCGAAGAAGAAGCAACTCCATATTGATGGTGCTTTGACGGAATCGTCAGATGTCTTCCCTTATGCGGAAGAGCGACGTTTGTTTTACGTGGCAATGACGCGAGCAAAAGAGAAAGTATGGATCACGCACAGCGGTGACGGTTCTGGCTTTGTGCAGGAGCTGCATGGTTCTGATTACCCCGTCGTTCGTAAAAAGTGATGTCAATTGACGTAACTGTCTAAGATTAGAGCTTCCAGCCCGCTACCTATTCTAATTAGGGCGTAAGCTATTATCATTAGGAAAAAGCTATACAGCAGAAGGAATTTGCTATGGAACACGGCTCTATTAACTACATTGAATTTGCTGCGAAAGACATCGCTGCAACTAAGGCGTTTTTCAGCCAAGTGTTTGGTTGGGTCTTCGAAGATTATGGCCCCGAGTATTCAGCTTTTGAAGCTAAAGGCTTAATGGGCGGTTTCTATTTAGCGGATCTTGCGTCTAATGCTGAAAGTGGTGCAGCGCTGATGGTTTTTTATAGCGAAGATCTTGAGCAAACTGAGCGTGATGTTATTGCTGCTGGTGGCAAGATTAACCGTGAGATATTTAGCTTTCCCGGTGGACGACGTTTCCATTTCCTTGAACCGAGTGGCAATGAGATGGCTGTGTGGAGTGACAAGTAGAGGAACCCACTGCACTGTCTATGATTGAATTGTTTAATGTCTGAAAAACGAGACATAAAAAGCCTGCGATAAAATGCAGGCTTTTTAGTCTGTTCAGTAGAGAGCACATTTAACGTGCGATTACGTGCGCTCAGCTAGATATGCTTCGTAGTCTGGGATCTCGATGACCACTTCTTCTTCAAGCAGTGAAGAGTTAAATAAGAAGTTAGCGGTAGCGCGGTTGGTTGCCACTGGGATGTTCCAAACACTTGCGATACGAAGCAATGCTTTTACGTCCGGGTCGTGTGGTACGGCATTCAATGGATCCCAGAAGAAAATCATCATATCGATTTTGCCTTCAGAGATAAGCGCACCCAGTTGTTGGTCACCGCCCATAGGGCCGCTAATCATGCTCTTAATCGCTAAGCCTGTTTCTTTACTGAGTAGAGAACCCGTCGTGCCCGTTGCATAAAGGAAGTGCTTTTGTAGTTTTTCTTTGTTCTCTTTGACCCATCTTAGTAGCTCAGGTTTGAAATGGTCATGAGCGACCAAAGCGATATTCTTATGCGTTGGCATAGTACGCGTTGTTTTTTGCATGAATGTTCCCTAAATGATTGTTTCGTTTTTATTGTTTTGAGTTCTTCAGCCAATATAGCACTAAGGATTCACACTGAATACCGGACGAAACTCAGAAGGTGACAATGAGTCGGCGATAATTTGATCTTTGAGCGTTGCAGGTGTCAGTGCTTCGATAGTGGGTGCACTGTGTATCTCATATGGTTGATCGCGTAAGTAACTGACGGCTTGTTTAACGGATAATCGACCTTGTTCAACCATTTTGTCTGTTGGTGCAAACAACACCTTGTTACGTAGTAACCCTCGATAAGTTCCATGACTCAAGTAACTTGAGATCAAACCTATTTCTTCGGTTTTTCCTGCCGCTCTCAATTCACTAATCGCCGCTTCGATTGCGACAGCACTGCCAACAATATATTGAATATCAGGCTCATCAATCACTTGTTGCACAAGGTTTCTTTGCAGTTCTTTATCGTTATCTGCCCAGTAACTGACCTCAATTTCCACGTCGCTCGACTTTATTGCGTCATAGAACCCTAATGCGACAGGCTTTGTGCCTCCACTAGACTGAGGGCCGAGAAGCAGGGCGATGGGTGTTTTCCCAGAACCTTTTGGATGCCGTTTAGCTAGAAACTCACCGACTTGAAATCCCATCTCATACCAATCAACACCGACAGTACCTTTTAGAACTTTTTGCTGTTCTTTACTGACTGTTAGTTCATTGACAGTGGCGAAGACGGGTGTATTCCCAACCCAATCAGAGAGATTATCGTGATAAGCATCAGGAGATACAGTGCCTAATATAATGGCGTCAGCACCCCATTTAGTACAAAGCACAAGCTGAGAGGCTTGCTTACCAATGTTTGGGTATCCGCCTGCTTCTAATACTCTTAATTCAACCTGCTGCTTTTCCGCCTCAGAGACCATGCCGTAATTGACCGATAGCCAATATGAATCTTTTAGGTGTGGATAAATGGCGCAGATTTTCTCTTTGTTAGGTTTAGATCCTGACGTTTTTTCTGAGTTCATTGGGTCATCGGCATGTGCTGAAGAAGCCATGATAGCCAGTAACGAAAGAAGACATTTAGAAGCAAAGGGTTTAGATAGCATGAATTGCCGTTTTATTGGTTTTAGATAAGAAACACTGCAAAATATAGCGTATTCTGCATGGGTAAAGAAGAACGTTTTTAAGGTTTAGGGTATATGTTGTTAGCCACAGCAAGTATTGGACGCAAGCTACTCGCCTCATTTTTAGTGATGGCATTACTGGTTCTTTTGTCTGCATTGATTGGTGTTTCTGGGTTCAGTTTCGTTGCAAAAACAGAGAGAAACGTTGTTGATTCAGCGTTACCCGCGATGATTGAAGCTCGTCAGGTTTCTGAATTGAGTAATCGTATTATATCGTCTGTGCAAACACTCTCTAGTGCGAGAAGCGAAGCCGAAAGAAAAAAAGCGGGCACGATACTGTTTGACCAGCTAGAGTCACTTCTTCAGCACATCAAAGAGTTGGGTGTCGATAGCTTCGACTCCAAACTTCTGCAGAAACTTGAAAACAACGTTCAGAGCGTCATTAATACACTGGCTGAGTTAGGGGTTTCCGTCGAGCGAAAGCTATGGCTGACCAAGGAGCTTTCGTCACGCGTAGAAGAAATGCGTTTGCTCGCTGAAGAACTTGAACAGTTAACTCGCACACAAGTTCTGAATACGGCCACCATTGCCGTTGCTAATGTCACGCATATCTATGACCTGTTAGAAACCAAAGAAACCGACAAGGCTTATCAAGCACTAGATGCGCTGGTTGAAGTCGACCTCGACTTATCTGAGCGCTTGCACGAATTGCATCTGTTGGCTTTCAAAATGCTCAATCAAATCGAAGAAACTCAGACCGTTACTAATGTTGAGCGTATTCACCAGATTAAAACGGAATTCGAAGCGAACCTCAGAATCATGGCACGCCGTGTTAAAGCGGTCGAAGACCCAACTCGCTCTGCTCAAATGTCTCAGCTTCTTGAAGAGTTACAACGACGTCAGGTCGTGTTTGATATCTCTTTAGAACAGTACGAAAACACGCAAAAGTCTGAGTTCTTAATGCAGAATACTTTGCAGTTGTTCTCCGAACTCAACACTACCGTCAACCAGCTCGTTGATGACTCCAACTTGAGTACGAAAAAAGCGGTTGATGAGCTAACGTCGACCTTGAATCTGGCTCAATGGTCGTTGTCGGTTATCTCTCTTGTGGGTCTTATCATCGTCGCGTTTATTGTGTGGCGAGTGGTTTATATTTCCGTGGTGAAACGCTTAGGTGAATATTCGATAGCCCTGATGTCGATTGCTCAAGGGCGCCTTAATATCGACATTTCTGTTAAGGGTAACGATGAACTCGCTCACATGGGTGAAGCCATTATTACCGCGAGAAATACCGCGCAAGCCTTGCAAGTGGTCGCGGTCGGTGAAGCGAAAGCAAAACGAGAACTCGAAGAGCATAAAGAACACCTTGAGGAATTGATCACCGAGCGCACTTATCAACTACAAGAAACCAACGAAAAGTTGAATGTTGAAGTCGGGAACCACGCTAAAGCTCGCAGTGCTGCCGAGCAAGCAAGCCGCGCTAAATCTGCTTTCTTGGCTACCATGAGTCATGAAATTAGAACGCCGATGAACGGTGTTCTGGGTACCGCGCGACTGCTAAAAGACACGGGACTAGACCCTCTGCAGTCGGGTTATGCCGATATCATTAACCGCAGTGGTAAGAACTTACTGGCAATCTTGAATGATGTTCTTGATTACTCAAAAATTGAGGCTGGGCACCTTGAGATTCGCGTCGCTTCATTCGATTTGCATCAGATGGTTCAAGATACCTACCAATTAATGGAAGGTCGAGCAAGTGAGAAGAAGCTAGACTTTAACTTCCATATCGAAAGCGATGTTCACCGTTATTGGCGTGGCGACGTGACACGAATTAGTCAAATTTTGAACAATCTTGTCGGCAATGCCATCAAATTTACAGACAATGGTGCCGTTGATATCTTCATAAGTTTGGATGTCGAAGACGAAAATCGAGTTATGTTTGAGGTATCTGACACTGGTGTCGGTATCCATGAAAGTGAACAGAAGTGCCTGTTTGATGCATTTAGCCAAACCGATAGTGGTCGTAATAAAACGGGTGGTACTGGGTTAGGTCTCGCGATCAGCAAAAGCGTAATGTTGGCTATGAATGGTGATATTGGTGTTCACTCCGAAGAAGGTGAGGGTAGTCAATTTTGGTTCTCTCTACCATTGCAAGTGGGTGAAAAAATAGAAACCAAAGTTGTGGCGGTTGAAACCTGTATTCGCGCCAAGGTACTGTTAATTGAGGATAACCCGGTTAACTGCATTGTTGCCGAAGGGTTTTTACATAACCTAGGACATGAGGTTGTTATCGCAACAACGGGCCAAGAAGCTCGGACTATTTTTAGCGAACAAACTTTCGATATTGCCTTAGTCGATATTAATCTTCCTGACTGTGATGGCGTTGAATTAATCCAACAACTGAAAGAGATTGTTGTGATTTCAGCAGATGTTCCAGAACAGTATGCACCGCCTATGGTTGCCGTATCCGCTCATGTCTTTAACGAGGAAGTTGAAAGCTATTTAGCGTCTGGCTTTGATGGGTTTCTACCTAAACCGTTGGAAAAAGAGGCGCTTGCTCAACTTATTGTGAACCAGCTTGATGGCAAGGCTTTGCTACTGCCACAACCCGATCCCGACGATTCTATATGCAGTAAAAACAACAATGCTCGTAAGAACAAAGGTAATGAGTTGTATTCATCTCAGATGGCGAGCGTCGTTTCTGAGCTAGCTACCCAGGTTTCGCAAACAGAAGAGCAAGGAGAGATTCCTGTGAAATTGATTGATTCCAATGTCATCAAAGGTGACTTGTCCATTCTCGGCTTAGAAAAAATGAAGCAGATTGTGGGGTTATTTGAAGAGAGTAGCCACGTTACTTTGCGTGAAATGGTCAAGGCGAGTGATTCGGATAATGGACGTGAAGTGAAGTCTCTCGCCCATAAATTGAAAGGGTCAGCGGGCAGTTTAGGTTTGTTGCAACTTTACACGGCTTGCCAAGTCATAGAGGCAAGCTCAGAACCATTGCAGCAGTACAGAGAGAATGCAGATTCTTTAGCTGAACTCGCGAAAGATTCACTAATTGCACTCAAGCAGCATGTTTGAATGACCTTTAACAAGTAACTAGATATGAGCGAGTAGTCACTTATTTAAAAAGCATCGGTTAATGCTATCGAGCTTTTTCCGACTTCAAAAAAACGCCTCTGACGGGTTATCCGTTCAGAGGCGTTTTATTTGAGCAAGCAATGACATGTTCGTTGCTGTTGTTCTGTATAAGACGACTATCTATTTTCGAAACGGTTGTAATCTAACAAGCCGTATTCTATCGGCTGATCTTGCTTATACCAGCGGTGTACGCGATCACTGAAAGGCCAGAACTCACTTGAGCTGCGTCGTACTGCAAACTTGTCGAGCATTGCGACGTAATCTTCTTCAGACTTAAGTCCTTGCAGTGTTGATACTAAAGTCGGTATTTGTTCTTCAGTTAAAGACAAATAAGCCGCTGGATAGCTTCCGACAACGCCTCTCACTATCGTTAAGTCATCATTGACGTAATCGCGGTTCGCTTCTTCATCAAACAGGCTTGAGATGTTGGTGTGCGCGTTGTTGTGGATAACAGTGAACAGCTGGTCTTGACCGTTTTTACCTTCAATCATCATCATTATCAGTGGTGGGAAGTGACGTAAACCTTCGCCTCGCACTAGGCTAACTTGTCGAAGCAGTGCTTCATTTTTCTGACTAAAACCCGTGTCGACTATCTCGAAACGGTCATTAAGGACAGGCTCGAGCTTATCTTTGATCATATTCAGCAGTTCACGCTTAGGATCCGCCGTTTTGTAAACCACGTTGGTCGGTTGCGCGAAAGGTGCAATGTTGCGTTGCAAGAAGTCGCTCAGCTGAACACTTTGATTTTTGTACCAGCTAGAATGTTCAACGTGTCTGATGTCTTTTGGCAGCAAGGTTAAGAAATTACTTTCGCCTTCAAGACGCAAGAAATCCATAAACATACGAGTCATCAGCTGGTGGCCAAAATTGCCGTAAACGTCAAAACCTGCCACAAGCAAATAGTGAATACGTTCTAATAATGCGTAGTCTAAGATCCATGCGGTTTTAGGCTGAGATCCAACTAAACCTTGAACAACTGAGGCGCTGTCAAAGTGCCTGAAAATGGTGAGCGCAGCGTTAGCATTAGTGCCGTTGCCATCCCAGATGATGCCTGTATCTAGGTTTACGCCACTCTCAAACCATTTATTGGTAAAGTCGGATTTCGCATTCAGGTACCGTGCTTGCTGTTTTGCGTATCCCACCCAATGCGTCACTGGAACCGTATTACTTTTAAGCTCACTAGGCAGTTTTAAGTTCTTTTTCTGGCTTGCATAAAACGCGTTGATCTCTGGTACGTTTGCTTTGTCCGGATCAATGAAGACAATCCAGAAGCGATCGTTGATTACATTAAGTGCCAGTTGCCCTCTACATACAGGGCCTTTGATGAAAGCCATGATGGTGTTCTGCGCGTTATCCAACATGAAGTTAAAACGGGAATTCACAGGCAGTGAATCAAATGACGTCATTGGATTTGCGGCGACATCAATGTCGTAGCTAGGCAAAGCTTGAACCTCATAATTCGCATCTACAAACCAAGTGTTCCACTTTTGCAGGCGCTCATCATTTAAGGCAAATGGCATGTGTGTCTTATCGACAGTTGAGCCTTGTTCTGGAATCAAACGGTAATACACTCGATCAACGTTTGGATCGTCGTAAGGGCGTCGTGTGCTGATTCGCTGAACTGCTTCACCAGGAGGCGTTGCTGAACGAACAAGGGTGAAGAAGCGCGTTGGCTGAGCTAAGTCAGAGAAATACAGGTGTGACAAAAACAGGTGCTCATAGATGTAGCGAGCAGATAGCTGGCTTCGGTTGTCACTTTTATTTAGGAAGCTTTCATAAACATCAACCAGTGCCTGTTCGGCATCGTTGAGAGGGATATGGTCGTTCATGAGCGCACCGTTTTCTAGCCAGCTCATTAAGGTTGCGTATTCCGTTTTATCCAAGTTCGGCATGCCATAAGGCATTCCCCAAGTTGGGTAATCACTTTCGTATTGAGCATATTCTTCAATGGTTGGGCACTGCTGGTCACGGTCGGTTGAAAAGTCGAAACCTTCAAGTTGCGCCTGATCGGGAAGAGGGTGGTTCTCTTTCTGGATTAGTAGCCTAGAAACCAATCCAGCATCGAGGTTTGCGGTTGAATTCTGCATACGTTCATTCAATACCGGGTGGAAATCTGCGTCACGCCACTCTTGCGTCGTGATCGCATCTTCAAACAAACGGGTAGGCGCAGAGGCCGTTAAACGTGTGCCTTGATAGACGAGTGCTTTGCTTGCACCTCGGTCTATGCCTTCCACTGAAGACATCTTCAACTGGCAGGGCGCGTCGTAGCAAGCGTGACAAACTACGCAGCGGTTATCAATAATGGGCTTTACTTCGTCGATGAAATGCTGTGCTTGGGCTGAGAGAATAGGAGCCTGACGATCACGCACTTCTTGTTTACCGAATAGCTCATCGAAGTTAAGACCAGCGTAAACGGCACAACCTGAGAAGATGCTAACAAAAGCTAAAATGAAGAGTTTTTTCAGATTCATACGTATTTAAAGATTAGGCATTTTCTCTAATTATATCGAAAATGATTGAAAATGCTCATGTTCTAACGTTTTTATAGACAACATATTAATAGGATTGAATAACGTAACCTTTCGAAGCGCTTGCCATACTGGCGAGTAAAGCGTTACTGATTAACGTAGCAAACCGAGAATGGAACAGACAATCGCTCAAACTCTTTGATCCATCGCCACTGGTTATCTTGCAATTTATCGCCGGGCCCTTTGACTTCAATCCAATGAAATTCATCGTCCTTGAACGCAATCAAATCCGGCATCCCAGTTCTAAATAGCTTTAGGTCACTCAATATAATTTTGAATAGTTCGACGATTAAGGCGTTGGGAATGGAATCGATGCTGTGTTCTATGAGCGTTTTAGGAAAGTGATTCCAATGAACGAAAGGGTTAGCAGTACCGTATTTTTGGTCGTAGATACCAAGCAATTGGTTTAGCCCTTGCTCGGATATGGTTTGAAACACAGCCTGGATCTGTTCAACTCGCTTATCTACGAAATCTGAATGGTACAGATCCAGGGGGCGATGTTGGTAGCGATTGATAAATGCGCCCTCAACGTCTGCGAAAATCACTTCCCAAAAGGCTAGGCCAAACAACCCACATAAAAAACTGTTCTCTGAAAAGTAGACTTCCCAACCTTGGTTTTCGAAATGTTGCTTCACTGCAAGTTCAACTCGCACTTGGCTTAGGTCCAATTCCAGTCTCATTTCTTTGCAGATCGGCTTTATGGTCCGTGAAACTTTGTCCCCTTGTTTCCGTAGTAGCCTATCTTCAAGCTTAATCGCGACTTCCAACTCTGACACATCCGATGGAGTAGCTTTCATTTGCGTGACAATGTCACACATTAAGTTTAGCTCGTCTTGCTTGTCATAGATGCGTGCAAGTCGTTCTCTGCTCGGAGGAAGTTCGGATTGTTTGAACCAAAAGACAGCTTGGTTGTTTTGGTTGAGCCTTTCTAGATCGCGTGCAATAACGTTGATCAAACGTGATCGTTTTCTGGCTATGCCTTTGTGTTCCGATTCAGCGGGTATCGATTGTAAAAGATGTTCAAGATACTCAGGGTCTTTACGATCACCCTCAGAATATTGACGTTGAATATCACGTATCTGGAGCAGTTGATTGAGCTGTTCTCTGGAGGTGAAGAAACGACGCTGTTTGCTTAACGGGTAGTTTTCGAAGGTGTTGAGTCCAAGATCGCTCAGAACGAATTGGCTTAGATCTTGATAAGTATTGGCAAAGAACAGTAGCAGCAAGATATCAATAACTTCAGATTCGACAACGTAAATACAATCGAACGACAAGTTTGGGAACTGATCAAAAGCTTGGTGATCGAGCAAAGCCAAGAGTTCGTCTTTCTTCGCTGTCTTATTGCTCTTAAGAGGCGGGAATGCGCTGAACAGCTCTGGTTTAGTCAGTAGGTGCAATCCTAATTCGAGATCACTAATGACGAGGTTATGTTGTTCAGTTGGGTGACTTAACGTAATGAAGTTCGATGCGTTTAGCTCTTGCAGGGCGTTTTTCAGATCTGGAATCTCAGCATAGTCGAGCTTATCACTTCGAAACCAGCAGCCCTTGCGAGAAAGCAAACGAACCATTAGACACTGGCTTGTAACCGAAAGACGTTTGTATTCCGACAACCAACGGCATTCATCGTCACTCAGAAGATCGGGATAGAGTGTTTGAGCGTGTTCAATTAGTCGATTAAAGTTGTCGAGATAATAAGTAGGGGAGAGCTGAGGAGTGGTTTCTATCGTCAATGGGTTAGTCGCTTGATACAAAAAGAGCCTAACCCTAAGGTTAAGCTCTTCAGTAACAAATTCAATCTTTTCTGACGATTAAGCTTGAGATGCTTTTAGTTCAGAAACTTTAGCTTCTGAGATAGGCTTCGTGATGATTGCTAGAACAATACACACGGCCATCATAGCTGCAGAGATTGTGTAAGCTAGGCTGTAGCCTTCGCCATTCGTCATTGAGTAACCAACAACCGCTGCGCCGATAGCACCACCGATACCCCATGCCGTGTAAAGCACGCCGTAGTTAGTACCGTAGTTTTTCAGGCCGTAGAATTCAGCAGTTAGTGTTGGGAATACTGCTAGAAGCGTACCGTAACCAACAGCTGCGATAGCCGTACCAATGATTAGCGTGAATTCAGAGTTGAACGTAGCGAATAGAGCCATGTTCGCGCCTTGAAGGATGAACGCTAGAAGTAGAGTACGTACGCCGCCGATTTTATCTGCAAGCATACCCGCAGCAACACGGCCGCCTGAGTTGAATACAGCAAGGATAGACGCTAGGTAAACCGCGTTTGGTAGGTTCGCTTGAACGCTAGCAATCGTAGTGATGTTACCGATGATCATAAGACCAACAGAAGCAGCAAATGCGTACATGATCCATAGAGAGTAGAACTGAGGAGTCTTCAGCATTACTTTCCACGTTAGGTCTTCAGTCTTCTTAACCGCTTTAGGAGCTTGGCCTTCTTTTACTTTAGGCTCAGCTGGCGTGTAATCCGCTGGTGGGTTGTTGATCGTTGCCGCTAGAGGTACTGCGATTGCAAGTACACCAACACCAAGAATCATAAAGCTTGTTTGGATACCCATGCTATCGATTAGCGCAGAAGTTAGTGGTGCTAGGTAAATAGCAGCAAGACCGAAGCCTGCAGCGATTAGACCGTTAACCATACCTTTCTTAGAAGAATGGAACCATTTCATTGCTGATGGAGAAAGACATGCGTAACCGAAGCCGATACCAGCACCTGTCATCACGCCAAACGTTAGGTTTAGCATCATAGGAGTCGTAGCGAAACCAGAAGCAATCATACCTAGGCCAGTAAGCGCTGTACCAAGAATAAGGATCTTACGTGGGCCCATACGGTCTTGAAGGATGCCTGCAACAAGAAGACAAACAGAGAATGTGATAGTTGCAATAGCGTAAGGTGAAGATGCTTCAGCAGCACTCCAACCAGCTTCAGTCACTAGCGCCTTGTTAAATACACTCCAAGCATACAGGATGCCAAGACAAAGGTTGATACAGAAGCCTGCTAGCAGGATACGTGATGCTTTATCAATCTTGCTCATTTTTATTCTCAGTTTTGTCGTTGGTCAGTGGTGAGCCACTTAACTAAAGACGGGTTATTGTGATTGTTTCTTCAAAATTAGTTTGCGTTTATCAACAGACAGCGCAAAAGAGCGCGGATTATAACCAATAAAAATGTGATTGGAATCTCTTTTTCCATTTTTGGTAAATAAACTCAAACTTGTTAATGGGTTGTTTTTTATTGGTTTTGCAATTGTGCTTAATACCTTTCTATTTTGTTCTTTTTCGCATGACGGGCTTATTTTTTAAGGGGCTCTTCGATAAGTATTTCTGAATGGCCACGTATTCCGTGCGGATATCACAGAGTTACGAATTATTTTAAATATTTTCTAAGGTTAATTTTGTGTAACAAAATAAATCAAAATACCGCTTTGTCCATATGAGACAAGGAGTAACGGAGTTTTATTAAAAACAAAATGTTAACCAGTTGTTACGGTTGGTTTTTGGTAGTACTTTTGCTTACATTTTGTTCGATTGGAGGGGTTGTGTTGTTGAGAAAAAGTGGGAAAATAGTACGCAAACTGAGATTCCAAATTTGAAAGGATGCGTTTCCAACTTATGGCGAGGCGAGTATTATGAAACTGTTTTTAATTCTATTGATGTCAATTTCTGGTGGTTTAGCGGCAGCTGACCATATCCACTCTTTCTTGTTTGGCTTCTATATTGCTGCATTGGCAGTAGGTAGTTGCTATTGGTTAGCTTTCCGCAGTACGCGTTTCCCACAGTTGGCTTTAATGCTATTGATGTGTGGCTTTTTCGCGAAAATTGCAGTGACGGTTGTCGGTGTTTCTTGGGGTATCTCGAACGATATTATTCAATCGCCGTTCATTTTCTCATTGTCATACCTGTTCTTCTTAGTGGTAGTGTCTTACGTTTGGTTTACATACCGCGATAAGTTGATTTTAAAAAAACGCGCTAAGCAGGTAGAAGAGTCTCGCAAGGAAGCAGCAGCTTAATTGCAGACCTAATACAGAATTCTAAAAAGAGCTTTCTTCGGAAGGCTCTTTTTGATCCTGCCTAACGGAACTCTATTTTGGGTTATGACGGCAGATAAAAGAAACCCCAGT
Source organism: Vibrio lentus (assembly GCF_030409755.1). Lineage (NCBI taxonomy): Bacteria > Pseudomonadati > Pseudomonadota > Gammaproteobacteria > Vibrionales > Vibrionaceae > Vibrio > Vibrio lentus. The sequence goes on from NZ_JAUFQE010000001.1 coordinate 168,450, forward strand.
ATGGCGACATACTGGGGTTTCTTGTTATTCGAACGACTCGCTTTTAAAAAAGAAGGAATCATTTACTTCTTCATCAACTTCGCTAGATCGGCGAAAGGGTTGTGGGTCGCTGATTGGTGGTCGTCTAAACGAGCCTTGGCATCAACACCGTAACGGTCGTGGTCTGTGTATTTTGAGTGTTCATGATCGTGACAGTACAGGCACAACAGTTCCCAGTTACTGCCATCTTCAGGGTTGTTTGTATGGTCGTGATCCACGTGGTGAACGGTCAGCTCTCTTAGGTTTGAGTAAACAAATTCACGCGCGCACTTACCACAAACCCATGGGTACAGTTTTAGTGCTTTTTCACGGTAGCCTTTCTCTTGGCGAGCGTACGCTGCACTCGAGCCAGTGTAATCAGAAGACATTGCCAAATCCTTATCAATTGTAATCTCCCGATCTTATCACAGCTTTCTTTAACCTGTAGGCATGTCGTGACTAAATCATGTTTCGTACTAACCGTTATGTGGCTTAGGTTTGATTGGGCACTTATCTTTTACGTGTGCTATCTCATGAAGCAGGATATGTCTTTCTGGAATAAGCCATGCTTAACAGTTTGAAAAGAAATTGTATTTAGGGGTTTTAACCAAGGGAGCGTGACCTAATATCAGTTAAAGCTACCCTATATTAATAAGGAAATATCATGTCAGAACAATACACACCGCCAAAAGTTTGGGTTAACGATACTGATGGTGGTAACAAGTGGGCAAATATCAATAGTCCTGAATCTGGCGCTCGCTTTGATAAAGAGCTTCCTGTTGGTGACCATGCTTTTCAATTGTATTCTCTTGGTACACCTAACGGTCAAAAAGTCACTATCTTGCTGGAAGAGTTGCTAGCGGCAGGTGTTAAAGAAGCGGAATATGATGCGTATTTGATTAACATTGGTGAAGCTGAACAGTTCTCTTCTGGTTTTGTTGGAGTGAATCCAAATTCCAAAATACCGGCACTCGTTGACAAGTCTGGTGCTGAAGACGTGAATGTTTTCGAATCGGCATCTATCTTGATGTACTTAGCTGAAAAATTTGGTCACTTCTTACCAAAAGAAGGGGCAGCGAGAACACAAAACATTAACTGGTTGTTCTGGGCTCAAGGTTCAGCACCATTCTTGGGTGGTGGTTTTGGCCACTTTTACTCTTACGCTGATGAAAAGCAAGAGTACCCAATTAACCGCTTTGCGATGGAAGCGAAGCGTCAACTAGACGTGCTAGACAAGCAACTTGCAAATAGTACTTTTGTGGCGGGCGAAGAGCTAAGCATTGCAGATATCGCGATTTGGCCTTGGTATGGCAATCTTGTATTAGGCAAAATTTACGATGCAGCTGAGTTCCTACAGGTTGAGTCTTACACCAACGTTGTGCGCTGGGCGAAGCTATTAGAAGCGCGTGAAGGTTTTCAGCGTGGCCGAGTAGTGAACCGATCATTCGGTGAAGAGTGGGAGCAAGTACCCGAGCGCCATTCCGCAGAAGATATCGACCGTGTTTTAAAACTACGCCCGTAGTGATTTAAAGCGATAGTTGACATCAATATCACTAGAGTTTGTTTTCGATTCGTTCGAGTAACAAACTCTAGTTTTCCCATTTCAAATTGATCCTTCCGAAAGTAAGTTCACCTATTTAGATTTAGCTATTAAAGGCGGTTTAGGTATAAACTTGCGACATCATAATTCTAAAGGATGGTGCCATGTACCACGGTCATATCTATTTTCCTCTGCGCTTTGCAGAGCAGGCAGAAACACTGCGTCAGAAAATTCTATCAGAGCGCAAAGATGTGTTAGAGACTTTCCCATTAATACAGCGTTTGGTTGGCCCACATAAGATGCCGATGTTTGAGATTCACTTTTCGAACAAAGAGTCGGGCATTGTTGAGTGGTTGGAGCAAGAGCGCGGTGATATGTCGGTGTTGATTCACCCAGTAACGGGCGGTGAAGAAACGCTAGACCATACAGTACGTGCGATTTGGCTTGGTCGTGAGCTAGGTGTATTCGAAGATACGCTGACTAGCTAATTCAACTCTGCACCCGACAGTGAGTACCTAATCATCGAACTTAGTAACTTAGGTGCTGTCGGGTGTGTCAGCGCACAGCTCGTTTTGCTCATCGTCTTCTTGCCGAAATTCTAGCTTCTCCAGCTATTCCCAAGTAACAGCGATACCGCTACCGACACGCCTAATGCGATTAATATATTAGGTAAGTACAGACCCCAAATCGCGACACAAACCGTCACGGTTACCACAGCCCACAACAGTGTTTCTAAAATCCAAGTGCCCATAACATTACTCCTAACTAGATTGTGCGATTAGCATAACTAAGCAAGGGTAAACTTTTGGTCACCATCAAATAACCATTTGGGCAAATGGCTACAGCATGACTTTGACGATGAAGTCATTGTTGTTGGTTTCATGAGTAAACTGCCAACCTTGGTTCTGACAAACGCGATCAATGAGCTCTAGGCCGATACCAAAAGAGGTTTGTTGTTCTGAGTCGTTTGTTAGGTTTTCATCTTCCAAACGGTTGGTCACCTCAAACTGATGTTCTGTCAGTGTGATACATATATCTCCGTTGCCACCATGTTGGAATGCATTTCGGACTAAGTTGGTGATCACAACCTCAGTTAATTCGCGGGGCAGGGTATGCTCTTCTTGCTCAACCTTGGTCTGAATGTCCACTTCTTTGTTTTTTAAAAGATAACGTTGGCTTTCGATAATATTATTGAGCAGAGGAGTAAGCTTGATTTGCTCATAGTTGGTTTCTATCTCGTTATTGCGACTCATCCACAGTAGCGTTGTTACCAATGCTTTCATGTTGGTGGCTGAGCGTTGGATTCGTGCTACCGCTCGTTGACCGCTGTTGGGAATGCATTCAGACAACCGAACCAGCATATCGCCACTGGCTGAAATAGTGGCAATCGGTGTTCTTAACTCGTGGCTCGCTGCTCTTAAGAAAAAGCTCTCACGCTCATTGGCCTGACGCTCACCTTGTACGCTCTTTACAAGCTGCGTAGCCAACTGGTCGATTTCTTTGTATCGAAACTGAGTCAGCCCTTCATTGTTGCCCACATCCAGAGATTCAGACCATTTAGATAAGGTAATGATCGGTTTAGTAACTCGATGTATCAGAAGGCGAATGATCAAGAACACCAAGAGTAATAGGGCGCCGATGGCAATGAAGGCATTGTTAATTTGGTTGACGGAATCAGGTGGGTTCAGCTCGAATAGATTCAAATAGATGGCTTCATCGTACTCAGAAATAATATACAAAGCTTCGTCTTTACCGGAAATTTGATGTTTAGCGGCATAGAGGTATTGGCCTGAATCATTGTTAGGTGGTTGCTCGTAGTGTTCATAAATTGCATCGTTATCAAACGCTTTCCAATCAAAGGTTTGTTGAAACTTAACAGGTAGGTCTGAATAGCTTAGAAAGGCTTGGAATGTCGGGTTTTGGTAGTCTGGCAGTTGCCCTGTTTCGATGTATTGCTGCTCTGCGACTTCTAATTCATACAAGAATCCATATTTTGCCGATTCATTAAGGCCAATATGGTAGCTCTGTGAAACCATCAAACTGTAGATGGCAGTCAGTAGCACGACGATGCCAAATAAATAGAGATAGATGTCGCGCTTAATACTGACTCGATTCATGTTCGCGTGTTTCATGATGGCTCCTCATGCAAGACCACACCAATACCATGAACCGTGTGAATTAGTTTTGAGTCAAAGGGCGCATCAACCACTTGTCGAAGCTTAAACAGGTGTGCTTTCACGCTGTCAGAGCTTGGCATTTCGTTTTCCCATGCTTCTTCAAGCTTGGCTTTGCTCACCACGTTAGGGCTGTTTCGCACTAACATCACAAGCATTCGCCAACAGACTGGGGGCAGCTTCAATAGCTTGCCGTCTCTAAGGGCTTGGTGCTTGTCTAAGTCCAGTTTGAGGTCTGCCACAGACAGCGACGTTACGGAACCTTGAGAGCGACGTATCAGCGCCATCAGTCGTACTTTGAGTTCTTCCATCGCAAAAGGCTTCACTAGATAATCATCCGAACCGACCTCGAACCCTGCGATCTTGTCTTGTAATGTGTCTCTTGCCGTCAGCATGAGAATCGGAGTGGTCACGCCTTGCTGTCGAAGAGATTGGCAGACATCAAGCCCGTCCATTTTAGGCATGTTGATGTCCGTTAAGATGATGTCATAACGCCCCTCTAACGCTAGATTGAGCCCAGCGCTGCCATTGTAAGCAAAATCGAATTCGAAACCGTCGAGTTCCATATAGTCTGCAATGGCTTCTGCCAAGTCACTGTCGTCTTCAATCAACAGGGCGTTAATGCTCATAAGTGTCCTTACTTTGTGTCTCGTTCTCTTTTCCAAGCCCAGATAGGCGGCTGAATAAGAAGTTGTAGTCGGTAGTTCCAATTTGGCGCGTGCCATAACTGCTGGCACAGTTTAACGTAGCCGTGGAAATATACCTTAAATGGGTTCACAGAGTTGATTCTCGGGAACACTCCGTATCTGACCTCTTCCTCTTTTTTGGCGAACGTACCGAACATACGATCCCAAATGATAAAAATCCCAGCGTAGTTCTTATCCAGGTACTGTTTGTTGGTCGCGTGATGCACTCTGTGGTGTGAGGGCGTATTGAACACGGCTTCAACAGGACGAGGTAATCGCTTAACCGTTTCTGTGTGCAATAACGTTTGGTATAGCTGCACAAAGGTTTCACACATCAGCACAACGAACGGGTTAAAGCCGAGCAGAATCAACGGCAAGTGAAAGAAGAACGGGAAGAACCAATCCAAAGGCCCAAACCTGTAAGCAACCGAGATATTAAAGTAAGGCGAACTATGGTGAACCGAGTGTGTTCCCCAAGCTAAGCCGTTGCTGTGCAAGAATCTGTGTTCCCAGTAATACGCGAGATCGGCCAAGATCAAGCAACCAAGAATTGTCCAACCAGATATCGGCAGTTGAGTTAGGCTGAAATTCTCGTAGGCATAAACAAACGCGCTGACATAAGCTAATCCGACAAAGAAAACGGTAACTAATAAGAAGAACAAGGTGACTAAGTTAGTCGCGCTGTCTCCCAACATGTTCCAGCTTAGCTTTTTCTTAAAGGCATAACGGATAAGCTCAAAGATAAACAGAGCGAGAGCAAGCAATACAAAATTATCATCAACCCAAGTCTCGGTAAGGATGACGCTTGTTTCTGTGAATGTTTGAGAGAGAAAGTTCCCAATGCTATCCATAGTGAAATCCATAACTAAACCCTTTACTGACCATTCTTATAATAGACGTATAACTCGCTGGAATCTGGCAACCCATGCTGATTCAATTGGTGGTGTTCGATAACCATATCTACCTGTTTTAAGACTGCAATACCTTCCCAAGCCAGTGCTAGCTCCTGCTCAGTATGCTCACCTTGGTTCAATAACAAAGTACCTTCAGATTTACTTGGAACCTTAATTAAGGTGCTGTTTTTATTTAATGTTGATTGCTGAGTCGGGAAGCCAATCGTGACTGTCGCTTTACTGAAGTCGGAACTGATGTCCTGATAGATCACGACCACTTTCTGTTGCAGTGCGATCTCCTCATCATTTGCTTCTAGGTTTTGGTAGAAGTCGACCCATAGCTCTGGCACATCCTCTAAAGGGATAGTCTTACTCAAACCTTGCAGGTAAGTTGTGTTTGCTGTCGCCTGTTGTTTTAGCTCTGATGACTGTTTCTTTGAGGCGTTGTTCGTTGATGACTCAGTTATTGGCTGCTCCGTCGATGCATCCGCAATCGCAGGCTGAATATGTAATAGCCCCCAGACAACGCCAGTAATACCGACTGTAGTGAGTAATGAAGCGAATAATTTCATGCTCTTTCCTTGTTGTTCGTTTTTCTTATCAAGGACAGTAAATGAGGTGAGGTAAACAAAAGGTAACCGATCTAGTTACTAAGCGAGTCTGTCGTCTAATTTGTTAATACAGCAATTTGGGACACTTTTTTCCATGTCGGATTGGTAATACTGGCGCCATATTCATTTATGGGCTCAATAATGCTATTCAAATATCCCATCTCACTGCTGACGATTATTCGGCTTAATCCATTAAAGGTCGCCGCGACTTGGTTAATGGTATTGGCTGAAAACGTGATGCTTATTTTGCTGCCGCTGTTTATTGGTTACGCCATCGACGGAGTGCTAAACCAAAGCTTTCAGCCTTTGATGATGTTGGCACTGATTCTTTTTGTACTGGTGATCATCAGTGTCGTTCGTCGTTTTTACGATACCCGTGTGTATGGTGCTATTCGCGTAAAACTGGCAAACCTTGTTGAGCGCAACCTGCGCGGTTTATCTATTTCGACCAAAGACGCCCGACTCACCATGTCTCGTGAGCTAGTTGATTTTCTCGAAGATGATTTGCCTACTTTAATGACAGCAGTGGTTCAGCTTGTCGCGACGGTGGTGATCCTCTCAACCTTTCACTTCTCGTTGGCGCTTTGCATGTTGTTTGCAGGGTTGTCGATGTTGGTTATCTACGGCGTATTCCACCGAACATTTACACGACTCAATGGCCAATTTAACGATCAAGTTGAACAGCAGGTGAAATTGCTGAGCGGTGTTCGTTTATCTGCACTCCGCTGGCACTTTGAGCGCCTAAAACAGTGTGAAATCAAGCTGTCTGATACCGAAGCTGTTGTCTATGGGCTGATTTTTATCGTGTTGTTTGGCGCGGTCATCGGCAATTTATGGATGGTGAGTCAGCTTATCGAACCGACTGCGGGGCAAGTGTTCTCCATCGTTACCTATTCACTTGAGTTTGTTGAAACCGCAGTGATGCTACCAATCACGCTACAAACCCTTTCTCGTCTCACTGAAATCAGTCAGCGCCTTAATCACACCTCCATTCAACAGGTTACCAAGGAGATACCTCATGAAATTTAAAAAGCCACTTTCTGTATTAGTCGGCTGCACAGCCATCTTTATCGCGTTGGTTGTCGTTGATGAATTGGAACCTGAAGCTACCCAACCAGTGAAGAAAGAAGCCGTCCTTGCCCCCGTTTCAGTGTTAGAGGTGACACCATCACAGCATCAATCGACGCTAACGGTATTAGGTGTAACCGCTGCGCGTTGGCCTGTGCAATTGAAAGCGTCGAGTAGCGCGCAGTTGAAATGGCTAGATGAAAGCATTGAACCGGGGAATTTGGTTAACAAAGGCGATGTGTTAGCAAGGTTAGATACTAGCGCAGTTGATGCGAACTTGGCTCAGGCGTTGAGCTCATTGAAACAAGCAGAATTGGAATTGAAGCAGGCTAAGCATGAGCAAACGGTCGCGTTAAAAATGCTGAACCCGAAAACGAGTTCGTCTTTTGCTCGCAGAGAGCCTCAATTACTTGCAGCGAAAGCTAATCTGAAACAAGCGAAACAGGCTTACTTGAGCGCACAGAAGTTGTTGGAGGAATCAGAGATTACCGCCCCCTTTGATGCAGTGATCATGAAGCGCCATATCAGCCCGAGAGAGTGGATAGAGGCGGGGCAAGTGACCTTTGAGTTGGCTGCCAGTGATTCGATTGATATCGAGTTGCCTATCTCTGAAATGCATTGGCAACAAGTCCAAGCTGCTCTGACTGAGCCGAGTATCACAGTAGTGAGCCGTTCTGGGAATCAGTGGCCTGCCAAAGTGCGCTATGTGTCTCCGCAAGTTGACTCGGTCACTCGCCAAAGACAAGTCGTGCTCTCGGTTGAGGAACCTTATCAAAGCAAGCCAAGATTGTTTCCAAATCAACAGGTTCAAGCTGTGGTTAACCTAGGGCTGAAGGATAACGTAGTCAGCGTGCCTTTAAGTGCGGTGACACGAGACGGATATGTGTGGACGTTAGACAGCAATGATCGTCTACGTAAAGAGTCGGTATCCTTGATTGGGCAAGGTAATCAGATGCTTGATATTAGGTTTAATCAGCAAAGTGAACAGGTTCGCAGAGTGGTGCAATATCCGCTTTCTTCAATGTTAATTGGTAAGCAAGTCGAACCTAACTTTTATCAAGATGATAGTTCAGAATCCATGATCGCGAGCCAATTTGATGATGAGCTGATTGAGGAGGCAAACCAATGAGTTGGATGACCAAATGGTTTATCAATAACTCTGTTGCTGCCAATTTATTGATGATGGCGATTGTTATCAGTGGTGTGCTTGCGTTCGGACAATTACGTGTCGAGTCGTTCCCACAAATCGCACCGTCTTCCATCAGTATCAGCGTTACTTACCCTGGCGGTACGGCGCAACAGATCGATGAGAGTGTTACGCAGCGAATCGAAGAGTCAATCAGTGGCATTGCAGGCATCAAACAGATCACCAGTCAGTCGAGTGCTGGGGTTTCTGAGGTCATGGTTCGTAAAACCAGCAGCACAGATTTAGACAAGCTTCTGGATGACATTCGCAATCAAGTCAACGCGATCAATGGTTTCCCCGTGCAAGCGGACAGGCCACAAGTTGTGCGAAACGAATTTACCAATTTAGCGGCGTTTGTGGTGGTGTCGGGGCCAAGAACCGATGACGAACTGCAACCTATCGCCAAGCAACTTGAACAAGCACTGAAGAAGAATCCGCGTATCTCGAAGGTATCAAATTGGGGAACTCGCACATCTCAATTGGTTATCGAGCCAGATCCTGACCAACTGAAAGCGTTAGGGTTGAGCTTAGAAGATCTCGCAGAGCTCGTTGAGCAGCGTTCGCTTGAGACTCGTAGCGGTGAGCTGATTAGTGATAAAGGTCGAATGGTGATTCGTGGTGACGGATACGCCGATGATTTACAGAAGTTGAATCAGCTTGTTGTGATTTCTGGGAGCAACGGAAAAATACTGCTGGGTGATATCGCCAAGTTAAGTCGTGGCTACCAATACAGTGGTTCTATCGTGCGTAACAACGGCTCTAACGCCATCGCATTATTGGTCAGTACGAGCCAAACCGACAACCTGCTTAAAGTTAGTGAAGCTATCAGTGAAACGCTTGATGCCCAACGCGCGATTTTGCCGTCGGATATTGAGTTGAATACCATGGCCGACATGGCGCCTTACATTGAAGGCCAGCTATTTCGTTTGAGTAAAAACGCATGGCAAGGATTATTGATCGTCGTAGTTCTACTTGGGATCTTTCTTGAGATTAGGCTCGCCTTTTGGGTCGCGATGGGCATTCCAATTGCGCTGACTGGAACCTTAGCAGCAATGCAGTTGTTCAACTACAGCATCAACGACATCACCTTGTTTGGTTTTATCTTGGTACTCGGTGTGCTGGTGGACGATGCGGTTGTCGTGGGTGAAGCGATACATGAAAAACGGACGGGTAATGTTGGCTATTCTCCTAATACCAATGGTTTCTCAAATATAAACGGAAAGACAGCCGCTTGGCAGGGTGTTCACTCTGTGTCAGTAGCAACCGTGTTTGGTGTCCTGACAACCATCGCAGCGTTTTCTCCAATGTTATGGATTAATAACGAGCTAGCCAAAGTATTGGCTGGGTTTTCAGCCGTGGTGATCTTTGCGCTGATATTCTCGCTTATCGAAAGTAAATTTATTTTGCCGTCACACTTGGCTCAGCTTTCTCTGAAAAAGCCATCAACGGGTATCTTCGCCAAGGTTCAGAATGCTGCTCAAGGCGGGTTACAGTGGTTTAATCTCAACATCTACAAGCCAGTATTGGAGTTTGCACTTGGCTACAAAGTCGCGTCCCTACTTGGGTTTGTGGCGGTTATCTCACTGGCTTATGGCATGTGGTCTAACGGTGCGATTCGCAGTGCATTGTTTCCTGAAATCCCGGGGCGTTACATCACCGCGGTTATTGAACTGGAAGATGGTGCGCCGTTGCCTTTACAGCGCCAAGCCTTGTTGCAAGTAGAGCAAGCAATAACACAAGTAGAAAAAGGCTTGATGGACGATTACCCATTACAAGAAAAGCCTGTTGTGAACCTGCTTGCTTGGTCTGATGGCTATGGCGAAATTGAAGTCACAGCCGAGCTGACCAACGAATCCTTAAGCTCATTGCCAGGTAATTTATTGTTGAAGCGATGGAGAGAAAATACAGGGAAAATCGAAGGCGCTTATTCGGTTAAGTTCAGTGCGGCAGAGGAGCCTGCTGGTGGAACATTCTTAACGATCTCTTCCAATGATCGTGAGCTTGCTTCTCTCGTTAGCGAGGAGTTAGCTGATACCTTGGCCTCGTTGAAAGGTGTATCGGATGTCTACGACGATGGTCAGGACGGTTTGCCGCAAGTTCGATTGGTATTGAATCAATATGGTCAGCAGCTAGGGTTAACGCAAGCGAAACTGGCTCAGCTAGCAGGCGAAGCGTTTGGCGAAAGAGAAGTCCATCGCCTGTTAGAAAACGGGCAAGAGACCAAAGTACTTTTGCAATACCCGAGAGATGAACGCAGAACCATAGCTCAGCTACAACAGGCTCTTATCATGTTACCTAATGGCGGAAGTGTGATGATGGGGGATATTGCCGAGTTTCGTCATGAGCAAGAACCGCAAGTGGTTTACCGCCGCGACCGAGAACAAGTGATCAACCTGTATTGGAAGCAGAACCGAGACCTGCAATCACCGGAGAAAACACGTGAGCAACTTGAAGATACGATTGAATCTCTGCACTTACAGTTTCCAAGTGTAACGATAAAAGCGGGCGGCGAATTTGAAGAGATCGGTGAGGTGTCGAACGGCTTCAAATCAGCGATGATACTAACGCTCATCATGATCTACATTTTGTTGGCAGTGCCTTTGAAGTCCTATTGGCAGCCGATGATTATCATGGCAGTGATACCGTTTGGCTTTGCAGGTGCGATTTTTGGTCACTACTTGATGGACTTACCCATCAGCATTCTTTCTATGTTCGGTATGATGGCCATGACAGGCATCGTGATTAACGATTCGTTGGTGCTGATCACACGTTTTAATGCTGAATATCGCCAAGGCGTGCCGTTACAGCAAGCGTTAGTCATTGCGGGTACTAGCCGCTTGAGAGCGATTTTCTTGACCACCATTACAACGGTGTGTGGATTGTTGCCATTGCTAAGCGAAACCGCAGAACAGGCGCAATACTTGAAACCAGCGGCAGTATCTTTGGTGTTTGGTGAACTGTTTGCTACTGCGGTGACTCTGATTTTGATTCCGGTGCTGCTTGGTTTGTTTTGTCGCAAGCCTCCGTTGGTTGAAAAAGAACTAGATGACAAAGATTTAGTCGAGCAAGAGTTACGCGCAAAGGATTCATTAGAAGAACTCACTTTGGAGCGCTCGTGATTGATTTTATAAAGGACAAAGACGATAGTGAAGCCAAGCTGTCCAGAACAATGAAGCTAATCGAAAGTAAACCCAATGTACCTGAGACCCAAGATTGTATGACGCAAGAGAACAAACCTGCTTTGCATTTAGAACCAGCTTTTAAACTGGTTCCTGAGATTACATTGATTGAATCTTTGCCAGAGCACCTTCAAAAACGCTTTACGCATGCATTGACCTTGATGCATGAAGAGTGGGGTGAGCGTCGTACGTGGGAAGAAATCGCAACGGAGAGCGCGATTTCGCCATACCATTTTCATCGTCAGTTTACCGAGCTGTTTAACGAAACTCCGGGTCAGTACCTGAGTCGTGTTCGATTACAAATCGCGGTCGGTTTGTTGATCAACGACGAGCCGTGGAGCGTGATTGAAATTGCTCAGTACTGTGGCTACTCATCGTCACAGTCATTAGGTAAGGCGCTTAAGCGCGAGCTTGGTGTTACTGCAAAACATATTCGAGAAATGGGCTACAACGCGACACCTAAGGAAACGGCAGACTTCATCCAGAAATTGGCACATCCAGGCGTGCAGTCTTCGATGGAAAAAGAGCTAGTTAAGTCTATGCCGATCGAGTTGGTTTGGTATCCAGAACGCGGTATGCAAAAGCTTAAGTTGGAAGATCCTGATTGGGACACGGTATTTGAAATCTATGGTCAGAAATCGACACATTTGATGGGCACCACGCCGATCAAGCAAATGAATAATAAGTGGGACGACATCGACGCTGAAATCGGAAATTGGCAAGTCGCGAAAGACCGTTACGATATGACCATTCCTGAAGGGTACTACTTATGCAGCGACGTTTATCTGGTTTCGGATGTGGCGTATAGCACAGCGTTAGAAGCTCTGTTTAAGGCGGTTGATCAACAAGGTTTGAAGTTAGATGTGCAAGGTTATTTGGTGGAGATGATTCGTCAGATCGACACGGATGATGTCGAAGGCGTGACGTTTTCATTCCAGTTACCCGTTTTAGCGACATTAGAAAAGTAACACCAGACCGAGCGTTTCAGTTTGTTAGCTAATTCCAATAAAAAGGCTCCTCAAATGAGGAGCCTTTATTCTGTTTCAAGGAGCTGTTTTACCAAGGAGCTGGTTATCAGAGCCTCTGTTCGACGGGTTTAGCCGTTAAACAGAGTAGGGGGATTAAGCCTCTGCCGTCACTTTATCGCTGCTCATCTTTTTAAGAGCTGCGTAACCAAAGCCTGTTACTGCTGTACCAGCTGCAATCGCCACTAGGTACATAAGCACTGGAGAGATAGCACCAGGAATCAGTAGTACAAACAAGCCGCCGTGTGGAGCCATAAGCTGAGCACCAAACATCATTGATAGAGCACCAGTTAGTGCACCACCGGCCATACAAGCTGGGATAACACGCATTGGATCTTTCGCTGCGAATGGAATTGCACCTTCAGAGATGAAACATAGACCAAGAACGAATGATGCTTTACCTGCTTCACGCTCGCCTGCTTCAAACTTGTCTTTCACTAGGAAAGTCGCAAGGCCCATACCGAGAGCTGGAACCATACCTGCTGCCATGATTGCAGCCATTGGTGCGTAAGTTTGCGAAGCCAGTAGACCAACACCGAACGTGTAAGCTGCTTTGTTTACTGGACCACCAAGGTCGAAACACATCATTGCGCCTAGAATCACACCCAGAAGAATCGCGTTAGACGTTCCCATGTTGTTTAGGAAAGTCGTCATTGCGCTCATCACGCCAGAAACAGGGCCACCCACGATGTAAACCATCACAAGACCAGTGAACAAACTCGCGATAAACGGAATGATCAGGATTGGCTTGAGGGCTTCCATGGACTGTGGAAGTTGAACTTTGTCGGCAATGAATTTCGCTGCGTAACCGGCAATGAAACCCGCTGCGATACCACCAAGGAAACCTGCGCCTGTTGAGCTAGCCAACATACCGCCAATTAGACCTGGAGCCAGACCCGGACGGTCAGCAATTGAGAATGCAATGAAACCAGCAAGAACAGGAATCATCAGTGCGAACGCAGAACCACCACCGATAGTCATCAATGCTGCTGCCAGTGTGCCTTCTTCTTTAAACGCTTCGATACCGAATACGAAAGAGAGTGCGATGATCAAACCACCCGCAACAACCACAGGAAGCATGTGCGATACACCTGTCATTAGGTGCTTGTACACGCCTTTCTTCTCGTCAGCAGGCGCTGAATTAGAAGACGCTGTGTGTTGGTATGGTTTAGCTTCTGCGAATGCTTTTTCCATCTCTTGCTTTGTTTTCTTCAAAGCAGGACTTGTTGTTGTTTTGTATAGCGCTTTGCCGTTAAAACGATCCAGAGGAACGTCGATGTCGGCTGCGATGATAACCAGATCAGCGTCTGCGATTTCTTGGTCTGTCAGTTGGTTTTTCGCACCTACAGAGCCGCGAGTTTCCACTTTGATTTGGTGACCTAGGCGTTTGCCTTCTGCTTCAAGCGCTTCAGCTGCCATAAAGGTATGTGCAACGCCAGTTGGGCAAGCCGTAATCGCTACGATTTTTTTGCTGCCTGTGCTTGCTGTTGTAGAAGAGTTTGGAGAAGTGCCAGTCACTTCCACTGTAGTCTCAACTTGAGAAGCGTCTAGTACTGTTGCTTCTGCTGCCGCTTTCTCTAGAAATGCTTTTGCATCCGCAGTGCATTCAGAGATAGCCGCTTGGTACACTTTCTTACCGACAAAGCGCGCTTTATCAACGTTGGTGTTAGCTGCGATAACCACAACGTCGCTGCTGTCGATAGTGTCTTGCGATACGGTTGAGTCTGGTAGCACGCTTGATTGGCATTCAATAGCGGCGTTCCAACCCAGTGCTTTTGTCGCTTGCTCTAACAAGCCTGCGGCGATGATGCTGTTTGCTACGCCACTAGGGCAAGCTGTGATAATGGTAATATTCATAATAAACCTTTTGTCCTATTTGCTTGTGTCTAACTGGCTAGTTGGAGCACTAAGCGACTGTAATTGGATATTTTGTAGTACTGAATCCAGCTCTTGTTGGCTGGTGATGCCCACGCCTACCTGTGAAACTGCTAGAGCAGATAGGGCAGTGGCGAATTTAATAAGTTCTGGTTTTGGCATCTGTTGCATGTGACCCCAACACAGGCCAGCAACTAAGGTGTCACCTGCGCCTACTGTGCTTACCACTTGCATACGCGGTGGCTGAGCATGTAGCCATTCACCTTGGTTTAGCCACATCACGCCTTCTGCGCCAAGTGATACCACGATGTTATCGATGCCTTTTTCACTCAGAACTTGGCCTGCATGTTGGCATTGGTCACGTGTTGTCAGTTCGGCATTGAATAGCTGAGACAGCTCTTCATCGTTTGGCTTAATTAACCAAGGTTGTGCATTGATACCGGCTTTAAGTGCGTCACGGCTGCTGTCGAACAGCACCTTTTTACCTAGGTCACGCAAGCGTTGTACCCAAGAAGCGCAAAGCTCTGGCGATACACCTTGTGGCAAGCTGCCTGCAATCACGAAGTAATCGTGTGTTTCAGCCAGTTCTAACAAGGTTTCTTCAAACGCTTTAATCGCGTCAGCATTAACAGGAACACCTGGGAAGTTGATGTCGCTTACTTGGCCTGAATTCTCTACCAGTTTTACGTTGATGCGAGTTGCACCGTCGACACGGATGAAGCGGTCAGTTGCGCCCATCTGTTCGAACAGTTGGCAGAAGGCTTCTTCGTTATTGCGACCAAGGAAACCTGTTACGGTCACTTTCGCGCCAAGCTCTGAAAGTACTTTTGCTACGTTTACGCCTTTGCCTGCCGCATGTAGAGAGCCTTTGTTCACTAGGCTCACTGAACCCACGTTAAGTGCGTCGATAGCGCCAGTTAGGTCGAGAGCAGGGTTTAGCGTAACGGTAACGGCTTTGATTTGTTTATCAGACATATCTATTCCTTAACCTTCACCAAGGCCTGAAGCGATAGCTTTACCAATCGATTCAAGTGCTTGTGCTGCATCTTCACCTTCAGCTACAAACTGAAGCTGGTGGCCGTGTTTAACGCCAAGTGCGATTACTTTCATCAAGCTCTTCGCGTTCACTTCTTTTCCGTCGCCATCTAGGTTTGAAACGCGGATAGTTGATTCAAACTTCTTCGCTTCAGCGACTAGCATTGCTCCTGGGCGAGCGTGTAGGCCGTGCGCGTTTTTGATTTTGAATACAGCGCAGTTGTCATCGTCTTGAGAGGCTGTAGAAACCGCTTCACCTTTTAGAAGACCAATTACTTGTGCAATGTCAGCGGTTAACAGTTGTTGCTGTTTACCTTCGAAAACCATCTTGCTTAGGTTTGCCAGAATAGATTGGTGTGCGCTGTTACAAGCGGCGAATGCGACCAATGCTTTCACTGGTGTGCCTTCGTACTCACAGTGGTTTGCTGTTGAAACAAACGATACGCCAGTGCGAGTTACGCCTTTATCGCTGCCCAACAACCACAGGCCTTGGCCTAGGTGAGTCGGTGTTTTTGTTACTAGGTCAGCAACGAACGCGTTGTCAGTACAACCTGTGTTCTTAAGTAGGCCGCCCGCAACAGCAGACATTTGAACCATGTCGCTCGCAGGGAACAGTAGCTGAACTAAAGAAGCGTCTAGGTCTGCTTCTAGTTGAACTTCGCCGTTAAGTAGGGCGATGATTTCGTCTTCTGATTTCGCTTGCTTTAATTTCTCTTCAACACCGTCTGCTGCTAGCACTTTCGTTAGTTGCTTTAGAATGCCTAAGTGCTCGTCAGATTTCGCTGCAATACCAATTGCTACGTAAACACGGTTGCCGTCTGCCCAATCAATACCTTCAGGGAAGTGGTGTACCGCAACGCCTGTCTCTTTTACTAGGCCACGAGTGTCAGTGGTTCCGTGAGGAATCGCGATGCCGTTACCTAGGAACGTAGAGTTCTGGTTTTCACGGTTCAGCATTCCTTCAACGTAGCCAGAGTCAACTAAGCCTTTCGCGGTAAGGTCGCCAGCAATGTTTTGGATTGCTTTGAATTTGTCATCGGCCGTTTGACCAAGAGTGATGTCAGATTTTGATAATTTAAGCATGGTGCCTCTTTAGCGTATCGCTTGAGAATTTGTGTATCGCTACGATTCAGTCTAGAGCAAGATTCATGGAGCTTAACTCTTTGCCTTATGCTTGCTGAATCGGTTCAGCATTCAGTGTAAAAAAATTCAGCAAAGCCGATTTTGGTTTTCAAAATAGTTTTGCTGCGCGTCGTAATTTCAGTTTCGTTAATAACGAGAAGTTGAATCACAACAAATGACGCTCAATCCATACAAAAGGATGATTGAAGTCACTTTTCAGATTTTGCTGAATCCTTTCAGCTTTTATACTGAATCGATTCAGCATATAATTCAACTAATCCGAGGATCAGATCATTGGTTATATGATCCTACGCACAAAATACAGGTCACCCATATGACACTTGATGAAATTGCTAAATTGGCTGGAGTATCGAAAACCACGGCCAGTTATGTCATCAACGGCAAGGCGCAGAAATACAGAATCAGTGAAAAGACTCAGCAGAAAGTGATGGCGGTTGTGGAAGAGTATAACTACCGACCAGACCACGCTGCTTCGTCGCTGCGTGCTGGTAATAGCCGTTCATTTGGTTTGATTATTCCTGATCTGGAAAACAGCAGTTACGCGCGTTTAGCAAAATTGATAGAGCAGAACTCACGTAAAGTCGGCTACCAAATCTTGATTGGCTGTTCAGATGATGACGCTGAAACTGAACGTAAAGTAGCCGAAGCTTTGGTAAGTCGTCGTATTGATGCCTTGTTGGTGGCTAGCTCAATGCCAGACGCCAACGAGTTCTACTTAAAGCTGCAAAACTCAGGAACGCCTGTGATTGCAATTGACCGTCCGTTAGACGATGAGCATTTTGCTTGTGTGATCAGTGAAGATTTCGAAGCCGCGTTTGAACTGACGCACTCGATTCTAGATGACAGCATTCACAGTGTTGGTTTAATCGGCGCGTTACCTGACCTGAACATTTCGCGTGAACGTCAGTTGGGTTTTGAAGCGGCGAATAAAGCACATACTCAACAAACAGGGCTAACAGAAAATAAGCCGATGGTTGTGGGTTATGGTGAGCACTTTGACCGAGAATCTGGACGCGAGATTTTTGAGGACTGGATTGCAAAAGGCACCGTTCCAGATGCGATCGTCACTATGTCTTACACCTTGTTAGAGGGTGTGTTGGATGTGATGGTTGAAAAGCCAGAGCTGATCAATCAAGTAAAACTGGCGACCTTTGGTGATAATCGACTGCTCGACTTCTTGCCTTTTAAAGTCCATTCACTGCCACAGCAATTCGAAGTGATTGCTGATAGTGCTTTTGCTTTGGCGTTAAATGCATCCGCTAAGCGTTACCAAGCTGGCATTGAACTCGTGCCAAGAAGCTTAGTGAAACGAGGCTAATTCCAGTTAATTTACACAAGCTAGGTTAGACTTGGAATTAACTCGAGCTAAGCAATAAGCCCAATTCTACAATGGCGACAATGCCGAGCAACAAAGCCAACACCTTCCAAAACTGGATTGGGTTTCGGTTTATCAAAGGTTGCTTGGCTTTGCTTTTGACCAAGCTTTTGTTTGGCGTATAAAGGTCAGCGACAAAATCCCCTAACACTTGGTGGCGTTCGCTTGGTGATTCCGCGCAGGCTTTTTGTAACACCAAATCCACCCAGTTTGGTAAGTCAGTTCGTTTCTGAGTGATGGGTTGGTATTCCCACTGATGATGACGAGATTGCTTAAGCGATTGTGCGGTCATTTCAGAGTAGGGCAATTCACCGGTTAGCATCTCATAGCCGATCACAGCGATAGAGAACAGATCAGAGCTTGTGGTCGCCGTGTTATGTTTGATGGTCTCTGGCGCAATGTAATTGACCGCGCCTAATGGAGTGTCGTCTTTGTCTGCGAGCTCTCCTTCTTCAAGTCCTCTCACTAATACAGCGCCGAGGTCGATGATTTTTATCTCACCATCACGTTGAAGCATGATGTTCTCGGGCTTTAAATCTCGGTGCACCATGTCGGCACGTTGTAATACGCGAATGCCTTGCGTGATCTTTTCTAATATTTCGCGCACTTCATTGAGTGACGGTTTTGGATTGTCGTACATCCATTGTCTTAGCGTGATGCCTTCAACCCACTCGCAGATTTGATATAAAAATTGCGAATGTTCTGGCGTCGGGTAAACCTTCATTACCTTCTTATTGTTCAGCAAGATGCCCGCCCATTGTTCATTAAAGAAAGCTCGGAGTTGCGACGGGCTATCGTGATATTGAACGGAAGGGACTTTTAGCACGAACTCGGTTTGTGTCTCTTTTTGCATCACACGATACACATGGCTTCTTGAACCCGCATACAACACCTCAAGCACCATAAAGTTGTCGATGCTTTGGCCAAGTTTTAGCGCTGGTGGAATCGCGCGTTTAGCCAGTTTTTCATGGAACTCAATCAGCGACGGCTTAGGTAGGTGGCTCACTTGCACAATCAAGCAGCTCACGTTGTCTGAACTGTTGTGGCTTAAAGCGGTGTTACAGATCGTTTGTGCGGCGTATTCGAAATCCACTTCAGGTCTATCGATGTGTTCTTTGAAAGTATTGGGAGCAACAAATTCATGCACGCCGTCAGAGGTCAGGATAAAGCAGTCGTCTTTCTTGATAGGCAGGGTTTGATAGTCAACGTTGAGTTGGTTATCCATACCTAAGGCGCGTGTTAGATAATGCTTCTGCCCCATAGTTTTACGTGTGTGGTCGCGTGTCAGTTGGCGTAATTCTCCATCTCTTAATAGGTAAACTCGACTGTCACCGACATGGAATATATGCGCAGTGTTCGATTTCAATATCACGCTGCTAAAGGTAGAAACGAGCGCATTATGGTTAACTTGCTGTGCGGGATGAATATTAGAAACAGACGTGTTGAAGAGCCAAGAGTTGAGCGAGGTTAGGACTTTTTGCGCTGAACGCTGAATGCTCCAGCTATTTGGCGTGGCGTAATAGTCGTCGATAAACTGCATCACGCTGGTGTGACTGGCTTTCTGGCCGTGTTCACTGCAACTCGCGCCGTCTGCTATGCAGGCGACACTGCCTTTCAACTCTTGCTCAGCACGAGTCTTCGGGTGTTTTACAATGATGGCGTCTTGGTTTTCATCACGTATGCCTTTATTCGAATAACCACCAAACTTGAGTGCGAGCTGGTTGCTTGATTCCGGCGTGACGACTTGCCCTTGGCTGAATGAAATTGTCATAACTGGTCTTCTTAACTGGCTGTCTTCTCATTTGCTTGAGAGCACATCTGAGGAAGAACAAAAGCCCTAGTGAACCTAGAGCCTTTGAACGTAGTCCCAAAGTGGTGAAACACACCTTGGTACCACTCCCGATTCAATAATATCAATGCTTCATAGCACTGAGACTAATTTGAAACATTAATCAGCGTGACACTGCCGTCGTCATTCACTTCAGCAATTTGGCCGTTAGGCTCTTCCATGAACATCAGAGTAACGAAGCCTAGTACCGCTGTTCCTGCAATCACTAAGAAGAAGGTTTGGTAACTTACGAATGAAAGCACCGTGAGGTAAACCACCGCACCCACGTTACCGTAAGCACCCGTCATACCTGCAATTTGACCTGTCATACGACGTTTAATCAGAGGTACTGTTGCAAACACCGCACCTTCACCGGCCTGTACGAAGAAAGAACACGCCATTGCAGCAACAACCGCTAGCCATACTGGCCATGTGCTATCTACTTGACCCATTGCAAAGTAACCTACGGCAAGACCAATCGTTAGAATAAGCAGTGTTGGTTTACGACCGAATTTGTCGGAAATCCAACCGCCACCT
Source organism: Vibrio lentus (assembly GCF_030409755.1). Lineage (NCBI taxonomy): Bacteria > Pseudomonadati > Pseudomonadota > Gammaproteobacteria > Vibrionales > Vibrionaceae > Vibrio > Vibrio lentus. Next base: position 188,623 of record NZ_JAUFQE010000001.1, read on the forward strand.
GGGCGAGACATTAGGTTCATAAAGGCATAAGCCGATGCAACCATACCCGCAAGAACCGGCGTTAATTCAAAGGTTTCAGAGAAGAACAGTGGCAGCATAGAAACAACAGCCAGTTCAGAACCAAATGTCGCGAAATACAACACGTTCAACACAGCAACTTGCTTGAATTTGTATCTGTGAATTTCTGGTACTTCTTCTTTGAATACGTTCTTATTTACCTTCCAAACTTGCGACACTTCGTACACGTAAAGTGCGGCTAAACCTGCATACACTGAATACACCGCCATGTCAGACAACATGTTGATGTTGCTCGGTGATAGCTTCCATGTCAGTAGCGCTAAAGCGGCATACATCGGGATCTTCATAATGAGTAGGAAGAAAAAGTCACCCTTTGATGTCACTTCCATTGCCGTTACTTGAGCTGGCTTGAAGTAAGTCGAACCTTTTGGTGTATCCGATACGTTTTTGTAGAAGACAAACGAGAACGCTAAGCTCATAAGGCCAGTAATACCAACCGCATAACGCCAGCCGTCTTCACCACCAAACGCTAGAGCGAGAGTTGGAAGTGTGAACGCTGCTGCTGCTGAACCGAAGTTACCCCAGCCGCCGTAAATACCTTCAGCCGTACCCAGTTCATTGTGTGGGAACCATTCAGACACAAGGCGAATGCCGACAACGAAGCCTGCACCGATGAAGCCTAATAGGAAACGAGCAATCGCCGCTTGAATGAAAGAGTCTGCCATAGCAAACATAAAACAAGGGATTGAACAGACCGCGAGTAGCGAAGAGTAGACTAACCTTGGGCCGTATCGGTCGGTTAACATACCAATCGCGACACGTGCCGGAATGGTCAATGCAACGTTGAGAATAAGGAGTGTTTTGATTTCCTCAGTTGAAAGGCCAAGTGAGGTTTTCACCATTTGCAGTAGTGGGGCAAAGTTGAACCACACGACAAAGGTGATAAAAAAGGCCATCCAACTTAGGTGTAAGGTTTTCATCTTACCCGTAAATGAAAGCAGCGAAAATTTTGTATTATCCATGGTTTAAATCCTTTAAATCTGGAAGATTACCGGGCTTTAGCTTGTGCGTTACTTCCGAAATTCGAACGCATTCATGTGGCTAAACCCTGTGCCGAAATTGCTCACGCTGATAAAGCGTTTACATGATGATGTCGGCGTTTAGTTAACTGGCGATAGCAAGCGGTGCGAGAACCTGAACCTGTTCTCCTTGCTTGCGAACTTCAAATTTCACGAGCTTGAGTTCTGGTTGTTCAAGGCACGTGCCAGTTTCTAAGTGGTAATGCTGCTTGTATAAGGGTGAGGCGACGTAAGGCTCACCGCTTAATGAACCAATGATACCACGTGACATTACATTCGCCTTGCCAACAGGATCGTAATTAGAGAGTCCATAAAGCGTGTCACTGCGCTTACAGTAAAAAATAGCCACTTGGTTATCGTCTACTTTGGCGCAAATACCACCGTTTGGGGTTAGGTCGCGGGTGCTGCATACGGTTGTCCAATTTTTCATGACTTTCTCCTAGTCAAAACATAAAACTAATAATCAATTCAATTAGGGTGATAGCCGACAGCAGTTTTCTTGGGCTGCGCCGCTGTCGACTATCGATATTGGGTTGAGTTGTCACTGATTCACTCACCAGCAATTCGGCTTACGAAACTTCCGTGACTTCTATTTGGTCTGCGTTGGTTAGCATTTGATCTCGTTGTGAATCTGAAGAAGAGCTCAAGCTCGGCTTAGGAAAACGCTGCTCTCGTTCTTTAATGAATGACAGGCTAGTGTCCATCTCTTCGCTGTTAATGTAGTGCTGGAAGCGTTTCATCTTTTCAGGGTTTTCGATGGTGGTTTTCCATTCACATTGGTATTTTTCGATGTTGAGGGCGATGTCAGCTTCAAGTTCTTCAGCAACATTGAGCTTGTCTTCAATCACGACTTGCTTGAGGTATTCGATGCCACCTTCAAGGTTCTCCATCCATACTGATGTGCGTTGTAGGCGGTCTGCGGTACGTGTGTAGAACATCAGAATGCGGTCGATGTATTGCAGAAGAGTTGTTTCATCAAGGTCGGTAGCAAAAAGGTCACCGTGGCGAGGACGCATACCGCCGTTACCACAGATGTAGAGGTTCCAACCTTTGTCGGTGGCGATAATGCCAAAGTCTTTTGATTGGGCTTCTGCACATTCGCGTGTACAGCCAGAAACCGCAAACTTGATCTTGTGTGGTGAGCGTAAGCCTTTGTAGCGGTTTTCTAGTCGAATCGCTAAGCCAACACTGTCGTCGACGCCGTATCGACACCAAGTGCTACCCACACACGATTTCACGGTACGTACCGATTTACCGTAGGCATGGCCCGTTTCAAAACCTGCATCAATCAGCTTTTTCCAGATGATTGGCAGTTCGTTAAGTTGCGCGCCAAACAAGTCGACACGTTGACCACCGGTGATCTTGGTATAAAGGTCGAACTCTTTAGCGACTTCACCAAGCACAATCAGTCTATCGGGTGTGATTTCACCGCCAGCAATACGCGGAACCACAGAGTAGGTGCCGTCTTTCTGCATGTTGCCAAGGTAGATGTCATTGGTGTCTTGCAGTTCGATATGTTGATCTTCGAGGATGTAATCGTTCCAGTAAGAAGCCAAAATTGAACCGACTGCTGGCTTACACACGGTACAACCTAATCCGTTTCCGTGAGAATCTAGCAACTCATCAAAGGTCTTAATCTTGTTGACTCGAATGATGTCAGTCAGCTCTTGGCGAGAATAGGCAAAGTGCTCACAGATATCGTTAGAAACCTCGACACCCAAGTTACTCAGTTCGCTATCAAGAACCTGTTTAGCAAGGGCAGAACAACCGCCACAACCAGTCGAAGCGTTGGTGGTTTCTTTCAGTGCCGCCATAGTGGTGCAGCCAGCAGATACCGCGTCTTTAATGTCGCCTTTTGTCACATCGAAACATGAACAAATCACAGCGCTATCAGGCAGAGCTTCAACACCCATTGCAGAGCCTGAATCATCCGCGACATTAGGTAGAATCAGTACTGATGGGTTTTCAGGAAGAGGCATGTCATTTTGTTTGATTTGCAGTAGCGAACCGTAAGCCTCTGCATCACCCACCAATACCGCACCGACAATCTTCTTGCCATCAGCCGATATGATCAGGCGTTTGTAAACCTGTTCGATTTCATCGTTATAGGTATACGATTGAGCGCCTTCGGTTTGGCCGTGTACTTCGCCAATACTGGCCACATCAACACCCAGCAGTTTGAGCTTGGTACTCATGTCGGCACCAGTAAACGCAGCGTCGCTCGTTCCGTCCGATAAGATATGCGAAGCCGCGATTTTCGCCATGGAATAACCAGGGGCGACTAAGCCGAAGATTTTATTGTCCCAAAGCGCACATTCACCAATCGCATACACGTTGTCGATGTTGGTTTGGCAGTGATCGTCAATCACAATGCCTCCACGCTCGCCAATGGCAATATCAGAGCTACGAGCTAGGGCATCTTGAGGGCGAATACCCGCAGAGAATACGATCATATCGGTTTCAAGATGGGTACCGTCGGCGAAGTTCATACGGTAGCGAGCGTTCTCACCCGCGACTATCTCAGAGGTTGCCTTCTCGGTGTGAACTTGCACGCCAAGGTCTTCAATCTTTCTGCGCAGTAGGGCACCGCCACCGTCATCTAATTGAACAGCCATTAGGCGAGGTGCAAATTCAACAACATGGGTTTCCAAGCCAAGGTTTTTGACTGCGTTTGCGGCTTCTAAGCCAAGCAGGCCACCACCGATCACCACGCCAGATTTGCTGCCTTTACTAGATAGTTCAATGGCGTCTAGATCTTCGATGGTGCGATAAACGTGGCAGTGTTCTTGGTCGTTACCGGGAATAGGGGGAACAAAAGGGAATGAACCGGTCGCCAGAATCAATGTGTCATAACTCTCGGTATGTCCCGATTCAGTCACAACGCACTTATTTTCAGTATCTAGTTGAGCGACTCTCGCGTTGAGAAGGTAATTGACGCCATTGCTTTGGTAATACTCTTCGCTGGTTAATGCCAAGTCATCAGCATTTCCGCGCTTGAAGTAAGCCGTTAGCTGAACTCGGTCATAGGCTAACCTTGGTTCTTCACTAAAAGTAATCACATCAAACTCATCACTGTCTGATTGCAGGATGTTGTCGATAAATTTGTGTCCAACCATGCCGTTACCAACAACGACGATTTTCTTCTTGCTCATAATCCATTCCTTATTCTCGGCGTCACCATCACTAGCATCTAATTTCTAGTCGTTAGCAGATGAATACCGGGTTGAGATTCCACTCAATTCATAATCATCAAGAAAAACAAAAAATGTTTTTTCTAAGTCTTGGTTTCTAGTGGAGCAAGGAGGGTGCCAGATTGCAGATTGTTCATTTAAATAAAATTTAATTTATATTTTTCAGTGATTTAATATTTGGTAGTGACACGTAATTACCCCTAAAGTGGTATGTGAATTTTTTGTTAGATTTATATAAATGAGCGTTTGTGGTGCAACTTTCTGCAAGATGGTGCAAAACTTAAGTTTCTATCTTGGTTAAGTTGAAATTTATTCAGCATTGATATTTTATTTTCTATTAAGTGATTGTTTTTAATGTGAAATATTTCATTTTTGTCGGCTGGTATTAAGTGGCGTGCTATTTGCTTGGTTTGAATTATTACAATTATGGATAATTGAGCGAGAAACGGATGACCGATTCAAACAGCGGCTGGATAAAATCAACCTGTGCTTATTGTGGTGTAGGGTGTGGAATAGAAGCGAGACCGACATCGTTAGGAAAACTAGAAGTACGTGGTGATAAAGATCATCCATCAAACTATGGAAAGCTATGTACTAAAGGGATTGCGCTTGGTGATACCGTCACGCCTTTAGGACGCCTAACACAGCCTGCTCATATTCAGAATGAGCAAAAACAAGAGCTGGATTGGAACAGTGCTACTCAGTTGGTCGCAGACAAATTCAATCAAACGATTGAAGAATTTGGGGCCGATTCGGTTGCGTTCTATGTTTCTGGTCAGCTGCTTACCGAAGACTACTACGTTGCCAATAAACTGATGAAAGGCTTCATTGGTAGTGGCAACATCGACAGTAATTCTAGGCTGTGTATGGCTTCAACCGTGGTTGGGCATAAGCGTGCATTTGGCGCAGACACAGTGCCGGTTTGCTACGAAGATCTCGAGCAAGCCGATCTAGTCGTGATTACAGGCTCCAACCTAGCATGGTGTCACCCAGTACTTTTCCAAAGATTAAGAGCCGCGAAACAAGCCAACCCTGCATTGAAAGTTATCGTCATCGACCCGCGTTATACCGATACCTGTGAAATTGCAGATATTCACTTGGCATTGGAATCTGGCTCAGATGTGGCGCTGTTCAATGGTTTATTGGGTTACCTCGACGATAACGACAAGCTAGATTCAGACTACATAGAAAACCACACTCAAGGCTTTACTGAATCAATTCGATCTGCGACTCAATATCGTTATACCGAATCAGGCTGGGGCGACAAAAGCGTTCCTGAGCTCACCGGTTTAACAGAGCAGCAGCTAAAACAGTTCTATAGCTTGTTTGCATCGAATGAGAAGGTGCTGACCATTTACTCCCAAGGCGTGAACCAATCTACACAAGGATGTGACAAGGTGAATGCGATTATTAACTGCCATTTAGCCACCGGGAAAATCGGTAAGCCGGGCATGGGGCCATTCTCTGTAACAGGCCAGCCAAACGCAATGGGCGGCCGAGAAGTGGGCGGGCTAGCCAATACCTTAGCGGCGCACTTTGAATTTGGTGATCCGCGATCACACCAAACGGTGAGTGAATTTTGGCAAACCGACAGCTTAGCCACTCATGCGGGATTAAAAGCGATCGACCTGTTTGATGCGATGAATGAGGGAAAAATCAAAGCGGTGTGGATCATTGCAACGAACCCAGTTGTGAGCCTGCCTGACAGTGAAAAGATCAAAGCGGCATTAGAGATGTGCCCATTTGTGGTGGTGTCTGATTGTATTGCCGATACTGAAACCACTCGCTTGGCCGATGTGGTGCTGCCCGCGCAAGGGTGGAGTGAGAAGTCGGGCACCGTGACTAACTCTGAGCGTCGAATCTCACGCCAACGCCGTATATTACCAAGCCCAGGGGAAGCCAAACCCGATTGGTGGATATTAAAAGAAGTGGCACAGAAAATGGGATTCAAAGAGCAGTTTGATTACCGTCACGAAGGTGAGATCTTTAAAGAGTATTGCGAGATGACAGCGCTCGGCAACGAAACAGGTAAAGCGCGTGACTTATGCTTAATTGGACTCACCCAACTGGATGAAAAAGGTTATGGCGAACTTACTCCACAGCAATGGCCAGTGCTAGAGTACCAACCAGAGATCATTGAGCAGCGCATGTTCACCGATGGCGAGTTCTTTACTGAATCTGGCAAAGCGCAGTTTATTGCAGTTGAGCACGACAAGCCGATTGCCGATACCAGTGTCGAATTTCCACTTATCATGAACACAGGCCGAATCCGAGACCAATGGCACACCATGAGCCGCACGGGCTTGGCCGCAGGTTTAGGCGAACACACACCAGAACCCTTTGTCGCCATGCACCCAGATACGGTTGCAGAGCTTGGTTTAGATGAGTTTGGGCTAGATGCCTTCAACCATGCCACTATTAATCCTGTGGTGAAAGTACGCAGTGCACAAGGGGAGTGCCAAGCCCGCCTAGTGGTGACCAAAGAGATGCGCCGAGAACAAGTCTTCATGCCTATTCACTGGAATGCACCGACCGCCAAAGACAGCAAACCGTGTGACTTGATCTTGCCTCATACCGATGCCGCATCAGGTCAACCAGAATTCAAACATACCCCAGTGGTGGTCGAGCCGTGCGGCTATCGCAGTGAAGCCGCACTGGTCAGTGACAAGGTGACGGATTGCAGCGGTTTTGATTATTGGGTTCGTCAAAGAGTGGAGGGCGGTTTTCTGTATCGAATATCTTCCTCTAAGAACCCAATGGAGCTGGTGATTCAACTCGCCAACACACTCGATGCCTTACCAGAGCCCAACGCAGAGGCGCTTAAGTCACTCCATTATCATGGCAATAAATCGTTCAAGAACTACGGCTCTGCCAAGTTAGATCAATTTGGTGTAAAGCAAGCATTCGTAGTGAACAGTAAGCTCGACCATCAAAGCATAGACTGGCTGGTGGAGTGCCTAACCCGAGAAGCCGATGAAGAGTTTGAAGCCGAGTTTTTGAGTACCATGGCGAAGTAGCTGACTACCTCTAACCTATTAATACCTTAAGCTAAGCGCCGACAATTACGTCGGCGTTTTTGTTTTTTAGTATGCGATACTGATTGATTGAACGACAGGTTTCACATATCATCTTACGAGCTGGTATGTCGTTCTGTAATTTTTAGGTGGGGGTAAGTTGATGTCTAAGTTAGCCAACGCAAGAAAACCGGGCTTGTATCATACGCTGGCGAATTCAGCGCTGTTTAGGAGTGACCATGTATAACCAAGGCGACCTCTGTCCACACTGCGGTTTAATCATCATGCTGCCTACAGATATTGAACCCAAATGCTTAGGCTGCGGCGAAGAAATCAACGAACAAGATGACGACTAACTCACACATTGAGCCACTTTCTATATTTTGCAGAGACTATATGGGATTTTTCTGCTTTTCGTCATGTTTGACAAAGAAGTGACCAGGTAAGGTTCTGTTATTAAATGAGTTGTTAGGCAGATCTTGAACAGTTTAGATTACTAGACAGAATTGTTTCAGGGACAAAATACAGAATTATTCGGTCTAATATAGCTGTTATGCTTAAATCGAAAATTTGGAGTCAAATATGCCAATAAAAGAATTCGGAGATAGAAAGGAGTATGTTACTGCTCCTGAGCTACCTCATCATCTAGAGCATAAGCCTTTATTTGCGATGCCTTATGAAAAGTTTGATGGCATCTACAAGGGAGATACAGATGCTCGTTATCTTTCTGTAGGTATCTCTCAATGGGACTCTAGCGACGTTTCGTTAAAAATAATGCGCCACACAGGAGATAAATGGACTCGTCAAGCAGAGGAGTTGCCTCTTCATCGTGTAATTGACTCAACAATTTTTCTCACAAAAGTGCTTCTAGATGAAAGTGATGATGTTATCGAAATTGAGCGTGATTTGTTTTTAGATCAGCATTCAGGCATTCAAATTGCCAAAGAAAAGTGTTCCGAATCTGATGCTTCAAGCTATGAGAACTATTTGTCTGACAATATGCCGATGCTTAAAAGTCGCCTTAAATCTTTATACCTCTTACTCGATGGATTGGAGAAAAAAGGTAAGTTTTAAGCATAACAAACTGTTAAACAGGGACTAAAAACGCGTGCCGTCCCTGTTTCGCGGGAAGTATAGCACGCTGCGTTTTTAGCCCGTTAATAGAGCGTTAGGCTTTCTGTGGAAATATTAGGATTTGAAGATGAATATAATGCTTGGGGGAAACCCGTTAAGTGTAAATGATGACAATACGGTTATTTATACCCAAAATAATTTTATGCCTCCTCTCACACCAATCGAGTCATTTCCTCGTGTCCAAAAGTCAGAAGTTAACTCGTTCATTGAAAACCTATACTTTATAACGATGGAGAATAATGGGTTTTCTTATTTCTATCCAAACTTAGAAGCAGGGATTAACTTATGTAGGTTTGAATGGCATTTTGAATACAATAATAACCCTTATGAAATTCGGGTAGGCTTGTCTTTCAAAGTTGAAAACGGAGTGTTTTCAGATGTTGGGTATTACATCATTCCACATGAGTACTATGAAGACTTAGATAACAATAATAACTCATATGAAATCGAAGATTTGGCATATCAAGATATGATTGAATCTGTAAACGAGCGAATTAATAAAGCAATTACACGAACACGATCATCACCAGAATCGATTTTCAATGTGCTTTACTATGTAAAGCTTAGTAACCCAGTTTCTTGTGTTGTTAATTTAAACAATGGAATAACGCTATTACCATCACGTTTTGTCCATGGGCAGTTAGTCTCGGCTGTTTTGATTCGGCAGACAGGGTATTCATATCTATCAGCAAAACGTCTCTCAGATGAGAAAGTTAACTTACTATGTGCGCTTTTTTCATTATCATTTCACAAAGCAAGCATTGCTGCTATAGATAACTTACCTGAGTTCATTGAGCCAATCCAAGTGGAGTTCGAGGTAACGGATGAACTTATAGAGAAGTTTTACCCGAACTCACAGTTACCACAATTAAATAATAATGCGCTTTCAAATGATGATCTTTGTATTATTGAGCAGTTATATGAACTATTTAGCAATCAGTTTACTGGGAAAATTCGCAGAAAAATGGTGAATATTCTCTTTTCTTTCTACTCAGCGCTAGAGACAGAGTTAGTTAACCAAACAGTAGGTCTTGTAAGTTATGTTGCTTGCCTTGATGCAATAGCGAAAGAGCGTTTTTCACAGTATCGAGATGAGCATGGTTCGAGAAAAGCGTTAGTTTATTTAATTGAACAAGAGATACCTAACATGGGTGAAGTCAGCACTATCGAAAAATGGTCTAAGCGGATTTATAATGATCATCGCTCGAGTTATGTTCATGGTGCTAACATTCGATTTGAAGCCTATTCGCAGAATTTGGATGGTAAAAATTTCGCTGGTTTACCGAAAGCATTGCCAACAGAAAGCAAACCGACTTCAAAGCAGTACGAATACAATTCAGATTTTGCAATTTTGAAACGTGTAACTCAGGAAATGCTGCTTAGATTTATAGAGTTTTATATGGGGTCAGCTTTACCAGAAATGAAATATCGCACAGAGATATCATTCAGTGTGGCTTCAGTCCCCGAAGCACACCTCGGGATGCCAAATAAGGGCTGGGTCCGCCTTACTGGAAAACAAGCCTAACAAACGACTATGGCGTCAATAGTTAATTTTTGGCGCTGTTTTCATCCCATAGAACACCATCTCTGAGCATTGAATTTAAGATCACAACCATCTTGCGCACGCATGCAATAATAGCGACTTTCTTTGGTTTACCAGCGCCTAAAAGTCGCTGATATGTCGCTTTAAAAACAGGATTACATTGCATGGCTGACATCATTGCCATATATAACACAGTGCGTACTTGCGCTCGACCTCCTTGGATCACGCGCTTACCTTTGTAGCGCCCACTTTCGCGTGTTATTGGAGCGACACCAATCAGTGATGCCGCTTGTTTATTCGTGATGTAACCAAGTTCAGGTACGTTGCTAATTATTGATGCGGCGGCAATGTTTCCTATTCCTGGGACGCTTTGCAATATTGTGTTTTTAGCCTGGTATTCAGGACTATCTTCAATGAGTTTAACGAGCTTTTCTTCTAACTTGGTGATTTGATTTTTTATCGTGGTTAGCATTGGTTTGATAGTCGGATGGAGAGAGGCGGGAAGTATCTGGATTCGGTTCTTTTCCATTGTTTGCATGGATAACAACTGGTTTCGGCGAATGACTAAGTCACTCATTAGGCGTATGTTTCTTGGCTTTATGACAGTAAGAGCTGGTTTGATTGCTTCTCCATAGTGAGCGATCAACTCTGCATCTAAACGATCATTTTTGGCTCTGCGGCCAATAGCACCAGCGAATCGTTTTATGTGGACAGGGTTTGCTCTGACAATTGGTAATTGAGCCTCTGCACATGCAAGAACAAAAGGCATTTCTAATCGGCCTGTAGCTTCAATAACGATTCGTTCAGGACTGTGACTTTTAATCGTTTTGAGTGCTTTTTTGATGCCTTTATCATTGTTCTCTACTGAGAAAAATAGATCTAGTGGCCTGATGTGGATGTCTAATTGTGTTTTGCCAGTATCAACTCCAACGTTGATGCTTTGATTGATTTTGGTATTCATAATAAGCTAACTCATGCTTGCGTAATGCGGGTTCGAGACCCAGTCGACTATTCGAGGTTTATGCTTGAAGTCCTATGTAGCGTTCATGTTTGTTATCGGTCTCTCGATAGAGGAGCCAGCATTTAAACGAACTGCTACATAGAAAGCTTTAGTTGCAGCTAAAGCCTGGGTCTCACATTACCCGATTGGAGTGCTTATTATCCATACAAAGCATTTAAGAGTGATTCTCAACGCTTGGCATTTTTCATTTCATCGTTGAGTTCAGTATTTACGGTGGTAAGGTTGAATTTCGTGGTCGCGTTGTTCACACCTTAATGCGGCTACATGGATTCCCCCCAGGTTGTCAAACACCCGCTAAACTTATGTTGATGGGTTTTGGTCTGCCGCTCTACATTCGGCCTACTTATCGACGATTCGCATACGTCGTGGCCCTGATGACTTGCGCGACTGCGGTGCCTTATTCGTTAGATGACATCTAGTGTGTCCGCCGCATTAACAGGCTCTCCGCAAGTGGTCTTAACCTATCTCCATCATTAGCGTCTGCAATGACCCGGTGGGTTTAACTCTTTATGCTGCTTAAGGTTTTACTTAAGCAGCATAGTTTTCATATTCTGTTTGATTGTGTAAAAGCGACCATATAATTCGTGCGTTCTTCGCGGCAAGTGCCACTATTGCTCGGTTCATTCCTCTTCGTTCCAGAACGCCTCTGCACCACTGACTTAACTTATCTTGTTTGTCGCCAAGGTTGGCAATCACGGTCCTTGCGCCGTGAACTAATAGTGTTCGTAAGTATTTGTCGCCGTGTTTGGTTATCCGACCTAACCGAGGTTTTCCTCCTGTGGAATATTGCTTTGGTACTAGTCCTAGCCAAGCAGAGAAATCACGGCTTTTATCAAATTGAGAACCATTGCCTATCGAAGCAAGTATAGCAGTAGCGGTTTGCGGCCCAATACCTCGAACTTTCATCACTCGTTGAACATTAGCGCTGACCTTAGCAAAAGAGTCAAAGACTTGCTCTGTATCGGCGATACGTTGATTCAATTCACCAAGGTGGTGATAAGCATCGGCAATGACTGTTCTTGCGAGGTGTGGCAGTTCATTTTCTGCATCTTCGAGCATTAAGGGAACGTGTTTCATTAACGAAGAGCGGCCAACAGGAATGATCAACCCGAATTCAGAGAGTAGGGCACGCATGCGATTCATAAGCGCGGTGCGTTCACGAACCCAATGCTCTCTCATTCTATGTACCGATAGGATGGCTTGTTGATCGGGGGATTTTATGGGCACAAAGCGAGTAGATGGACGCTGAACAGCTTCGCAGATAGCAACAGCATCATTAAGGTCGTTCTTCCCTTTAGTTCGATAAGGAACTACGTATTTAACGGCCATAATACGGGCGTCGTGACCGAGTTTATTGAGTGTTCTTGCCCAATAATGTGCACCACCACACGCTTCAACGCCTATACGCATGAGTGGCATATTTGCTATTGTAGTCAGTAGTTTAGAGCGAGTTACCGACTTATGAAGTATGACCTTACCATTTTGGTCTACGGCATGAAGACTAAAGTGGTTTTTAGCTAGGTCGATACCGCAGAAATAAGAATAATCAGACATGGTGCCTCCGATGCATTTAAGTACCACATAAGTGTGGCAGATTCTCGGTAGGGGGAATCCATGTCATTCGTTATAAGCCTACGAGGAAATTATGAAGTACCAACAACTATTTAATGCTGGCTTTGAAGCATTTCTACATCATGATTTGTCATTAGTTGAATCAGAAGTTTCAGAAAGATGCTTATGCTCTAGGTTAGCGTTTCAGCTAGAGCAAGTTGCAAATAACAGTGGTCTTGACGGCTATTTTGCGGACGTAGAATACAATCGAAATAAGGGTGCAAAGAAAACCTTGGTTAATGATGACTATAAAGAAATCACTATTTGTTGTGATCTTCTATTACATAGCCGGGGAGTTAAAGAACAAGATAACCTTATTGCTATTGAAATGAAAAAATCAGGACGAAAACAACAAGAAACTGTCGATGACTGCGAACGATTGACGGTGCTGACTCGGCCTACATATGAAAACGGGCAGTACAACGAGAAACATGTTTGTGGCTATAAATTGGGTGTTTTTATCTTTGTCGATTACCAAAAAAGAGAGTTTCAATTTACCTATTTTGAAAATGGTTGCGTATTAAAGAACTCAGTTATGCAGTTCTAGTCGGCTTATAACAAACGTTTAATAATCAAACAAACCAAACAGGGCGCCAATAACGGCGCCCTTTGTGTTAGTTGGCAACGCTGTAAGTGTCGTAGTCGCGAAGTAAGAACAGTGCGATACAGGCTGCGAGCATTGGCCAAGAAGCGAAGAACAGTAGGTTATTGAACGGGTCCATGTATTTTCCAAAAGAGGCGAAAGTTGAACCTGCATGCAGGACTAAAATGGCACCATAGGTATACTTCTTCCACATGCCTACAACGAATGCGCCTAAAAAGCCGAGCTGAGCGACACCCATAGCCATTATTGCGTTGTCCGAAATGTCTATGCCGTAAAAGCCAGACAGCACCTTTGTAGCGTGCTCTGGCACTAGAATCTTATCCAAGCCCCAGAACAAGAAGACGATAAAAATGCCGACTCGCAATAGCAGTAGGCTGGTCGCCAGTTTGGTTTGAAGTGTCTTTTCCATGATATTCCTTTTATGCACTCAACGTTGCGATGAATTAAATGTTCCTCCAAGGAGACCCATCGTCTTCGCGTTTTCTTTCGTTGTTTTTGAGTGCCTTATGTAACAAGGAATGTCTGGTGATTGGTTGCCAATTGGATAGCGGTAATGGTGACTGAGTAGGACTTCCCGCTAATAAAGGAGTGATGTTGATTACTCGTCCGCACTCAGCCTGTTCGATTAGGTAATTGCGGAGCGTAGGCAATGATCATTCTCTGCGCTTGATGCTCGTTGACCAAGATGCGGTTGATCAGCTTCTGTAGTTGCTCGATATCGGGCAGTTGTTGGTTCTTTGTTTGTGTCTCTAGAGTCAGGGCTTGATTAGATAAGATGCTAAGCCCTAGGTTGAGTGCCATCCCTTTAATCGAGTGTAGAGTTTGGCTCAACAGGGCTAGATCTTTGGTCATATAGAATTTGATAAGTTGGTCGATGGATTGTTCAAACTCTACGGTTGTTGACTCTAAGAGTATGATTAAACGGTCGTGACTCTCCTTGAACGACTGAATGACATCAGAATGGCTTATCTCTTCTTCTGTCAGTCGAAGCTTTTCAATGGGTTCTCGGTGTAGCTCTATGACGTTACTTGTTTGGCAAGCCGTTTGGTCGCTTTTGGGGTGTTGAGGTAAGCGCGTCGAAAACTGTTGCAACGCATCGAAGAAGCTCTCTTGTTGCAAGGGCTTAGTTAAAATATGGTCTGCACCCGCTTCAATGAAACTGTCATGCGCTTCACGGAAAACATCGGCAGTGTAAGCAAAGATCAGAGTCTCTAAACCAAGCTGTTGCCTGATATATTGAGTTGCCTCAACGCCATTCATTTCGGGCATGTGGTTATCCATCAAAATCAGGTCATATTCAGCGGTTTTTAGGTATTCGGTGGCGATTCTTCCATTTTCAGCCAACTCGACATTGTATCCAAGGTTTTCACAGAATCCTTTGGCAACAATGGCGTTAATGCGGTTGTCTTCGACAAGTAGAACATTCAGTGGGTTCTTGGAAGGTTCTGTTGTGCTGATTAAGTTCGGGGCAGTGTGTGCTGCTTGGCTTTCCTGCCACTTGATAGGTAATGATACTTGGAATTTAGTGCCAAGCCCTACAGCGCTGTTCAAGGTGATTTGACCGTCCATCAACTCCACCAAGTTCTTTACGATAGCGAGCCCGAGCCCTGTTCCGCCAAACTTCCTCGTCGTTGATGTGTCTGCCTGTTCAAAAGAATTAAAGACGTGTTGGTGCTTATCTTTCGGAATGCCGATCCCGGTATCGGTAACAGTGAGAAGCAGTCGGCTTTCTTGTTTGTTGAGTGCCGATTGAATCAGAACGTGCCCATCGTTGGTGAATTTGGTCGCGTTTCCGCCTAGATTGAACAAGATTTGGCGAAGTCTCGCGCAATCACCAATGAGCTCTATGTTTTCAGGGATTTCGTTTTCGACGATCAAACGGATACTTTTTTCATCGGCCAAAGGTTTGATTGCACCTCTAACTGGATGAATGACTTGATTAAAATTGAACGGAGCGATTTCTAGTTCGAGCTTATTCTCTTCGACTTTAGAGAAGTCGAGAATGTCATTGAGTATGGTCATGAGATGCTGACCAGAATCAAGGATAATATCGATGTTCTCTTTGGTTGATGGCTCTTTAGTTTGCGCTGCGATGATTTGAGATATGCCCAGCACGCCATTCATTGGCGTGCGTATTTCGTGGCTCATGGTTGAAAGGAATTCGCTTTTAGCTTTGGCTGCCGCTTCGGCTTTTTTACGTTCAGCGATCAGCGCTTGATTCGACGCTTGCATCTGATTGTCACTTTTAACCAGGTTGGTCGCCATCTTATGGAAACTCTGGGTTAGCTGAGCAACTTCGTCTTTACCATTCATTGAAGGATTACGTTTTAGCGTTGAAGCGACTTGTTTTAAATGTCCTGCCGACACTTGGTTTGCTGCATTGAGAAGGAGGAGAATACGTTTATTGATTCGGTTTGATGACCATACGGCTACGCTCAGTGAAATAAACGTTGAAAAAAGTGTCCCTAGAAGCAGCACATAAGTGGTTTGATTGGCGGATTTGTCAGATTTTTCAACTCGAACCTGAATGAGTGTCTGTTCAATTTCTATGAATTCGGCTATCTCGCTACGAATCTCATCGATGATTTTCTTTCCGGTTTGTTTCTGCGTCAGCTCTATAACATTCTGCATTGTGGTGTTGCTATTACCAACGAGACTGCGTTGAGCGATTTCTTTTTCTCCGGCTTCTGTTAACCACGCTTCGTGAAGAGCATCGATGCGATTGAGCCGTTCAACTTGGCTCGGGTTATCACTGATTTGACTGCTCAGTGTATTCACTTTCTGATTCCAAACATCAAGCGCAAGGTGGTAAGGCTCCAAAAACACAGGATCACCAGTAATCAGGTATCCACGTTGGCCTGTTTCCATATCAATCGCTAGGTTAAGAAGCTCTTGAGCTCGTGCAATGGCTTTGTGCGTATGAACTACCCAGTGGTTATCTTCGACCATTGATTGGGTGTTTTGATGGACAGAGAACGAAACTAGAACCATTAGCGCAATAGGGGTGAAAAAACTGACTAATAGCTTTCGTTGTAGGGATATATCATCAAACCAACTCGCAAACATAGAGACACGTATTCCATACACTAAGGGCCTATTGTTATTGTAGGTTAGATTATTAGGTGTACAAATGCATAGAGTGCGGTTGGGTAAGGCAGATAACTAAAAGTAGAGCTAGGGCACTAAAAACAATGCTCTAGCTCTATTTGCTTGAGGAGTTTGGAAAACATCAAGAGTAACTGAGGGAATAGACTCGATTTAGGGTTGTTCTAATGCTGTTTTAGACGGCGATGACTCTTGATGTTGGCTAGAATCTACATATTGCTGTCTGAGCAAGCTTATCGTCAGGTTGATTGGCATTGGCTTGTAGAAATAGAAGCCTTGGATATAGTCGACGCCCAGTTTAGACAAGATGTTCACTTGGGATTCGTACTCAACCCCTTCAACGATTACCAGCATGCCTAGAGTGCGTGACAACTGAAGCATTGATTCGAGTAAAGGGATACCAAGGCTCGATTCGTCCGAAATGTTTTTCACAAACACGCGATCGATTTTGAGAATACTGAACGGAAACTGTCTCACAAAATCCAAGCCCGCATACCCAGTACCAAAATCATCAATCGCGACTCTCACGCCTAAATCTGCAAGCTTGGTTAAGTTGTTTTTGATTTTGACCATATCAGCATCAGAGCACTCGCCATCTTCTGTCACTTCAAAAACGACTTGCTTAAGAATGTCTGGGTTCTTCTTATAGATACTAATGACTTTGTTGGCGAAGTTACTGTTGGAGACAACGTTTCGGCTGATATTGACGCTGATATATTTTGACTCAAACAGTTCGCGATGATTTTTCAATGTGTCTAACACTTCACGCAACACAAAGTAGGTTAGGTCTTCAATCAACCCTAAACTTTCTGCCAGAGGAATGAAGATAGCAGGGGATACATTACCTTCAATTGGGTCGTTCCACCTGAGCAGCGATTCACAGCCTACAATTTCTGTTGTGTTTCGGTTGACGATAGGTTGCATGTGAACATGTAGGTGTTTGTTTTTGAGCGCGCTAGACAGCGAGTACTCTAAGCTACGTTGGCTCTGTTTTTTATGTTTGATAGAAAGGAGAATAATGGTCGTAATTCCTGCCATCAAAAAGCCAAACCACAAATAGCTCAACATGAAGTTCCAATAATATTGATACCCAATGTATGACGTGATGGTAAGTGGGTAGATGTTCGATTGTATCCGTACTTTGGCGATGGACGGATCGATATCAGATGGGTGGATATCTCTCTTGATCACCTCAACTTTGGCCTGAATGCCATGGTTGTTAAGGTTCGTATCTACAGTGTCATAGATGAAATGTGGCGGAATCATTAGGCTCACTCCTGCATCGTCCTTATTCGAGAACATAAGCATGATGGATTGCACTTGAGTGATCGCTGAATTTGAATACGACAAGGTTGTTAAGTTAGGGTCGTCATTGAGTCTTTGTCTGATGGTGCTGTAGAGGCGAAACGAGACTTCGCCATCGGTAGTTGAGCAGTAAAAACGGTCGTCTTTATTGAATACCGCGGCTTCTTTTACCCAATCGGCATCAAATACAGTTTGGCGAAGCTGTCTAACCATCGAGTCGCAAGTATGGCTCGGTGTGATGCCTGATAAAAAAAGGTCGAATCTTGATTGGATGCTCTCAAGCCTTGTTTCGACAAGTCTCGATGTGTCTTCGGTTAAATTCTGGTAGTGAGACGGTGTAAAAGGGATAAGCAATGCCATAGAAAAAAAGAAAGAGATGGCAAAGTAGAACGAAGTCTTGGCAAAATGTTGGTACTTGATATCCATAGTTGGAGAAGCGTTACCGATTGGGTGAGCATTCAAGTTAATTTATAAATTTAACGATAGCGATGCAATGCATAAATAGTGTGAATGTGCGCACGTGTTATTTATTGAAATAGAGTGTTTTATCGTCTTACTATAAAAATCAGAACGTTAGATATGCTTCCAAGGTTGAGTGTGTCGTTTTTTTGTTCAGTACTTTTGCGTTTTTTGATGAAGCGGATTGTTGTCGGTTTTTTATCATCAAATAGAGAACTGTAATTTTTGAAGTAATGCGAGTGGATAGATTTGAGCATAATGATAAAAAATATGATTTGGATGTTGCTGCGTGTGTTCATCGCCTATTTGTTGATTGCTCCTACTTACGCGATCCTTATTTTGTCTAATTCCGCAACACCTCGTATTTTTGAGACCAAACCAGAAGTGTTAGCTTGGCTTTCGTGCTTCCTTCTTGTGATTGGTTATGTACTGATTAGGTTTTCTAAAACGAGGTATGTGGGAAAATTATTATCGCTTGGTGTATTGGGGGCGGTAGTGTTAGTCATGTATCTCGATGAGCGTTATCGGATTTTTGAAGTCAGCGTTAACGCATGGAGCTTATTTTTAGCCGTTCTATATTTGATTATGCTTTTGTATTTCATTTTTCCAATTAAGCAACTTAAGCCGCTACTGAGTTTAGTGCCTGTCGCAGGCGTGTCGTGGTTTTTAGTTTGGGCCATAGTCAGCCCAATAAATGTAACGTATGAGTTGATTAGCAGTAAAACAACAATTTCAATTGTGAACTATCAAAAGGTAGTCGACTTGCTACCTGAGTTGTATCTAGATGGTTTCCAGTCAGGTTTGTTTTCCATGCTTCTTGTTCTGTGGTTGTATGCTCTTGTGGTTTTTGGACATAATCCTAAACATAGTTACCAGCAATTGGCGTCTTATGTCGTTAAGATTCGTAACGCTTGGTATTAATAGGGCGCATATATGTGCTTTTGAATTAGGGATAAATAATGAAAAAGGCTTTAACGGTCGTGTTATTAACGTGTTTACCTTTGCTTGCATCAGCATCCGATGATGTTGTCGATTGCAAGAATGCAATGAATACCATAGAGATCAATCACTGTGCATCGGTTGAGTTGGAAACTGCACAAGTGGAACTTGAACAATATCTTGAAGCGAGCTTTGAACACAATGCTTATGATGCGGAGTTGGTTAGCTCAATCAAGATGGCTCAAGACAGTTGGCAAGCTTACATGACGGCACATTGTGACTCGGTGTATACCCAATGGCGTGATGGTTCAATTCGAGGTCTTATGGCGCTTTCTTGCAAAACTAAGCTGACTAAACAAAGAACGCATGAGGTGTGGGAAAACTTCTTAACCTACATGGACAGCACACCACCAGTTTTGCCAGAGCCCAAGCTGATGAAGTAGATGAACTGAGTGCTTATGGGAGTGTGCGCTTGCTTCAACCATTGGCGCTCGAGTCAGCAAGCGATAGGGGATTATCTTACCCTGTCGTTCTTAGTATCAAGTTTGAAGTGTTACCCAGTAAGGATTCGATTTTGGATAATGTCAACGTCACCCTTGTTCAGCTTGAAGTTGAATACAAAAACAAACAAATGAACATCTCGCGACTCTCTGAGCTTTTAGAAGCCGAGACGGCAGTGGGTGATATCACGTTGTTGCCTGAACTCTTTTCCACTGGGTATATATTTAACGAGGCTGCAGAAATTCATGAACTGTGTGAAGACTTCAATAACAGCCCGAGCATTGATTCGTTAACTGTTCTTGCCGCGAAACATCGGACGTTAATCGTAGCGGGTGTCGCTGAGAAAGACGATGGCCAGTATTACAACAGCGTTGTGGTGGTTGATGGTTCAGGTTTGCTTCATAAATACAGAAAAGTCAGTCAAACGAAATTCGACAAAGAGTACTTTTCTAGAGGAAGTGAACTTCTTACTTTTGAATACAAAGGCTTGAAGTTCGGTGTCGCTATTTGCTTTGATATTTGGTTCCCAGAGATCATGAGAGCGTATCAGTCGGTAGACGTTATTCTTCATCCTGCGAATTTTGGCGGACATCATAGTTTTGCCATTGCTCAAGCGAGAGCCTTGGAGGAAGGGTGCCATATCGTGACCTGTAATCGCGTTGGACAAGATGTGGTTGATGCTTTTACCGCAACATATTGTGGCGGCAGTAGAGCCTATTCACCGAAGGGAGATTTAATGCTTCAACTCAGAGAGCATCAGTCTGTTGAAACGATCAATATTCAAGACTTGTCTATCGCGCCTCAATACAATGGTGTTGATGTGTTAGACGAAATACAGCAGATAGCGTCTGCGTTGAATCGTTAACAAGACAAGTGAAACGCAATAGAATCGAAAGGGCAAGGTTAGATAACCTTGCCCTTTGTTGTTTGGGTCTGTTTCTTCAATCTGTTGTTTAGAACAGTTGCTTAGATTTGTAAAAAGGCGCTTTAAATGGCTTTTACGCTGCTTCGTTCAACTAGCGTTGGCTCTAACTCAACAACCTGCGGATACGCATCAGGAGTTTTGAGTCGGTTCAATAGAGTATCTACTGCCGCTTTACCTAAACGGTGTTTTGGCTGGTGGATAGTGCTCAAAGCTGGGGTCATGTATTTAGATAAGTGGATGTCATCGTAGCCAATGATCGAAAGATCGTTTGGAATCGATGTGCCATCTTGAGCCGCAGCGTGAATCACACCCATTGCCATCATGTCATTGCTAACAAACAGTGCTGATGGCATTTCACCACGCGCTTTTAAAGTTTGGTAAGAGTCAAAACCGCCATCGCATTCGAAGTTTGATTCAACAATCCACTTAGGATTGATCTCTAGATTCGCTTCTTCCATCGCTTGTTTGAAGCCTTGATAACGAGAAGAGGCTTGATTGCGGTGAAGTGGGCCGGTGATACAACCAATCTGAGCATGACCGTTATCGATCAAGTGCTTGGTTGCCATGTAACCACCTTGGTGCGAGTTATCTTGGATCTTGTCGCTCGCGAACAACATTGGGCCCCAGTCCATCACAACGATAGGTAATTCTGGGTAGCGTTCAAATACATCAATGTGCTCGCCCTCAAGGGTTGAACACATCAGCATTAGGCCATCGACACGCTTCTGCAGCAAGGTATCGATAGATGATTTCATGCGTTCGCTGTCGCCTTCTGTATTACACAAGATGAGGTTGTAGCCTTTCTCATAACAACGACGTTCAACACCTTTTACTACCTCACCAAAGAATGGATTAGTAGAGGTAGTAACTAGCATGCCTAAGGTTTTGGTTTGCTTCATTTTCAAGCTACGAGCCAATGCAGACGGTGCGTAGTTGAGTTCTTTAGCCGCACTGTTAACACGCTCAGCAATCTCTTCACTGACAAAACGTGACTTGTTGATCACATGGCTGACGGTTGAAGTTGAAACCTTTGCTAGCCGAGCGACGTCTTTCATTGTTGCCATAAAAAATCCTTGTGGGAGTAACTTGCCACGTTGCGCGATATTCTGCCCGAAAACAGGGGCTTATGCTTGTTATTTGTTGTTACCGAAATTGAAGGTTAACATCCGTTAACTGCGGTTTCGCTCAGGAGTTAAGCCTTCAAATGGGTATCAAGTTAGGCAGATAATTGCTCTGACAAAAATGTATCGGTTTCAGAACGGCTTGGAAT
The DNA here is from genome assembly GCF_030409755.1 of Vibrio lentus. Lineage (NCBI taxonomy): Bacteria > Pseudomonadati > Pseudomonadota > Gammaproteobacteria > Vibrionales > Vibrionaceae > Vibrio > Vibrio lentus. The sequence goes on from NZ_JAUFQE010000001.1 coordinate 210,342, forward strand.
GGAGGTTTGTGCACCAAAGCGAGTCACTGAAATAGCAGCCGCGGCATGAGCAAACTTAATCGCTCGCTCAAGTGGCATGTCTTCAAGCAAGCCTGTTACCAATGCGCCGTTGAAGGTATCACCCGCAGCGGTTGTGTCTGTTGCTTCAACGCGGAACCCTGCAATGAGCTCACCCTTGTCGTTTTTACTTACCCAAACGCCTTTTGCGCCAAGTGTGATCATCACCGTCTCGATGCCTTTCGCGTGCAGAGCCAAAGCTGCCTGATGAGCGGATGCACTATCCGTCACGGTAATGCCTGTTAGTACTTCAGCTTCGGTTTCGTTAGGTGTAATCACATCAACACAAGCAAGCAATGAATCTGATAATGGACGAGCAGGAGCCGGATTTAGAATCACTTGAGTGCCGCTCTCTTTTGCTACTTTTGCAGCATATTCAATGCCTTCAATCGGTGTTTCAAGCTGAGTCAGTAGGTACTTAGCACTGCGAATCTTCTCTAGGTGCGGTTCGATTTGATCGCAAGTCAGCTTGTTGTTGGCTTCAGCAGAAAGGCAAATACTGTTTTCACCTGTTGCGGATACTTGGATCATCGCGATGCCTGTCGGTGTGTTGTCTGCAACGATAACACTGTCGATGTTGATGCCATCTTTAGCAAAATCTTGACGAATATTGATGCCAAATGGGTCGTCACCAACACAGGCGATAAAGCCAATGTCTGCGTTTAATCGCGCAGCGGCTACCGCTTGGTTTGCGCCTTTGCCGCCAGGGATGACCTGATAGTTACCGCCAATCAAGGTTTCACCCGGACGAGGGAACGAAGGAACTTGCAGTACGTGGTCAGCGTTAACGCTACCTAAAACAATCAGTTGAGTCATGATACGAGCCTTATGATATATCGTATTTGAAAATGCATGGGTCTTTCTCATTGCGTTGATTGCTCGCTTTGTTAGCGGCGGATGAGAAACAGCGATGCACTGTCGGTTTTTTGCTTTTTGTCTTGAGTCAGTGAGCTAATGAGTTAAGCAAAGCAGGGGATAGGGGACCCCTGCTTTATATCGCGTTATCTAGTAACTATTACTTAGCGATGATTTTTAGAGGTACTGGTACGTACTCTTCTACTGTTTCGCCCTTCAGTACTTTGTCTGCCATTTCGATACCTAGAGAACCGATTAGGTCAGGCTGTTGTGCAACCGTTGCGCCTAGTAGGCCACGGTTAACTGCAGCGATGCCATCTTCTGTACCATCAAAGCCAACGATCATTACGTCTTTACCTGAAGCTTGAACTGCGCGAAGTGCACCCAGTGCCATTTCATCGTTTTGAGCGAATACAGCTTGTACGTCTGGGTTTGCAGCAAGCAAGTTTTCCATTACGTTCAGACCTTTAGTTCGGTCGAAATCAGCTGGTTGGCTTGCAAGAAGTTCAAGGTCGCTGCCGTTTACTGCGTTCATGAAGCCTTCACCACGTTCACGAGCTGCTGAAGTACCTGCGATACCTTCAAGTTGGATTACTTTCGCTTTCTCGCCCACTTTTTCCATGATGTAGTGACCCGCCATTTCACCGCCGATTACGTTATCAGAAGCAATGTGGCTCACGACGTCACCACGGCTTGCGCCACGGTCTAGCGTTAGTACTGGAATGTCTGAGCGGTTAGCAATACGAATAGCGTTAGACACAGCGTCTGAATCCGTTGGGTTAATCAGGATTGCTTTAACACCACGAATGGTTAGATCTTCAATGTTCGAAAGCTCTTTGCTTGGGTCGTTTTGAGAATCAAGAACGATAAGCTTGTAGCCTAGCTCTTCCGCTTTCGCTTCTGCGCCATCTTTCATGGTTACGAAGAATGGGTTGTTCAATGTAGACAGAACGATTGCCATTGTATCTTGCGCCTGTGCAGACACAGATACCGTTGTAGAAAGAAGAGCAGCAGAAATAAGAGTCGCTAATTTTTTCATGGTGTAAGTCCTTTGTGTAGGGTGAGCTAGGAGGTGAGTCCTAGCTCGTAGTTACATTATTTATAGATTCTAATATTTTAAGGTAAAACAGGGTGTTACTTGTATTAACCTAGAGTGTGAATAGGTTTTATTTGTTTTTGTTGTCGACCAATACCGCCAGAAGAATAACCACTGCTTTTGCAATCATCTGGTAGTAAGAAGATACGTCTAATAGGTTTAGGGCGTTGTTTAGGAAACCGATGATCAGAGCACCAATCAATGTGCCCATGATACGGCCACGACCGCCGGCCAAGCTTGTTCCGCCAAGAACAACGGCTGCAATGGCGTCTAGCTCATAACCCATACCTGCGGTAGGTTGAGCTGATGACAAACGAGATGCCACGATGATGCCAGCCACCGCTGCTAACAGACCACAGATTGCGTAAACGCCGATTTTCACTTTGTCTACATCGATGCCTGATAGGCGAGTTGCTGATTCGTTGCCACCCAGAGCGTAAACATAGCGACCAAAGCGAGTGTGGTTAAGTAGGTACCATACCGCTGCGAACACCACGACCATGATCCATACTGGAACTGGGATGCCCATTGCGTAGCCTGTACCGAACCAAGCGAATGCGTCTGCTGTGTCAGTAAAGCCAGTCGAGATAGGACGACCATCGGTGTAAACCATGGTTACGCCGCGAAGTAGAGTCATGGTTACAAGCGTTGCGATGAAGGCTTGAACCTTACCCTTGGCGATAATCACGCCACTGATTGCACCCAATGCTGCACCTGCTACTAGAGCGGTTGGCACTGCGATCATCACTGGGATTTCCATGCCAATCATGCTGGCAGCGAATGCACCACAAAGTGCCAGTACCGAACCAACACTCAAGTCGATTCCCGCGGTTAAGATAACCAGCGTCATACCTACAGCGATAATTGCGTTAACCGAGGTTTGGCGCAGAATGTTCAGGATGTTGTCGACAGTAAAGAAGTTCGGGTTTAAGAAAGAAACGACGACAATCAGGAAAATCAAAGCAATCAATGACTTTTGATCAATCAGCCATTCTTTGCTGATTAATGGTTTCTTCTTTGGCGCTTCAGTTTCAGTTGTTTTGCTCATGGTTTTAGTACTCATGCTGCGTCCTCGTTGATCTTTTTACCGACCGCACACGCCAGTAATAATTCTTGGTTTGCTTCTTTAGCATCAAATTCACCGCTTACACGGCCTTCATGCATCACCATGATGCGGTCACTCATTCCTAACACTTCTGGCATTTCAGATGAGACCAAAATAATGCTCATGCCGTCGGCTTTGAATTTATTAATGAGTTGGTAAATCTCTTTCTTAGCACCGACATCGACACCACGAGTGGGTTCGTCGAGAATCAGTACTTTTGGTTTTGTCATCAAGCCTTTAGCGATAGCCACTTTCTGTTGGTTACCACCAGAAAGGTTACCAATGATTTGCTCGCGAGTCGGGGTCTTGATGTTGAATAGTTTGATGAAGTCATCAACCGCCATTACTTCGTCTTTGTCTTGGATTTGACCGCTTTTTGTAAGCAGATCCAGTGAACATAAAGACATGTTTTCTTTCACCGAAAGCCCTAGAACTAAGCCATCGCCTTTACGGTCTTCAGAGATGTAAGCAATGCCATTCGCCAAGCCATCTTTCGGGCTTACAGGGTTGATGGTTTTGTTTTCTAAGTTGATGACGCCGCGTTCACTCGGAAGGGCACCGTAAATCACTTTCATCAGTTCGGTACGACCTGCGCCCATCAGCCCAGATACACCAAGGATTTCGCCGCGCTTTAGCGTAAAGCTCACATCGTGAACGCCAGAACCCGTCAGGCCAATCACTTCAAGGCAGGTTTCACCGTGGCTTTGGCCGATACGTGGATATTGCTCGTCCAGCTTACGGCCAACCATCATTTCGATTAGGCCATCTTCATCGGTGTCTTTTACTTCACATTGGCCAATGAACTTACCGTCACGAAGCACGGTGATGTCATCACAAATCTCGAAGATCTCTTTCAAGCGGTGAGAGATGTAAACAATGCCGCAGCCTTCGGAACGCAGCTCGTTGATCACCTTAAATAGCGACTCAGTTTCGGTATCGGTTAGTGCATCCGTTGGCTCATCCATGATGATGACCTTAGATTCAAACGATAGGGCTTTCGCTATCTCTACCATTTGTTGCTCACCAAGGCTTAACTGACCTAAAAGTGTTTTCGAGCTGTGTTTTACATTAAGACGTTTAAGTAGCTTGTCCGCTTCTTGGTACATTTCGTTCCAAAGAATACGACCCATAGTCCCTGTGATTTCACGACCTAAGAAGATGTTCTCGGCGATGGTTAGTTCTGGAATTAGGTTCAATTCTTGGTGAATAATACTAATGCCGGCTTGTTGTGAATCACGCGGTCCTTTAAATGCCGCGGGTTTACCTTGGTAGGCGATAGTGCCGCCATCCAAGTGGTAAATGCCGGTGAGCACTTTCATGAGCGTTGATTTACCTGCACCGTTTTCGCCCATTAACGCCATTACGCGTCCTGGGTAAACGTTGAGGCTTGCCTTGTCCAGTGCTTTCACACCAGGGAAGGCTTTCTCAATTGAGCTAAGTTCTAAAATGGCTTGAGTCATGTCGGTTCCTTTACTCGGGGCCAGTTGTATTTGATTGTTCTGTATATGCATTGTTTTTGGTTCAGTGATGACACTGAGCTGTCGTTGCGTTTTGCTTAAGTTAAAAGGTTACGCCAGCTTGGAAAATGACATTAGCGTAAGGCGTGCATTCACCTGTGCGGATAACCGCGCGGCTTTCATGCGTGCGCTCTTTGAATTCTTCATGAGTGATGTAGGTAATCGAAAGCGGTTTGCCGCAACGCGCTTCTTCAGTTTTTATTAAATCAATCAGCGCAGCGTGGTGTTCTGGGCTTACTTTCGCAAACTCTTCTGCAATCACAACGCCTTCAATTTGAGATTCATCCAGCATGGTTTTTACCGTTTGCTGAAAGCTCGGAACACCATGAGTTAAGGCAAGATCAATGCGAGTTACGTGATCTGGAATCGGCAAGCCTGCGTCACAAATCGTGATTTCATCTGTGTGGCCAAGAGTCGCCACTAAGTAAGAGAGTTCAGAATTAATTAGAGTACTTTTTTTCATATCACGACCTATCGAAAAATAACGCTTAATGGGTTGAGAACAACTCAAGAAAAAGCCATCGAAACGTTTCGATAGTGATAATAGTGTTTGATTTATCATTTGCACGTTTGATTGTTTTAGAGTGTGATAACGATCATCGAAACGTTTCGATGGGCTGTTTTTTGGTGATCTTAGTCACCTCAATTAGTTGCATAAACACGAATAAAACGAGCTCATAGTGCGTGTTTCAATCGTCCACAGAAGTAAGGTTACAAGGGTAGCGTTAAGGGCGTTCTCTTCATGTCGCTTGCCTTAATTGATACCCGTCCAATTCTCTTAGGTGGGTTCAACCGATAACGCGTAACCAAACTTGTTGATGGTAATTATCTGGATGTGTGGAACTCTCAAACGTGCAAAGACGTTACGTAGGTTATAAACGACGTTGGCCAGAATGTGGGGAGAGGAGAGTTGACCGCCCCAGCAGATATCAACGATGTGTTCTCTCGAAATGGGTCTTCCCGCATTTTCTAGCAATAAACAGAGCACTGCTAAAAGGTGAGGGCGCAAAGTGATTTTGTTTCCCTGCTGATTAGTAATGGTTCGAGAGTCGGTATCAATGATTAAGCCGTTGAGGTCTATGGTCTGGTTCATTGTGCTGTTGTTCGTCTTATTTTGAATGGTCGAGATTGAATATGGTTTTGCTGCTATCTAAGTGTGCGAATGATCAAAGCGCGCGGATTATGCAAAAAAACGTCACTGTTGAAAGTAAGCATGCGTAAGTCCGCGCGAATAAAATCTAAAAATGGGATGGTTTGAAAATCGGCGAGAGGATTTCTTCTCGAAATGTATGGTTTTTATTTACTTATTAATCAGGTGCTTATTTTGTTTTTACTGATTCTGTTGTTTGAAATTACAAAGTGATTATATTTTTATTTATTTTTTTGTTTTCGGTGAGCTTAACCTGCTGGCGAATTCGACGGGGTGTCGGATAACTCTAACAAGATTGTGTAGCAGGGAAGTTGCAACAATTTTGATTTGCACTAATTAAGGTTAAGCAGTAATGAACAACAAATTTATTCTAAGCATCGCGATGATGTCAGCATTTGCAGCAAACAACGTAATGGCATCAGACAAAGGCTTCTACCTAGGTGGTGCAATCGGTACATCTGGTATTGATGATGGTGGCTTAGTTTCATCAACTATAGCGCCTGTGACTTTTGAAGCGGAAGATAACTCTTACCGAGTTATTGCTGGCTATAAGTTCAATCGCATCGTATCAATTGAGCTTCAATACACAGACTACGGTGACGTAGTAGCAAAAAATAAAGCTGATAAAAACGATGGTTTCACCTGGACACCTAAAATGGCATCGGTAGCTGCGAATCTTGGATACACATTTAATAATGGCGTACGTCCATTTGGTATTATCGGTTTATCTTCTGTCGACTTAGATATGAAATTTGCAGACGGTTCTCGCCCTTCTAGTTCAGACTTTGATGATACAGGTACTGGTGTACGTTATGGTGTCGGTGTTGAATTTACCCCACCAAGGTTATCAGCTTTAAGCTTAAGGCTTGGTTATGAGGCGGATGCATTTACGGTAGAAACTAACGAGGGTTACAGAAAAGTTGAGACAGACGTTGTATTAGATTCGTTTTACTTTGGCGCAACTTACAACTTTTAAGTGTCACACTTTGCTAAACGGCAAATCGGTTTCTAAATGGGGCGTCGTTTGGCTCAACCCGTTTAGCTAAAGTGGAAAGCCGCAGTTTTTAACTGCGGCTTTTTTCATGTTCAACTCAGGTGAATCTCGATTGAGAATGCAATCGAATAGTTAGGCTTCGCGGATATGAGCGGTGACAGCAACGATGGCATGGTCAGTACTGAATTGGTCGTGTTCAAAGCTGGGATTGATGAGGTGATGGTCGAGTACTGTGTAGCGAGAGATCTCCATCAAGCTCGATGAGTTCTGACAATCGAACTCATTGGACATCAAAATGTAGTCCAGTACAGATCCAGACGCACCGTAGTAGTGCGTTGGTTTGCGTTGTTCGAGCAAATCTTCTTCATGCAATTGATGATAGAGATCCCAGCTGTCTTTTAAGCGGAAGTGCGATAACCAATGTCTACTCGCTTCATCTCGGTTCAACGAATAGCTCAACAGTCCTTTGAACTCATCGTGAAACAGTGGTTTGTTAAAGTCACCCATTAACACAACTGGCTGATCGGTTTGATAGCGCTGATTGGTGATGTATTGATGAAGCATCTGAGCTTCTAGACCGCGCTGCACACTCGATAGCCAAGAACCAAGTTGTTCTTGATTAAGCTTAACCAGTGTGTCACTTTGCGGCTTTTTATCTGCTGAGCGGCTACAGGATTTTAGTTGTTCAGTTTTGGGTTCGGTTGGACGTTGCGATTTAAAGTGCACAACATAACAATCGGTCGAGCCTAAGTGAGGTAATGTAATGGTCGCGCGGACAGGCGTTCGGTTGAACGAAAAATTATCGTTCAGGTTGAAAGCTGAGAGTAGTTCAGAATCTGGTTTAACCGGCTGTACATTTTCAATTGGGTAGCGGGATGCGATACCAACGACAGGCGAGGTGTACAAGTAATCGTCTTCAACGTGCGCGTTATCGACGACTGCAAAGTATGGGTAACCTAGCTCGCTCATCAGTTGCTCTAAAGACTGCGGGCTAAATATCTCTTGGAAGCCAATCACATCGCAATCTAATGATTTAATCGCTTCAGCCATCCAATGTTGCTTCTTCTGCCATTCCTCGAAGCTGTAGATGTTCTCAAAATCATAATAAGCATTCGGTGGTTCGAGGTAGTTCAAAAGGTTGAACGTTGAGAATGTTATTTGGTTTGGTTTGTTCAAAGTGTCATTCCATTTAGACCTAGGCTGCAAGGATACTCCAGTAAAAGTATAGTTTGTTGATTATTTAGAGCCTAAATTTCACTTTAGAAGCCAACCAAAGGAATCTAAGCCGTGGAGGCTTGTGCCATTCAGGCTAGAGCAATCAAAGCTAACTGCATCCAATAACTTCGAGCGGTGACGAGTTAATTGTAAATAAACCGTCAGAGATGGAGTGCTGATGGTTTTATTAGTTATTACATGATGTTAGATTTGAACCTATACTTGTTTTAACGGTGTGCATTCAAAGCCGGTTAATCAAGTTGAATATCGAATTCATAACATTTGAAGGGAGAGTCAAATGGGAACAGATTTCCGAAGCAAAGCCTCGCAGCGCACTCAGTTTTTCAGGTCTAATTTGAAGTCATATGCAGTCATGCTGCCGCTTATTGCTCTATATCCCTCCGTTACTTACGCCTCTGATACCGAATCAACTCCCGCTGTCACCGTTATTGAAACCACGCAACTGGTCGGTTTTGGTGAAGCGAAATATCCAGCCGATTTCACTCACTTCGATTACGTTAACCCTGATGCGCCAAAAGTAGGCAAAGTGACTTATGGCAGCATAGGTACGTACGATAGCTTTAATCGATTCGGCTCCCGTGGCGTTGCAGCTAGCTATACGGGTGAGATTTACGATACCTTGATGTTTTCTCCGAGCGACGAGATTGATGCGTATTATCCATTGATCGCCTCAAAGGTTCGCTACGCCAGTGATTTCACTTGGATGGAAATCGACATCAACCCAAATGCTAAATTCCAAGATGGTAAACCAATCACTGCTCACGATGTTGCATTCACTTTTGATAAGTTTTCGAAAGAAGGTGTGCCTCAATATCGTGTGTATTACAAAGAAATAGAGTCAGTAACGGCTGTCTCTGATTCGGTTGTTCGTATTGAGATGAACAAGCCAAACCGCGAGAAGCTGTTTAGCTTTGCGCAAAGCACTCGTGTACTACCGAAACATTTCTGGAAAGACAGAAAGCTGTCGGAACCTCTAAGTGAGCCGCCAGTCGGTAGTGGTCCTTATAAGATCATCAGCTACAAATCTGGTCAAAGCGTCACATACGGTTTAGATGAAAATTACTGGGCTGCGGATCTACCCGTTAACGTTGGTCGCAATAACTTCAAGCAAGTGCAGTACGATTACTATCGCGATGACACGGTAATGCTGGAAGCGTTCAAAGCCGGGGAGTTCGATCTTCGAACCGAGAACTCGGCTAAGTTCTGGGCCAATTCATACACGGGCGCAAACTTTGACAAAGGCTACATCATTAAAGAAGAGATCAACCATGAGAAGCCAGAGACGACTCAAGGTTTTGTCTTCAATATTCAATCTCCTGTGTTCTCTGATCCTAAAGTGCGTGAAGCGTTAACTTATGCGATGGACTTTGAGTGGATGAACAAGAATATGTTCTACGGTCAGTACAAACGTACTCGTAGTTACTTCCAAAACACCGACTATGAAGCGAAAGGCTTACCAAGCGCAGCTGAAGTTGAATTGCTGTCTCAGTACAAAGATCAAATTCCACCGAGAGTGTTTACCGAAGAATTCCAACCTTCAGTAACCGATGGCAGTGGCCGTATTCGTAGCCAAATGCGTACCGCTTTCAAACTGCTGAAAGAAGCGGGTTGGGTATTGAAAGACAAAGTGATGACCAACGAAAAGACTGGCAAGCCGATGTCATTTGAGTTGTTGATTTACAGCCCAACCACAGAACGTATCGCAACACCTGTTCAAAAGAACCTGAAACGCATGGGTATCGAAATGAAGATCCGTACCATCGATACCACTCAGTACATCAAGCGCTTGCGTGACCGCGATTTCGACATGGTGTCGTCTTCATTTTCCGCAAACCCTTATCCTAGCCCGAACTTAATGATTGTTTGGAACTCTAACTACATTGATTCTACTTACAATACTGCAGGTGTAATGGATCCGGTGGTTGACGCGTTAACAGAAGAAATTGCGCGTAACCAACAGCACCCTGAAAAGCTTCTTACACTAGGTCGTTCACTTGACCGTGTATTGCAGTGGAATTTCTACAACATCCCGCAATGGCACGTTGGTGAATATCGCGTTGCAATGTGGGACAAGTTTGAGCGTCCAGATGTATTGCCTAAATACGATTTAGGTATCGATACATGGTGGATTTCAGAAGAGAAGGCGGCTTTGCTTCCTGAAAAACGTCGCTAGGAGTTAGTTAGCATGGCCGCGTATATATTTCGGCGTTTATTGTTGGTGATCCCTACGTTGTGGGCGATCATCACCATCAACTTTTTCATAATCCAGATTGCCCCAGGAGGTCCGGTAGAACAAGCCGTTGCTCAGTTAGAAGGGCATAACTCTGGAATCATGGAGCGCTTTTCTGGTGGTGGACAAGAAGTTGATTTAAGCGAAAGTGACCAAGCTTCTGCCAGTGGCTATAAAGGCTCTCGCGGACTTGATCCTGAAGTGGTTGAAGAGATCAAAAAGCAGTTTGGCTTTGATAAGCCGATTCATGTTCGCTACTTCGATATGTTGAAAAATTACGCGACCTTTAACTTTGGTGAAAGCCTGTTTAAGGGCGGTAACGTGATTGATTTAATCATCGAGCGGCTGCCCGTCTCCATTTCTTTAGGGTTGTGGAGTACGTTAATCATCTATGTGATTTCGATACCTTTAGGCATCATGAAGGCGATACATCACGGTTCTCGCTTCGATATTTGGTCGAGTGCGGTCGTGATTGTCGGCTACGCCGTTCCGGGCTTTTTATTTGCGATCATCCTGATTATTTTGTTCGCGAGTGGTAACTACTTCAGTTGGTTCCCATTGCGCGGGCTAGTGTCGAGTAACTTCGACCAGCTCAATTGGTATCAGCAAATAGGCGATTATTTCTGGCATTTAGCGTTGCCTATTTTTGCGATGGTTATCGGTGGTTTCGCCACACTTAGCATGCTGACCAAAAACTCCTTCCTTGATGAAATCAATAAGCAATATGTGGTGACGGCACGAGCGAAAGGCTTGGACGAGAGCAGTATTCTCTACAAGCATGTTTTCCGTAACGCTATGTTGATCATTATTGCCGGTTTCCCAAGCGCGTTTATTAGTATTTTCTTCACGGGTTCTATGTTGATTGAAGTGATGTTTTCACTCGAAGGCATCGGCTTGCTTGGCTTTGAATCGACCATTCAACGAGATTATCCCGTGGTGTTCAGCTCTCTCTATATCATGACCTTGCTTGGCTTGGTGCTGAGCATTATCTCCGACCTGACTTATACCTGGGTTGATCCTCGAATTGATTTTGAAGCGCGTTAATAGCGAACGAATAACAAGGTATTGATAATAAATGTTTAACAACCCTTTAGCTGAAGCTCGTTGGTTACGTTTTAAAGCAAACAAGCGTGGTTTTATCTCCCTTTGGATATTTACCATCTTGTTTGGATTGAGCCTGTTTGCTGAGATCATTGCCAACGATAAGCCATTATTGGTTTCTTATGATAATCAGTGGTTTGTGCCTGTCATTAATGAGTATGCCGAAACAGAATTTGGTGGCGAGTTTGAAACCGAAGCGGATTACAAAGACCCTTATGTTATCGAACTCATTGAAGACAGCGGTTACATCGTGTGGCCAATCATTCCGTTTAGTTACGACACAATAAACTTTGATATTTCAGGCGCTGTACCTTCGGAGCCTGATTCAGTGAACTGGCTCGGAACCGATGATAAAGGGCGAGATGTATTGGCTCGTATCATTTATGGTTTCCGTATCTCCGTTCTGTTTGGTTTTATTTTGACGCTTGTATCGAGCGTGGTCGGCGTCGTAGTCGGAGCGACACAAGGTTACTACGGTGGTTGGGTCGACTTGTTTGGCCAACGATTTATTGAAGTCTGGTCTGGTATGCCGACTCTGTTCTTGCTGATCATTCTTTCCAGTTTTATCGAACCAAACTTCTGGTGGTTGCTAGGAATTATGGTGCTCTTCAGTTGGATGAGTTTAGTTGGCATCGTGCGAGCTGAATTCCTACGCTGTCGAAACTTTGATTACGTAAGAGCCGCGCAAGCGATGGGCGTTGACGACAAACGCATTATGCTTCGTCACATGCTACCCAACGCGATGGTGGCTTCGTTAACCATGATGCCATTTATCCTTTCAGGCTCAGTCACCACATTGACCTCATTAGATTTCTTGGGCTTTGGTCTTCCAGCGGGCTCGCCATCATTAGGTGAGCTATTGGCGCAAGGTAAAGCGAACTTACAAGCGCCTTGGCTCGGTATCTCTGCTTTCGTCGTACTTTCACTGATGCTTACGTTACTTGTCTTCGTTGGTGAAGCGGTGCGTGATGCCTTCGACCCACATAAACAGAAGTAAGGATAAGTTATGACTTCAAATACAGCTCCTACTTCAGGGTCAACAGCAGAGGCTTCTAATGTATCTCCAGTTCTGACCATAGATGAATTGTCTGTCGGTTTCGGGCGTAAAGACTCGATAGAACAAGTGACGCAAGACGTTTCGTTGGAGATATACAAAGGTGAGACACTCGCGCTGGTGGGTGAGAGTGGCTCCGGTAAATCGGTCACGGCTAACTCGATTTTAAAGTTGTTACCTAAAGGTTCGTCGCACTACTTAAACGGTAAGATTAACTTCTCTGGCACCGATATTCTGAGTTGTTCTGAAAGACAATTGCGCGGGATTCGTGGTGGCCGCATCGGCATGATCTTCCAAGAGCCTATGGTTTCGCTTAATCCGCTTCATCGAGTCGGTAAGCAGCTGGTTGAAACTCTTTCTATTCACCGAGGAATGCGAACCAATAAAGCTCAAACCTTGGCGATAGAATGGTTATCCAAGGTTGGCATTCGCTACCCAGAGCAAAAGATTTCAGCTTACCCGCATGAGTTGTCTGGTGGAGAGCGCCAACGCGTGATGATCGCGATGGCGCTGATCAATGAGCCAGAGCTACTTATTGCTGATGAGCCGACAACAGCATTGGATGTATCGGTACAAGCGCAGATTTTGGATTTGTTGAAAGACCTACAACAAGAGCTGGGTATGGCGATGCTTTTCATTACCCATGATTTGAGTATCGTTCGTAAAATTGCCGACAGAGTGGCGGTAATGAAAGACGGCCGCTTAGTTGAAAGCAATGACTGTAAAACACTCTTTAATGCACCATCTCATCCTTACACTCAAAAGCTCATCAATTCTGATCCAAAAGGTTTGCCTGTTCCTGTATCTCCGGAAAGTAAACCCCTGCTCAACGTCGACCAACTGCGTGTTTGGTTTCCGATTACTGGCGGTCTATTCAAGCGCACGATTTCGTATGTTAAAGCGGTCACCGACATGGAGTTCAGCTTGAAAAAGGGGCACTCAATCGGTTTAGTTGGAGAGAGTGGCTCTGGCAAATCAACAACCGGTATGGCGATATTGAAGTTGGTGGAGAGTGAAGGTTCAATAACTTACGCAGATGAACAAATTCAAGGCTTAAACCGCCAACAGATGCTACCGTTTCGAAGCCGTATGCAAGTGGTTTTTCAAGACCCATTCTCGGCATTGAACCCTCGAATGTCGGTCGCTCAGGTGATTGGCGAAGGTTTGTTAGTGCATCAACAATTGGATGAGCACGAACTCGACCAACGCATCTGTGACGTAATGAGAGAGGTTGACCTCGATCCTGAGACTCGCCATCGTTACCCGAATGAGTTTTCTGGAGGCCAAAGGCAGCGTATTGCGATTGCTCGTGCTCTGATCCTTAAGCCAGAGTTTATTTTGCTCGATGAACCGACCTCGTCACTCGACAGAACGGTTCAAGCGCAGGTGCTGGATCTGTTGAAATCACTTCAAGAAAAGTATGGTCTAACTTATCTCTTTATCAGCCATGATCTGAATGTCGTGAAATCCTTGTGTCACTACACCATTGTGATGAAAGCAGGGGAGGTGATTGAGAAAGGGGATACAGAGATACTGTTTAGTGACCCCAAGCATGAATATACGCAGCAGTTAGTTTCGCTATCTAACATAAACTGACTTTATTCATGTTTGTACAATACGTAATAAAAAAGAACGATACTTAGCGTATCGTTCTTTTTTAGTTTTAATTACTGGTAAAGGCTAAGCCATTGCATCGAAATATCTAAATTTAACGCATTAGTACATTACGAGTGAATTGCTTCTTCAGATAAGCACTGTACTCAGAGTTAAACGGTTCGGTTGAGTTGTTGCGCATATCTTGTGAGATCAGCGCCTTAGAAGAGTCTGCATCTGGGTGTTGTGGCGCAGTGCCAAACTCCGCGTTCAATGCTGTTTGTGTGTCTGCTGACGTCAACCAATTGATAAAGACGAGTGATGCGGCTTGATGCTGGCTGTTTTTCGCTACAGTGACAAAGTTACCACCGCCAGACATGCCAAATTCAGGGATATAGAACTTAAGGCGATCTGTGATTGCGCCTCGTTTTTGTAAACCAGCTAAGTGGTCTTCCCATGCCGGTGCTAATGTAATTTCGCCGTCATTAATACGAGTTAGGCTATCTGCGTTGGATGCTGTGATAAGCATGTCTTCTTCGTTAGCTTCAAACCAATCCCAAGTTTGAGCCCAAGATTTCACGACTTTTTTATCTAGTTTGTTCGTCATGTCAAAATCACCCGATACGTGACGGATGCTGGATTCGATAAAGCGCTGACCTGCACCACCACCGTTTGGATCGTTGACACCAAATGCCATTGGGTTGCTTTTGATGTAGCTTTCCATCTCTTCAAAGGTCTGTGGTAAATCAGACTCTTTGATACGGCTAGGATCGTAAGCTAGACCGGTTTGGTTACCCCAGAACGTGACGCCATAGCCTTTAGAGTTAATCCCTTCTGCCGACTGGTTCAGCTTTTGAATTTCTGGAAGCTTATTTAAGCTTAACAGAGTGTTTTCTAGTTTGAATGTGTTCAACGCTGTTGGGCCAAGTGCCACGACATCCATTGAGCCTTTATCACGACGGCTTTCAGCTTGAAGCTTGTTACGGTTACCATCGTGAGTACCTTCTGGGATACGAACTTTAATGCCAGTCTCTTCTTCAAAGCTTTTGACGAACTTTCTCCAACCTGGTTGTAGGTACCATACAGAGAAAGTCACCGAGCCTTCTTCTTTTGCCTTAGATTCAATTTCATTCCACGTCATTGTATTCACATCGTATGCAAAACTAGAAAATGCTGTGGTGCTAAGTAGTGCTGCTAGTAGAGTTTTTTTCATTGTATCCTCACGAAATTAAGCTTTACCCGTCGATTGAGACAAGTAATTTCCTTTCAATAAACGTTCAATTAGTAACATTAGTAGTACATTTGGAATGACTAGAATCAGTGATACAACGGCAGCATCAGGTCTGATAAATGAGTAACCCAAAAACGAATATAAGATTGTTGGAACGGTAATAAAGTCAGGGGCACCCAGTACGTAAGACATGTTGAACTCCTCAATACTGATTACCAAGCAGAAGATTGATGATGCAAGTAAGCTTGGTTTTAGCATCGGCAAGAATGCGTGTTTGAAAGTACCAATTTTACCAGCTCCCATGTCTGAACAGGCATCAATCAAATCTTGCGGAATGGCTTTAAAGCCTGCTGACAAAATACGAATTGCGTAAGGCAGAGCCAGTACTGTATGCGCAATGACAATGTTTACGTATGGATCGGTTAGACCCAGCTCAAGGAGCATCGCACTAAAAAAGACCGCCAAAATCATAGAAGGCATAACCATAGGTAGTAGTGACACCATCTCGGCCAACTTTTTACCGCGAAACTCCATACGTCCAAATGCGTACGCGGTCGGCATCGCTAGAGTTATGGTTAAGATAGCAACGGCAGGAGCAACAGAGTAACTGTTACGTAGGGCTTCTGGTAGAGAGGTGGTCTCCCATACTTCTATCCAACGTCCAAACGATAAAACTTGCGGAAGTAGGTCTGGGTAGCTCCATGGGTGGTTTGGATCTACTAGAGACCAAATGATAGCCATAGCAAATGGCACACCGAGCCAAAGTAAATTCACTAGCACAAAGAAGCTAATCGAGATCAACATGACCCATTGGGTGTTCGTTAAGTTGCGCAGGCGACTCATGATGCTTTCTCCATATCCACAACAACGCTTTTACGTGTAGCAAATGGTTGAGTAAGTAAAGTCAGGACAACGGCAGACAAACCGGCAAGTATCATTATCACCATGGCAATGACTGCGGAGTTTTCCCATTCGTAGTATTGGGTTGCAGTAATGTTCATTAACATAGCCAGTGAGTAGCTACTACGTGAACCAGCTACGGAAGCAAAGGAGAAATCACCAAGTGCGCCAATGAAAATCAGAATAGATGCAGCTTGTAGTGCTGGAATTGTTAACGGAAAAATCACCTGACAGAATCTTGCCCAGCGAGTTGCGCCAAGGTCTAGAGCTGCATCCATAAGATCGCCACGGATACTGGCAATTGAGCCGCTGATCAGGATTAGGGCAAAGGGTAAGTTTTTCCAAACCTGCAGCACCACAATACTCCAACCGAACTTGTCGTTGGATAGACGCATCGGCTTATCAATAATGCCGAGAGCTAGTAATGACTCGTTGAAAATACCGTGGTAAGCAATCACGTTCATAAGTAGAAACGCCGCGACCAATCCTGGAACAAACATAGGGGCACGAAGTACACCAATAATGGCAGGCTTACCAGGCATTGGTTTGTGTAGCCAAAGCGCAATAGGGTAGGCAAGCATCACTGCACCTAATGTACCGAGCACTGAAGTTCTTAGTGAGTAAGCCACTGAGCGCCATAAAATTGGGTCGCTAACAGTTGTTTGCCAGTATTCTAGTGTCCCGTTGGTTTCTCCCATGACACTAAAGAGTCCAAAGCTCTGCGCGATTACTACGTACAATGCACTTCCCATGAGTAAGGCGATAGTGCCGACCCCGGGAATGAGCAGTAAATAGGGCTTTATGTTCATCCATTCACTCCCTCTAAGAAGCGCATGCCAAATTCAGGCAGTTTTACATGAATGATTTCACCTGGTTCTGCTGATACTCTTCCGCCTAGTTGAAGGCGAATTCTTTGCTTTGTATCTGTTCCAACAAAACCAAATACATCTAAATTATTTCCTTGGAAAGCTGACGATTCAACAGTAACGTCAAAGCTGTTGGCTTCACCCTTTTTACAAATTCCTGCATCTTCAGGGCGCCAGCAAACAAAAACTTCATTGGCTTGTGGTTTTTCTGATGATTCAACGACAAATTCACCCATGTTACAACTCACGCGGTATTGGTTGTCTTCCGAAGTTTGTTCTACATAGGCTTGGTGGATATTTGCAGCACCGATGAAGTCGGCAACAAAGCGGTTAGCTGGGCGGTAATAGATATCTTCAGGTGTACCTATTTGTTCTATGTTGCCACCATTAAGCACTACAATCCGGTCACTCATCGCTAGCGCTTCAGCTTGATCGTGTGTGACATAGATAGATGTTAGGCTGTGTTGGCGTTGCAGTTCTTTAATTTCGAAACGTACACCTTCACGCATTTTTGCATCAAGGTTAGATAAAGGTTCATCAAAAAGAATGATGTCAGGGCGAGTTACCATGGCACGAGCCAATGCGACACGCTGTTGTTGACCTCCTGATAACTGTGCTGGCAATTTGTCTTTGTGCTCAACCAAACCAACCTGAGATAAAATCTCAGCTAAGCGGCGTTTTTGCTCGTTCTTGTCGATCTTCTGCTGAACCATACCGAAGCAGATATTGTGAGAAACACTTAAATGTGGGAACAAAGCATAAGATTGAAAACACATTGCTGTTTCACGTTTCTCTGGAGGGATTTGATTAACAACGCGGTCGTTCATCAAAATTTCACCGGATGTTGGTGTTTGAAATCCTCCAATCATTTTCAGCAATGTTGTTTTACCACAACCACTTGGGCCAAGTAGCGTGACAAACTCGCCTTGTTCTACAGAGAATGAGATCTCTTTTGATGCGTAAAAATCACCATAAGTTTTCGTGACAGAACGAAGTTCCAAAATTGCCATGATTAACCTTTTTTAAAAAGTTTAAATTTCCAGATAGATTATTTGTAGTTTATTTCAGTTTTATTATCGATCGAGTTTTTTCGCGTAAAAATCATTCATCGATCACGGAAAGTTTAATAAGTAATTGTTTTAAAGGGTTTTTTATTTTCGGGTTTTGTGGGCGCTTCTTCATTGACAGTAAGCGTAATATTTCGCTATTCTAGATTAAACTTTTTTGGGTAGTTTAATTGATGGTGTTTTATGTTCAGTTTTGATGTGGCAAAAAAAGGACAGGTTCTAGTAAATAGCCATCGAGGCGATTGCATTCATTGCCCTGAAAATACCATGCCTGCTTTTATTAGCGCTGTTGAGAGAAATACCAGCTGTATTGAAATTGATATCGCGATGACAGCCGATGAAGAGCTGGTGGTGATTCATGATCCAAGCGTTAACCGTACTTCTGATGGGAGCGGTTATGTTGAGCAAATGACGTTAGCAGAATTAGAAGCGTTGGATTTCGGTGGTTGGTTCCATTCATCATTTGAAAAGACTTCAATTCCTAAGTTTAGTGAAGTACTTGAGTGGGCAATTGAACATGGTGTTGGGCTGATTGTTGAAGCGAAACAAAGGCGCAATCACCATCGCTTTGCAGAAAAGCTTACGGTATTAATTGAACAAACTCCGAATGCACTAGATCACATCCAATTGTTGGGATTTGATCATACGTTAGTTAACCTTGTGAAAGAGTGTGTACCAAGTATTCAGCTACAAGTGGTGACGCTTGCTCGCTACCAAAATCAATTAAATGCCGTATTGGAATCGAATGCTTCTGCTGTGTGTGTGGAATACCCTTATACAACGCGAAGTGTACTCGAAGGTTATAAAAGCTCAGGTTTAACCACACGTCTGTATTTGCCAAACAAAGACAAAAATATGAAACCAACTCAATGGTTTAATCAATATTATGGCTACGACGTACATAGTGAAATTATTCAATGGTTGAGCGAAGGCCTCATTGATATGATTAGCCACGACGATATTGATATGTTGAAAGAGCTAGTACATGAAGCCGGTATGGAAGCGATTTAAATCCGACTTTGTTATTGATGAACCCATCATGCGACACCGCCTAATAAATTGATTGAACCATAAATAGAGAACAACTGAACATGTTAACTCCGGTAAAACCATTACAACTAGAATTGACTCCAGGACAGAAGAAATTACTGGCGGTTTGTCGACAGCATAGCTCGGTACCGCGCGCAAAAATTGTTGAAAAAACAGGTTTGCGTAGTGGCTCTGTGACCAGTATTTCTAAAGAGTTACTGGCAATGAACATGATTAAAGAAGGACCAAGAGAAAAAGTCGGTCGTGGCCAGCCCATCATTCCGTTGCAGTTGAACCCATACGCAGCATTTTCATTTGGTATCGCTTTCCATATTCACCGAATTGAAGTCGCTTTGGCAAACTTCTGCGGTGAAGTGATTGATACTGAAACCATCGATTACGCCGAAGATGCGCCAATTATAGATGTACTTAAGAACATTAAGGCTCAAATAGACGTATTGGTTGATAAACATAAAATCCAAAATGCACGCATATTGGGGATTGGTGTTTCTATGCCTGGGCCTTCTGAAGGTGATGGTAAGTCGATTCGTACTATTATTCAGATGGGACATTGGCGAGGGGTCGATTTAGCAAGCATCTTTGGTGACGTATTTGAATGGCCAGTCTGGATCGATAATGACTGTAATGTTGCTGTTGTAGGTGAGTTTTATTCTGGTCAGTGGCCAGAAGTAAAAAACATGGTGCTGTTTGAGTTAGGTCATGGTGTGGGGGGCGGTGCGATCATCAACCGCAAACTTTACCGAGGCAGTCGGCATAATGCGGGTGAAATCGGCACATACTTCAACCTGCTTGGCGAAGAAAATAAGCCTACTATTCGTGGCTTATTGGATCAACTGGCGGCATCAGGACTGGAAGTGGATGGCCCTGAAGATATTCCGGGGTTAGATAACCCTGTGGTATCAAAATGGGTGCGTTTTGCCGCAGCACAGCTTAAGCCCATGTTAGTTGTCACTTTAGGTTGGTTCGACCCAGATTGTATAGTGATTGGTGGTTCTTGCCCTCAACATATCAGCCAAGCCATTATTGATGAAGTCGCATTAGATAAGGTTTGGGAAGAAGCTGAACGCTCATATGCAATGGCTCAATTCTCTCCTTCAAAAATTGGATCGTCGCTAAATACTTATGGGGCATGCATGTTCCCAGTATTTCGCACGCTAGGTATTTAATAAAAACATCGGATAATTGTTATGAAATATGCACCAAGTGTGGGTGTGAAGTTCCATGAAGATGGAAGCGTAAGAACATTCCCTGGCAATACTTTTATTTGTCACCTTGATCAATCGTTGCCTTTGATTGACGAATTACGTTGGGCGCAAGACCAACTTAAATCGATGAATTGTGGTGACAAATTTTCTTTCTTGCCTATTTCAAGTATGCACATGACGGTATTTGAAGGGGTTTGCGATCAAATTCGCGAAGCGCATAAGTGGACATCGAAACTAGACCTAGCTGCTGATCTTTCGGAAACAACCGACTTGTTCGCGACTGAAGCAAGCCAAGTCGGTGCGCAAGGCGGTTTTGAAATGATGTATGACTACGTTTACAACTGCCCGATTGGCGGTACTGCGATTCGTATTAAACCCGCGAACGAGCAGTCTACTCAAGCTCTTAAGCAGTGTCGTGAAGCGCTAAAAGCCGCCACCGGTATCAATATGCCTGATTTCGATGACTATCACTTCCATATAACGTTGAGCTACCGCGTGATAGAGTTGGAAGAGCAAGATAAGATTGAACTACAGCAGACAGCGAAGCGCGTTGGTGAGCGTCTAGCTCAATCGTTTGGCTCTTTGATTCATGGTCCTGTAGAGTTTTGTACTTTCCAAGACATGTTCAAATTTACTCCTGTTATCAAACTATCGTAGTTTTAGGTATAAATAATCACTAAGATCTTTATCTGATTCGAGCTCATGCGCCGTTAATACTGCACATGAGCTTTTTTGTTTTTGAGTGTAATTGGTGGGCTGAAAGCACTTACAATATAAGACTGTATACATTAATCGGGCATGGTCATTTACTTGTTTTAAGATTACACTGCGCCCAATATTTCAGAAGTACATACTTAGGTAGAGGTCACCATGGACCAAGAACATTACGAAGACGCTGATTACGAAGGCCAAGAGCTTGGCGAAGAAGGCGAAGAGATTGAGATTGAAGCAATTGGTATTGATGTTTCATCACAGCCAATCGAACTCTACAAAGTGTTTAAAATTGCTAACTTAGTGAGTGGTGGCGGTGAAGCTAAACACATCATCTCTGAAGGCTACGTAGCGGTAAATGGTGAGCTGGAAACGCGTAAGCGTCGTAAAATGTACGATGGCGACTTCTTTGAATTCAACCAAGAGTACTATGTAGTGGTGTGCGATCAGCCAGTACAAGAAGAATCAGACAAGCCGAAAAAGAAAGAAGCGCCTAAAAAAGATAACAAGGCGAAGAAAGGTCAGTCTAAAAAGGATTCTAAGAAGAAAGAATCTAAGAAAAGCAAAGCAGAAATGCTAAGCGCAACGGCTGAACCGAAGAAAGAGAAAAAAGAGAAGAAGAAAGAAAACAAACCGAAAAAGAAAGCGGATACGCCTAAGCCACAACGTGACGACAAAAGCGGCCGTAACTCTATCGAGTTTTTCTAAACTACAGCGCTAAACTGCTGCTCTAAGACTATTCGCTTAGAACTATTCATTTGAAAACCAAGCAACGTTAAACCTCGGTTTTACGTTAAGCAGATATCAAAAGGCTCACTATCTAGTGAGCCTTTTTTGTCGCTGAGACTTATGGGGCAAGCGTTATAGTTAAGCCGTTATCTTACCAAAAGCGTTGTTATTCCATTCTACCCAGTGTGTTGGATAATTTGTTTCCAAATAGCCAGTTCGTCGTAAAGCACATATTCACGGCGCAGCCCCCAAGGGCCGAACTCTGCATGACACGCTCCCATGATGTAAACCTCGGCTCCAGTCGGCTGACCAAACGCACCATAACCTTCGTGTTTACCTTGCAGCGACCATCGGATGGCTGCACGTGGAGACATCATGTCGTCTTCAAGACCAATACGGTGGTGAATCTTAAACTCTGCATTTGGGAAAGAAGAACGTAATTGAACCCAAAAGTGGTCGATCTCAGAATGTGACAGGGCAGATTGGCCGCCTGCATATTCTCCAATACAAGCACGATCGTATTCTTGGGGAATCACACTCAGCTGAGCGTTCATTATGGCGCGTAAGATTTCTTCGTACTTGCGCCCCCATTGGTTGTCATTACCAACACCTAAGTACGGACCTTGTTGGTCGCATGCAGGGGTGAATACCGGTTGGCACTTGTCGATTCCACCGCTTTGGTCGATCAAATGTTGCGTGTAAGCCTTTGGTGTATAACCGAGTTGTCTTGCGATTGAACCTTGATCTCGGATGAGCCATTCATCGTTGATTTGGTTATTAATGGCGTGACAGTCCGCAATGATTCTAAATTTAAGCTTGGTGCCGGTTTCTTTGTCGGTTGCTGTCGAAATAATACGGTGTGACGACAGCATGCCTTGTTCTGGCGAACCGCTCCAAATCACATCTTCGCCAAACAGGGTTCGGTCTGGATATTGAGCAAGCACTGCCAAAGTCGCGTTTATCACGTCTTTGTTGCCGACAGCGATGCCTTGAGGGGTTCTTACTACGATATCTTCAGAGTAATAGTCATGTAGGGTGTGTAAGCCACGATCTTCCCAGATCTCTTTGGTAATGCCTAATATGTAATCGGGGAAATTTTGCCACTTTGGGGCAAATCCAGTCATAGTCATTGTTCTATCCTTGATGTTACTTTCTCGTGGCGAGCCTAAGCTAAAGCCTGACTCACTCGTTTAATTATGTGTTTAACGCTCAAACTGACGATAGCGCGCTTTGTTGATTTCTTTCATTCTCGCAAAAACATCCACGCCGAGCTGGTGGTAGACGTCGAGCAGATCGACCAACACCCAGTTTTCTCGAATTTTGTCCCCTTCAACTCGCCAGAAGTCGAGGCTTCGCATCGTGATGTTTTGATTGGATGGCGCGATACCAAGCCAACCACTGCCTGATACTGTCATCTCCATTCCTGGCCACGCGGTAAAGGCAACGTAGTTGTTGTCAGCAAACAAGTATCCATTACCTTCTTTGGTTCGGCGATCGGGCAGGGCATTTAAAAATGGTATTTGATGCCAATTTCTAAACCCAGAGATTCCCCGACCGGTTCCGATACCAGAAGGTCCGTACCAACTCATTTTAGGGTGCCAGAAAGCGTCGAGGTTCATGGCTTCCACACCGCCTTGAGCGTGCTTTGATAAACCGTTCAGCATTTCTGCCACTATGGTTAAGCTTGTATCAGCCTGTGTTGCATTTGTTCGTCCTACGATGCCGTCCAATGTTGCAGGAGCCGGTGGGTGCCATTCTCTACCAAGGCTTGGTGTCATCGGCCACGCATTTGCCTGCATCATTAGTTCAGGAATATCCCAGAGTGCTTGAACTTCGACTACCTTGCCGGATTCAAATCGATAGAACTCATGAAAGCGCATAGAGACTTGATGTCCGGTTGGCGGGATATCAAGCCAAGGTTCCAGAAAGCGACCCGTGTAATAGCCAGCACAACCTACCCATTGTTGCCCGTTTGCCTCGCCACCCATGGATATGTAGGTGCGCTTTTCTAGATCAGGTATCGCGTGCAGCAAGGGTTGATAAAGATCAGATATCAGCGATTGTTTATTGGCAAGTTGTTCGAATGGATAGCCATATTGGAGCGTTGCTGTATCACTGATTAACTCATCCAGTTCGCTTTCAACGGCTGAGAGCTCAAAGTCATACATAACATTATTGAGCGCACGAATGCGCTCTTTATTGTCAGAATTGGACATCAACCACCTCTAACGTTCTTGGTAAAGAGGGTTGTTTTTGGAGTCTTTGTTTTCCCAACCATGACCAGAGAAAGCATCGACACCTAATTGAGCCATAACGGCAGGGAAATCGACCATTACATAGTTGTCGACTATCTTGCCGTCGACTACTTTCCAGAAATCCATGTAGCGGATAATCACTTTCTTACCGGTTGCTTCAATTCCCATAAATGGACCAGAATGAATCGCCTCTTGGCGGCCAAACGCTGCACACCATTCACCTTGGGTTAGGCGAGCCTCATCAATACAAACCTTGTCTGAAAACGCGGCTTGGAAAGGGCGCTGCCAGTTTTCTTGGAACTCCTGTAGGTTGTCTTTGAAGCCGCAACCTGCGTTACCCATCCAACGGAAGCTTTCAGCAAAAAAGCGTCCCATGTTGTCGATATCGTGGTCGTTGAGTCCATCGACCATTGAATCGATCACATGCAGAGTTTCATCGGTTTTGGTCAGGTCGTTATTATTAGTTAGCGCTCCTTGCTCAGGGCGAGGTGACATGGGTGCAGTATCTGGCGTTGTTGGGTGTTCACATGTGTGTGTCATTAGTAATCTCCTTTTATCCTTTAACAGCGCCGGCAACCAAGCCTGATACGATCTTTTTCTGGAAGAAAATGATCAGCGCGACGATCGGTAATGTGATTGAAACTGCACCTGCAGCGGTCATAGACCAGTATTTAATGTCATCGGCACCAAACTGCGATATCGCAACTGGCATCGTTGCTGCATTTGTTGCGGTTAACGTCAGTGGAATTAAGAATTCGTTGTAAGCCAATAGGAAAGTGAACAAGCCTGTCGTGATAATACCCGGCCACATTACAGGGACGATCGCTTTAGCAAAGGCTTGGAATTGATTACACCCATCCATCATCGCCGACTCTTCTAGCTCTTTAGGAATGTTCATGAAGAACGAACGCATCATCCAGATAGTGAAAGGTTGGTTAATTGCGACCAGCACTAGGATTAACACGATGTGCGTATCGTAAAGCCCAACCATACGGGTGAACTCGTAGTAGGGAATTAAGAACACGGTATGGGGCAGTGAACGGAACACCAACGCCAGCATCAGTAACCAGAAGCCCAATTTACCTGGGTAGCGAGCTAACGCGTAACCCGCAAAACAACCGATGCTCAGTGAAATCACCACCACACCCAGCGTAACGATAACGGAGTTAATCAAGAATTCACTGAATCCGAACTCTAGCCATAAGTTGGCATAGTTCATTGCGGTGGGTTCGAACACCCAAACTGGTGGATTAGAAAACGCATCAACCGGTGTTTTAATGGACGTCATAATGGTCCAGAAAAATGGAAAGGCGCAAAACAGAACCCACAAGCCCATGATTCCATACACCATTATCTTTTGAATATTTAGGTTACTTGGGTTCATGTGCGAATTCCTTTTTGCTCTTTATAAGTCAGGTATAAGAAAGGGATCAGTAGTACGAATATGCCTAGCATGGTTAATACTGAAACGGCGCTGCCTTTTGCCACAGCGTCTTGCACAATGCCAACGCGGTAGTTGTAGTACATAAGAGTCTCTGTCGCATTTAGGCCCCCCGTCATTACCGCAACGGAGTCAAACAAGCGGTAAGCATCCATGATACAAATCATCGAAATAAACAAAATGAGAGGCTGCAAAGCCGGTATCACAACATGTTTAATCTGATCCCACTGATGTGCGCCATCCAGAACAGACGATTCCAACGTGTCTTGTGGTATCGCCTGTAAGCCAGCAAAGAACACGATCGCAGCGAACGGCGTTACTTGCCAAATACCGTAGAGGATGATTAAGGCGCGAGACTCAAACACATCGCTGAACCAGTACACTTGGATTCCAACTAGGTTTAATAGGTAAGTGATGTAACCAAAGTCTTGGAACAACCATGAGAAGATCAAAGTACCTACCACAGGGGTTACCACGAATGGCAAAAGCGTCGCAGCCATAAAGAATCCGCGGACCTTCTGACTGAGTTTGTTCAGCGCTAGGGCGACAATAAAGCCTAGAACCAGCACACTGATGACGACGCAGACTGTGTAGATGAATGTAAACTCAAAGGCCGACCAAAACGCGTCGTCTTGAAGGATATCGAAGTAGTTTTCGAAACCTACGTAGCGAAGTTCGCCTTTAAAGTTGAATCGGTTCAAAGACAGGTACAAAGTCATCACTAATGGTGCCGCCATGAGCAGCAACATTGAGGCGATAGACGGGCCTGAGAAACCGAGGAAATTACGTAAATTCATGACTGCTCCTTAGTCAATGTAACCTTGTGCTCGCGCTTCTTTGTAATAGCCTTCCGCTGCTTCGTTCAGTGCGACTTCGATGCTAGTTCTTCCTCGTAATGCGTCAGGTAGCTTGTTGCCGATCTCTGTGTGCGCTAAACCGTAGTAACCCTCACTAGGGAAAGGTTTCGCGCCACGCTCAATCATCTCTGCAAGCGCACCCAAATAACGATATTGCTCACCTTCTACTTGGTTTGCTGATTGACGAGACAAGAAAGCCAGTTCAGCCCCTTCTTTCATGTTTTCTTTGCTCATTGATTCCATCATGATCTTGAACACCAGTTCGCGGTCTGAATTCAGGCGATGCGGGAATACGTACCCATCCCAGAATATACTTGTAGCCGGTATGGTGGTGTTCTTATTCGCCGTTGGTGCCATTGAGTAGTTCACTTTACCAACCACTTTAGATACTTGATCGTTGTCCATCTCTGAAGCACGCGTTGCCCATACGTTACCCATAGCGGCTTTGTCTTGTTGGAAGTTCACCATCACTAAATCATTCGATAGAGACAGAGCATTCGGAGACATTAATGGCAGCAATGACTTAAGAATGTTTGCTGCTTCTACGCCTTTTTCGCCATCAAATAGAGGCTTGCCGTCTTCATCAAAATATTGACCGCCTAAAGACAAATAGATGTTGGTGAATTCAGTCGCTAGGTTCCAACCTTTACCCATTGCTTGAGAAAGAGGGTAGTCGATGCCAGCTTTTTGAAGTGCTTGTCCCGTTGTGACGACTTCTTGATAGGTATGCGGTACTTCTAGGTTATGTTGGTCGAATAGATCTTGGCGATAAAAGAACTCTTGCATGTTTAACTGGATTGGCAGCGCGTAGATTTCACCGTCGTGTCTTGCCAGATCCCATATGCTTGGTGGAATGTCTGCGAGGTTGTATTCATCCCAATATTTTTCAACGAGATCCGTGATTGGCTGGATCTGTTCTTTTAGTAAGAATTCGTGGTAGCTCTGAGCCGATACTTGGATAACATCGTAAGGGGAATTACCACGACGGCTTGAAAGTACGATTCGTGCTTGCTCTTGAACTGCACTGCCACCAACCAGCTTGTTTTTGATTTCTAGCTTTGATGTCTCGCACTCTTTCATCTTATCTGAGAAGTGTTTTAGAACTGGGTAACTGTTCGATAGCAGGGAAATTTTGCCTTCTGCTTCTAGGTCGCCAAGGTCACAAGCGGCATAGCTTGGTGCCGATAAGATAGCGCCAGTACATATGGCGAGTAACGATAATGTTCTTTTCATCTTTGGTAATCCTTTACTACGTAATTTATGTAGGTCATAACCATCGTGAGGGCTGTGTCAACGCGGTCAGGTTTTGCATGTTCACGACTGTCATTGCATGTTGACGACGGTATTGCATGTCAACGACGGTATTGCTGATCTAAGTGATTAAGCTGCTTGGATACAGCTGGTTGCTTGTTCGCGATAAATGCGTTGTTCAGATTCAGTATCGAAAAGGTAGGTATGATCAAGGTTGAACTTAAAGCCCACGCGATCGCCCATTCCAACCGTACAATGCTTGTCTGTGCGACAAATAACGTAATGCTCATCAACCTGAACGGTAATCAGTGTGCATTCTCCGGTCATCTCAACGGAATAAACGTCGCCATAAAGATTACTTTCTTCAACGGGACACAAAGCCACGTCTTCAGGGCGCACTCCTAATGTCACAGCTGCATTGTCTGAGGTGTTAAATCCTTCAACTGAACAGCTAACGCCCGAGAATGTACCCGCAGACAGGCTGCCTTTAATGAAGTTCATACCCGGAGAGCCAATAAAACTCGCTACAAACAAACTTGCTGGGTTGTTGTAGATCTCTTTTGGTGTGTCCAATTGTTGAATTTTGCCTTGGTAAAGCACCGCAACACGGTCCGCAAGCGTCATTGCCTCAATTTGGTCATGAGTTACGTAAACCGTCGTACGCTGAAATTCGTGGTGTAGGTTTTTAAGAAGGGCACGCATGGAAACGCGTAGCTTCGCATCTAGGTTGGATAGGGGTTCGTCCATCAAGAACATACGAGGCTCACGAACGATTGCGCGAGCCAACGCAACACGTTGACGTTGACCACCAGAAAGGGTCGCAGGCTTTCGGTCAAGTAGATGTTCTAGCTCAACACGCTTGGCTGCGCGCATAACACGATCATGCAGCTCGTCTTTTGGTACGCGTTGCATCTCAAGAGGGAAGGCTATGTTTCCGTACACGGTCTTTTGCGGGTATAGGCCGTAGCTTTGAAACACCATCGCAATATCACGATCTCTAGGATGAGTGTCGTTGACGTATTCACCATCAATGTAAACCTCACCTTCGCTTGGTGTATCAAGACCAGCGATCATTCGCATCGTCGTTGTTTTACCGCAGCCTGATGGGCCTAGTAAAACCAGAAACTCTTTGTCTTTGATTTCCAATGACAAGTCATTAATGGCGGTGAAATTGTCCCAGTACTTCTTAATGTTCTTGAGTGAAACTGATGCCATGATTTACTCCATCCATGTTTGAATTGGTTTTTGCATACGAATCCATTTTGGCAAAAGAGAGATAAACAGCAACATATAATTAACAATTAATACATCTTCGTATCAATACTGTGTGAGGAGTCATATTAAGACTATTTGGTCATCTTGATTAGATAATAACCGGTTGACATTGCTCAAAGCTTGACCGGGTAAGGGGTTGGTGGATGATTTGGATAGGTATGCATTCTATAGGTGGAAATGAAAAGTGAGCCGATTGGCCCACTTTATGTTTATACAGATTGTTAACTTTGCTCTGTGTCACCCCAAGATATTCGGTAAGGTGAGAGATAGTGCCGGAATAAAGGTGATGAGCATCAAAGCGACGAGTAGGGCACCAATCCAACCTATGATAGCTCGAGACAAGGATTCAATGGGGACATTGCCGACTTGACTCGCCATGAAGAGGTTGGCTCCGAGTGGCGGAGTCACAAAGCCGATGGCTAGGTTCACTATCATCACGATACCAAAGTGAATTGGGTCCATTCCTAATGCTGTGACGATAGGTAGCAGGATTGGAGTCAAGATAACAATCGCCGCTAATGTCTCCATGAATGTACCGACGATGAGCAGAAGCGCAGTGATACATAGCAAGATGAGCAGTTTGTTTTCCGTAATAGAGAGAATGAACTGTGCGATTTCCGTTGGTAGGCGTTCAAGCGTCAGGATTCGACCAAAGGTGACCGAAGCACCCACAATCACGAGTACAGCACCAACCAACAAGGAAGATTCTAAAATGATCTTAACGACCTTTTTATAATCGAGTTCTTTGTAGACGAACATGCCGAAGAACAAACCATACAACACACCAATCGCAGCGGACTCTGTCGGGGTGAAGATACCCGAATAGATACCACCAAGAATGATGACAGGCAATAACATCGCCCATATCGCTTCTTTTAATGCAGTGAGGCGTTCTGGCCATGTCGCTTTTCTATCATTGCCTTTGTAGCCACGAATTTTAGATACGATCAAACAGTAACCGATCAGCACTAAACCAACCACAACCCCGGGCACGATGCCGGCCATGAACATTTTGGTGACGGACACTTCGGCGGTGATTGCGTATACGATCATCACGACAGATGGAGGGATAATCACCCCAATACCACCTGAAGAGGCAATAAGTGCGCCAGCAAAACTGCGGTCGTAGCCCTTTTTGACCATAGACGGGATCATGGTTAAGCCAATGGCGGCAACGGTTGCTGACCCTGTACCAGAAATCGAAGCGAAGAACATACATGCTACGATCGCGACAATACCCAAACCACCAGTGAAGTGACCAAAGAAGACTTCTGCAACGTGAAGGAGGCGTTTAGAAATTCCGCCTTGGCTCATTAAGTTGCCAGCAAGCGTGAATAACACGACAGCAAGAAGAGGGAAGGAATCTAACCCTGTAACCAAGCCTTGAACTAAGAACTCAACGTTTAAAAATGGGAGGCTCAATATCGCGAGCATGCTGGCACCAGCGAGTGCGATACCAACGGGTACGCCAATTAGAAGCAGTAATCCGAAACTGCCAAATAATAAAGCAGAGGTCATAAGCTTAGCTCCAACAAACGGTTAGAAGTGCGATGTTTTGCTTTCAAGTGACGGTAACGATGTTGAGTGAGTCGAACGGGTTTTGGTGAGTAAGCAATGATTGAAATGCGCTTGTTAATGCTGACTACCAATCGAATGGAACTTAACATGGCACACACAAGAACCGAAGCGTATAAGCATGCAATTGGGATTTCCATTGCTGGGGCGATCTGGCCCAACTTTAAGCTACGGCCGATAACCTTGAAACCAAACCAAGCGATCGTACAGCTGAAAGCTAGGTAAATAAGGTCAGAAAGGATCAGGCTGTAGTGGGTTAAATTACCCGGTAGTTTGTCGATGAATAGACGAATACGGATATGTCGGTCATCGCGAATGCAGTAGCTGATGCTCAAATACATTGCCCAAACAAAAAGATAACGAGCGAGTTCTTCTGCCCATGCAATTGAGGCATCGAATAGGCGCAATGTAATTTGTAAGCATAATAAAGCGGTCATTAACGAAATAGAGAACACGATAAGTGTCGGTTCGAAATATCGGTCGAACAGTCGAAACCATTTCATACGTTACTCCTGAGAGATGTTGAAAAGGGCATTTGATGCCAATGAATACACGACTTTCAGGCCAAAGGTCATTCGTTTATAGAATGTCCTTAAGGCCTGAGCTAACGATTCGCAGATCGTTAAAAGTTAATTGTCGGTGACAGGTAATAGATGATGCGAGACGCGCGTGATTTATAGATGTTCTATCTCGGTAATCACGCTGTCGAACAACTCTTCACCCGTTTTGCTGCGCAGTTCTTGATACACAGCGGCATTCATTTTTTCTTTCATCTGAGCACGAACGTCAGTTGGTACCACATTCACTGTCATGCCTTTGGCTTCCAGCTCTTTAATGACTTCCTGATTTTGCTTAGCGGCCAATTCACGTTGCTTAGCAATTGTTTCTTGGCTGACTTCGTTGATTAGCGCTTGTTGGTCACTCGGTAGAGAGTCCCAGAACTCTTTATTCATGAATAACACGTAGTTGGTGTAGATATGATTGGTGAGCGACAGGTACTCTTGCGCTTCGTAAAAACGTTCAGCATAGATAGAGTAAACCGCACTCTCTTGCGAATTGATTAAGCCCTGTTGCAGTGAAGTAAATATCTCGCCCCAAGAGAGTGGTGTAGGCGCTGTGCCCACAGATTTCCATGCACTGATTTGGGTTGGGTTTGATGCTGAGCGAATCTTTAAGCTGTTAAGATCTTCAATACTTTCGATAGGTTGCTTGTTGTTTGTGATGCTACGAAAGCCGACTTCCATGAAGCCTAAACCGTGGAATCCTTTTGACTCCATTGAAGTGAGCAGTGGTTTGCCGATCTTGTCACTGTCTAATGCTTTGTGTGCTTGTGCTTCATCTTCAAACAGGTAGAACACATCAAGCACGTTAAATTCAGGTACGTAAGGTGAAAGCAGTACTGATGCCCCAAAAGTCATCTGTAAATTGCCTTGTTGTACGAGCTCTGTGGTTTCACGAACGTCGCCGAGTTGTCGAGCAGGGTAGATCTCCACTTCAAGTTCGCCATTCGAGCGAGCTTCAAGCTCTTTTTCAAAGTGCAGCATAGCCTTGTGCACTGGTGATGTTTCTTGGCTATCGTGAGCAAGACGAATAACGTTGCTTGCAAACGTATTCATACTAGATAGGGTTAAGCCGAGGGCAGTAATCGAGGTAAAGATTGCGCGTTTCATTGTTCTTCCTTGTTCATCACATGACTTTTTATGTGCATTCATTAGAGTCATGTTGGTCAGTGGGTTTTTATTCCGCACTTCATATCCTTATTTTGCATACGAATCCAAAATATAAACACGCAGCTAACAAGTCAATAACAAATCCGTAAAAGTGATAAAGAAGTTAATTCGAATCGATGAAATTTTAGGCGAGATCACAGAAAGAAGCCCCGATATGAGATTAGGGCTTTTGCTTTAATTTATTTGGCTTTAGTGATGAGGAGAATATCGAATTTAAGGAGGTAGGGCTTAGGCAATATCAGCTAAACCCTTACGAACGTTATGATGTACTACCGCGTTCGATAATGATGCCGGGTTCTAATAGGTATGTACCTTCCGCGTCCGTATTTTCATTGATACGTTGCATTAAGTCTTCTACTGCACTTTGAACAATTTTACCGATTGGCTGCGCGATGGTGGTGAGATCATAGCTAGGCCATGATGCCATTGGAATATCATCGACACCCATAACAGCAAAGTCCCCAGGAATACTAAAGCCCAATTGTCTTAGGCCATCCATGACGCCCATCGCGAGGATATCATTGGCACAGAAGACTGCGTCAGGTTTTGACGTGTGTTCTATCAACTCTTTGGCCGCTTCTAATCCTGCTTCAAAACTGTACTTGGAATTGATGAAGATAGGTGACGCTGCCTCACGTGCTTTCACGGTTTCAGCAAAGCCTAACCAACGCTTGTCACTGGTCATCGATCCGGCATCGCCACTCACGTAAGCTAATTGTTTATAGCCTTTATCAAGTAAGTAGTCTGCAGCTTGCATGCCTGCTTTTTGGTTATCTAAGCCTGCGCTATTCGCGTTGATGCCTTCGGTATATCGGTTAATTAGGCTCAAGTGAACGCCAAACTTCTCACATTGTGCAAACGCACGTGAAGTCAGTCGGCTGGTGGCGATGATCAAACCATCAACTTGGTACTCAATCGCTCGTGAGATGGCGAGATCTAAGTCATCTTTGTCGATAGGGCAAAGAACAACTTGACCGCCACGCTTTTGGATTTCCATCGCAAGTGCACGCGATTGCAAGTCGTACATTGGGTTCGACTCGCTATCAAGTGCGATTGCGACTAATCCTGAGCGATTGGAAATGAGCCCACGAGCGATGGCATTCGGCGTGTAACCAAGTTTGGTTGCAGCATCCATAACCATTTTACGTTTCTTTTCGCTAATACTTGCGGTTGGGCTAAATGCCCTAGAAACGGTAGATTGAGAAACGCCGAGCATTTTGGCGACATCAATAGAGGTAACTTTCGCTTTTATGGGGAATCTCCTTATATCGCGATAAATCCAAGCGCAACACGATACTAAATGAGCTCGGTTTGATAATTACAATACGTGTAACATTTGAAATCACAACGAAAATTTATGAATTCATGACGCTTTGCTCATTTCGAAAGCCATCAATGATCATTTTGTGTTCAGAGCCCACACAAAAGAAACTGACTCCAAGCTCTTTCCAGTTGCGAGCCGCTCGAGCATTCGCAACAAACATACCTACAGGTTTGTTAACTTGTTGACCTGCTTTGATTATTTTTATGCTCGCTTCTCGAACACATTCGTCATTTACACTCTCAGCGCCATAAGATACGGTTAAGTCTACTTGGCCGATGAACAGGGCATCGATACCGTCAACAGCTGCAATGGTATCGGCATTGATTACGCCTTCTGGGTCTTCAATTTGGGCGATCACCACTGTGTTGTTCTTACTGTCTTTTAGGTGGTTAGCCATTGGTTTCGTTGCGTATTTCGCAGCGCGACTCGAACCAGCATAGCCGCGTCCTCCTTCACCGTAATGAGACATCTTTACTAACTTCTCAGCTTGTTCAGCACTGCACACGTGAGGGATTTGAATGCCCGTCGCACCACAATCTAAAGCGTTCAATAAGGTTGATGGCTGGCTATCTTGAACTCGAACTATGCAGGGCAGTTGATTGGCTCGAGCGGCAAGAATACAGCTATCCAATGATGAACGATCAAACGGTGCGTGCTCAGCATCCAAAACAACGAAAGGCAGCTCAGCTAATGCAAGCACCTCAATGATGTGTGGGTGGGGTGTTTTGACGAACGTTCCGAGTCGGTCTGTGTTTTTCAGAATGTCTTTGAAGCTATCCATTTGTTTTAATCTCCATTGCAAAGGTATGCAAAACTTAACATGTGTTGTTGTAAAAAAAGAGTAAAAACAATGTGATCAATATGGCATTAATTGATTGTTTTTCAAACATACCATGTCGTGATTTAGTCTGTTTTTATGGTTTTAATTTATTAAAACAGGCACTTAGTAATTATTTACTCATGTTAAATAGTGATTTGCCAAGTGTTAAAAAAATGTTTATGTTTATTTTGCATTCGTATCCAAAAGTATACAAAAACAAAAAATAACCTCTGAAATTAATAGCAATTAACAAAAACTCGGCATACGCCACAAGGAGAATTACGCATGGCTCGCATTCTAAAACACGGCATCACTGAAGAAGCATCGGCATCAAACAACGCGCAAGTACGTCAAACGGTTGAGAACATTCTTTCTGACATCGAAAAGAAAGGTGATAGTGCAGTTCGTGAACTTTCAGAGAAATTTGATAACTGGTCTCCTGAGCAGTTTCGTTTAACCGATGAGCAAATTCAGGCATGTGTGGACGCATTGGATGAATCAACTAAGCACGATATTGAATTCGCACAAACACAAGTACGTAATTTTGCACAGATCCAACGTGACTCAATGCACGATGTTGAAGTTGAAACGATGCCAGGTGTGGTACTAGGACACAAAAATGTTCCGGTAAACAGTGTTGGTTGTTATATCCCAGGTGGTAAATACCCATTGGTAGCCTCTGCACACATGAGTGTTCTTACTGCCAAAGTCGCTGGTGTGAAACGCGTTATTGCTTGCGCTCCTCCTTTTAATGGTCAACCAAATGTAGCGATTGTTGCCGCGATGGCGATGGCGGGTGCAGACGAAATTTACTGCTTCGGTGGCGTTCAAGCGGTTGGGGCGATGGCTCTTGGTACCGAGACGATTGCCCCAGTCGACATGATTGTTGGTCCAGGTAATGCTTTTGTTGCAGAAGCAAAACGCCAACTGTTCGGTCGTGTTGGTATCGATTTGTTTGCTGGTCCAACAGAAACATTGGTTATTGCTGATGAAGAAGGTTGTGACCCTGAATTAGCAGCAGCGGATCTATTGGGTCAGGCTGAGCATGGTTATAACTCTCCAGCTGTTCTTTTGACGAACAGTGAAACATTTGCAAAAGAGACAGTAAAAGAAGTTGAGCGTCAGCTGACTATTCTTCCTACTGCTGAAATTGCAGGTAAGGCTTGGGAAAATTACGGACAAGTTATCCTGTGTGACAGCTATGAAGAGATGGTTGAAGTGGCCGATGACCTTGCTTCTGAGCACGTACAAGTTATGACAAAAGATCCTAAGTACTTCTTAGACAACATGACGAACTACGGTGCGTTGTTCTTAGGTCGTGAGACTAATGTTTCTTACGGAGATAAATGCATCGGCACTAACCACACTTTGCCAACGAATAAAGCAGCGCGTTACACGGGCGGTCTTTGGGTCGGTAAATTCATTAAAACGTGTACTTACCAGCGTGTAACGGAATCAGCGTCGTTGAAAGTCGGTGAATACTGCTCTCGCTTATGTGCACTAGAAGGTTTCGCTGGTCATAAAGAGCAAGCCGATATCCGTGTTCGTCGTTACAAAGAAAAATTGGTAGAGGCATAACATGACGAAACTCGCCTTAGTTACAGGCGGCAGTGGCGGCATTGGTGCCGCCATATGTCACAAGCTCGCGCAATCTGGCTACCGTGTTGTGTTTACCTACAACAGCAACGAAAGCGCAGCTCAAACGATCTTAGATACCTTGGAAGGCTCTGGCCACGCTATGTATCAACTGAATGTTGAAGACAGTTCCGCAATTGGTGCGTTAGCCGAACAAGTGAAAGAGTCGTCAACTTCTTTAGACTTGTTAGTGAACTGTGCTGGCATGACCAAGTTTGTCGCGCACAGTGATTTAGAGTCACTCAATGATGAGCTGATAGATAAAATCTTCCGTGTAAATGTGCGAGCTCCATTCGCAATGGTACGTGCATTCGAACCTTTACTTCGTAGCGCTAAAGGTTGCGTGGTGAACATCACTTCAATTGCGGCACAAACGGCAATGGGCAGTAACGTGGCTTACTGCGCGAGTAAGTCTGCAGTTGAGAATATGACGCGATCTTTAGCGCGTGCCTTGTCTCCTGATATTCGAGTACTTGCTGTGGCTCCAGGCCTAGTGGACACCGAATTTGTCAAAGGTCTCGATGATGAGTGGCGTAACGCGCAAGAGCAATCAACACCGCTAAAACGATTGGCGAGTGATCTCGAGGTTGCGAATGCCGTTTATGCAGCAGCAGAACTACTGACATTTTCAACCGGCAATACCATTGCAGTCGATGGTGGCAGGCCTTTAGGTAATTAATGTAAAGCTGCGGTTCGCGGCTTATGCACCTAACATCAGCGCTTTGGGGGGAAATAACTAGAGCGTAGGTTAGGTAGGAAGGAATTTAGAATGACCCTACAATATAAAATTAATAACAATTTAGTCCGCTACATGGAACTGATTCCTGGTACGAGTGCATTCATCGATGCGCGCACTCCAGGCAGCGATCTAAAAGATAACTTCTGCATTATTGGAGCAGGAGTCGCGGAAAGCAGCCGTCAGCATGTTCATATTCGTGAAACGGCTGGTTTTAACATCGGTGCTGCTGGTCAGCCTCCGGGTATCAAGAACTCTCTGCATTCACACCATACCGCAGAACTGTTCGTTGTCTTCAAAGGTCAATTCAGATTTTATTGGGGCAATGAGGGTGAAAATGAAGCTGTGTTGTCACATGGTGATGTTATCTCTATTCCTACTAACCTTTTCAGAGGTTTTGAGGTGGTAGGGCGCGATTACGGCTTTATGTATTCTGTGTTAGGTGGTGATAATTCCGGTGGTGGCGTGGTTTGGCACCCGAGTGTGATTACCGATAGCCAAGGTTACGGTTTATACCTGAAAGCAGACGGCACACTGGTTGATACCATTGACGGTGATACCGTTCCAAATGACTCCGATCTGATGCCACTGTTAACGGCAGATGAGCTTGGTCAATTTGATACCTACACGGCTGAACAGATGATGCCATTTGTTGCGCTGAAAAAGGATTACCGAGAAGTGTCGGGTGATTTTGACAAGCCTGGCGTTAAGCAGTTTGCGTTAACAGGACACCCATCATCTGGCTATGACTTCCAAGTTAAAAGCGTAGATGACGTGAGTATAATGGCTTATGAACTGACTGAAGGTGCGAGCATCCCAGTACATAAACGCAGTGAGAAGCAGGTGCTGATTAACTTTGAAGGTGACACTTTGTTAAACATCGTTCAAGACGGCGAGCAAGCACAAGTCGTCCTGACCACCGGTGATGTGTTCAGCGTTCCAGATGGCGCGTCATACAGCCTTGAAAACCTACGTGGGACTAGCTTTACTTATGTCGTTCTTGGTTCTGACCAACCACAAGCTTTGTAGGATAACGAATGATGAAACCAGAAGTACCACTGTTATGGCTACCTGGTTTGTTGTGTGATGAAACGTTGTTCCAAGACGTCAATAAAGAGCTGCCCGACTGGGTGGCTCCTTTTACTTGTGACTTAGGAACGCAAACATCCATGCAAGCTTTGGCAAGGAAGGTCTTAGAAAATGCCCCTGAAAGCTTTGTTCTCGGTGGATTATCTATGGGGGGAATCCTCGCGTTTGAAGTGTTTAGACAAGCACCTGAGCGGGTGAAAGGCTTGATCTTAATGGATACCAATGCCGCTGATGAAAAGCCTGAGGTATCTGAAAAAAGAAATTCTCTGGTAGATAAAGCAAAAGCTGGGGAGTTTGAGTCGATAACACCTGATATTTTGATGCCACTTCTTATCCATCCTAACCAGTTAGTGAATCAAGAACTGACTCAACGAATTACTCAAATGGCGACTAACATCGGCATGGAAAGGTTTGAGGCTCACGCTCAGGCGTTGGCGACTCGTCCTGATGCGAGACCACTATTGGCCGATATTCAGGTTCCGACGTTGATCATTACTGGGAAAGATGACCTGTTATGCCCAATCGATAATCACCTGTTAATGGCAAAACACATAAAGCAGGTATCACTTCATGTAATTCCTGATTGTGGTCATCTATCGACAATGGAACAGCCTAAGGTGGTCGCGCATCATATTTGTAGCTGGTTTAAAGCAAGTCTGCCTGAATCTTTATAGTTAACGGCAGAAGCCGGTTTTTTATGAGTAGAGTGTCTTGTCACTCTACTTGAACATGAAAACCCTTTGCTGACTCATGATTCGTTTCCCATCTGTCGGGCCACAAACTCCACAAACCTATCTTTGAGTGGATTTTCACTCTTCCTATTCCATATCAACCCCACTGGCCAAGTGGCGTATTCACCTTCTAACGCAATGAATTCCACATCGGTGTTACTAATGAACTGCGCACTGCTAGGTACAATGGTGAAACCGATATTGGCAGAAACCAAGGCAAGCAGGGTTAGGATATCATCGGCTTCTTGCGTCTTTGATAAGTCGATTTTATTGGCAAGGCAATATTGTTGAATCTGTCTGTCTAACCCAGGGCCGCGATGTTGGGCCAGCTTTAGATAAGGCCATTTCGATAACTCAGAGACGACGAGGTTTTTGCTTGGCGCTTGCTTGAGAAGATCTTTGTGTATCGCGACCACAAGCGAATCATTGAACAGTGTAAGGCTTTCTAAATCCAATGATTCTGGTATCCGATTGAAGCTGATATCGAGCTCATGGTTTAACAGTTCATCTGTTTGTTGCTTGGAAGGTGTGTCATTTAACGTGATATGAACGTCTGAGTATCGTTGTTTATAAGCTGCAATAAGCTTGGGTGCTTCATGATAAGTAGACACGCCAAAGGCAATGTTCAAATGTCCCTGAGTCCCGTTCACCACAGAGCCTGACAGCTGCTCAAACGCCTGCATTGAATGAACCAAACGTTGGGCTTCTGCCAGTAATGTTCTTCCTGCGTGCGTGAGCTCTGCGCCATTCCTGCCACGAGAAAACAAAGATGCCCCAATGTTGGATTCAAGTCTTTGAATCTTTTTAGTGAGTGCCGATTGAGTGATGTAGAGCTGCTCTGACGCCAAACGGTAATTGCCCGACTTAGCCAGCTGACAAAATGCCTTCAGTAGATCAAATTCCATTCCAAATGCTCATTGAATTGAGAATATGTTTCATTGTATGGAATTGAATTGATTTTTTATACTAGGTTCATACCAATCAGATAAAGCAAAGCTTGAGGACGAATCATGAAGAAAGACATCAAAGTAGCGTCGGTTCAATTTAACCACCACGCAGGTGATAAGGCGTATAACTTATCGGTTATAGAGCAATACGTTCAACAAGCTGCGGACAGTGGCGTGGAGATCATCAGTTTTCCTGAGATGTGCATCACTGGCTACTGGCATGTGTCTGCTTTGTCACGAGATGAAATTGAAGTGTTAGCGGAACCTGTACCGAGCGGTGAATCAACTCAAAAACTCATTTCGCTGGCAACGCAATTTGGCATGAGTGTTGGCGCGGGCTTGATAGAGCAGGGTACTGATGGCGAGCTATACAACACCTACGTGTTCGCCATGCCTAATGGCGAGGTGCAGAAACATCGAAAACTGCACACCTTTGTTAGTTCTCATATGAGCAGTGGCGACCAATACACGGTGTTCGATACGCCGCATGGTTGCAAAGTTGGTATCTTGATTTGTTGGGATAATAACTTGGTCGAAAATGTCAGGATCACTGCTTTGAAAGGGGCAGATATATTGATTGCGCCACACCAAACGGGCGGTTGTCATTCACGAAGCCCGAACGCGATGAAGCGAATTGACCCAGAGTTATGGTTTAACCGAGATGAAAACCCAGAGGCGATTCGTGCTGAAATGCAGGGCAAGAATGGCCGCGAGTGGTTAATGCGTTGGTTGCCTGCTAGAGCGCACGACAACGGTATGTTTGTGGTGTTTAGTAATGGTGTCGGCGTTGATATGGATGAAGTAAGAACAGGCAATGCGATGATCCTCAGCCCTTATGGTGAAATCATTACTGAGACTGATAGTGTTGATAACGATATGGTGATTGCAGAGCTAAAAGCAGAAGAGTTAGACATGTGTACTGGCAGACGCTGGATTCGTGGCCGTAAGCCAGAGTTATATCATTCACTCACACAACCTCTTGGTCATGAACTTGATCCGCATCAAGCGCGTTTTTCAGAGAAGTAATGGTGTAAACGCTGGTGAAAAAGGATGTATTAGGGACGGTTGAAAGGGAGGGGAGAGAAGGGTTCCTGATGTAGTCTACCCACTTAAACTGTTTTTAAGTGGGTAGACTATTTACACATCAAGCATCAAGCACCAAAAGTCTAAGTTCTATTCTCAGTGTCGAGTGCGAGAAGACGTCAGTTCTGATGCGCGAAGCTGAGCAACGGCTTTTGCGAGTTCAAGCTGAGCTTGTGCAAAGTTGATGTCTACATTGCCCTTATTGATATTTTCTAGAGCTGCATATTTCGCTTCTTCTGCGCGAGCGCGGTCAATATCTTGGCCGTGCAGGGCAGTATCGGCTAACACCGTTACCACATCCGGCTGAACTTCCAGCATCCCGCCAGAGACATAAAGCACTTGCCCCTCTGATTTAGGGTCTGTGACAAACACTGTCACGCCTGGCTTTATTTTACTGAGAAGCGGGGAGTGACCGGGGCGGATCCCCAGCTCACCATCAGCGCCAGAAACGGCTAAGGCATACGCTGGACCTGAAAACAGCGTACCTTCCGCACTTACAATATTAAGTTGAAATGTATTATCTGTAATTCCGATAGCCATGGTGCACCTGCCTCTTAGAGTGATTTTGCTTTGTTAAGCACTTCGTCGATAGAACCACAGTACAAGAATGCTTGCTCTGGGATATCGTCATATTCGCCGCCTAACAGGCCTTTAAAGCCTCTTAGTGTTTTGCTTAGCGGTACAAATACACCTTTCTGACCAGTAAACACTTCGGCTACGTGGTAAGGCTGAGTTAAGAAACGTTCAATCTTACGAGCGCGAGATACGGTCTGTTTGTCTTCAGTAGACAGCTCATCCATACCAAGAATCGCGATGATGTCTTTTAGCTCTTTGTAGCGTTGCAGCGTTGTTTGGACTTTTTGTGCAATGTCGTAGTGCTCTTGACCAACCACAAGCGGGTCCAATTGGCGAGAGGTTGAATCCAATGGGTCGATTGCAGGGTAGAGGCCCAATGCCGCGATATTACGAGACAGTACAACGGTCGCATCTAAGTGAGCAAAGGTTGTTGCTGGCGATGGGTCAGTCAAGTCATCCGCAGGCACGTATACCGCTTGGATAGACGTGATAGAGCCCTGTCTAGTCGAAGTGATACGCTCTTGAAGCACACCCATCTCTTCAGCGAGTGTTGGTTGGTAACCTACTGCTGAAGGCATACGACCTAACAGTGCTGACACCTCAGTCCCCGCAAGCGTGTAACGGTAAATGTTATCAATGAACAACAGTACGTCACGACCTTCATCACGGAAGCGCTCAGCCATAGTCAGGCCTGTAAGTGCAACACGTAGACGGTTTCCCGGTGGCTCGTTCATTTGGCCGTAAACCATGGCTACTTTGTCTAGTACACCCGCTTCTTTCATCTCGTAGTAGAAGTCGTTACCTTCACGAGTACGCTCACCAACACCGGTAAATACAGAGAGACCTGAGTGGGCTTTTGCGATGTTGTTGATAAGCTCCATCATGTTGACGGTTTTACCTACGCCAGCACCACCGAACAGACCGATTTTACCGCCCTTTGCGAACGGACAAATAAGGTCGATAACCTTAACGCCGGTCTCAAGAAGTTCAGTGCTGTTTGCTTGTTCTTCATAAGAGGGTGCTTCACGGTGAATTTCGTAGCTTTCTTTTTGACCGATTTCACCACATTCATCGATAGGCTGACCAAGCACGTTCATGATACGGCCTAAGGTTTCTTCGCCCACAGGAACGGTGATTGGAGAACCTGTGTTTTCAACAGTTAGGCCGCGGCGCAAGCCGTCTGACGTACCCATTGCAATACAACGAACGATGCTGCCACCCAGTTGTTGCTGAACTTCCAATACGAGAGAGCTTGCTTCCTCGCTAGTCACTTTCAATGCATCATAAACGCGTGGGCTGTTGCCGCCGCTGAACTCGACGTCTACCACCGCGCCGATAACTTTAACTATTTTTCCAACACTCATCTCTAAATCCTCAAATTCTATTCTTAACCCACTCTTTTCTGCCCTTAGACAGCTTGAGCACCTGAGACTATTTCACTCAGTTCTTGGGTAATGGCAGCCTGTCGCGCTTTGTTGTATACCAACTGCAAATCATCGATGAGTTGGCCTGCGTTATCGGTCGCCGCTTTCATGGCCACCATTCGGGCTGCTTGCTCACAGGCAATGCTCTCTACGATGCCTTGATACACTTGTGATTCAATGTATCGATGTAACAGCTCAGAGAGGATGTCTCTTGGTGCTTGTTCGTAGATGTAGTCCCAACGACGTGCTTTTTTCGTGCCTCCATCGGCCTCAGAATCTGAAGGGTGGGGCAGCAACTGCAAGGTCGTTGGTTCTTGAACCATGGTGTTGATGAACTGGTTATACACGAGATACAAACTGTCGATTTTTTCGTCGTCGTAATGTCCTAGCATCGCGTTAACCGTACCTAAAATGTCTTCTAGTTTAGGCGCGTCACCAAGGCCTGACGTTTGCGCGATAACATTGCCGCTGCGTTGGAAAAATGAGATAGCTTTCGAACCAATTAAGGTGGTTTCTACCTCAACGCCTTTGGTACGCCACATCTCCATTTCTTCTAACACTTTCTTGAACAAGTTCGAGTTCAAGCCACCACATAAGCCCCGGTCGGACGAAATAATGATGTAAGCAACGCGTTTTGGTTCACGCTGTTGAAGGTAGGGATGCTGGTATTCCAGCGACCCTGATGCGACATGAGAGATA
This sequence comes from Vibrio lentus, assembly GCF_030409755.1. Taxonomy (NCBI): domain Bacteria; kingdom Pseudomonadati; phylum Pseudomonadota; class Gammaproteobacteria; order Vibrionales; family Vibrionaceae; genus Vibrio; species Vibrio lentus. The sequence goes on from NZ_JAUFQE010000001.1 coordinate 253,537, forward strand.
ACTTTGCGCATGTTCTCTGCATATGGACGTGTTAGCGTCATATTGTCTTGAACCTTACGCATCTTACTTGCCGCAACCATCTCCATTGCACTGGTGATTTTCTGAGTGTTACTAACACTGCCTATCTTGGTGCGAATTTCTTTAGTATTTGCCATTATCTGCTCCTAATTTGTTTTGATTTCCAGCCAACAAACCGGAGCGTTTACCAAGCTTTCAACGCTACAAAGTCACCGAGAAGCTTTGCAAGAGCGCCATCAATTTCATCGTTGTAGTCACCATTAGCGTTGATGGTGTCGAACAACTCTGGGTTTTGACCTTTCGCGTAAGCAATCAATTCTTCTTCAAAACGCGCAATCTTGTTCAACTCTACGTCAGCCAAATAGCCTTTTTCTGCTGCGTAGATAACCGTTGCTTGTTCAGCGACAGACATCGGAGAGTATTGCTTTTGTTTCATCAGTTCGGTTACACGCTCACCATGATCAAGCTGCTTGCGCGTCATGTCGTCTAAGTCAGAAGAGAACTGAGCAAATGCGGCTAACTCACGGTATTGAGCTAACGATGTACGAATACCACCAGACAGTTTCTTGATGATCTTGCACTGAGCTGCACCACCCACACGAGATACCGAGATACCTGGGTCAACAGCAGGACGTAGACCTGAGTTGAATAGTTGGGTTTGTAGGAAAACCTGACCATCAGTAATTGAGATTACGTTGGTTGGTACAAACGCAGATACGTCACCCGCTTGAGTTTCAATGATAGGAAGTGCTGTCAGTGAACCTGTTTGGCCTTTCACTTCACCATTTGTGAACTTCTCAACGTATTCCGCATTTACTCGTGCCGCACGTTCTAGTAGGCGTGAGTGGAGGTAGAATACGTCGCCAGGGAAGGCTTCACGACCCGGTGGGCGTTTAAGTAGCAATGAGATTTGACGGTAAGCGACGGCTTGTTTTGATAGGTCATCATAGATGATCAGTGCATCTTCACCGCGGTCACGGAAGTATTCGCCCATGGTACAACCCGCATAAGGTGCTAGGTATTGAAGTGCTGCTGATTCTGATGCTGATGCTACAACAACGATGGTATTTTTAAGTGCATCGTGGTCTTCCAGTTTACGAACAACGTTGGCGATAGTGGAGGCTTTCTGGCCAATAGCCACATACACACATTTGATGCCAGAATCTTTCTGATTGATGATCGCATCGATAGCTAACGCGGTTTTACCCGTCTGACGGTCACCGATGATCAGTTCACGTTGACCGCGACCGATAGGCACCATGGTATCAACCGCTTTATAGCCAGTTTGAATTGGCTGATCGACGGACTTACGCTCGATTACACCCGGTGCAATCACTTCTACTGGGTCAAGACGGTCACAACTTACTGGGCCTTTGCCGTCGATTGGCTCGCCTAATGTGTTTACTACACGGCCAAGCAGTCCATTACCTACAGGTACTTCCAAGATACGGCCAGTACCTTTCACTTTCATACCTTCAGATAGGTCAGTGTAGGGACCCATAACCACTGCACCGACTGAGTGCGTGTCAAGGTTAAGAGCAAGAGCGTATTTGCCACCAGGAAGCTCGATCATCTCACCCTGCATGACATCCGCAAGGCCGTTAATGGTAATGATGCCGTCACGAACCGAGACTATGGTGCCTTCGTTGCGAGCTTCGGTGCTCACATTAAATTTCGAGATGCGATCTTTAATCAGGTCGCTGATTTCATTTGAATTTAATTGCATAATTGTTACCTATCTCGCGTGAAGTTGATGAGCTAATCGGTTAATTGATGTGTTCAAAGAACCATCGATGACGGTTTCACCCGCCTTGATTACGATCCCGCCAACCAGCGAGTCATCAATAACCTGTTCCATTTCAACCTGACGCTCTAATTTCTTCTCAAGTGCAGCAGTGAGTGATGTAACTTGATCTTGTGTAAGCAATTCTGAACTGGTGACAGTGACAGGGATTACACGTTCATGTTCGTCCTTTAGGTCGCTGAACAAGTTAAACAAGTCTCTGATCACTGCAAGACGGCCATTCTCAGCCAAGACTTTAATGAGATTAATGACGTGGTCATCAACAAGTCCTTGGCAAACGTGAATGATGAGATTGACCAGTTCTTCAGATTGCTGTGTGTGAACACCTTCTGCTGATGAAATCTGCTTAGCGATCGTTTCTTCTTCCGCTACCGTCACAAGAATGGACAGCATTGAGTGCCACTCTTGTAACTTGTTTTCACCTAAAGCAAAGTCGAACGATGCTTTAGCGTAGGGATGAGCAATATTGGTGTAATCTGACATATTGCCTCCGTTTAGAGTTCGCTTATCATTTGATCAACTAACGCTCGGTTCGTTTCAGAATCTAGGTTTTTGCTGATCAATTTCTGTGCACTTTGAATAACAGCGTCTGCCATATCCGCCTGAAGTTCACGGCGTAACTTTTGACGTTCGCCTTCTAGCTCAGCTCTACCTTGCTCTAAGATGCGCGCTTTTTCTTGCTCACCTTCTTGGTGAGCTAAGGTGATGATTTCGTTGCGGCGTTTTTTGCCTTGCTCAATCAGTTCGGTCACATTTTTTTTCGCATCTGCGACGAGTTGTGCGCCATTTGATTTTGCTAGTTCTAGCTCTTTCGATGCATTCTCTGAGTGGCGTAAACCATCAGCGATTTCTTTTTGGCGCTCGTCTAACATCGCGGTGAGAGGGGGCCATACATATTTCATGCATAGCCAAACAAAAATCACGAATGAGATTGCTTGACCAAACATGCTGGCATTTAAATTCATACCTTCCTCACTAAATCTTGATTATTTACAAATCGATCTTTTCAAAGCTTTTAATTAAGCAACGGCAAAGATGATGTATAGACCGATACCAACACCGATCATCGGTACAGCATCCACAAGGCCCATCATGATGAAGAATTGAGTACGAAGCATTGGAGTAAGGTCTGGTTGACGAGCAACACCTTCAAGGTATTTACCTGCTAAGTTACCAATACCAGATGCTGCACCCGCTGCACCTAAACCGATCAGTAATGCACCTGCTACATATAAAACTGCGCTTACGATATCCATTTGTATCTCCGATAAATAATTTGTTAGTTAATTTTTAGTTATTAATTAATGGTGTTCTTCTGTTGCCATCGCTAAATAAACAACGGTCAGTACCATAAATATAAATGCTTGCAAGAATACGATTAATATGTGGAATAAGGCCCATGGAACACTTAGTGCCCATTGCATCCACCAAGGCATTAGTGCGATAAGGATGAATATCATCTCGCCTGCATACATATTTCCGAATAATCGTAAGCCTAGTGATATTGGCTTTGAAATTAATGTTATTAATTCAAGAACGAAGTTAACAGGATATAAAAGAGGGTTATCAAATGGCTGAGTAGTGAGCTCTTTGATAAAGCCTTTCAAACCTTTATTTTTCAACGTATAAGTTAATAGTAGAATAAACACACCGAGTGCCATCGACATTGGGATATTTACATCCGCTGTCGGTAGGTCTCTAAAGTGTTCTAAACCTATTACACGAGTTAACCCTGGTATTAAATCAATTGGTAATAGGTCGACTGCATTCATTAACAACACCCAAACAAAAGTGGTTAATGCCAATGGCCCTATTAATTTATCCTCCGCTTGAAAAATCTCTTTGACTAGGTTGTTAACGAAATCAAAGATAAGCTCGATAAAACATTGAAAACGACCTGGAACACCGCTAGTGCCCTTGGTCACTACATATCGAAAAGCTCCAATAAACAATAAACCCGTAATCCAAGATACCAACATTGAGTCAATGTTGAACGCCCAGAAACCATCACCTGTAGTTAAGAAGGTTAAGTGATGCTCTATGTATTCGTGAGCGGTAGTGACTTGATCCATACTACACGTACTCCGATCTTGTAGAGGCAGTAATAAATGGTGTTAAGAAGTACCCAATCATTGTGAAAATGTACGCGTATAATATTACTGGGTTATCCAATTTAAAAAACTGGAATGCCAAGATAAACATTAAGAACGTATAAGTAATTTTCACGACACGACTCATTTGCATTAAGTCACGTAAACTATAATTAGGATTCTTGTGCACCTTTAGGCTTGCATATATAAAACCAAACAGCGGAGGTAACATCGCGATTACGACACCCAAAGCTGAAGACTCCATATCTACTTTATTACCAAAAAACACTTCATATAAAACTACACCGACGGCTAATACTATTTGGCAGAGAACAACTCTTTTAGCAGCAACAAGGATGTCGCTACTTATCCCATTAAGCCTCATAATAAAACCCTATATTTAACAGTGTAAGTTAATATAAAACACAGTTTGAATATGTTTTGTTACTAGCACTTACTTGTTAATAGCAATTTGACTTGTTAATAAACCTTTACTTGTTAACAAAGAAATAATCTTTCTGGCTTTATATCTCCTGACGAAATTAAACGATAAAAACTAATTCGCTATCGTTCCGACAAAATATAAACTACGCCTAAAATTATGTGATCAAAACGACAAAAATCGACATCAATAATTCCATTTTTGAAATGAGTGTTTTTCATTTATGAAAGTAATAGTTGAATAACTTTATTCATGAAAATTTTAAATGCTTTATTTTCAGCGGAAAGGGGCGTTTTCATGTGAAAATTTTAGACGCCAATTTGGCAAGTTACGATCTTATCAATTAAGTATATTCAAACACTTAGCGTCATTTACAAGTTGATTCTTGAGTACCATTTTATAAGGAGATAAAGCCAGTTTTAGTCAGCGATGGAAGCCTTCGTGCATTGAGTGATTTATCTATACGGCGTTCTCTATCTGGAAGTGATTATTTTTCAAAATAGTTTGTCACGACTTCATTCTTAACGTCTTTCAAGCGATTCGAAATGGATAAATCGGCGTTTAAGATGAATACGATGGATGAAATTCAGCTCCTCACATGGATGTAAGGAGCTGAAGATAGGGCAAAAATCTGAAGGTTAGGGCACTAAGCCCAAGATAGAAAGGTCAAAAGTCTGGAGATTCGAGCTGGAATTTCTTGATGTGTTGCTCTAACAACCGCTTTTAAGCAAACAAACTCAATCATGTCCCTCTATTAGTCTTCATAACTTAGATATTGAATGCATAAATCATGGAAAGCCTGCGCTTGTGGCGAGATCGTACGATCAGACAATCTGAAAATACCGATTTGACGCTGTAAAGGTGGGTCAATCAACGGAATCCACACCAAGCGGGTTTCATTGGTTGGGAAAGCCAGTTTAGGCAGCGTGGTCACGCCTATCCCAAGCTCTAACACCGAAAACAGGGAAGTAATGTTCTCGACTGAATACAAAGCTTGTTCGCTGAGCATTCGTGCAGGTGTTGGGTCAAGTAGGGTACAAGTCCCGTTACGAATGAAGGGTTGTTTTAACAAAGTTTGCCATTCTATTCCCTCTCGTTGAGAGGCGATAGGGTTGTCTTTGAGGCAGACCACACCGATAGGATCGGAAAGTAAAGGCGTGAAGTCGATGCTTTCTTCTTCTAAATGGGAGCTATTTCCGAGGGCAACGTCCACCTCTCCAGACAGTAATCTTGCTTCTACACCCGCCGCATTATCATCAATTAAGCTTACTTCAACATTCGGGTACTGTTCACAAAAAGCCCCTAAAACACTAGGGATTAATTTTGCCGCTACTGATGGCACGCTTGCTATTCGAACTCTTCCTTGTTGTCCTGCCGCGGCTGCGCGTAGGTCATTGTCTAATGCTTTGTAAACATTCAGGAATTGAATGATTTTTGGCAGGCATATTTCCCCGAAAGGTGTCAGGGTTGATTTGTTGCCTGTTTCAAACAGTGGCTGACCAAGTATTTTTTCTAGCTCTTTTATCGACGTAGAAAGTGCCGCTTGCGAGCGATTTGCGCGGTGAGATGCTGCTCGAAATCCGCCTTCTTCGACCACTAAAACAAAATGTTTTAACTGTTGTAGCTTAATACTCATGGCACTGATCCTTCTCTAGCCCTTGCTATACCTTACTTTTTGCAAGGTGATAGATTTTATTTATCAATTGCACAAAATTTACCGTTAGATTTATCAGTCGTCAAGGTGCAGTATTTAACCATCTTGAAACATAGTTGTTACAAAGTTGGATGGAATCGTGAACGCACAAACTAAAAAACACCCAGTAAAAACCGAGCTTTTCGCTTCAAAAGCACCACTAGAGTGGGCAATCGTTAATAACGGCACTCTATACACAGCGCAGATTCCAATTGATGAAACTGGCGCAGTAGTAGAAGGCGGTATCGAAGCGCAAACGCGTCAGACTTTTAACAACCTTGTTCATACATTGGAGTGTGCAGGCGAATCTATGGATTCAGTGCTGCAAGTTTTGATTTACGTGACAGACCGTGAATATCTAAAAACGGTAAACAGCGTATACGGAGAATACTTCAATGCACCTTATCCAAACCGTGCTGCGGTCGTCGTTGCAGGGTTAGCAAGAGAAGAGATGCTAGTCGAGTTCGTGGTTTATGCATCGGCGTCTCAACCTGAATAATCAGACTGTGAACTAAAGCTATTTGCGGATCAAAACTCTTTTAAATTGAAGTGGTTTATTGATACAAGCGACTTGGTTCACTTTAGAAACAAAATATACATCTTATTTTAGCAATTAATTACCTGAATATTAACAGTTTATTAATTAACCAGATGGTTGCCAGACTCAACCGCAACCTAACCGTTACAAGGACAGAATGATGACTCAATTACAGAATGTTCAAGCAGAAAACGCACTTTACATTGGCGGCGAATGGCAAGCGGGTGTAAGCACCGTTGCGAACATTAACCCATCAGATATTTCTGAAAATATCGGTAACTTCGCACAAGCAAGTGCTGACCAAGTTCAACAAGCGATTTCAGCGGCAAAGCACGCTCAACCAGAGTGGGAAAAAACGCCGATTGAACGTAAGCAAGCTGTACTTCAAGCGATTGGTGATGAGCTGATTGCACGTTGTGATGAGCTAGGTACGTTGCTTTCTCGTGAAGAAGGTAAGCCTTTTGCTGAAGGTCGTGGCGAAATTTATCGTGCAGGTCAGTTCTTCCAGTACTTTGCAGCTGAAGTGCTTCGTCAAATTGGCGACAACGCAGAATCAGTACGCCCAGGCGTTTCTGTAGAAGTGACTCGTGAAGCGGTGGGTGTTATCGGCATCATCTCTCCTTGGAACTTCCCAACAGCAACAGCAGCTTGGAAAATCGCTCCAGCGCTTGCTTTCGGTAACAGCGTTATCTGGAAACCAGCAAACCTAACACCAGCAAGTGCGGTTGCGTTAACTGAAATTATCCACCGCCAAGGCATGCCAGCAGGCACGTTCAACCTTGTTCTAGGTAGCGGTTCGAAAGTAGGTGATGCACTGATCAACTCTAAAGAAGTGAACGGTGTGAGCTTTACCGGTTCTGTTGATACAGGTCGTAAGGTTGCAGCTGCTACAGCGCCAAACTTCGTTCGTTGCCAACTAGAAATGGGCAGTAAGAACGCACTTGTGGTTGCTGATGATGCTGATATCCAAACAGCTGTTGATGCGACTATCGCAGGTTCGTTCTCTGGCGCGGGTCAAAAATGTACAGCATCTTCTCGTCTAGTGGTTATGGATGGCATTCACGACCAATACGTTGAAGCACTGATCAAGCGTATGAGCGAGCTTAAAGTGGGTCACGCACTAGAAGACGGCGTATTCATGGGCCCTGTTGTCGATGGTAACCAACTTGAAGCAAACCTAGGTTGGGTTGAGAAAGCACGTCAAAGCGGCGGTGAGCTAGCATTTGGTGGCGAACGCCTAAGCATGAAACACGAAGGCTTCTACATGTCTCCAACGTTGTTCTTGAATACTAAGAACGATTGGGAAGTGAACCAAGAAGAAGTGTTTGCACCAATGGCAAGCGTGATTCGTGTCGCTGACCTAGAAGAAGCTATCGCGACAACAAACGATACTCGCTTTGGTCTAACGGGCGGCATCATTACTCAAAGCCTACGTACTAGCGCAATGTTCAAGCAACAAGCGCAAACAGGTTGTGTGATGGTGAACCTACCAACAGCAGGCACAGATTACCACGTACCGTTTGGTGGTCGTAAAGAGTCTAGCTTCGGTCCTCGTGAGCAAGGTCAGTACGCGAAAGAGTTCTACACAGTAGTGAAGACAGCTTACCAGCGTCCTTACTAATCCACTTTCTATATAAGAATTGGATAGTTGAAGATATTAAGTCTCTAGCTATCCAGCTATCGAATTGGCCTGATTCATTGAGTCAGGCCAACATCCAAACCAAAGCAGCAAACGAAATTAGACAAGTGATTTAACCCATTTTTGAAAACATGTTATTTGAGCGTGTTTTCAAAACCGAGCTAGAACACTGAGCTTTCAATAGGAGTGGTTATGTACCAGCAACGGATTGTTATAGATGGATTGCAATACTGCAATTGGAACAGAGAATATTTCCAAACACTAAAGGCGAGCGGCATTACAGCAGTTCACGCTACCGCGGTTTACCACGAGACAGCTCGTGAAACCTTATCTCGCTTTGCAGAATGGAACTTAAGATTCGAGCAGAACGCAGACATTATCATGCCGATTCATTCAATGGCTGATGTGGAAACTGCAAAAGCGACAGGCAAAGTCGGCATTTTTCTAGGTGCTCAAAACTGTTCTCCAATCGATGACGAGATTGGTCTTATCGAAGTAATGCGTCAGCAAGGTCTTTTGATCATGCAATTGACGTACAACAACCAGAGCTTACTGGCGACGGGTTGCTACGAGAAGAACGATACGGGTATTACTCGCTTTGGTAAGCAAGCGATCGAAGAGATGAACCGAGTGGGCATGATCATCGATATGTCTCACAGTGCCGAGCGTTCAACGCTTGAGGCGATTGACCTATCTTCTCGTCCTATTTGTATCAGCCATGCGAACCCAACGTTTGCTCATGATGCACTACGAAACAAATCAAATGATGTGATTAAAGCCCTAACCGCACGCGGTGGCCTAATCGGATTCAGCTTGTACCCATTCCACCTACCAAATGGCAGCCAATGTACGTTGGAAGATTTCTGCCAAATGGTTGCGACGACCGCTGACATGGTTGGCGTAGAACACCTAGGTATTGGTAGTGACCTATGCTTAAACCAACCTCAAGCCGTTCTTGAATGGATGAGAAATGGTCGTTGGTCTAAAGCAATGGACTACGGTGAAGGCTCTGCAAACAACTCAGGTTGGCCAGATGCGTTGCCTTGGTTCTGTGGTAGTGCGGGTATGGAAAATATTTATAACGGATTGATGCGCCATGGTTTCAGCGAGTCTGAAGCTGGGCAAGTCTTGGGAGAAAACTGGTTTAACTTCTTGAAAGATGGCCTCGAGCCTCAAAGCAAGGGTTAAGTGCTTTCTCACTAGTAATCATCGAATTAGCAGCCTTCTAATTAACCTTCATTTAGAAGTGCTGTTGTAACCAATTTAACTATTCAAAAGGAACAACGGTCTATTTCGCAACGCGGTAACCCAAACATGGATTAGCCTGCCCAACACAAAAAACAATAGGGCAGGTGTTAAATACACCTCTTGTAGTCATCATTAAAATGACAGCTGCAAAGAAACCTCTGGAGTCAGAGTATGTCTGATTTAACCAATAGCGTGAAATCTTCAAACGTAAATGCGGGTCAAGCAAACACAGCAAGCAAAAAACCTCAGTCTGAATCTACTTCAGACAAATTAGGACTAACCAACCCAGCACTTTGGTACAGCGGCGGTTTTATCGCTCTGTTTGTAACACTTGCTTTGTTTGATGGGGAGCTACTCTCTACCCTAGTAAACACGGGCTTTGCATGGTCTGTAAAAGTGTTCGGCCCTTATTGGCAAATGCTTCTTCTTCTGACTTTTCTTATTGGTCTTGGCCTGGCGGCAGGGCGAACAGGCAAGGTTATCCTAGGCGGCATCGCGAAACCTGAAATGGATGGCTTCCGTTGGATGGCTATCATCTTCTGTACGCTACTTGCGGGCGGCGGTGTATTTTGGGCAGCAGCAGAGCCTATCGCACACTACGTTAACCCACCGCCGTTGTATGGCGCACAAGAAAACGCACAGCAAGGCGCAGTGAATGCGTTATCACAATCATTCATGCACTGGGGTTTCCTCGCATGGGCAATTGTGGGCAGCTTAACGTCTATCGTGGTTATGCACCTTCACTACGACAAAGGCTTGCCTCTTAAACCTCGTATTTTGCTTTACCCAGTTTTGGGCGAAAGAGCACTGAAAGGCCATACCGGCGCACTGATTGATGCATGTTGTATTGTCGCTGTAGCGGCGGGTACTATCGGTCCGATCGGCTTCTTGGGCTTGCAAGTCAGCTACGCTCTGAATGAACTGTTTGGTATTCCAGATGGTTTCACAACTCAGCTAATCATCATCTTGTTCGCTATCGTGCTTTACACATTGTCGGCATTAAGTGGTCTAAACCGCGGAATGCAAATGCTAAGCCGTTACAACGTAATTTTAGCAATGGCATTGATGGTCTACATCCTTATCTTCGGACCAACGAACTTCATCTTCAATGGCTACATCCAAGGTGTAGGCAGCATGATAGATAACTTCATCCCAATGGCAACATACCGTGGTGACGAAGGTTGGTTAAGCTGGTGGACAGTGTTCTTCTGGGGTTGGTTCCTAGGTTACGGCCCAATGATGGCAATCTTCATCGCTCGTATTTCACGCGGTCGTAGTATTCGCCAATTGGTATCAACCATTAGCCTTATCGCACCGTTTGTAACTTGCTTTTGGTTCACGATTGTTGGCGGCTCTGGTCTTGCGTTCGAAATTGCAGACCCCGGCAGCGTAAGTAAAGCGTTCGAAGGCTTCAACTTACCAGGCGCGCTACTGGCGGTAACTCAGCAGCTACCTATGCCAATGCTTATCTCTATTCTGTTCTTGATCTTAACCACGATCTTCATCGTAACGACCGGTGACTCGATGACTTACACCATCAGTGTGGTTATCAGTGGTGAGACAGAACCGAATGCAATTATTCGTACCTTCTGGGGTGTGATGATGGGGGTAACAGCGTTGATTCTGATTTCCCTAGGTTCTGGCGGTATTTCAGCGCTGCAATCGTTCATTGTTATCACAGCGGTACCCGTGTCCTTAATCTTACTGCCATCGCTCTGGAATGCGCCTCAAATCGCAATCAAGATGGCGAAAGAGCAAGGTTTTTAAAGAGCAGTTTTTTTTAAAGAAAAGAGCTCTGTAAGGCAAGATCTCTGTAAAAAAGAGACTGTAAGAAATTGATTAAATAAGAACAAATCAGCCTTTGAAAGAAGGCTGATGCAAAATTCCGAAAGGAACAGCAAACCCGAACTGGTGAAAATACACCGGACGGCAAAGTATTTAGGTCAATCGATCTAGTCAGGACAAATAATAAGGGGTGAGCTCGCTTGCCCCACATAACGTGAAAGCTAACCAGCATACTGTAACAACGAATGCTTCAAATGACGGCAACGATCGGTTCTGAATGGCTAGCAAAATCCTATAACTATAAGGTGGTGAGCAAAATGGATGCACATCGTTCTACCTACACTGAATCAGCATTACGTGACGCAACAGTCGTCATGGCACCGGAAAGGCTAGGTGCTATGCACCAAACACGCATCAGCTTCGTAAGAACTCTGATTCGTAAAATGGCACAGCAAGAATGGAAAGTGACGAAACATGAGTGGCAATTAGACGCTCAGGGTTTTGGTCACGTTATCTATAAGCTAGCGACGCCAAACCATGTTTATCATTTGGTTGTTTTTTGCGATGAAATTGCAGATGACGAACGAAATGACCGTGTAATAGCTGAAAAGTGGGACGTAACGTTCGCGCTTGTTCTTGGTGATGTTGATGTCACCCTGCTTGAAAGACTTCGTGCGAATGTACCGCTTCAAGAAGCTGGCCGTAATCCTAACAATGTGCTTGTTTTAGCGCGTGCAAACAAAAGTGTACGTGTGTTTGAACATATCGTTAGTCACTTGGCTAAAGGTGTTCAACCAATACCCAAAGAACTGGCTGAAGTAGGCTACATCCTGCGAACCACTGCCGTTTATGGTAATGGCAAATTTGGCATTGCTGACTTTAAAATCTTAGAGAAAAATGAAGATTTCAATCAGTCATTTAGCGCTCAAATGTGTGCGGTGTATATGCTGCGTGAGTTCAGCCTAGATTGGGTTCATTATCTAGCAGAGCAACAAGGCGGCGAACAAGCGATTTCTTTACATCGTGGATTACAACGCTACCTAGGCGTTGGTAACGCGACAGGCTTAGGCATGGCGCCATACCTGATTAACCACCCAAGTATTGTCGATCAGTGGATGACAACCCGTGAACATGCATTGGCGGACGTGTTGTCCAGTCAGACTGATACGGCGTTGATTGAGCCACTGCGTACATTAGTTAAAAAAGCGATTTATCATTTAGAACAAGTCGTTACCATCAATGAAACACAGCAAGAGCTAAACAAAGCTGCTGTTGATGATTTGAAAGAAACAGAGCAATCGCTAGAAACGTCTGTCAGCCAGTGTGATACATGGTCGCAGTTAGTCGAGCAATCTAAGCAAATGAGTATGGAAGCCCAAGAAATCCTTATCTCATGTTTGATGGAATTGTACCCAGAATTAGTGGACGCGCATCAAGAGCAAATGAATTGCAGCGAAACACTGTCGCTTCCTAGCGGCAAAAAGATTCAAGACCTTCTTGTTGTACTAGAAGAAAAGTACCGTTGGGCGATCACGACCGACTTTACTAAAGCAGAAAACAACTACTGGTTCTGGTACCGCTCTCAAGACAAAGAAGAGCCAAGGCTCGGAGTTCGAGGCGAAGAGTTGGGTGAAGAGCGTGAATTGCCTTTAGATATCGGTCGCCAAGCTTACCGTTTGTACCATGCTTTATTGCAATTCGCGCCTGAGCTTTCATTGGCTGAATTCCTTGTTAAACAGCCGCAACACCGTGCAATTGCGCGCCGTGTTTGGACGCTAGGTAACAAAGCGATGGGTGACATTCAAATGAATGTGCTGCACCAAGATTCGCCGCCAATGCACCTACTGCGTTGTAAGCTTGCCATGTTTGGCGCGACTAAGTTTGATCCTCGCTCAGATCGCTGGGTACGAGTGACGTTTTTCCAAGGAGCGCCACTGCTTGATGAAATTCATCAGGACGAATGGGTGTTCCCAATATTACCAAGTGAAGCAGAGCTCGCTGACTCACAAAAAGCTACTACACATATCAACGCTCAACATGGAGGTAAATCGTTATGATCGTTTCTCACAATGAACTGGTAGCGGCCGTTAATAAAGCCTTTTTGGGTATGCGTCGTACATGTGGTGAAGCTGATGTGATAGCGAACATGGTGGCAGATTTACAAATGGTGGGTTTGGATGGTGTTCGTCATTTTAACAATGCGAGCAACTTTATGGGGCTAGAAGACGATTGCCCTGTAGACATTCAAGTACGCAGCGATAACACGGTTGAAGTCGACCTGCATAAGGCGAGTTTAGCGTGTCACCTTCCTGTGGTTATGGATTACGCCATTGAAAAAATGGTCGGTAAAAAGACGCTGAGAATTGAGTTAAACAACTGCCACAACCGTTGGTTGGCGTACAGCGAGCTTGTAAAACTGGCAGCGAAAGGTATTGCGTGCATGGCACGTTGGGATAACGGCTCTAACCCTAAGAGCACTTTGTATGTTCTTAATCGTGGTTGCGTTGCTCCAGAACTGTTTTTATCAGATTTGCCACTGGCATCGTACGAACATATCCACAATATGACCATCGAACTTTCCGTCCAGGATTTCGATATCGAACGTTTGTCAGATGGCTACCAAACACACATTGAATCAGAAGCGCTTTTTAAAACCCAAGAGAAAGCGTGGAACGATGGCATTGAGGTTGATGATGGGGAGTGGGCGGCACTGAAAGAGACCGCTACAGCAATCCTAGTTCAGAGCAGCGAACGCTCGACTCAAGGTGCAGGTGAACTGACGGCTTCGTAGTCGCTAGATTTATTAGGTTCATTAGAACTAACAGGTTCGATAGATTAACAGTGAGTAATCTGGTTAGTTTATCAACACAGATAAAACCAAAGAGCTTAACGAATCCTCACCTCGTTAAGCTCTTTTTATTTGCCTCACGCTTTGGGTTTGCTTTACCTCATTTTTTTGATCTCTCGCTGGATCTACCTATTCTAAATTGACTGTTTCGACACACGTTGTTACCCGTTGAGAGGTAATTGAACAATTAAACGAAGCACCTTCACATTCATGTTAAACAAACGGTTTCATTTACAAGCTACTATGCGTATCTTGCTAACTGAAAGGTGCCAAAGGGCGCCGTTTTTATTCGTACCGATGACTTTAGAATCAGATAAAAAGGAATGAAGCGTGCAAGCTAACTTTATTGATGGAACCACCCTGTATCGTCAGCACTCTTTTGAGTTGCCACTCGACTATCAAGCCAAAGATGGACAACAGATCCAAGTCTTCGCACGTGAGCTGGTTGATCTTGCTAAAGATGCGCAAGAACTGCCATGGCTGATCTATTTTCAGGGCGGCCCAGGCTTTCCATCTCCACGAGTGAGCGGTCAATCAGGTTGGCTAAAGCGTGCATTACAAAACTATCGTGTTCTGCTTCTTGACCAACGTGGTACAGGCAACAGCACGGTGATCAGCCATGAAACGTTGGCCCATCTGTCTCCAGAACAACAAGTTGAGTACTTAACGCATTTCAGAGCGGATAACATCGTTCGTGACGCTGAAGCGATTCGTGAACAGTTTGGTATTAAGCAATGGTCGACGATTGGTCAAAGCTTTGGTGGCTTCTGTACACTGAGCTATTTGTCGCTGTTCCCACAGAGCTTGCAGCGTTGTTATGTGACGGGCGGCATTCCTTCTATTGAACGCGAAGCTGACGATGTTTATCGTGCGACTTACAAGCGTGTAGAAGACAAAAACAGAGCCTTCTTTGCTCAGTTCCCACAAGCACAAGCTATGTGTCGTGAGATCTCTGATTACCTGCTTAACAATGATGTGAGATTGCCAAACGGTCAGGTGTTTACCGTTGAACAGTTCCAGTTGATCGGTATTAATCTTGGTGGCGGCGAAGCAAACCTTCCAATGTATTTCACACTGGAGAGTGCGTTTGTTGAAGTGAACGGAAGCAAGCAGTTGAGCTACAGCTTCTTAAATCAAATGCAGCAAGAGCAGGGCTATCTAACGAACCCAATCTACGCTATTTTGCATGAATCGATTTACTGCCAAGGTGCAGCGTCTAACTGGTCTGCACACCGAGTACGCGAGCAGTACCCACACTTTAACTACCAATCGGGTAGCGAGTTCTGGTTTACCGGAGAAATGGTGTACCCATGGATGTTCGACCAACTAGAAACGCTGAAGCCATTACGTGAAGCGGCAAACATGTTGGCCGAGAAGTCGGATTGGGGCACGTTGTACAACGCAGAGCAGTTGAGTAAGAATACGGTTCCAATGGCATGCGCAGTTTACGCGGATGACATGTATGTAGAGCTGGATTACAGCCGTGAAACGATGGCGAACATTCCAAACTCAAAGGCGTGGATCACTAACGAGTATGAACACAATGGCTTGAGAGTCGATGGCGAACGAATTGTAGATAAATTAATGACGATGGTTGAAGCGTTAGAGAACCTGCCAAAATAATTAGACGATTTATGTTAGAAGCTGTTTACGTTAAAGCTGTCTACATTAGAAATAAGATACGCTAGAAACAAGAAAACGCTGCATCCGTGCAGCGTTTTTTTTATGTCATCAAACTCAGTTTTACTCAGTATCGTATTGATTACTAAAGCGAGTAAAACAGAGAGTTTAAGAACCGGGAGGGATAGTTCCTAAACTCATTATGGTTGGATGACGATATCTTGATTTTCAGTAGTCGATAAGCTGGCGCGGTTCTGTTCGATAAGTTGAGCCGCATAAGAGGGAGTCACAGCTTGAATTTCGCCTTTCGAACGAATAGTTAGTGCTTCCCACGCATGATCACGATATTTGCCTGTTTGTGTATATTCAATAAGTACTCTCATGATTCTTCCATCCGGTGTGTGGTTAACGTGCTACTAACATTAGCGCTATTGTTGAGGTTACACACCTGTTAAAAATGGAACATAAGATTAACCAAATGAGAATGCGTGTAACTTGAAAAACAGAGCGAATTGGACTTATCGAGAACCGTTATCAATACGGTTTGGCTGCTAGGAAGCAAAAATTAGAAGCTGGGAGTTAGGTCTATGTATGGAAGTACTTGCGGTGGGAAAACAAAAAACGCTGCGGATTCGCAGCGTTTTATTTTTTTAGAAAGAGATACTGAGTATCAAGGCTGGTTATTTCTTCAAACCAACAATCTTACATGCGGAAGTGACCGCACTTTCAAGGTCGGTTAAACGGCCTGCACTGGCTGGTCCTAGGACATTTGAATACAAGGCTAACTGCTTCTCAAATGATAAATCTAATTGGTTGTATAGATTTTGGCGAATTTGAGCGTGCTGTTGAGGCTTTGCGCTCGATAACCCTTCCAATGTATCGTAGATGAGAGTTGTTGTATCCATAGACGGTCCCTTAGTACATCTTTATAAAATAATGAAGATTATGCACTTAGTCACATCTTTGTTCTGGGATATCGATCTCATTATGTGTGAATTGACTTTATTATGTAATCAGTTAGTTAAAACGTTTGGTGGGTAAAGTGTCGAGATTGGGTGTGGTTAGAATATCAAAAACACGGTTGTATCAAAGCTCGTCTGTACTCAAACACAGTTGTATTGGAGACCGTTCTATTAAAAACTGCTCTATTAATAAAAAGCAGGAGGCCTGAATCTGGCCTCCTGCGTGGTCTGTTTGTCGACTAACGTATGTTGATGTTCTTATCTCGACTTTCGTACATTTCAGGTGTGGTGTGTAACCCTCCAGCGTAACCTGCAGCTTCAAGCGTTTCTCTTACCTCTCGAACGTGCTCTGCGGTTACTGGTTCCTCTCTATCTCCAAGGTGCAATCGCACGAAGGTGATCAACTCAGCCAACCTTTGATCCGACAGCACATCTTCAAAGCTTGCCATTGGCATGAAGTTTCTGTCTTTGTCGAGATAGGTGGGTTGTAGGCCACGCACGGTTACCGCGATGGTGTTGAATGGGTCACTGTGCATGATGATGCCGTTATTCAACAGAGTAGGGGCGATAGGGTCACGTCCTTTACCATCGTCTCCATGACAGGCTCCACATGTCTGGCGATACGTGGTGTAAATGTCAGTCGCGTAAGAGTCTTCATCAAACCCTTTAGGCTGCAACGGAACCGCGTCACTACTGATGGTGTTGTTGATGTCACCACTGAGTAGGTAATAGGACATCGACTCGATATCTTCACGTGTCATCAAGCTTAGGCTGTTTTTCACTACGTCAGCCATGCCGGCAAAGGCAGTCCCTTTGTCTGAGTGACCCGTGTGTAAGAAATCGGTCAGTGTCGCTTCATCCCAACCATCGACATACAGCTCGTTGGCCGTGATATCGGGCGCATTCCAGCCGTCAATCAAGTTACCTTGGAAAATACGTTCAGGTATCAGAGCTTGAGCAATGTTTCGCGGGGTATGGCACTCAGAGCAGTGTCCAAGACCAGCAACCCAATATTTCCCTTGTTGCCATTTCTCAACGTTTTCGACTTCCGATTTAAGTTCTTCAGGCACTTGATAGTCAATTGGGTCGGTATCCATGAACACAATGTTCCACCCGAGCAGACCTAGACGTATATTCGATGGAAACATCATGCTGTTGTCGTCATTGCGGCGAGGCACCGCGGTGATTGACTGCATGTATTCCCACAAATCGACCATGTCTTGGTCTGTGAGGTGTTGATAAGAAGTGTAAGGCATTGCAGGGTACAGGTAACCGTTCTTACCTTTACCTGCAACTAACGCGGCTCGGAAATCATCAAAGTCATAAGTACCAATACCTTCCGTTGTGTGCGGCGTAATATTGGTTGAATAGACGGTGCCGAAAGGGGTCACAAAAGGAAGCCCACCAGCAAAAGGTTCGCCACCTTCTGCACTATGACAAGCGACACAGTCACCGGCATAAGCAAGATATTCACCACGCTCAACAGACTGAGCTTCTAGGTTCGCGAGTCGTTGTTGCTGCTCTGAGCCCGCATGTCGAATGTAAGCACCCAGTGCAAGTATCTCGTTTTCCGAAAGCTGTTTATCAAACGCAGGCATCAGGTTGTTCAAGCCTTTGTTGATAGTGTGTTGTATCTCTTCAATACTCCCTCCGTGCAGCCAGATATCATCTGAAAGATCAGGGACGCCGATCGCCGGATTCGCGATAGAACCATCGGCGTGACAAGACGAACAGTATTTTGCAAACAGCTCTTTGCCGACTTTGACTTTCACCTCTGGAACATCAGTATGGCGTTGGTTGAGCGAAGCTAAGTAGTAAGAAACCTTAGCCACTTCATCGGGGCGCATTATCTCGCTCCAACCCGGCATCGCGCCATTTCGCCCTTTGGCGATCGAATGAATGATCGCTTCATCACTACCACCATATAGCCATTCTTGGTCAATAAGGTTAGGGAAGTGTTTCTGACCTTGAGCGTTGTCACGATGACAAGCCGCGCAGTGAGTTTGGAACAAGATTTGTCCGCTGTTCACTATTTCGGGTATGCCAGACAATCCTTCGAGGGTTGTCTCCGTTGTTTGAGAGAATTGCTCGTTTAACGTTGTGCTGGGTGAGCTGAGTTTGTCGTCACTTTGCTTCCAATCGACTAACCCTTCCCATTCACCAAGCCCGGGGTAGAGCACCAAATAGCCAGCAGACAATAGAAAGGCAATAGCATAGCTAACAAAGAGTAGTTTTGGCGGTGGCGCATCTTTTTCTTCAATCCCATCAAAAGTGCCAAGGGTGTGGTCTTGATCGGCTTGGTGATTGCTACGCCAATATTTAACGACAACAGACACCATAAGAACGAAGAAGATTAAGGTTAAAATTACCGCCCATAGATTCCAAAATGCACTCATTGTGATACCTCCTGTGACGTATCTTTACCAAGGCTTTGTAGATAGCGGATCAGAGCTTCACCTTTGGTTTTTCCTCTTACTTGTAATCGGGCGTCACCTATTTCTTGGTCAGTATAAGGAACACCAAGTATCCGGAGGGTTTCCATTTTGTCGCTTATGTCGTCGCCTGACAGAGTCTGTTCAAATAACCAAGGGTAGGCGGGCATGATCGATGTCGGTACGACTTTTCGAGGGTCAATTAGATGAATAGCATGCCACTGGTCAGAATACTTTCTACCTAGGTTAGTGAGGTCCGGCCCCGTGCGCTTAGAACCCCACAAGTTAGGAAATTCGTAGATGTCGTCTGCTTCTTTGTTCGGACGACCATTACGCTTCACTTCAGGCTCTAGAGGGCGAACCATTTGTGTATGGCACACATGACAGCCTTCACTGATGTAGATGTCTCGTCCTGCTAACTCAAGAGGTGTGAGTGGCATCGCTAAACTGCCTTTGGCAATGTCGTCTCCACGGACAATGCTAGGCACTACCCAAACCAACAGAGAGAAGGAAGCGACGACAACGGTGGTCAAAATTAAAATGACGATTGAATGTGTAAAGTCTTTACTCATCATTTAAGCTCCCTCATTAACGGCGTGTTTAGCGTTATGTACTACTGGCATACGAACAGTTTTAAATAAGTTAAATGCCATTAGGAATAAACCCAGAACAAACAGTGCACCACCAAAGAATCGTAAGAACAACCAAGGTGCTTTAAAGTCCATAGCCTCTACAAAGCTGTATATCAGTTCGCCATTTTCATTTTGGGCGAGCCACATATAACCTTCGCCGATACCCGCGACCCAAAGCGCAATCGCATAAATGGCGACGCCAGCATGGGCAAGCCAGAAGTGCCACTTAATCAGTCGTCGTGACCAAAGATCGGTTTGGCCCCACAAGCGCGGAATGAAGTAGTAAAAAACCGCTATCCCTGACATTCCCACCCATCCGAGTGCTGCGGAATGTACGTGGCCGATTATCCATTCGGTGTTGTGTGCCACCATGTTGAACCAGCGGATAGCAAGTAACGGGCCTTCGAATGTTGCTAAGCAGTAGTAAAGAATCGCTGAGAAAAAGAATAAAAGAATGTAGTCGGACTTCAGCTTTTCTTTGTTTTGTAGAAGGGTCATTGCGCTATTGAAAGCACCCGCCCAGGAAGGGAGCCACAGGATCAATGACATCACGATTCCGATGTTCTGAATCCAGATGGGAACGGAAGAGTAGACTAAGTGGTGCGTTCCGGCCCACGTGTAAAAGCCGACCAAGCCCCAAAAATGGATGACAGACAAGCGGTACGAATAGATAGGTCGGTCCGCTGCTTTAGGTATGAAATAGTAATTCATACCAATCACACCAGCGGTCAGTAAGAAACCAACGGCATTATGTCCCCACCACCATTGAACAATCGCATCTTGAGCACCTGCGAATACAGAGTAGGACTTCATAGCCGAGACCGGCATCGCAAGATTGTTCACAATGAAAATCATGGCAACAACGATAATGAAAGCAGCAAAAAACCAGTTAGCCACGAAGATATGGCTCACTTTCCGCTTGGCAAGGGTGCCAAAGAACAACACTGCATAGAGCACCCAAACCAGTACAATCATTAAGTCGATTGGCCATTCAAGTTCCGCATACTCTTTTGAACTGGTGTGGCCCCCAGGCAAGGAGATGACCGCGAGTAGTAGAATAAATTGCCATCCCCAAAAGACCATCCACGACAGGCTTTTATTGAACAGCTCGCAATGGCCAGTTCGTTGGGCAATATAGAGTGAAGTCCCCATTAAAATATTCACCACAAACCCATAGATAACGCCTGAGGTATGCAGAGGGCGAAGACGACCAAATTGGAAATATTGAGAATCGAAATTGAGCACAGGCCAATACAATTGAGCGGCGAGGATCACGCCGATGATCATACCCACAATCGCCCAGATTAAAGAGGCGATGATAAAGTATCTCACGACCTTGATGCTGTACTGCGTTGTCACTTGTTCCATAACAAGGCTCCTTGCCTACAGTTTTGAATTACTGTCTGTTTTTGAGTCGCTAACTGAACTTGATTCCTTGCCGAGCATTGAATAGAAGTAGGAGATATCTCGGATGTCCTGATCTGAAAGTGTGTCGGCTTGTTGCTGCATGAGAATCGCCAAACCACTGGTTCTTTCCCTTGTCTGATAATCTTTCAGTGAGGAAATGAGATACCCTATTTTTTGGCCACGAAGGTTCGGATAGGGGTCTTGAGTTGAGATACCATCAACGCCATGACAAGTCATACACACCTTGGCTTTTTGTTTTCCTAACTCGAACTGCTCGTCGTTAGATTCTGCGTAAACTGGATTCATGACAGCCGTCATTAGCAGAATGGAAAGTGCGGTTATGGGGTTAAACTTTTGCTTATTTAATCTCATTACGTATTCCCTTATTGAAGAAAAGAGCGAGTGCTTGATGAACCTCAGAAAACACTCACCTTGGTGTAAAGGTTATGCATGCATAAGCGTTCTCGCTACTCAGTTACTCATTTTTATTGTCAATTTTATCGGTCACTACGTATTCATCACGGGAATTGGATTACTTATTAACCACAAAAAAGCTGTTTTTATTTAAATCGAGCAGCGCTAATAGCACGGTAAACCGAGGGTTATGGGATTTCATGGAATATAGGAGAAACGTGGAAGGTGGACTGAAATTAGCGAACGACTTACACCAATTAAATGGCGAATATGAACTAGACTCAAATTAGTGACCTTTTAAAATGGAGTTTAAAATGAGAACTGCACTTCTGTTTATACTTTCATTGTGTTCATTTTCTATTTTCGCGGCATCAGAACTCACCGTATTCGACCACTTAGGGCAAAAACATCAATTAAGTAGAGAGCAGCTGTTATTGCTTCCTCAAAAAGAAATAACGACGACGTTACCGTGGGTTGATGGAGAGTTGGTTTATAGCGGCGTAACCTTGCAAACTATACTCGAAACCATGGACTTGCCTATCTCATCGCAAGTCACTTTTGTTGCATTGAACGACTACAAAATCGCTGTTCCTAAAGAAGACTTCTATGATTACCAACCGATCATTGCGATTAAACAAAATGGCCAATTTATGTCGGTTAGGGACAAAGGTCCATATTGGTTGATCTATCCGCTTTCTTCGACTCCAGACATTGATAACACAGACTTCCATGCCAAGATGATTTGGCAGATACGAGATATTCATTTGTAAGGGATTACTATGAAAAAGCTGCTGTCATTGGCTGCCATTAAAATTGTCGTGTTATCTTTAGCGGCGGTGGTGCTTACCGTAAATATCTACAGCGTCACGCGCATTAACGACATCAATAAGAGTTTTTCGAATCGACAAAATGAAGCCACGTGGTTCGTTTTTCAGTTAGTAAAAGAATACGCTAACTTCTTGATGGTCAGTCGCTCTGACACCATCGATTATGATGAATTATGGTTAGCGTACGATATTACTTGGAGTCGTTTTGATATATTGATTAATAGCACTGAGTCTTCCAATTTCATTAAATCGGCGAACTTTAAACCTTATTTCACCACAGAATTTGATAAGTTTAAGAGCTTGGAATCCTCCATTAAATTAGTTAACCAAGGTGTACTACCTAAAGAATCGCTGCAAAAAAAGGTCGATATTTGTTATCACACACTTGTAGACTTCATTAACGACAAGTTTCGCTTACAAAGCCCGGTAATTGAAGAAAACACCTCGATGGTTGATAAGTTAGTCATGGTGCATCAAATCAGTAGTCTATTCCTAGCTGTGATTTTGCTGATGACGGGGGCTATTTTCTATGTGGATTTCTCTGTTAAAAGAAAGCTCTACTCAACTGATTTCATCACAGGCTTTCGAAATCGAGTGTCATTGATGAAGTTCGTCAAAAACAACTATCCGAAAGACAACAACTTTGACCTTTACTTCGTACGCATCAGAAACTTGAGTGAAATTAACCAAAAATATGGACTTGAATATGGTGATCTCGTGGTGAGTTCGGCTGCCAAATCCCTCACCGCCAAGATCCCTGAAAGCACCATTTCATTCCGCAGCAGTGGAAGCCAGTTCTTATTCTTCATTCCAGATCATTTGTACGCGAGTGATGAAATTCAGGAAAAATTCAACGATGTGCTCAGTGATTACATTTCGGCAGGTAACTTAGAGTTGATGATAGACGCCGTAGTGAGACATAAGAAAAACATCAGTTCCAAAGACATGATGGAGCTACTGACTTCGATGCAAGGCTAAGCTTCTATAAGGTTTAGTCTCGTTTCTATCCCTCCTTACTGATACCTCATCTTACTGGCCTATTTCTACGTTAGACGCTTTAATGAAGCTGTGTAGTGGTCAAGTAAAACTGGCCAAGCTAAGTCCACTAGCTTATCAACTAACTTACTAGCTTGTTACCCTCGTTAATATGTTGCCTTATGATCAGAGGGGGGCTTCCTTTGTTTATTTGGGTTTGTCTGTAGGTATTGTTATTTGAATCTTTCTGGGTGAGTCTGTGCTCATTGCCGAGGTTTATTTAGATGATTAAAGAGAGGCAGTTTGGTTGTGGTTATTCAGTAGTCATGCTTTTCGAAATACGACTACTGTTTCTGATTAAGTGCCACAATCCTTTCGTTAGAGCTTGGTTCTAACAGCGATTGCTGGTCTAGGATGGCTTGTGGATTATGGTCACGGACAAATTCAATGAACTCAATATAAGTCAGTGGTTGGCTAAAGAAATACCCTTGTATTAGGTCGCAGTTGGCTTTTCGAAGGTGATGATACTGTTCGAGAGATTCGACACCTTCGCCAACAACGAAGGTGTCACAAGAGTGCCCTAAGTTAACCATAGACTCGACCATCTTGCGGTCAGCTTTGTCGTCGACGATATTATCGATAAAGCTCTTATCAATTTTAAGTTCATCGACGGGGTAATGAAGAAGTTGGTTAAACGCCGTGTAACCCGTACCGAAGTCGTCGAGAGACACTTTTAAACCTAGGCCTCGGATACTCTCAATGGTCTGCACGGTAAGTTTGCTGCTTTTAACGTAACTGGTTTCGGTAATTTCTATAATGATGTTGCCAGGAGGAACTTGATAACGTTCGAGTACCTTTCTAATATTATCGGCAAAGTTACGGTTGTAGAGCTCCATCGCTGAGATGTTAATGGACAAGGTGCCTTTGTATTGGTGAATCTCTGAGAGCTCTTTATAGCTTTTGATTGCGGTACTAATCACCCACATGTCGAGTTTGGATATTAAATTACTTTTCTCTGCGGCTGGAATGAACTCATCCGGCCCAGCCTTTATATCAAATAGAGCAGGGCAGCGAATCAGACATTCTGCTCCGTCAATCTGAAGTGTCTTAGCATTGAAAATAGGCATAAAGCGAAGTTCAAAGTTATCACTCGCGCAGCACTCTAATAGCCTTTTCTCGATAACATCATGCCTTTCAAGTGAATGAAGTAGTTCTTCGCCGTAAACAATCCGGCTATCTCCGTCGCTATGATCCTTAGCATTAATCAACATCTCATCAATACATCGGTGCCATATCTCCTCGAACTTAGGGGTATCGACGGGTAGTACACCAGTTGCAATTGAAAGCCTGAACCCATAGTAATCTAGGAAAGTCGTACCCGTTAGGGTGTTGTTAATGTTCTCAATTTCTTCGTTTATTGATTGGTGTTCACCCATTTCCAATATCGCAATAAATTGGTTTCCTCCAAGCCTTGCGATTGAATAGTCGCTGCAACTAAAGCCGAAAGAGGATTGTTGATTCTGCAAGGTTTCTCTTAGTGTTTTGGCTAGACTAACGAGTACATTGTCACCCACCTTTGCACCGTATAAGTCATTGATTTTACGAAAGTCGATAATGTCCCAGCAAACCAAGTAACAGTGTGGGCTCATTGAGCTTTTTATACGTACATCGAGGTGTCGAATAAATGAGCGTCGGTTGGCTAATTTGGTTAATTGATCGAATTCGGCTTCGAATTTCAATTCCGTTAGTGAGTCAATGTAGGCGTTCTTAAGCCCGTCGATCTCACTTTGTCCGGATGACCGTTTAAAATATCTGAGTTTGAGTCCGCCAATGGAAATTTCGTGCAACAAGTCTTTGAGTGGACGCACTAATTGATACCGTACGACCATGTGTACGATGAGCATAATAGTGAATAGTGTCGTCAAGCCACCAAGCAAGGTCTGCTGAGCGATAATGGATTTTTCCTGATTGAATTTCTTTTCGCGAATATTAACTTGAGCGAGGAAGTGACGACTGTTCATCTCAACTTTAATACTGTCTTTGGTTTGTTCAAACGACTTGATAACGAACTGAGTGTTTTCAATGTGTTCAGTATCTGATGAAGGTTCAATCAGAAGCTGCATATTGTCATCATCGTTGTATTTTATAAGCAAGTTAGACAGCTGTTTCAACGGACCATCTGCAATCAATATGTATCGGTTTAAGCTTTCGTTTGCGCGTTTGTCTTGGGGGAGTAAGTAAGGATCGATAGCCGCAACATAAGCGTATCTGAGCTCACCACTCACTGAGATATAAGAGAAACCTTCATGAGATAGCTCGTTTTTATTAATCAACGAAGTATAGATGTCGAAGACTTTCTCGTAGATGTTGTCAGGGATCTTTAAGCCCTCGAAAGGGTCAGCTCGTAGTGTCGAAAGTGTGAGAGTGAACTTGGGGTCAACGACATAGATATTACGTTGACCAAATTGATTAACGTGACTTTGGTTTAAGACTCGAAGCACTCTTTTCTCTAATAGAGATAGGGTGGTGTAGTCACCTGGGTTTTGAATATATCGCAAGAACTGCAGTGACGAACCAATATCTTTTACTAACAAAGATAAACCAAGTTGTTCGTACTCAGCCGCGACTAGCGCTGTATTTACGTCGGATTGCACTTCATCTAAGTACATGTGTTTAGCGTGGTTAGAGGCTAAGTTATAGGTAACCATCCCACCAATTGTAAACACGAACAATAGCGTGGGAATGAGTACAAAATAAAGCTTCTTCAATACAGGCATTAATTATCTCAAACTGTCGACAATACGGTTACGAATTTGAATGCTATTGGGTTCGAGTTGCTGATACAGATAACTGCGTTCTAATACCTCTTTGCTAGGGAAAAGCTCAGGATCATTTTGATACTCTTGAGAAGTCAGCGCTTTTGCTTTTGAGCTTGGTGTCGCAAACCATGAGTCCATCGCATTTTGAGCGGCGATATCGGGTTGCGATAGGAATGAGAGAATGGTTTTTGCTTGTGGAGATAACTCTCCATTATTGATAGCAGCAATGCACTCTAACCATAACGTAGTGCCTTCTTGAGGAACGATATAAGCCCAAGATGCATCAGGGTCGGCATCATTCAACGCATAACTGTCTCCGGAATACCCGTAGGCGAGGTCGATGTTAGCGAGACGTTCGGGTTGGTGAATATAATCGATGACGTATTCACTGCTTTCAAGATGAGGCTTTTGAGCTTGTAGAGTTTTGTAGGCGACGCGAAGTTCTTGCTCGTTGTTGGTGAAGGGATCAAATTGATTAGCGAGCAATGCGGTACTCACCAAATCCGTTGGCTCGTAGTACATACTTATGCGGCCACTATTCTTTGAATCAGGTTCGAGAATGGTTGTCCAAGAAGTTGGCGTGTCGACTTTATCACTGCGGTACAAAATGCCCGACGTTCCCCATGCGTAGGGGATGCCATATTCGCCACAACCATCAACCCATCGTGAATCAATGTTACCTGCAATGGATTGTTGTATTTCACTTAGATTATGAAATAGGTTCTGATTGGCTAACGCATTGAGCTTTACACTTTCTATAATCACGAGCTCAAATGCGCCTCGACGTTCGCTCAGTAACACTTCGTCCCTAATAGACTCATCAG
This sequence comes from Vibrio lentus, assembly GCF_030409755.1. Taxonomy (NCBI): domain Bacteria; kingdom Pseudomonadati; phylum Pseudomonadota; class Gammaproteobacteria; order Vibrionales; family Vibrionaceae; genus Vibrio; species Vibrio lentus. Next base: position 280,554 of record NZ_JAUFQE010000001.1, read on the forward strand.
AGAAATATTGTTGTTTCAACGAAATATCATAGGTATCGCTTAATTGGGTAATCACACTGTCGGATAAAAATTCATCCCAATTGTAGATATAAATATCGTTTTGTTGGCTAAACACTGTGCCAGTTAAAAAGGATGATGACGCAACAACTAAAACATTGAATGTCTTCACTGACCGATTCCTTTCGTACCGTGACTAACTAAATCGTAGCCTAAATTTTGCGACATAGTTCAAATTTAGGCCTCTAATTTTACTTCAACTTCATGCATTGCATGCAAATACCAACTTTTTGCAAACCAATTGGAACGACAAATCAGTTCTGTGCACAAGATCACTAAGCAAAAACCAGCGGAGTACTTAGCTTTCGTTACCGAAACATATAAACATTTATCGAATGATTCAAAGCCCTAAGGTTGAATTCATCTGAGTCTGGTATAGATGAAAATGAGTAGTCGGTCTGATTGTTTTGGCATATTATCGTTTAACCACTCGAACATGTTTGTTGTATTTATGCAATAATAATGCATTAAATTTTACAATAAGGACATTGATTTATGGGTGCCGGTTTAGTCGGGATTTTTGTTACCGTGGCGATTGCTCATTTTTTAGCGTTGTTAAGCCCCGGTCCAGATTTTGTCATCGTGGTGAAGAGTGCGGTTCGAAATAAAGGCAAAAAAGCGTTAGGTGTTGCATTTGGTATTGCCAGTGCCAATGCGGTTTATATTGGTTTGTGTCTTATTGGGGTCGGCTCTATTTTGGCAGCTTCGGTTTCAGTGATGATCGCTTTAAAAATTATTGGCGGTTTGTTTCTGGTGTACCTTGCTGTTCAAGCGATAAGAGCGAAAAAATGTAATTACAGTAATATCGATGTTGTCGAAGAAGGTGCCTCCATTCAAACCACTTTTCTTAAAGAATTTGTTACGGGTTTTCTATCGGGAATCCTTAATCCTAAAAACCTTTTGTTCTATTTGAGCTTATTCACGGTTGTACTGAATAATGAGGTGGGTTTCATGTTTAAATTAGGGTTAGGCATTTGGATGACAGTGGTTGTGTTTGTGTGGGATGCCGCGATTATCTTCCTTTTATCTGCACCTAAAGTTCGACGAGAGTTTACGCGCGCTGCCTATTACATTGATAAGGTGACAGGGGTAATGTTGGGTCTTTTAGGGTTAACGATTGTTAAGTCGGCGTTGGTGCGTCAGTAACCTTATTAACAGGCTAAGTTCTGATTTAGATGTAATGGTCTATCGATTAAGCCAGTGGCGCGATGCCAAGCGTATGCGCAACGATAATGTTTATGCATATCGCTTCTCCTCTTAATTTTCAGTATCTACTAGTCTTCACGGATAGAACCTTTCCTCGTGTCTAAACCATTACAATTTAGGCAATTTCAACATATTCGGACCTAAGGTTTTTGTCACCTGTAGTTCCCTTTTTCTGAACGTTACGTGAGATCTCGGCTAATTTGCTGCTAACTCCTTGTAGCACTGAGCATTTGTACTTATTGTGGCAGTCAAGATTATATGTTTCAGCATTAGGAGCCGTTGTGGTTTTAGATATATATCAAGTGGACTCGTTTACAACACAAGCTTTTAAAGGAAACCCTGCTGGGGTTTGTATTTCACAAGAACCTTTAGAAGAGTCGTTGATGTATTCGATTGCTGAAGAGATGGCAGTATCAGAAACGGCATTCTTAACCCTCAATACGATGACGTTGAAATGGTTTACACCAGAAGTTGAAGTTAAATTATGCGGTCACGGTACGTTGGCAACAGCGCATGTGATGAAGGAAAGAGGGTTAGTCAATGTGGGTGAGGTTGTGACGTTTGATACGCTTTCCGGGGAGCTATCTGCCACGGTTTGTGACTCCACAATCGAGCTCGACTTCCCAAGTACTGTGCTTGATCTTGGATTGGATGCTAATAAAGATTTGCTGGAATATTTAGGGCTGTGTGAAGACCAAGTCGTGTCATACAGTGAGTTCGATACCAAGCAGTTTATTGAGGTTGTCAGCGAACAAGTTTTATTAGATTTAGCACCAAACTTTGATGCTTTAAAGCGTATTAAAGGTCGAGGCGTCGTTGTGACGGCATTATCGTCGAACTCTGAGCTTGATTTTGTTTCGCGCTATTTTGCGCCGTGGGTGGGTGTTAACGAAGATCCCGTTACGGGTTCAGCGCATTGCGCTCTCACACAATACTGGTCAGAGAAACTAAACAAAGCGCATTTCAATGCTTACCAAGCGTCGCGCCGCGGTGGGTATGTATCGACAGAGCGATTGTCTAATGGTCGTATAAAACTGATAGGGTCTGCAACCACCGTAATCAGTGGTACCTTAAAAGTCTAAACTTCAATATCATTCATAAAACAGCAACGTCGTTATTTAGAACGGAAACGTCATAATTTAAATCTGCTAGGTCACTACTTAAGGAATAATCGTGTCAGCCTTTTATCTGTCTCAAGTACTCGTCGCGATCGCTATTTGTTTCGACTTATTGTCATTCCAATTTAAGGAAAGGAAGAAAATAGTTACCTGTCTGTTTTTTGCAGGCGTTCTTATTTCTAGTCATTTCATTTTGCTCGAACAATGGACGGCGGCAAGTTTGATGATCATCGCGACCATTCGATATTTAACGAGCGTGTTTTCTACGTCACCCAAATTTAAATATTTGTTCTGTTCCATGTCGCTGGTTGCAACAGCCTTTACTTACTCAGGGCTGATCAGTGTATTAAGTTGTTGTGCTTCGATGTTTCAAACGTTTGCGGCGTTTAACAAAGATGACCGTCGATTAAGAGAATTGATGATCATAGGGACTAGCTTTTGGTTGGTTCACAACTATTTAGTTGGCTCGCCAACAGCGGTTCTGATGGAGGCGTTGTTTATCTGTAGTAACTTATTGGGCTACTACCGATTCTATTTTAGAAAGAGTGCTGTGGCTTAGGGCTTATAGCGTAGGCTCTTAGGAAGCTAGGCTTTAGATAAAACAATAAAACGATAAAGCACTGCACCATATTCATCTAACAAGGATTAGGAGAGAGCGATGTCAAATATCTACTCGGATGTGCCTTCGTCAATACCCGACGAAATCTTCAACGACATCATTACTACTGAGAATGTGCGGATTGAAAGAATATTATCTCATGGGCACAGTTCTCCAGAACAAGGTTGGTATGACCAAGATGAAAACGAATGGGTTATGGTGCTAGAGGGACAAGGTGTTATTGAGTTCGAAGACGGACGTGTCGTTACCTTGTCTAAAGGGGGTTACATCAATATTGCCGCGCGAGAGAAGCACAAGGTTCTTGGTACGGACAAAGATACCGTGACTATTTGGCTGGCTGTGTTTTATCGTTAGTATTGCTATCAAGTCGTGGATGGGCAATGAACAAGACATGAAAGGGGTGTGTCGTGGTTAGAATTCGAAATTACCAAGCGAGTGATGCCAAAGCGTTATGGGAGATCTATTTCCATACCGTCCGAAATATTAACGTTCGTGACTATTCTCAAGAACAAGTTGAGGCTTGGGCGCCAAGTGATTTTGACTCTGAGCTGTGGCAAAAGTGCCTGCATCGCATACAACCCTTTGTAGCGGAGTTGGACGGCCGCGTTGTTGGTTATACTGACCTACAACCAAACGGCTTGATTGATCACTTTTTCTGTCATCATGAATATCAAGGGAAGGGGGTTGGGAGAGCTTTGATGGAGCATGTATTTCAGATCGGTTCCGTTCGTGGTGTCTCTCGATACTTTTCAGAAGTGAGTATTACCGCTAGACCTTTCTATGAGCACCTTGGCTTTACGGTCGTCAATGAGCAGGAAGTTGAGATGCGTGGCGTAAAACTCACCAACTACGTGATGGAGAAGGTGGTCGAATAAGTGGACTAGCGTTCTTTAGAAGATCGAGACCTACTTTGAATTATTAATAAACCTTTTTAAGGATAACTTTTTCCGATCTATTGATATTGTCGATGAGTTCAAATTGTGTGCAAGGTAATTTGTCTAATCTAAACATTGAGTGAATACAAGGAGTGTTGTTCATGAGTCATGTGAGTAGGTCTAAACTATATACATTAGTGTCGATGTTGTCCTTTGGTGTTGGGGTTCTCGCCTTAGATGCTGGGGTCTCGGGGCTGTTTCCTCTCTTTGTCGTCGTCATCTCATTCTTTTCATTCGTCATTAATTCTTTTCTTTGTTTGTTCGGAGGGAAGTACGATGATGCGTTTAGTACCTATCAAGAAGCCAACAAAGCGCGCGCTGGTGCGCTAGTTAAAGGGTTCGACAGCAAAGAAAAATAGGTCTCTATCTAAAACAACGAAAGTCTCAATTTTGTTACAGTTATTGCTTCGGTAATTGTCTTTCTACAATGAAAATTCATAGCGTGACCGATAATATTGACCTCGCTTTTTGGTTAGAGGAAATGAAGTGGGAATAGAAGCTTTAGCATTTGTGATGGACGCATTAATCACAGCATGTTGCATGTATATCGCGTCAAAAATGTCTTTCGTCGTGGCTGACTTTAAATCCCTGCTTAGTATTGCCGTTATCGTTGCTTTGGTGTCATTGATTCCAACAGTGGGCTGGGTTATAGGGCTTATTCTGTTTGTATTCTTGCTCGGGAAGGCGACGCATTCCAGTATTGGTGATTGTATCTGGGTAGTGGTTTTCACCAAGGTGGTGTCTATGGCGGCGTTTCTGGTGTTTGGGCGCTTATTTGTGTAGCAACAGATGAAGTCCTAACAGTACCGCTTGATGCTGATATTGACTAGGTAGAGAAATATAAGAAGGGAGTGAACTTGTCACACCCTTGAAGAATTTTTATTTTGATTTTCTGTCAAATAGCTTGATTACTTAGGCAGTAAAACCGCATCAATGACGTGAATTACACCATTGCTCGCTTTAACGTCTGGAATCACGACCTTAGCCGTATTGATCATTACATTTCCGTCGTCAATGGCTACCATTACAGCCTCACCTTGCACTGTTTCTGCACTACTCAGCTTCATTACTTCAGCCGCCATTATTTTCCCTGGAACCACATGGTAGGTGAGTATAGCGACTAGCTTGTCTTTGTTTTCCGGCTTCAACAACATTTCGACCGTTCCCTCTGGCAATGCAGCGAAAGCTTCATCAGTGGGCGCAAATACAGTGAACGGACCATCGCCTTTCAGCGTGTCTACCAAGCCTGCCGCTTTTACCGCCGCCACTAAAGTGGTGAAAGAGCCATTTTCCGCTGCGACATCAACGATGTCTTTCTTCATTTCATGGTGGTTAGCGTGAGCAAAAGCTGTAAAAAACAACGTTGCAACTAGTACTGACAGAGTCTTACTTAAGTGATTCAACATATTGTAGTCCTTTGAGTTTGTCTGTTATTTTCGAGATGTATTACGAAAGCTTAAAAGCGATAGATCAACTTATTGTAGTCTTAAGCCACTTGCTACGGTTGTCGAAGTCACCAGACGAAACTCATCCTCATGGTTAAATGCTTGTTATAATTCTATTTATGTAGTTATAGTTAACGAGTTATTATTCAAATAATGGATGTGAATATGAGGTTCGTTTTACCAGTTATGTTTTCGGCATTTGCTTCAATGCCTGCTTATAGTGGCCTTGCTCCAAGTGAAGGCTTCAGCGGTAACTTCAGTGTTTTGGCCGGTTTCTACTCGGATAGCAGTAATTTGAGTACCGAACAAGATTCGAATCAAGCAAGCCTTACCATGGAAGGGGATAGTGAAAATCAGGGGTTACTCGGCTTTCTTGGAACCGTTCAATACACCTTTGGTGAATCCCTGACTCATCAAGTTTACGCAGGTACGACGCGAGAGGATATTGCGACGGGTACCATCGCCTTTGAGATTGGTTATCGACATCAACTCTCAGGCGGCACCATATTAGACGTTTCTGTGTTGCCGACACTTATCTCTGGTAAGGCCTGGGCGGATCCTTATGCAGTGGGCGTTAATCGAAATGAAACGGATGTAAAAGGTAATGTTGGGCGACTCCAACTAACCAACATCGGCGGAACCGCCTTCCGAACGGATTTCGCAATTGGTCAATCTGACGTTGATGATGAGTTGTCAGGGACTTCATTCTTACCTCCTGAAAAGATAGCTCTGCTTGATAGGGAAAGAACCTATGTGTACGCCAAAGCAGGGTACCCCTTCATCTTACCCAACCAAGCTGGCGTGTTCGTCCCATCTATGGTGTATTTCAATTCAGATGCAGAAGGCGGTGCACTCAGCTTTGACAGTTACGGTATTGAACTGAATTACGCGAAGAGAATCGGTCGTCATGGTTTTGTTGTCACGTTAGATGCTAGTGATCGTCAGTACGACGAAGCAAACCCAATTTATGGCAAAGCACGTGAAGAGAACGAATACGGCGCCTTTCTAGCTTATGAATTTGGTGGCTTGATGGGCTATGAAGATTGGTCGTTTATCACCTTACTTGGCCTAAGAACGATTGATTCCAACATCGATTTCTACAATTCTGAACAAGTATTGGCGAGCGTTGGTGTCGACTATAAATTTTAACGGTTACACATAGCCGAAGCACTCGCTAGAACTTGGGTTCTGCTTTCGCTTTATTATTTGTTAAGTTATTTCGAGCACTTACCGCCTTTAAGGTTGTAGGTGCTCGTTGCTATCCGTAATATGAAAAAAGTTTACATCTAAGATCAGATAATAAGGAAGCGCTTTGGAAATACAAATTAGACATCTTGAACCCACCGATAACCAAGATATTTTTGATATTTATCGACACTCGTCAGTATTAGAGAATACTTCACAAAAGCCTTTTCTTAGCTCTGATCAAGTGGAGCGACTGTTTGGTCACTCAGACCATTTCACTTTAGTTGCGGAAGTTTCTGGCAAGGTCGTCGGCCACATTACTTTATTCATGACCACGAAGGTGAGAGACAGACATTGCGCTGGACTTGCGATAGCGATTAATCCAGATATGCATGGCAAAGGGGTCGGTAAGGCATTAATGCAAGAAGCAATCAATCAAGCCGATAACTGGCTAAACCTCGTTCGCCTTGAGTTAGAGGTTCATGCCGATAATAACGGTGCGATTGCTTTGTATAAAGGCGTAGGTTTTGAACTAGAAGGCACCAAAAGGCTGAGCACGTTCAAAAACGGGAAATACATCGATATGTTGTTGATGTCCCGAATTAGACCTGACTGCCTTTGATCGTGAGCTACTCGTCTGGATTTAACAGGCAAAATAATCTCGGTAATATCGGTTGAACAAAGCCCTAAACAGTTCGTTGTTTGGGGCTTTTTTATAATGAGAGCACTAATTGTTGTCGATCCCAAAACCGTTACGCAGCGCAAATTGAATCAGTTCAGTGTGATTCTCGAGTTCGAGAATATCTAGCATGCGGTATTTGTGGGATTCAATTGTTCGTGGGCTTAGAAACAGAATCTCCGCACATTGCTTAGCAGTATACCCCTGTGCTAATTGTGTCAGAACCGTACATTGCTTTTTGGTCAGCAACAGTAGCTTTTCACTTTCGTTGATGTTGTCGGCTTCATCGCTGGTGACACTGCGCGTCATTTTAGAGTGCTGCCAAAAGCAGAGCCAAATGTCACTGAGCAGCTTGATTCGTGTCATGTCCGTTGTTTCAATAGGTGTGTCGTAACGGTTGAAGCGTGAGAAACCGATAGCGCCCCATTGTTGTCCAAATAACGAAAGGCTCACAATCCCATGCCAATTTGCACCTTCTTCATAAAGTACACGCAATGGGTCGACCTTGTGGCTTTTGAGGGTTTCTTCAGAGAATAACTGCCAACACTTTTTTGAACGCAAAAGCTTAAGATAATCAAGATAATTGCCTTTTAGAAAGCGCTCCATTTCAAGCGGCGGAGTATCTGATTTGGATACAGAGATACTCTTGCCTGTGTCCAAAAGAATCATAGAGTTTGGAAAGAGGGTAAGCCTGTCGAGTTTAAACCAAGTTAACGCTTCTCTTGCCAGCAAGGCAAAAGTGCTATCGAAATCTTTGGGTTGGCAAGCGGTCAAAATGTTGGTTTGGTGGGAAAGCAGATCTTCAAAGCTATCGAATTGGGTATCTTTCATATTGACCGTCATTGGTTGTTTAAGACAAAAATAGCGGTAATAGCTAAAGCGTGTCAACCAAAGAGTCGAATGTTGTTCTGAATAAACCAGGTCCTGCGCCTCGGATTTATTGAGTAATTGGTTAGTGAAATTAAGATTTAACTGTGTATAGTAGCAACCGTTTACTTCGTATAACCCCAATGATATGGTTTGGGGGTCTCTACCAGCTCCCGCAAAGTGCTGATTACGAAGGGTTTAGATCACAATTGTGTTCTTACTCTTTGTAATGGCGTTCAAAACATCCTGTCTATTATTCAGAGTAAGTGCACACCTAAAATCCATAGTAGGTGAAATATGAACGCATTTATCCAAGGGCTTCCAAAAGTAGAGCTGCATTTACACATTGAAGGCTCACTCGAACCTGAGTTGCTTTTCCGACTCGCTCAACGTAACGGCATCGACCTGCCTTATTCATCCCCAGAGCAATTAAGACGCGCATACGAATTTGATGATTTGCAGTCATTTCTCGATATCTATTATCAAGGTGCTGATGCGCTGCGCACTGAACAAGACTTCTATGACCTAACATGGGCGTACTTAGAGCGCTGTAAAGCCGATAATGTTATTCACACCGAAATCTTCTTTGATCCTCAGACACATACCGATCGTGGTATTGCATTCGACACGGTAATTAACGGTATTCATCGTGCGCTTGAACAGGGGCAAAAAGAGCTGGGTATTACCTCGCAAATTATTGCCTGTTTCTTGCGACACCTGTCTGAAGAGAGCGCGATTCAAACGTTCGCCGACGTGCTAAAGCACCAAGATAAAATTATTGGTGTTGGACTAGATTCTTCAGAGTTAGGACACCCACCAGAGAAGTTTCAGCGCGTATTCCAACAAGCTAAACAGGCAGGCTTTTTGACTGTGGCTCATGCAGGGGAAGAAGGGCCAGCTCAAAACATCGTCGATGCGATTGAGATGCTCAGTGTGAGTCGTGTTGATCATGGTGTGCAGTGTATGACTGATGACGCTTTGATTGCCGAATTGATTGAGACGAAAATGCCGCTGACCGTGTGTCCATTGTCTAACATCAAACTGCGAGTATTCGCTGTAATGGAAGACCACAACATTGTGGATCTGTTGAGACAAGGTGTTGCCGTTACAATTAACTCAGATGATCCAGCGTACTTTGGTGGCTACATGTCGGATAACTTTAACGCTGTGAGCCAAGCTCATGACATGACGGAGCAAGAGCTGGCGCAGTTTAGTTTGAATGCCATTGAAGCAAGCTTTGTCGAAGAGTCGTTGAAGCAGCAGTACCGAGATGCGGTTCAAGCGTATCTTGAGCAAGCTAGCGAACTGTGTTGTTAATATTGAATAGACTCGTTTACTAACAGGTAGATCACTAAAAGGTAGCTTATGGCTTATGGCTTATGGCTTATAGCTTTTAGTGACCCCGTCATTTAGAACCACCAAACGACCAGCCATTGTTGGTCGTTTTTAATTCGGGTTGCGCGCCACTCGCTAACTAAGTCTATGAGTTAAGCTACTAAGATATATGATTTTATTTAGATATAAATCATATTGCCTTCGTAATGATGTACTACATTTAAAGAAGATGTAGAGGTATAGCGTTAACGTTGTATAGATATTTTCGAAGGAGGTATAAATCGTTGTTAGACCCAATAATCGGAGAACAAATTCAGTGGCCTTGTGATTTGCCGCAAGACTTTATAGACAGTCTGCTCGAAATAGCCGTTATAAAAACGGGTATACATAGCCTTGAGATTACGAAAAAATTTCAAAATCTTCCGGGGGTTTTTTATATTCTTACCGGTTCGGCTGGTATCTGCTTTTCAACTGAGAATTTGAAAAGTCTGTCGGGTGGGGTCGTAGGTAAAGGCGATTGGATCGGTGCGCTGTCGGTTCATGTTGACTATAACCTTTTTGCTATAGCTGAAGAGGTTGAGCCCATCACAATGGTACTTTTCCCTTCAGACAAGATATTAGAGCTCGCTGAAAAAAAGTGCATGGTATTTAAATGGCTTCTTCATAGTGGCGCTAAAGCCCAATCTATTTGGATTCAAGCTTTCTTATCGTCTATTCATGAGAAAGAACAAAAAACGATTTATGTATTGTTAGAATTGGCGGCTCGCCAAACCAATATTGCAGGTGCAACACTCAGTATCAACATTTCACAAAGCCAACTGAGCACCATAACTGGTATATCCAGGCCTAGATTAAACGAAGTATTAAAGGGAATTGAACAATTAGGTATGGTGAAAATTCAGCGGGGCAAAGTGTTTATTTCGGATGTCGAGGGCTTATATGAGCGTATTTCTCCAATGAATTTGATGATTCGTGACCCTATGGCGAAAATGAAGCCACAATAGTGTTGATTCTCATTTGATTAACAACATTTCGTTATCGAGATGTTTTGGCGTTCTAAGTCCCTCTTTATGAGTAAATCATGGTCCTGTGTTCTTTTGGGAACATACATAGCTCACTAATATCGATAACTTACGCCTGATATTTATAAAATTTAAATTTAGTGAGTAATGTAGTTATGAAAATGGCCGTATTGGAATACAAAGTGTGTGGGATAGGTGACTGGATTAAGACAACGATCTCAAGTCGTTGTGCGTATTTGTTGGCTGTCGAATACAAACAGTTGGGTTGGCCTGCTAGAGTAAATGGTGAAGCAATATCAATCGATTAGTCTTGCGTTTGCTTTAGATTAATAATGAATGTTGAGATAAAAAAGAAGCTGGCAATATGCCAGCTTCTTTTCTTTTTAAGTGAGACAAGTATTAAGTGACACAAGTAAGGTTACTTGTTCACGTAATCTTTGAATTTTTGCTTAGTTTCAGCGTCTGCTTTGTCGTACCAGAAGTAGAGCATTTCTTCGGCCGTGTTAGCAGCGTTGGCATCAATCTTTGCTGGTAGTGTTACAGGTTGAACAACCGCTGCCGTTGCGCCAGCTGCTGTACCCATAGCTAATGCAGCAATGCCGCCTTTTTGGTTGTATTCTTTCGCTTCTTGCGGGTACTTACGACCAATCTGCATGCCATCTTTGATTAGTTTGTCTTGCTTAACACTGATTGCATTCTGGTTTTCATCAACCAGTTTCCAATCTAGGTTTTGAAAGCCTTTTTTCGCTTCGTTGGTGTTGCGGAACTTAGGCATGTCGAACGTCAATGCGGTGTCTGTCGCGTCAAAAGTAGCAATAATTGTATCGCTGTCGACAAACTCACGGTCGTTGCCTTGGCTAAAAGCAAGTTGATATTTGAAAACGATTTGGTTCACGCCATCTGGAACGGTGATCGTTTTGCTCGAAGAGAAGAAACCACCGTCGAGATCAGGTTTAGCCTCATTTACAGCTAAGACTTCGACTAAAGCATCTGCGCTAGAAGGAACTTCAATTGTTACGTCAGCTAACACTTGTGGTGCTGCGATAATTGTGGAAAGCAGCGCAATGGATTGTAATGTTTTCATAGTCATACAGTTATTTGAGTAAATTGTTCTACACTCGCATGCATAAAAAAGTATTTCAAGTTACCTTGTCTCGATTTGGGAAAATTCACCGAAACTTAACGTAAGGATAAAACTTGAAAGCATAAACCGTGCTTAATAACGCGATATACAATGTCGCTAATCGTTATCGCCCCCGTATTATTTCGATGCCTCATTTCCCGTTGTATTAGCTTGCTGATTGAGTTTTTGTATTAAGCGTGTGGCTTGGTGGCTGTTAACCATCAATCGATTGATCAGTTGCTGAAGTAATTCGGCCTCAGGCATTGTGTGATGCTCGGTTACCTGTTCTGCGGAAACTGCAAGCTCAAGTACCTCTGTCATCTCAAACCTTGATGCAATCGCTCTGACTGCGTTTAAGGTTCTGCAGAGATCATCCGGTCTGGCGCTAGAAAATAACTCTATCAATTCGTCAATTTCGTTCTCTAACTCCTCGACGAGAGAGGTCAAGCATTCGAGTTTCTCACCTGTTTCCATCTTACCGCTAGTCAGCAATAGACTGCGCGAAATCTCTTCTTCTGTGAGTGGCAACTTGTTCTTCGGAAGACGTGTCAATATGGTGATGTTGCTTTCATCTTTGTTTGGACGGTTGTGTACATTAGCCGAGTTATGTCGGTTAAGCTCAAACTGGTGATGAAATTCATTAATGGCGTTTTGTAAGCTGTTCTTCTGCAATGGTTTGGTGAGTACGAAATCAGCCCCTGATAGAATAAATTCATCGTGCGCTTCTTTAAACACATCGGCTGTACACGCGAAAACCACGGTAGTTAGCTTGAGTTCGTTGCGGATTTTTTGAATCGCCTCAATACCGCTCATGTTCGGCATGTGGTTGTCCATGATAATTAAGTCATATTGGGTTGAGGCTAGTTTGTCTAAAGCTTGTAAACCATCGTAGGCGTTCTCAACCGTTAAGTTGATAGATTCACAGAACTTTCTGATCACCATCGCGTTGATCTTGTTGTCTTCGACTAATAATACTGAGAAGTTATCGAGAGTCTGATGGGTTCGGATTGGTGTTTGAACGACGATTTTCTCTTGTAGTTCGTGCATTTCTAACGGTAAAGAGATAGTGAATTGAGTACCGGCATTCAGTTGGCTAGTGACTACAATACTTCCGCCCATCAGTTCGACTAATTGTTTCACAATCGACAGTCCTAACCCTGTTCCGCCAAATTTACGTGTCGTTGAAAGCTCGGCTTGTTCAAAGGCTGTAAATATATGGTCGATCTTGTCTTCTGCAATGCCAATACCAGTATCAGTCACCAAAATATTCACGCTTGGCGGGGTTGTCGGTGCAATCAAAAACTCCACTTCGACCTTGCCTGATTCAGTAAATTTGACTGCATTGCCTGCCAAATTAAATAAGATCTGACGCGTACGTGCGGGGTCTCCCACTAACTTAATATTGGCAGGGATGCTGTCCTTGATGACAAAATCGAGGCCTTTGTCAGTGGCAAGTGGCGTCAATGTTTTATCAAGGTGTGTAACCACGTCTTTGACTGAGAATGGGCTGTATTCAAGCTCCATTTTTCCTTGTTCAACCTTAGAAAAATCGAGAATGTCATTTAATATGGTAACGAGGTGCTGACCTGAATCGATGATGATTTGTGCTTGCTTGCGAGTGTCGGCGCTTTGTGAATCTTCTTTGATGATCTGGGCGATACCTAACACGCCATTCATTGGCGTTCGTAATTCATGGCTCATGGTGGCAAGGAATAATGACTTGGCTTCGTTGGCTTTTTCCGCTTTGTCTGCGGCTTCTTGATAGGAGAGGTTGTTTCGCTTTAATTCAAAGACGCGCAGGATAAAGAGGGTGAATGAGAAGGCAAAGGTGAGTAGCGCCAATGTGATGATGAGTTTAACGATGATGCTTTTAAGCTGGTCTTGAACATCGGTAAATTGATGTTCAATCTGCTCAAGGTATTCCATGCTATGGACCGAAAGCACTCGTGATAGCAGTTGGCTCTGTTGCTCATTAAGCTCAGTAAACGTTTTAGACAGGTTAGCCAAGTCTGAGTTTATGCCTTGATGTTGAATTTGTGTGCCTGCAAACAGCACGCTAGCGAGTAGCTCACTTTGAACATTTATGTTTGAAGATGTGATCGCGTCAATATTGTGTGAGCCATTTCTCGAGCCAGTTTCTGTGAGTTGTAGAGTTAGGGATTGCAGAATGAATTGACGGGCAACACTCAATCCGACGAGGTTGTCTAGCGTGTCCACGTTCGCTATAGAAGAGGTGTGGAAACGCTCAAGTAATTCCGGGGTTTGTAAGCCTCGAAAGAACACTGAGTGGATATTAGTACCTTGATAGCTACCTTTGAGCAATTGCAGTTCTTTTTCTAGGGTGACTAAATTTGCCGTCATTTGATAAGGGTTAGAGATCCCCGCGAGAGCCGCATTGGTTATCTGATCGCGCATTTCTAGTACTTCATGTCCGAGCTCACGGACAGATTCACCATATTTAGTGACTTTCTCATGCTCAAAATAGGTCAGCATGATAAAGCTGACTAAGCCCACAAATAGCGAGATAAACAGTAAAAAGATGAGTCTGATTTTATTCATTTTCAAACTCCACTAGCATTTGAGGGCGGTCACCGGTGAGGGTTTCTAGGAAGGTTTTGATATCGCTAATGGTTTGGTCTTCAAATGTTTTTCCTAACTGGCTCTCTCCCATAATCTTAATCGCCTCTTCTAGCGTAGCGGTTTGTCCATCGTGAAAGTAGGGTGCTGTGATTGCGACGTTTCTAAGGCTAGCAACCCGGAATAAGTGCTTGTCTTGTGGTTGAGCGGTAAACATAAAGCGACCTTGATCTTCACTTCGTTCGGAACCTGTCTTTGATAATCCAAAATATCCAAATCGCATCACCATACCCCCGCCAATATTGGTGCCTTGATGACAACGGATACAGCCCTCATCTTGGAAGGTTTCCCACCCCCGTTGTGCGGCGTCGGAAAGGGCATTTATATCCCCCCGTAAATATTGGTCAAATGGCGCATCTGGGGTAGTTAACCCCTGCATGAATTCAATCAACGCTAACTTTATTGATGCAGTTTCAATCGGTAGCTGTTCCGCTTGGAACATATGGATGTAGTCGTCCGATTGGGATACGTAATTGGTAATGAGTTCCCAATTGGAATCCATTTCATCGACGTTGTGTACAGGGCCGTCGATTTGGTCAGCAAGGTTGTTCACCCGACCATCCCAAAAGAATCGATAGTTAAAGACAGTGTTAAAAACGGTGAGTGAATTTCGCATCCCCGCTCCATTAACGCCAATAGACACAGGAATTACTTCAGCCCCGTTAGTTTGTAAACTATGACAGCTTTCACAGCTGACACTGCGGTTGGACGACAAATTCGGGTCTTTAAATAGTGTCCAACCTATTTTAGCCAATTCATGATCTATTTCGGGCGAGTGAGGAATAGGGAATATTTCTTGGTCTGAAAATGCCGCCTGTTTGGTGTCTTGTACATCTGAAGTGGAGATGTGGGCTGAAGAATGTGCGTCATCGTGGTCGCTTTCATGACGTTGATTCTCAATGGGTTCAAATGAAGCGTGCATGTCTGAAGGGGAGGCGTTATAGACCAGTATGGCGATTAAAACGCAAAGGACAGTTATACTAATTCCTGCAAAATATGGCGTTCTCATAACGTAAGTTCCATCTCAATTCCGATCATTTATTGACTCAAAATCCGTCTGAGCCTACTCATATTACGCGTTATTAATATAAACCTAGTTTCACAATGGGAATGTTGCAAGCCCAAGAAATAGAACTTCGTTTGGTAGAAAGGGTTTTAAAAGAGGAGCCTAAGGCTTGGTACTTAGGGTTGTTAGGTAAGTTGATCGTTACAAGTACTTGGCTGCTCCAATTGCTTGAAGGACAAAAGACAGAAAAGCCGTGGTAGCGGTTGAGCTATCACGGCTTTGTCTTACTTTTATCAGCGCTAGCTAATAATTATTTAGCTTGTGCAGCGGCTGCTTCTAGTTGCTTAAGTTTACCTTGAAGCATGTAAGCATTCTGGTTGAAGTTACCAGGGTTCAGTACTTGGCTGTTCTGCATTGGGTAGTCAGGTAGCGTGTTCATGAACTCTTGTACTTTGCCGCCTACTGGTACGAATAGCCACATATTGTCTGCCATCCAACGTAGGTACATGCCAGATTCATGTGGTGCTTTTTCGAATGGGTCAGCACGTAGGTGTACAACTTGAGGCCAGTTTGGTTGGAAACGCACGGCGTTTGTGATGTTACCGTCCATAACTGCGAATGAGATCTTGAAGTCATTCCAACGTACCGCGTTTAACTCAGCGTTTGCAGAGAAGTAAAGCATGCTGTCACGAGGGCCTTTTTCTTCTTTACCTTCGAAGTAAGGTAGGAAGTTGTAACCATCTAGGTGCACACGCCAATTTTTGCCGTTGTATGTCGCCCCTTTATCAGAAGCCAGTTTCTCAACGACTTTATCATCACCAGCAGCAGCCATTAGTGTTGGAATCCAATCTTGGTGGCTCATGATGTCGTTGATCTTAGTTCCCGGTTTGATAGTGCCAGGCCAGCGAACTAGCTGAGGAACGCGCATACCGCCTTCGTAAGTTGTACCTTTCTCACCGTGGAAGTAAGTTGCACCACCATCAGGCCAAGATACTGTCTCTGCACCGTTATCGGTAGAGTAGATTACGATAGTGTTGTCTGCGATCTTAAGCTCATCAAGCTTATCTAGAAGGATACCGACTTGGTCATCGTGCTCTAGCATGCCGTCTGCGTAGATGCTGATACCAGATTTACCTTGATACTTCTCTTGTAGACGAGTCCACACGTGCATACGAGTCGTGTTGTGCCAGATGAAGAATGGTTTGTCAGCTTTCACTGCTTTTTCCATGAATGCTAGAGATTCTTCTAGGAACTCTTCATCCGCGTGCTCCATACGCTTACGCGTCATAGGGCCTGTATCTTCAATCTTACCGTCAGAAGTCGACTTGATTACACCACGAGGGCCAAAGTTCTTACGGAACTCTGGGTCTTTAGGGTAGTAGTATGTTTCCGGCTCTTCTTCCGCATTTAGGTGATAAAGGTTACCAAAGAACTGGTCGAAACCGTGGTTCGTTGGAAGATGCTTATCTTGGTCACCCATGTGGTTTTTACCGAACTGAGCTGTCATGTAGCCCTGTTCTTTAAGAAGGTCTGCGATAGTTGGAGCCCAATCAGGGATACCGTGGTCAGAGCCCGGCATACCGATAGTCAGTAGACCTGTACGGAAAGGTTCTTGACCGGTTAGGAATGCAGCACGGCCAGCAGTACACGATTGTTGACCGTAGTGGTCAGTAAATAGTGCGCCTTCGTTAGCAATACGGTCGATGTTAGGTGTTTCGTAACCCATCATACCGTTGTTGTATGCACTGATGTTGAATACACCAATGTCATCACCCCAGATAGCAAGAATGTTTGGTTTTTCTGCTGCTGTTGCCGCTGAAGAAGCTGCTAATAAGCCAACACCTAATGCTAGTTTATTAATTTTAGTACCCATAAGGACTCCGATTCACTTTTAAGATTAATGCGTTAGAGCAACACATCGATGAGCAAATGTTATTCCCAAAATTCCGTTCCGTCCTTTTATAGTGCTTATAACCAATCGTTATGATGTCTAGTTAACTTATTGATTCATATCAGTTCCAGTCTGTTGCCAGAATAACCCCTTAGTTTGTATGTGTGATCCTTATCATGTTTGATGCCGTAAACCTTACCGATGACTTCTGTATCCATATCTCAATAAAAATGACAAAAAGATTAATAGCTTAGGTAATCTCGCGTATGAGTAAAAAATGAACTATACGTTGTAGGGCAGGATGCAAATAACTTACGAAGAGGTTTCTATGACAGCGAAGTATGGCGCTAAACGTCGATTAGCGATTTTGGGTACAGCAATGATGGCCGCGTCTAGCGCCACTTTTGCAGCAGAAAAGCCAAACATATTGGTCATTTGGGGGGACGACATTGGTCAATCCAATGTGAGTGCGTACACATTTGGCTTGATGGGCTACCGCACTCCAAATATTGATAGCATCGCCAAAGAAGGCATGATGTTTACCGATTATTACGCTGAGCAGTCTTGTACCGCAGGTCGCTCAACGTTCATCACGGGTCAAAGTGTTCTTAGAACGGGTTTAAGTAAAGTAGGCCTTCCAGGAGCAGACATTGGTTTGCAAGCGGAGGATGCAACGATTGTAGAAATGCTTAAACCTATGGGGTACATGACAGGTCAATTTGGTAAAAACCACCTTGGCGATAAAGATGAATTCCTTCCAACAGCACACGGGTTTGACGAATTTTTTGGCAACCTTTACCACCTGAATGCTGAAGAAGAACCGGAGAATGAAGATTACCCAACTGATCCAGAGTTTCGTAAGAAATTTGGCCCTCGTGGTGTGATCAAATCATTCGCCGATGGCAAGATTGAAGATACAGGCCCATTAACGCGTAAGCGTATGGAAACGGTCGATGAAGAAACACTAGACGCGGCACTTGATTTCATGGATCGCGCAGTGAAAGCGGACAAACCATTCTTCGTTTGGTGGAACGCAACAAGAATGCACTTTAGAACGCACGTTCAGCCAGATAGCAAAGGCGTAACCGGCATCAGTAACTACGCTGATGGTATGGTTGAGCACGATCGACACGTTGGACAACTATTGAAGCAAGTGGATGAGTTGGGAATCAAAGACAACACCATCGTTTTCTACTCAACGGATAACGGTCCACACATGAACTCTTGGCCTGATGCCGGTACAACGCCGTTCCGTGGTGAGAAAAACACCAACTGGGAAGGCGCATACCGTGTACCAGCAATGGTTCGTTGGCCAGGAAAGATTGAACCGGGCAGTGTTTCAAATGAAATCATGCACCACATGGACTGGATGCCAACCTTCGTTGCAGCCGCTGGTGATGATCAGATCAAAGAGAAACTACTGAAAGGTCATACAGCGGGTGATAAAACGTTTAAAGTTCACCTAGATGGTTACAATTTCCTTCCTTACCTAACCGGTGAAGAAGAAAAAGGCCGTCGTTCGGAGATCTTCTACTTTACCGATGACGGTGACCTTGCGGCACTTCGTTACAACCAATGGAAAGCGGTGTTCATGGAGCAGCGTGCAACGGGTACTATGCAAATCTGGGCAGAACCGTTTGTAACGTTACGTCTTCCTAAGCTGTTTAACCTCCGTATGGACCCATACGAAAACGCAGATATAACATCGAATACTTACTATGACTGGTTGTTAGACCATGCTTATATGTTCGTACCTGCACAAGCGTATGTTGGCAAGTTCTTAGAAACCTTTGCTGAATATCCACCACGTCAAAAAGCAGCGAGCTTTAGCTTGGATCAGGTTATGGAGAAACTTCAAGAGAACCATAATAAGTAAGCTTTGGTTTATTGAAACTGATAGTTTGATGAAACTGGTAACACGAAAGAGCTCTTAGGAGCTCTTTTTTTATGAGCATATCGATGAGTAGTTATCAGTCGTGAATATGAGTCACAACTATCGAGCTCACTGCCACTAAATAATTGTAATTTCATTGTTTTTACGTCTACCTTATTAAGCATAAGGATGTATAAAAACAAGGAATGTTATGTCTGCATGGTTGTGCTCACTAGTGAACGGATTGAAACACCAGCGAGTTGCAGTATTATCCGCAATGTTGTCTTTACCTATGTTGTCGACATTCAGTGTCAATGTGTATGCGAATGAACAAGCTCCGACGACGACTGAAGCTTCACTTATTGATTCAGAAACTTCAGGTGCCAGCTCTCTCAAGGCTACGTATGTCGGTTCTGAAGCATGCGTTGACTGTCACAGCGAAGAAGTGGAAGCGTGGCAAGGCTCTCATCATGATATGGCGATGAAACACGCGACTGATGAGTCCATTTTGGGCGACTTCAACGATCAAACCGTGACTCATAAAGGAAAGCCCAACCGTTTTTTTCGCAAGGGAGAAGAGTTTTGGGTCAACATCGAAGGGCCGGATGGCCAATTCAAAGATTACAAAATCAGCTATACCTTCGCCTTTGAACCTCTGCAACAGTACATGGTTGAGTTTGAAGACGGACGCGTACAGTTGATTCCTTTCGCTTGGGATTCTCGCACCGAGGACGAAGGCGGCCAACGCTGGTTTCACCTTTACCCTGATACCACCAACACCGATGAGTTTTACTGGACCAACAGTGGCCAGAACTGGAACTTCATGTGTGCCGATTGCCATTCAACAAACCTAGAAAAGAACTACGACAGCGCAAGCAATACTTACAACACCACTTGGTCCGAGATTAATGTTGGTTGTGAGGCGTGTCATGGCCCTGCGAGTGAGCACGTTGAGCAGGCCCAGCTAGCAAAAGCTCAATTGACCAAAGATCAGTCAGCAAAAGCCAGCGGCGGGAAGGACGTTCAAATTTCGGCGCATTATGGTTTCGACCGTGATTTGTCGAAGTCGGTAAAAGAGTGGATCTACCAAGAGGGCAACTCCACCCTACAACCAAAAGACATCATTCACACCAATCAAGTACAGACTTGTGCTCAGTGCCACAGTCGACGCACTCAGTTAAATGAAACGGGAGACCACGTTAACGGGTCATTCTTTGATAAATATCGCCTAAGCTTGATAACCCCTGAGCTTTATCACAACGATGGTCAAATCTACGATGAAGACTACGTCTACGGCTCTTTCTTGCAATCGGTGATGGCAGAGAAAGGCGTTACTTGTACTAACTGTCACGATCCACATACTGCAGAACTGAAAATTGCAGAAGAAGCTGTGTGTAGTCAATGTCACATAGCCTCTGAATACACGCCTGAAAAGCACACATTCCATGAAGCGAATACTGAGGCTTCACAATGTACCACTTGTCACATGCCAGAAACGACGTACATGGAAGTTGACCCAAGGCGTGACCACAGCTGGCATATCCCACGCCCTGATATCAGCCAACATATTAAAACACCGAACGTCTGTACCAGTTGTCACGAAGATCAAACTGATCAGTGGGCTGATAAACAAATTGGTAAATGGTTCCCAGATTCTAAGTATCGCAACCAACAACATTTTGCTGTCGCCTTTTACGCGGATTCAATAGGGCACAGAGGAGCAGAAGATGCACTGGCGTATTCGGCTCAGGATTCAAGCTTAAGCAATATCATTCGAGCTTCGAGCTTAGCACGCTTGGGTGGAAACACGGGTAAGAACACGCTTATTTCATTGGCAAGAGCAGTGAAACACGACGATGAGATGATCCGTTTAGGCGTTGTGCAAGGTTCCTCAGGTTTTCCATTTACTGATCGTTGGCAGATTCTAGAGCCACTATTGGAAGATCCTGTATTGTCGATTCGCTCAGAAACCGCAGGAGCGCTTGTGCGTAACTGGGGAGAAATGAACCCTCTACAGAAAGATCAAATCAAACCTGCATTGCAAGAATACATTGAGATACAGCAATTTAATGCCGACAGAGGGTTTGGACGTACTAACCTAGGCAACGTTTACCGAGATTTAGGTCAGCACGACAAAGCGATTGAGTTTTATCTAGGCGCTATCGACATTGAGCCTTACTTCGAGAACAGCTATGCCAACTTAGCTGATTTGTATCGAGCGCAAGGTAACGAAGCAAAAGCGCTGTCGACATTGAAGCAAGGCATTCAAGCTCAGCCGAAATCGAGTGTATTACCATACAGCGCAGGATTATCTCTGCTTCGTGTGAAAGATTACGACCAAGCAACCGACTACCTTAAACAAGCCGCTGAAACTGCGCAAACCGACCCTCAATATTGGTATGTGTACGGATTGGCTTTGGAGAAGTCTGATGTGCTTGCGGCAAGTAAATCACTGCACAAGGCTTACCAATTTAGCCGTAACCCACAGCATCTGTATGCGCAGTGTGAAATCTTAGCGCGAAATTACCAACAACCCGGCGTACCCAAAGCGTTTGAACAATGTATTTTGTCATTGAGCAAAGTAGCGCCGCCGGAGGCAGTTAACCAGTTGAAAGCAATTGTCCAGTAGAGAGCAATTAGCAAGCCGTTAGTCAGTAAAAAGCACTTAGCAAGAAGAAAGCTTAACTGAAATAGAGCGCCAGAATTGACGTGGCTATGGCGCTTATAATTTATGGTGTTTATAACTAATAGTTATGGGGCTTGTGAGTAGGATGTACGCAGCCAGATTGAATAAAGGGAATACCTATGAACCATGCGCAACAAGCAATAAACCAACTGATTGAAGAGACAGAGAAAAGTGTTATCGGTCAGAGTCACGTCGTTCGTGCTCTGGTGATTGGGTTATTGACCAATGGCCATGTGCTTCTAGAAGGGCTTCCCGGTACAGCAAAAACTCGCTCGGTGAAGTCATTGGCGAATTTACTGAACACCAGTTTTGGTCGAATTCAGTTTACGCCAGATCTTCTGCCATCAGATGTGACGGGCACTGAAGTGTATCAAGAGCTTGATGGCAAGCCTCAGCTGCATTTCCAACCGGGTCCTATTTTCAATAGCATCGTTCTGGCCGATGAAGTAAACCGTGCGCCCGCAAAGGTACAAGCGGCACTGCTTGAAGCGATGGCGGAAGGGACGATAACTGTGGGTGGCCAAACTCACATCCTTCCAGATTTGTTCATGGTATTAGCGACTCAAAACCCGGTTGAACAAGAAGGTACGTATCCGCTGCCTGAGGCGCAAATGGACCGTTTCATTATGAAAGTGACGGTCGACTACCCAGAAGACGAAGCGGAGCGTGACATCATTCGATTGGTGCGCAGTGAAGAATTGGGCAGCGAGACGAGTTCAGAATTAGTCACACCACAGCATATTGAACCTGAATTGGTACTTGAAGCGCGTCGCCAACTTCCTGATATTACGGTTTCTGATTTAGTCGAAAACTACATTGTGGCTTTGGTTATGGCGACTCGTAAGCCAGAGCGTTACCCAGAATCAAACTTGTCTAAATGGATTGAGATTGGTTCCAGCCCACGTGCTTCCATCGCGTTGGATAAATGTGCTCGCGCTTATGCATGGCTTCAAGGACGTGACCATGTCACGTTAGACGATGTGCGAGCGATGCTACCTACCGTGTTAGGTCACCGATTCTCGTTGTCTTATGACGCATTGGCCGATGGTGTTGACCATCAAAGAGTGGTTGAAGAACTGCTTGATAATGTTGAGATCGGATAACAAGGGGGCGTCATGGCGAAGCCAACACAAGCTCCCAAACCGCAAGGCCTTGATCCACGTTTGTACTGTGATTATTCAAGGTTAGTGCGAATTCAGGCTCAAGCTGAGTCGTTTTCTCTGTTGCCTCATCTAAAGGCGGGCAGTGTATTGTCGGGCCGACATAATTCCCTGTTTCGTGGTCGTGGTTTGAATTTTGAGGAATTACGTCATTACCAACTGGGTGATGATATTCGTAACCTCGATTGGAAAGTTACGATGCGAACGGGCAAGCCTCATGTTCGTAGCTATACCGAAGAGAAAGACCGAAATGTAATGATCTGTGTCGATCAGCGCAGTTCGATGTTCTTTGCTTCTCAAAACACCATGAAATCGGTTGTTGCGGCCGAAGTCGCGGCATTGTGTGGATGGCGAGTCCTGAAAGATGGTGACCGTGTTGGCTTTGTTTTAGCTTCTCATCAAAAACTCTTCCACACCAAAGCACAGCGTTCACAGTCTGATTTACTGGCTCAGTTAAAGCACCTTACTAAAGCAAATCAAAGCTTAGACGTGAATGTGAGTGACAGCGAAGGCGTCGGGTTCAGTCAATGGATTGAACTGATAAAACGAATGAGATTAAAGCAGTCGACCTTAATCTTTATTAGCGATTGGCGCGACTGCCAAGAACAACATCTAGACCGACTAAAGCAGTTACAGCAACACAACGATATCTTGGCCATAATGGTCACCGACCCATTGGAACAATCATTACCTCAAGATCTCGCAAGCGCAAATTGGGTGGTGGGTGATGGTCGTTTTCAACTTAATCTCGATAGCCAATCTAAGGTTAACCTCGCAAGTGAAAGCCTTGCTCAAAAGGCTGCACTCCAGAAGCAGTCCCTTGCTAAATTAATGGCGATGAAAAACCTCCCTTATATCGAATTAGATACGTCTGGAACTCACATTTCTCAGCTTCAAAAGCTGGTGGGAGGGCGTTAGATGGCTGTTGAACATACGCCTCCAAGTACTTATATCCTTCGCGATCTGCACGATGTCGCCATTCCCGAGAGCGTGAGCTGGATGCCGCAAACTATTGGCTGGAAGATCCTTGGCGTCATTCTGTTATTGGTCGCTATCTATCTGGCTTATCGCTTGGCGCAGAGATGGTGGAATAACCGTTATCGTAAAGAAGCGCTTAAAGAGCTCATGGTATTGGATGCAAGAGACAAAAACTCAACCGAACGAACCTTCAAGGTACTGAAAGTGGTACTCCGTTACCTAGACAGCAGCAATGCAAAGTTGTTTGGCCAAGCTTATGTGAACCGTTTGAATGCTTATCTACCTGTCGGCGCTGACACGAGCAAAAACAGTAATGCTTTCTTTGCCGATGAAGTCTCGGAATTATGGATGCAGAGCCTAATTGACCCTAAAGTACGTTTGACCTTTGAACAGCGTTTAGAGGTGATTGAAACCGCGATGATGTGGCTAAAACTTCATAAACCAGATCTACAAGCGAAACCGGATGTACAAGCAAAACCAGAGGGGCAAGATAATGTTTGATAGTTTATCTGCCAGCTTTGAATTTGCACATCCACTGTGGTTCATCGCTCTACCTTTGCCTTTACTTGTTTATTTTGCCGTACCTGCTTATCGCACTAAACAAATGGCCATCAAGGTGCCTTTTTTCAGTGAGTTGGTTGAGGCGATTGGGGAAGCGCCGTCAGAAGGTGCAAGCCAGTTAACACCAAGCTGGTGGCAACGCACTACGCTGATCATTACCTGGGTATTAGTGATTTGCGCATTAGCGAAACCTACCATTCTTGGTGAGCCACAAGTTCGTGAACAATTAGGTCGTGACGTGATGGTTGTTGTTGATTTGTCTGGCTCAATGGCTGAACAAGATTTTACCTCTAAACAAGGGGATAAAATCTCTCGCTTAGATGCGACCAAAGAAGTGTTAGCCGATTTTGCGAAAACCAGAAAAGGGGACCGACTCGGTTTGATCTTGTTTGGTGATGCGGCGTTTGTACAAACACCGTTTACTGCTGATCAAGATGTCTGGCTTGAACTGCTTAATCAAACCGATGTCGCGATGGCAGGGCAAAGCACGCACTTAGGTGATGCAATTGGCTTGGCGATTAAGGTGTTTGAACAAAGCGAAAAGCAGAGTGCTGCCGTTCAAGATTCCAGTATTGATGCGAACGTGAAAGAGAAAGTTGTGATTGTGCTAACTGATGGCAATGACACAGGAAGCTTTGTTGAGCCTATCGATGCCGCCAAAGTCGCCAAGGCGAAAGGCGTTCGTATTCACGTTATCGCCATGGGCGATCCCCAAACCGTGGGAGAAGTGGCGTTGGATATGGAAACCATCAAACGTGTAGCGCAAGAATCCGGTGGTGAAGCCTTTGAAGCGCTCAACCGTGATGAACTGACCAAAGCCTACACTCAAATCGGTGAACTAGAGCCTCAGCTGTATGAGAGTACCACTTATCGTCCTAAACAGGGGTTACATCATTACTTGATGGCCATTGTTGTTGTGATGTATTTGACTGCGTTTAGCTTGGCGACAATCCGTAGAAGATCGCTTTTGGTTTCTTCAAAGAAAAATTTAAAAGGAGAGAACGATGCCTGATTCTCTCATGTTGCAACAGTTCTTTACTCAGTTTCACTTTATTCGACCATTGTGGTTATTGGCTTTTATTCCGATGTTCTTCTTGTTATGGGTTCGTTGGAGAGAAGAAACCAAACCAACGTGGAAAGATATTCTACCTGCACACTTACGTGATGCCTTGACGATTGGCGAAACAGGCTGGCGTAAGCAGCTGCCATTGAAGTTATTGGTGGTGATTGTAACTATCGCCATCATTATCTGTTCTGGCCCAACATGGCAGCGTGAGGCTTCGCCTTTTGGTGAAGACAAAGCGTCGATGTTGGTTGTGCTTGATAACAGCGAATCCATGCTGGCGAAAGACTTACCACCGAGTCGCTTGGAACGATCTAAGCAGAAAGTTAGAGATTTACTGGCAGCGCGCAAGGGCGGTAACACAGGTTTAGTTGTGTATGCGGGCAGTGCCCACGTTGCAATGCCTGTGACTCAAGACAGCAAGGTATTCGAACCGTTTCTTGCGGCTATCACACCTGACATCATGCCTGTATCAGGTAAGTCAGCAGAAGAAGCGCTGCCACTCATAAATCAGCAATTGTCTGGTGAGCTAGGTTCGTCAGTGTTGTTGGTATCGGATGGTGTAAACCCAAGTACCATCAGAGCGTTCGAGAGCTTCTTTAACGACAATCCGTATCAGTTGCTCATTCTAGCCGCAGGGAACAGTAATGTGGTGAGCGATAATCCTGTCGACCTAGATTCACTGCGTAACTTAGCGAGTAAGACGGGTGGACGACTGATCGAAGTGACCGTTGATGATTCGGATATCCAACAACTGAACAGAGCGGTTGAAAGAAACATGCAACTCAACGGTGAGTCTTCAATGCCTTGGAAAGACATGGGATACGGACTACTTATTCCAATGGCTATCATTATGTTGTTGTGGTTCAGAAAAGGGTGGTTGGTTCAGTGGTGTGTTGTTGGTTTGATGATCACAAGCAGCATCTATTCACCAGACACTTTGGCCAAAACGGTCAACTTAACCGCTGAGAAACCAGTTGTGGTGGAGTCGGTTACGGCTTGGGACAAAACAGCTCAATGGTGGTGGGACTTATGGTTAACGCCTGACCAGCAAGGTCAACGCTTGCTGAACCAGAAGGAATACCTTGAAGCAGCAAAACATTTTACTGACCCTATGCGAAAAGGTGCGGCTTACTACTATGCTCGTGATTTTAAGTTAGCTCACAGTGCGTTCTTGCAAACCAAAACTGATCTTGGTTTATACAATGCCGCAAGTGCGTTAGCCAGACAACGAGAATACCTTGCTGCGCGAGACCTTTTGAAGTCATTAAGCGAGAAAGAGGGTCTGTCACCAGAACTAAGAACGGATGTGGAGAACAATCTTGCTGTGCTTAGTGGCATTGTCGAAGAGGTTAATCGCACCAGTGAAAGCCAATCAGGCACAACAGATGGCCCTGAAGAATCTTTAGAACTCGAAGACGACCAGCCGCGTACGGGTGATGGTGCAGAAGAAGAAACGGTCGCGGAATTGATGCTCAAGGAAACGCTTAATGCGAATGAGATTTTGGGCAGCCAAGAGCTTGCCGACAAGTGGTTGAAGCGCGTAGAAGCCGACCCTAAGTTCTTCTTGAAATCCAAATTCCAAATTCAGTTAAGAGATCCTGCGCCTTCGATCGAGCAGATGCCAAAACAAGAACAGACGCCAAAACAGGAGCAAACACAATGAGTCGATATGATTTAGCTCTTGAAGTGGTTCAAACAAAGGTAGGGCGTTCAGAGTCCATTAAACTTACCAAAACCTTGCTTGTGTCGATGGTTCTATTGATTAGCACCGTTTTCCCTACTCTTGTTTCTGCGGCTGATATCTATGATCTGCAGAAGAGTGGTGATGTAGAACTGATCGCTTGGGTTGGAGAAAAACCGAAGTCAGGCGATAAGATAATGCCAACGAAAGTCAGCGTTAATGAGCAAGTGATTCTGAATATTGAGGTGGCGACCCCTCGCTGGCTAACGGGTGGTACGCGAATTGGCAGCATCGAAATCCCCAATGTAATCGCAAAGCAGCGCAACCAACTTGCGACGAACTACACTGAACGAGTCGGTGGTACTACGTGGTCACGCCAGCGTTGGGAAGTGACGCTTTATCCGATGACCTCGGGTGAATTTGTGATTCCTACTGTGCCTGTTCGTATCCAAGTGTCAGCACCTGATGGCTCAAACGTAGGTGGTACGCTTTATACGCAGCCGATTAAGTTTGAAGCCTCATTACCGTCTGGTTTGTTAAGTGATGAATCGCCTTGGTTTTCTGCGACAGACGTGGATGTTGAGCAGCAATGGCAACGTTCGAGCGAGGACTTAAAAGTGGGTGATGCGGTTACTCGAACCGTGACGATCAAAGCGAAAGACAGTTTGTCGGTGTTACTTCCCAATGTGTTGACCAATGAATCGACTCAGCAATATCAAGCTTACCCTCAGCCCAACCGTTTCGATGACACACAAGAACGTGGTGACTACCGTTCCGGTAGAATTGAAGAGACGGTTTATGTGATTCAGCAAGGTGGTGAATTTACCTTACCGGAGTTCACATTCCAGTGGTGGGACAGCAAAAATCAGCGTCTTGAGAGCGTGGTAATAAAAGGCGAAGTGTTTGAAGCAAAACACACATTCCAATCCTTCATCAAAGCTTACAGGTCGGTCTTTATAAGCGTTGGTTTGGCAGTGGTGTTATGTGGCATGTTATTCGTTGCGGCGAAGCGCTATTACAAAAACCGACCAACACCAAGCTGGTTGGTATTGCGTCGTTTACTTAAGCAAAATAATTGGCCTGCATTGAGAACCTTTATCTATCGTCAATTGCGCAGAGAAAACGCTCAATTAGAATTGGGTAAAGCGAGCGGACAAAAGCGTTGGCTAGAAGATAGTGAAGCGCTTCAGCAAGGGCGTGAAGATAGAAACGTATTTTCTCGTTTATGGAAAGGCTTACGTAACTTACCCAGCGACGAATCAAACTCAAGTAACTCTCGTTCGATTTTTGACCGATTGAGAATCCCTAAAGCTTTGCCAGACTTAAAAGATAAAACCTAGTTTTATGCGAAGGTTAAACGAGTTGTTCGATGAGAAATATAGCCGTTTGATATATAAAGTGCTGCGAAGTGATGGGAAGCGTTTTATTGAAATACCGATAAAAATTCTGGGTTTATCGGGGCATTCTGCACAAACTGAAGCAATTCACATCGAACATAATCGGCAGTTTCTCTACTATAGGGAAACTGCTTCTTTAATATGGAACTGTATGAAAAGCACCGAACTCAATTTAATTCCTATATTTGTTGCTATCTATGAAGAGCAGAACTTGTCTAGGGCTGCTAATCGCATGGATATAAGCCAACCTGCTGTGAGCAAAGCGCTTGCACGGTTGCGAGATATCTATGACGAACCACTGTTTCACCGAACCACATCAGGTGTAGAGCCGACCACTTTTGCTATTGATATTTACCCTGCAATGGCTGCTGCGCTTAAGAACTTTACTTCTACCTTATCGGCTTCAAGAGACTTTGACCCAAAAACATCAAATCGTATTTTCTCTATCGCCTGCGTTTCCGCGGCAAGCTACGAAATGGTGCCAAGAGTCATGCAGTTGATTAGCCAAGTGGCGCCGAACATCGCGTTAGAAGTCCATCCTCTGTTTACAGAAGATTATGAATCGGACTTGAGGCTACAAAGACACGATGTGATCATTGATATGACGCCAAGAGGAAGAACCACGCTCAAGCACGAGGTGGTTTCTACAGAGGAGCTAGTGGTGGTGTGCCGTTCAGATCACCCCGTAATTAGCGATACTATCAATATGGAGCAATTTCTTACTCTCGATCACGTCGTGGTGTCACGCTGGCATGCACGTAAAAGCTTATTAAGCTCTGAACACTTTAGTGATTTGGAAAAGCGAAGAGTTGTGTATCGAGCTGCTGGTGTTGTCGAGATGCTCCCTGTGATTGAGGGATCTGATGCTATTGGCATGCTTCCTATGTCATCGGTGCGATGTTTTGCTGAAAAGTACAATGTCAGAACTCTGCCTTTGCCCTTTGATTTGGAAGACCTCGATATGTGTATGATTTGGCACCCAAGCCGCACTAACGAACCAAGCCATAAGTGGTTACGCGCTAAGATCAAAGCAGCGGCAAAGGACACATCGACTAAGCCTTAGAAGGACTCCGTGATGACCGCACTCGCGCGATTCTACGTAGAAAGAAAACCAATATCCCAGAATTAAGGCAAGCGGTCTTTGCGGCGAGGGATAGGGATATCGACCTACAAGTGAGAGTCACTTGGGAATCGTCGGATATGTTTCGTTTAGTCAATGAAAGTAACGTTTGTTATTATTCTAATGACACCGTGGATGATTTTTCTACCGCAACACGAATCCCCAACAATATGAAGCCGATTTTAGTGTGTATCATTGACGTATTATATTGTTTAATTTGTTGGATTTCTTCATTAAGACTCCAATTTAAAATAAGTTAAATCTTTAAATAGAGATGCACTATTAATAAATAATGGGTTAATTAGTTTTGGATGTATAAATATCTGGTGAGATTGTATGGATGTGTCATACGTGAACATTACGATACTTAGCGATGTGTTTAAATGGGCTAATCTAGCGATGAAATATAAGTATAATAAAAATTAGCGCAATGTTTCGGTTGTATTGTAGAAAGCTTTAAACGTTGCTTTAAATCTAGTGGACCTTTAATAGTACGAAGGCGTTACGGCTTTTTGTGCTCTGCGTGAAAATAAGATGAATGTAGAATGATTTTCCTATTTGATATAGGAAAGCGCTAGTTACTGATACATCACTGATACACCTGACCTCAATGATATGAGTAATATTTCTTAATGCCACCGTAGGTGGCTTGTTAAATTTTAATTTATCGAGGTTATTATGTTTAATCGTCAACTCATATCTGCGATAGCTATGGTAGTTGGTTTATCTGGATGTGGCAGTGATAGTGATACTGCTGTTTCCACGCCCCTTGTTCTTTTCGACGGCTTTGTTACCGTAGTCCCTGAGCAAAATTCGTTCGTCAATTTGCGTCCTTTTGTATTGGCAGGCGCATCAGCTGAACTTGAACTCACAGATATTTCACTTGTGAGTGGTAGTGATTCAGGTTGTAGTGATTCACCGGTCGTTTCTGAGCTAGGGGTATTAGGTTTTGAAACAACACTCAATGGCAGTGCGCTTTGTAAATATAGTTACTCAGTTGTTAGCGCTTCATTAGGGAGTAAGGAAGTTGTCGAGAAAACAGCGTCAATAAATGTTTTTGCTACAACATCAGAAAATCCAGTATTGAAGCCAATCTCTGTCGCGTTGGAGCTTACTGAACCAACTTCTAAGAAAACTGTTTATATCGACAAAGCATTAGAAGCCGCTGGTGATACATGGCCAAGTGGTTATACGTTGTCTGATAATGTAACGTTATTTGGTGAAGGTGTTTTATCGTCCGATGCAACAACGCGAACAATTACGTTCACTCCTACTAAAATCGGTTCAAATCGTATTGTTTACAGGCTTGTCGATGGCGAAGGTTCTGCTCATAAGTATGGAACGATAGAGATCTCTGTGCTTGATAGTGATAATAATGCGCCGATTGCAAGTAATGACGGTGAATGGAAAGATGAAGTTAAACTCAATACTCTGACCGACATTGATATTGC
Source organism: Vibrio lentus (assembly GCF_030409755.1). Lineage (NCBI taxonomy): Bacteria > Pseudomonadati > Pseudomonadota > Gammaproteobacteria > Vibrionales > Vibrionaceae > Vibrio > Vibrio lentus. Next base: position 311,652 of record NZ_JAUFQE010000001.1, read on the forward strand.
AGAATTCGTAAAATCGCCGGATGGAGAAGCTCTTCATTTAATAGATGTAAATGCACTTTCTGCGGACGTGAAAATAAAAGCAACTGAATCTTCAAGCAATACAATATTTACGTTTATGAGTAATGTGTCTGGAGAGCACTATGTAAGCTACGTGGTGGGTGATAACAATGGCCTATTTGATACGGGAATTGTCAAGGTTATAGTTGAAGAACGTGATATAAAAGCTACTTGGGTTGATGATTTAGCCGGCGGCTTGATCTTTACCGCACCGTTAACTAAATCTGAATCAGATACTCTTGGCGCTGGCGCTACGGCGGGCTTTTTTGATGGAGTCAATACACCGGCGGTATTGATTTCAAGTTGGACGTTTGATGAAGCGAAATCTTATTGTCATTCTCCAATGAGTATTCCTACTATGGAGGAATTAGATACGTTGAAACTGAGCAGTATAAGGAATGAGGTCGCTAAATGGCCGAAAGATTTAGCGTACTGGACAAAGGATGGTGGTATGTACAATTTAAGTTCAGACGTCGTCGTTACTCGTCACGCTACTCCGTTGTCAGACTCTGGAACTCGAGGTTACGTAACATGTGCTAACTCAGTCGGGTCTCTTGAAGTTTCGACTAGTGATCCTAAAGAGGTGCTCGCTGATGGCGAGGACACAGGTGTCATTGAAGCGCGTATTATAAATCGAGAAGGGGAACCATATCCTGGAATTGAGGTACAAGTCACAAGTATCAGCGGTGAAGGAGTTGTTACTCCAGATACAGAGGAGGTTACAGACGAAAACGGCATTGTGAAGTTTTTTGTAACTTCTTTAGAAGTAGGGATTCAGCAGTTTGTTATACGTGTAGAAGATGCAGGTGTTGAAAAAATTGCCGATATTACGTTTAGAAAAAAAGTTACCGACATTAGCTTTTCAACTTCAATAAAATATTTGCTAGTTAATGATAGTAAGAAGCTATCGGCAACGGAAGTATATGAAGATAGTACTACATCGCCTTTAATAAATGGTCATTGGACATTAACGAGCGAGATTGGTGGTAGCGCCTCTGAGTTTTCCTTGACTCAAAACGGAACTTTTTTTAGTGGTGTGGCTGGTTATTTCGGAGTGACTGTCGAAAAGGATGGTGTTAACAGTAGTGAGTTGCCGGTTCGTGTGTGCGTAACAACGGCAGGAGAATGTCTCGATGTTGTAGATGTCAATGATACTGGGAAGCTATATACAAGCACCCCGTCAGTCCCTTGGTTAGATAGTGTTGACTTAAGCGATTTAGCGGACGGCAAGGAGGTTCCAAGGGGGGGGGAGCCTGATAAAATTTGGTACGGACCTGAGGATAGTGAATACTACATTTTTGATTGGACATCTGCATTTAGTCTTTGTATTGCCTATAACGACATAGCGTTAGAAGGGCGAACGAATTGGCGTCTACCGTATTTAGATGAGTTAAGAGTTGAATTATTGAACGGTGAAGTAAAGCGTGACATGTATGACAGCCGCACTTGGCCGACTTGGTCCCAATATTGGACTTCAACTTTTGTAGCGGATGCAAGTGACGGAAAGAGTCAGTATTCTGTTATTGCCACCGATGGAGATCAGAAGGTATCGCCGGCAGTAAAATGGAACAAATTATACGTATCCTGCACTTCAGACCCTATATAACATATTAAATTAAGTAACGTTTAAATTACTCAGTGCCAGATTGAAATCTGGCATTTTTATATTTATTTCGTCAGTTTTTATTCTGCTAAACAATTATTTCTCTCTAGCGTTTAATGTTAAGTTTATTGTTTCTATCCTTAGCTCCTGATACATCCCTGATACATCCCTGATACATCCCTGATACATCCCTGGTGTCGTGATGTCTTATAATAGTTCTTGTACTTAATACGAGGGCTTTTATATTATGTTTTATTTCCACGAATATTTAATAGAAATACAATACCAACCAAAGTTTTCATCTATTTCGGGGTGCATTTCTAGCGTGGAAGTATTATCACGTTGCTTTGATTGTAATGGTTTATCTGTTCCTGTTGAACAGTATATAAATAGCTTGAAATGTAAGGGTTTAATTAATCAGTTTACTATTCATTTATTGTCAAAAACTATTGATGAACTTTCATTAAATGGTTGTTCGAACGTAGACTTCTCAATAAATTTATTTCAAGAACAGTTAAATGATATGGAGTTTATCGCTGAATTTATAATGTTTGTTTCTGAACATAAAGGAAAAGTTACCGTTGAATTATCAGAAAAGGATAGCAATAAAAATAAGAAAAAAGCGTTGTCAATTCTAAATTCAGCAGGTGTAGATGTGTCATTAGATGATTTCGGTATAGAAAATTCAACTTTTGAAGAGTTGTTATCATTCGAATATCAAGAAGTTAAAATTGATAAGAGTATGCTGACTAACGAAGAAAGACCAATAGCTGAAAAGTTGGTTAGTGCACTGGCTAGGTACTGTCATCGGCATGGTTTACGTAGTGTAGCAGAAGGAATTGATAGCCAAGAAAAATTAAAATTTGTTCTCAACGCAGGTATAGATGAGTTACAAGGTTTTTTCCTTAGTAAACCATTAGCGATTGAACAGTTAGAACTCAATCAACCGTTTGATATAAATATTTGTGAAATGGAATATTAGTTTCGAGAATTGGAAAATAAAAATGTTTGTTAATTGGTATATTTATGCTTAATAAGTCAGAGGTTTCGTTTGTTTTGTTTATTATAAGTCTTCTCATGTCTTGTTGCTTTATTTTGGTTGTTCATATTGTTGAACTTATAATATAGATGTTAATTGTACTTTAGCCTCAGAACTGCTCAGTGTTCTTATAGGATGTGCACAGTACTAGGAATGTTAGGTTGATGATTGCAAATTATATGTTACTTTTAATGTGTCGCCGTAATGGCGTTGTAGTGTGGATCTGGTTAGTTGGGGTATGGTTTGGTAATTCAAGACGGTGCAATTAGTCGAGAGGCTGAGTTTTTTTTCTTTACAAATGTTATATGTAATGGGGATAAAGTAGTGGCTTTGGGTTTTCTTGAGGTCTTAGTGCAATCAACTGGTGCTACGTTAGTTATTCCAAACACTGAGTACGAAAGGTTCGCAAATGAGTTACATAATTTAGCCGGTAGTTGTGGCTTGATGGGGTTTACTTATTGGAGTAAAGAACTCTCACAGTTCGAACATAGTGTTACTGACGTTGTTAGCTGTGTAGAAATTAAAACTAAAGTGACACTGATGCTGAAAAGTATGGCGTTGTTGATTGATTCGAATAATGAGTCTTAGCCTTTTAGCTGGAGAGGGCGGAGAATGAAAAAGAAATTAAGGATGTTACTTGTTGAAGACGATGTTTTTACATCTCGGCTGATTAAAACATATTTTGAGGAGAGAGGGTTCATAGTAGAGCAATCATTCGACATTGGTAGTGCTTTGTTTAAGTCAACGCCTGATTCTTTTGATATTGCCATAGTTGACATACATTTACCTTCGGGGTCGAGTTTGCTTGTAATGGATAAGATAAAGTCGTTGATAAGATGTCCTATTGTGGTCAGTACATCAGATTTAAAAGAAGACGTTGAATTAAAAAGTTTGTCGCTTGGCGTAGTCGATGAGTATGTTGTTAAATCGCGTGGGTTGGAAGTACTATTACAACGTACAATGCGTATTCTACAACAGAATGAAAAACAAACTTCAAATGTGGACGTTGTAAGTTCGAATAACAATAGTATAAAGGTCGGGCCGTTTGAGCTACATTATTCTATCAACCAAATAAGCTGGATGGGTAATGTATTAAAGTTATCTAATCAAGAGGTTAAAATCATTAATTACTTGATGTTGAATGCTAATTCATTAGTCAGTAAAGATGAATTTTATCACGTTGTTTATGGATTTGAATATGACGGTGCGAATCGTAGCTTCGATTTACTAATGTCTCGATTGCGTCGTAAGCTTGCCGATAAGAAAATCCCTTTTAATATTGTCACTATTGCGGGGCGTGGTCATGTATTAAGGATCGACGATTTATGAAGAGAGTTTCAATTCGTCGATTGTTTGTTGTTTTGGCGTCGTTGGCAGTGCTTGGAGTTTTAGTTGTTGTTAGTTTGATATATGTAAATAACATCAATGTCAATCGTCACAAGAATGCAGTTTCTGTTACGGAAAATCTGGTTGTTGGCATGTCGGTGAAGTTCAAAGGTTATGAACTTTGGAATCATTTTCTTGACAGTACTAAAGACGTCAAGCCAAAAGTGCTAAGCCAACTGAATGACGAATTAAAGTCTGATGCACATAAAGTTCTAAGTAATTATGCTGATCTCATGAAAAATGATTTAACACCTTTCGACCATGCGAGGTTGCACCGCATGAACGATGAAGTATTGAATCGATGGCATTTGATCGCAACTGCAATTAATGTCTATCCTAACGTGCCAAATTCATTGTTTTTAAGGATTAATCGAAGTTCTGAGTTAATCCAGATTGATGCAAGCGAGATTTATAACCAGAATTTCAAGAGAGTCTTTAATATTCAAGAAAAGCAGCAAAAATTATATAAGCTAATTGTGAGTTCGCTTGTGTTATTCCTTTTTATTAGCTTGTTTATGATCTTTATATTTTACAGGTATATTGTCATCCCTTTTTATAAAGTTCAATTGTATATTTCGAAAAATGATTCTTTTTACATGTCGAAGATAAAAAAAGTAGATACGATTTTTATAGAGCTTTATTCGATATTTAAGTCCCTGTCATCAGTCAGCACTGATTTTTATCTTTTGTATAGATCTATGACAAGGAACTTAGATGTTAAAAGTAAGTTTCTTAATGTTGTTAGTCATGATTTAAGAACACCTTTAGGTGTTATTATTGGGAATTTAGAATTGGTTAAAGAGGATCGTTTAATTAAGGGCGATGACATGCGATTACATGACTCTTACTTAAGCGCCAATGCTCTGAAACGAATTCTTGACTCCAGTATGCTTTTGAGTTCCATTCAACAGTCAACAAGTAGCAAGTTAGTTCCTGTTAAATTACCATTAGTTGTCGATACCCTTTCCTCAATATTGTCTTCTGATTTAGAGCACAAAAATGTAACATTGCAATTTTTTTATAGTAAAGACCTGCCTTTAGAGCTTATGTTAATTAACCATAACTCAACTCAGTTGTTGCTCAACATTATTGATAATGCAATAAAAGCCTGTAGTACTGGTGATATTGTAAAAGTTCGCTTTAAGATATGTTCCGACCAGTTAGTGATTTCTGTGTTTGATTCTGGTGTAGGTTTAGAGAAGAGTGAGTTGCCAATTTTGATGTTGCCATTTAAGCAAGGTAAAACCTCAAGTGGAAGTATTGGATTGGGCTCTTATATTACTACGATGTTGATTAAGTCGATGAAGGGCAGTTATGGTATTTCGAGTCGGCGTGGTACAGGTACATTGTTTGTTATGAGATTTCCGTTTGTTTCGATAAAAACTGCCGAAAAATTCGGTGAACTTTATTCGTTAGAAGCACCTTTGCGAAAGCTGTATTTAAAAGGTAACTATATCGTTAAACGCAAACGTCATGGGCAGGTATTTAATATCCTGCACTCGGTTGAGCTGAAAGATACAGGTGTTAGTAGTGAAAAAGAACAACCGATGACTTCTTCTTTAAGAGCGCTACTTGTTGAAGATTTCCCATTGAACCGAGATTTGTTTTTACGTATAGCGAAGTTAATTAAACTCGATGTGTCAACTACTCCAAATGGACAAAGCGCTTTAAAAATTTTGGGTGAAGATAAGTTTGATGTCATATTTATGGATTTACAGTTGCCTGATGTCAACGGAATTGAAGTGACGCAAAAACTCCGCGAGCGAGGAGATGATACTGTGGTAGTAGCATTGACTGCTTCTATTGATCCCAATATCAAGAAGGCTTGTATTGAGTCTGGGATGAATTACTTTTTAACAAAGCCCTTTGCTATTGATAAATTGTCGGACGTGTTACGTAAAATTGAATATGCGAAAAATAAGTCTCGTGATTTCTAGCCTAATACTGTAATAAATATAATAATCGGATTATCAGATAGTCATCTGTTTTTTACCGCCGTTAAATCGGCTTAGTGCGGAGTACACCTCTTTATATCGTCTTAGGTTTTGAGTCATACAGAAGCACTTTAAGCATAGAATACAGGCCCCTTCACTGGTGAAGTGTTAGTTGGTGTATTCAGCTATGGCCTGCTAGCTAGTATAGGGCAGAACTTGTACTGAATGTCCTTCTTGATGGTTCTAACTCTAGTCAAAGCTCATCCTCCCTCTGAACTGCCAAAAGTTATCGAAAAACCAAAGCATCCAGCTGACGACCGAAGTACATTGTTCACCCCCAAACCTGCTGGTTGGAGAGTAATTGTCTTCAATCGCTGCCGATTACCCTAGATGATGAACCTTATCGCTCCAACTAAACTGATGCTTGAAGGCAGACCCTCAGCATCATTTAAGCCGCAAAGATCTGTTATGCCTCTTTTGGCGTCTGTTCTGAGTGGAGCAAGAAGTAAGACACCCAATCATCAATCGGCAACGGTCTTGCGAAGAAATAGCCTTGAGCATATTTACAACCTATCTGACGCAGGGTCTCTACGTGGTTTTGAGTTTCCAAACCTTCTGCTATAACTGAAAAATCCAGTATTTGCGCGAGTTTGAGTACCGCGCAAGTGATCTCGTAGTCGACCTTCGACGAGTTAATGTCTTCAATAAAGCTTCGGTCTAACTTGACGCAATCAGCAGACAGATTTTTCAACACTGACAATGAAGAATAACCCGTACCAAAATCATCAATCGCGATCTTATACCCCTTCGAATGAAGCACTTCTATAGTCCTTGAGCATGTCTCGAAATCTCGCATCATGTCTCTTTCAGTGATTTCCAGTAGCAACTGATGTGGCTGACAATCGGTTTCGTCGAGTATCACTTGCAGTTGTTCAGCGAGGTCGGTCATGTAGAACATCCTAGCTGAGAAGTTGATGGAGAAAATCACACCTTGAAGGTCTAAGCCCGCACGCTGCCATTCGGTGATCAGGTTGGCGACTTTCTTAAATACCCACTTATCAATGTCGATGATCAAGTCACTTCTCTCGGCGACTTCAAGAAAATCAACCGGTGGTAGTAGCCCTAACTTGGGATGTCTCCATCGAATTAAAGCCTCGGCTCCAATGATATCTTGTGAGTTTAAATCCACCTTGGGTTGGAAGTAGACTTCCAGTTCGTCATTGGCGATTGCTTGATGAAGCCCCATATTGGTTTCGATTAAGTCATTGACCGCATGGGTCATTTCGTCAGCATAAACTCTGTATTGGTCTCTACCATTACGTTTGGCGTGGTACATGGCGGTATCCGCGTTTCGAATTAAGGTTTCACGATCCAAACCGTGAGTCGGGTACTCACACACGCCGATACTTGCTGACACGAAGATAGAGTTGTCATCAATGTAATAGGGTTTTCTCAATGCTTGGTTCAAGCGGTCAGCGATTGGCTCGCCCTCATCCAAACCAACGTTTGAATACATGACCAAGAATTCATCTCCGCCCATTCGAGCAACAAAGCCTTTGTCTCCGACCAGCTTACTCAGAATGTCAGAGACGTTAACCAATAGGTTGTCGCCTGGCGCGTGGCCTAACGAGTCATTGATGGTCTTAAATTCGTCAATATCGAGATAAAACAATAAGAAAGGTGCGTTGTTCTCACTTGAACGCTCGATTTCTTTGTCTAACTGCTTGGTTGCTAATAGTCGATTCGCTAAGTTGGTTAGCGGATCATGATGGGCAAGGAAGTCGAAGTTCTTCTTTTCCTCCGTGAGATCCAAATAGGCTTCAGACAGTCTCGATGCCATGTTGTTATAGGCTTTTTCTAAGTGAGACCATTCGTCATTTCTGCCCAAATTGATTGGGTTTTTGAGGCTACCGGATTCTAAACGGTCGAAGCCATGCCTTAGCGCGTTGAGGGGTTGTCTAATGTGGTGTCTAACCACGTGGTTGACCAACAGCATCGACAATACAATCGCGAAAAAGCTCATGATAATGGCGTTTAACCTTGATAAACCGATCTCTTTTTCAAGTTGGTCGGTTAACTCTAAGGCTTGGGTTTGGACACGTAACTCGGTGTTTTCTACCATCTCTAACAAGTCACTTTGTGCTGCTAAGAGTGACGCCATCACTAACCAACGCTGTTCGAGGTTAGCGCGAATACGTTTCAAAGCGGCGTTGTATCGTTTAACCGTTCGGCTGATTCGCTTCTTCTCGGTGATAACCGCGGGTGTTTCTATATCAACGTTTTCTAAGTGAAGCAAAAAGATATCGAGTTCTTTCTCGACTTCGATAAGCAGTACTTTCTCGGTTTCTGGAGTGATACGACTGTGTATGTCGCCTACCATTTTTCCTGAAGTTAGAAAAGACTCTCTCAACATGTTGATAAGGTCTAATTTATTGTTATAACGGATAAAGTTAGGTTGGTCCAAGTGCCTAAGTTTACTATCAGCTATCGCAAATTCGAGCTGATTCAGTTGATCGGCTAAGGCTGCATCGATTTGATTTGTTTGCTTAAAGATTCTATTCAGTGCCAGTGAGCTACCCAAGAATCGGTGGAAGTTATTAATAAAGGCATCAATTTTTTGTGAGAACCCTTCATTGGTCGACAAATCTCTTAGGCGTTGCAGTTGGAAATCCACGTTAAACGCTTCTTCAGACAAGGTGGTTTCGCTGAACAAGAAGGTTTGTTCAAGCAGTTTCACTCGAGACGTCAAAGTGAACACTCGACGGCTGATCTCGGAGTTCACTATCAACTCTGAAACGTGTGTAGAGGTTTCGGTTTTGAGCGTCGATTCTACGTAATAGAGCGACCGAATCACCATGATGACGGCGAGGCTGACGATCAATAACGATAAAAGGTTCGAAATAATGAGTCGTTGGGTGATGTTTATCTGACGTAATTTCATTGTGGCTTCCAAATTCTCAGATACGCTTCACGGTAACCGTTTTTAGGGTCGTAAATACCTTTGTCTTCTTGGCTTATTAGCTCTTCAACATTATCAGGCGTGACGAGATGAACAGGGGCAGAGTAGCCACTCGGTGGCATGTCGTTAAACGCTCGGTTGAGCTCGTCGACAATTTGCCAGCCTTGTAAATAAAGAGGTTCAGGGACAGTAGCCAATTGGAACTGGCCGCTGTTTATTCGTTTGTATGCGGCTTTACTTCCGTCACCTGCGGAAATGTTTTGTGGAATCAGTCTGTACTCCTCGAGATTAGACTCTAGAGAAGGGATAGCGTAATCAATGTATAGATCGTTAATCGCTAGTATATGCGTGATTTTTTCGTCGTATTTCTTCTCTAACATTTTTAATGTTGCAGGCATTTGTTCGGCGATTTTTTCTAGCGGCAGGTAGTTCAGTTCAAGAACATCGCATGTGTCACAGCGTTTAATCGTGTTGACCATAGCGTTGGCTTTGATCATCGCTATTTCATAATTAGGGTCGGTGAACACCACGGTTTTGGCACGGCCATTTGAGTTGACTATAGCGAGTAGGGCCGCTATTTCGGCTACATCAAGAGGGTCGGTTGTGATATTGGTGTATAAGCCAATATCTGGGTTTCCACCGACGAGTTCAGTGGCGTGCCAACCAATAACAACGATCCCTAGATCTTCAGCTTTTTTCAAGATGGTTTTGTGTCGAACTGCGTCGATACCGCCTAGAACAATGGCATCGGGTTCAAAGCCAATCGCTTTTCTGATCGCCGCACCTTGGCGTACTTCTGAGCCTAAGCCATCGATGAACCTAAGGTGCCAATTAATGTTAGAAATGGCTTCAGATATGCCTTTTCCTACACCATACACGCCACCATTGCGCAAGTCAGACGCGACAAAAATAACGTTTTTTTCATGACGCACCGTAGGACCTTGCATTGGGCCATCCCAAGTTCTCTGGTTGGAAACCGCTCGCATCACTTTTTCTTCAGCATATTGGAAGAAATCGTCTTCATGATTACCCGCAAAACTCTGAGAGTAGCAAGTAGTAGCGAGCAACAAACTCGCAAAATTTAATCTCTTATTCATATGGCTTATAAAACGCTTTAACTTATAATCGCTCTATACTTATAATATTGTTAATAAACATTCAAACATTTGGTAACAGTTATGCCGGGTCAAATTTATAAAAATGTTTTACCAACCCTACTGGCAGCGTGTTTTTGCCTCCCTTTGTACGTCAATGCTGACGGGGTAAGGTCGGAGGCTGATGTAAAGAAACTTGAAAAATTTCAAGAGACTGTGAGTGGCGAGCCGATCTCGCTAACTCCAATGTCGGTAGAAAAACCGGTCAGAATTGCCCTAATTTACCCAAGTGCAGATATTTCTGACTTTTGGACGCGAAATTACACGGCGTTGAAGGAAAGATTGATCGCTTTAGAGCTACCATTCGAAATTAAAGAGTTTACTTCGAGACAAATTGAGCACTCTTTGCAGACTCAATACACCGATCAAGTGCTAAATTCTGAAATGCCCTATGACTTCGTGATCTTTGGTCCTTCAGAACTGGGCATACAAGCTGGAAACATCCAGAAACTGTCTGCATCAACAGAGTTCAAAACCTTTATTTGGGCTTTTCACACACCCAATGAGCAATGGAAACATCAACCAGACAGTTGGTTTGATTTCTCAAGTGCAATGGGTGCGGAAGTCTTGTGTGACCATGTGGTGCAAGAGTTAGGGAATGAGGTCGAGTTTTCTGCCAATAGAGGAATTCCGGGAATCACTGATACGCAGCGTTCACAGGGTTTCATCGATTGTGTAGAAGAGAAAGGTGACTGGTTAACGGTATATGAGCACTTCGGACAGTATCAAAAGATAGGTGGCGCTGATGGAATTCGCTTAGTGTTAGGTAACTTTCCTGAGGTGACCATGGTTCACAATGCCAATACGGCGATGACCATGGGTGCCGTAGACGCTTTAAACAAAGCTGATATGTTATCTGACGTTTATGTAACAGGTTGGGGCGGTACTGCAAAAGAGATAGAAAAGATTCGTTCTGACGAGTTAGATGCGACACCAATGAGAATGAGTGATGACCTTGGCGTGGCAACGGCAGAAGCCATTAAGTTTCATTTGGAAGAGAGAGAAGCGGAAGTTCCGTTGGTTTATTTGGGCCGTATCAACGTTGTGCATAATAAAATGACGGATGAGCAATTGAATCAGCTAACCAGAGAAGCGTTTCGCTACTCGGGTAAGAATTAGGTTTGCGTGACTCTATCGAGCAATACAAAAAGAGCCGAAAATCTGTTTAAACTCGCTTTGTTGAAGCTTAAGCAGATTAGCGGCTCTTTCTATGTTTGGGTTTTGGAAGTTTGACTCACAAACTCCGTGATTTCGATTATTCAGCGATCTCTTCTAGCACTTGTCCAATTGAACCACTTGGTTGAGTGATCCCCAATTTGTTCGAAAGTGTCGGGGCAATGTCGTATGGCGTGACTGGACGTGAAACCTTTTTAGCATCCACATCATAGCCTGCGAAAATAACCGGTACATGTGTATCGTATTTCCAAGGTGAACCATGAGTCGAGGCAATTTGAAGGCCTTCCATGTCGTTAATGTAGCTACGTGGAGCAAATACCACGTACACATCGCCAGAACGAGCAGGGTGGTAGTTGTTCTTAATAAGCTGCATTACATGAGTATCAGGGACTCGGTTTGCCGCGATATCACTGCTTGATACGGCAAACGCAACGCCTTTTATTTTTGCAATCTCATCAGCAATCGCTTCTTGTACCTTAGCCAGGTCAAGTTTCTTCTCCGCGATTAAATCGTGATTCAGATAAATATAAGGCTGTGCATACAAGCGTATTGCGTCTTTGGATAAACCAAACTCATCCTTCAATCGTTTCTCTACGCCACTCGACAGCAACGTATCTTTATTGAAGTACTGAGCTTGATTGAAACCCAGAGCATTTGCCGCAGGTGAAGATTCAGGTACACCGTGATCGGCAGACAATACAATTAACGTGTTCTCAAGGCCAACTTGGTTATCGACGGTTTTAAGAAGCTTAGCGATCGTCTTATCAAGTCGAATTAGGTTGTCTTCGGTCTCTAAGCTTTCAGGCCCGTAGAGGTGAACCACATAGTCGTTGGATGAGAAACTTACTGATAGGTAATCGGTGACTTCGCCTTGGCCTAACTTCTCTTGCATCAACAGCGTGCTTGCAAAGTTCTCTGTAATCTCATCGCCAGCTGGGCTGACGGTTAATGTTGTGCTGTAGTATTTGTAGCTTGATGGGCCGTATGGGTGAGGGAAAGTGCGTTGGAAATCGCCTAATTTAACCTTGTGGTCCGTGTTGTGTTCTTGCAGGGTGTAGTTTTCACGTGGTAATGATAACTCCCACTTTTGCTTAGAGTATTGGGCTGCAATTTCTTTTTCATTCCAACGAGATACCCAAGCTGGATATTCGTCATAGTAATAATTGCTGGTAACAAACTCAGACTGTGCTTTCGAGAACCAGAACGCTTTGCCACTGTGTCCGGCAAGGGAGATCGCGCCTCGATCTTTTACTGAGACACCGAAGACTTTGGATTTTCCGCTATTGGAAATCATCAGTTCATCACCAAAGGTGGTAGCAAGTATAGGCTCTGGAGAGCGACCATCGCCTTGTGCTGTCTTTTGGGTTGGATCGATCTCGGTTGCTTTGTCGACACCCGCGCCTGAAGTCAGCATTTTGTAGTTGCCGTCTTCTACGTTATAGACCAAACGTTCTTCACTGCGGTCATACCAAACATTCCCTACCATGCCATGAACACTCGGTGGAGCACCTGTTGCAAGCGATACGTGACCGACAATGGTTTCTGTGTTGCCGTGCTGGTAGTTCGCATTGGTGTAGTAGGTACCGTCATCCATTAAGTAGCGAAAACCACCTTCACCGAAGTTGTGCTTATATCGCTCGATAAGATCTGCTCGTAGGCCATCTACCGTGATTTGTAAGACTAGGTCTGGCTTCTCTGCGGCTGAGGTTGGAAAGGCGCAGAGTAACGCAAGTGTAAGCCCTGAAAGCTTGGTGTATTGCATAGAGTATCCTTATTCAATGTAATTTCGTTATTCAAAATGTCATGGGTTAACCACTGAACAGAGGTTGTCTGTTGTTCAGCTACCATGGGGTATTTTGTTAGTCTGCATCTTTTACTAGGCGCAGACCCATGTCTGACATAGTGATCGATTGGCTTGCGAAATCACGACGGTAACTTTCAGATTCATCTTCGTCATAAGCAAAGCTGCCACCGCGCACTGATTTGTGTGATAAACCAACGTCACTGTGTTTAGCATTGTTTGGATTGTCTGTTGGACCGAATCTGTAGAAGGTGTCATCGAAAGCATCAATGACAAACTCACCAACGTTTCCTGTCACGTCATATAAGCCTAGTTCATTTGGCTTCTTTAGCCCGACAGGATGCGCGCTATTTTTTGAATTTGCTGAGTACCACGCAACATCATCTAAGTTGTTGGAACCACTGTAAGTATAGCCTTTGCTTTTGTTGCCACCCTTCGCTGCAAATTCCCATTCAGCTTCAGTCGGCAGGCGGTATTCTTCGCCTGTTAGTTCATTCAGCTGTTCAACGAAATAGTTCGCTTGTTGCCAGCTTAGGTTATTGACCGGAACTTGCGGGTTTTGGAAATAACTGAGAGATGAACCCATCACCGATTCGAACAATTCTTGAGTCACCTCAAACTTCGCGATGTAGAAACTATCTACAGTTATATCTCGTGCAGGTCGCTCGGCTTTGCTTGCTTCAGGGAGGTTTGAACCCATGGTGAATGTACCGCCTTCAACCAACACCATCTCTTGGTCGATTTGTTGGGCAATAGGGTGTGTAGGCACGCTTGCACAGCCGCTCAGGAAAATAGTCATGGTGACGCTGCTAACTGCTGCTAAATGTTTGTAATTGAAAAATTTCATCACGTGCCTCAAATGTTCGAAATAGGCTGTGATTCTAACGTTTAAGGTCATTCCTATTGGTTATAAAGGGTATAACATGCCACTGACTTTATTAGGAATTATGATGGGAACAAGATAATAAGATAGGTAGGTAAATCATGCACATTACTCAAGGTCCACAATATAACGGTAAAGCGTCTAAGCGCTTGCATGTTATGGCTAAACCGATTGGCGCAGCGTGTAACATTGACTGTAAATATTGTTATTACCTAAGTAAGCAAGATTTGTTGGAGTACAAGAAAGGCAGTTCTCCAAGAATGGATGATGAGACGTTAGAGACTTACATCCGACAATACATCGAAGGTCAAAATACCCCTGAAATCATCTTCTCATGGCAGGGCGGTGAACCGACCATGCTGGGGTTAGCGTATTTCGAACGTGTGGTTGAGCTACAGAAAAAGTATCAACCTGAGGGTGTATTGATTTCAAACGACCTACAAACCAACGGCACACTGCTCAATGACGATTGGGGTCGCTTCTTAGCAAAGAATAACTTCCTGATTGGTTTGAGTATTGATGGCCCTGAAATGCTGCACAATGCGTATCGTGTCAACAGAGCCGGGCGTGGCACCTTCAAACAAGTAATGGCGGCTGTTGAGTTGCTGCACAAACACCAAGTGAAATTTGCCACCCTGACATGCGTGAATAACCTCACTAGCCAAAATGCATTGGAAGTGTATCGCTTCTTGCGTGATGTGGTGAAGTCTCCACAAATGCAGTTTATTCCTATCGTTGAGCAGAAAACCTTTAGAACCGTTGCGCCACAAACGTCTCAAGTGAGTGAGCAACTTAAGCAAGGTGACAAGCGTTTGATCCCTGGCCATAAAGATTCGATCATGGAATCTTGGTGTGTGTCTGATTTGGCTTGGGGTAACTTCCTGATTGCTGTGTTTGACGAGTGGGCAAAGAATGACATCGGTAAAGTGTTCGTTCAGTATTTTGAAGCGAGTTTAGAAACGTGGATTGGTCGTCCGAACCCGCTTTGTACCCTGAATGAAATCTGCGGTAAAGGCTTAGCGATGGAGCCAAACGGCGACGTATTTTCTTGTGACCACTACGTTTACCCTGAATATAAAATAGGCAACATCCACCACGAGAAGCTTGATGACCTTGCATACAGCGCACCACAACAGAAATTTGGTTTCGCTAAATCACGCACGCTGACCAGTCAATGTCAGCAGTGTGACTACAAGTTTGCGTGTCATGGCGAGTGTCCTAAGAACCGCTTTATCAAAACTCGTTCTGGTGAGCCGGGTCTGAACTATTTGTGTGCAGGTTGGCACAAATTCTTTTCCCACGTTGATAAGTCGATGGCTTATGTTGCACGTGCAATGGGGCACCCTGTGGCTCATGGCAAATTCAGTGACTCAGTATTGATGGCGCATCGTGCAAAACGGACGCAACAAGCTACGTTCGAGACCAAGTTTTAACTCAGTGTCTAGGTTTATAGAGCCTAACGAATTTTAATTAAATACGTGTCTAAGGACAGGCTAAGTTTCTCTAGTTTAAGGTAATACTATGATGAAGAAGAGTTTAGCGACTGCGGTTGCTTTATTGGTTTCAACGTCCGCATTGATTTCAACGTCGGCGATGGCAGCCAATAGCGTTCAACAAACCGTTGATGCACCAGTGCAAAATATCAATCAAGTGCTTGAAATGACGGACACTCAATCCCGTATTCAACAATTGTCTTACATGGCACAAGATCAGAATCAATTGATCGAAAACCGTACTGGTGCATTGCAAGAACTTGCGAAATACCCAAGCCAGAATGCGCTGGTGGCGGTTGCTAGGGGCTTAAAAGATCAAAACCCTGAAGTTCGTGAAGCGGCAGTGATCGGTTCTGAACCTTACCAACTTGAGCATCGCTGGGCATTGGTGTCGCCACTGTTAAAAGACACGGATACCATGGTTCGTCACACGGCAACGTCAAATCTGATTCGTGACTTTAATGTTCTAGATGATCAACAAAAAGCACAAATTGAACCGCCAGTACAAGAGTTGATTAGTTTCTTGGAAACGCAAGAATCTGAAAAATTTCAACTGTTGTTTGCTGATGTGCTTCGCTGGCACAACGAGTGGGATAAGGCGGAAACGGTTTATCTAGAGCTCATCAAAACTCATCCCAAAGAGCCACAAGTTTGGCTGAGCTATGCTGATAACTTCCGATCACAGAGCAAAGACCAACAAGCGGTTGAAGTGCTAGATCGCGGTTTGAAGAACGTACCAGACAATGCAGCGATGCATTATTCTAAATCTTTGACACTGGTTCGTCTTGAAGACAAGAGTGCTGCGGCAAATGAGATTGAAGTAGCAGCAGAACTTGCGAAAGATAACAGCTACTACTGGTACTTAAATGGAGTATTGCAAGAAGAGTTGAATATCGATAAGTCGACTAAATCTTTCGAGAAAGCGTATTTGATCTCTGGTTCACCAGAGCAGCTATACGCAGTATGTGACATCTACGTACGTTACGGTAATGAAAAAACGGATGAATGCTTGGCAGAGCTTTCAAAAGTGGCACCGGGTTACGTAATTGATCAGCTGAAAGAGAAGCGAGTAGCGCCAAGCTCATAATCCTTGTATGAGTAATTAGAGAAGCCGCTAATGAAAAGCCAGTCGAAATGTTCGACTGGCTTTTTTACATTTAGTGTCAACTCATATCAAGACGGGTCATATAGTTCTGTTTGGAGTGTGTTTTAGAATAAGAAGCAAGTTGGAGGCGTCTAAAGTGGGTGAGCTTATTCACTCACCCATTTAGTTAAATCATTCGCCCATTGAGGTAGATGCGCGACGTCTGTCTGTTGCGCCATGGATCTTGCCATCTTTGATTTCAATGGCGTTCAAACCGCTGACTACTGGAATGACATGTACAGGGTAACCGAGCTGCATAAATTCAGGGACAAGCATTTCAGCGTAAGTCTTCTTCTCGACCAACAAACCTGTTGGGTCATAAGGTTTGGTTCGATCAATTTTAGTGCCGTACTGAATGTTCGGCAGGTCAATTGCTTCTTGTGCGGAGAGATCCCAATCGAGAACGCCAACCACGGTTTTCAACACGTAACCTGGGATTTGCGAACTACCCGGAGACCCGACCACTAAGCGCAGGTCGTCTTTTTTGTCGATCACCATTAACGGCGTAATCGCTGAGCGAGGACGTTTGCCTGCTTCGATAGCGTTTTGTGTCGGTTTACCGTTTATGGTGGGCTTGGTGGAGAAGTTGGCCATTTGGGCATTAAGAATCACACCATCGACCATTACACCTGAACCCATGCCTGTGCCGACAGTACTTGTCATTGCAATCGCGTTTCCGTCTTTGTCGATAATGGAAATGTGTCCGGTATCTTGACTCTCAAAGCCTTGATACTGTGCGTATTCGGTATCGGTGACTTTCCCCGCTTTAGGGTTGTTTTGAGCAATGCCACTTTCAGGGATCAGTTTGCGTCGTTCATCGATGTAGGATTTGTCGAGCAGGGCATTCACAGGGGCTTCAACGTAATCAGGATCGCCCGCATAAGCGATTCGATCGGCTTTGGCGATTCGCATTGCTTCCGTCATTAAGCGCCAAGGTTCCACATTGGTTTTGGACATGTCTGCCAAGTCGTAGGCCTCTAGCATTTCAAGACTTTGAGCAACCATCACGCCACCAGAGGCAGGGTAGCCAAACGAGACAATTTTATTGCCTCGATAGTCGCTTTCGATAACCTCACGTTGTTTGACTTGGTACTGTTTAAAATCTTCGATAGAGAGCTTAGCGTGGTCTGAGTCGATACGGCTGTTGACCGTTTCTACGATGTGCTTACCAAACTCGCCACCATAAAGGTACTTATCGCCTTGTTGAGCAATATTGGTCAGTGTGTTGGCAAGCTCTGAATTGGTCATCAAAGTGCCTGTTGGTTTAATCTCGCCGTTATTCCAATAGAGTGCTTTGATTTCTGGATCTTCAATCAATCGTTCTTGCTCACGAACCACGATGTCGTAGGTGTAGCTGTTCATTGCATAACCTTTACTGGCAAGCTCAATGGCAGGCTGAACAAGCTCTGACCATGGCAGTTTTCCGTATTCTTGATGAGTGCTATAGAGCAAACGGAGCGTGCCGGGAACTGCGACAGATCTTGGCCCTAAAATCTCATTTCGACTGAGTGCCTTACCACCTTCCATGAACATATCTGGAGTCGCACTTGAGGGCGCTTCGTCGCGTCCATCGAGTGCGAGGAATTGGTCTTTGTCTTTTTGATAAAACAGCGCAAAAGTACCACCGCCGATCCCTGTCATATCCGGTTCTACCACCGACATGGTCATCTGCATCGCAACTATGGCATCGACTGCGTTACCGCCTTTTTTGAGTATCGAATACCCTGTGCTGCTTACGTATGGGTTAGTTGCACTTACCATAAACTCTTCGCCACTTTCATCGGGCGTAATTGGAAAAGGATTTGGCTCAGCCGCGAAACCGACCGCTGAAACCAAACTTAAAGATAAAGTAGCTATTCGCATGCGTTCTCCGTTTAAGGTATCTGTTTATTTACTCTAAGATTGACCGAGCAAGGTTGATGAAGTTCGTGAGTTTGCAGCCTTTTTACACAATGCTGACGGCTCTGACATTGGATTAAAACCATCCCTATATTCGCCGTCGAAACGATAGTTATGATTTATGTTTCGGCAAGTTTGACTGAACAGTTACAGCGATAAAAAAGCCCAAGGTTGAGTGATTAGCTTGGGCTTTTTATGGTTATTGTTTAATTCTAGGTTAGAAAACAAAACTCAGCATGATGGTGTAAAGCACGGCATCTTTGTCATCAAAGCCAGTCAGGGTGTTAAAATCTTCGACAAACGCCCCGTTTGCTTTACGAGCTTCAAAATATTGCACTTCACCATTGATAGAGACGTTTGGTAACACATCGTAATCCACACCAATTAGGTAGCTGTTTCCTGTTAGGTGTTCGTGTGAATCAAACTCGGCGCCATAAACGACGTAAGGAGTGAACGAATTGAGTCTGTAACCCAAACTTGCGTACATCGAAGAGGAGAAGTCACTGGTTTGTCCTTCACTGGCCAGTATTGCTTGACCAAATTCGTACTCGGCACCTAACGACCAAAGTTGGATGTGTTGGTTGTCTTGTTTTGGAAGAGATCCAACGTTTTTAATCTTAACCGTTTGATCGAAATTTGAATCTAAGAAGGATAAGTTCCAACGATAATCCTCTCCACTTAATTGCAAGTTGGCACCAAACATTCGATTGGTTTCAAATTCAAGCTCAGTTGTCGAATTGAAGTCGACTTCATTGTTATCTTTAATTCCGAAAAACGGAGAGAGTAGTAGGGTAGCTTCATCGCTTACATCATGAGTCCAGCTCACTTTGATACCATTGAAGGCAGTAATACCTAATACGGAATTGTATACCTCTGTTGGTGGTCTTGCTGTCATATAGGCTTGGCCGACATAGTAGTATTCAGAGGCAAGGAACAGTGGCAGCCTTAAGCGTCCAATACTTACATCGAAGTCATTAAACTCGTAACCGACGTAAGCCCACTCTAATTGAGGATCACTCCAATCATACTGAGGTGGTTTGACAACTTGCACAGAAGCTTTGAATGAGTTGTAGAAGTAGTCTAACTGAACTCCAAATGTGGTATCGCAGTCGTAACAATTTTCATCAGTAAAACCGCGGTTGATGATGAGTGGATTGTCGTTATCTGAGGTTGCCCAAGAAGTAGAACCGAATCCGCTTAACGAAAAATTATCGGTAAGTTCAATAATCGCAAAAGCCGGAGAGGCAATCGAAGCACATAGCACTGACGTAATTATTTTTTTCATATTATTTCTCCGAACTTATAACGTAGAGAACGTTGGCATTTTGAGGAACCGAAGAGAGTGGGGAGTAACCAATACGGTTTGGTTTGTCGTCTAGCCAGTCGACTAAACTGTCTGTCGAAGCCGTTTTGATTTCTCTTGGATAACGAGCTTTTCCTGAAAAAGATAAGCCAGCCCAGTGTGCATTCATTTGGGCTGCATTTTTCCCCAGTAAAAGTTGATAAAATTTTTCTCTCTCGGTGCTGTTTTCAGGCCAGTCAGACAGTTCTACACGTTTGCCGTTGAGGCGTTTCGTTTTTCCTCTGTATAGCTTTCTCGCTTTGTTTATTGATATCTCTTCAAACCCTGAGTCTAGAGAGAATATTGCATAATCTTCTGCGGCATGAGCCGGATTGAGAAGAAGCAAGCTTCCTAACAACCCTATAGCCGCGGATAGCAGCGCTCTGCTCGAGAGCGTTTTAATTGTTTTAATCCAATCCATTGGTTTCTCCTAACAAGTCGCACTTTCTATTTGGTGGAATAGCTTTTCTTTTCTTACGGGCTTCGCTACGTACCCATCCATTCCGGAATCAAAGCACTTTTGAATATCATCATCGATAACACTGGCGGTTAACGCGATAATAGGAGTTTTGCTTAAGCCTAGGTTTTTCTCATGTTCACGAATCTCCTTAGTTGCGGTGAAGCCGTCCATCACCGGCATCATGCAATCCATTAAAATAATGTCGAAGCTACTGTCGTTCTGATACATATCAACGGCTATTTGTCCGTTGTCTGCAATTTCAAAGGCATAGCCAGCTTTTGTTAGCATGACTGAAGCAACCTTCTGGTTCACGCGATTGTCTTCTACCAACAGGATTTTCTCTGATTTGCTCGGTATCACGTTCAATTCGGCTTGCTCAGGTAGCGTTTTCTTGGCTGTTTTTGCGTTATGAATAGGGGTGACCGTTGAGGTGGTGGATACTGAAGGTGTTTTATGGGCGGCAGGCAATGGCATTGCTTCTACCGCTGCGAGAACTTTTTCTTTCAACATCTCGAATTTGAATGGTTTTGGCACGTAGTCGTCCATGCCTACATTGAAACACTTTTGGATATCGTCATCAATAACACTCGCTGTGAGGGCGATGATAGGGATACGGCGCGTCGCATTGGTCTCTTTTTCAACGCGACGAATATTACCTGTCGCTTCAAAGCCGTCCATCACGGGCATCATACAATCCATCAGTATTACGGCGTAGTTAGGGTTTGCCGTAAACATGTCGACGGCTTCTTGGCCGTTATTCGCAAACTCGAACTCGAAGCCACTTTTTCCTACGTGAAGTCCGGCAATCTTCTGGTTGATTTTGTTGTCTTCGACGATAAGGATTTTTTGTTGAATCGTCAGGGCTTGTTGGTTGGCTTCTGATAGTTCAGCTAAGCCTTGTGTGTCACAAAGTTCAATGGCTTTTATTAAGCGCAAGCCGAGTAGGGGTTGTGATACCTGAGCCGTAATACAGTTGCCAATATCTGCCGGGTCACTTAGGAATGAACGAATCAAACAAATAGTCGCGCCACTTTGATGGAGTTTATTTAGGCTGTCTGAATAGTCACTCGCTTGGAGTGAATCGTCTTCAGCAAAAATGACCGTGATTGGTTTATTGTGCTGTTTTACAGAGATTTGCTCATTGATGGTGTCTGCGCTATTGGTTTGCTGAGTGACCTTTAAACCATAAAGGTTAAGGTCTCTTTCTATGCGCTCAGAAAGCATGTTTTCATTGCCCAGAATGTAGATGTTTGCTGATGCTGTGCTTTGTTTAGGAAGCATCAGATCAACGGGCAGTGCTAAATCGAAGTAGAAACAACTGCCTTCACCTTTGACTGAGTCGAGTTGGATCTGACCACCCATAAGCTCAACAAGCTGAGTACTGATCGCAAGACCAAGACCAGTACCACCGAATTGTCTGGTCGTTGAATCGTCTTCTTGAGCGAACGGTTCGAATATCTGTTTCTGTTGCTGTTTATCGATACCAATACCTGTGTCGCGCACTGCGAATCGAATGGTGACATTGTCGTTAGACTGCTCGAGTGTCTTGATTGATAGTGTTACACCACCTTCGGCTGTGAACTTCACTGCGTTCGACATAAAGTTCATCAAAATCTGTCTTAGTCGGTGGTCATCGATCATCACGCGTGCAGGTGTGTCGGGGCTGATATCGACGTTGACTGATATTTTCTGCTCCTTGGCTTTAGGCGCAACAATCGAAGCGATGTCGTAAATGGATTCTCTAATCGATGCCGAGTGCGGGCTGATTAATAGCATGCCAGATTCAATCTTAGAGAAGTCTAAGATGTCGTTGATCAGGCTTAGTAGTAATTGAGATGAGGTCTCGATTGTATCTACATAATCACGTTGTGTTGGTGTAAGTGGAGTATCCGATAGGATCTCTGAGATACCGATAACCCCGTTTAACGGAGTGCGAATTTCATGTGACATGTTAGCCAAGAAGCTACTTTTCGCTTTACTCGCTTGTATTGCGTGATCTTTGGCTCTCTCTGCGTCTTCTACGGCTAAGGTTAGCTTCTCTTTTGCGTGTTCTCGCTCGATGGTCAATCGTTCAACTTGCTGAGCAAATAGGCTGAGTTCATCTTTGCCTTGAATCAGTTTATCCAAAGAAGGTCGAGTTTCATCATTTTCGCTTTTCAAGAAAGCTAACACCAAATTCAGGTTGTTGGTGACTTGTCGTGCCAAGCTTAGGGTTAATCCCATCACAATGGTCGCGAGCAAAGCAACGATCGAGATAAACAGTGTTCGCTGGATTTGCGCTTCATAGATGGCTTGCTCAACTTCCTGCTGGAACTCTTGCTTGATAACATTACCGAGGCTTTGCAATAAGCTGAGGCGAGCGCTCATTGCCTCTAATCCGACAGAAATCTCTTGTGGCGTCAGTTGGCTGATTGCGTTTAGGTCGAGTAGTGCGCTGCGGATCTCTTGGCTTTGAGCAAACACGTCGTTTCTAAACACTTCAACCATCAATGACACTTGATGTTCGTTGGCATTCAATGACACAAAGCGTTCTAGGAACAGTTGTTGTCTTTCACTCAGAGTTTCGATCTGTTCAGCGAGTTCTGGGTCGTATTCTTGGCTACTTTGGAATATCTCAATCAATGAGGTACCCAGTTTAAATTCTTCATTTGACCAAAACATCAGCCATTCAAGCTGTTGTAACGCGGTGAGGTGTTGTTGAATTTCACGCTTGGTGTTTTCGAAAGGGACTTTTTCTATCTCAAGGAGCAACTGTTTGTACAAATCACTCTGCCATTCAAGTGCATCCAATTTATCGTAACTATCCGTCGCTTCCATCGTTGATAGGGTTGCTTCGCTGAAGTCTGCAACCAGTTGGTTCATTTCATCAGAAGTGTTTAAAAATATAGCTGGAGAAAGTGTTTTTAGTTCTGCCTTTACTTGGCTGCTTTGCGTCGCGAATTCTTGAGGGCTAGAAGCCAGAGTGCTCCGATATAAGACCGAAATATCTTGAAGATACACAGATAACTGATTGGTTCGTTCAAAATCGGTTAACTGAGTCGTTAAAATATACGCTTGTCTGCCTGCTAGAAAGAGCAGTAGTGAAATGGGAAGTAGAACTAAGCCAAAGAGTTTATGTTTGACTGAAAGGTTATTCCAGACCGTAATCGCCATATAAGGATCCATCCAACTGTTTTTATATAAAAACAGTAGAATAAAAATGCGGATATGGAAACCTTGAAACGGTAAATTTAATGGAAGTGTGGGAGGGGTATAAGTTATTGTGATTCCAGAGCTTATTTTGAAATATCTTCTCTTACTAGCAACTTATAGCGATTGTCAGTCGGTTTAATTTTTTATGCTTATTGATGAATAGCTTATAAAGCGAGTTAATGAGGGCGCTTTTTATCGAGACTTAGTTCAAACAGAAGTTGCTCTAACACCGTTTTTGCAGAGGGTTCTAATGTCCAAACCCCTAGCATTCTGTTTAGCGCGGCACGATACACTCTGTTTTTGAGTAGGAAAGCGAGCGTACTCGTATCGTTGTTCAAAACATGTGTTTGTATGACGGTTAGCTCAGCTTTGTTCTCGATATCGACTTTCTGAAGGTTGAAAGCGGGTAGAAAGGCACACTCATACCAAACCTCAACGATCTCTCGAAGTTCGATCTCCTCTTCAGGCACATCGCAGCCCTGAAGTTGATGGTTTTCAGGAATTGCGGATAAGTAAGCGACATCAAGCTTGTCTGCAACGAATGTGTACATTTGCTTCCTTGCTACATGTGATTTTAGAGCGAATCATCTCTCTCACTTATGTTTTTGTCAATTACATCCATTTATTGAACGAGTAATCTGTGAGTAAGCATCGTCGTGTTTAACTTAAACTGTTTAAGTATTTGTCTGTTAAGCCAAAATATTTCAAGTTGCCATCAGGTTCTAGAACCAAACTCATATTGGAAGTAGCGATCAAACCGGGATCATTGGTCGAAAAAATGACGGTTTTATTCAGCAGCTTATCGCTGAACAGGCGGTTAAAATACTGCGCGTTTTCATTTTCAGCCCCGTTGAAGGGTTCATCAATGATTATCAGAGATTGTTCACAGTTACCTAAACCAAGCGCCAAACGCAGCTTTTGTTGAATGCCATTGGGAAGACCTTTGCACTTATCGACACTCAATTGAGTCGCCAAGCCTTCTGGCAGCCATTCGTCTAGCTCGAAGAAGCTCACCATCTCCTGCATTTTCTCTGTCGGAATTAATCCATTGTGTAAAATGAAATTGGTCTCCAAAGAACCTTCGAAAATGTGCAAATTGAAAGGGATGTAGTTAATCGACGTGCGATAGCGATAACTGTTGAATTGTTTAATGTTATAGCCATCGACAGACACCGCGCCCTGATAACGATCTTCTAAGCCAGCCATGATTGAAATGAGCGTAGTCTTTCCGCTGCCTGTCGGTCCACATATGACGACTTTTGCACTGGGCGGTATCTTAAAGCCAAGGTTGGTTAATCCTGTTGCTGCTCCTGTGTAACGGTGACTCACACCACTGCCCACAATGCTGCCTTGGAACAAGCGAATAGGCGGGCTCTTCTCCAAAGTCAGTTTATCGTCATTCATCGACATCAAGTTGTTGATCTGTGCTGACGAAGCCTTGATGGATTGAAACTTAGAAATTGAGTTATAGATGCCCATTATCGGGCCTAGTGCTTTCCAAACGAGAATAACGGTCGCAAGCATCGCACCCGCATCAGAAGTGCCTTCCATTACGCCGATTACAGCAGTCACGATACTTGCCGTACCAATCACCTGAATCAAACTACCGCCAGCCGCCTGAATTTTACTGTTGGTTACAGCAACGTTCTCCGCATCACTGGTGCTTTGCATATGGGAGGCACTAAAACGAGATTGAACCACGCGCAGTAAAGGCAACCCCTGAATGGTCTTGATACCACGAAGGATTTCATTCCATTGATAAGAGACCATCGCATTGGCGCGAGAGCTTTTGGATGTGGCTTGAGAATAGATATAACGTGAGTATACACAGAACACCAACATCAAGATTAAGCCGCCCATCACCACAAGCGCTGCCGTGCCAGACATTAGGGCAATCGCGATGATAAAAACAATCACAAACGGCATATCAAAGTAGCTGAGAGTTGATTCAGCGGTCACTAAGCGACGGAAGGTATCGATATCTTTCAATCGCGCCAGTTGAGATGAAACCCCAGCAGTTGATGTCATTGCGTAAGGTAGCCAAAGCAGTTTCGATATTACGGCTTGAGATATGTGAACCGCGAGATCTTTACCGGAGGTAGCGATGATGTTGACTCGCATCTTCTTAAAAAAGTATTCCGAAAAACCCACAATAATGGCAAATAAGGTCAACCAATAGAGTGTCGCTTGAGAACTCGAAGTAAGCGCGAAGTTATACACACTCATAATAAAGAATGGCTGTAATGCGCCCAGAATACTGATCACGAAGCTGAGAATGATCAGGCTTTTAAGTTCATTGTTATAACGATAGAAAGCGTACTTTATCCAATTGCTTCTGTCCTGAGATTCCGGTGGTGGTTCACGGAACAGGCGAGAATATTCACTAATTGCAATCAACAAGCAGGGCTTCTTGCACATTGGATACTCAATGGTGTTGTTGTTCGTGTAATCAAACAACATCAGCTTTCCATCTTTGGTACCTAAAAAGATGGCGCTAAGATTTTCTATCTCAATAAAGCACGGGTGAGGGTACTTATCGATATTCTCGAGTGTCTTTAGTTTGGTCACATCACAACGGTATCCAAGACGTTCTATGGTTGCAGTAAAGCTATCGCTGTCTTTTGGCTTGGGAATAAAGGCGTCACTGAGTATAGAGGGCGTACCTTCCCATTCAAGAGCAATCAAGGTATAAGCTAAGCCGCGAATCAGAGGCGAATGACTGTAACGCTCGTCATAACCGCTTGCTTCAAAATCCGAAACACGTTGCGAGACGTTATTGAAGTCTACAAGGATACTCATTGGTCACCTCCGGTAAGTTTTACGCGTTTGAGGCGGTGGTTAAGTTTGTCCATCTTATTGCTGGCGATGATTAAGATTTTGTCATTAGCACGATAGGCGGTACTGGTCAGTACGACGCGCGCAAATTCCTCATCAAAGACACAATCTATATCGTCGAATATCAATACCCGTTTACTGGCGAGCAGGGCTCGGACTAATAACAGAGCATATCCAACTTGGCGAGAGAATGGATTGCGCATGTGCCCTTTGAGTTCCGTATAAAAACCAGCAGGAAGTCCGTCAATTTGCGCCTTGATGTTCATGGTTTCACATAAGGCGAAAGCCGTGTTATTCAAGCTTGGACGGAAACACGTCAGGTTATCAATAATGGTCCCTTCAACGAATGAACTTGTTTTATCGACCATCAGTACGCTGTTACGCCAAACATTGTAGTTTACGTCACTCAAAGGCGTGTCATTAATCATGATGTCCAGTTTGTTATCATTGTTCTGACGTGTAATACAGTTAGCAAGGTGGGTCTTTCCGGAGCCACTTTTCCCAGTAAGTAAATAGGTTTGTCCGAGTTCGAATTCGATACGCTGCTTTTCAGAATATTTAACAGAAATACGTTCTACTTCGGTCGTCTCATGTTGATGTTCAACCGACGCGGCCAGTTCAAGAAGCTCGGCGATGCGCTGTATATGGAGTTTGTTTAGCTCCCAACGGCTCGCGGTACGCATCACTTGTTGGTAGGGCGCAAAGTAACGGTTGGTCAGCATGATTATTGCGGCCATGATGCCTTGGCTTGACTCCATATTGATCACGGCTGTCGCCAATACCACAACAACACAAGCAATCGAGAGTTGTTGGATGAGCGCTAAGATCAAGCCAAAATTCGATTCAATCTGTTCGTATTTGATGTTTTCAACTTCACGTTCCTCGACCATTTGTGTCATCAGGCTTTCAACGCGGTATTCCATGTTTCGCGCTTTGATATCCAGCGGGCTAGAAATGATTTCAATGATCTTGGACGTCGTTAAGCCCTCTATATCGGATTTGTTCTGTAAGCTGCCAATCTTTTGCTTAGAAAGGCTCCAAGCGAAAATGGCCAAGATCAGAGAGGCAATCAGAAGCGTCACGCCAGCCCATATGTTGATGAGACCGATGATGAGGATGGTTATGACGCTGACGGCAAGGTTTATCAGAGCTCGAACCGATTCTCCACCAAAGAAGGTTTTCAGTTCAGGAATGGTTGAGATTCGTTCGAGGTATTCGCCCGGTTCTAAGCGGCGAAATTTAGAGATCTCAGCCAAACAGATGGATTGGAATACCTTGTTGGTTAAGTTGGTCTCAAACTGCCTCATGATGACGGAAGATATCTTCTCTTCCTGATTTTTCAGGTGGTAGTCGAGGAAGATAGAAATCAGGATAATCGCGAACAGCAAGAACAAGGTATCTTGTGCTTGGTTGGGCAATACTCGGTCGAAAATGATCAGAATAGAGAAGGGCAGCACCAAGCCAAATAGAGTGGAAATTATCGTAGAGAAAGTCAGATAACACTTATCTGCCATATTGATCTTTTGAGAAAACTGCTCAGTTTGCATTACGACCTCCTGTTTTCAACGACTCCGTTGAGAGAAGGTGTTTAGGCACTAATTCTTGATTGTTTCGCCCTTCGATATCACTCATCAATTGCATGATGCTTTCTATCGATTGAATCGAGAGCACGCCCTTAACTTGCTCAAGCTTGATGGTTTCGATGATGTAGTCGTATCGTGCGCTTTCATAATCTCTTAAGGCGCTGAAGAGCTTACTTTCTGCGGCAAGCAAATCGGTGATCGTACGGGTGCCTAACTGGTATGCCCTTTGAATGCCTTTGTAAGAGGCATAGTTGGCGCGAATGATGTTCTCGTAACTGCTTATAGATTGCGAAAAATCGTTAATGTTGAGCACAGAGGTGTTCACGCTGTTACGGGTGGTGTAAAGCGAATCTTGATAAAGCAGCTCGGTACGTTCAATTGCCGTCGATGATTTTTGATATCCGTAGTAATCAGAGCCACCCGACAAAATAGGCAAGGCTAGATTTAAGCCAACGCTAGTTGAGTTGCTTTCGCCTGTCGCAGTGATATCGGTTTTATCGTAGTTATTGGCGTCATCGTGACGATAACTGGCTGAAAGCGACACGGTAGGTAAGAAGTTTGTACCGCTCTCTTTTAAGCTTCGACGGCTTCTCTCGACGTTTTTCTTCGCCACTAACAAGTCGTTGTTGAGCTTTAATGCTTGATCCATGATTGAGTGTTGTTCGCTTTCGTTTATCTCTTTTAAAGGCACACTTTCGTATATATCTTGTGATGGCGTAATAGGGTACTGAATCTGAATGGATAGTCCGTTGAGAATGACACGGCGATCTTTCTGCAAGGTTCTTA
Organism: Vibrio lentus; assembly: GCF_030409755.1. Lineage (NCBI taxonomy): Bacteria > Pseudomonadati > Pseudomonadota > Gammaproteobacteria > Vibrionales > Vibrionaceae > Vibrio > Vibrio lentus. Next base: position 340,378 of record NZ_JAUFQE010000001.1, read on the forward strand.
ATCGATTCGACACACCTTCTTTCTGAGCGATAACTTCATAAAGCTCGCTGGCGGCTGTATTGCCGAGCTCCACATTGCGTCGCATCTGATGCTCACGAGTCTCAGACGATTTAAGCTCGACCTTTGTCGCTTTTATTTGCGCATTGTTTTTCAAATACTCGAAGTATTGAGAGCCGATTTCAGAGATGGTGCTTTGGATTTTGTTCTCGTGTTTAATTTCTTCAATATTGAAGTCGAGTTTTGCCGTGCCATATTTAAAAATATCACCAAGATTGAATATCGACTGGGAAAGGGAAAGGCTGTAGCTGTTTGAGTTATAGCTGGAGGTTTCATCGGGCACGCTCGATAACAAGGTTTCATTCTCATTCCATGTAGTATCAGCTGCACCATTGAGTGAAGGAAGAAACTTAGATCGGCTGATCCCAATGTTGTATTCGTTCTCTTCCACACCTTTATCACTGGCGCGAAGGGATAGGCTGTTTTGCAGGCCGAGTTCTACCGCCTCAAGCAGGGTCGTCGCCGATGCAGAAGGTATCGTGCTGAATGCAAGCGCAGCCATAATGCTGCTAGTTAAGTTTCTGTACCGCCACATACTTGTTGATCACCTTGATGATTTGGTCGCTTTTGTAAGGTTTGCTGATCACGTAATCCATTCCGGCTTCAATACAAGCCTGGTGTTCGTTACTGCTGGTCAATGCGGTTGCCCCTATGATGGTACAAGGGTTTTTCTCGTTCTCTTGTTCAAACTGGCGAATGCGTTTGGTCGCTTCAATGCCGCCCATACCCGGCATAATGCAGTCCATGAAGATGATGTCAGAACGTTTATTCATGAAGTGCTCAACTGCGTCGGCACCATCACCAACCGTGTCTGGTTCATACTCTTGTTTGGTCAAAATTCGTTTAAGTAAGATCTGTTGAACTCGGTCATCCTCCACGATAAGGAATGAACTGTTTTCCATCTGCTCTTCTGATGCTTCTGCTTCCATAATGGTGAGTAAGTTCGGAATAAACTCATAAGGAATCGCAGGGGAGTTGATGATCTTATCGACGAAGCTGTGACACTCTTGTGCATGCTGAGTATTGGTTACAGACAGCAACAGCTTGGTATTTGGATGATTCTTAAGTTGGGATTTCACCGTTTTGCTCAGTGATGGCAGCTTGTTGGGTTCAAATGTATCGGTCAGCATGATGGCATCGTACTCACCAAAGGTCTTCGCCGCTGAAAATAACTCATTTGCAGTGCGGATTTCAGTGATATCAAGCCCCAAGTTACTGAGCATTTTCTTCATTACATCGATACGGACTTGTGTATTGGCGCAAAGCAGTAAACGCTTGCCGTCAAAGCGTGTTTTCTCTGTATGGAAATTCTTCGCCTTGAGATCAAGCTCGATCTGAAAACGTTCCTGTGTACCTGATTGGAACCAGTGACTTTCGTAATACCCGTAATCTTTTAATACGCTTTTCGCTAAGTCGTCTGTGTTAGCGGTATGGTGTTTATGATCGCTCCAATGGAGCTTATTGAGCTTGGCAACAGAGACATCTAACGTTGAAAGGAAATTAAGGTTGATGGTGACACGTGTATTTTCCATATCCGAAGCTGCGCCAGACTCTATTGTCACGAACAACTTCTTGTTTGATTTAAGTTGGATGGCGTTAGAGAGCTGCAGGAACAATATCCAGAACAAGCTGGTGGATTGGCCCTCCACTCGATTCGGCAAATTATCAGAGATAAAGCAGTCGAGTTGACTTTCGTTCCTCTGAACTTTGGCGCTGATATGAATCATCAATTCAGACAACACGCTTAGTAGCGAGAATTCCTTCGACTTGCTTTCCGTACCCTGTGAAATCAAACGGTTATAGTTTTCTGCTAACTCAGATAAGGTACTACATGCTGAGGTAATATCCTTCGCCATCAATACGCCGTTTTCATCGGTTTCTTGCACCAGATATTGGACACCACCATTGATGGTGTTGGTGATTCCGCGAATCTCATAGCCGATTAGTGCATACAGTTGTTTGTAGAGGTCGTTATTACGCTTTTGGTCTTCTAATTTACTGAAGATCAGTTTGAGGTGAGAGTAGATCTGGCGTTGCTTCGGATTGATGCTCACTTCATTCAGAAGCTCTTCGAGTCTTTGCAAGTCGAGTTGTTTCAGCTCTTGATAGAGAGCATCGAACTCATAGTCGATTTCTCGTTCATTAGAGCTGGATTTCTTCAGCTTCAACATAGCAACTGAATTCGATAGGACCGTGATTACTGCCAGTATCACGACCACCATAAACAACCAGATAAAGAACTCGTTTTTCTCTGACATCAAGTCGCTCGCATGGTTGTTGAACATGGTGCGGTAGTTGTCGTCCATTTGTAGGTAGTTGTTCGTCAGTGACAGGTATAAGTCGAGTACGTCGTTGCGTGTTTTAGTGCTGTCGGAAAAGCGATTGATAGCTAATTCAAGTTGGGTGTATTCAGTCGCGCCAACCAAGCTGAACTCAGTTTTGTTCAAAGAGGCTAGCGATCTAAATTCATCTATTTCACGCTTCAAGTTAACTAGATTGAATTCGTTAATACCACAAGTGTCGGTACTTAAGCACTGCTGTAGAGTTTGAATATCTTGTTCGATGGTCTGATTAAGCTTCTGGGCTTGTATTAGAAGTGGGGCGCTTTGCACTTGAGCGACCGAATCTACTTTTGACCAAGAAAAGTATAAATAGAAAGCGAGCGCCGCCAGTACGACGCTGAACAATATGCTCAGACGTAGAGCTGGTACGGAAATGTTATAAGAAGGTTTTCCGCTCATTGATTACCTCTCATCGAATGCATCTTCGATGGCTGACATCACCGGTTTTGCTGCGTATTCGATCACGCGACGCGAGCCTGTTTTTACGTCGGCGGTAAATTCCATATAAGGTGATAATTTGTATTGAGTGCCTCCTCGCTCAAGAAAATTTCGATCAATCTCAATTTCTGCCAAATAGAATTCGGCATCTTCTTCTTCGTATGATGAACGGCTAATTGAGGCGATGGTTCCCTCAACAAATCCATATTTTGCGAAGTTGTAAGTATCCATTTTTACTTTTACCGCTTGGCCAATTTCGACAAACCCCATGTCTTTACGCGGAATTTTCGCTTCACCGTGTAGGGAGTTATTGATTGGTGCAATATCAGCGATACTCTCGCCGGGTGGTATTACCGCAGAACGGAAGTTGAAGTGTAATTTGTCGACCACACCATCCACTGGTGAGTAGACGATTAAGCGATCTACCTTATCGGAATGTTGTGGTTGTAAGATCCGTTTCAGTTTGAGGTCTTTATTGGCCTGAATGATTTGTGCTTGGTACTCAGAGTTGCGGTTCTCTACCAAGTCTCGATGTTGTTTTTCGAGTTTGTCGAGCTGGAAACGTTCGTTCATGACGGACTCATCAAGGTTTTCAATCTCACGAACCATATTGGATTCTTGTACTTTCATATTTAGAACGTCGACATAGGACGCCATCTCTTCTTTATAAAGCGTGTTTTTGATGTTGAGTTGTTTGCGAATGAGCGAGAGTTGGTTCTCTGAGCTTTTGCGACGCTTTAGCATTGATCCAATCAGAGAGTTTTTGTGTTTAATATCGTGAGTGATCAGCTCTTCGTTGGAGCGGTTCTTCGAGAACTCTTGCTGCCACGTATTCATGTTGACTTGAACTTGTTCTGGGTACTTTTCGATGTAAGAAGCAAAGTTTGGTTCGACCATGTCACGCAAGCTTTCATAACGAATTTTATCGAGTTCCAGCTGAATGATTTCGGTGTTCACTGTATCGAGTTGGGTGTTACGGTCGAGTGAGCGGATTCGAGCAATAGGCTGGCCTTCATACACAACTTCCCCTTTTCTCACTAACAGCTCTTCCAGAATACCGCCTTCTAGGTGTTGAACTTTCTCAACATCAGACTCTAGTAACAGCTCGCCACGTACAGAAACGACAATGTCGATGCGTGCTTGTGACGCCACGGCGATAGCCACCAAAGCAAGTAGAAAAATGATGAGCAACGTCTTGTGAACGCTGGTCATCGCACTTGCAAGCACGATGGTGTCATCTGCTGTGACCTTGGAAGCCTCGTTGTTAGAAACGAGCGCTTTTCTGAGGTGATGCTCTATTTGGTTATTGCTCATGACCTACCTCGATGACTCGTCATCTACAACTTCCTTAATATCCAGCAAGTGATTGATTTGTCTATTGACGTTTTGTAGTTCAGTTTTCACATCTTCTAATAGCGCTTCCGGCGCAGGGAATTCGTGTTTACTCAAATGTTCCAACTTGGCCATTTTGGGCGGCAGGTCTTGGTCGCATAACAAAGTTAAGATGGTTTTCAATTTTTTAGAGTAGTTGTTGAGTTCCTCAAAACGATTACCTTTATGAAGCATCTCTATGTTCATCGGTGCGTCCGAAAAGTCCTTATAAAAGTCGCCTAGCAGCAATTGCAGCCCTTTGTGGTTGTTGTCGATTGAACGCAACAAATTCGTCATGTCTATCATCATTCCACTGCCTTAATTGCTTTAATCACAATAACTAAGGATCTTTAAAGGCAGTTTTCAAATTTTTTTTACTTCTTTATGTATAAAAAGAAAAATATGAAAAAAGTTGTATAAAAACTTGGTTTTCCAAAATGGTGTCCTTTAATGCCTCTAAATACGATCAGTTAGCTAGTAGCAACGGAGGCTGTAATGGCAGGCGAAAATAACCAAAACAACCAAAATGAAGATCTCAATGACGCGGTAGAACAGACGGACACGAACGACGCGGGTACGCCCTCCCAACAGCAGAATCAACAAAATCAACAGAACACGATTGCGTCGACGGTAGCGACGGGTGCTGAAAATACCGACGCGGCAGACGAAGTGAACCAAGCGTTGGAAGACAATCCAAGTGGTGCTGGTAATACAGAAGAAGCTTCGGCTTCTGGCGGAGCGGTACAAGAAGACTCTCCAGAAAGCAGTGAAGGTTCAGACGCTGAACAATCGAATGTAGTCGACAGTGTTGCCTCTGGTGGCGGAGAAGGTGCTGGCGGTGGTGCCAGTAATTCTGGCGCGGGCGCTCAATCTGTCGGTGGCGAAAATGCTGCGGGTTCGGGCGGTTCTTCAAACGCTGAGGGTAATAACGAACAAGGTGAGGCAGCGAGAACTGCTGCTGAATCGAATTCTTCGTCTTCTGAATCGGATAACCAACAAGTAGACGATGATTTAGATTCACAGACGGTAGAAGAGACATTCGCCGTTGATGTTCAAGCTTCTGACGAAGAGACCATCAGTGAAGTAGAAGACGACTTTGACTCTGAGACAACAAGTGAAACGTTCAAAATCAAAGTAGAAAGTGAAAATGATGCTCCGGAAGCTGAACAAGATCTGGCTTACATCATGGATGAAGATGGCTCCATAACATTTACTCAAGAACAATTACTCGAATACGCAAGTGATGTTGATGGTGATGAGCTTGTTGCATCAAACGTTCAAGTCGGCGCAGATGCAACGGTTCAAGATAATGGTGACGGTACGTTCACAGTCGTACCTTCCGCTGACTTTAATGGCGAGCTAGACCTAACTTTCGATATCAGTGACGGCCAAGAAACCATAAGTAGCGCAATTGATTTAACGGTTCGTCCTATTAATGACGCACCTGTACCAGAAGATAAAACGTTTGAAATAGAAGAAGACGGCACACTTGTTTTCACGGATGCAGACCTCCTAACGGGTGCAACCGATATTGAAGGTGACAACCTGACTGTAGAAGGCGTTACCTACGATGGCGGCGATGGCATTCTTACTGATAACGGTAATGGCACGTACACCTTTGCGCCAAACGAGAACTTCAATGGTGACGTAAACTTCAGCTTCGATGTATCAGACGGTACCGATACGGTAGCGGCAAACATCGATGTAAGCGTAACAGCAGTCGATGATGCGCCAGTATCAGGCGACCTTGCGTACTCAGTCGACGAAGACGGCTCGATTCGTTTAAGCCAAGAGCAATTACTGTCTCAAGCATCAGACGTAGAAGGCGATGACCTAACTGCTAGTGGCCTAACGGTGGGTGGCGATGCGACAGTTACTCAAAACGACGATGGCAGCTTTACCATCACGCCGGATGAGAACTTCAATGGCGACATCGATATCAGCTTTGATATCTCAGATGGCACTAACACGGTTCAAGCTTCTGCAGATTTAACCGTTAATCCAATCAATGACTTGCCAGTTCCTCAAGATCAACAGTTCAGTGTTGAAGAAGACGGCACACTTGTGTTCACGGATGCAGACCTCCTAACGGGTGCAACCGATATTGAAGGTGATAACCTTACGGTTGAAGGTGTGACCTACGATGGCGGCGACGGTATTCTTACCGACAACGGTAATGGCACGTACACCTTTGCGCCAAACGAGAACTTCAATGGTGACGTAAACTTCAGCTTCGATGTATCAGACGGTACAGACACGGTTGCTGCAAACATTGATGTAAGCGTAACAGCAGTCGATGATGCACCAGTATCTGGCGACCTTGCTTACTCAGTCGATGAAGACGGCTCGATTCGTTTAAGCCAAGAGCAATTACTGTCTCAAGCATCAGATGTAGAAGGCGATGACCTAACTGCTAGTGGCCTAACGGTTGGTGGTGATGCGACAGTTACTCAAAACGACGATGGTAGCTTTACCATCACGCCAGATGAGAACTTCAATGGCGATATCGATATCAGCTTTGATATTTCAGATGGTACTAACACGGTTCAAGCTTCAGCCGATTTAACCGTTAACCCAATCAATGACCTGCCAGTTCCCCAAGATCAACAGTTCAGCATTGAAGAAGACGGTACGCTGCAGTTTACTGATGCAGATCTGCTAACTGGTGCAAACGATATTGAAGGTGATGATTTAACGGTTGAAGACATCAGTTATGAAGGAACTGATGGGGTACTGACAGACCATGGTGACGGCTCATACAGCTTTGCGCCAAATGAAAACTTCAATGGCGACGTGAACTTTAGTTTCGATGTTTCAGACGGAACCGACACGGTGTCTGCAAACATTGATGTTAGCGTGACTCCAGAGAACGATCCGCCAGTTGCTGGCTCTACGTCTTACACTGTTAATGAAGACAATTCGATTACCATTTCTGATGCACAACTATTGGCAACATCTTCAGATATTGAAGGTGATGTATCGATAGACAGCGTGACTTACTCGGGTAGTGATGGTGTCCTTGAAATCAACGGTAACGGTACTTACACCTTCTCGCCAAACGAGAACTTCAATGGTGAAATTGCTCTAGATGTCGTGGTTGCCGATGAAGAAGGTGCAACCGATGCGACAACTGCGGGTATCACCGTACTTGAAGTGAACGATCCGCCAGTCGCAGGCCCAACGTCTTACACCATTGATGAGGACTCAGTACTGACCTTCAGTGAGTCACAAGTGCTACTGAATGCTTCTGATGTAGAAGGGGATGTTGAGCTTGTTGGTATTAATTACAACGGCCCTGACGGTATCTTCTCGGTAAATGGTGACGGCACTTGCAGCTTCGCTCCGAACGAGAACTTTAATGGCCAAGTTCAACTTGATGTGACTATTCGTGATGAAGATGGTGCAGAAGTTGATACGGTCATTAACGTGGATGTTCTGCCAATTAACGATGCACCAGTATCGGGTGATTTGGCTTACAACGTTAACGAAGACGGTTCAATCACATTGAGCCAAGAGCAACTGTTGTCTCAAGCATCCGATGTTGAAGGCGAAGACCTGACCGCGAGCGACTTAACGGTTGATGGTAACGCAACGGTAACCGCTAATGATGATGGTAGCTTTACCATTTTTCCTGATGCGAACTTTAATGGTGACGTTGATATCCAATTCAACATCACGGATGGTACTGACACGGTTCAAGCAACCGCCGATCTTACGGTTAATCCAGTCAATGACTTGCCGGTTCCTCAAGACCAACAATTCAGCATTGAAGAAGACGGTACGCTGCAATTCACCGACGCTGATCTGCTTACTGGTGCCACCGATATCGATGGCGATGACCTCACCGTAGAAGGCGTCAGCTACACAGGCGGTGACGGTGTATTAACAGACCATGGTGATGGTACTTATACCTTTGCACCAAACGAAAACTTCAATGGCGATGTGAACTTCAGTTTCGATGTGTCTGATGGCACAGAAACGGTCAGTGCTAACATTGATGTGAGTGTGACACCTGAGAACGATCCGCCAGTTGCGGGTTCAACCTCATACATGGTCAACGAAGACAACGCCATCACAATTTCTGATGAGCAATTGTTAGCAAACTCCTCTGACGTTGAAGGTGCGGTATCGGTTGATAGCGTGACCTACAGTGGCACCGATGGTGTGTTCCAAGATAATGGTGACGGCAGTTATACCTTCCTTCCTAATGAAAACTTCAGTGGCGATATCAGCCTTGACGTTATTGTTGCTGATGAAGACGGTTCGATCGATGAGACCACCGCGGGCATTACCGTTCTAGAAGTCAATGATCCACCAGTTGCAGGTCCAACGTCATACACCATTGACGAAGATTCGGTACTGACGTTCAGCGAATCTCAGATTCTAGTGAATGCCTCTGATGTTGAAGGTGATGTAGAACTAGTCGGCATCAATTACGATGGGGAAGACGGTATCTTCACTGTAAATGGTGATGGTACATGTAGCTTTGCACCAAACGAAAACTTCAATGGTCAGGTTCAATTGGGTGTGACCATTCAAGATGAAGATGGTGCGACGGTAGAGACACAGATTAATGTTGATGTACTGCCAATTAACGATCCACCAGTATCGGGCGATTTGGCTTACACCATCAACGAAGACAGCTCAATCACACTAAGCCAAGAGCAGTTACTGGCGCGAGCTGGTGATATTGATAGCGAAAATCTAGAAGCTATTAACCTTTCGACCGATGAGAACGCGACCATCCAACAAAACGAGGATGGTAGCTACACCATTACACCAGACGCTGATTACAACGGCGACCTAGACCTGAGCTTCGATATCATCGATAACGATGGTGGTGAGGTTCAAGTTGGTCTTGATATCACAGTGAACCCGTTGAATGACTTGCCACAAGCGCAAGATCAACAGTTCACGATTGAAGAAGACGGTACGTTACTCTTCACCGATGCTGACCTACTTGCTGGTGCGTCAGATATTGATGGTGATGAGCTGTCGATTGAAAACGTGATCTACACGGGCGCTGATGGTGTTCTTAGTGATAATGGTGACGGTACTTACAGCTTTGCACCAAACGAGAACTTCAATGGTGATGTTCAATTCTCATTTGATGTTTCTGATGGCACGGGTTCAACAGCCGCCCATATTGATGTAAGTGTAACGCCGGAGAACGATCCTCCTGTAGCGGGCTCGACAGCTTATACAGTTCAAGAAGATGGCCAAATCACGATCAGTGATGAACAGTTATTAGCTAACTCTTCAGATGTAGAAGGTGATGTTGCTCTATCAAGTGTTAGCTACACTGGTGACGACGGTTCATTCGTTGATAACGGTAACGGCACATACACCTTTACACCAAATGAAAACTTCGACGGTGACATATCACTAGATGTTGTTGTCGTTGACGAAGACGGTGCAACGGCGACAACGACAGCGGGCATTGATGTCATTGCTGTCAATGACGGCCCTGAAACGTCCGGTATTGAAGCCGAAGTCGACGAAGATAATTCAATCACTATTACTCAAGAACAGCTGCTTGCGAATGCTACTGACGTTGAGGGTGATGAGTTAACGGCATCTAACCTTCAAACCAACGACCCTGACGCGACAATTGTTGCGAATGACGATGGTTCATTCACTATCACGCATACAGAGAACTTCAATGGTGAGTTGGACTTCACATACAGCATCAGTGATGGTGACAACGAAGTTCTGACCACACTCGATCTAACCGTTAATCCAGTTAATGATGCGCCAGAAGCAGGCGAAGAGATCTTCATTCAAGCGCAAGAAGACCAAACGGTTGGTGTGACGCTTCGTGAAGAGCCAGCACTACGTCTGGATCAAGCGCCAGAAAACGGCATCATCGAAGCAAATCTTGATAATGAATGGGTAGTAGTCGAAGTTGGACAAGAAGTACCAGCCGACACAGAAGTGCGCTTTGTACCAAGTGAAGACGCTTTAGCTGAAGGTACACATACCACGCAAATTGGTACCTTCGATGATAACGCGAGCGTTGATGACTGGGGCACCGAAGTTGACCCATACACTCGTGAGTTCTCAGATGGTGACTTAACGGTTACGGTTCAAAGTAACGATGATCCGCTTGGTGCGTGGAATGGTAATACGCACATTGGTCATGGTATCGGTGACACTGACCGTCAAGGCTTGAGTGGTGATGAAAAACTGACTATCTCGGTTGAAGGTCAAGACATCAATGAAATCAGTTTCCACCTAGATGGTTTGGGTGGCTGGTTCATGGAAGAGTCGCGCCACTTTACTGAAGTCGAAATTCGCGCCTTCAATGAAGACGGTGACATGATTGACTCGATGACTTACCACAAAGAAGACCGTGGTACTTTCGAGACAGACTACACGCTAACCGTTGACCAACCTGTGTCTTACTTTGAACTGGGTACAGTGCAAGGTAATGGTACTTACGTTGTGCAAAACATGACAGTGTCACAAACTTGTCATGATGAAGCCGTGTTCACATCGATTGGTGTAGATGGTTCAGAAATCACCGAAACTGTTGAGTTGAACATCCATGCGGGTGACAACGAAATTGAACTAACGGCTGATCTTCCTAATATCACTATCGATACTGAAGGTTCTGCTCAATTTGCTTCTGTTGTGATTACAGAAGAACAGTTACTGGCACAAGCATCAGATATCGATGGCGATGATCTTGATATTCAAAATCTTGAGCTGGTGGGTGAAAACTCAGAGCATGCAACACTGACTGACAACGGTGATGGTACTTGGACGGTGACACCAGATGAAAACTTCTACGGTGAAATTGAGCTGGGTTACCAAGTTTCTGATGGTGAACTGACTGATGACAACATCATTAACATCAACTTTGAGTCGGTGAATGATGCGCCAATCGTTTCTGGTCCAATGGTTCTATCGACAGACGAAGACCAAGGTATTACGTTCAGTGCTGATGATTTACTGGCGAACACTACAGATGTAGAGGGTGATGCGCTGTCTATTTCTGACATCACTTACGGCGGTGATGACGGTGATTTAATCGACAATGGTGATGGTACATTTACCTTCATGCCGAATGAAAACTTCAACGGTGAAATCGACATTGATTACAAGGTATTCGATGGCACCGATGAAGTTGCAACCCATCTAGATCTGACCGTTGTACCAGTCAATGATGTGCCAGTTCCTGGCGAACCATTGCACACCCAAATGCTTGAAAATGGCTCTATGATCATCGAAGCGAAAGACCTATTGTCTGGCGCGACCGATGTTGATGGTGACATTCTTCATGTCGAAAACCTATTACTTGCAGACCAAACACAAGGTACGTTAACGGATAATGGTGATAATACCTTTACCTTCGAACCTGCAGAGGACTTCTACGGTGAAGTGAACCTGACCTTCGATATCAGTGATGGTCAAGCAAGCGCACCAAGTACTGCAAGAGTAGACGTTGAAATTGTCAACGAAGGCCCTGAAGTTAGCGGTCCAATTGAAGCCGCTGTTGATGAAGATGGTTCAATCACTATCACTCAAGAGGATCTGTTAGCGAATGCAACGGATGTCGATGGCGATAACCTTGAAGCGGTTAACTTTGCGACCAACGATCCAAATGCGGTTGTTGTAGAAAACCCAGACGGTAGTTTCACTATCACACCAAGCGCAGACTTCTTTGGTGAAATTGAATTTACTTACGATGTGACAGATGCGATCGAAACTGTTGCGGCGGACCTCAATCTAACCGTAAACCCAATCAATGATGCACCAGATGTGCCGGACATGTCTTTCACTACGGAAGACGGTCAAGCCATTACGATTACAGAAGCTGAACTATTAGCACAAGCGACAGATGTTGAAGGTGATGAGCTTTCTGTACTGAACGTGACAAGTGCGAGTGATACGGTAGATGTGACAGACAATGGTGATGGCACATACACATTAACGCCAGAGCAGGGCTTCTTCGGCAATGTTGACTTAACGTTTGATGTGAGTGACGGCACCGACGTGGTGGCTGCAAACATCGACCTAAAAGTTGAGTTCGTTAATGATGCGCCAGAAGCAACACCAATGGTTGCGGATGTCGACGAAGACGGTTCAATTCTCGTTACACAAGCGATGTTGCTGGAGAACGCGAGTGACCAAGATGGCGATGAGCTGTTTGCGAGCGCGCTAGAAACCAACGATCCGAATGCAAGTATCGTAGACAATGGCGATGGTACTTACACAGTGACACCTTCGGAAAACTTCAATGGTGATATCGCATTCACGTATGAAGTGAGTGATGGTGAACTCAGTACCGCCAATGACATGACATTGACCGTGAATCCGGTGAATGACATTCCAATTGTTGCCCCAGGCATGTACCACATCGAAGAGGATGGCAGCATCCTGTTCACTCAAGAAGATCTATTGAGCGGTGCGATTGATATTGATGGCGATGACCTTAGCGTTACCAGCATCAATTACTCTGGTGATGAAGGTACTGTCACCGACAATGGTGACGGCACGTTTAGCTTCGTTCCTGAAGAACACTTTAGTGGTGACCTGCAGTTCAGCTTTACGGTTACCGACGGAACTGATGAGGTAGAACAAGACCTTAGCGTTCATATTGAAGCGGTCGCGGATGCACCGGATCTTGTGATAACCGATGGCGACGGTGTTAACGTTGATGATGAAGCAATTTTGGTTGAGCCAGGCGGCATTGTTGAACTGAACATTGCAGCGGCGCTTGTCGATCAAGACTTGTCTGAAACACTGACGGTAACCGTAGATGGTGTGCCAGAAGGTTCGGTTATTCAATACGATAACGAAGGCGTTCTGAATGACCAAGAGAACGGTATCACCAGTTACAACGACACTGAAATTACAGTAACGTTTGAAGGTGAAACCGCGGGTTACCAAAACGCAGCGGGTTACTACAAAGTTGACGAAGATGGAAATATCACGGGTGTTGAAGTTGTCTATGAAAATGCATCACAAGTTGGTGGCGGTGGTGACCTTGTTCCAGGACAAGACCAGTTCAGCTTCCAAGTTGAAGAAGGTGAAAGTTTCAATCTGTTCTTGATTCCAAACGGACATCAGCACAATGACTTTGACGCGATGCAGGAAGGTCAGTACGAGTTCCGCGCAGCGGATGGATCGCCTGCAAACATGGATACGGTTGATCCTCAACTTGTATTTGTTGCTGCCGATGGCACTGAAACCGTAGTTCAAGGGCAGAATGGCGACGCGATCTTCCATGGTGGTTCAAGCTCTCAGCTAAACCAAGATGGTATCGAGCATACTCGCACGACGGTTAATGAAGATGGCGAGCTCGTTTACGGATTTGAAGATTTGTATGGCGGCGGTGATGCTGACTATTCAGACTTCAATTTCACAATCGATGTCGGTGAAGTGAACAGCCAAATCTACAGTGGTGAAGTGACGGTTGGCCCTGATGGTACGGTGAACTTACCGACAACGGCTATCGAAAACTCACTACAAATCCAGTTACCAGAAGACTTCAATGAGCAGCTTGAAGTTCATGTAACCGCAACCGCAACAGAGCTATCGAATGATGATTCTGAAACGGTTTCCCAAACCATTTACATTAACGCGACAGGCGCACACATTGAGCATGCACCTGAAGCACTTCCTGTTGCAGCAACAGTGGAAGAAGATGGTTCTATCATCATTACGCAAGAAGACTTGTTAGCTAATGCTCGCGATCTCGATGGCGACCAACTAACAGCGCTTAACTTAGCGACTGATGACGACAGTGTAACTATCACAGATAACGGTGATGGTACTTACACATTAACGCCAGACGCTGACTTCAACGGTGACGTTAATTTCACCTTCGATGTATCGGATGGTGATGATGTTGTCTCTACCAATCTAGAGCTAACCGTTTCACCAGTGAACGATGGTCCAGAAGCACAAGACCAAGCATTTACAGTCAATGAAGATGGTGTATTAACCTTCACAGACCAAGACCTATTAACAGGTGCGACGGACATTGAAGGGGACGACCTAAGCGTTGAAGGTGTGACTTACACTGGCGCAGATGGTGTTCTAACCGATAATGGCGATGGTACATACAGCTTCGCGCCAAACGAAAACTTCAATGGCGATGTGAACTTCTCGTTCAATGTATCAGATGGTACCGATACGGTAACCGCTAACATTGATGTCAGCGTGACGCCAGAGAATGATCCTCCAGTGGCGGGTAGCACGTCTTACACGGTTCATGAAGATAACTCCATTACGATCAGTAACGAACAATTGCTAGCGAACTCTTCAGATATTGAAGGGGAAGTGGCGATTGATAGCGTGACTTACAGCGGCAATGATGGTGTGCTTGAAATCAACGGTAACGGCACATACACCTTCTCTCCAAACGAGAACTTCAATGGCGAAGTTAGCCTTGATGTGGTTGTTGTGGATGAAGACGATGCAGCCGTATCGACGACTGCGGGCATTACGGTTCTAGAAGTGAACGATCCGCCAGTTGCTGGCCCAACGTCTTACACTATCGATGAAGACTCGGTACTGACCTTTAATGAGTCTCAAGTTCTGCTGAACGCCTCTGATATTGAAGGTGACGTACAACTTGTTGAGATCAACTACGACGGCCCAGACGGAATCTTCTCAATCAATGGTGACGGCACATGTAGCTTTGCACCGAATGAAAACTTCAACGGCCAAGTGCAGTTGGATGTGACCATTCAAGATGAAGACGGGGCTCAAGTTGACACTCATATTACGGTTGATGTCTTACCAATCAATGATGTTCCAGTATCAGGAGACTTGGCATACAGCGTAGAGGAAGACGGTTCAATTACCTTGAGCCAAGAGCAACTTCTTTCTCAAGCTAGCGATATAGACGGAGACGACCTTACTGCTTCTAACTTAATGGTTGATGGAGACGCGACAGTTGTTGCTAACGATGATGGTAGCTTTACCATTACGCCAGATGCGAACTTCAATGGCGACATTGACCTAACGTTCGACATTAGCGACGGTACCGACACGCTGGTTGCGACGGCTGACCTCACCGTCAATCCAGTTAATGACCTTCCACAACCACAAGATCAAACGTTCAGCATTGGCGAAGACGGCATCTTGAACTTCACAGATGAAGACTTGCTAACAGGTGCTACCGATATCGATGGGGATGACCTATCGGTTGAAGGCGTTACATACATCGGTGCCGACGGTGTTCTTACTGACAATGGCGACGGAAGCTACAGCTTTGCGCCAAACGAGAACTTCAATGGTGATGTGAACTTCAGTTTTGATGTGTCAGATGGCACGGATACCGTTCAGGCCAACATTGATGTCAGCGTGACACCAGAGAACGATCCGCCTGTTGCAGGCAGCACGTCTTACACCGTTCATGAAGACAACTCAATTACCATCAGCGATGAGCAGCTTCTAGCTAACTCTTCGGATATTGAAGGTGATGTTGCCGTTGATAGCGTGACTTACTCTGGCACAGACGGTGTCTTTGAAGACAATGGCGATGGTACTTACACCTTCTTACCAAACGAAAACTTCAATGGTGATGTGAGCCTAGATGTTGTTGTTACCGATGAAGAGGGTGCAACAGAAGCGACAACCGCGGGTATTACTGTACTTGAGGTGAACGATCCGCCAATCGCAGGTTCAACCAGCTACTCAGTGAACGAAGACGAAGTTATCACCATAAGTTCAGAGCAACTGTTGGCGAATGCTTCTGATATCGAAGGTGAAGTGGCGATTGATAGCGTTAACTACACAGGCGCTGACGGCATATTTACTGACAATGGTGATGGCACATTCAGCTTCGCACCAAACGCAAACTTCGACGGTGACGTAAGTCTAGACGTAGTAGTGACCGATGAAGACGGTGCGACCGCAACTACCACTGCAAGCATTGATGTTCTGCCTGTTAACGATGTTCCGGTATCGGGCGACTTGGCGTACAGTGTGGACGAAGATGGTTCAATTACCTTGAGCCAAGAGCAATTACTTGCTCAAGCGAGCGATGTTGACGGCGATGACTTAACAGCGGCTAACCTAACCGTTGGTGGTGATGCGACCGTCACTGCAAACGATGACGGTAGCTTTACTATCACACCAGATGCGAACTTCAATGGCGACATTGATTTGAACTTCGACATTACCGATGGTGATGCGACGCTTCAAGCAACGGCTGATCTTACCGTTAACCCTGTCAATGACTTGCCAACAGTCGGTGAGCCACAGTTTGTGACTCAAGAAGACACGAGCTTTACCTTCACAGAAGAGCAACTGCTGCAAAATGCAGGCGATATTGATGGCGATAACTTATCGGTTGAAAATGTCGCTTCTGACAGTGGTTCACTGGTTGATAACGGCGACGGTACTTACACATTTGCTCCGAATGAAAACTTCGATGGCAATGTAAATGTGACCTTCGATGTGAATGACGGCACAGCGATAGTACCAGCAGAAGCGACGATTGATGTTCAATCTGTGGTTGATATGCCAGAGCTGTCGATTGCATCTGACTTGGTGATTGCTTCAGACAACTTCGAGTCTGGCTCAAACGGCTGGAATACAGGCACTGAAAGCTCACAAGGTTTCGAATCAGGAGACATGCTAGGTCGTATTGGTGGCACTGGTGGCGATGAAGCAGTCAGCAAAACTTACGACATTCCAAGTGATGTGAGCGAAGTTAATATTTCGTTTAGCTTCTATGAAATTGACTCTTGGGATGGTGAGTCATTCCAAATCTTTGTCGGCGGCGAAGAGCTTACTTCGTTAGACAACTCGGCGTTCCAAACTCAAGATGGCACGACAACGTTGTACGATTCCGCTGGCAATGAAGTGGGTGAAGTCGTTCACGGCGTGTCGCAAGGTGAAGGCTTCAGTGGTTGGAACGACCAAGCACACCAAATCAACCTAACGGTACCAGTTGAAGATGGCCAACTTGAGTTAGGCTTCGGTTCAACCTTGAACCAAGGTGTGAGTGATGAGTCGTTTGGCATCGATAACATTGAAATCACAGTGTCTGATGCGGATTACCAAATTATTGGTACCGAAGATACGCCAGTACCACTGGATATTGATGCGGCGTTAACCGATACCGATGGTTCAGAAAATCTCGCTATCTTGATTGAAGATGTACCAGAGGGAAGTTCGCTTTCTGCAGGTACCGACAACGGCGATGGCACGTGGTCTCTACAGCCAGAAGAACTTGCAGGACTTGAGTTTATCCCTTCAGGTGATTTCAATGGTGATGTGGTACTAACGGTCAATGCGACATCAACGGATGTTGATACAGGAACAACCGCAACGGCAACACAAGATGTGACGATTCACATCTCGCCAGCGAATGATGCTCCAGAAGTTGATGGTGACATCAGTGCCGTTACGGCCGAAGACAACAGTATCACGCTAACTCAAGAGCAGTTGCTAGAGCACGCTGTCGACATTGATGGTGATGATCTATCCGCAATCAACCTAACCACTAATGACGAAAATGCGACCGTTGAAATGAACGACGATGGCAGCTTCACCATTACTCCGAGTGAAAACTTCAACGGTAATATCGAATTTAGTTACGATGTCACCGATGGGGAAGAGATGGTCGCTGCTGGCCTAGACTTGACGGTAACACCAGTCAATGATGCGCCAGAGCCACAAGACCAAGCATTCACTATTGGTGAAGATGGGGTTCTTAACTTCACTGACGCTGACCTGTTAACAGGTGCAACGGATGTTGAAGGTGATGACCTGACGGTAGAAGGTGTGACATACACGGGTGCTGATGGCGTTCTTACTGATAATGGCGACGGAAGCTACAGCTTTGCGCCAAACGAGAACTTCAATGGTGATGTGAACTTCAACTTTGATGTGTCAGATGGCACGGATACCGTTCAGGCCAACATTGATGTCAGCGTGACACCAGAGAACGATCCACCAGTGGCGGGTAGTACGTCTTACACTGTGCATGAAGACAACTCAATCACGATCAGTAACGAACAGCTATTAGCCAACTCTTCAGACATTGAAGGTGAAGTTTCGATTGATAGCGTGACTTACACTGGTAGTGACGGTGTGTTCGAAGACAACGGTGATGGCACTTACACCTTCTCGCCAAACGAGAACTTCAATGGTGATGTGAGCTTAGCGGTTGTTGTTACCGATGAAGAAGGAGCAACAGAAGCGACCACTGCCGGAATTACCGTTCTTGAGGTGAACGACCCACCAATCGCTGGCTCTACGAGCTACTCAGTGAATGAAGACGAAGTTATTACCATCAGTGCAGAGCAACTGTTGGCGAACTCTTCTGATATTGAAGGTGAAGTGGCGATTGATAGCGTGAACTACACAGGCGCTGACGGCATCTTTACTGACAATGGCGATGGAACATTCAGCTTCGCGCCGAACGCAAACTTCGACGGAGATGTTAGCCTCGATGTGGTGGTGACCGATGAAGATGGTGCAACGACGGCCACGACGGCAAGCATTGATGTTCTTCCAATTAACGATCCACCAGTATCGGGTGACTTGGCATACAGCATTGATGAAGATGGTTCTATTACTCTGACTCAAGAGCAGTTGCTATCTCAAGCATCTGATGTGGATGGCGATGACCTGACCGCAAGCAACCTAAGCGCGGGCGACAATGCATCCGTTGTTGATAATGGCGATGGCACCTTTACGGTAACGCCAGATGCTAACTTCAATGGCGATATCGACCTAAGCTTTGATATTTCGGACGGTACTGAGTCAATTGTGGCGAACGCCGATCTGACGGTTAACCCTGTTAATGACCTGCCAACTAACGACGATGTTTATGCCAATGTTGATGAAGACAACACCATTACTATCACGCAGGAGCAGTTACTTGCGAATGCCGCGGATATTGAAGGTGATGAGCTTGTCGCTTCCGACTTAACCTTAGTGGGTGACGATGCAACAATTGTCGATAATGGCGATGGCACGTTCTCAATCACTCCAAGCGAGAACTTCAATGGCTACATCGATGTTGCCTACAGCATCAGCGATGGCGACACACCAATTGCCGCTAACTTAGGCTTGACGGTTGATCCAGTTAACGACGCGCCAATTGTTTCTGCTGATGTGGCGATAACCATTGAAGAGGATGGTTCGTACACCATTACTCAAGAAGAACTCCTACAATTCGCGACTGACATCGAAGACGATGACATGACCGCAATTATCGGAGAGCCGGGTGATGAAACAACCGTAACCGGTACCGTGTTGGATGCTGAAACTGGCAATCCAATCGCAGGTGCGGATGTGACGTTAACCGACAACGCGGGTCACTCTTACACAGCGGTGACGGATCAATCCGGTAACTACTCTGTAAGCGGTCCTGTTGTTGACCAAGGTACCGTTACTATTGAACAAGACGGCTCTATTACCAGCAGTTTCCTAGTTCCAGCTGGTGAAGATACCAACGGTGGCGTAACTGCAATATCTGAAGTACTTGAAGAAACAGATATGCGTATCGTGGTCACATGGGGTGAAAGCCCACGTGATATGGACAACCATCTATGGCTCTACGATACAGAAAATGGCAATGAGCTAGACCATATTTACTATCGCGACATGAGCCACGATTTGGGCGAAGGTAATGTCGTTCAGCAAGATGTGGATGACACGAATGGCGGTGGTCCTGAAACCATCACTATTCCAAATTATCAAGATGCTGACATGCACTATTCAGTACACAACTACACCAGCAGAAGTTGGGATGTGGATGGTGTTGAAGATGTACAGGTTCAGGTGTTTGTTGGCGATACATTGGTTGAAACCTTTAGTCCTGACTTATCTGAAAACCCATCGGGTGACCACTGGCATGTATTTGATATCGTGAACGGCGTTATTGTTCCAAGCCAAGATGTCGGTACACAAAACGCGTTTGATTTGCCAACGGCAGAAGAAGCGCTTGCGAATGAAAACAGCATTGATATCTCTGAATTGCTAACCGGCGATGAAGGTGATGATTCTGGTGAGACGGGTGGTAACGAATCAAGTGTTGGAGATGTTTCAATTGAGAACGCTCTTATCACTGACAATGGTGACGGCACTTACACCATTACTCCGGAAGAGAACTTCAACGGTGAATTCTCCATTAGCTACAACGTGGACGATGGCAACGGAGGGGTTACACCTGCGGAACTTGACGTTACCGTAACAGCAGTTAATGACCTTTCGGTTATTTACGACCATGACTACATCATCAATGAAGATGGCTCATTAACCTTCACTGATGAGCAGTTACTCGCTGGTGCAACGGATATCGATGGCGACGACCTTTCTGTTGAATCGGTTAACTACGAAGGCACCGAAGGTGTGTTTACGGATAACGGCGATGGCACTTATACCTTCGCTCCAAATGAGAACTTCAATGGCAGCGTCGACCTAACTTACGATGTGAGTGACGGTACGGATGTTGTATCGGCGAATATTGATGTTCAAGTTGTGCCAATTAATGACGTACCGGTTGCTGGAACCACCGCTTACAGTGTTGAAGAAGATGGCAGCATTACCCTAAGCGATGCGCAACTTCTGGCGAACAGCTCAGATGTTGAAGGGGAAGTGTTTGTTAGCGATGTCAGCTACAGCGGCACAGATGGTGTGTTCACTGATAATGGTGATGGTACTTACACCTTCTCGCCAAACGAAAACTTTAACGGTGACATCAGCCTTGATGTGTCTGTTATGGATGAAGATGGCGCAACCGCTGAAACAACCGCTGGTATCGACGTAATTGCCGTCAATGACCTACCGGTTGCAGGTTCAACGACCTACAGTGTTGACGAAGATAGCGTGATTACTATTTCTGATGCACAGCTTCTTGCAAACAGCTCAGATATTGAGGGTGATGTATCCGTTAGCGATGTTTCCTACTCTGGCGCTGACGGTATCTTCACCGACAATGGCGATGGTACTTACAGCTTCGCACCAAATGAAAACTTCAATGGTAATGTCAGTCTAGATGTGACCGTTGCTGATGAAGAGGGTGCAACGGCTGAAACCACTGCGGGTATTGAAGTTATCGCGGTTAACGATGCTCCAGTATCTGGCGATTTGGCTTACTCAGTGGATGAAGATGGTTCAATCACGCTAAGCCAAGAGCAACTGCTTGCTCAAGCATCGGATGTGGACGGCGATGATCTTACCGCTGCCAACCTAACCGCAGGTGATAACGCGACGGTTACGGCAAACGATGATGGTTCATTTACTATCACACCGGATGCCGATTTCAATGGCGATATTGACCTTAGCTTCGACCTTTCTGATGGTACTGAAACGGTTGTTGCAACGGCCGAGCTTACTGTGAATCCAGTGAATGACATCGCGGTTGTAGAAGATGTCGCTTACACCATTGAAGAAGACGGTTCACTTACCTTTACAGACGAGCAACTGCTAGCGGGTGCTTCTGATATTGATGGTGATGAGCTTTCAGTTGCCGATGTTTCTTACACTGGCGCAGAGGGTGTGTTTACCGACAATGGCGATGGTACTTACACCTTTGCACCAAACGAGAACTTCAACGGTGATGTAAGTCTGGACTTCTCAGTATCTGACGGTACAGAGACGGTTGGTGCAAATATTGACGTAACGGTAACAGACGTTAATGATGCTCCAGTGGCAGGCGCAACGTCTTACCAAATGAACGAAGATGGCACCATCACATTGAGCCCCGAGCAGTTGATTGCTAATAGCTCCGATGTGGACGGTGAAGTGTCGCTTGATAGCGTGAGCTACTCAGGTGCAGACGGTATCTTGGTTCAAAATGAAGATGGTTCGGTAACGTTCGCACCAAACGAAAACTTTAACGGCGACATCAACTTTGATGTGACAGTTATTGATGACGATGGTGCAACGGCTCAAACCACCGCTGGTATTGAAGTCATTGCAGTTAACGACACACCAGTGGCTGGAAACGTGGCTTACTCGGTTGATGAAGACGGTTCAATTACGCTATCTCAAGAGCAGTTGCTGGCTAACGCATCCGATGTTGATGGTGATGCACTGACCGCAAGCAACCTATCTGCAGGCGACAATGCGACTGTAACAGCGAACGATGATGGTTCATTTACTATCACTCCTGATGCTGACTTCAACGGCGACATAGACCTAAGCTTCGATGTGTCAGATGGCCTTGAAACTGTTCAAGCAGGTGTCGACCTAACGGTTAACCCTGTTAATGACTTACCAACAGCCGCTGACCAAAGCTTCACTGTTGAGGAAGATGGAACGCTAATCTTCACGGATGCAGATCTACTAGCAGGAGCTGCAGACATCGACGGAGATGACCTGTCTATTACGGACGTGTCTTACACGGGCGCAGAAGGTGTGTTCACTGATAACGGTGATGGTACTTACAGCTTTGCTCCAAACGAGAACTTCAATGGCGATGTAAACCTTGGCTTCACAGTGTTTGATGGCACTGAGACAGTCGATGCCAATATTGATGTGACCGTAACGGATGTGAATGATGCACCAGTGGCGGGTTCTACCTCTTACCAAATGAACGAAGACGGCACGATTACCATTAGCCCTGAGCAGTTGATTGCGAACAGCTCAGACGTTGATGGTGAGGTGTCGCTTGAAAGCGTGACTTACACAGGCTCTGACGGCGAATTGGTTCAAAACGATGATGGTTCTGTGACCTTCACACCGAGTGAGAACTTTAACGGTGATATCAGCCTAGATGTGGTTGTAACCGACGATGACGGTGCGACTGCAACAACAACGGCGGGTATTGAAGTTCTGGCTGTGAATGATGGACCTGAATCTGAGGATGTGAAACTAACCACAGCCGAAGACAGCACCATTCTTATCACACAAGACATGTTGTTAGCTCAAGCTACCGACATTGATAACACCGCAGACGAGTTGTCGGCTTCTGGTCTACAAATAGACCCTAGCTTGGGTGAGTTGCTAGACAACGAAGATGGTACTTGGTCATTTACGCCAAACGAAAACTTCAATGGCGATGTGCCAATGACGTTTAACGTTAGCGATGGCCAAGAGACAATCTCAGTCGACGGTAACATCGATGTCACGCCAGTGAACGATGCACCTGAAGCACCAATGATTGAGATGCAAGGCGAAGAAGATGTGGTCATGGTGATTGACCCAGCTTACATCGCGGATCAAGTCACAGACCTTGATGGCGACGAGATCAGCATTGAGAGCATCACAGTTCGTGCTCCAGCCAATGCAACCTTAACTCAGCAACCAGACGGCATGTATCACTTAGTGACTACTCAAGACTTCAATGGCTTAGTAGAACTCGGTTATCAAGCAACTGACGGTGAAGAAGTGGTCGATGGTTCGCTGAATGTGGATGTCATTCCTGTTAACGACGCACCGTTTAACGTCGGCAACGCAATGATGACCACAAACGAAGATGGCGCATTCACCTTCGATGCTGGCGACTTGATGAACTTGTTCGGTGACATTGATACCGCAGACCTTGTTGTTTCACGCATTATTACCGCAGACGGTGAAGATGGTGGTGAAGTAACAGACAACGGTGATGGTACTTGGACATTCACACCAACAGGCGACTTTGCAGGCGTCTCTGACCTACAAGTTGTCGTGAGTGACGGTGAGTTCGAAACGGTTCTCGATGTTCCGGTGTACGTACGTCCTGTCGCAGATGGCGCGGTAATTTCAACTGACCATGACGGTCCATTAGTGTTCGGTGAAGATGAAACTGGTCACTTAGGATTGAATGTTGGCCTAGTCGATGATTCAGAAACACTAAGTAACTTGGTGATGACAGGTTTCCCTGTTGGATTCGAGGTAACCGATGGTGTGAACACCGTGATGATCACTGAGCCGGGTCAATACATCGACCTGTTCGACTGGGATATTTCAAACATTCAAATGACGCCTCCTGAAGACTTCCATGGTGAGTTCTTCGTAACCGTAAGTGCAACAACGGTCGATTACGGGGATGAACCAGAAGCGTTTGAAGATGGCATCGATTCTGGTGACTTCGAAACCGTGGCGGGTGATTCCATTATCCTAACCGCTGATGATCTAATCGGATTGGCTGAGAATGTGGATGCAGACAGCGACGATGAAGTGAAACTGGTTCATCTAGCAGACCGCAGCCAAGGTGAGATTGTCGATAATGGTGATGGCACTTGGACATTCACACCAGCACCGGGCTTTACTGGCGAAGCAGACATTGCTTACGTGGTCGATAAAGATGGCGTGCTTCATGATGAGCAAACTGGCGTGGTCGTGAAAGAGGGCGATTCACAAGAGAATGCAGCACCAGAAGTGAACAGCATCACAACCACTGAAATTGCAGCGGACGCTACCTTGTCGTTCACTGATCAAGATATGTTAGCGAACCTGAGTGATGCAGAGGGCGATAGCTTGAGCATTGAGTCAGTGAGCTTGATGGAAGGTCAGGGCGTGATAGAGAGCGATAACCAAGGTAACTATCAATTCACACCTGCTGAAGATTACACCGGAGATGTCCAAGTTGGATTTATAGCGACCGATGGCGAAAACCGCATCGAAAGCTTCTTCAACGTGGATATCCAAGGTGGCGATGAAGCAGCTGCGAGTGAAGGTTATGCCTTAGCGGATGATGGTTCACTAACTATCACAGAGTCTCAGCTGGTGGATGAGTTGGGCGTTAGCGATACAGCACAAGTTGTTGATGTTGCAGACGCGAACGATGCAGGCTTCTTCGCTGAATCTGGTGAAGGCGAATGGACATACTGGCCAAACGAAGACTTTGACGGCAACTTAGCGATGAATGTCGACGTTAACGATGGTGGTGAGGTGTCGAGCCATAGCTTAAGTATCCAAGTAGCCAATGATTCAGTACAAAGTGATGAACCACAAGTTCAAGCTGCTCAAGCAACAGAAGATCAGCAAGTGGAAGTGGCACAACAAGCTGATGACCAAGCTCAAGATACAGAAACCGAAGACAGCGTGGCTGATGTAACGGCGGCTCCGGGCGATACTATCTCTATCTCGATTCCAGATGAGGTGAGTGGTAACGAATCGGTTGATTATGCTGAAATGTCTGGCTTACCTGAGGGATCTACTGTGAGTAACGCATTGGATAACGGTGATGGTAGTTTCACAATCAGCGGCAATTTAGAGCAGTCTGTATCGGTTGAACTTCCTGAGGGTTACGAAGGTACTAGCGAGATCCAATTCCAAGGTTATGACGAATTGGGTAGCTCAATAGACGGTGCAAGCGGCTCTGTGGAAGTTGAAGTCGATGATCAATACACCATGCAAGGTTCTACTCAAGAGCAGCAACCAGACATGGCGGGTATGGAATCCGGGGGTAGCGATTGGACAAGTTCTGGTGGTCAAGATCAAGGTGTTGACTTCACGGACGACTCTGGAAGCTTCGATTCAGATTCTCAAACTGGAACCGATCAAGGCAACGACTTCGACCAAAGCTCGATTTAATCGAGAGTGCTTAGTTTTAGTCTAAAACGACAAGTAGGCAGGGCAGCGTAATGTTGCCCTCGTTAAAGCCATGCAGAGTCGCCTTTGCGTGGCTTTTTTATTTGTTTTTGTCTCGCTAAATAAACTTGAGAACAGATAAAAATGTCCTTAATTATTAGAAGAGTTAATTAAAAGGAGGGACGACATGTATCGATATGTCAGTTCGCCACAAGCGTCGAGATACATCGTGCCACCACCTCAACATCGTGAGTTGTCGAGTGTGGATGTGCCTGAGTCTGAATTGGAGATGCGAGAAATTCTAAATAATTGGTTTGCCGATGGTTTGGCTCCAATTATTCAAAGTGAAGACGATTATATTTCTGCAAGTGACCAAGTTCGATTTGAGAAACTCAGCCGCACGGTTGGCATGTTATTGAGGAACAAAGACTATTACTTTGCGACTAAGCGTATCTTGTCGTTGTGGGAACAAGACTGCCTTGAAACTACCTATGTCAATTATCTCATTCTACGCAGCGAAAGAGCCACTTCGTTAAGGTGATCAAACGCAGTCTGGGCTCGCTGACCATGATTGCTTGTTTTGAGTGTTTATGAGGACTTAAGTTTGCTAAGAAAGTAGACAAACAAAAAGGGCAAGCTTTGAGGCTCACCCTTAAGGTTCTTTCTTTCTTTACTTAACGTTACAGTTTTTACTAACCGCTATTTTCACCTAATTCTATACAGGTGCGACTTATACCCAACCATCAAATTTCAGTCGTTTTTGAATTCTCTCGACCGCTTCTTTCTGCATCTGTCTAACTCGCTCATTAGACACGTTCACATCCAACATTTCTCCCACTTCGGATAGCGTCTTCACGTTGTTATCGAAGAAACCAAAACGGTGAATAAGAACCTTCTGCAATTTAGGTGGCAGTGTGTTTATGATCTGCTCTAGCGCATGTGTAAATGATTGGTCTTCACAATCTTGTTGAGGGTCGGGGATGCATTCACTTTCGCACTGTTCAAGTACGAGTGGCGCGTGGCTAATACCAACCGTTGTTGTTACATCAATAAACCCGCTTAATGCGACCAGTTGATCGACACGTTCAGCTTTTACACCTGAGCTATTCGATAATTCTGAGATCGAGATTTCTTTGCGCATTTTTTTGCTTACATCGAGCTTCTTTGATGCAAGGCTATTAATTTCTTTGCACAAATGAGCAGGTAAGCGAACGGTACGACCTTTGTTCATTAAAGCCGCTTCAATATTTTCGCGAATCCACCACACAGCATAAGTCGAAAAACGATAGCCAGGTTCAGGGTCGTATTTATCGATGGCCTTGATCAAGCCAATATTCCCTTCTTCGATGAGGTCGAGCAGTGTGAAGTTGTTGCCTTTGCGTTTTAGATAACTTTTTGCGATTTTTACAACGAGGCGTAGGTTCGATTCGATCATTACGTCGCGCGCTTGTTTGTCACCCGCACGATTCAACTTTGCGTAATACAATTCATCTTCACGCGACAACAGATCAATGCCCACAATATCTTTTAGATAGTGAGCATAAGGTTCTGTAGCAGTAGAAAATGATTCTTTAATGGGAGTTTCATTCGTGAGCCCCTGAAACGCAGCAAAACTGTCATTGTTCATTTCCTTGTCCTTTTTTAGCCGACTGAACGTTTTATTTTTTTATTATTATGCCACCAAGTGATTAACGCTTGGTTTCATTAGAGTGTAGATAACAGTTTCTTCTTTACCAATAAATAAAATGCAATTTCGTGTGTTACTGTCACAAAAAGAACTACAAATATTTAACTAAGTTGCATCTTATTGAGAGGGGCGTTATTGCAGATAAAACATGAACATGCAGGGTTTATAAAGCACGTGTTATGCATCGTTATATGTAGATAAGTGAGGTGAATTTATAGGTGTATTTGGACTCTGTAATTGACAGGGAGTAATGAAGAGAAAATGGCAAGAGTCGAGGTTCAATGTTGCCAAAGTTCCCCAACTCTTTAATCTGTACAGCTGGTATTGGTCACTGCGTAACGTTTGAAAATCTGTTGTCAAACAAGCTCAGTGAATTTATTAATAAGTGCTAAGCACTTCATCAATTTGCTGATTAATGATCTTTACTTCGCTGTAGATAACCGAAAGATCATCATCTTGAGGCGCAAGTTTATTAAGCGTATTTTGCTCGACTCTTTCTAAGGCCACAGTGGCCGTTTCTTCGCCGAAGCTGGCTAAGATGCCTTTCAATGTATGCACCGTAAAATGAAGCTTGCCCCAATCCTGCTGCTGTACCAGTTCTTGTATCTCTTCTAATGAATTGCCATGGTCTTCTTGATACACAGACAGCACAGCGAAAATTACTTCTCTGTCATTATCTAAGTAGGCATTTAAAGCATCAAAATCTAGCATATAGACTCCTGTCGGCTGCTTGTTGAAAATGGACTAGGTGGTTTAGTGGAAAAACCATACCTTGATGAATCACTGACCCACTGGTTCCATCTGGGTGGAAGTTCTAGTTGTGTCAATTCTTCTATGTATTCGTCGCTAAGGTTTGCTTCTATTTGAGCGTTATTGACGGCATATAGATAGTCAAGTTTAGCGGCGACTGAATAGGGGTAATTGTGAATGTAATCTTTTAATTCTTGGATCGACCCCGAATTTCCAATATTGATGCAGGTCGAAGGGTCGGCTGTGTTTGACGCAAGTTGCTCCTGTACCTGCTCGCCGCGCGATTTAAGGCATTCTGCGACTAAGTGGTATAAAGAGTATTCGCCAAAATGACTGAGCAAAGGCAGCAGCTGAGCGAGCAGCGAAGTGGGTTGGTTGAAAAATTGATTCGATAAAAGCTTGGTTGCTCGTATTACTTTTTTATGTGCAACCGATGGGCTGTTTTCTATCAGCAATATACTGCTTTGAAACAGAGCAAGGCTTGCTAACACTTGTTGTTGTAGCTTTGCTGGCAGCTTTAAATTAACCAGCTCAGTAAATTGGTTGGCGTGCTCAAGTAACATCCGTTTGTTCTGTGTTTGAGTTTCACGTTGATAGGTCGCTTTCAGAGAGTCGTAATGCGTACCTATGGAATGAATAAGATCAATGTCAGCGGACGAAATGTGTGTCGCATACATTTCCCCAAGCTTAATTAGCATATGGGTATTGTCTGAGTTTTCAGCTAAGTCGATCGCTCTGATTGCTCTGTGGCTGATGCTTGGTGTCATTTCAAATGCGCGAATCGCCAATTTGAGAGCAGGTAACAGCATCTTGTGCTTTTCATAGATGCAGCTTAAGCAATCAATCACGTTCAATGACAATGGCTGAACAATCAGATAATTGTGCAGTTTCTCTATCGCCAGGTTTGGCTTACCTAAGCTGTCTAAAATTAATGCCTCAGCCACTAACTTGGTCGGGTGCATTTTCGTTTTCGAGTTAGTGATAACATTCGACAGCAAGTCCCACTTTTGACCTGCAATTAAGTGTTCAATCAGTGTCGCTTCGAACTGAACATTCACTTGGTTACTGGGGATGCTGAGCGCCTGTTTAAGTAAGTCTGGTGTGTTAATCGGGTAGAGACGATTTAGTTGATCGATTTGCTGCGACTCGAACACCGAACTTTGGATTTTCTTACCTAATGATTGAGTATGAATCGGCTTAGAAATGAAATGATGAGCCTCGCCTGAAAGGGCGGTTAATACCGTTTCTTGGCGCATGTCACCAGAGAGCAAAATCGTCGCGACTGTGTGGTCGATAAGTCGATTTCGATACAGAATTCCCAATAATTCAAAACCCGTGAAAGATTGCTCTAAGTGGTAATCAATGAGGAGAACGTGAAAAGAGTGCGTCTCGACCGCTTTAATGGCTTGTCGATAATCGGTTGCAATAAAAATGCAGTCACGCGCAATGCCAAGGCTCGCCAATTGTTGCTTGATAAGTATCGTTGCACTTTTAGAGTCGTCGACAATCAAAACCCGTAGGTCTGGTGGTAAGGTCAAATCCATTTTCCTCAATACCAAATGTTATGTTTAATTTAGGTGTCAGGTTGCACATTGTCAAGGTGTCTAGATCACATGTAATCGCTCAATAAACTATTGGTAATTAAAGAGTATTCGATAACATCAATGAAACTCGTTCTATGGCTATTTTTTGACCTGTATTTTGCATGGTGATACCAGCTTTACCAACAAAAAGAGGCAAGCTAATAAGCTTGCCTCTTTACTCTGCACTCGATTGTTTTACTTTCTATTCTTGGCTTTGTTGTCGATATGGAAGCCTGAAAGGAGCTTCTAAGTCTAATCTCGCATATTAAGGATTAATACCGCAGCTAATGCTAAGAATGCCGTCATCATTAAGAACACATCGTTATAAGCCATGATAGCGGCGTCACGTTGCATGGTTCCAAGTAAGCTCGCTTGCGCTTGTTGCATTGCTGTCGCGGCATCACTTCCTGATTGGATAAAGAACGCTTGTTGATCTTTGAGCGTTTGCCAACCCAATTGGCTCACTGAAGGCAGCGACTCTTTGATATGAGCCAAATGCTCGCGCGTTTTGTTATCTAACAACGTAGCAATAATCGCGATACTAAAAGCACCCCCTAGGTTGCGCATTACGTTGGTTAAGGTCGAAGCGTCAGGTGTGTCCATTTTGCTGATGTTTTTCATCGCAACCAAAGACAGGGGAACCATAATAAACGGGCTACCGATAGCTCGTAGAACCATGGACAAGATCAACTGTTGGCCACCAAAATCAATCGTCATATGTGTATTCACGTAACAACTGAAGCCAAACATCGCGAAACCAAAGGTCACCAAGTACTTAGGCTTAATGATTTGCGTCAGCTTAGGGACGATTGGGAATATCAACAACTGTGGGAAACCCATCCACATCAAGACTTCACCAATCTCCATCGCGTTATATTGCTGAATTTGAGTGAGATACATTGGCAAAACATAAATAGAGCCGAGCAGCGCCATCCCTAGAATCAAATAAGCGATACAAGACATAGCAAACTGCCCATCTCGCAATAGCCGCAAATTCACCAGCGGTTTTTTGTGTTGGAGTTCGTTTATCACGAAGTAAACCAAACTTACTGCAGACACAATACTCAAACCTATGATGAAGCTCGAACTGAACCACTCTTCACGGTTACCTTCTTCTAGCACCACTTCCAAACAACCGAGCCCTAACGCCATGGTCGCGATACCAAACCAGTCAGCTTTTTTCAGCGTGCCAAGGTCGAGTTTCTCATCATCCAAGCCATATCGGATCATGGTGATCACGAGCAAAGCCGGTGGAATATTGATGTAGAAAATATAGTGCCACGAGAAGTTCTCAGTAAGCCAGCCACCAAACGTTGGGCCAATAGACGGAGCAAACGTCGCTGTTACGCCGAACAATGCCATACCCACGGCACGCTTGTTGACAGGCAAAAGCTGAATCACTAACGAGAAAGCAAGAGGGATTAAAGCACCACCACTAAAACCTTGCATCGCACGGAATACAATCATCGAGGTCATGTTCCAAGAGAACGAACACAACAAAGATGAAATGGTGAAAATAGCCGTCGTCCACGTAATATAACGACGTTTACCAAGCGCTTTAGAAAGCCAACCACTGAGTGGGATAGCAATCATCTCTGCGACTAGATAAGACGTAGAAATCCACGAGCTTTCATCTAAGGTGGCAGATAGCGCACCTTGAATATCTTTGAGAGACGAGTTGGTGATCTGAATATCCAAAATCGCCATAAACGCGCCAATCAAACCGCCAAATAGGGCGATCCAATGACGTCTTGAAACCTCGCCATCATCATTAGTGTGGGTGACAACACCAGCGTTACTCATGGTCTAGCCTCGTTTATCGATGGTCGCTACCACAGACAAACCAGGAAGCAGTCGACCTTTCAACTCTTGCTGATCTGGAATGATGATCTTCACCGGTACACGTTGAACGATTTTAGTGAAGTTACCTGTCGCGTTTTCTGGCGGCAGTAGCGCAAACTTTGCACCAGTAGCAGGGGAGAAGCTGTCTACAACGCCTTCGAGTGGTTGTCCCGGGAACGCATCTAATTCAACTTCTACGGATTGACCTTTATGAATGCCGCTTAGCTGTGTCTCTTTGAAGTTAGCTTCAATCCACACTTGGTTGTTTGGTACTAAACTCATCAATGGCGCGCCTGCTTGAATCAACAAGCCTTCACGTACGCTGCGTTTGCCAATTACACCATCTGCTGGCGCGTACACTTTGGTGTAATCAAGGTTAAGTTGTGCTTGATCTCTTTGCGCTTGAGCTTCAGTTACCGATGCGTTTGCTTGTTCTATCTCACTAGCAATAACGGTTAATTGATCGTTGGTCGCAACGAGGTTTGCTTTTGCTTCTTCGAGATCTGCTTGAGTGACTTTTTGCTGTGCGGCCATGCTGTCGACTTCATCTTGAGACGCGTAGTTACGTTTTAGTAAGCTACGAGAACGTACCACTTGCTGAATAGCACGTTCGTATTCAGCTTGTGCGGAATCGACACGGCTTTCTGCTTGGTTAATTTTGCTACGTTGTAACGTTTGTTGTGCCACTAGATTTTTTACGTCTGATTGCACCACGCTTAAATGGGCATTGGCTTGAGCGAGTGCTGACTGGTAATCACGGTCATCGATTTGAACCAACAAATCACCTTCTTTAACCGATTGGTTATCACTCACATAAGACTTAACGATATAGCCACTTACTTTAGGACTAATATTGGTAATGTCGCCTTGTAGGTAGGCATTGTCGGTTGACTCGAAGTACTGGCCATAGCCATACCAATATCCAGCGCCAGCTAAGCCCAATGACAGCATGATCGCAGTAGCAATAAGCGGTGCTTTTTTACGTTTTTTTGTGCTTACTGGTTGCGAAGCGTTGTTGTTCTCTGTCATTTCTCTTTCTCTTTTTGCTCTTATTTAGATGTAACGAATTGTAAATGAATCTCATTGATTGATAAGATAGGAAAAAAGAGAAACACTGTTGCAAAAATCTAACTAATAGCGAGTTTGGGAGATAAGTATGGACTTGAATGCTGTGACTGTTTTTACACAAGTGGTTGATTGTGGGAGTTTTACGCATGCCGCTGAGGCGCTCAACATGACTAAATCAACCGTCAGCCGAAAACTGGCAGAGTTAGAACAGCATTTAGGTGTGAGGTTGATCACTCGTTCGACACGAAGTTTAGTGTTAACGCCAGAGGGTGAGCGCTTTTATCAGTCGAGTATGCAGATGCAAGAGATCATGAACCAAGCTGAGTTAGAGGTTTCTGCCAATCAAGACTTGATCAGAGGCCCTCTCAATGTGGTTCTTCCTGTCGAGCTTGGGCATCAAGTGTTAGCGCAATACATTCACAGTTTCTTAAAAGAACACCCGAATGTGACTTTGAATTTGGAATTGACCAATCGAGAAGTCGACATCATTGCGGAGGGTATTGATCTATACGCGCAAATTGGTGAATTGGTGGATTCGAGTCTGGTGTCTCGATATCTCACCACTTCAAAAAGAACGCTTGTGGCAAGCCCTGAATATCTGGAACAGTTTGGAGAAATCAAAACGCCCTCAGACTTAAAATCTCCATTTCGTCTGATTGAAGTGGTAAATAAAGCTGCTCGTTTACCTAAGTGGCATTTGCAGTTGGAGGGAGGTGAGTCGGTATTGATCGATTTACCTTATCAGTTGAGGGTAAATACGATTACTGCGTGTCTTACTGCTTGTGTGGATGGACTTGGGTTAGCGGTGTTACCAGAGTTTATTTGTAGAGAGCACTTTAAGACGGGTAGGTTAGTTCGCCTATTGCCAGAATATGAGATGCCGGAAGTTTCAGTAAGCTTGGTTTATGCCGACAGACAACTGATGCCCAAGCGCAAAAAGGTATTCATTGATTATCTACTCACGGCATTTCAAAGCCGCAAGCATGAGTAGCTTTTTTCTAACCACTCTTAAGTCGCGACACAAGTATTCAGTTCTTTAGTCCGAAATAGAAAGCCAAAGAACTGAAGAACTCACTAGCGAAAAAATAAGAGTTCGATCAATTGAGCTCTGGTTTCCACTCTACGACTTGTCCATTACTTAATACGGCTTTGATAGACGTTGCCGCAACATCGACACCGTTTGGGTGAAATGCTTGGTCAGAGAAATTCGCGATGATCTTACTGCCATCATCAAACAGGGTTTGTTGAACCTTACCGCTATTGTCTAACCATATGAAATCGACTAATTGTTTATCCCATAGCTGCTCATGTATTGGCTCAAATCCATCTTGATAGTGCTTCAAAGCCTTAAGCCTTGGGCTTGAACTCGATAACGCTTCATCTCGTGTTAAGTGAACCATCGCTGGCGTATTGTAAAGCATGGCAGTCAAATCACGATTGGCTTTTGCATTGGTGAATTTCAAGCTGTCTGAATGCCAGTGGTGGGTGTTAATCACTTCGTCGTGAAATACGGCTTGGTATAGCGGAATTCGGTATTGAGACGAAAACAGCAATGACTTGTAGGGTTCTTTGACCTTAGCGGACTTGAAGAAAAAGTCAGGTTTATGGTCTGGATACCAACGACCCAAGTAATAAGGTGATTGGTGGTCTTCTTTCATTTCTTTATCTGACCAACCAAAGCCGACCGTTTCTAAGCCGTGTGCAAACGCGATGCCTTTTGTCGTCAGGCTATTGCCATCTTCAGAACCAAGCACCAAATCTGGTTGCTCGCTTAACCACTGCATTCGGTTATTGAAGGCAGAAAGCATATCCGACTCACTGCTGTTATCGCTGTAGTCCTCACGCGCCATCGCAGTCGCATCAACATCTAGGAACAGGCTATTGAAGTGACCAAAACGCATGATGTCTACAGCGCGCTGTTTTACGTAACCCAAATGGCAATTCGGATTCAAGTAAAAACCGTTTCCTCGAAATCCTTTTTTCAAACTGCCATCCGCCATTTCAATAGCACAACTTTGACGCATCGGCTTTGGTAATTGGGCGGTTAGCCAGTTGTCATTGAGCTTCGCAGGAATGGCTGTGTTGTAGGAGTCATAGGTTCCAACCAGATAACCAGATTGTTTAGCCAGTTCAACGGCATTCGGTTGATAGAAAGCTGGTATCCAGTTATCGAAGCCTAACCAAAGCTTGTTTAATCCTGCTTTGTTCAGATTGTTGACCATATCCGATGATAAGGCTTGCCCCCAAGTTTCAGGTGCATTGAGATAAGAGGAAGCATGCTTAATCAACCAGCTTTTCTTGCTCTGAGCTGCGGTATGTTGAGCTTTAATGGTGTTATCAGCCAGTGTTGGTGTTGCAACAGGATACAAGCTTTGTAATGACTGGCTAATAGAGTCCAACAGCAGCTGTTTGTGATACTGGCTAAACCAATTTTTGCTTTTAGACAGAGGGGATAACTCTCGCTTTGCTTCACCTGAAATGTTTAATTGAGAGCCCTCGAGATACCAGGCTTTTAATCCCCACCAATCGCTCACATCTTGGATGCTCAATGGGTCTTTACCAAACAGATAAACGTGGCTCGCACCAATTAGCTTGCTCACGTCAGGGCTACGCTTTTGCTTTTCGACAAGTGATTCGGAGAGTCCATTTTTAATGCGCCAATCTCGGTATTGTTTAGCGCCATCTAACCAAGAGTCTCCAAGTGTTATCCGAACCGTAAAAGGCTGTGATTGATTCAACGTTGTAAATTGGTGCGAAGCGCTCATATCAATCTTGGTCTTCTCATCAGAGGACGTGTCCGATGGCACATCCGATGGCGCATCAGAAAAGAACAATTGGTTGTTTGTCGGGTTAATCAACTGATAACTGATGAATTGATCGTTCTGTTGTACCGTCCAAAATTGCATTTTTAAGTCTTGAGTGGTGTTACTTCCTGAATGGTTTTCGACTAAGTAATTGGCCCATTGCTTGTTGTTGGTCGGTACGCGAATCCCCTCACTAAAGGGCAGAAATAGAGTCTGAGTTTGTTGTTCTGCTAGGTCAAACCAAACGAGTTCAATGGGGTGATTTCGCTTTACCTGTGTGTTTGAAGGTAAGGTGAATTGGACGAGAAGATTATCTTGCTTCAACTCAGCTTCAACATTGATTCCGCTCGGCATGAGTGTCCAAGATGCCTTGGTTTTTGAGTTTATGACTAGGTGAGTAACTTTTTGAGGTTGACGATCAACGGTCAAAGCAGTGCTATTCACGCTTAAGCCATTCCAATCTATCGCTAATGTTTTTGTTGAAATCGACACTATGTTGTTGGCGTTGTTGGTGGTGTGGCTATTGCTTATAAGGGCGATTTGATTATCTTGTGCGTTTGCAGAGAGCGCACAAGTCGTGAATAGAGCCGCAATAGCAAAAGACGTAAAATTAAGTTGATGACGAACGTTGACCATATCTAGATTCCGTAAAGGGTAAGTACGGTCATTACACCCAAGTCGCGTTGGTGTTTTGTCACCTATATGTCTCTATTCTTTCCCTTAGGCGTTTAATGCCATTGTATAGCGAGCTTAACTTAGAAAGGCATCGCGACACGCTGGACATATTGGATTTCAATCGCACCTTGGTATTCAAACATTTCAACCGATGCACTCAAATGTTTGGCTTTAGTTGCCGAAGGGCTTTCTGTCGGAACTGTTGTTTCAAGTGACTTGATTGGTACCTTGAAACCTAACATGTCGTAGTTTTCATCAAACCATTGCCAACTCACATTGGTGTCCGGGCAGTTGTCGATCACCTTGGGTGGCGTTACCACAATGCGCGGGTCGTTGAGTTTGCTTTCGAGTGTTAGCCATCGCTTGTTATCGTCTAAAGCAACAATAATAGGGTAGTTGTTCGAACCTATCGTTAACTGATAAACACCCGATTCCGGTTTGATGAACATCTCACTGGTTTCGATCTCTTGATATTCGACATCTGAATTGAGTTGCCCGTCGATAACCACTTTCCCCTGAGGTGAAACCAAAGAGATACGCTGTGTTTGATCGTCTACTGCTTTATTCAACTGCTCCGCAGACACTTTAATCTGATAGCCTTGTGATGAAAGACCGTGGCGTTTGATAAAGCTGACTTGGATGTGATTGTTGGGTGCAGCGCTTTGTTCAAGAGTGGTTCCACATTGAGTTCGACTTAGTATTTCTTGTTTAACGGGCAGCCAAAGCTGACTATTAAGCTCTGCCTGATCAAGCGCGATTTGAAGTTCTTGCCATGCCACTTGCGGCTGATTATCGAGCAGCGATTGATAGGTGTGTTGCAATGGCGTGTTTGTAAACCAAGCCGCATTACACGCAAAGGGTAATGTGCAGAACAGTGCTGTTAGAGAGCTTACTTTCATTGTGATTCCCCAGCCAAACGATAACCAACTCCACGATGCGTCTCTAGATTTAGCGTTGGTAGCTTTTGACGTAAACGCAGTATGTGGTTATCAACGGTTCTTGTGCTTGGGAATGCTTGATAACCCCAAATTTTATTGAGCAACTCATCTCGGTGAAACACACGACTTTGGTTCTGAATAAACAGTACCAAGAGCTGAAACTCTTTAGGTTTCAACGTGATTGGACTTTCATCCAGATAAGCGATCCGTTCCGACAAGTTGATTTGGATATTAGCGTAATTTAAGTGGCTAACACCTAACGGCCGAAGCTGCGTAATGACTCTAGCAAGCAATTCATCGTTCGAAAATGGCTTAGTCACGTAATCTTTGGCGCCTGCCATTAAACCTTCAACACGTTGTTGAACTTCAACTTTGGCGGTCAACACTATTACAGGTAGCGCTTTGAGTAGTAACCAATTCGGTAAGTGTCGCAAGCTATCGCCGTCTTCAAGTTGTCGGTCAAGCACCACGAGATCGGCACGTAACCACAGCTTACTGGCACTCTGAGCATCTTGCACCCAAAGGCATTGATAACCATTGGACTCAAAGAAGCTGACGAGGCCTTGCCCAAGCAGTGGGTCGTCTTCAATCAGCAGTAGGGTGTTCATAAGCGATTTCCAAAATACATCGGGTTGGATTACGGAGAATGATGAGACGGCCATTCGCTTGCTTCATCAAGTGTTCGACAATAGTCAGGCCTATGCCCATATTATCTTGTTTGTGATTGCCGCACGGTGTTGTTCTTGAAATAAGTCGTTGTATCAAAGAGGGGAAGTGACCCTCATCTTGTACCTCGATTCTCAGTTTATCTGCAAGGGAGACCTTAACTAAAACCTTACCTTGTCCGTGCTGCTTGGCATTCTTGATCAAGTTATCTAAACAGATGGTTAGCCAGTAATAAGGCAGGTTAAGTTCAACATCTCTTGCTTCACATTGATAAGCAATATTGTGCTTTTCGCAGACATGGTCGAGCCACTCTTCCAATGATGCATTTTGCTTCAACAAAGGTTCGGACTGATCCGAACTTAGATACACTTTGCTGTTTTCGGTGAGCTGAGAAAGCCTTTGATAGTCTGAGATTAAACGCCAAACTGCCCCTTGGGTCTCATCGGGAAAATCGTCGTAACGATTTCTGAACATCTCGACAGTTAGACCTAGGCTAGTAATTGGTGTGCGCAGTTCATGAGTAAGAAGCTGTAAAATGAACTGCCTCTCTTTTCGTTGTTTTGTTCTTAGGTATAAGACTCTGCCGAGTCCGGATAACAATGTAAACAGCAATGTAAAGATCAGAGTTTTCATGATCAGGTTGTCGTTGCTTGACTCGCTCAGGCACAGGTTACTGTAACGAAAAGAACAGCTTTCACCTGACAAGGTCACTTCTTGTTGCTCGGCAATAGGCTTCCAAATCTCCGATGGAATCGCTTTCCAACCTTGTTCGCCACTCAACCAAAGCACATCACCTTGTTGCCAAGCGCGGTATCCATTGAGCAGTGCTTCTCTGCCTTGTGCGGTTAAGTTTTCTAGCTTGGAAAATAACGGATGCAAAGGATTACTGATACTCAAAAACGGATGAATCTGCTCACTGTTTTCTGGGTAACGAGCTACGTAACGATCAGCGAAGCTACCACCTGCAGGGTGTCGTTTTGAGTGTGCCGCGAACCAGATTGAATCCAAAGGTTGTTGCTGACACACAGCGAGTTCGAATTCGATGGCATCGTTCAAAGAAGGGTTGGCACTTTCAATCGCTCGGCAGTGATCTTGTATCGAGGCTAGTGCGGCGATGTCTTCCCAACTGAATTTGTTGAAATCCGGGTAGCGGCTGCTTTCCTGAAGAAGTGCTTTCGGGTATTGGGTTAACTCTTTCTGAGAAACTGAGATAGGAGACGATTGCCAGCTCAATTGATACAGAGTTTGCCACTTGTCTTGCAAACTTTGGGCATTGGCTAGCGTAGGGAGCCAAAGGGTCAAACAAAGGGCTAATGTCAGCCTGCGCATCCAGTCATTCTCGTTAAAAGTTGTTGGGGTGAGTCTAAATTGTTTTGGTTAAGTTTTGTAACCTGAATGTCAACAAGTGCACTTTTGTTTAAAATTGTGATTAGCATGCCAATCAATCATCGTGAACTTGGTAAGTTCTGAAATCGGCACCATCAAATTGAACCTATCGACGAACCATACGCAACGAAAAGATAGATAAAGAAATTACGATATCAAACCCACATAAAAAACATATAAAACACCCACAAGCCACATCTGAAATTTTTATTTAAGCAATTGAGTTGTATCGTTTTATTTAATTGTAATGACGTTTTTATTCGATTGTGATGTTAGTGATCTTATTGGTCGCTAAAGTGACCTCATCAAAACGCACCCACTATATATGTTGGCAAATATTAGGGGGGAGCAGTGACTCATTTTAATTGACGTAAAGGTTACTCATGAAAAAATTATTGGCATGCGCCATCTTGCTTGCAGTCCAAACTCCTAGCTTCGCTTCGGACATTCTTATTCAGGATGTGGACATCTTTGACGGCACATCAAAGCAACTACAGAAGAACATGGATGTGATCATTGAAGACAATATCATCAAACAAATTGGCGAAGACTTAGCAGCACTGCCAAACATGACGATTATTAATGGTGAAGGGAAAACCATGACTCCCGGACTCATCGACAACCATTGGCACTCAACGCTCGGACTCCCTTTAGGCCAACTTTTACGAGCACCAAACCAATACGTTGATGCGATTGCGGTAGATGAACTTGGAGACATGTTACTTCGTGGTGTCACAACGATTCGAGATGCGGCAGGGAATTCCGCTGGGTTGAAAATGGCCATCGACAATAAGTTCATACCGGGGCCTAGAATCTATCCATCACAGGCTCTGATTGGCCAATATTCAGGGCATATTGATTTCAGAAACCCGAACTTCTTACCTAAAGAGTGGGGTGGTCCAGTAGACCCAATCGAACAGATGGGCATTGGTATTTTAGCGAACGGCACCGATGAAGTATTGGCAGCTGCACGTAACAACCTGTACCAAGGTGCCACACAAATCAAAATGGCCGTAACGGGTGGTGTTAGCTCTACCACAGATCCGCTATACGTGAACGAATACACGTTGGAAGAGATAGAAGCGGCAGTGAAAGTTGCCTCTGACTACGGTACTTATGTGATGGTTCATGCTCACTCTTCGGAAGGCATTCAAAGAGCCATCAAAGCGGGTGTAAAAACCATCGAGCATGCGGCAATGGCCGATGAAGAGACATTCGCAATGATTGCCAACAGAGGGCTTTATACTTCGATCCAAGTGTTAGTGTTCAAACAGCTGCTCGACACGATAGATAAAAACGACCCACGTTACCCTAAAGCTAAGCAAGGTTGGGATAATCTAGACAATATCTTTGACCATATTAAGAAATACAATGTTAAGACGGGTTGGGGAACCGATTTGTTGGAAGGTTTAGATAACCGAGAGCAACAACTACAGGACTTGGCTTTACGTGAAAAGTGGTTCACACCAGCAGAGATCTTGATTCAAGCGACGGGTACTAACAGCGAAATCCTACAACTGACTGGCAAACGCAACCCTTATGGCAAAGTGGGCGTAATTGAGGAAGGAGCAATGGCTGACGTACTTCTGTATTCGGCTAACCCATTGGATGATATAAACATCGTGGCTCAACCAAAAACGTACCTATCAACCATTATCAAAGATGGAGAGATAGTGAAAATTGAAGGTGAAGTCGTTTCGTATTACTAAGCCACTGAAAAATCGCACTTAAGGATCAACCGGAACGTTTTAATACTTCCGGTTGTTTTGCTTTTGTTTTCTTTTTGTTTCGTTGGTTCTGTTCGTTATAGAGCCCTGACTAAATTGGGATGAAATCAAAAAGTATCATTGGTTGCTTATATTTGAGTTAATATGATACTTAATGTTGGGCGCGTTCCTGTGTGAGTAAATATACTTAACTCATACCTAATCAGAGGAACACATCATGAAAGCATTCACTAAATCAGTATTGGTACTTAGTCTTTTAGCAGCAGGCTCCACACAAGCGTTTGAGCTCACCAGTAAGGATATTCAAGAAGGCCATCCAATGGCTAAAACATTTGAATACTCAAGCTGGGGCTGTGATGGGGGTAACCTATCTCCACAGTTGATGTGGAAAGATGCACCTGAAGGAACGAAAAGCTTCGCGATAACGGCTTATGATCCTGACGCACCGACTGAGAGTGGCTTCTGGCATTGGGTTGCGTTTGATATTCCAGCGTCGGTAAATGAATTGCCTCGTGGTGTCGATATCTCTAAGTTGGGTGGTAAAGAAGGGCGCATCGATTACGGCACGGTTGGTTTTGGTGGTGCGTGCCCTCCAGAAAATGACGGTATGCACCGTTACCAATTTACTGTCTGGGCGTTGCCAGCAGACAAACTGAATCTTGATGAAAACACGCCGTCTGCCGTTGTTGGCTTTACGTTGAATAGCATGGCGCTAGACAAAGCAAAACTAACCGCGACTTATACTCGCTAACGATAATCACAGCTTTTTAGTATAGAAAGGGGGAAAGATGAATCACCAATATCAAGTCACGACATTTCGTGCTGAGCAGCTA
Organism: Vibrio lentus; assembly: GCF_030409755.1. Lineage (NCBI taxonomy): Bacteria > Pseudomonadati > Pseudomonadota > Gammaproteobacteria > Vibrionales > Vibrionaceae > Vibrio > Vibrio lentus. The sequence continues at coordinate 381,980 of NZ_JAUFQE010000001.1, forward strand.
CAAAAGTTGCGTAATGTGAGGATTCTTTCCCCGAGTATTATTCAGATCATTACTGGTAGTAAGCGATTGTTTTGGAAAGAGTCGCCATTTGATCTTTCTCACTCTCAGCTCTTATTGTGTGAGGCGTCTGCTTCGCTGAGTTTCGAAAACTTACCCCATAAAGGCCGTTTTCTATCTCGTGTATTCAGTTTCCACTATCAGCCAACTCAAGCCATGCTTGAACTGAGCGAGGAAAGGGCAAGCAGTGAATCATTACCAACTGTAGACGCTGATCGAGCATTGCAAGAATCACTGAATGCGCTGTTTTCATTTGATGTGCAGAGCATGAGCAAAGAGACACAACAGTTTTGGCTGCTGGGCTTGTATCAACAGTTGGCTGAAAAAGGCGCATTGCACCAGTTGTTTGTGAGCGCTAATGCCTCTTTTAGCCAGAAATTGAGTCATTATCTGTCACGTTCGCCAGATGAAAAACACCCACTTGAAGCGGTTGCAGAACATTTTGCAATGAGCCGCGCGACTCTGATTCGAAAACTAAAACACGAAGGGAAGCAGTACCGAGAAGTACTGGCTGAGGTACGTTTAAGCCATGCTTTATATTTGATGCAACATGGCCAACAGAATGTCGCAATGTTGGCTCAGTCTTGTGGATACCAATCCGAAGGGCGTTTTAGTCAACGCTTTAAAGGTAAGTTCGGTCTAACGCCGAGTGATTACATTAAAACAGTGACGACTAATTAACGAACTTGGGAGGTCTTGTTACACATTGATCTTCTTGTCTCTTGCGGCCAGTGCCGCGAAAATCGTACAAGCAAACGCGACCGCAGCGATCAATAGAATGGGCACACTCCAAGAATCAGTCAAAGCATGAAGCTTACCGACCAAAGTTGGGCCAGTTGCCGCTAAGGCATAACCAATGCCCTGAGCCATACCAGACAGTGAAGCCGCTTGGCTGCTATTCGATGTTCTCAAACCCACAAAAGAAAGCGCAATAATAAAGGTCGAACAGTTTGCCAGTCCAAATAATCCCACCCAGAATATCGCAAACTCAGGCAAATACAGTAGGCCAATCAATCCAATAAACACGCTCGAAGTACAAAGGGTAATGAGCCATTGTTGATTATCGTTTTTACCTAAGAATGGCAGTAAAAGTAGGCCTGGAACCATGGTTGAAAACTGTAGAAACCCGTAGATGTAACCCGCATCGATTTCGCTATAGCCAAGATCGTTCAAGATTTGTGGTAACCAGCCTGCCAAAGAGTAGAAGGTAAATGAGTTAAGCCCAAGAGCTAGCGTCACTTGCCACGCAACACTACTCTTAATCATCTTTTTCATCGGTAGCGGTTTATCTTCTTGCTTCTTATTGGTGGCAGAAGAGGAACGTTTTCTGATTTTAGGTAACCAGATCATCAAAGCCAGTATTGGAAATACGAGGTTCATTAACAGTGCTAATTGCCAACCTGTAAGCGTAAATAAGGTTAGATCTGAAAATGGCACCATCAAACTTGAGCCTAACGTCGAACCAATACCCATCGTAAAGATATACAGAGACGTAACCGTAGCAATCCGTGTCGGAAAACTGATTTTAACCACAACAGGTAGAAGAACATTACCAATCGCGATGCCCATTCCGATCATCACCGTACCGATGTATAAGGTTGGAATAATTCCCAAAGAGCGCAGCGTGATACCTGTCGTGATCAAAACTAATGCTAACAGCAGGCTTGGCTCAAGGCCGATTCGTTGAGATATTTTGGTGACTAACGGCGAAAACAAGGCGAACGTGAGCAGCGGTAAAGCCGTTAAGAATCCAGCAGCAGAAGAGTTAAGGTTGAGCCCTTCCATAACCTGAGAAAGCACAGGGGCCAAGCTAGTAAAAGGCCCACGCAGGTTAAGTGAAAGGAATAGAATCCCTAACATGACGAAAATACTATTACGAAGTGAGGCGCTCATAGGTTGCTCTACTGTTTGCTTATGAGAAGAGAGGCTAGCCTACAGGGCATTGAGTTGCTGCACAATTACCGTTGTTAAAAAGAGGTTAATTAGTCATATAAACGGTAATGACGCTGCTATTCCTCAACGTTCACTGACTTTATGACGATTTACGTCACTTGTTTTAAGACCCAATCAATAAACAGCGCGACCTTGGGCGAGTGCTGCTCTGTCGGCGTAGCGAAATAATATTGTTGTTTGCACACAATGGGTTGTGCGTTAAAAGGCGCAATAAGAGTGCTAGCCTCAATATATTGAGAAACCACGCTATGCCTACCCATGGCTACGCCCGCATGATTTATCGCAGCCAATACAGCCAGATCGGATCGGTCGAATTCGATATTGGATTCTGAACTCACCTCATCAAATTGGTTGGCATTCGCCCATACTGCCCACTCGCTGTGGCTTGAGTCATAATTCCACGCTTGGTTATCGTGCAGTAAGGTCGCGTTAATTAAGTTATCAGGGTTGTTATGAAGCTCATGGTTATCTGCATACTCTTGGGAGCAAACGGGAGTAATACTTTCTTGCATAAATGTTTGGCAGCAAAGCTTATCGGGCAATTGGTCATCGTAGTAGATGGCGACATCAATCCCGTGGCCTTGAAAGCTAATGTTTTCGTTGCCGGTGAGTAGTTTTAGTGTGATCGCGGGATAGCGCTGTTTAAATTCAGCAATACGAGGAACCAACCAACTCTGCGCGAAGGTCGGGCGTGAATAAATCGTCAGCGTGCCTGAAACCTCTTCATTCTTAACATCCAAAATCTCTTGGTTTAAGTCGTTCAAGGTTCGACTCAACGCGGCATAGATACGCTTGCCTTCGGCGGTGAGCAAGATCTTGCGGTGTGCACGTTCAAACAACTTAACATCCATCTCTTGCTCAAGCTTGTTGATACGGTGAGATATGGCGCTGGGTGTCATAGAGAGTTCCTGCGCCGCCAACGAAAATGAACCATGCCTTGCTGCTACTTCGAACGTGTGCAGTTTTGATAGCTGTTGACTGTTTAATCGCTGGCTTTTGGAGTACACATTGTCTTGGCTATACATATTAGAAACACCATTGTTGGAATGAACAGACCACAACATTATAAAACCATGCGTGAAGAATAGTTACTCATAGTGGCTTTCTTTTACGTAAATAGTGAAGAATCGGAATAATAGGTGAATCTACATCATGTGAATGTGAGTTTTTGTCGTTTGAACAAACGCTCATATAGCGTTTAAATAGCAACTAAACCTTGTGATTAGATTTGAGCCGATTGGACTTTTGTTCAACTAATTACCTTTTTAAGCATCGATCGCTCCTTTATCAAAGAAGATAACCATGACTGAATTGAATATCGTTGAACTGACCAATAAGTTTCCTTTGTTGGAGCAACTGACCGCTTTGCAAGAGGTGAGTTGGTTTAACCCAAACATCACGACGTTAGAACAGGGTTTACCTTACGTGGGGTTAAGCGAAGAGGACATTCAAGATGCAAACCTGCGATTACAAAGGTTTGCCCCTTATTTAGCGCAGGCATTCCCTGAAACACAAGTGACCAATGGCATTATTGAGTCTGAGCTTATTGAAATTTCAGCGATGAAATCAGTATTAGAAGATCATTATCAGTCGTCGATAAAAGGTCGCTTGATGATGAAAAAAGACAGTCACTTGCCAATCTCGGGTTCAATTAAAGCACGTGGTGGTATCTACGAAGTGTTAACACACGCCGAGAAGTTAGCGTTTGAAGCTGGGTTACTGTGTGAGAGCGATGATTACAGCAAACTGCTAGAACCAGTGTTTCGTGATTTCTTCAAACAGTACAGCATTGCCGTAGGCTCAACGGGTAACTTAGGTATGTCGATTGGCATCATGAGCGCCAAGTTAGGCTTTACAGTGTCGGTTCACATGTCTGCTGATGCGAGAGAGTGGAAGAAAAACAAGCTGCGTGAGCATGGCGTCAATGTGGTTGAGTACGAGCAAGATTATGGTGTTGCGGTAGAGCAAGGCCGTAAAGAAGCGGAGCAAGACCCGCGTTGTTTCTTCATTGATGATGAAAACTCACAAACCCTGTTCCTTGGATATTCTGTGGCGGGGCAAAGACTAAAACAACAGTTTGAACAGCAACAGATTCTGGTTGATGAAGACCATCCGCTGTTCGTTTATTTGCCTTGTGGTGTAGGTGGTGGCCCCGGTGGTGTGGCATTTGGCTTAAAGATGGCTTTTGGTGACCATGTACACTGCATCTTTGCAGAACCCACACATTCGCCTTGTATGTTGTTGGGAGTCCATACCGGTTTGCATGACGAAATCTCAGTGCAAGATCTGGGTATTGATAACCTAACTGCCGCAGACGGACTTGCAGTAGGCCGAGCTTCAGGTTTTGTTGGAAGAGCAATGGAGCGTTTACTCGACGGCTATTACACGTTAACCGACGAACGCATGTATCTATTGCTAAGTGAACTGAATCGAGCGGAGGGAATTCAATTGGAGCCTTCTGCACTGGCGGGTATGCCGGGAGCTGTGCATGTTGAACACAACAGTGAGTATTTGGCGAGGTTAGGTATTAATGACTCTACGTTAGCCAACGCGACGCATCTTGTGTGGGCGACAGGCGGCGGCATGGTGCCAGAGCAAGAAATGGCTGCGTATTTAGCTAAGTCTTCGGTGTAAATCAGGTAGAAAGTCGGACGCTGGTTGATGATTTATGAGTTTAAACGAAGCAATAAGTTGCGCAGATCGTTACTTAAAACACATATTTTATAAATTTGACTTCATAGATGTTCTAACTATCAGTTAGGTTGAGTGGCATTCAACTTGATAGGGATAGAGCGATGCAAGCACAACAGCCAAATACACCAGAAAAACTCTTACAGCGCCTAGATGCCATTGGGGAATCTTTGAAAGCTTCTGGTAGGGCGCATGCCTTATTGGGGCTCGGTTCTGTTGGCATTGAAACGGAGAGATTGGATCAGTACTCAGATGTGGATTTCTTCGCAATAGTACAAACGGGGCACAAGCAGTACTTCTTAGACAGCTTGCATTGGTTATCTGACATTCTTCCAATCGACTATGCCGTGAGAAATACTGTCGATGGCTACAAAGTCTTGTACGCTGATGGAATATTTTGCGAGTTTGCCGTGTTTGAACCACACGAATTAGCGCATATTCCGTTTGCTGAAGGTCGCATTGTTTGGCAAGAAGCCGACTTTGATACTCAGTGTTGTGTTCCACCAGCAAAAGGTGCGGCTGAAGCGAATTCTCAAGAGTGGATCATCGGCGAGGCGTTAACCAATCTTTATGTGGGCATGAGCCGATATAATCGAGGTGAGAAGCTTTCTGGTTCTCGCTTTGTTCAATCCTACGCGCTTGATCGTCTGATCGATCTTGTCGATCAAACTGAAACGTCTGAGCCAGAATTCGTCGATGAATTTATGTCGGACAGAAGGTTAGAGGCGCGTTTCCCTCAATTTGCTAAGTTATTGCCAACGTTCACACAAGGCTATGACAGAACGGCTGAATCGGCACTCGCGCAATTGGCGTTTTTGAATACGCACTTTTCAGTCAATCAAGCCATGTTCGCTAGAATTACGACTCTGTGTAAATAACGTTTTTTTGGCTGTAGTAAGACAATGTGTAAATAATGGTTGTGACTCACGGCCATTATTGATACGTTTTTAGGATGAAATTTACTTCCGCTTCAACTTCAATTTTCTTTTGGTGGTGCTCTATCTAGAGCAGCACGGAATACTCACATTCTTTAGCTGCTGGAAGGTAGTTAAGAATGTCACCAAGAATGTCGTCTCTTTTTATCTCCAGTAGCCTTTTTTACTTGGAGATAACTATGAAAACCACTCTAGATACCAAAAAACCTGAAATTATTTTAACGGGTGACCGCGCGACAGGACCACTGCATCTTGGTCATTATGTCGGGTCATTACAGCAACGCGTGTCTCTTCAGAACCATCACGACCAAACAATACTGGTCGCTGACATGCAGGGCCTTACCGACAATGCTCATAACCCAGCAAAGGTTTCGTCCAACATTCTTAATGTCGTCGCTGACTATCTTGCGGTAGGTATCGATCCGACAAAGACAACCATTTGTCTCCAATCACAGCTGCCAGCATTGGCTGAGCTCACTATGTTCTACAGCAACCTTGTTTCTATTGCTCGCTTGGAACGCAATCCCACTGTTAAAAGCGAAATTCAGAATAAGGAATTTGGCCGTTCAATCCCGGCTGGCTTTCTGACTTACCCCATCTCACAAGCGGCTGATATCACGGCGTTTAACGCAACCTTGATTCCTGTTGGCGATGATCAATTGCCAATGCTAGAACAGACCAACGAGATCGTGAGAAAAGTAAACTCACTCGCGGGCAAGCCCATCTTAAATGAGTGTAAACCGCTGCTTAGCAATGCTTCACGACTTCCGAGTACTGACGGAAAAAGTAAGATGTCTAAATCAATGGGCAACGCTATTAACCTTGGCGCGACAGAAAAAGAGATTCGTGCAGCAGTCAAATCTATGTATACCGACCCAAATCATCTACGAATCGAAGATCCGGGCCAAGTAGAAGCGAACATCGTGTTTACTTATCTTGATGCTTTTCACACTGACGCTGACTATGTCAATGAACTAAAAGATCACTACCGCAGAGGCGGGTTAGGTGATGGTCAAACTAAGAAGGTGTTGGAAGAATGCCTACAGGATATGATTCGACCGATTAGAAAGCGCCGAACTGAACTGTTAGAAGACAAGGCTCAGCTCATTGATATCTTACGTAAAGGCACGCAGGTATCGAGAGAAAGAACAGCAAATGTATTATTTGATGTAAAGGGCGTGTTTGGGCTGAATATACTCTGATTGTAAGGCTATTTATGGCACACAAATGCTGGTGCCTAACATTCAATTTATCAATGATTTAAGTGTGGGTTATATGTAAATAAAGTCAATTACGTTGAATGGGAATAATGATTAATTTATAACATCGCTTTTGTAACGGCACTTGTTACGCGCTTGCTGATTTTTTCATGCTTTTATGGCTGGGCGAGTGAACGAGGCCTTTTCTTCAAATGATGGAATTAAATGAAAACCAAATTATTACTCCCAATCTTACTTCTAGCCTCGGGCTGTTCTGACGTGGTCAATGACGAGTACGCAACTTACCAATTGGCTCAACAAGATCGTTTGTTTGATAGAGGTTGGTTGCCCGACATATTGCCTAGCTCAACATCGCAGATTGAAGTGAATAACGACTTAGACATCAACACCTCTGAAGGGAGTTTTCGTATATACGAGCCTCAGTTATCCGAGTTCATCGCTAAGCTGACACAAACCCCGTCAAAGGGTGAGTATCTCTTTACCGACAACGATAATACTTGGACGTTTAAGGTAACGGACGATAGCTTGGTCACTTACACGCTCAACAAAACCAAACACTAAGTCCTAAACACCGGCAACACACCCTCATCACTATTTTACTCGATACCATCTTGTGTGACTGCGGGAGTTGAATCTTGTGAGGGTGAGTTGGTGCTGTTAATTAACAATCGATATCGATACTGAATCTCGTAACGATTTGAAGCATGAAATTTGTGCGTATCATCGAAAATCAGATACCCCTCCATATTCTAGGTCTATTTGTTGAGTTGTTGGTAAGTATAAGAAATTATTGATTTTTGGCTACCATTCTCATTTTTAATTGTACTAGGAACTATGTTCTGAATCGATATCACATATGCAATTGGGTGTATTTACTTATATGGAGTTTCTATCGTTAAGATGCGCGCTCATCCAGTGGGTGAATTTATAAAAACATAATTATAAAGGTGACGTATGCGTGGTGCACATTTACTAATGCTATTTCCGATAGCGTTTACTTCTCAAGCTGCCAATGTTGTCGACTACTCGCAAGTCGATTTATCTACAGTACTCAATCAAACAACACAGGGTTTTACCGCTGTAAGCCAACCACTTGCTTACCAAGATGCAAGTCGTGTGGATACTGGTACAACAACACTCCTACGTAAGAAACAACTCCACTATGGGATTCCGGTTTACGGTCAATCGGTAGTGGTTGATCTTTCCCAGAAGGGCATTGCTAAAGCAGTAGATGGACAAGTGTTAACGGATATCGAAGCTGATATCGGCTCAACATTGCCAATGATCAACGCTCAGCAAGCACTCGCTATTGCTAAATCACAATATCAAGGTGTAGCGGCAGCGACCATTCACAGTCCAAATACTGAACTTGGAATTTGGCTTGATGAACAGCAACAAGCCCGCCTTATTTATAAGATTGACTTCCTACAAACGAAAGGTATGGCGCCGTCACGACCGATTACACTCGTTGACGCGAAATCTGGCGAGTTGCTCGACCAGTGGGAAGGAATTGCATTCATTGAAGCAGAAGGGCCTGGAGGAAACCAGAAAAGTGGCCGTTATTACTTTGGATCGAATACGCAGTTTGGCGGATTCCAAGTCAACTCGTATTGCCAGATGGACAGCCAAGACGTAATAACGCTTAACATGAACAACCAGCAGAGTTCAGGTCAAGTACATCAATTTAGTTGTAACGATAATGGTGGGAGCAACGTTAATAATTATCGTGCCGTCAACGGTGCGTATGCGCCAATGAACGATGCACATTACTTTGGTCAACGTGTGTTCGACATGTACCAAGATTGGTTGAACACACGTCCTATTCAGCAAAAGCTTACTATGCGTGTTCACTATGGCTCGAACTATGGAAACGCATTTTGGGATGGTCGCCAAATGACGTTTGGTGATGGCAACCAATCCATGTATCCATTAGCGACGTGGGACGTGATTGCTCATGAGGTGAGTCACGGCTTTACTGAGCAAAACTCGGGTCTTGAATATCGTGGCATGTCGGGCGGAATGAACGAATCTTTCTCGGATGTGGCAGCAGCAGCGTTAAGTGAATATGTGCACGGTAGTTTCAATTGGAAGATGGGTGAACATGTAATGAAGCATAGCGATGCAATGCGTTATTTCATCAAACCGAGCCAAGATGGTATGTCTATCGGTCACATCAACCAGTATTACAATGGCATTGATGTTCACCATAGTTCAGGGATCTTTAATAAAGCCTTCTACCACCTAGCAACAAGCAACCGTTGGGACATCAAAAAAGCGTTTAAGGCTTACGCAACCGCGAACCAACTTTACTGGACGCCAAACTCGGATTTCCAACAAGGTGCCAACGGGGTGTGCAAAGCCGCTGAAAAGCTAGGTTATGAGACCTCTGCAGTGAAATCTGCATTTAACGAAGTGGGCATTGATGTACAAAATTGTGGTTCTGGTCAGCCAAACCCGAATCCTAATCCACCAACACCAACACCAACACCAACTCCTGGCGTCGTGGATCTAGAGATAAACATGCCGACACCTATTCAGGCAGAAGGTGATGATCAGCAACAGTTTGTGCTTAAGAACGCACCGGCCGATGAAGTTTGGGTTCAAACTTACAATGGATACGGTGATGTAGACATGTACGTTGCTGTCGGTCGACCAGCATCAGTAAATGATTACGATTGCGCCTCTACCAATCAAGGTAATCGTGAATATTGTGGTCTAAATGGCGTACAGGGTGCTGATATATATGTGATGGCTTCTGGCTCTAAAGGCTCGATGGATGCGTATGTTGCGGTCAGTGCTGACTTAGAAGCACCTAAACCTGAGCCACAACCAGAACCACAAGGTTTGTGCGATAATATTCAAGAGTGGAACCCAAGCTACTATTATCCAGCAGGTACGGCAGTTCAATACTATGGCAACAGATTCTCTGCGTCTGCGGATAACTGGGGAGCAGACCCGTTCAATAACTATTGGTACTGGGTATTTGAAGGTTCTTGTTACTAGTTAAAACGACTTAAAGCTGTTCAAGTTAGCTAGAATCGACGAGAAGGGAGCGCAATCTGTGCTCCCTTTATTCGTTCAAAGTGAGAAGTGAAGATGCATGCTGATCTTGTGTTAGCACGTCCAACATTAGAGTATGTGGCTTAGCCTTAGCCTTAGCCTTAGCCTTATTCAGCATTTAGCATGCAATATCTAGTAACGACGAAACAAGGATGATTAAATTGGAAATCAGTCATTTAGATCACTTGGTGTTAACCGTTAAAGACTTAACCGTGACGGTGGATTTTTATCAGCGCGTGTTAGGCATGAAACCCATCCAATTTGGAGAAGGTCGCTTAGCGTTATCGTTTGGCAGCCAAAAGATAAATCTTCATCAACGAGGTAATGAGTTCGAACCAAAAGCGCAGCACGTGCAAGCGGGTAGTGCTGACCTTTGTTTTATCACCAATACACCAATGGCAAAGGCGATAGAACATATTGAAGCTCAAGGAGTCACTATAGAAGAAGGGCCAGTACAACGAACAGGTGCGACGGGGAAAATTGTCTCCGTTTATGTTCGAGACCCTGATGGCAATCTGATTGAGATTTCGAATTACTAGGTTTCAGAGTCAAACTTCATTTTTGGTTTGTTTACGAGTAGATAACTTCATACTCAAAGCCGCTTGAGCTAGATGTAGCAAGACAAATAAATTACAATTGAACAATGTTTTATTAATTCGAGCCTTATCGTCATGGTGCGAAACCTAGTCACATTCATCGTTAGTCTGTTTTTCTTAACCGCTTGCTCCACAACGAGTAATGAACAAATCGATGAAAAGACATTGAGCAACGAAGACACTCTGTCTAACACTATCGAAGAAGAGACGAATCTAAACGTCATTGCTGAGTCTACTGATGAGACAAATGCTGATTTAGTTAAAGAATCCAATATAAACGGCAAGACACAAACTGAACCAGTTGAAGCTTCTCAAGCTAATGCTACTCAAGGAAGTGCATCTCAAGTACATGTTTCTAAAGTAACGGCTAAACAAGTGACTGAAGATAAAGTCGAGACCGACAATGAGAAAGGGCTTGGAAGTTACCTATTACTTAACAATGAGCCGACTAAGAAAGTCATTAAATCGTTAGAGGGTGTGACAGATACATTAAATATTCTGACCTTTGGAATCTTTGCCACTGGCCACGGTTGAGCGAAGAACGAAGAACATCGAATCAGTCAATAAGGCGGGCCAAACGGTTCGCCTTTTTTATATCAGAAACTTACTGTTAGCTCTGGTCGTAGCTCTGGTTATAGCGTGTCGTTTGCTTGTCTGTCGGCTTGAGTCAAGAGACAGTCAGCAAAGTAGGTATTTGTTTATTCTGGAATGGACACGCCGTATTTACCGTAGTTGACTTGTTATATGCATCAAGGGTTTTAATACTCTCCCCAAAGTAAGCCGTGAAATCTAATCTTACAAAGACAATGTCTGATATTCACTTGTGAGCATAGTAGTATGTTTGCGGTTAAATCCGTTATTTAGGTTTTGTTATCAATATTCTAGGGAAGAGATATGAAGAATAAGAGTGCATTTTTAAGCGTCGCGATGGTTATGTTAGCTGCTCAAGCGAACGCATCTGAGGGGAGCCATGAGTCTGTAGCAGACAGTGTTATCGCTGAGCAAAGAGCGAATCTATCTGAAAATACTCAAGGAAAAGGTTTTGGCCCACAAGCTCCTCGTGACTTGGGTTCACTTGAGGGTACTAATGCTCGCCTGTTTTCGGATGCGCCAGATTCAACAGCCATGAACTTATGTAATATTCACTTCCATAAGAACGCAGAGCATAAAGGTGGCGAGTTTACTCAATACGCTGGTAACGGTGATGGAAAAGGTTTCCAGAGTGGCTTTAAATACACAGGCAAGCTAAGTTCTGCTGAGCTGAAACCATTTGAGGGAAAGGTTTGTCCGAGCGATCATGGTTCTTTGTATTCGGGCGACACCATCGAGGTGCATTACGTGTATTCAACCGCACAAGTCGAACCGGGTGAAACGCTTGGCGCTTGCTTCAACGATGCGATTACCAATCCGCAATTGCGTGTAGAAACCCAAGTTTACGTATTAGTGAATGACGACCAAGCACTCGATTTTGAAGCACTGGCTAAGCACTCTAAAGTCAACGGTTTGCACCAAGCTCCAAACATTCCACAAGATACCGGTTCAGCGATTCAATACGCAGGTTCTACAACGGGCCCAGGTTACAATGAACAAGGTTCGCCATTCCAAGTGACTTGGAGTGTGCGTCCACAAGTGGCGAAAGTGAATATCGCGACGGTTGGTAACTGGTGTGAAGGAAACGATTTTAACGAAGACCATGCACACGGTGTGAGAAATATAGTCGTAAACCCTGAACTGTTGTCACCAATAGCTAACTAGATTTATATGGCGGTAGACACTAGGCTGAATTGCTTTAAGTCTTAAATGAATACAAAGGTGAACCATAGAGTTCGCCTTTTTTATGTCTTAACGAAAAACACGTTGGGTTTAGCTTTTAGCTTTGTGGGTCATGCTTAGCGGGCAAATTACGTGTGACACTTGTTCAAAACATGAATCGTTTGAATCGCCCTTGTTAAAAAGCGTTCTTTACTCGAATCAAGGCTCCATGATACGTTCGAAACTAATTATGTTGAATGATATTTGAGGGTAGGCGGATGTCACTAGAAGGGGCTGTTACATTCTTTATTGCCATGTTTATATTTGGTATTACTCCGGGGCCTGGCGTATTCGCTATTTTGGCTCGCGGTATGGTTCACGGATGGCGTAAATGCATCACTCTTTCGTTAGGCATGATATGCAGTGACCTTATTTATCTTGTTTTAGCCTGTTTTGGCCTAGCGACGATTGCTGATAATTGGTCTTTTGCGTTTGAGGTGATTCGCTACGTTGGTGCGGCTTATTTGATTTACTTGGGCTACAAGATGTTTAAGAGTCTGCCTGAAGTGCAAGGTTCAGCGGAGCTCGCTGCCAAACAAAGTCAGAAATCGGCACTCGCGAGTTTCGCACAAGGCTTTTTGATCTCCGCATCAAATCCTAAAGTAATTCTGTTTTATATTTCGTTCTTACCGACTTTCGTTGATCTGACGGTTTTACGTTCACAAGATATCATCTTGGTGTCCGTTTTAGCATCTGTTGCGCTGATGTCTGGTTTAATGTTGATTGCTTTGGGCGCGGGCAGAATGTCTGCGTTACTTAAAACGCCACGCGCACATAGAAGATTAAACCAAAGTGCTGGTGGAATAATGATTGCAGCTGGATCTTATCTCGCGATAAACAGATAAACACGGATTAACTTAACAAAAAAGCGAACCAATAGGTTCGCTTTTTTGTTATTGCATCAACTAGAGGCGAGAATATTAAGTACTCACAAGTGAACGGGTTTACATCAAGCTTCCAACATTTCACAAGGTACTGGTTCTGCGGGTTAATACGCGAAACCTACTCTTTATTTTCTATCCTCTATTTTCTACTCGCTATTCACCTATACCTCTTAAGCAGGGATGTTATTTGTTAATCAGATTTCCAAGTGCTCGTTTCGCGTTGAATGCACTCACATGTTAAATAAGTGTGATTAACATATGTTTTTCGTATGATTAAGCTAAAGTTATCGGAATTTTTACAGATAAAGGGCTAGTGGGGAGCTCTAACACGAGATAAAACGTGCGAGCTTTGGTTTCGCTTTTTGAAACCTTTAGAGAACTTTTAACAACCTTGCGTCGAGACAACCTAAATGAAGAAAACAATCCTATTTGCCGTTTTTATTATGTTTGGCATTGCAGTCGCTGCGAGTATGGCGTCAACCTATTTCATTTCAAGCGAAAAAATTGATGAGATAATATTAAACAAATCTCAAGTTCAAGCTGAATTTTTGGCTGGAAACGCTGGGTATATCTTAGAGAATTCGGATAATCCAGTTCAAGACTTACAAAAGCTGGTGGGTGAGCTGAAACAGCGATCTGATGTCACTTATGCCATTGTTATTGATAGTAACGTAAGCGCTGTTGCACACAGCGACAAAAATAAACTGAATAAAGTTTATGAAGATAGCTATACCGTTAAAGGTGCAACCCAAGGCGTCCAACAGTATTCAAAATGGTACGCTGATGTTCAACAAGTATGGGTGTTTGACATTATGGCACCTATCTATGTCAACGGTCAGTTGTACGGTACCTTTGATATCGGTATTCCGATCACGGAAGTGAGCCAAGCAACGAATGGTATTATTAGCTACCAGCTCGCTTCAATGGTTTTCATTTTTGTTGTCTGCCTCATTGTTCTATCGCTTCTTCTTAGCAAACTGATGCAACCTCTCTTGGTATTGAAAAACACATTACACGATATTTCTGAAGGTGATGGCGATCTATCAGTACGTCTGCCGATCAAAGGGAATGACGAAGTTGCTCAAATCTCATCGGCTTTCAATGTGTTCGTTGGCAAGGTACACGAGATCATTACACAAACAGTGAATACAGGTGTTGAATTAAACAGCACCGCAATTGGTCTTCGTGAACAGTCACAACAAGCCTTGCAAAGAGGGCAAGAGCAGAACCAACAAACCATGTTGGTCGTGACGTCTATGAATGAAATGATTTCTACGGTTAATGAAATTGCGTCTAGCGCGGCAGGTGCAGCAAGTGCCGCAAACATGGCCGCGAGTGAAACTCAAGAAGGTCACAAGACGATCGAGAAGACCACAACTTCGATTGCCAACCTTGAAGCTGAGATGAATAGTGCTTCTAACATCATCGTGAGCCTTGCTGATAATACTCAGTCGATTGGCACTATTCTTGACGTTATTCGAGGTATCTCTGAGCAAACAAACTTGCTTGCACTTAATGCTGCAATCGAAGCTGCGCGTGCTGGTGAAGCGGGCCGAGGCTTTGCTGTCGTTGCTGATGAAGTTCGTAATCTTGCGACAAAAACAGCACAGTCGACCGATGAAATTGACACCATGATTAATCAACTTCAAACCGAAGCTAAGAACGCAGTCAGCTCGATGAGTAACAGTAAAAGCTTAATTGAAGAGGGTACGTCCGAAACGGAAATGGCTCGCCAAGCTTTAGAAAAAATTTCTACACAAGTATTGGCTATTCTTGATATTAACACTCAAGTCGCGACGGCAACTGAGCAGCAATCAGCGGTAGCGAATGAGATAAACATGAACATGGATACGGTTAATAGTTCAGTCAAAAATGGCTTGAACGCAAGTGAGAAGTTAGAGCAATCAAGTCAGAAATTGGCTGAGTTATCACAAGTTCTCGACCGTTACGTTGGTTCATTTAAAATCTAGATTTCCCAACATGCATCTTTAAGATGTATGTCGAGTCTCCAGTTATTCAATCGCGCTTATGTTATATATGAGCGCTTTTTTTTGCGACATGCCAATGCAGATACACCAATAGCGCAAGACAGAAATGAAGAATGTAACCGCGTCGCTATATCGTGACAATTTAGCTTATTCAAAACAACGTGAATAAATAAGACAGTAACATGAAGCTACTTACCTTTACCTCACATGCGCAAGTTCAAAAAATCGACTAAATAGCAGCTCTGATACGACACATAAGGTGTTCCGCATCTCATCGCGATGTATAGTTATTGATAGTTTATTCAGTAATTGTATCTATAGCTGTCATTTGATGTGGGTGTTATGAAGAAAAACGGATTTACTTTAATGGAATTAATCATTGTCATCGTGATACTTGGAGTCTTGGCCGTTACAGCAGCTCCGAGGTTTCTTAATATCCAAGAGTCAGCGAGAGAAGCGGTACTTGAAGGTGTTGCGGGTGCAATGGAAGGGGTCATCACTCAGGTAACCTCAAAGGCAATTATTGTTGGACTTAACCCTAGTGCGGAAAACCCAGATGACCAAAGTAACTATGTGATCGATTTCGGTATCGGTAGAGTTGAAGTTGACTGGGGAACACTTTGCCCTGAAAGTGAAGGTGAATCAGGAGATGCGTTAAATATGCTCCACTTCCTAACTTTGTCAGATGATGACAGTATAATCTCTGAATTAGGCAACAGACACACGGTAGTGGGATTTACTCAGCCATTCAGTCAAGCTGACCTTGACAGAAATAACATAACTGATGATGCCTTA
Organism: Vibrio lentus; assembly: GCF_030409755.1. Lineage (NCBI taxonomy): Bacteria > Pseudomonadati > Pseudomonadota > Gammaproteobacteria > Vibrionales > Vibrionaceae > Vibrio > Vibrio lentus. The sequence continues at coordinate 397,971 of NZ_JAUFQE010000001.1, forward strand.
CCCTCGGGTTGTTATGTTCTTTACGATTCTTTTGGTGGCAGGACAAGTGGAGACACATGTCCAGTAGATGGTTGTGAGTGTACAGTTCGTGTTATGAACGATGAGTGTTAAACCAAGCACACATCTGGTTTATAGAAATTCAATAAAAAAGCGCGTTATTGCCGGGTAGCAATAACGCGCTTTTTTGTATTAGCTTGATGATTTGTCTTAGTTTGCCAATGGAGCACTTACTGGTGGCAAGTCACGCTTCTTAATCACGTATCGCAAGCGAATTAACATCAGCGTTGCTGAAACGCTCAAGCCCGTTAGAATACCTATCCAAAAGCCTTCTTCACCCATTGCAGGAACAATGTGGTCTGTTAAGCCCAACACCATACCAAGTGGTAATGCTAAGCCCCAGTATGAAGCGATGGCTAAGATCATTGGGATCTTAGTATCTTTATAGCCACGTAATGCACCGTTAGCAGACGTTTGTAATGCATCGCTGAACTGGTACATAGCCGTAAAGGTCAACAATACTGCTGCCGTTGCACTTATCGCAGGGTCGGTCGTGTAAAGTCTAATGATCCACTCAGGGAACAGCAGGAACATCGCAACTGAAAGTAATGAAATCAACGCGGCAACCAAAATGCCGACTTTGCTGCGTTCAATTGCGCCTAGTTCGTCTTTCTCACCTAATGCATGTCCAACACGAATCGTAATGCCAAATGAGATACTCATTGGAATCACGTAAGTTAGGCTCGATATATTCAGTGCAATTTGTGCTGCTGCCACGTTCTCTGCACCAATACGGCCGATCATAAGAGCGATAACCGCAAAGATACTGCCACATACCGCGATGTTCATTCCGATAGGTAAACCTAATCTTAGAAGGTGAAGCATCTCTTTTGCTTTTGGCTTCGCATCTGAAAAGTTGATGATGGTCTTGTAGTGGTGATGGCCTTTAATGTAGGAATACAGCATTCCCGACATCAACCAATACACCAAGCTTGTCGCCCAACCACAACCGACAGCGCCCATTTCAGGGAAGCCGAACTTACCGTAGATAAGCACGTAGTTGACTGGAATATTAATCAGCAAACCAATTACCGAAATGATCATTGGTACTTTGGTGTTGTTCATTCCTTCACAGAAGCCGTTCAAGGTGTAGAACAGGGCAATACCCGGTACACCAAAGGCGAGGGCAAACGCATAGTCACTGCCAATTGGAATTATCTCAGCGGCTACGCCAATCCATTCTAAGATCGGTTTCGCACTCACCAAGTAAGCGATAAGCAGTACGCTAGCAATTAATGCCAACCAAACCATCTGGAAGAATTCAACAGAAATACTCTGAAAGTCGCGAGCGCCACGGTGGTAAGCGACAACAGGCGTTAACGCCATAATCACACCACGTAGCAACAGCAACACAGGAATCCAAAGGCTGGTGCCAAGTGCGATAGCGGCGAGGTCGGCTGGGCTTACTTGGCCAGCCATTGTCGTATCGACAAATCCCATCGCTTGGGTAGCTATTTGAGTCAAAATGATTGGAATCGAAAGATGCATAAGCGCACCCGATTCACGAGTAAAAGGACGAAATTTCGTTAGCATGGAAGTTCACAACACCAATATAAATACACGAATGATGGCAGGATGGCCGGTGTGTATTTTAGGATGTGCCCCGTTGGGCGGGCGACAATATAAACACCTTACCGTATAGGGTCAAGCTTTGGATTTATAGGGGTTAATTTGCTCAGGAGGAATGCCAGATTTGCATGGTTTAGATACTGTTTCTATGTACAAAACTCAATGATTTTAATCTGATTCATACTAGATAGAAAGTTTCTATATTTATTTGTTGAATTTCAATGCGCGTATCATAAGCCACTGTTATGTATGAGCTAAATTTAGTACAATTGGTGGCATAAGAAACTAGATAGAAAAATTCTATATTTAAATGCAGAATTTTTCTGTCTAAGAACTGTTAAGTGTAATATAGGAGTTTTGAGTTGGAAAAATTTGTAGCAGTTATTGGTGGTGTGATTGGGATTTTGGCTTCAATTTATGGAGCTGTTTTATATATTGATAGTGAAGTTAATGAAGTTGTAGAGAAAAGACTAAAACCTTACGAGCAGTTTGCTATCGCCAATTCTATTTCTGGTGAAAAAGCGATTGAATCTTATGATTTTGTTTTGGAGCGACTACACAAAGGGAATGTAGACGAGCTAATGTTAGTTTCTATTGTTGAATCTTATTTGGCTGAAATCGCTGACCACGATTATCCACATAAATATCTACATAAAGTAAATGGGATTTTAAAGTTGGTTGGGGATGAGGTTCCGTTAACAGCTTCGATGAGTAATAGTCTAGGTTGGGTTTATCTAAGTACAGACCAACTTAAAAAGGCAAATTACTACTTTCTAAGGTCTATGTCTCTTTACCGACAAGATGAAATTAAAGAGTCAGCGTCTTCATATTACGGTTTGTTTCTATCGCATTTAGCTAGTAACGAGCTAGAAAAGGCAATTGGATTTCACGATAAATCATGGGAGCTTGACTATGTGGCTTATAATCCAGATACCGTTTTGTCCACCCCTTTTGGTGAAGCAGATTGGCATAAAGTGTTATTTGAGGTATATCCAAATTTAGAGAAAAATTATCGTGAGTTTGTGAAATATACGGTCAGCGTTTATGACCTAAAAGTAGAAGAGCGTATAAAAGTTAAAGAGGTTAATATTGATATACTAAATGCCTCTATGACAGAGTAAAACACACTTAACAAACGACTATGGCGCCAAAATCAACTTGGCGCTTTCTGCTTTGTTCATACAATCACTTCTTTGTTTTGAACTTACTGCCACAAAGCCAACAGAAACACAAATAACCCAATCCCGAGCGTGACTTTTAGAAGCAGGCCAAGAGGGGCTCCACCTTTTGGCGCTTTATTACAACATCCCATAATCGTTTCCTCATTCATCGTTGGATTCATTTCACCTTAAACCTTTCCCTTACGGTAAGGTCAATGCATTTGTTGACCTTGAATTTCAGAAAACAAAAAGGCGAACCGTTTGGTTCGCCTTTTGTTATGTTTCGCTACTAAGCGCCGCTACGAATTAATCTTCGTAGCTATCGATGCTTGGGCAAGAACAGATTAGGTTACGGTCGCCGTATACGTTGTCTACACGGTTAACAGTAGGCCAGTACTTCGAGTTCTTGGTTGCTTTCGATGGGAAGCAAGCCAGTTCGCGAGAGTAAGGACGATTCCATTCTGCGCCTGAAAGGTCAACTTGTGTGTGTGGTGCGTTCACTAGAGGGTTGTTGTCTAGTGGCCATTCACCGGCTTTCACTGCTGCCATTTCGTGACGGATTGCGATCATCGCTTCACAGAAACGGTCTAGCTCTTCTAAATCTTCTGATTCAGTTGGCTCTACCATTAGTGTGCCAGCTACTGGGAAAGACATCGTAGGCGCGTGGAAACCGAAGTCCATTAGACGCTTAGCAATATCTTCTTCGCTGATGCCTGTGTCTTCTTTAAGTGGACGAATATCGATAATACATTCGTGCGCTACGCGGCCGTTAGTGCCACGGTAAAGAACAGGGTAGTGAGGACGTAGTTTTTCCATCACGTAGTTCGCGTTCAGAATCGCTACTTTCGTTGCGTCTGTTAGGCCAGGTTCGCCCATCATTGCGATGTAAGCCCAAGAGATAGGTAAGATTGAAGCACTACCTAAATCTGCCGCTGATACCGCGTAGTCAGAACCTTGTACACCGTTTTCGATGTGACCTGGTAGGAAAGGTGCTAGGTGCGATTTAACGCCGATAGGACCCATACCCGGACCGCCACCACCGTGTGGGATACAGAATGTTTTGTGTAGGTTCAAGTGAGATACGTCTGAACCGATGAAGCCAGGTGAAGTTAGACCTACTTGAGCGTTCATGTTCGCGCCGTCTAGGTAAACCTGACCGCCCGCTGCGTGTACTTGTTCACACACTTCTTTCACTTGCTCTTCGTATACGCCGTGCGTAGAAGGGTAAGTGATCATGATGCTTGATAGGTTTTCTTTGTGCTTCTCGATTTTCGCTGCTAGGTCTGTCATGTCGATGTTGCCATCTTCATCACACTTAACAACCACTACCTTCATTGAAACCATTGATGCTGTTGCAGGGTTAGTACCGTGCGCAGAGCTTGGAATCAGACAAACGTTACGGTGACCTTCACCGCGGCTTGCGTGGTAACGTTGAATCGCGATTAGACCTGCGTACTCACCAGATGCACCAGAGTTGGGCTGTAGTGAGAAATCGTCGTAACCAGTGATTTCACAAAGCTTCTCTTTAAGATCTTTTGCTAGCGCTGTGTAACCTGCTGCTTGATCAAGAGGTGCGAATGGGTGAATTGAACCAAACTCAGGCCATGTTACTGGAATCATCTCAGCAGCAGCGTTCAGCTTCATCGTACAGCTGCCCAGTGGGATCATGCCGTGCGTTAGTGAGAAGTCTTTGTTCTCAAGCTGTTTTAGGTAACGCATCATTTGCGTTTCGCTGTGGTGCGTATTGAATACTGGGTGAGTTAGGAACTCTGATTCACGACGGCAGTTTTCTGGAATTGCTGCAAACTCGTTTGAAGCAATGTCAGAAGATAGTGCTTGAACGTCTTCTTTCACGTCGAAGATTGCAAACAGTGAGTTCACGTCGTCGATCGTTGTTGTTTCATCTAAGCTGATACCGATCTTACCCTTAAGAAGGCGAAGGTTGATGTCTGCTGCTTGCGCTTTCGCGTACAGTGCATCTGTCTTCTCTTCAGAGTTAATCGTGATGGTATCAAAGAAGCTATTGTTCGTTAGCTCGTAACCCGATTTAGTCAGGCCAGCCGCTAGGATAGCTGTCATGTGGTGTGTACGACGAGCAATAGTACGTAGACCTTCTGCACCGTGGTAAACCGCGTAGAAAGACGCCATGTTTGCTAGAAGTGCTTGAGCTGTACAGATGTTCGATGTCGCTTTCTCGCGGCGGATGTGTTGCTCACGAGTTTGCATTGCCATACGTAGCGCTTGGTTACCGTGAGTATCGATAGATACACCGATTACACGACCTGGCATTGTACGCTTATGCTTTTCACGAGTACCCATGAATGCAGCGTGTGGACCGCCGTAACCCATAGGAACGCCGAAACGTTGCGCTGAACCGATGACTACGTCCGCGCCCATTTCGCCCGCAGGCTTAAGTAAAGCAGAGGCAAGTAGGTCAGTAGCAACTGTAACCAGTGTTTTGTTAGCTTGAGCTTTAGCAATGATGTCAGTTAGGTCACGAACTTCACCCGTTGTACTAGGATATTGAAGAAGCGCACCAAATACGTCTTGCTCTGGAAGTGTTTCAAGAGCACCAACCATTACTTCAAAACCGATGTACTCAGCACGAGTTTTAACAACTTCTAGTGTTTGAGGGTGAACATCGTCAGCAACGAAGAATACTTTGCTCTTGCTTTTACCAGCACGCTTACACAGTGTCATCGCTTCGCCAGCCGCTGTAGCTTCATCAAGAAGGGATGCGTTCGCGATTTCCATACCGGTTAGGTCCATTACCATTTGTTGGTAATTGAGTAGAGCTTCAAGGCGACCTTGAGAAATCTCTGGTTGGTATGGTGTGTAAGCTGTGTACCAGCCTGGGTTCTCTAAAACGTTACGTAGAATAACGTTTGGAGTGAATGTGTTGTAGTAGCCTTGGCCAATGAAAGTACGTTTCACTTGGTTTAGGTTAGCGATCTCTTTAAGAGAGGTCAGCATGTCCATTTCGCTCAGTGGCGCAGCAAGTGTCATTGGTTTTTCAAGACGGATTTGTGCAGGAACTGTTTCGTCGATCAGTGCGTCTAGGCTAGTCGCGTTGATCGCTTCAAGCATTTTCTGCTGGTCTGCTTTATTTGGGCCGTTATGACGAGCAACAAACTCGTTTTGAGTACCCAAGTCTTTTAGTAATTGGCTTTGAAGTAATTCAGTCATGATATGTTCTACTTTCTCTTTGGAGCCGTGAGCTAGCCCCTAAAATTAAGCTGCTCCAAAGAGCAGCTTTATCGTAATGAGGAACCTATTAGTCTTCTTCGATAGAGCTTAGGTATTCTTCCGCATCTTTAAGGTTGTTTAGTTCAGATGCATCAGACATCTTCACTTTAACAATCCAACCACCTTCATAAGATTCTTCGTTAATTAACTCAGGGCTATCTTCTAATTCTTCGTTGATTTCTACGATTTCGCCAGAGATTGGTGCGTAGATATCAGAAGCTGCTTTCACTGATTCAACTAGAGAGAAGCTTTCGCCAGCTTCGATTTCGTCTCCAGTGTCAGGCAGGTCAACAAACACAACGTCACCTAGCATCTCTTGAGCGTGCTCAGAAATACCGATAGTTACAGTACCGTCACCGTTGTCTTTTACCCACTCGTGGCTGTCTGCAAACTTTAGTGTATTGTCCATTGCTTATTCTCCAAAAATTTATGAGGTTTTAATTTAAATCTTAAAAACGGTTTAACGATAAAGAGGGAAGCGCTTGCAAAGCTCTTTAACTTGCTTGCGAACACGTTGCTCAACTTCAGCGTTGCCTTCAGGGCTTTCAACTAAGCCATCAAGTACATCGCCGATCCATTCACCGATAAGTTTGAATTCTTCAGTGCCAAAACCACGACTGGTTCCAGCTGGCGTACCTAAACGAATACCCGAAGTAATCATAGGCTTCTCTGTGTCGAATGGTATGCCATTTTTGTTACATGTGATCCCTGCACGCTCTAATGCTTCTTCAGTTACGTTACCTTTCAAGCCCTTAGGACGAAGGTCAACCAACATTAGGTGCGTGTCTGTTCCGCCAGTCACAATGTCACAACCGCGAGTTTGCAACACTTCAGCAAGAACTTTTGCGTTGTCGATCACTGAATCAATATAAGTATTAAATTCTGGGCCAAGTGCTTCGCCAAACGCCACTGCTTTAGCCGCGATAACGTGCATTAGTGGGCCGCCTTGAAGGCCTGGGAACACTGCAGAGTTGATTTTTTTGTTGATGTCTTCGTGGTTCGTAAGAATCATACCGCCGCGTGGGCCACGAAGTGTTTTGTGCGTTGTTGTTGTAACAACGTGCGCGTGTGGTAGTGGGCTAGGGTGAGCACCTGTCGCGATAAGACCCGCGATGTGTGCCATATCGACCATTAGGATAGCGCCAACTTCGTCAGCGATTTCACGGAACTTAGCGAAATCAATAACGCGTGGGATAGCACTACCACCAGCAATAATCATTTTAGGTTGGCTTTCGATTGCTAAAGCGCGAACCGCTTCGTAATCGATTTCAAGAGTGTCGCGGTCTACGCCATATTGAACAGCGTTGAACCACTTACCAGACATTGCAGGGCGCGCACCGTGTGTAAGGTGGCCACCAGCGTCAAGGGACATACCTAGGATAGTGTCGCCAGGTTGAAGTAGGGCAAGTTTAACTGCGCCGTTTGCTTGAGCGCCAGAGTGAGGCTGTACGTTTACGTATTCACATTTGAACAGCTGTTTAGCACGTTCAATCGCGATAGCTTCAACGGTATCTACGTGCTCACAACCACCGTAGTAGCGACGGCCTGGGTAGCCTTCTGCGTATTTGTTGGTTAGGCAGGTGCCTTGAGCTTGCATTACTGCTTTAGAAACGATGTTCTCAGAAGCAATAAGTTCGATTTGTTCGTTTTGACGAGTGTTCTCTGCTTGGATTCCAGCAAATACTGCGTCGTCAGTACCAGATAAGTTCGTAGTGAAAAAACTGTCTAAGCTATGGTTTTGGTAAGCGTTCATTGTCGAGACCTTTCATTAAGCTAATGGTGATTGTTTTTATAGTCCATTAGGTCTTACGTTGATTTCTGCATCGGTATCGTTTGCGCTATATAGGTATAGATAAACGTGAATTGCGTTATAAATATACTCTTACAGCGTCTAAGCGATCGTTGTAGGGTCAATGCAGCACGAATTGTTTCCCAAAAGTTCGGGTAAAAAACAGCTCTTACAAATGTTAAATCTATCATTTGCTGCAAGCTGAAGTAGCATCTCTTCATCTAACAAGTCGATAACATAGCTCCGATAAAATCAATTTTCAACAAAAATTTCCAATAGGAAACAACTTTTCTTGTTTTGCTACGGGGAGCACGCTTTATTTCTCTGTGTGCTCTTTAATCAACAAAGCGCTTCATGCAACAATGAAATTAATAGACAGGAAGCAAGAAATTAATGAGGGACCTATGTCAGAAGACATTTATGATGAGTACCCATCTTTAACGTTGGCGAAGGAAACGTTAGACCAGAATATTGAACCACTTAGGCTTGGCCAGCGCATTAAAGATATCCGCGGCAAACTTGGGATTACGCTAGAAGAAGCAAGTCAAAGAACAGGTTTAGCGCGTTCTACGCTCAGCAAAATTGAGAACGAACAAATCTCGCCAACCTTTCAGGCTATGCAAAAACTGGCGATGGGCTTGCAAATTGACATGCCTCAACTCTTTGAACCACCAAGGAAAAAAGTTGCAACGGGACGTCGTGACTTAACCAAAGCGGGGCAAGGGAAGCCACACCCAACACCGACTTACGAACATGAGTTGCTTGCCACAGAGCTTTCTAATAAGAAGATGATGCCGTTTAAGAGCCGCGTGCGAGCACGTACTTTTGAAGAGTATAATGATTGGGTTCGCCACGACGGGGAAGAGTTCTTAATGATCATATCTGGCGATGTGATGTTCTACTCAGAATTTTACGAACCCGTACCGATGAGTGAAGGTGATAGCATGTATTACGATGCCAATATGGGCCATATGCTTATCTCGACCAGTGCAGACGACGCGCTCATTTTGTGGGTGACTGCAAAATAAATTAACAATCTTAGAATTTCTTATAGTGGATGCAAACGTTTGCTTTTATTTCGAACGTTAGGCATTAGACGCGATATTGGTGTGATAATCATCAATATCGCGTTTTTGTATGTATCGAATAATTGTTTTTAAATTGTTAAATGTCACATTTTGAGCTGTTTGACTATTGTTAAGGGTGTAAAACTGACGCAGGCTTGTTTATTATAGTGAACACGGTTTACTCATGTTGATTGAAGTTTACTGAAGTGAATTCTTAGAAAGTGACTTGTAGAGCTTTTGTACAGCTAACCTGATTTATCAAGCTAACGATATAAGCCTATATAAAAGACATCACTTTTTACTATCTACTGTTTCTAAGGTTAAGACGCCAAGGTTACTGACGCGAATACGCTGAAGTGACTAATGATGCAACTTACGTTAGAAGCGACTCTAAATAGAGATATAAGCGGCAGACTCGATTTGGAAAGCCTGCAACGCTTCATGGAGAAGAAAATGACTCAAGAACACGCTAATCAAGACCTACTAACAACACCACTGCATGCACTTCACGTTGAAGAGGGTGCAAAAATGGTTCCTTTCGCTGGCTACGATATGCCAGTTCAGTACCCACTAGGTGTAAAGAAAGAGCACTTACACACTCGTGATGCTGCCGGTCTTTTTGATGTTTCTCACATGGGGCAACTTCGTCTTCATGGCGCGAACGCAGCTGCTGTCTTAGAATCTTTGGTTCCTGTAGATATTATTGACCTTCCTTCTGGTAAGCAGCGCTATGCGTTCTTTACTAATGAGCAGGGCGGCATTATGGATGATCTGATGGTTGCTAACCTAGGCGATCACCTGTTTGTTGTTGTGAACGCAGCATGCAAGACACAAGATATCGACCATCTAACTGCGCACCTTCCTGCTGACGTAGAAATGGAAGTGATTGATGATCGCGCTCTATTAGCACTTCAAGGCCCTAAAGCGTCTGAAGTTTTAGCTCGTTTCCAACCAAGTGTTGCAGACATGCTGTTCATGGACGTCCAAAAAGTTGATATCGACGGCGTTGAATGCATCGTAAGCCGCAGTGGTTACACGGGTGAAGATGGCTATGAGATTTCAGTACCGAACGATCACGCAGAAGCGCTAGCGCGTAAGCTAACTGCAGAAGCTGAAGTAGAGTGGATTGGCCTTGGCGCTCGTGACTCACTTCGTCTTGAGTGTGGTCTATGTCTATACGGTCATGACCTAGATACAACAACTACTCCAGTAGAAGCAAGCCTTCTATGGGGTATTCAAAAAGTGCGTCGTACTGACGGTGAACGTGCAGGCGGCTTCCCTGGCGCTGATATCATCCTTGAGCAAATCGCAACGAAAGATGTTCAACGCAAACGTGTTGGTCTAGTAGGTCAAACTAAAGCGCCAGTACGTGAAGGCGCAGAGCTGTTTGATGCTGAAGACAACAAGATTGGCGTTGTAACAAGTGGTACTGCTGGCCCTAACGCTGGTAAGCCTGTTTCTATGGCGTACGTTCGTACAGACCTAGCAGCAATTGGTACTGAAGTATTCGCTGACGTTCGTGGCAAGAAGCTACCAATGACAGTAGAAAAAATGCCTTTCGTGCCTCAACGTTACTACCGTGGCTAATCTCTTTTAAGAGAAACCATTAAGCTAAATGAAAGCCTATTGTTTACCTCTTTATAATAAGATGTTTGACGGTAGGCTTTTTTGTATTTAGTAACGTACATAACTTTGAGTATTGGTAAAGATAGGTCGTCTGGAATTTCGTTTATAAAATGAGAGATGTGGCTATATCGTTACAAATACTTACTATACTCAGGGTTATGCCGTGTTATGGTGGCCACATATCATTTTTATAAAGAAGTCGTAGTGGTTACAAGGAGTTAACTATGAATGTGAACTATACAGTGAGTCCGGTTCGTAAAGCCGTTTTAGTGCTATTAGCACCGTTGATTTATACATCTAGTGTATTGGCGACGGAAAACACGGCCGAGAGTGCTCCTGATGTGGGTGTCACACCTTATATCGTGAATGGTAGTAACGCTTCTGTGACTGAATTTCCTTCAATGGCGAGCTTGTTCATTGATCGTATTGATTATGATGGTGTTTACTCTACAGGCCCTTACTGTGGCGCGACCATTTTAAACCCGACTCATATTCTGACGGCAGCACACTGTATTTACGGCAATGAAGAAGGGCAGCTATTTACTACTGTAGTCCCTCAAATTGAAGATACGTCTCAATTCCCTAACGGTAACATTCAAAAAGCGCGAGTTTCAGAAGTTTATTATCGCAGTGACTATTCAAATGCGTTGAGTGATCTACTCCGTAACGATGTTGCCATTCTTAAACTAGAAAGCGCACTGAATATCGATTCAATTAATGATGTTGTTAAGCGTCCGTCAAATGCTAACTATCGAATTGGTGTAAATGATTTTGTTGCCGTTGGTCATGGCGATACAAAATCTGATTTTGATGCCACAACGATATTACAGAAAGCACCACTAAACTACGTGGAAAATAACACGTGTGCTTCAGCCTTTACTGATGGTTCTGCGTTAACTGATAATCAAATCTGTTTTATTGGTGACTACAGTGTATTCACTAGGTTATATGGTGGTACATGCCAGGGTGACTCAGGTGGCCCTGTGTATTGGAAGGATGGTGGTGAGTACCGACAAGTTGGTATTACCAGTTTTGGACCTGAAACTTGTGGTGGCGGTAGTATAACTTCGGGCGTGACTGTGACATCAGTATTCACTGAAATATTAGACTATGAAGCTTGGATAGACAGTGTTATTGCTGGTACTGAAACCGCCCAGTTTGTTTCTACTGATGCTAAGCGAACAGCTTATGTGAATGCACGTACATCATCTGGCTCTGGTAGCAGTGGTGGTAGTGTTTCATTTGGTTTATTAGGTATGCTGATGTTGTTCGCGGGTCTTAGAAAAGCCGTGTTACGTTAGAACTGCAATGTTTTGAACAAGTCGACGCTTTATCTAACGATAGCGTCGACTTTTTTATTTCTGCAGGTTTATCTGTTTAGTGATTTACCCGCTTAGTTACTTAGTTACTTAGTTACTTAGTTCTACAACCGCTTTTCGGCTGTACCTTTCTAGAATCTCATCCATCTCTTTTATCGCATCATTGATGCTTTTGATGCCACCTTGCGCGACACTTTTTTCGCTTGGGTTCAATGCAGAAAAAGCCCGTTTCAATTCCTTGTCTTCCAACATGTTTCCGTGCAACAACACTTCTTTGTAAGTGAGTAGCCTTTGCTGTACCGCGACAATTTGATTGCGGGTATCCTCTGATTCTAAAGCGCGCTTTATGCAAGGAAATGCCAAAGTATAACGATTCGCAATTTCCAATTTGACGTCTTTGTTATTCGCAATTTGCAATTTTTCTAATTTCCCAACACTTGAGTAATCAAGTTTACTAGCCTGCACGTTCACGACCGATCAAAGTGCGAAAGTTTATGAAACGTAACGTTTTTTAATAATCGCATAATATGCCTTTGATGGCGTATGTAAACCGTTACGAGTCAATATGGTCTGCTTCTTGCTGAAATTAGGTCATAACTGTCTATTGAGGATAAGCTTATGTCACAAGAACCCATAATCATGGCGCTGATTGATCGCAGGAAGCTCGCTAATTTGTCGCAAGAAAAATTGGCCTCAAGTGCGGGAATGAGTTTAAAAACTTATCAACGTATTGAACGTGGTGAAGCTGACATCAAAATGTCCCAGTATCGTTCTATTACTAGAACCTTAAAAGTGACGGATTTGGATGTCGTGCTTGATATTGTTGGCGCATCGCAAGCCACGGCGGAAGATGTTGCAGCGGTCAGTCGTTTACTGACCAGCGAAGAGAGAATGTTGTTGATCAAACTGATTTTATCGGTCAAAAAATAGCCGTAGCGTTCTGGTCTAATCGGTATCGTCTTTTATCTAAATAAATAGAGTTAGAGCGGTTGTTGCATGGGTGACGTGTTCACTGGGTGACATGAAACAATTATTCTACTCTTCCACGCAGTTGTTTAGTGGTACTTCTTTGCTTCTTACCTTCTAAACGTCTTTTTTGAGAGCCACGCGTCGGCTTAGTTGCTCGTCTTACTTTTTGAACCTTTGTTGCTTCCAAGATCAGTTCTTTCAAACGCACCAAAGCATCATCTCGGTTTTGTTCTTGAGTTCTATACTGCTGCGCCTTAATGATAATCACGCCATCTTTAGTGATGCGGCTATCTTTGTGCGCTAGGAGTTTTTCTTTATAGAAATCAGGTAGGGTGGAGTGCTTGATGTCAAAGCGTAAATGTATCGCGCTCGATACTTTATTGACGTTTTGGCCGCCGGCTCCTTGTGCTCTGATCGCAGTTAACTGGAGTTCCCAGTCTTGAATCGAAACAGAGTTAGATATTTGTAACATAAACTTCCATTTTGAACGGTAATATGGGGTCATGATACTGAATATTGGTTATGGTATCAGTAACTTTCTTAAAGAGTGATAGTAGTGATGACAATAGATTTAACGACGTATGAAGGATTAATCTTTGATATGGACGGTACGTTGATCGATACAATGCCAGCACATGTAAAAGCATGGCAGCAAACGGCTGAAGAGTTCGGTTTTCATTTCGAGGCATCTTGGCTGCACAGCTTAGGTGGTATGCCGAGTTATAAGATAGCGGGTGAAGTGAACAGTAAATACGGTTTGTCACTCGACCCGCAAGCGGTATCAACCTTTAAGATGGCGTCGTTTGCGGCGATTGAAGACAAAGGCGATATTATCCCTTGTACGTATTCTCTTCTAATCGAACATCTAGGTAATAAGAAAATAGCGGTAGGAACAGGCAGTCAGCGTAAAAGCGCAGAACAGCTATTAGATAAAACGGATATCTTGAACAAGCTGGATATCTTAGTGACAGCAACAGATGTGAAGAATCATAAGCCAAATCCTGATACCTTTCTGGACGCGTGCTTTGGCATGGGGTTACAACCTAAGCAATGTGTTGTGTTTGAAGATACCAATCTTGGTAAGCAGGCAGCTCATGCGGCGAACATGGACTGTATTCTGGTGGTCGAAGGGAATAAGTTAGAGTTCTATCCAGCACCAAGCTGATTGTTAAATGGTGATGTTACTGAATGATAAGGCTGCTAAGTCAATGGCTCTCGGTCTGATTAACAGCCTAGCGGGACGATGTACACTCTTGCTAGGCGATTTCACTCATTTCTTTGTCTAGAAATAAACAGACTTGGTTTCGACCTGCCGCTTTGGCCTCATATAACGCCAAATCGGCGCACTTGTAGTTAAGCGCAGGATCGCTAGTGATGTTGGTGATCCCGCCACTCACGGTCACTACGTTGTCGAGATCAAGACTTACAGCAACTCTCAACCTGTTAAGGACGTATTCAGCTTCTTCTGTTGAGGTGTGAGGCAGAATGACACCAAACTCTTCACCACCAATACGAGCAACAAAATCGGTTTCACGACATTCGCGTTGGAGCACTTTAGCGACCGTTTGAATGACTCGATCACCGTAATCATGCCCAAATCGATCATTAATGCGTTTGAAGTAGTCAATATCCAAAATAGCTAAACACGACTGCTCGCGAGTAGGATAACGATTAACACGAGAGCATTCATCGCGCAGCTCAAGATCGAACTTGCGACGGTTCCAACAGCCTGCTAACGAATCTTTTTCACTTAGGTTTCTCAGTTTATTCTCGAGCTCTTTGTGTTTACTGATATCGACAAATGACGCGACATAAAACTGAATTACATCTTTAGAATCTTTAATCGTTTGGATTCGCAGTATTTCAGTGATCAGAGAACCGTCTTTACGGCGATTTACCACTTCGCCTTCCCATACTCCGGTCTTAGTAATAATGCTCCACATCTTTATGTAGAATTCTTGATTGTAGCGACCAGAGGCAAACATAGAAGGTTGGTGACCTTTTACATCTTCCAAGCTGTAACCACTTACGCGGGTAAATTCTTGGTTTACTTTGATTATTCGGTTGTTTCTATCAGTGATGACTAAGGCCGACATACCATTCATTGCTGCTTTAGCCAGTTGGCTATCAATGCTGTTCTTCTTGTGGTTTCTATTCCAAAGCACAAACCCAGCAGAAATCATTGATATCAGTATCGTCAAGGTAATGATCTGTACGATGATAGCGTGGCGTTCTTGTTGATACTGGTTATTAAACTGATGGTTTTTAACGTGAAGAACCATATAAATAGGGCCTTCAAACTGATCTATCTTAGGGCTGATATCTGAGTGGAAATACCAGTTTTCACCATCAAAATAGCTAGAGGACGTGTTGTCTTTAATTGCTTCCCATAATTCTGGATAGCGCTTTGCGTAAGTGATCTCAGCACGAGACTCAAGAACATGACCAAATGATTCTTCTGGGTCGGGCCCCATGATGACATGGCCGGTTTTATTCAGGAGTATCGGAACAGCAGAAGATGTTCCGATTTGATAATGCAGGCGATCATAAATTTCGAGCATATTGAGATTAGCAATAAAGTAACCAATGATGCGATCTTTTGATGTTACAGGCGTCATGATACGAAGCGCCGGAACTAACGGATGGACTATTTCCCCGTATTCGACTTCTAGATCGATACCATTTGAACTGACTTGTCCAATTTCTAGTTTTTGAAGAGTGTCAAAGTAACTGCGTGCTGATTTGTTTTGTAGTTCCTTGTCTGCAACAACTGTGGCTTGATCGTCTTTGTAGTTGACGCGGAACACTTCATTCCCTTGAATATCGAGATAACGAAGTTGTGAGTAATATTTTTGCCCACGAGCAAGCATCACCCACAAGTCTTGCAGCGCTTCTTTGTGAATCGTTGAGGGTTCTTCAATGGCACGAAGAAGGGTTTGTGAATTTGCTATAGAGGGAACGGAGTTAGATATCTGCTCTACGATGACAGAAAGCTCGTGGAAGCTGTATTCAATTTGGTTTTGACTTGATTGCTTGATATTTAGCGTGTGCTGAGCGTCTATCCGATCAAATTCAGAATTAATATAGAGGGCAGGGACTAGTCCTAGGGCAAAAATGGTACATAGAAATTGGCTGACTAGTTTTTTTATACTCGTATTCATCACTGTCCTTAAAGAATCAGCGCAATACTATATATTTTATGGGGTTTTTAATGTGATCTTGACCCAGAACTTAGAACAAGCTTTGCATATAACTATGGTTTTAGTGCAACTTTTTGCAATTAAGCTTGCTAATCGAGCAACCATTCCGTTCAGAAATGACGGCTCGAAGTAGCATACTGTTCAAGTATATCGGTTAGATCGAAAATCAATTCGCCATCATTATTTAGCTAAGGCCAACGATATTTCCTTTTTCATCAATATCTAACGACATGAACGCCGGTTTATCCGGTAAGCCCGGCATGGTCATTACATTGCCACACAAAGCGTAGATGAACCCCGCACCGGCACAAAGCTTCAGTTCTCTAACTGGTACATCAAACTGGGTAGGAGCGCCTTTAACTTGTGCTTCAGTCGAAATAGATAGCGGTGTCTTTGCCAAACATACCGACAGTCTGCTGTATCCATGTTGGTTGAATTCAGCGAGTTGTTGCTTGGCTAAAGGTGATAGTGAAATACTTGCTGCGCCGTAACCGACCTCGGCGACTGCCATCAACTTTTCTTCTAAGCTCTGCTCAGATTCATAAAGTGCTTTAAAGTCGCTCTCGTTTTCACACGCATTGACCACTGCTTGAGCTAATAACGTCGCACCTTCTCCGCCTTTACCAAAAGCTTCGCTGATTTCAACGGTCACATTAGGGTCAAAGTCGGTGATTAGCTGTTTTAGTGTGTTTAACTCTTGAATCGAGTCTTGTGGGAATTGGTTGATGGCGACAACGGCAGGCACTTGGTATTGCTTAACATTGTTGATGTGCCATTTCAGATTCTCAAAGCCAGCGATAAGGGCTTCTTGGTCATCATTGAAGATTGATTCTGGTAATGCGGTGCCTGGTCTTAAATCGTATAAGCCTGAGTTGGCTTTTAGACCGCGTAATGTAGCGACTATAACAGCGCAATCAGGTTTTTTATTCGATGCTTTAACTTTGATGTTACACGCTTTTTCAAAACCCATGTCGGAGCCAAAACCGCCTTCAGTCACTACAAAATCACTCAGTTTGAGAGCAATCTTATCGGCAATAATTGAAGAGTTACCATGTGCAATGTTTGCGAACGGGCCTGCGTGAATCAGCGTTGGCACACCCTCAAGTGTTTGCATTAATGTTGGTTCAATTGAATCTTTCATTGTTACGGTCATTGCGCCTGCAACGTTGAAGTCATCTGCGGTTAATGGCATGCCTTGGTGGTTATAAGCGAGTACCACACGACCAATACGTTTTCTTAAATCTTGCAGGTCGTCAGCCAGCGCAAGAATGGCCATTAGCTCTGAAGCGGCCGAGATATCAAAGCCATCTTCGCGCTCAAAGCCGTTGATTGTTTTGTCTGCCTCGTTCTTACCTACCGTGATCATGCGCAATGCGCGATCATTATGGTCAAGCACGCGTCGCCAAACGATTCTGCTTGGGTCTATATCTAATGCTTTTAAGCCAGAGCGCGCTTCAAAGGCTTCTAACCCTTCACGTTGCTCATGATATAAACGAGCATCAATCGCAGCAGAGGCGAGGTTATGAGCCGCTGTCACTGCATGAATATCACCTGTTAAGTGGAGATTTAACTGCTCCATTGGCGCCACTTGAGAGTAACCACCGCCAGCAGCACCGCCTTTGACACCAAATACTGGGCCCATAGAAGGCTGACGAATACACGCCATCGCAGATTGGTTTATTTGGGCGAGACCTTGTGCAAGGCCAATTGTAGTGACCGTTTTTCCTTCACCGAGTGGCGTAGGTGTAATAGCAGTTACAACGATCAATTTGCCGTCTTGTTGGTCAGAGAGGCGTTCAAGTGACGTAAGAGAAACCTTAGACTTGTAAAGCCCAAGGGGTTGATGTTCTTCATGATTCAGGCCAGCTTGCTTGGCAATCTCACTGATGTTTTTAAGGGGAGTTGAGCGACAAATATCAATATCAGATAGCATATTTGCTCCTTATATCAGAACCGAAAGGTGTTACGTAAACGTTTGCGTGGCGATAGTACTGTATAAATTTGCCAAGTAAAGGCAAACCACACGAATTATGTGCTGGAAGATAACAGATCTAAACAGTCATTGCGCGAGATCAAATCTTAATCTGGCAAAAAATTAGATTTGATTAGGTGTTGCGCCATTCACATAACTCACCAATAGAAAAAGGGCTGCATATAGCAGCCCTCTTAGGAATTGGTCATCTTAGAATGCTTCACTAACCCGTTGGAATCAGTGCCTCAATCTAGATTAACGATCCCAGTATGTTTCTTCTAAGCTATCTTCGCGTTCCGGTAGGGCACGAGAAAGGCGAGGTGAGTGTTGAGTCAATACCTCGTAGCTTACACGGTTTGCGTACTTACAAATTTGAGACAGTGACGAGTAAGTTAGACAAGCGTGCTCGTGTTTCTCTGAGTTTGGTACATTTACGTAGTGGTAGCTGTTTGCTGCCATATCGTGTAGCAGTGCAGAAAGTGCACCGTCGCCTGCGCCATTGGTGTTCTTAATCTCAAGTGGGCCACCTAGATAAGGGCCAATGTGAGAATATACTTTTACTGGGTCTACACAATCTTGCTTACGCATAGCACGGCTGAATTCGTATTTATTGAACTCAGGGATGTTACCCGGTAACAATGGCAGTGTGGTTTCGCGTTTCGCTGGTTCGTCCGTGTAACCTGCCATGTACAAGCCAACAGGGCCCGCAGTACATAAAACAAGGTCAACCCACTCAAGCGCTTTATTCGCTGCAAGTAATGGATCTTTTTCGCCCGTTAATGCTTCACCTTCGTCTTCGTTCATCGCGACGATGGTAACGTTCTCTTTCAGGTATTCTTGCCACCATTCAGCATTACCTTCGATCACGTATTTAGTACCAAGCGTCAGTACAACAGGCACATTGTGTGCTTTCGCATATTCAATCGCTTTTTGTACGGCTTTTGGCATTGGATCTTCAGGCTTACCGCGCATTAGGTATGAAGATACAACTAATGCAGAGGCTTTTTCGAAAATTTGCTCAGGAATACTTTCAGGAAGCAGTTGATTCATGTGTCCTTCGTTGATCGCAAACGTACGTTCGCCATCTTCGGTAATTAGCGTGTAACAACGACCAATTGGACCATCAACTGTTTGTAGGTGGTTTAAGTTCATGCGAGAAGAGGTACGGCAAAGGTAGCGGTAACCAAACGAACCCACTTCGATTTTCTTAGACATAACGCCAAGCAGAACTGATTTACTGTCTGCAAGAACAGAGTAGTTGTGTAGCGTGTTACCAATGGTATCGCCAGGGTATTGATGCGTAATCAAACCACGTTCAACTAGCTCTTCGTAAAGGGCATCGGCTTTACTTTCTTCCAATACAAGCGAGTGACCTTTACTCAGCTCATATTTTTCTAGGAACTCGTTGTCAACACGGGCTTCGATATCAACAATCGTTTGACCTATACCGACAACTGTTGCGCGGTGTAGCTTAGGTGTTTGTTGAATTTGGTTGACCAACGGATCACGGGCGTGAGTTGGAAAGTAGTGCTTAGATTTACGCTGTCCAGGAAATTTCATATGACAAATACAGTGAAAAAATTTTGCCGCATGATATCACATTTTGTTTCTGTTTCTTTCATTTTTATTACATTTTGAATCACCTGCACAATGTCTGTACAGGTGATTCAAGCTCGTTATTCCGTAGGGACTAACGTAGCAGGATCAACGTAAGCCTTTGTACCCCATAGAGGAACAGTGGAAAGGCTGTGTTTGAAGCTACCCTCTGTTTCTTTTGTGGTGTAAGACAAGTAGAGCAATGATTGATTCTCTGCGTCGTAGATGCGGCGAACTTTCATTGTTTTGAAAAAGATACTTTTCGATTGCTTGAATACCACTTCGCCGGATTTGCTCTTGTCTATTTGAGCAATCATTTCTGGTGTGATTTCACCTGTTTGACGACAAGAGATAGAGCTATCACTTGGATCTGACAGGCTAAGGTTTGCTTCGATGGATGCGATATGACAAGTCACACCTGCGATCTTGTCGTCATCTAGAGAAGACATCTTGATATCTTTCATGGTGAAGAAACCGAGAGATACGTCGCCAACTTCATTGTCTGAGCAGCCAGCCAACAATGTCATGATACCAACTGCTATTAAGGCTTTTTTCATAAGAAGTCCTTTTTATTTATATAGTTCTGTTTACTATAGGAATATTGAAAGCGTGAATACGAGTGTAGAGCTTTTCACCGAGTTCTTAAAGGATGTTGTTGGAGAATGAAAAATATGAAGCATTTAAAGTACTTGTTGGCCTTGGTCATGCTCTGTATGCTCTCTGCTTGTAGCTCGGCACCTCAGTCGACCATATGTCTTCCAAATAACTGTGATATTTGGGGATACTAAACGTAGGTACTAATAGAATGAATAACGAAATACCTGAAAATGCACACAAGAAAAACCAATGGCTATTCAGCCAACTCGACATTGCGTACCCCGCAAAAGAGAGCCTTCTCGGTCGAGACCTCTATAAAAGCAAACTTCCCCAAAAAACATATCAACTTCTTCCTCAAGATCAAACTCCTACCCAATTAGATGAATTACACAAAGTCGACTTTCATAAGCTGACGGTTCTATTCTCGCTTAACCAAGCTAGCGCGTATCAAGATGAAACGGAAAGAGCGCATATTTTGGAGTTCTTAAGCCAAATAATGCTATCGGAAGAACATGAACTATTTGTAGGTACCAAGAACGGTGATGTGGTAGCGAGTGCGATTGTTACAGCGACTGATGATTCACTGCTGATCTCAGATGTTGTAAACCAGCATGACCAAGACTGTATTGGGTTTGCTAAACAGTTACTCGAATTTTGGGCACAAGATCAAGGTTCTAGCCATAAAGTATGGTTGGAAAGCTAAAGAACCTTTGATAAAGCGTTAATCTGAGTACAATACACCGTCTTTTAAACAGGGTCCGGTATGTACAAGCTATTGATATCAATCGCTGTATTGTGTGTTAGCGCTTTTTCTACAGCTACTTACGCTAACAACTGGGATATCAAGCACATCCTAGTTATCCACTCCTATGGACCTTCCTATCAATGGACCGCCGATTTCCAAAAGGGAATCGATAACGCGTTCAATCAATCTCAAGTCGAAGTTAAACTTTCAATTGAGTATCTAGATACCAAGCGTATCAACAGTCCGGAATATTACGACTCGCTTGTCGATTACTTTAAAGCTAAGTATTCAGGTTATCACTTGGATGGTGTCATTGTTACCGATGATAACGCAGCAAATTTTCTTGAATCCATCAGCTCATTAATTGACCGAAATACACCTGTTGTTGCGGTTGGCATTAATGATACCAGTACCGACATGTACGCGATTACTGACAGAGCAACCGTGCTTCACGAGAATGATCATATCGACATTAACATCGAGTTGATTTCCCAGTTAAGGCCAAACCTTAAGAACCTGTACTTTGTCAATGATTACAGTGTCACTTCTGAGTTGATTCGTAAAGAAGTACAAAAGGTGATGGTTGGTTTCCCCGATATCAATTTGGTTGAAATTCGAAATCAGACCCTTGAAGAGACGAGACAGTACTTAAAAACTATCTCAGTTGATGATGCAGTTCTGCTCAGCCACTACAACACGGAACTCGCACAAGGCGTTTATCACTCTTATCAAGAGATCGCTGAAACCTTGTCAGTATCAAGCGCGGCTCCTGTGTTCGCACTATGGCAGTTCAATATCTTAGGTGACGTGTTGGGCGGTTATGTTAATCACTCACAAAGTATGGGCGAAGAAGCCGTTGATGCGTTAGACAAGTACGTATCGCTTGGTTTCTCTTCACCGTTGGTACCGGGTGACAACATACGTTTCGTATTCAATTATCCGGCGATGAAAAAGTTCGGCATCGGTGAGAGTGCGTTACCTGAAGAATCTGTTGTCATCAATGAACCTTCTTCTTTTATTCGTAAGAACTTCCAACTGCTGATGGGCTTGACCATGGTGATTGCGGGCTTAAGCCTGATTATCTTGATGCAGTTTATTACGTTGCGTCAAAAGAAAGAGCTGGCAAAGAAGAACAAGCGGATTCTCGCTCTGCAGAAGCAAACACTGAACGTTCAGAAAGACATGATTCATGTGTTAGGCGAAGCCATTGAAACGCGATCTGGCGAAACGGGTAATCACGTAAAGCGTGTTGCTAAGTTATCAGCACTTTTGGCGAAACATCGAGGTTTAAGCCACCGTGAAGTAGAAATGCTTGAAATCATCAGTCCGATGCACGATGTAGGTAAAATCTCAGTGCCAGAATCGATTCTCGACAAGCCAGGTAAACTAACGGATGAAGAATGGGAAGTGATGAAGTTGCACACCACGGCAGGCTACAATTTGCTGATCAGTGGAGCGGGTGACATCACTAACTTAGCTGCGATTATCGCCAATGAGCATCACGAGCGATGGGATGGTGAAGGATACCCAAATGGTAAGGCTGCTGATGAAATCCATTTGTTTGCACGCATTACTGCCGTAGCCGATGTTTTCGACGCATTGTTGAGCGCACGTTGCTATAAAGAGCCGTGGCCGTTAGAAATGGTTGTAGACCTATTTGAACGAGAGTGCGGTCGACAGTTTGATCCTGAGCTTGCCAAGCTATTGCTGGACCATTTACCAGAGTTTGTTGCGATCAGAGACGCTTACCCAGATAGTTCCAATTCAGAATCGGCTGCTTTAGCTGCTACTACTCAACAAGCCAACTGTGCGTGATTTTAGCTCATCATAGGGTGAGCTAAACCATTTCTCCCGCCATTCTTTCTACGCGACGTATTCTACCTGTTTATATTTGTGCTTGAGACTAATTATCATTTATAAAATATCGGACTGAAAACACTGTTCATATATCTCTAAGTTAGATGAAAATGCTTAAGCATATTGAATCATAAGGTGATCAGCTGCATATTTTGCAAAGAAAAATAACTAAGTTTAGGTAAAGTGTTAGCTTAATCATGCCGAGCCTGAAGATAACCTTATAGGATAAAGCTTGGATTCAAAGCGAGTGAAATTTCTATGCGGTTGGAACAAACTAAGTGTGTAATTTTTGATTGTGACGGAACGTTAATCGATAGCGAAAGACTGTGCTGCCAAGCTCTAGTGAACGTATTCTCGAGTTTCGGCGCTGATTTAAACGTGAACGACTGTTACGCCCATTTTCAAGGTGGGAAGTTGGCCGATATATTGATGGATACACAAGAACGCCTTGGACTGTCGATATCCGTTGATACGCTTGAACCACTTTACCGCTCAGAGCTTGAAGCACTTTTCCAGCGTCATTTGAAACCTATGGATGGCGCTATTGAGCTGATTGAATTTCTAAAACGACAAGACATCGAATTTTGTATCGCTTCAAACGCCCCGAAATCGAGAGTCGAATCATCATTAGCGATGACGGGTATGCTTGATGACTTTAAAGGCAAAGTGTTTTCGGCATTTGATGCTAACAGTTGGAAACCTGAGCCTGATTTGATCATGTATACCGCAATGAATATGGGCTTTTTACCAAACGAATGTATTTATGTTGACGACACGGTGAAAGGTATTGAAGCTGGGGTTCGAGCGGGTATTCAATCTTTTAGACTGAGACCAACGATTGAAGATTCACTGAATGATGATCCAGAAGCCGACATAGCAGAGCTAGCGGCTCAGGATATTTACAGTTTAGAAGAAATTTCAGTTTGGATTAATGGCAAGCATTGCTCAATGAATGGTATACCGAACTCTGGAGTTTTGGTGGGGTAGTGCCTATTTGAAGGCTGACTATTTTGCTAAATTGTTTGGTATGGAAACCGCAAGATGCGCACGTAAACTTTTCTCCGCTTTCTGAGAGCAGATATTCGTCGTGTTGGCATAGAGGGCATGTGATGTCTTCGTTGTTTGGTGCTTCTGTATTATTCATTATGTCACCTGCAGCAAGAGGGTAAGCGAAAATAAGACCCGTTTAATTAGATTACTCCTAAGCTCGATTATTAGACAGTTTTGCCCCTTCATAATCTCTCCTTTGCGACTTGCTTCATGGTAATGATAATCTCATCTTTAAAGACCGTGTGTTTCCTATGGTTATTGGTGGGAGTTGTTATTAATGCAAGTTGTTATCAATGCAAGTTGTTATCAATGGAAGTTGGCATTAATGGAAGTTGCTATTAACGATCGTCAATAAAAAAAGGACTCAGTGCGAGTCCTTCTTAGTTTGTTTTCTCTTCACGTTAACTGGAAGCCACTTTAGCGTTGGCTTTGAACGTTATGACTTTGAACGTGATGGCTTTGAACGTTATGACTTTGAACGTTATGACTTTGAACATTATAGCGTCGAGCCTTAAGTGCGGTATCTTGCCAAAGTTTGAGACAAAGATACGGAGGCTTCAGTTAGCTTAGATACACCATTTGAAGAGTTTTGGGCCACATCTTTAATCACATCTGATTGGCTGCGGATATCGTTAAGCTCTGCCGCGATGGTATTCGCTACATTACTTTGCTCATCTGCAGAAGTGGCTATCTGAATGCTCATGTCCATCAAGGTATTCGCGGAAGCCGCGATAGAATTCACGTCATCACCGATATTTGAAATCAGTTGGCTGCTGGTTTGAGCCTGATCAACCGTTTGTTCAGTGATTTTAGCGATGTTCTGGCTTTCTTGTTGCAGGCGCTCAATCATCGCTTGAATCTCAACGGTAGCCGACTGTGTTCTGCTTGCCAGCGTTCGTACTTCATCCGCAACAACCGCAAAACCACGGCCTTGCTCACCCGCACGAGCTGCTTCAATCGCCGCGTTTAGTGCAAGTAGGTTAGTTTGCTCAGAGATTGCGTTGATCGTCGTGATCACTTCATTAATTTGGCTGGTGTTGACATTTAAGCTGGTCACCGAAGATGAGGTTTGCTCAATCAGAGAAGAAAGTGTGCTGATCTCTGAGATGGCTTGTTGAACCTTCGAGTGGCTATCGTTGATTTGCTGCGCATCTTGTTCTGTTTGTTCAGTTGAACGTGCAGAGATATTCGATACTTCGTTAGCTGATGCCGTCATCTGGTCCATTGCAGTTGCCACAGAGTCCAAAGACGCGTTTTGGCTCATGATTTGTGTTTCGCTTCGCTTCATCTCTGTTTCGAAAGAAGCCGACGTTTCACTGAGTGTCGCGGCACTGTGGTTTACGTTGTTCACTAGTTCACTTAGCGTGTCCATTGAACGGTCAAGTGCACATCCAATAGTACCAAATTCATCACGGCCCGGGTGGAAGCCAAGACGTGAGGTTAAGTCACCGTCACCAATCTTTTGAGTCGTTGAGTAAAGCACCCATAATGCACCACCTAGGAAGGTCGCAACCCAGTAACAGAAAAGACCAAAAGGCGCACACCATAAAAGACTGAGTAATAAAGTGTACAGTGCTTGCTGCTTTTGGTTTTGTGTCTCGTTATTTGAAACGGTTAGAGAGTAGTAGTTACCATCTTGTGCAAGAGCCGTTGCGGTAACCGCGCCACTGTTAGAAATGATGGTTTCTTGAGGACGAGTTTGTTGGCTAACAGAACGAACAGAGGCAGGGGAATCTGACGCTGATAAAATGCCTTTGAGTTGATACTCAACCTGGTGTTTTGCACTCGCGTCAATTTGTTCCATTTTGTTGACGTAGTTGAGTCCAGCCAGGCTTGCCACAGCGGCAAAAAAGATTAAGAAAATAACCCAAAACTTGTCGTTGATAGACATTTTGATAAACAGCTTGTCGATCGTTCGAAATTGTACTTCTTTCATAAAAACTCCACGGTAAATCCTTTACCGTGGACTCTAAATAACCGACCTCAATAAAAATGTGATACCAATCGACTAATTGTGAAAATTAATGATACCAACATATCGTTTATGAGATCTCAATCAAGTATTTATACTGCGTATAGGTTTATTAGCCTAATGAAGGTAGTAACCCTACTGAAATAAGGATTTGAATTGCAATGATAAACACGCCAACGCTACCCGCTAAAAACAACGCTTTGCTTCCGCCTAATACTTGGTAAGTCTCTTGAGTATTTTGTCCATTAACGGCGAAATCAGTGTAACGAACTTTGTAAACCATCACTGTTGGTAACAGGATTGCAAGCACTGCTAGCGCAATTGCTGCGTAACCCAGAGCCATGATAAAGCCTTGTGGGTAGAACAAAGCAAAGCCGAGTGGCGGAACGAAAGTGATCAATGCTGTTTTGACACGCTTAGCGCTGCCTAGCTTATTGCTTAATGAATCGCCCATGAATTCGAATAGGCCCAAGCTCACGCCAATAAATGAGGTTAACAGTGCAAGATCGGCAAATACACCAACGATCACGCTAAGGTTAGATTGATGAACGGTCTGTGACAGTGAGACTAACAGTGCGCCCAAGTTGGTGTCTGACAATAGCTGTTCTTGGCTAATTACACCTAAAGTCACGCTCTGCCAGAAAACATAGATGACCAAAGGCAGTGCAGAACCAATAATCATGACCTTACGTAAAGAGCGAACATCGCCATCAAGGTATCGAACAATCGAAGGGATGCTGCCGTGAAAGCCAAAAGAGGTGAACACAACCGGAATCGCCGCAACAATCAGGCCTTGCTGCAAAGGCATGCTCATTAGGTACTGAGAAGTAATGTTAGGTGCTAGAAAGCTAAGTACTAAAACCATCGCGATTAGCTTTAAGCCAAACAAAACGCGGTTAACTTTATCAACACTGTGTGTACCAATCGTCACAACACCGGCAACTAACAGAGTAAATAGAAGGGTTGTGATTTGGCCGTTGAGTTCAATGCCTGCAATATCCGAAATACGTTGGTTGAATTGAGCACCACCGCCAGCAATGTAGGCTGCACATAAAGCGTAAAACAGAAACATAACGGCGAAGCTCGCAATCCACTTTCCTTTGTTCCCTAAAATTGTGTGAGCTAAAGTGTGTAGGGTTGCGTCCGATTCTGCGAATTGATGAAGCTCTACCATTAATAAAGCGGTAAAGGCCATTAATGCCCAAAGACACAGCATTAAGAAAAGCGAAGTTGAGAAGCCAATACCTGCAGAAGCAAGTGGAAGAGCGAGCATGCCAGCACCAATAGTGGTGCCTGCAATGATCAAAGTACTACCAAAAACCTTTGATTTATTCATTGTATATAATTCTTTACGTTAGAGTGTATTTTCATTGTAATTCTTCTAGATTAAGCGCATAAACCCAAAGAATATCTCGATTTTCAAGTATTCTGATTGAGTTTAATTCCAAATGCAATCTCTAATGTAATTAAAAATATCCACTGTAAATTAATATTTACAATAATGAGTAACAGGGCATCAGAAATGTCTAAGCAAACGTTTGACCATGATCAGCTTCAAAATTTGTAGAGTAATTTGTTGTACTTGGTGTAAGGTAGCAGTACATATGTCGTTCGCGTATACCCCTTTAACGTAAATAAGCGTTAATGATCGCGAGTAGCTTCAAGCTATAAATATGGAATGGGTAGAGTAGAGTGCGTTCATCAAAGTGACATAATATAAGTCCAAGATGGTGTACTAGTTAACAGGACATTATGTCCACATCAAGGAATAGAGGGGGCACTATGAGTGACCAATCTTATAATGACGAAAGTCTTGAGTTGTTAGATGCTATGGAAATTGGCATTGATTTATCTGACTATGAACAAACAGTTAAACAATTAGCAGAAGAGCTTTTTAAGTCTTCGAACTAAGCTTTTAAATTTTTAACTTGAGCTTTTTAAGCAAAAGTACTTAAACGAAAGCTTCTTTAGCTAAAAGTTTTTGTAGTTCAACGTTCTCAAATTAGACAATTCTTAAACTGAGCAAATCTCATTCGCTCACACGTCATATCAAAACTATCCTCATTAAAGTTCGCGAAGATAAACGAGTACGTTTACCATGTTACTTAGTTCTCGATACTTTAATGAGGTTCAATGAACTTTCTCGCACACCTACACATCGCCCAACACTGCAACAGTAACTTAGCCGGTAATCTGTTAGGTGACTTCGTTAAGGGTGACCCTAATAAACACTATTCAGATTCGCTTTCTAACGGGATAAGACTTCATCGATTCGTCGATAGCTATACTGACCGTCATGATGTTTCTCGCTCTGCAAAATCTCTGTTTTCAGATCAAACAAAGCGCTTTGCTCCTATCGCACTCGATGTCTTCTGGGATCACTGCTTAGCTAATCATTGGGGCCAGTTCTCGACACAATCGTTAGAGCACTTTTGTTCAGACAGTCATCAGCAGATTTTCGAACATCAAGAGTCACACTGGCCTGAAAACTTCATTACTATTCATCAAAAGATGGCAGAACAGCGGTGGTTGGAAAGCTATCAAGACATGTATTCCATTGAGTTGGTATTACAGCGAATGGCTTTAAGAAGGCCTAAGCTAGGCATGCTCAAAAACTGTTACGACGACCTCGAACGCCACTATGATAAGTTGCAGTGTCACTTTAATGAGCTTTATCCAAGCGTTTTAGAAGAAGCAAACCAGTTTAGTGCGCTTCAATTGACGAAAAATCAAAAGGAAAGGTAAACAGCGTAATGCAGGTTTGCTACAATCCGCGCCTATTTAATCTTTGAGCATCATACTATGTCTGAACCTACTAAATATTTTAACCAACTTGGATTGTCTGACCAACTGCTTACAACACTCACCGAGCTTAACTTTACGGCTCCAACCAGTGTTCAAGAGCAAGCGATTCCATTGGTGCTAGAAGGCAAAGATGTATTGGCTGGTGCGCAAACGGGTACAGGTAAAACCGCAGCTTTTGGTTTGCCGATTATTCAAAGATTAATCGAGACTAAAGATAACGTTATCCCAAACCCTAAGTTAGTCCGCGCCCTTGTATTAGTGCCAACGCGTGAATTAGCACAACAAGTATTTGATAACGTAACCAGTTACGCGAAAGGTACCGACATTAAAGTGGTTGTCGCTTACGGCGGCGTTAGCATGAAGGTGCAAACGGATAACCTACGTGGCGGCGCAGATATCTTAGTGGCAACACCTGGTCGTCTTATCGACCACATGTTCACAAAGAACATCATACTGAGCCACACTGAAGTGTTGGTGCTTGATGAAGCGGATCGCATGTTGGACATGGGTTTCATGCCTGACATCAAACGCATTCTTTCACGCATGAATGAAGTACGTCAGACTCTGTTCTTCTCTGCGACGTTCGATAATAAAATAAAAGCGCTTGCACATCGTATGATGCAGTCGCCAAGTGAAATTCAAGTTACGCCAAAAAACAGCACCGCGGACACGGTGACTCAGATGGTTTATCCCGTTGATAAATCACGCAAGAGTGAACTGCTGGCTTACTTGATCGGTTCAAAGAACTGGCAACAAGTGTTGGTCTTCACTAAAACTAAACAGGGCACTGATGCACTAGTTAAAGAGCTTAAGCTAGACGGCATTAAAGCGGCGTCAATCAATGGTGATAAGAGCCAAGGTGCGCGCCAAAAAGCATTGGACGATTTTAAATCAGGCAAGGTTCGCGCGTTGATTGCGACTGACGTTGCAGCTCGTGGTATCGATATTCAACAGCTGGAACAAGTTGTGAACTATGATATGCCATTCAAAGCAGAAGATTACGTTCACCGTATTGGACGTACAGGCCGCGCAGGCAACAGCGGTTTAGCCATTTCTTTGATGAGTCAGGATGAAGCTTACCTACTGGGTGACATTGAACGATTGCTAGATACGCGTTTGCCTCGAGAGTGGTTAGAGGGTTTTGAACCAAGCCTTGAAAAAGATGTAGCCCCCGACCGTGGTGGTCGCAGTAAGAGTCGTTCATCGGAGAAACGTAAGATGAAAGCTAAGCTTAAAATCCATCAAAACCGTGGTAAAGCACGTCGCTAATAAGCGGACGTAAAGAACTCGATTAAAGATCTATACATATAAAAACGCGCCGTTACAGTTGGTTCTGTAACGGCGCGTTTTTGTATTTAGTCAATTAATTTACGATCAGGGCAGACAAAAGCATTCGATTAATGGTGTTCTTGATTGCACTTCCACACGCAAGGGACTTCATAAATTAGCTCTTCAATCGAGCTTGGATTCAAGATCCATTCTTCACTGATATTGAACATACTGATCATTTGCTTGTTGAACAATTGCCAGTGTTTTAACAATGCTTCTTCAGGCGTCGATTGCATGTCACCTTCGTTCCACGTGCTTTCCATGAAAGGGGTTAGGCATACCGCTCCGTGCGCATACATGATCATTTGCCATTTTATTTCATAAATGTTGATCAAGTTATCTGGATTCGCATCATTATATTCTTCTGCCAACATATGGATTTGTCTTTCGACATTACCAACATTGTCGATAAAGTAATCGACCAAGTTGTCTTTTTGGCGAACAGAGTCAGTGATAAGTTGCATCGGTTTACGTGAGTGAATCATGTTGCTAAAGAGACGCATACTAAATAAATAGATAGTAATGTTTGGCGCAATGCCTTTTGGTAACTCTTCCACTATCTTAGCAATGTAAGACTGAAAATACTCATGTAAACAGTCACTTATAGCATGCCAGATTTTTTCTTTGCTACCAAAGTGATGGCGAATAAGGCTATGCGAGACGCTTGCTTTTTCACTGATGTTTCGTAGCGAAACGCTATCATAACCATGCTCACAGAACATATCCGCAGCAACACTCATGATCAAAAATCGAGTCTCTTCGGCGTCTTTTGCGCTTCTTCTACCTTGTTTCTTTTCTGTCATCTTCTTTTCACACATTTACCTGATTACCACATTCTACACTGTTTTCCTTAAAATAAAAAATACTGCACAGGTGGAAAGTAAAGCTTGAGAATTCTTTAATATTAAATATACTGCCCACCTGTGTAATAAATCATAATAATTAAATGGAGATGCATCATGCAGTCCAATTTGTCTATTCAAGCCAAGACGGGTAAGCAGATAGGAGTGGCGTTTGCTGCACTATTACTCGCAAGCTCTTTGACCGGATGTAACAAGGTTCAGTCAGAAGAAACGGTTCAAGTTGTTAAGCCAGTAAAGCTGTTTGAGATCCCTCAGCAGACGGATATCGAGCTTGATAGCTTTATCGCAAAAGTGGATGCGACCGACCGTGCCGCGCTTTCTTTCCAAGTGGGCGGAGATATTGAAACGTTCTCTGTTCGTATGGGACAAGAGGTGAAGAAAGGCCAAGTACTCGCTGTGCTAGATGCAACGGACTACCGTATCGCGGTTGATGCAGCACAAGCAAAATTTGATCTGGCGAACAGCCAATACAAGCAAGCGTCTGAGCTGTATTCGAAGAAGCTTGTAAGCACGGATTACTACGACCAAGCCGTAAACACCTTTACTGCCGCTGAAGTTGAGTTGGACCAAGCACAAACAAACCTTGGTTACACCACATTAGTTGCTCCATTCGATGGCGTGGTATCGATGGTGTTTGGTAAGCAATATCAGTTAATCGCTGAAAAGCAGCCGGTTCTTAATATTTTAAATCACAGCGAGATGGATGTGACTTTCTCCATTCCTGTGTCAAAGCTTGAAGACCGTTCCATTCAAGACCTGACCAACTCAAACATGTGGGTTGTGATGGATAGCCACCGCGGCATTCGTATCCCAACACGTTTTAAAGAGATCTCAACGCAACCAGACGAAGACACCAACAGCTACCAAGCGGTTGTGTCTATCGAGAAACCTGAAGGTATTAATTTGCTTTCTGGTATGACGGCACAAGTTGAAGTTCAGAAAAACAGATCGGACTACGGTATTGGCATTGTTGATTCAGCTTGGTTAAGCAAAGAAGCAGACCAGGGTGAACTATGGCGCTACAACCCAGAGTCTCAATTGATTTCTAAAGTACAAGTCACCCTTGATGGGCAAGGCAAGGTTATTGAAGGCTTGTCTTCTGGCGACCTGATCGTAGAAGCGGGTGTCGATGTGTTATCTGATGGGCAACAAGTAAAAGCTTGGTTACGTGAGGGCGGTATTTAATGAACCTTTCCAAATTATCAGTTGTGGTTGTCTCTGCGTTATTGCTTCAAGCTTGTAACAATGAAACCGACCACCGTGAGCAGCCTTCACTTTTGGTTTCAACCTTTGAAGTAGATGCGCCAATGACTGACCAATTCAGAAGTTTTAACGGACAGGTGATGCCTGCGGAACTTACACCATTGGCATTTAAGCTTGCTGGTGAGATTCAACAAGTATTGGTTGAAGCTGGTGACAACGTAGAAAAAGGCCAGCTACTGGCGACCTTAGACAACGCAACATACCTTCAAGATCTGACAGACGCTAAATCACAATTCAAATTAGCGAGTAAGCAACTGGCGCGTGGTTCTGAAATGTTTGATAGCAAGATGTTGTCGCAATCAGAACACGATCAGCTGACTGCTAATTACAAACTGGCATCGGCTAATTTGGCTGCGGCAGAACGTAAGCTGAGTTACACAGATCTTTTAGCACCATTTTCTGGCACGGTTTCAACCGTCGATAAGCAATGTTTCGAAAACACGACACCGGGTGAAACGTTACTCAGCGTGTACCAGAACGACAAGGTGTATGTGCGAATTCAAGTATCAGATTCGATCTTAGCGTCTATCAGCCCAGACATGCGTTCGAACAGCTATCGACCTGACGCAACCTTTGGCGGCCACTCTGGAAAATACCCTCTGACTTACCTAGAGCACACCAGTGAACTGCACCCGCAATCTCGCACTTACGAGTTTTGGATGCAAATGCTGCAACCAGAAAACGAAATTCTGCCGGGTACGAGCGTTACGGTAAATGTGGATATGGCGAAAGCCGGCTTGAGTGATGTTCAAGGCTATCAGTTACCGATGACGACCCTACAAGCGGGCGCTGAAGCGAACCAATTTTACGTGTGGAAAATGGAAGACGGCCAAGCATTCAAAAGCGAAGTGGAAGTCGACAAGATCAGCGGCCAAGGCGCACTTATTGCTCATGGCGTTGAACAAGGTGAGCTACTTGTAAATTCAAATCTAAGAAAACTCCGTGACGGAATCAAATTGTCAGGAAAAGCAGAATGAACATCGCAGAATATTCAATAAAGAACAAAGTAATCAGCTGGCTGTTTCTAGTCATTTTGGCCATTGGCGGTGTGACGTCTTTTGGTAATCTATCCCGTTTAGAAGACCCAGCTTTTACCATTAAAGATGCAATGATTATTTCAACTTACCCTGGCGCTACGTCAATGGAAGTTGAGGAAGAACTGACTTACCCCCTTGAGAAAGAGATAAGACAGCTCCCTTATATCGACAAGATCACTTCGACCTCGTCGAATGGTATGTCTCAAATTATGGTCAGCATGAAGATGGACTACGGCCCAGACGAGCTACCACAAATCTGGGATGAAATGCGCCGTAAGATCAACGATCTACAGCCAACACTGCCAAGTGGTGTAAATTCCGTTCAGATCATTGATGATTTTGGTGACGTATTCGGTGTGATGATCATGCTGACCGGTGATGGTTACGATTACGTTGAGCTGAAACAGTACGCAGATTACCTAACGCGTGAAATCGAACTGGTCGACGGTGTCGGCAAAGTAAGCAGTGCAGGTGATCAACAAGAACAACTGTTTGTTGAGATGTCACTTGAGCGTTTAGCGGCGCTGAACCTAGATATGTCGATGGTAACGTCACTGTTAGCACAACA
Organism: Vibrio lentus; assembly: GCF_030409755.1. NCBI lineage: Bacteria > Pseudomonadati > Pseudomonadota > Gammaproteobacteria > Vibrionales > Vibrionaceae > Vibrio > Vibrio lentus. Next base: position 431,627 of record NZ_JAUFQE010000001.1, read on the forward strand.
AAACAGTGTGGTATCGGCAGGCGAGGTAATGTTGAATGGCCAAAGCCTAACGATCAAACCTAACGGTACGCTGAGCACAGTTGAAGAGCTAGAAAACCTAATCATTCATGGTCGTGACACTGGCAACCTGATTCGTTTGAAAGATGTCGCTGAGGTCACTCGCGGTATCCAAGAAAAGCCTGGCAATGTATTAACTTACAACGGCAAGCCAGCAATTAACCTAGGTATTGCGTTCTCTTCAGGCGTAAACGTCGTCGAAATTGGTAACGCGTTAGATGCCGAACTGGATCGTTTAGAAAGCATTAAGCCTGCCGGTGTAGAGCTGAACTACTTCTACAACCAAGCGCAAGAAGTGGACAAATCAGTGGCTGACTTCCTAATCAGCCTAGTAGAAGCAGTTGCTATTGTTATCATCGTACTGCTTTTTGCGATGGGCTTACGCAGTGGTTTGATTATTGGATTAGTGCTTCTACTGACCGTATTCGGTACGTTCATTCTTATGGACTACAACGATGTTGAGCTGCACCGTATCTCACTGGGTGCACTTATCATCGCGCTCGGTATGCTGGTGGACAACGCGATTGTTGTCGTTGAAGGTATTCTAGTTGGCTTGAAGAAAGGTAAGACCAAGCTTCAAGCAGCAAAAGACATCGTGACACAAACGCAATGGCCACTATTGGGTGCGACCATTATTGCTATTACCGCTTTTGCACCTATCGGTTTGTCGAAAGATGCAACGGGCGAGTTCATGGGCTCATTGTTCTGGGTGTTGTGTTTCTCATTATTCTTGAGTTGGGTTACGGCGCTAACGCTGACGCCATTCCTTGCTGAAATGCTGCTTAAAGAAGAAGATAAAGTTGATGAGAACGAAGACCCATACAAAGGTATTCTGTTCGTTGTATTCGGTGCGTCTCTGAAATTTGCATTGCGTTTTAGATGGTTAACTGTAGTCAGCATGATCGTATTGCTCGCCGTGTCTGTCGTTGGTTTTGGTAAGGTGAAGCAACAGTTCTTCCCGCCATCAAATACTCCGATGTTTTACGTAGACATGTGGATGCCAGAAGGTACGGATGTACGTGAAACGATCAAGCAGACTGAAAAGGTTGAGAGCTACATTCGTCAAGAAGACGACGTAGAGTTTGTAACCACAACGGTTGGGCAGGGCATGCAACGTTTCGCGCTGACATACCAACCAGAGAAAAGCTACGAAGCGTACAGCCAGTTACAAGTAAGAACCACTGACCGTGATACCATGTTTAAGGTTCTAGCCGAGTTGGACAAAGACTTAGCGAACGAATTTGAGCAACCAACGTTCCAGTTCAAACTGATTGAATTTGGTCCGTCACCAGCTTCGAAGATAGAAGCTCGCATTATCGGTGCTGACCCTCAAGTATTGCGTAGTATTGCAGTTGAAGTCGAAGACGTCTTACTTGCCGATCCAGGCTCACGAAATGTTCGTCACGACTGGCGTGAACGCACTAAAGAGTTAGTGCCACTGTTTAACGAATCAAAGGCACGTCGCCTTGGCATATCAAAAACTGATTTGTCTGAGACGTTACAAATGGCGTTCGGCGGTTACAACATCGGCTTACTGCGTGATGGTACTCATATGTTACCTATCGTTGCGCGTTTACCTGAAGAAGAGCGTTTTGACTTTGAATCACTGAACAATGTGAAAATTTGGAGCCCATCGCTACAAACTTACATTCCAGTTGAGCAAGTGATTGATGGTGTCGAGCATCAATGGTCTGAACCACTGATTCAACGTCGCGATAGAAAGCGTACGTTAACCGTGCTGGCTGACCACGATGTATTGGGTGATGAAACGCCAGCGAGCTTGTTTGCTCGTGTTAAACCAAAGATAGAAGCATTGGATCTACCAGAAGGCTACAGCATCAGTTGGGGCGGCGAATACGAAAGCTCTAAAGATGCACAAGAATCTCTATTTGGTTCACTGCCAATGGGTTACTTGCTGATGTTTATCATCACTATGCTTCTGTTTAACTCGCTTCGTAAGCCACTTGTGATTTGGTTTACGGTACCACTCTCTATCATTGGTGTTTCGATTGGTCTGCTAGGGACTAATATGCCATTCAGCTTCACGGCGTTCTTAGGCTTGCTAAGTCTAAGCGGCATGATTTTGAAAAAACGGTATTGTGTTGCTTGACCAAATAAACACTGAGCTTTCAACAGGTAAAGACCCATACTTAGCGGTTGTCGACAGTGCGATTAGTCGTGTACGACCGGTGTCTATGGCAGCTTTGACGACTATCTTAGGCATGATTCCTTTGGTATTCGATGCATTTTTTGGCTCGATGGCGATTACCATCATGGCAGGCTTAGGCTTTGCTACAGTACTAACGCTAATAGTAGTACCAGTGATGTTCGCTATTCTATATAGAATCAAACCGTCCACTGCGGGTTATTAGGGAATGATATAAAACAGATTCTTTTAAGCCAGCCCAGTCAATTTTGACTGGGCTTTTTTATGGGTGTGATTTGGTCTACAAGGTTGGCGCTACAAGAAAGCCGCTTACTATGAACCACTAACCGCTAACCAAAGGTCAGCGGCTTCAGGAAGAATAGGGGACAGTTCTAGATTGCGAGGCGGAGATCTAATTCAATCGGCTTTGGCATCGCCAAGTGATAGCCTTGATACATATCGAAGCCTAAGCTTTGCATTGCTGCGAGCTGTTGCTGGGTTTCGATACCTTCGATTACGGTCTTAGCACCAATTTGATTAGCAAGATCGAGAACCAACTCCATTTCGCTCGTGTCGCCTTGTTCAAAATTTAACATAACAGAGCGATCTATCTTGATGATATGCGGGTTGATATGACGAACGCGCTGTTCTGTTGACGCTTGAGTACCAAAATCATCAACAGCAATTTGAAAACCATTTTCAGCTAGAGATTGGGCTGCATCTTTCAAACGCTCTTCACTTTCGGCATTCAGTTCCACTAATTCCATCACGATTTGTTCACATGAAAGGTTGAGTTCATGAAGGCGTTTAGCCAACAGGCTGTCACTGACTTTTTCTGCAGCAAACAATTCACCAACGTTTGGAAGAACATTCAAAAACAAGTGTAAATGGCGGATATTCGATTGTGCGAAGTTACGGATATGGATAGCGCGACTCAGCCTTTCTACATTGATCTTGTCAGTGCACAAGGTATCGTCGGAATGGAAGAAGTGGTCAGGACGAACAACATCCCCTTTGCTATTCGAAATACGAACCAAAGCCTCAACGCCTATCTGAGTCATTGAACTGTCAAATATAGGTTGATAGACACTTCTAAGTGTTAAGTCTTGATATTTCGCAATAAACTGCATATCGGCATCCACAGATATACAGCTAATAAATTCACTTCTGTCTGATAAAATCATAGTCGCTAATAAAGGTGTTTATTTAATGACGAAATATACGTCATGGCTGTCACAATATTGACAGGTGTAAGTAAATTGTCAATTAATAAAAATTCATTTGTAGGGTCAATATTTAAATAAATATAATTAACGAAAAATCAGCATGATAAATGACATTGACCATTAAATTTACTTATCATTCACTGTGTTTGATAGTTGCTGTGAATTTAATGGCTAAGTAACGTCTCTCATATTAACCCAGCCAATATAAGGCTAGAATGCTGATACACCAGAGAAAAGTAGGGTTAAAGGCTTAGATTGTGGGGGAATGTCAAAGTTACAAAATGGAGAGGGTAAGCGAGTTACATAGAAATGATATCTATCTCTCAAAATCGAGACGGCGAGTAGAACAACTATTAATAATTAAAACAGAAGGTTCGAATAATTAATGAACAGGGAATGAGTTATCTTTTATAAAATATTGGGATGAAGGTCTAACAATTTACTTTCAATATTGAATGAAAAAGTTGACCCGTATTATCACTGCCATTGAAGTACCGCATAAAGTTGCAGGTATTTACGAACCAATTGTTGATTTCCTGACCGTTTGAGTGGGTGCCCGAATTTAATAAAGCAAGGGCTGATTCTGAAGTTATTATTTAAATCGGAAGCGAATTGAGAATCACTCTCTCTTAGAGTGATGCCTTGCTGGCTGTATTCCGTCATCGCGTCTGGGAGTTCTCCCATCCACCAATGTAACAACTCACTACTGTTTTTACTTCGGCTTATCCAATGGTCGGAAACAATGATCAATACGTCATTTGGCTGAATGGCAAATCCATACTCTTGCTGCCAGTTATGAATGTCTAGCATCAACTTTTTACGACAGGTTTTTCCTGCGCTCACCATATGATGGCTGATCATCCAAACGGTACCGATTTCAGAAGAGATTCGGAAGTGTCGAGGGTTTTCACCAGAAGAGAGCATTTCGAGTGGGCTGATGTTGCTTGCATGGTTAAAGCTAACAAAGGTGTGTTCCATTCGTCGGGCAAAGGCTTTGCCGATGTGATGCTCACTGATTCCTTGATTGTGTACCGTAGGGTAGTGGCGTTCACATAGCTTTAGGCAATCGTCTTGAAACTGATTGACGCTTTTAATCACTAGATCTAATAACAATGAAGTCCCTTATACACAGCTACTATCTTATTGATGGGCAATAGTACGGTAATTGAGGTTCCATTACCTATCGCCAAAGTGCGAGTTCTTGATCCCTCTATCAAAATTAGCTATTGCCGAGCGATTTTATGGATAGCACTGGCACTTCGCTAGTCTGTATTCTAAATTATGAGGAATTCTAATTAGTTAGAAGGATTAAGCTTAGTTAGCAAAGTTACTGGTGGCTAGCTTAATCTTAGTCAGCTAATCACAATTGATCTACTTACTCTTTATTTGGAAACATTCATGACCATTCAATTAGATTCGAAACAAAAGTCTGAACTCACTCATACGCTTCAAAAGTACCTCCAAGATGAACTCGATGTGGAACTTGGTCAGTTCGACACGGAATTCTTGGTCGACTTCATAAGCAAAAAGTTTGGTGCTGTTTACTACAACAAGGGGATAGAAGACGCGCAAAAAGTGATGGAACGTAAAATGTTAGACATCTCAGATGAGCTTTACGAGATCGAACAAATCGTTGAAATCTAACGTTTAGCCCAAACTTGTTCAAATAATTTGAATAACTCGTTTAATTTGAAATGATGTTACCAATGTAAAGCTTGGTAAATAATATGTTACACAAACTTGGTGTAGGGTACGCTTTTCAAAACTACACTACTCGTTAACATTCGGAACAGATTCATGGACAACAACGTTAGAAATTACAACCCTTTAGCAAGAGCGATGCATTGGATTTCAGCACTCGCGATTTTTGGCTTATTTGGTGTAGGCCTGTGGATGGTTGATCTTTCATATTACAGCGAGTGGTACAAAACAGCGCCAGACTACCACCGTTCGGTAGGCATTCTTTTGGCTGCCGTTACCATTATCCGCTTGCTTTGGAAGCTAGTTACCGTGTCACCTAAGGTGGAAGGGAAAAGCTATGAAGTTGCAGCAGCGAAGATTGCTCACGGCTTTATGTACATTAACTTAACGGTTTTATTTATTTCAGGTTATTTGATTTCGACATCAGATGGCCGTGGGATCGAGGTATTCAATTGGTTCACTGTACCAAGTATGGGTGAACTATTTGCAAACCAATCTGATCTCGCAGGAACGGTTCACTACTATGCTGCATGGGTACTGATCATTATGGCATCAGTGCACGCCTTAGCGGCGATAAAACACCACGTTATCGACAAAGACGATACGCTACGAAAAATGATAGGAGCTTCAAAATGAAAAAGTCAATTATCGCTACAGGATTAGCATTTGCTATGGCAATGCCTTTCGCTGCGAACGCCGCTGATTACGTGATTGATACAAAAGGAGCGCATGCTTCAGTTAACTTTAAAGTTAGCCACCTAGGTTACAGCTTTATCCAAGGTCGTTTTAACACATTCTCAGGTGACTTCTCATTTGATGAGAGCAACGTTGAAGCATCGAAAGTGAACGTAACGATTGATACAACAAGCCTTGATTCAAACCACGCAGAACGTGATAAGCACATCCGTAGCTCTGACTTCATTGATACAAGCAAATTCTCAGATGCAACATTCAACAGCACAAAAGTAGTTGATAAAGGCGAAGGCAAACTTGAAGTAATGGGTGACCTTAAACTTCACGGTGTAACTAAGCCTATCGTTATCGAAGCTGAATTCATCGGTGCTGGTCAAGACCCATGGGGCGGTGAGCGTGCTGGTTTCGTTGGCACAACTCGTCTAGAACTTGCTGACTTCAACATTCCAGTAATGGGCGCTTCAAGCTATGTAGATATGGATCTGCACGTTGAAGGTGTAAAGAAGTAATCTAGCTATCAATAATCGCTGACTGGTATCAACATTTTTAGAAACATCAAAAGTTTGGTCGATATCAACTAGCAGGTTAGTTAGAAAAAGAACAAGTAGCTAAAAATAGAGAAAGGCGCAAAGTAATGACTTTGCGCCTTTTTTATTGAGGTAAATGGCCACGCGTTTAGATCTGTTTTGTGTCAAACCTTGAGTTGCGTTTTAAGCCTCCATTTACTTCTAGCCAGTCAACGTTGTCATGACTGAGTTATCTAGCTGAACTACTAATCCCTAATAGTTCAGCTTAAGATTAGTTAATCTGTTTCTGGTGAAATATTTACTTTACAAACAATCGCCAGTTAAGCTGTTTCTAGTTCAGCTTGTGGAACCACGTTTAGGCGGTCGCCGTAGATTGGACGTAACGCTTGCATCACTTCTGTGCGAGTCAGTACACCGACCATTACGCCATTTTCTAGCACTGGAAGCATGTGTGGTTGGCTTACTTTCATTGCTTTTGCACGCTCTTCTAAAGAAAGAGAAGTCAGGCGAGTGGCGTAGCCCATGCTTGTGGTCGGGTACAGTTGTTCTTTGTCGATACATAGGAACTCAGCAACATCAACCAGCTTGTCGTTTGCATCAATAGCCACAACGTCACGGCTCATTAGGTCTACCACTTTCTGACCTTTAGTCGGGATGTAGTCTTGGCACCAAAGATCAACCATTACGTCGTGAACAGATAAGATACCCACTAGTCGGCCTTCAACATCACACACAGGAGCGCTAACAAGGTGAGCGTCTAAAAGTGAATCAATTGCAACTGATGTAGGCATTTCTACGCTTAGTGTAATTGGTTGAGTGTTCATGATTTGCTTGATAGTTGTTGTAGTGTTCATAGTGATTTCCTTAACTGACGTAATTTCTGTTGTTTGAGTTATTGCTGTAATTTTTGCTTCTTTTAGTTGTGGGCGACGGTAGATGCTCCAATTGGCTAAGCCGACCAATACCGAACCACCTACGATGTTGCCGATTGTCACTGGTATTAAGTTTGCGGTGACAAATTTCATGACGTTTAAGTCTGCATACTGCGCTGGTGTTGCGCCTATTTGCATCCAGAAGCTTTCTGGTGCGAATGCTTGAATAGTGATGCCTAGCGGAACCATGAACATATTCGCCACACAGTGTTCAAAGCCTGAGCTAACGAACATTGCAACGGGTAACACGGTCATCATTGCTTTAGTCATGGCGTTAGCAGAGCTGAACGTTAACCAAATTGCTAAACACACCAACAAGTTACAAAGCACACCCAAAGCAAACGCTTGAACAGGGCTGTGGTGTAGCTTGTGTTGAGCAATGTTTAGAGCGTTTAAACCCCATTGGCCACCATCTAATTGATATAAGCCTGCTGCGCTTACCAAAGCCAAAAGGAACATGGCTCCGATAAAGTTACCGACGTAAACCTTGCCCCAGATAGACAGCATCTTAGTGAAGGTTATTTGCTTGTTAGCCCATGAGATGCTTGATAACACCGAACTGGTAAACAGCTCGCCACCACAAATAACAATCAGGATTAACCCCATGCTGAATGCAAGACCACCGGCTAAGCGACTTAATCCCCATCCAGCATCAGCGCTACCTGTGGTTACCGTGATGTAGAATAAAAAAGCAAGCCCGATGAATGCGCCAGCCATGATTGCCAAACTCAATGTCATGCTGCTGGTTTTATTTGCTTTGCTTAATGCAAACTTCTCGGCTTCCGCCATCATTTCTGTTGGCGAGAACAGTTGCTGATTTTCAGAAGTGCTGGTTGCCATATCCCCCCCTTGAACAATCCGTCATGTGTAATTCCTAGTGTTAATGACTTGGTTAATCCGTAATGGTTAATCAGTAATGTTTTGCAGGGCTCGTTTGTGTCCTGCCATTCCAGATTAGGGGGTTGAGGGGTAGAGGTAAAATTGACAATTTTTAGAAACCACATCAAAATTATTGATATAGATTTGGTTACGCGTAGAATGAAATCAATTGCTCATCGGCTTAACAAAAAACGAGCAGCAGGACATAAGTTATTAAAAGAATTAAGGATGAATTTTGCGTTATTCATTAAAACAACTTGCGGTATTTGATGCAGTGGCAGATTCCGGGAGTGTTAGTCAGGCAGCAGACAAATTGGCGTTGACTCAATCAGCGACAAGTATGTCTCTTGCACAGTTGGAAAAAATGCTCGGCAGGCCTTTGTTTGAAAGGCAGGGCAAGCAAATGGCCCTTACTCATTGGGGTATGTGGCTAAGGCCTAAAGCGAAGCGTTTACTGCAAGATGCTCAGCAAATTGAGATGGGTTTCTACGAGCAGCATTTACTTAGTGGAGAGCTCAAACTCGGTGCTAGCCAAACCCCGGCAGAACACCTAGTTCCAGACCTCATCAGTATTATTGATAACGACTTTCCTGAGATGCGAATCTCGCTTGGCGTGCAAAGTACCGATGCAGTGATTGATGGCGTATTAGATTATAAATATGACTTAGGCGTTATCGAAGGTCGCTGTGACGACAGTCGAGTTAACCAAGAAGTGTGGTGTACCGACCATTTAACGGTCGTTGCGTCAGCACATCACCCATTCGCGAAGCGTGAGCGTGTGAGTTTGGCTCAGTTAGAGCAAGCGAAGTGGGTATTGCGCGAACATGGCTCTGGTACGCGCAAAGTTTTTGATAGCTCTATTCATCATTTAATTGGTGATCTTGATGTTTGGCGAGAGTATGAACACGTTCCTGTTTTAAGAAGTTTGGTTGCAAACGGCCCATATTTAACGTGTCTACCTTATCTCGATGTCGAACAGTTTGTTGAATCAGGCCAACTTGTTACCTTGAATGTGCCTGAGCTTGAAATGGAACGTACGCTTTCGTTTATTTGGCGTGCTGATATGGCTGAAAACCCGCTTGCTGAGTGTATTAAGCGAGAAGGTAAGCGCATGATGAAAGGCAAACCGTCGGTTTTGTAAGGTAGATTTGATAAAGGCTAGGGGCTGTTGACCTTTCGTGGTTAAGTTTTGTTCGAGGTAAAATCGTTTTAGGCGCGGCGAAGAGTATGTAGCCTAGTCATTCTAAGCAAATATTCTTCAACAAAGCATAAAGCGATTTTAACCGAACCCTTCGGGCAGCCCTTGTGGTTCATTTCTACTGCGTTATCGCCTTTTCATGTAGGCTAACTACACATCAAAGCCTCTGCCTTGTATAAATTTCCCACAAGAGCTGCAAAATAAAGCTCGAAAGGTTAACAGTCCCTTATAACCAAATGTGTTGAATAAGCGATTCCGGTCTCCATCTGATGATAAATGCACATCGGCGTACATTATTAATGTGATCGTGATCGGCTAAACGAAGACGCTCTTCCCATAATATGCTTACTTGATTTTAAGTGAGGCTAAATCCGGTTGCGATGAATTGCGTAATTAGGCTTTAGAAATAGTATGAGTACATTAGTCGCGATTTCATTAACAACAGGTATTTTGTCAGGTCTATGGGGATGGATAGCTATCTCTTTCGGCTTACTGTCATGGGCAGGTTTCCTAGGTTGCACCAGTTATTTTGCTTCGCCAACCGGCGGTGTTAAAGGACTAGCGGGTAGCTTACTGACCAACATGACGGGCGTATTCTGGGCAATGGTGATTATCGAAAGCTCAACCTTCGCAGGGTTAGAGATTCTAGGCTATGTGATTACTGCTATTGTGGCTTTCTTTATGTGTATTCAAGCGAAACAAGCGTGGCTAGGTTATATCCCAGGAACCTTTATTGGTTGTTGTGCGACGTTTGCGGCAGGTGGCGATTGGCAACTTGTCGTGCCATCTTTACTGCTTGGTGGTGTATTCGGATACTTGATGAAAGCAACGGGGCTATGGCTTCACGAAAAATCGACCCAATCTTCGGAAGCGGTTGAACAACACGCTAAGCAAGTTAAGGCTTAATTCGTTAACCTTAGTTTAGTCACTGTGAACTCTTGCAAGATAACCCCCAATTAATTTGTATATCGATTTATACAGGCACACCACTTGGTGTGCCTTTTTTGGTTTTGGTTTAGGTAATCAGTTAAAAAACTTCTCTGCAGGAGAATCAATAGCACCTATCAATTAATTAAAGCGCTTAGGTGTTGCCGTTTGCCATGGTAATAACACGTTTTAGCGTCCACCTTAGTAACAGCGGAATGCAGTCTTGTCCCTGATTCTCGCAGTGAGAAACGATCGCGAGTGCAAGGTCGGGTTTCGCGTGTTTCTTAAGAACCTTAGCCACCACTTTCTTCGGAGGGATAGGGTGATCGTAAGGGATTTTAACCATATCTCGGAAAAAGTTTTCGAAGCCATTCATATACAAGTAATGTTCAATATCTTTATCGGGCAGTTCAGTAAGGCGATGTCTTTCCTGATCATTACCAAGCTTAGATAACACAGTCGCAGCGTACTTCTTACCAGCAGCGTCTCCGTCAGTCACCACGTGCCAATCAATGCCAAACTCTTGCGCTACTTTAATGAGTGCTTTAAGACCAGACTGAGCGAACTCGATAATTTGCACACCTTCTGCAGCAAGGTTATAGCCACACTGGTTGGCTAACTCATTAAACAGCCAGACTTCAGTCTCACCTTCTACCAATAACCAACAACGAGCAAACAGCGCCCCTGAACGGTGGAAGCGAATGTGGAAACCAATGCGTCTTAGCTCATCTTTACTGAAATGGTTCATGTTCAGTTGATTAGCGATAGTTTTGTCTGATTGACGAACCAATCGACGAATAGACTGAAGAGGCACGGCAGCAAGAAGATCGCCACTGTTGGTCGTGAGAATTTTCTGCATGGGCAGCTTTTGCATTAAGCTCCAAGCTCTTGCTAAGTGTGTTGGGTGCAATCGACCTTCTGGATCTTCAAGGATCAAAAGAGGGCGCGCGCAACGTCTTAGATCGGTAGGGCCTTTGGCTTGTAAGTATGCGTTGAGCAAACCCATGAATAACAAACGAGTCTGTTTATTCTTAGTCTCTTCGACAAGTTGATGAATGCTCTTGTCATTTACCCCTGCAGAATAAAGCAAACCATCCCTCTGTTTTCTCGGATTTCGTCGAGAAGTACTTTTGAAAGAAAAGTAATGCTCAATCAGGCTCTGCATCGATTCTAGGCTACTGCGCATCTCGCCTTTATTTACATGACCAGGTATTGCCATTAAGCGACGACAGGTGTTGTCGATGCGCTTTTCTATCCTTGCCTGACGCCCATTTCCGTTATTACCGTTTCCATTGCTGCCATTACCATTGGTTGTTTGACTCTGGCCGTTACCATTTCCATTCACATTATTAGCGTGACCGTTACTAGCATGAACATTGGCTGGTAGATGAGCATTGTGGTTCAGCGATTTGCTGTTGAAAGGACGATCAAAGTGCCTTGCATCTCGCAAACGAATCACTGGATGTAACGTCATTAACTCTTGCGCCAGTTTTTCAGAATGATGGAGCTTTAAAGGGTTGCCATCGGTCCCTAAGAAAGCGTAGTGGGTGGTCGTTTCATACTGTTCTAACGTCGCACTGATTCGGTAATAGATACGATAGGTGCCAAACTCATCTTGAACCCAGATAGGTTTGAGTTTGCGATAACGACCGGCGTTGAGTTCGCTCTTGTCGTTGGCTTTTAATGCGAGAACAATTTGAAGATGTTGAGATTGTGGATGTGAAACAGAATAATCGACATGAAAATCAGTCATTTCGAAGTGATATGGGACGCCGTCTGAGGGAAGAACGACGGACAAAGCATCAAGTAAAGAAGACTTACCCCAAGTATTTTCACCAATCAGCGTAGTTAGCTCGTCAAACGCGAGTGACATACGCTTGATACCTCGAAAGCCAGAAATCTCGATTCTTTCTAGTTGCATAGGCTTACTCCTAACGGAAGGCTCTGCTAATTGTTTGAAAGCTAACAGATATCTTTAATCATAATCGAAAAATTGTTATCCGGTATGCTCAGTTGTCACAAAACCCACTCTTTATTCATACGGATCAAAACGAGATTTTTGATCTATCTTGAGTATTTTTTTGCAGTGCAGTTTCATAAAATTCACGATTCTGTCATGATTCTCAACCTAGTATGAAGGGACAAAGAGAGAAGAAAATATGACTAAAAAGAATAAGCCAACAAAAATAGTGTTGGCACACATCAACGACACCCACTCATACTTTGAACCAACCTCGTTACAGCTATCACTTAAAATGAACAACCACATCATTGAACCTTATGTCAGTGCTGGTGGCTTTGCTCGAATCTCAACACGCTTTAAACAACTAGAGCAAGATGCTAAGCGTCAGAAGGTCGGAACCTTGTTCCTGCATGCTGGAGACTGCTTCCAAGGCACGTTGTACTTTTCGCTATTTAAGGGAAAAGCCAACGCCGATTTGTTGAATGCCCTTAATATTGATGGCATGACCCTTGGCAACCATGAGCTAGACATGGGTAATGAGCCGGTCGCCATTTTCGCTAAAAGAATCAGATTCCCATTGTTGGCGGGTAACTGGAATTTGTCGAATGAGGATATCAATAAAACTCATACCTTAGCGGACAACGACATTGTTAAGCCTTATCTAACTGAAACGCAAAGTGCTTCTTTTATAACGAAAGAGTTTGATGGCGAGAAGGTCGCAATCTTCGGCTTAAGCATCGACAAAATGGCGGGCATTGCGAATCCAGACTTTGATACACCATTTGAAAACGCGCTAGAAACGGCAAAAGCCACAATAGAGCAGATCCATCAAGCTGGTATTAACAAGATTGTGCTGCTGAGTCACCTTGGCTATGAGGCTGATTTGGAGCTAGCAGCGAATGTGCAAGGCATCGGTGTGATTGTTGGCGGCCATAGCCATCGTTTACAAGGCGATTTCTCAGATATCGGCTTAGTGAAAGATGATGATTACGGTTTAAAGGTTGGCGGCACCTATGTTGTGCAAGCAGGTTTCCACGCAATGAGCCTCGGACACTGTGAAATTGAGTTCGATTCTGCAGGCAAAGTAACGCACTTTAATGGCAAGAATGAACTGCTGTTGGGACGTCGATTGTTTATAGACGCCAAATTAAGTGAAGTAGGGCAAGGCGATGCTCACGATATGGCGTGTGAGTTTTTAAACAATCACTCGAATATCGCGGTATGTAAGAAAGATCCTGAACTGCAAAGCATTTTGACGGATAAATATCAGCCAAGAGTTCGCAAGCTTCAACAACAAGTTATCGCTCATGCTGGCACAAAACTCCGCCATGTTCGTATCCCTGACGAACAAGGGCCTAGCCAACTTGCGCCTTTGGTTGCTCAGTCGTTTCAATATCTGATGAACAAAAAAGGACACGGCGTAGAGTTTGCCATCCACAATTCTGGTGGGGTGAGAAACTCACTCAATAGCGGAGACGTTTCCGTTGCCGATATTGCCGGAAAACTACTACCGTTTGCCGTACCTATTGGTGTGTATGACGTAAAAGGTGAAACGATCGCAGGCATGTTAGAAGGGGCAATTAACAACGCGCTGGATAATGGTGTGGTCGGTACGGGTTCTGGCAGTTTCCCTTATACTCATAACCTGAGATTTTGTTATCACAAAGAAGCTCCCTTAGGACATCGTATTCATCATCTAGAAATACACTCTGAAACATCCGGTTGGCAGCCAGTGTCTCGCGACCGAATTTACCGAGGAGCGTCATCGGCCTACACCATGAAAGGCAAAGAAGGCTATAACGCCGTCTTAGATATGATAGGCGATGGCTTTGTTACTACTGACTCAATGGCCGACTGTTTTATTGAGTTCTTACAAGACCACCCGGAGTCACTTCAATACAACGAGCCGCTTAATTGCATGGAGTGCTTTCGATAATCAATGATAATACTTGTGTTTAGTATTATTTATGAGAGTGATTTATAAATTTGGCATTGTTTATGCTTTAATCCTGCAGGTTGCCTTCTTGTGGAGATAAGCATGGATAAGAAAGATTGGTTAGACGCGGTAGCCGTCGTTGGGTGGGTGTCTGTTTGGTCTGCGTTAGTGTACTGGGTACCCATGGCTGGTTTATAGATGAATATCATTCGTTTCAAGTATCACTAAGCATTCATCTAGGGTGAACACGTGAGTGGTATTCTTAGAATCAATGTGTGTGTCATTTTGATAAAACAGCGGTAATAGAAAAAGGAGCTTTTGCTCCTTTTTTCTTTTTTAGAACAAATTTATCTAGACGAAACATAAATAGGGGAATATTATCCACGCGTTTGGGGAGTAGTTAGCGCAAGTTTACATATCGTCATCTCGTTAGGCCAAGAGTCTATCCGGTATGTAAAGGTGAAATCCCATATTTCACTTCAACGAGACCAACGCAATCACAGTCAAGATCCGTAATGGAGCTTGATATGCTTTGTTTGCGGAAGGTCTTTGTACAGTTCTTCCGCCCGGAGGAATAATGAACTCAACTCAATCTCTATTATCTACCAATAGTGAATCCTTTTTTTCATCGCCAATCATGACGACTTATGTGGGCTTTTTCCTGCTGACAGTAATTCTCGTCTCTATTGATATCTATCAAACTCGTGGTGGCAGCGTAACCATTAAGAAAGCGGCAATTTGGAGCGTTTTCTGGTTCGTACTCGCGTTCTTTTTTGCAGGTTCTATCTACCTATTTTGGGACATCTATGCTCCAAATAGTGACTACACCGCACAAAAAGCAACGGTGTCATTCATTACGGGTTACTTGTTAGAAAAATCATTGAGCGTAGACAACCTGTTTGTATTCGCGATGATCTTTGCTCAATACCAAGTTCCAGAGCATCTAAGACCGCGTGCACTTC
Organism: Vibrio lentus; assembly: GCF_030409755.1. Classification (NCBI taxonomy): domain Bacteria; kingdom Pseudomonadati; phylum Pseudomonadota; class Gammaproteobacteria; order Vibrionales; family Vibrionaceae; genus Vibrio; species Vibrio lentus. The sequence continues at coordinate 446,774 of NZ_JAUFQE010000001.1, forward strand.
TTTGGGGTGTCATCGGTGCATTGGTGCTTCGTGCAATTATGATCGCATTAGGTGCACAGCTGTTGGCTGAATACCACTGGGTGCTTTACGTGTTTGCGGCGTTCTTGATTGGCACTGGTATCAAACTGGCGTTAGACAAGGGCGAAGAAGAGAGTGTTAACACACTACCTGAGAAGTTACTTCGTAAAATTATGCCTGTCACCGAGGACTTCCATGGTCCTGCGTTAATGGTTAAACAGGGCGTTAAATGGGCGTTCACTCCAATGATGTTGGTGATTGGTGCGATTGCCGTCATGGACGTGATGTTTGCACTGGATTCTATCCCAGCTATCTTTGCTGTAACACAAGAACCGTTCTTGGTACTTGCTGCAAACGTCTTTGCATTACTTGGCCTTCGCTCTCTGTACTTTGTGCTGCAAGGCATGATGGATAAGTTCATTTACTTGAAGCCAGCATTGGCGTTCATCATGGTCTTCATTGGCGTGAAAATGCTACTGGTCGACAGCGAATGGGCTATTCCAACGTATTGGTCGTTAGCAGTACTGATTTCTACTATGACGATTGCGGTTATAGCGTCGATTTATGCAAAGAAGCCAGACATTGAACAAGTAAATTAAAACAAATATAACTTATCGAAAACTCGATAAGGGATACGTGGTCGATGAAGTGGAAAATTTATTTATGTAAAATTTCTGTGACATTGGCCACTTTTGTTTGGGGGTTATTTGTACTAAATGCATGATTTTTGCATCATGTTGAATTTATACTCACCCATTGTGCATATGTATTCCCCGGGGTTGTTAATGGTTTGTTTTATTAGAAAAACTAATTCGAATGTCTAATTTTAGTCATTTTTTAACCTGCAAAAAATCACCTATTATTCTTGTCATCAGAACGAACCACATAAACAAATTTATAGAGAGGCAATCATGGCTCAAGCAATGCAAATGAATACTATCGCTGTTCCTAACTCTATGGATAAGAAGACCTACTCGGTTAACTTCAAAGGATTGATTGCACACATTTTCGATATTCTTTTCGTAGACAACTCTCCACGTAGTTACTACGCTAGCGACCTATCTGGTCACATGCAACGCGATATCGGTATTAACCGTTAATCTTAGCGTGAACATGTAAAATATAGAATTTTAAGAAAACGCCAGCTTCTAAAGCTGGCGTTTTTGTATCTGCAATAAACTCTATCCCTTCGCAAACTAAGTACCTGAAAGAAACTCATCACCTGAAAGAAAGACTTAGGCATAACGGTCTGTATTTGAGCGCCAATCAATTCGCTTCGTACAAGGATCTCTGTATGTCACACGCCAACCGCAACTCACCATTGATTAAACTCTGTTTACTTGCCTTACCGATCGGCTTTTACTCTTCTGTGTCGAATGCACAAACCTGGAGTAATGAAGGTCAACCTGCGCAGGTTATCGAACTGTTCACCTCTGAAGGTTGTTCAAGTTGTCCGCCTGCTGATGCCTACCTCAGTACTTTTGAAGACCATCCAAAACTTTGGACACAAGTCATTCCGCTTGCCTATCACGTCGACTACTGGGATTACCTAGGGTGGGGAGATAAGTTTGCGAGCAAGGCATTCAGTCAGAAGCAACGCTTGTACAAAGCTTATGGAGTAACAAGTGGCGTTTATACTCCGGGATTTATCGTTGATGGAAAAGAGTGGCGCGGTTACTTTAAATGGCTCGATAGAAATCTCCCTTCGCTCCAACAACAAAGTAACCCTAAGCTAACCGTCAATCATAAAGGCGATACGTTCAGTGTAAGCTATGAAGGCAAAGGGGATTATGTGGCTCATCTTGCCTTATTAGCGATGAACGAAGTCACTAGTGTTAAAGCGGGCGAAAACAGAGGTAAAAAACTCGAGCATGATTTTGTGGTGGTTTACGATGGTTACCAACGCGGCGAATCCAAATGGCAATTCAATGTCGATTTTGATCCATTAGTCGCCACGCCAGATGCCGTAGCCGTGTGGTTAACCGAGCCTAATTCGTATGCGCCCGAACAAACGGTAGCAGGGTGGTTGAACTAAATTGTAAGGATGACCGTTTTGCAAGAGCTACCGTGTTACACGAGTGACAATCCAATAAGATAAACGACATTGAGATGAAGCTGAGACGATGATTAGAGCACTTCTAATACCGTTTACTTCATCTCTTGCTTGGTTTGGTGGGTCTTAACCACTGAAACAACGGATAAAGGGGCGATTTAGTTACGTAATACTGCTGAAATACGTTAATATAGCGCGCTATTATTTTAGCTTTGAGTTCCTGCAATTAATGACTAACACCACAGCACCAACCAACTTTTCCGATCTTGGCTTAATTTCTCCTTTGATGGCTCGTCTAACCGAGCTTGAATACCAACAGCCAACGCCTATCCAAGCGCAAGTTATTCCAAGTGTGTTAGCAGGACGCGACCTAATTGCAGGCGCAAATACAGGTTCAGGTAAAACCGCAGCATTTGCACTTCCACTGTTACAGAAGATCCATGAAGATGCACCTTTAGACCGTCGTTCGGGCAAAGGTAACTATGTTTCTGGCCTTATCTTGGTTCCTACACGTGAGCTTGCTAAGCAAGTTGCCGATAGCGTTAAGTCTTACGCAGTACATTTCAACGGTGCAATCAAAACTGTTTGTGTATTCGGTGGTGTGTCGGTGAACACTCAGATGCAAGCGCTACGTGGCGGCACAGACATCTTGGTGGCAACGCCGGGTCGTTTGCTTGATCTGATCTCAAGCAACGCTATCAAACTCGATAAAGTAAAAACGTTAGTGCTTGATGAAGCAGACCGTATGTTGAGCCTTGGCTTTACTGAAGAGCTCGACGCGATCTTGAAACTTCTGCCAAGCAAAAAGCAAACTCTGTTGTTCTCTGCGACTTTCCCTGAGCAAGTTAAAACGTTGACTCACGAATTACTGAACGATCCAATTGAAGTCCAACTTCAAAGTGCTAATGCAAGCACACTGGTTCAGCGTGTATTTGAAGTTGAAAAAGGCCGTAAGACAGCGTTGTTAGCGCACCTGATTCAGCAACACGAATGGCGCCAAGCTTTGATCTTCGTGAATGCGAAGAACAGCTGTGAACATTTGGCAGACAAGCTATACAAGCGCGGTATCATCGCAGAAGTATTCCACGGTGATAAAGGTCAGGGTTCACGTACTCGTATTCTTGAAGATTTCAAATCTGGCGAGATTGATGTTCTTATCGCGACAGACATCGCAGCACGTGGTTTGGATATTGAAAAGCTTCCTGTAGTAATCAACTTTGACTTACCACGTAGTCCATCAGACTACATGCACCGTATTGGCCGAAGTGGTCGTGCGGGTGAGGTTGGTTTAGCATTGTCTTTGATCGATCACGAAGACTATCATCACTTCACAATCATCGAGAAGAAGAACAAAATTCGTCTTGAGCGTGAGCAAATTGAAGGCTTTGAAGTGGATGAAGAAGCAACCGCTGCACTTGTTGCTGCATTAAAACCCGTTGCGCCACCGGCTGGTACAGGCAAGAAGAAAAAGAAAAAAGCACCTAAAAACCAAGATGTTTGGTTGAGAAATAACTGATAAAGAATCAGTTGTTTATGGATATTATAAAGGCGCTTAATCGCGCCTTTTTTGTGTCTGTCAGTCTGTTCTCAAAAGAGCTTGTTAACGCTTAAGTTAAGCAGTGCTCTTTACTCTAAAGAGATCAGTAAACAGCTTGGCGATCATCAAGATAATCAGGATCGTGGTCAACATAAGCAATGGCGTTTCAATCTGGTATATCGGCGTTAGGTTTAGAGCGCCAGAAGTAAGCACGACGAGCAGGTTAATACCAAGTATCCTATGAATCATAAGCTTAGGTGTTGCGAAAACCTTCCATATCACTACGCTATTAACGAAATAAAAAAGTGCGAGTTGCCAAAGTTCACTCATCATTGGCATGATAAATATGTATTGAAGCAAAATAATGGTACCAGTGCCGATTACCCCGAAAAATGCATCTTTGATAACACTTGGTGGCATGGTCGGTAGCATGGAAGAAAACACACCTGCAATCATCGGGAAGATAAAACCACCTGGTACAGGTAGATATATCCAAACTAATAGCGATGTTACGAACATCGAGACACCTTGTAATACTTTTCTCCCATCCTCATTCAAATGTTGAACAAAGGTGCGATGTTCATGGTGCCAAGAAACTCCTTGGTTCTTACCGACCACATACGATACATCACCAATCAATGACTGGTTTGGCGTGATTAACTCCAGTTTTTCCATTTTTTGGGTCAGAGCAATCCAATCAATAGCATGAGTAAGTTCATTTGAGGCGAGTTCAAGCAGTCGAGCCTGAATATGAGCCATTTCATGGATTCTCAAACGCCAGTCTTGAATATTCTCTTTAAGGTGATAACTGCCGTTTAATGGTAAATCTAGCAGTTGGTAGAGTTTATCAATATTCGCTGTGTTGGATTCTAAGGCTTCTATATCTAAGCTTTCGGTGTTACGCATTGCGGTTAACAATGTCTCTCTACTTGCTTCAAAGCGCTGTACAAAGTTTTGTTCCGTGTTTACCGGCCAAACTAAGCGATACACAATAGAGAACGTTATCACGCCGAGCAGAGTTTCTTGTATCCGTAATACTGCGAAGTAGAACGTCACCTGACTATCGAAACCACCCATACACGCGATGATGGAACATACAGCGAACCCAATCGAAAAGACGTACCCATACTTTTCATCACTCGACATGAAGATACATATTCCTAGGAACAAGGTAAAAAACGTCAGGAACAAAAAACGATCTTGTGAAAACATCGCGATCAAGAAAAAGGCATAACCGGTCCCTAATAGGGTGCCCATTAAACGGTTGTGGCCTTTATTGATTGAATGAGCAAAACTCTCGTTCAATGCCATTACGGCAACCGCTATTGCAGCCCAATAAGGTTTCTCCCATTGGAACCACAACGCAAGGCAGATAGCGATAACGATTGAAAGCGCTGCTTTAATCGCTTCTTTGGTTGATGCATTGAACATAAAAGCCATCCAACTATTTGATAATTTTGATTGAAGCTGTCATCCCAACACGAAGTTGTAGGTCTTCAGGCACATTATCTAACTTCACTTTAATCGGTATACGCTGAGCAAGACGAATCCATTGGAAGTTTGGGTTCACGTTAGGTAGAAGATCATTGCCAGTGCTGCCATCTTGTTTAGCAATACCAAATCCAATACTTTTGATGTGACCCTTCAACAGGACGTTGTTGTGCATCATGAGAGTGACAAATGCTTTGTCTTGTGGATTGACCCCAACAAGGTCGGTTTCTTTAAAATAACCTTCAATCCAAAAGCTATCTTCATCGATCAACGCAACCACAGGTGAGTTGGCAACCACTTGCGATCCAACACGTAAGTTAAAATTAGTAATGTATCCGTTGGTAGGCGCATAGACCTTGGTAAATTCGAGATTCAAATGTGCTTCTTCAACATTGGCTTTGGCTACTTGAACATTCGCTGATGAAGTTTCAACAGCATTGCTTAAGTTGTTCAACGTTAAAACGGGCACGGCACCAGGGGTTCTCTTTTCTAGGTTCGCTGCACGTTGCTCTTCATTCTTTGCTTTCGCAAGTAGAGCAAGCGCTTGTTTTTGTGTCGCTAGTGCTTTGTTGTAAGCCGCTCTATAAATACTAGGGTCGATCTCAAAAAGTAGATCGCCTTTAGACACTTGAGAGTTGTCAGCTACGTGGATTTTGATGATTTGTCCGGTGACACGAGGAGTAATAGACACTATGTAGGCACTGACTTGCCCGTCTCTCGTCCAAGGGTTGCTTGTATAAGATTGGTAATAGCTATAAACCACAGAGCCTGCAGCAACAAATAATAGTAATGTGATGAGGTAACGTTTTATCAAGGTAAGGCCTTATAAGATGGGAATGAATTGGCCAATCACGCCAGTAAAAATCACAATTAGACTTATTTCTGCTAATGCAGGAAAGGCGACATATTTGTGCAGTCCGAACTTGGTTGCTATTGAACCCGTCAAAATCGTCAGCATATAAGCGAGCGCGATAACCAGTAACAGCGGTGGGAAGTAGATTTCACCCCACACGAGTTCATGTGGCATTGTGTTCATGGTCTTGTTCTCTATTCGTTCTGATAGGCAGAACGATAAAGCAGTTGGCACAATTTGGATAATCGCTTATAGAGGATTGGATCCATCAAAAGCAGGAAACTATGGTCTGTATAGATGGGTAATGATTACAAATTAGACAAATTACACTCGTATAGTCGATCTGATTTGTCTTTGTTGCCCTCAAAAAGTGCAAACAGACCATTTCGTGATAACTTAAAGAGATAATCAAGAAAGCCAGTGCGATCGAATGAATTTTAGTATTGAACAACTTCTCGCGTTTGTGACCGTTTATGAGCAACAGTCATTTAGTAAAGCAGCAGTAAAGCTTAACAAGCACAGAACGACTATTGGACAAGTTATTACTAACTTGGAAGATCATCTCGCAGTCAATCTTTTTGAAAGAGTTGGCCGCTCTGTCGAGCCAACCGACGACGGGCACCTTCTTTATCACTACGCGAAACAGACGATTGAACAAGCTAGAACTTTTGACAAGGTTGCGTTGAGCCTGTCCTCTGGTGGATTAGAAAACATTACGATTGCTTACTCTAGTGTGATTCCTCAACGTGTGCTGGTGGATATTCGTAAGCAGTTAAAACACGACTTTCCGATGATGAGAGTAAATTTCCTCGTCAAGAATAAGAAAGAAATTAAAGTAGGGTTACAGACTGGCGATTACCACTTTGGCTTGGTTAATGTTCATGATAGCCGTGCTATGCACAGTTTAGATGCTACTTTTCTAGGGCATTTCGAATTCTTTCCATTTGCGCAAAAAGGTGGAGAGTTATCTACCTTGAGCAAAGATGAAGTCCTTGTGGCACTCCGCAATTCGAAGCAGTTTGTATTGAGATCTTTGATTGAAGAAGGGATGTCAGAAAAGATTATTGTGAGCTCGGATTATGAAGAAATCGACCAACTGGTTTTGATTATCAAAATGCTCGAAGAAGGGTTGGGGTGGTCATTGTTACCTAAAGCCTTTTTTACTGATTTGGAGTTTTCGAAGTATTCGATAGAACCTATTCGTTCCCAGCAAATGGTAGAAGGTTTCAAGTTTGGCTTTGCATTATGGTGTCCGCACTCAAAACAAATCAGCGGAATAAAAGGTTCTTTGGTATCGGTCATCAAGAACTATCGAGAGCACCTTATTGATAGCTTCAAGTTGTAAGAATTGCAGGTGTAAAAAAGGCGCTAATCAGCGCCTTTTCGTTTTCTATCACTTTCTTACCGTAAGATTACTTCTTACGACAGAACTCAGCGATTACGTACATTGATTGACCGCCGTTTGTTTTACCAGAAACAAGCTTAGGATCGTCACCAACGCTGATGCCGCGAATAACAGTACCTTGCTTAATCACTTGGTTAGTACCTTTGATTGGCAAGTCTTTGATTACTGTTACGTCGTCACCTTTCTTAAGTTCAACGCCGTTCACATCAAGAGGCTTATCATCAGCAGACATACCGATTTGTGCCCAAACTGACGTTTCTTCTTCAAGGTACATCATGTCTAGCGCGTCTTGAGCCCAGCTTTCAGAGTTCAGACGAGTAAGTTGACGCCATGCAGTTACTTGAACTGGCGCTTCTTGACTCCACATGCTGTCGCTCAGGCAACGCCAGTGGTTGATATCTTTAGGGTCGTCAATCTCACCAAGACATTTGTCACATACCATGATGCCGTGATCCACTGTTACGTGGCTGTGTGGCGGCACTGCGTATGCAGTAAGAGAAGAATCAGAACCACATAGTTCACATTTAGATTGGCAGCGTTCTAGCATCGTAGCTTCAGAAGACATAATGGACTCACATTTATTAGGTATTAAATTACGGGGCTATTATCCACTTTATTTACAATAAAGAAAGAGGTCGTACGGTATTCTGTCTTGATTAATTTTAGCTGAGATCAACCATTTGTGTTTTAAAGGTTTATGTAAACGGTTAACTAGGGAATGGTTCGAACGACAGATACAAAAATGCCAGCGGTTAGGCTGGCATTTGGCTTCATTTAGAACTCGTTATTATTCCAATACAGAACCAGTAATAGAGGCTGCAGTTAAAGCGTTATCTATTAAGAAGTCTACAGCTTGTGTCTGCATGCTAGCGTGATGAGCTGCATCTAGGGGTACCGGAGTTGTGTCATCTTGAGGAATCACGAAGGTACTGTGTGAAGCAACATCACTAAACTTAACAAAGTCTTTTGAACCGTCGGGAGTTAGATTAACTGAATCAACAACAGTCAGGCCAAGTTTTGTTGCTAATGGTGTTGTTCCGGCAAACGGAGCACTTGCCACAGAGTTAGGCACCGTATCATCGCCTTGAACTTGTCCCATATAAATAGGAAGAACAGGTGAACCAGAGCTTAATAGGTGGTCAGCATTAGTGAACGGGTCGATGGTATCCAGCACGGTTTGAGCAGCGTATGCAAATTGCTGAAATGCAGCCGTCATCACTGCTAGTTGTGCTGTGGTTGCATTGCTTTCAAACGTTTCATAGCAGATTTTGTCTGATAGGCTGGCACAAGTCGCACTTGCGAAACTCGCGTATTCCGTTGAAGCACTCAACGCAACATTGTGTTTAACCTGAGGACCAAACTCAGTAGAACCGAGTAGAAGGTTAGATATTTGACCGCCAGAGTTTTCAAAAGCTGCGGAACTAAACGAATACAGAGCATCAGCCGTTGGACTACCTAACGTACGGTTAGAGGCAGCAACAGCTGTCGTTCCAACAATACCGCCCAAAGAGTGACCTAAAAATTTGACCTGTGAACCTGTATTTAGATTGAATGCACTCAATGGAGAACTAGCGAGTAAACCAGCTTTTAAAGAAGCTGCTAATGATGTGCGTAAAGCCATTACATCAAGTGCACTTTGTCGAACGTTATCGCGCGCTACTGGCAAGTTTGTTAGGTTTAAATAAGCTAAGACGTTTGCATTTGCTGAGCGTGTATCATCTAGACTACGTGTACCGTGGATTGGTAAATCTATTGCTAGAACTGCCGTATTATCGTCTACTAAGTTATAAGCAAACGCATAAGCATTCTCTTTAGCGGAGGTAATACCATGTTGATAGATAACAACGTTTTTTGGTGTTTTCAGGTCCTTAGTGAATAGCAAGAACTCGACAGATTCTAATGATTTAATTTGTGGAACTGGAGAGTACTTTGTAATTACTCTGTCACTATCAAGTGGTGAACCATCTGCCAGCGTTAAGTTTAAACCGATTAACTTCAGTTGTTCAGTTTGACTGGTCGCTAATACGCTAGTGTCGATACCTGCTGCAACTAGCTGTGCCGCCATATTGGCTTGCTCAGCGCTATTACTCAAAGCATTTGAAATCTTGGCGAGGCTAGGCATACCTGATTCAAAAGGTTGAGAGTTCCATTCATTACTGCCTTTCTCTAAGTAATGAGGAAGTTGAACGAAACCTTGGCTAACATTTACAGCGGTGCCTACTGCATCATACAAAGTCTCGATGGCGGTTTTTGCTTTGGTAATCTTCGTCGCGTCGTCACCACCAATATACTTATCAAAATCAGTGTCACTGGTAAGTGCAGCTTTAAAAGGTTCTGACGTTCCAAATTGCATCGCATAAGCTGTCGTCAGGTCAACAGAGTTAGGGTTTGCACTGCCTTTCCAGACACCATTGAGATTTGCAGTTGCTAATCCTGTTGCGGTTGCAGCCTTTGTTGCGAAAAGAGAATCACCAACGGATTCAGTAGTAAACCAAGTCGAGTAAATGATGTTCTCGGTATCAAGAGTAATTGCACCTTGAGCGTTCGCTCCGGCGAAGATCTTTTCGACGCCTTGAGTGACTTGTTGCGCTTGAGCAAGGCTACCTTCGGTGTAAGTTACCGCACTTGATTTCAGCGCAGCGTAACTTGCCGACATGCCAACAGGATCGCCATTAACGTCCGTTAGTTCATTGGAAAGCGCCAATACGTATTCACTTGAAGCATCAAGAGAGTCTTTGAATACGATCGTGAAGGTGTCTGTTGAAGCACTAGACAGAACATTAAAATGAGTGCCTTGTGACAATACGCCAGTAACAGTTGGTGCTGTGTCTGAAGTCAGCGAACCACTAAGCTTTAATAGGTAAACCCCACCAGTCGCTGCACCGTCAGCCAAGCCAGTACCTTCAAAGTCCATGATGATTGGCATCGAAGTTGACCAGCCATCCATTGTATTCATTGCTGCAATAGGGTTGGTTAGTGAATCATCACCACCAGTCGGTAAACCAAGTGTACCGTCGGTAGCATCCATCAACGCGAAGCTAGGAAGAGGAACCGCAATATCCGCGCCCGTTAGTTGAAACTTGATGCTCGTCGCTTGTGCGAGTGAATCTTGAATGTATTGCTCATATTGAATCGCAGTTGAAGCACCTGAACTCGAAGAGTCATCACCACAACCAGCAAGAAACATTGCTGACGCAAGCAGCGAAACATTAAATAACTTTTTCATGTTTTAATTCCGTTTAGTTGAAGGTGTAGTTCATTTGAATTGCAGATAGGTAAGCTACCGCATCACCAGAGAATTCAAGTTCCTGACCAAGTTCATTGGTTTCAGTGAAATCACCTTCTTTACTTTGAACAAGAGCGAAGCCAGCATCGATTGAAAGGTTAGGGCTGTACTGATAAGTCAAACCTGCGCTGTACCAGAAGCGGTCGCTGTCAGGGATACTTAATGTCGCTTCACCAGCTTGCTCGTCATAAGCTAAACCAGCTCGTAAGGTCCATTCTTGGTTTAACTGGTAAGTCGCACCCAATGAGTAACGGTTATTGTCGTCGTAGTCTTCGGTCTTTTTAAAACACTCGCCACTTACACAATCTGAACTCGTCGCTTTAAGCTCTTTAAAACTACTCCACCCAGTTTGTTGCCAACCGTAATGAATCGCCCATTGGTCCGTCAGTTGATGAAAAGCTGAGATTTCAATAATTGAAGGTAATGTGATTTTTAGACGACCTGTTGTTGTCGTAGCACTACCTTGCACGATGCTGCCCGTGTAATCAGTAAAGTCACCATCATCAAAGTCGAGGTCTACCTCTGAACGATATGCGATAGAGAATCGATTGTTTTCATTCAGTTCATATAACGCGCCTAGGTTCCAACCAAATGCAAAGGTTTCGCCTGTCATGCTAATCAGTTTTGTAGAAGCAGGATCGCCAGTGATGTTCGATATAGAACCCTGGTGACGATTAAGTTCAGCCTCGGCGTAAACGAGGTTTGCACCGGCACCGACACTAAATTGGTCATTGATTCGATAAGCGACATTCGGATTCAGGTTCACTGACACAAGTGAGGTGTCACCTGCAAGATCACCCGCATAAATATCATCCGGATAATCAGTAGCAACTCCATAGTTAGAAAACATACCGATACCCCAAGCCCATTTATCGTTGATTGGGCTGATGTAGTAAGCGGCAGGAACGACTTGAAGTGGCGCTACGTCTTTGGATTCTTGGCTTTGACCGCCAGACCCTGGAACGTTGTTTTGAGTAATATCCACTTCTGGATCAACGATAGAAACCGCGCCTGAAAATTGGGCTGTATCAAATAGGGTCATTGCGGCGGGGTTTCTCGCTAGCACACTCGCGTTATCGGCTACGGCACCTTCACCTGAAAATGCGCGACCAAGACCTGAAGCAGAATGCTCAGCAACTTGGAAACCAGCCGCAAGTGAATTACATGCAAATAGCACAGAAAGCGAAACGAGAGAGCGTTGTATTGTTTTCATCCGTGACCCTCCTAGGGCATCAAATCTCATTCTTATTGTTGAAAACACACTGAGCATTGTTGGTGTTTAAGCTCCAATGTAAACAGTATGTTAAATTCATATTTCATATAAAGTCAAAGAATGAGTTGTTATTTTGTGAAGTTATATTTTAAAGGGGCGGGACTTTAACACTAATAATATAATTACAATAAATGGTTTATTGGTGGTTGGAGGTGTGGCCAGAATGATTGTGAATCTCATTGGTACAAATAGTGTTCAACTGCTCAATATGTAACAACTTTGTTTATGTTTACCGCTAATCGCTAAATCGGCATAATGTTGGTTCATTTAGAAAGTCATTAAATTGGAATTTTAGTTTGGAATTACTCGCGATAGAGTTTCTTGGTAAACCGCTTCGTTTAGAGGGGTCAATGGCAGGGTGGCAACAGTTATTTTGGGATAACACGTTGGTCTCTCAGTTGGATGCAACGACAGATCAAGATGATGCGAGAACGCATACTTTTACGCTCCGATCTGGAGAGGAAACGTTGCAGTGTCACGTTGAGGCGTTGGTTCAATGGCAACCATTTGAGATGACATACAAAGCGTCTGTTAATGGCCAAACCATCACCGAAGGCAATCGCAATACTAAAGATATCGAGCAACAAACTCCCGTTGTAGCACCTAAGCCTGAGAAGCGTTTTAGCTTAATCGGTTTAGTGTCGTTGGGTATGAAAGCCCTCAAGAGTGCGAAGTTAATTAAGGTGGTACTTGCCTCTGCGAGTTTAGCGGCTTACTCATGGCTATTTTCAATTCAGTTCGCGCTTGCCTTGATCGCTTGCTTGATGTTTCATGAATATGGCCATATCAGAGCAATGAAATATTTTGGTATGAAGACCAAAGGCATCTATTTAATCCCGTTCCTTGGTGGTTTGGCGCTATCCGACGAAAAGATCAATACACGATGGCAAGATGTGGTTATCTCGATCATGGGACCACTATTTGGTTTGATATTGTCGTTGATATTTATGGTGTTGTACTGGGCGACTGGCGAGATGTTCTTTGCTGGGCTTGCGGTATTTAATGCCTTGTTAAACCTGTTCAATCTACTGCCGATTTTGCCTCTTGATGGCGGTCATGTGTTGAAAAGTATCAGTTTTTCAATGAACAGCATTCTTGGTATTGTGCTTTGTGTGGCAGCTGCGGTTGCTGGCGTCGTGCTGAGTTATCAGTTGAACTTAACCTTATTTGGTTTCTTATTGATCATGGGTAGTGTTGAAATCCTATTCGAATGGAAAGGGCGTCACCATAGCCATTTATTGCCATTAGATAAATATGGCCAAGTCGTATCATTCCTTTGGTATGTGGGCTTAGTGAGCAGTTTAATCGGCGTTATCTGGTACTTCGCATCAACTGGCGATCAGTTACTCAGCCTACCGTTACAAATTTTAGGTACATAACCCAATAGTTAACGCTATCTGAATAGCTCATTAGCTCATTAGCTTGATGCACTAAAAACGCCCTAACCAATATGGATAGGGCGTTTTTGTATTTGAAGCTCTAAATTTAATCGAACATCAGGTTACGCTTTGCAATTTGGTCTTGATGTTCCAGATTGAGGCAACGTTTTTATTTTCGCTTGCAGATCTTTAATACGCGTATTGTGGGAAGGGTGCGTAGAAAGTAACTCGGGTGGTTGGTTCCCACCTGATGCATTCGCCATGTTTTGCCACAAATCGACACTTTGTTTTGGGTCGAACCCAGCTTGAGCCATGTACTCTAAGCCTACAATATCGGCCTCAGACTCTTGAGTTCGGCCATAAGGTAGAACAACACCGTATTGAACACCTAAGCCTAACGCAGCCATTGTCATGCCCTGATACTGTTTGTATTCTGAAGCGCCTAACGCGACGCTAGTAATAGATAGGCCTGTATTAGCGATTTGAGACTGAGATAGACGCTCATTACTGTGGTCAGCGAGAACGTGAGCCACTTCGTGTCCGATAACCGTCGCCAATTGGTCTTGGTTAACCGCGACATTAAGCAAACCTGTGTATACGCCAATTTTTCCACCAGGTAGGGCAAACGCATTCACTTGGTCGCTATCAAAAACAACGACTTCCCATTCACTAAAGCCTTGCTTAGGGATGTGTTGAGTAATACTGTTCGCTACGCACTGAACATAAGCGTTGGTTTTTGCATCTTTGCTGATTGGCTGTTCTTCCTTCATTTGCTCAAAAGATTGTGCTCCAAGCTGAGACATATCTTTATCTGAAAAAAGCAGCAGTTGGTTTCTTCCTGTCGGGGAAGCGCTACATGCGGTCAGGCCGGCTAGTGTGAGAAGCGAGGTAAACTTCATCCATGACGTCATACAATATCCTCTGTGTATTCGGTTTTTATGCATGTTAACATCAACTTGCGTAATAACTAATAGTTGTAAGATAACTATTGGACTTAAGAACGATTGTTATCGTAAAGATCTGTATTCTTGTTAATAAAGCCGCTCACGCACAAACAAAGTCAATAATTAAGGAACCCACATGAGTATTTGGAAAAAGCCCGTTGACCTAGATACCTTCAACGCGACCTCAAAAAATACCTTAATTGAGCACCTCAACATTGTTTACACTGAGGTCAACGATAATTCGTTGGTGGCAACCATGCCGGTTTGTCATTTTACGCACCAACCGTTGGGCATGCTTCATGGCGGCGCATCGGTAGTTTTAGCTGAAACGCTTGGCTCATTGGCGGCTAATTTCTGTGTACCAGAAGGCTACTATTGCGTTGGTCTGGATATTAACGCAAACCACGTTCGATCGATGCGTGAAGGACATGTTATTGGCACTGCCGAGCCTATTCACCTTGGTGTATCTACCCAAGTATGGCAGATAAACATTACTGATGAGCGTCAACGCTTGGTATGTACAAGCCGTTTAACCATTGCAGTGAAGAAGCACAAACGCTAATTCGATAACAAAGGCTGGGGGGTAGGAATCATTCCACCCTCAGCTTATTAACCTCATATACAAACTGTTTATTTTAGTTAGAGAAATCCATGGTCATAACGTTTAAAAGTGGAAAAGTCATTGCTACGGCACATGAGTTGGTTGTTCGTTTAGATGGTGAGCATAGAGTCACACTGCAAGCGCAAGTTGATGCGATTCAACTGATCGGAAAAGGGGCAAACGTTATTTCTGCCAACGGTTCAGAATGTAAATGGTCGATTAAATTAGACAATGAACAACAGCTCCGTGACATCGCCACTGAAATCGGCTGCGATGTAATGTAACCATACGTTATAACTGAATTTAATTCGGTTTTTGACTTTCTATTAAGTCCACTTAATCAAGTCACATTCGTAATCTCTTCGTAAAAACTGATAAGTTCGATTGATTTTGACTCATAAAATAGGGAAACTGAATTCAATATCCTTTGAATAAGTTTTCCTCTTTATGAGTAGCCCAAGACTTCGCGTTCAATTTGAAACCCTGTTCGAATATTTCGATGGTAAAGATTCTGATGTTCAGCTCGACGACATAACAGATGTTCTCTGTTGTACCCGTCGTAATGCCAGAATGGTGCTTAATAAACTCGAAGAAGAGGGTTGGGTAGAGTGGTTACCCGCAGCAGGTCGAGGCAAGCTCTCTCAGCTTATCTTTAAGCAGAATCGCTGTGATGTAAGCGAAAACCTAGCACGCCGCTACTTAGAAGAAGGTAAAATTGGTCAAGCACTGTCGGTGCTTGACCACAATGCAGCCAAGCTTACTCAAGTGATTCAAAATTACTTGGGCGTACAGTATCAAGAAGGTGAACAAGTTATTCGTTTGCCTTACTACCGTCCACTTTCCATGCTTAACCCAACTAAATCTATGCGACGATCTGAACAACACATCACGTGTCAGGTGTTCAGTGGGTTAACGCGCCTCGATGAGAACGATCAACTACAGCCTGATCTTGCTCATTCATGGCAAAAGATTAACGATTACCAATGGCGATTCTTTCTAAGGCCGGGCGTTCGTTTTCATAATGGAGAACCGCTGTTAACAAGCCACGTTGTGGATACGCTTCTTTTGCTCGAGCCGCTCAATATGTTCTCTCATATTAAAGATGTCTCATCACCGGCCAATTGCGTGGTTGATGTCTTTCTGACGCGTCCAGATAAGTACTTCCCACTCGCACTTACCGAATCGGTCGCTAAGGTGACCTTACCGATGATTTTACGTGGTGAAGACTACGATATTCGACCGATTGGCACTGGCCCTTATCGCATTGAAAAGAACGATGAGAAGCAACTCGTGCTAACGGCTTTCAACGGATACTTTGGTTTTAGGCCGCTGGTTGATCGCGTTGAAGTTTGGGTGGTCGATGAGGCTTATTCTTCAATGGTTTACCCAAGCCTTTCTAAACCAGTAATGGCAGACCGTGGTGACAGCGATGAAGTTGAACTTGATCCGGGTTGTACGTATTTACTACTCAATAGAAAGAAGGGCATCGCACAAGATCCTGCGTGGGCTGAGTTCTTATCGAATGCTTTGAATGCTTCAGATCTGTTTGTGCATATTCCAAAAGAGACGGTTATCGACTTGGGCGTGCTGCATGCTTACGGAATCAAACCCGGTTGGTATGACATCAAGTTAAAAACGCCAGTTTGTCCACCAGCAAGCGCTAAACCAAGCGTGAGATTGGCGTATCAATGCCAACATCCAATGTTTCCTACACTCGCTAAAGCCATCGTCACCGTGTTGAAGCAATATAATGTTGATGTCGAGCTTTTCGGTTACGAAACTGATCCTCCACACGCCGACAATGTTGATATTTGGATTAACCCAATGGGGATTGCCAACAATAGAGATGATGCGCTGGCCGGTTGGTTAATGGATTACAGCTTTCTCGATGAATCTAGCCCAGCAGAAGATTTTGACCAATGGTGTCACATGATTGATCGTTGGCGATCGGGCGAGTTTGAGCAATTCCCAGCAAGACAACTAGGTAAGCAACTTGTGCAAAGCAATCAGTTGATCCCGATGTTCCACTGTTGGCTAGGTGTAAATAAAGACCAATGCGGTACGCTGCAGAACGCAAAGTGTAATGCACTCGGTTGGTTCGACTTTAGCCAAGTTTGGGTAAAGCCTGACGTTGATTGAAACCAGAGATAACTTGATTAGGACAACACGATGCAAACGGTGATTATCACATTTATTACGCTGGTGGCATTTGCTGCCAATTCAGTATTGTGTCGTTGGGCTTTGATGGATCAAACGATTGATCCTTTGAGTTTCTCGATCATGCGTATCATATCAGGTGCGTTTACCCTGTTGATTTTATTAACCTTATCTTCTAGCGCTAAGCGCAAGCAAGATAAAGCGGTCAACAACACATCGACGTATACCAAGGTTGGTTCTCAGTTTGATCTAACAGCAATAGTGGCGTTACTTGTTTACATGTTCGGCTTCTCGTTTGCCTATTTAACACTAGGGGCGGGGCTTGGTGCTTTGGTCCTGTTTGTCGCGGTTCAATTCACGATGATTGCCGCACACCTGTTAGCAGGCAACAGAATGTCATTGTTAGAGTGGTGTGGTTGTTTGTTGTCAGTCTCTGGGCTCGTTTACTTACTCATGCCGACGGAATCGACAAGTTCGCCAGATATAACCTCTATCATATTGATGACTCTCGCTGGAATTGGGTGGGGCATTTATACACTGGCGGGTAAGAAATCCACAAACGCGTTGCAATCTACGACAGCCAACTTTGGATTTAGCTCGTTAGCGATCCTTCTGTTAGTAAGCCTGTTACTTGTTATCCCTAGTGTGGCATCGCAAATATCCATCACTGAACAAGGTTTGATTTACGCAATATTGTCGGGCTCAGTGGCTTCTGGTGTCGGTTATAGTTTGTGGTATTACGTGGTGAAAAAGCTTAATACAGTGGTCGCATCTATTGCTCAGCTTTCTGTGCCGGTTATCGCGACACTCGGTGGCGTCTTGTTGTTATCTGAACCTGTTACCATGCAATTTGTTATCTCATCAACCGTTATTTTACTCGGGATAAGCTTGGTTCTTGTCGCACCTAAACTTAAGAAATAAAGAGTTCAATCATTAACTTCTATGGCTAAACCAAACAAGAAACAACCGACCAAAACGGTTCAGATATTCTGCGCTAAATGTAAGACGCAACTTTTCAAGTATCGAAAAGGCGGCAAAGGAGCGCTCGTAAAGTGCTTTAAGGAACGCATCGTCGAAGATTTCACGACAGAGCCATGCGTATGCCCTGAATGCGGGATTGAATTTGCGCGAGATACCTTGGTTCGAGGTACGCCAGCCTACAAGTTTGTGGGTGGCAAGGTAACAATGAAGTAATAGAGAAGAATAAATGCCACAGCATATAATGTGTGTGGCATTTCAAATTTGGTATTGAAGTTCAGGTTTAAAGGCTAGTATTAATAAGTTCTGACTCGACCTTGAAGCTTAAGAATCAATAGCGAGACTATCGCTCCGGTGGTGTCGCAAAGCATGTCTTTCTGCGCGTCCCAAATATCACCTTGTGAACCAAGGAATGCGATACCTTCATCACCACCTGCAATCTCCGCGTACCACCACTCAATAATCTCATAACCTGCTGCAACACTCATGATGGCAAACAGAGCAAAGAAGCACGCCAATACCGCTTGAGCCAGTTTCTTACGAATCAAATATTCAGCGAGCGGATAAGCGTAAAGACCAATCGAAAAGTGCGCCACGCGGTCGAAGTTATTACGTTCAGATCCAATCAAGTTATTAAACCAATCAAATGGTACTTCAGCGAAGGTATACTTAGCCCCAATCGTATGCAGAACCAACCAGATGAACATCAGGACGTAAGCCGTCTTTGAAAAGGTAAGCTTGGTGGATAACCACCATATCCCGACAAGAATACCGAGAGCAGGGACAATCTCAGCGATCCAAACGGCTCTTGAAGACGGAGCAAAGGCTGAAAAGAGAAAGATAACAAGATAGACTGCAGTTAGTGAGAGTAGAGGTCTATTTTGAGCAAGTGGCGTAATTGTCATCATCAGATCCTGTATAAGTTTCATGTATAGTTACACAATAATGAACAGTGTTCAATTGTGCTCTAATCACCATATTTGTTGAAAACTAGCGTTATCGCCCAGTATCTAGACAAACGGTTGCGAGAGTTTCACAAAAGTTTGATTTACAACAAAGCGATCCTTAAAATCGTTGCATCACTACATAACAAGAAAGAAAAGTCATGAAACTGGAAACTGTCGATTACCTTGCTGACGACGCAGCAGAACAATTTGTTCGCTCTCTACGTGAAACGGGTTTTGGTGTTCTTAAGAATCACCCGATCCCAAAAGAGCTTGTTGAGTCAATTTACGAGAACTGGTACCAATTCTTCATTTCTGAAGAGAAAGAGAACTTCCACTTTAATGTTGAAACACAAGATGGATATTTTCCACCTTCAGTGTCTGAAGTTGCTAAGGGCCACACTGTAAAAGACATCAAAGAGTACTTTCACGTATACCCTTGGGGTCAGATTCCTGAACAGCTAAAAGAACAGATTCTAGATTACTACCAACGTGCTAATGCTTTTGCTCAAGAGCTATTAGGTTGGGTTGAAGCACATGCACCTCAAGAAGTACAAGAGAAGTTCTCAATCGCGCTTTCTGAAATGATTAATGGTAGCGAACAAACGCTGCTTCGCGTTCTTCACTATCCACCAATGCAAGGTGATGAAGAACCAGGTGCTATCCGCGCAGCAGCACACGAGGACATCAACTTACTGACTGTTCTTCCTGCTGCAAACGAGCCTGGTCTTCAAGTTAAAGCTCAGAATGATGAGTGGATTGATGTGCCATGTGATTTCGGTAACATGATCATCAATATCGGTGACATGCTGCAAGAAGCGTCTGGTGGTTACTTCCCATCAACGACTCACCGTGTAATCAACCCATCAGGTGCTCGCCAAGAAAAGTCTCGCATTTCTTTGCCTCTTTTCCTTCACCCGAAACCAGAAGTGGTTCTGTCAGATAAGTACACGGCAAATGAATACCTAATGGAACGTCTAAGAGAGCTTGGCGTTATCTAATCAGTTCAACCTCACATAAGTTAAACTGTATATTCCTGAGGGCCAGCGTAATGCTGGCCTTTTGTATATCTGGTGCAACGGATTGATGTTTATTTGATTTGAAACTCGACAAACTGTCGTAAATCGCTTTCAATTAATAAGACACTCAAATGCATATGGCAACGGCTCACTTTATTATGTTAGACAATCCAGATTCACCAAGTCATCAGGATATTAGCCCTAATTTCCAAGCACATATGGAAAACCCGTTGCTTTGGCCAATTATGGAAGTGCTTAAGCAAAAGCCTAGTGGATGGAAAGTGCATACCTTGGCGGCACACCTCAAAGATCTTGGTTTGGTACCAGTGTTAGATCCCGTACCTGAAAAAGAGCTGTTTAAGAAAAACTTCTTAATTATGAATGCCCTCTATCAATTGCAAGAGACATTGTACCCAGATAGTTGGTTGCAGGTTCAAGCCATGGACATTGAACTGATGAGCGGCCGTTATCATGGCAGTACTCATACCATCGATCTTCAAGACCCATTGCGTGACTATTACATCAACTGGCTTAACTATGAGGCGAATGAGGGTGAAGTCAAAAGGTTGTTGAATGAGTTTTGGACTCGATACAAAAGGTTTGTTGGTGGCAGTGAAACGGATATGGACAGAAGCCATGCACTCAGTTTGTTTGAGTTGCCATTAGACGCGACTCAACAAGAGATTCGTAAAAGGTGGCGACGCCTCGCACTACGTTGGCATCCAGATAGGGACGAGGGCAACACGGCTAAGTTTCAGACATTGTGCGAAGCATGGCATATATTGCGCAGCTAAAACAGTTCAAGCTTGGCCGACTTGATCTACTAAGATCCTAGAAAACAGAGAACACAAAAAAGCCCCACATGTCATTAGTAGGGCTTTGTGTTTATTGCAAATGACGAAGCTAGGAATGGTCTTTACTCACTCCGCTCTTATGCTCAAATGCGTAATCGAGTACCTTACGAATGTATGGAGCTGCCACTTTTGAGCCCCCGTTACCGTGTTCTATAACTACAGTAGCCACATAATCAGGATTCTCGTATGGTGCAAAAGCTGTGTAGAGTGCGTGGTCAAGCAAGTGCCTTTCTAACTCTTTTGAGTTGTACACCTGATCTTTTGCCAAGCCGAAAACCTGTGATGTACCTGATTTACCACCACTTGTATACTCACTGCCTTTAAACGCTTTTCTACCACTACCACGACTGCCGTGGTTAACGAGTCTCATCGCATTAATTGGAACTTCCCACAGGCTATCTGGTACCTCGTCAATAGACTTCATTTTTTCAGGTTGAATTAAGGTTTGTGTCTCTAAGTCTTCACCGTGATCGAGTGTTGCTCGAAGAAGGTGTGGTGCTATTACTTTTCCGTGATTGACCAGTACAGAGGTCGCTTTTGCCAATTGCAAAGGGGTGGATGTCCAGTAACCTTGACCAATCCCGATAGGTACCGTGTCACCTTGATACCAAGGCGTACGATAGCGCATCATTTTCCATTCGCGAGTTGGCATATTAGCGTTGCTTTCTTCATAGATATCGATGCCAGTCGGTTCACCAAACCCGAAGCGATTCATCCACTTAGATATGCGATCAATACCCAAATCAAACGCAATTTGATAGAAAAAGGAATCAACAGACTCTTCGATTGCTTGAGTAACATCGACGGGACCATGTCCCCAACGCTTCCAGTCACGCCAAGATTTGGAATTAGGTTTAGAACCAGGAATGCGCCAAGAGCCGTGATCGTTTCTTACCGTGTTCTTCGAGATAATGTGCTCTTCTAGTCCTGCAACCGCCATAAAGGGTTTGATTGTCGATCCAGGTGGATAGACACCTAGAGTCGATCTATTAACTAGAGGGTGAGCTGGGTCGTGCAGAAGCCGCTGGTAATTCTTACTCGATATACCATCAACAAAAAGGTTAGGGTCATAGCTAGGGCTTGAAGCCATCGCTAAAACGCTGTTATCGCCAGGGTCTAGCACGACCGCACTGCCTGTGTGGCCTTTGAGTTGTTCAAATACATACTTTTGTAAGTCCAAGTCGATGTTTAGCACGATATCTTTGCCTGCCACTGGCGGCACGTACTTAATAGTACGGACCACACGTCCACGACTATTAACCTCGACTTCTTGGTAGCCCTTTTGGCCATGCAATAAGTCTTCGTAATAACGCTCGACCCCCAACTTTCCGATAATGGTCGTTGCTTGATAATTGTCTCTCTTGCCGAGCTCTTCCAGTTTTCGTAAATCGCCATCGTTAATATGTGCAACATAACCCAACACGTGCGTAAGCACTTCACCGTTCGGGTAAAATCGGGTTAGGTTAGTATCAACAGCCACACCAGGAAACTGATACTGATGCACCGAAAATCTTGCTATTTCTTCTTCAGTTAAGTTTTCTATAATCGTAACGGTTTTGAAGCGGCGGGTGTGTTTGTAACGTTCTTTAAACTTATCGATTTTTTCTTGGCTTAATGGAATAGATTCATTTAACTGTTCTAATAATGGCTCTATATCACCAGACTTCTCAGGTACCATTGTTAAGTTATAGACCAGTTTAT
Organism: Vibrio lentus; assembly: GCF_030409755.1. Taxonomy (NCBI): domain Bacteria; kingdom Pseudomonadati; phylum Pseudomonadota; class Gammaproteobacteria; order Vibrionales; family Vibrionaceae; genus Vibrio; species Vibrio lentus. The sequence goes on from NZ_JAUFQE010000001.1 coordinate 469,267, forward strand.
TTTCTGCCAACGGCTTACCGTTACGGTCAAAGATAAGCCCACGGACGGGAGGGATAGGGAGAACCTTGATTCGATTGCCATTCGCGCGAGTTTGGTAGTTTTCAAAGTTTTGAACTTGGAGTCGGTATAGGTTACCGACTAAGACGAGAGTGAAAAGTAGAATACCGATGAATGCAATGATGACTCGGTTTCTAAAGAGCCTTACTTCACCTTTGTGATCACGCATTTTTACGCGTTTATGGTTAATCAAAATCCAAGCCCGTTACATTTAGTTACACTTATCGAATCGGGACTTTATCTGAATATCACTATAGATTTGTAAAAACTGTGTCATGATTTTTTGGATTTCTATGATTAAAGTGCTGACTAACAATGTAGCCACGTAAAGAGTGAGTGAATCAGATAGAAATATAGGAATTGAACGCAAAAAAACGGCCCTCATAAATGAGAGCCGTAACAATAAAGATTAACTTAACGCGAGGTGTTAGTTCGAGTTCGAAGGTTTGAACTGAGATTTACGCATTCTGTTTAGAGCGGCCATTACATCCAAAACTCTTGGTTTCGCTAAGTCACCGTAGTTTGGCATATTCACGTGCCACTCATCGCTTAAGATAGCGCTAAACTCTTTAGCAGGATTGTTTGACCAACCTGGAGTTTGTGCAAACTGGAACCATGCCCAACCAATCGCGTTCACTTCTGAAGTTGACTCTAACTGCTCTAATGCAGAAAGGTCAGCAAATTCCTTACCAAAACGCAGTGACTCTTTGCCTTTCGCGTTAACACGGAATTTACCGTCAGTAAGAATGTTCATCAGTGCAGCACGGTTTAAGGAGCGAGGAACAAACGTTTCTAATGCTGTCTCACATTCGTTAGTTCGCTGAGTAGGGTGTTGAGCGATCACTTCTTGTGCTCTTTCAGTTACGTCTACCGCTTGGTAGTCGTGCATTTGAATCACAGTGTCAGCCACATCTAAGTAATCACCAGAACCACCCATTACCACGATAGTTGAGATGTCCATCTCTTCGCGAAGTTGGCCAATACGGTCAACAAGTGGAGTGATAGGCTCAGCCCCTTTTGATACTAGCGCTTGCATACGCTCGTCACGAATCATGAAGTTAGTCGCTGAAGTATCTTCATCGATAAGGAGCGTTTGTACACCCGCTTCAATTGATTCTTGTAGCCAAGCTGCTTGCGAAGTCGAGCCAGACGCATCTTGTGTGCTGAAATCAGACGTGTCTTTCTGCATTGGTAAATGGTTGATGTAGTTTGAAAGATTCAAGTTATGTACACATCGGCCATCTTCTGCACGGATCTTCATCGTATCAGTCGCCGTCACGATGCCTTCACGACCATCACCTGGAATATGGTTATAGATAGAACGTTCAACGGCGTTCAATAGTGTAGATTTACCATGGAAACCACCACCAACGATCAGTGTGATGCCTTTAGGAATGCCTAAACCGGTCACATCACCTTGGTTTGGTGTGTTTAAGGTAACACTCAAAGACTCTGGTGCTAGGAAAGGAACCGCGCCTTTCATTGGTAAATCACAGTTACCTGCGATACGAGGCAATACGCTGCCATTTGCTACGAATGCCGCTAGGTTGTTTTCTTCCAATTGAGCGCGCAATGCGTCTTGGTCTTCAACAGCTTCACAATGCTTAATCATCGCTTCGATGTTGAGTTCGCGTTCAAGCGTTGCGCGACGAATAAACTTAGGCAAATAGAACGTAATGATGTTGATTGCTTTCTTTGCAAGAATACTACGACCATCAGCAGGTAGGTTGATACGAAAACGGATTTCGATACCGTGCTCGGTGAAAACCACTGATGTGTTATCCAAAACAGTTTGACCCGTTAATGCTATAGACACGGTCGCTTCTTGCTTAGCAAACTCAGAGAAGCTACGTGCAATAAAGTCACGCGCTGCTACTTGGTATTCGTAAGACTTTTCTTTCAGCCAACCTAACCCTGTTAACGACCAAGCGCGTGTTGCGCGAAAACGTGAAGAAGATGCGTACGGGTCACCTTGAACGTGGTCGATGTGTAATTCGAAATCAGCAAAGTCGTATTGACCTTTAATTTGTTGATATGCGCGGAAGTTTTGTTTTTCGAGCTTTTTAAGCTTTGCAGTCAACTGATCCATAACGAGGAATGCCTATATAAAGGGAAGATAAAAACAGAAAGGCGGCGATTATAAAAATCACCACCTTTAGAGTAAAGAGAAAGTAAGCCTAAATCCAAAACAAACTGCTCTTTTTCGCTTTAAGCGTAACGAGTTGACCCCAAATAGTTTTGATTGACTAAGCTATGTTCGAATTCTTGCCCGGGCATCGGCTTTCCATAGAGGTAACCTTGTCCAACATCGCAGCCTTCTTCAACGATGAATTGCTCCTGAACTTCTGACTCAATGCCTTCGATGGTGACTTTCAAGTCGAGTTTTTTGGCAATTTGAACAATAGAACGAACAATCTCTTTGTCTTCACTTGAGTTCAACATTTGGTCGACAAAGCTCTTATCGATCTTGATTGCGTCGAATGGGAACTTTTTGAGGTAACTGAATGAGGCATAGCCTGTACCGAAATCATCAAGTGACAATGTAACACCGATATCATGCAAAGATTCCAAGGTGTTCTTTGCCACCACTTCATCCGCGATCAGGCCGCTTTCAGTGACTTCGAGTTCTAAAAAATGCGGTTCAAGGTGATAAGTTTCTAAGAGGTGAATAACTTGCTCGGCGAAATGCACGTTTTTAAGTTGAACGGCAGACACATTGACGGCCATTTTGAAATCATCGACGTATTGTGACCACTCTTTGGCTTTTTCAATCGCGTTACGCAACACAAAACTACCAACCTCGAAGATCAAACCGTTTTGCTCCGCCATGTGAATCAAGGTTTCGTTTGAGATGTCACCAAGAACAGGGTGCCTCCACCGTAACAGTGCTTCTGCGCCAACCCAGCGATGAGTGAGCGGGCAGACTTTCGGCTGGAAATAGAGCATCAAGTCGTCATTACGAACGGCGTGTAACAAATAACCTTCGATCTTATTAAGGTGACTTTGTTCTTCGGTATGTGACTGAGAGTAATAAGCAAACTTTTGCCCCGAGTCTTTGCAGGCAAGCATCGCTTCTGACGACTTTTGCAGCACACTTTCAGCATCGTCTTCGTTGTCAGTTATCGCAATGCCAATAAAAGCATGCAAATGAACCTTGTCATTATCTATGGCGAATTCTGAATGGCCAACATTAACCAAACTCTTGCACAGTTCTTCGAGGCGATGCTGTAAATCCTTAACGCTGAACGCCAATACGAGGTCAACAGAAGTAGGGCGCGCCGTGAAAACTTCAACATCGGAGATGCTTTCGATTCGTTGACGGTATTCAACCAACACTTGGTCTAATGCGTTATAACCGTAACGAGCTTGGATACGTCGACCATTGGTAAAGCCGATATGAATGACAGCGTAAGAACAATCGGTCAGTCTATTCTGTGTAGACAACCTTTGGTTTAAGCGAGATTCAAATGCGTTGCGGTTCAAAAATCCGGTACCAAGATCGTGGTTCTTCTGGAAATTGATTTTTTGTTCAGCCGCTTTGCGCTTATCAATCTCTTGGTTGAGTGAGTAGTTCAGGCTCGCTAAATCTTTAGTTCGAGTGTAAACGCGGTTTTTTAACTCTTCATTCATCTGAGTCAGTTTCGCGTGCTGAAACAATGTCTTGAGTTGAGATTCGATTGAAGTACGAAAGCTTTCTAGTAACTTGATATAGGTAGGTGTGTAGTGGTTTTCTTTAGAATCTAAGATGCAGATCGTACCGAACAGCTCGCCATTCGGCCAAAGTAACGGAATACCACAATAAGACACCAAACCAAGTTTGATGTCGGGGTTGTTTTCCCACTCATGGTCAGCCAAGGCGTTAGGAACGACAAGGTTTTGCTGAGATTCCATTACCTTTTCGCAGTACAAGCCATTGCCTAATGTTTCTGAGTCGCCTTGGGTATAGGGGTTATTTTCGCTACGGCTGGTTGAAAAAACTTCGATGGAGTTGCTGTGGACACGCATGATGAGAGCCGCTGGAACCTCAGTGATCTGAGCCAGCAAGTCGACAATATTTTGCCAACCGGATTTCATGTCGTCTGGGATGTCTAAATCTAGAGTTTTAATTTTCTTCATATGACTCCGAGTCAATTATGCTTAATGCATCAACACATCCTGTGTTAATTATGATGAAACCAAATAGCCTGTGAACATTACGTTAATTAAGTATAAGAAAAGTTGCAGAAAAAAACCTCTGCAATTTTGCAGAGGTTTTCAAATATGAATCTGGGTCTCAGTAATGAGATAAGTTTCGATTAAGGCTTTAACTTTATAAAATCTTCAGTGTTAAGTTTCTGTTTATAGTCTACCGATGGTTGAGCAAAACCGTTCAACTGTAAAAACTCTTCTTTAAAACCTTGATAGTCACCGATTGATTGGAAGTTGTTTTCATCCATGGCTTCAAGTAACTCTGTCACATGAGCTTGGGTTTCTGGATCGAGTTCCCATTCATCCATTCGCACTAGTCGTTCACCATCAAGTGGCACTTTTTCCTGACCATACAGTTTGCTACTAAACAAGCGCTGCATCTGTTCGATACAACCTTCGTGGGTTTCTTTCTCTTTCATCACTTTATATAAAGCAAGCAAGTAGGGGCTTAAACCCGGAATGAATACGCTCGCTTTGGTGACTAATGCCTTACACACGGTCGCGTAAGCATTACCGCCAAAGTTTGCTAGTTCAAGGTTAAGTGCGTGGCTGGTTTGATGAAGGTCTATTTTAGCGCGGCCCAAAGTACCGTCCAAGTAGATAGGGTGCGTGACTTCTGGACCAACGTAAGAAAATGCGATGGTTTTACAGCCTGGGGCGATAGATTCAGCATTGATCAGCTCATCTATCCAGTTTTCCCAGTCTTCGCCACCCATGACTTTGAGTGTGCTTTCGGCTTCTTCTTCGGTTGCTGCTTCAAGCGTGTTGGTTACCCAATGATCGTGTTCAAGAGATATCGTCGCGCCAGTGACGCTTTCACCGATTGGCTTGATCGCAGAGCGCCAGAAGTCTTCGGAATTTGGTTTCGGTCTAACGCCAGCGGCTAGGCTGTAGATAATCAGATCCACTTCACCTTCGAAGTAAGTTTCGATGGCTTCGACAACTTGGGAGCGTGTCTCTTGTGAAAAGGCATCGCCAACGATGTTGATCGCAGTACGCTGCTCTCGTTCGGCTTCTTTTCTGAAGTAGATATTGTTGTACCAACCTGCAGTGCCTAAGGATTTTTCATTAGGACCGCGCTCGAATGAGACGCCGATGGTGTCAGCTTTAGCACCGCCAAAGGTAAGGGCGATACGAGCGGCAAGCCCGAAGCCAGAGGATGCGCCGATGATCAGGACTCGTTTAGGGCCATCTTTGATTTGCGGCGCACTCTTAACAAATTTGATCTGTTGTTTGACGGCTTCTTTACAGCCAAGAGGGTGAGCGCTTTTGGCTACCACACCCTTGATAATAGGTTCGATCAGCATAAATAACCTTACAGTTAACGGTGATATGCACTCAGGCTAACGTAAAGCTGTGTAAAATTTATTGAGCTAGACCATTAAAACTTAAAGATACTGATATAATTCTTCGGCGACGAATTCAGCGATCCAAGGTTGAGCTTCTGGTTTTGGATGCAGTCCATCGTTCATCATCCACTCAGGTTTGAGGATGATGTGCTCAAGGAAAAAGGGCAAAAGTGGCACGTCTTGTTGATCAGACAGCGATGTAAAAACGTACTCGAATTGTTCGTTGTAACGTTTGCCGTAGTTAGGTGGGATTTTAATCTGCATCATAATTGGTTTTGCGCCCGCAGCTTTTACTTGCTCGATGATCTGGTCCAGATTTGCAGACATAAGCTTAGGAGGGAAGCCACGCAGTCCATCATTCGCGCCAAGTTCAATAAGAACGGTGTCTGGGGCGTGTTCTTCAAGCAGTTGCGGTAAACGCGCTAGGCCATTGCCCGTTGTGTCACCAGAAATACTGCCGTTGACCACGTTCACGGTTTTATCATGTTTTTCCAATGCGTCTGGCAACAAACTTGGCCAGCTTTGCTTGATATCCATGTTGTAACCCGCACTCAAGCTATCGCCAAGTACCAATAACTTGGAAACTTGAGCTGACGTAGGGCCTTGAGCTAACGAAGCGGTTGAAAATAAAATAAAAAATAAAAAGGAAATTAGTCGAGTCATGCATACATCCATCATAAAAGCAGAAGCTGTTTCCAAGACAGTGTCTACTAATCAAGAACATTTAACAATCTTAGAGCATGTTGATATCGATATTCGTGAGGGTGAAACGGTTGCGATTGTCGGTACTTCCGGCGCGGGTAAATCCACGTTAATGACACTGCTTGCAGGGCTCGACGTTCCAACTTCTGGCGAAATCAGTTTGTTAGGCCAACCTCTATCACAGCTAGATGACGAAGCGAGAGCCAAAATTCGCAGTGAATCCGTTGGGTTTGTTTTCCAAAGCTTCTTATTGATCCCAAGCCTTTCTGCGCTGCAAAACGTCACGCTACCTTGTTTATTGAAAGGTGAAGACGAAGACATCGAACGCGCGACGGCTCTGCTTGAATCTGTGGGCTTGAAAGACAGGCTTGATCACTTGCCATCTCAACTATCAGTTGGTGAACAACAAAGGGTCGCATTGGCTCGTGCGTTTATGATTAAGCCTAAAATTTTGTTTGCCGATGAACCAACGGGCAACCTAGATCAACAAACGGCAGCGAAAATCGTCGAGTTGTTGTTTGAACTCAATTCATTGCACGGCACCACGCTTGTTCTCGTGACGCACGACCCTAAACTCGCACAGCGTTGCCAACGAACCTTGAAAATGCACGTCGGTCACATAGAGGAAGTGTAAATTGAATTCATCACACGGACTGAACAAACGACTGTTTTCATGGAGCATCGAAGAAATTCGACATGGTCAGCTATGGCCGGTATCCATCGCTTTAACACTCATCATTGCTTGTGTGTTTGCGCTTTCAGCTTTGGCTGAGCGTATGGAACAAGTGATCGTAAAGCAAGGCAAAGATGCGTTAACCGCCGACAGTGTATTTGTATCGGCAAACCCAATCCCACAACCTTTATTAGACCTGACTCAGGTTGAACAGTTAGAAAGCTCTCAGTTAACTCGCTTCTCAACGATGGCATTCAGTGATAACTCGATGCAATTGGTTACCGTTAAAGCGGTAGAGAGCAATTACCCTTTACGCGGTGAAATGATACTAGAAGGCGCAGATAATGCGGCAAGCAATCATGTTGAACCGGGTGAATTGTGGCTTGATGAGCGTATATTTGCTCAGCTAGAAGTTGAGATAGGTGACAATGTCACGATAGGCGATGCCGATTTAACAATCACAGGGCGTATCGCGCAAGAGCCGGGCTTGAGTTTTAACCCTTTCCAACAAATGCCTGCTGTTCTGATTCACAATAACGATGTTGAAGCGACAGGCGCTATCCAACCAGGTAGCCGCGTTAGCTTTAGATTGTTTTTAAATGGTGATGAATCGAAACTCAAAGCCGCACAAGACAGTATCGAACTGACACCAAGTGATCGCTGGCGTACACAAGATTCAGCCAGTCGTACCAACGACATGTTCGAAAGTACCACTCAATACTTATCGCTGACGGTAGCTATCGTAGTGATCATGGCTGCGACTACTTTAGTTCTGACTTGCCAACACTATGTGGCGAGTCGTCGAAAAACCATTGCGATGCTTAAAAGTTTAGGTGCGAGTAAGCAGTGGATTATTAAATGGCTATCTGTACAGGTATCTCTGTTAGTCGTTATTGGTGCTGTACTGGGTATTACCATTGGTATCGGCCTAGAGTTTCTATTGCGAATTCCACTGGGTGACCTACTGCCAACACCACTTCCTAGTTATGGCGCTGAACCTGCAATACTGGCTATCGTATCAAGCATCTTGATTGGCGTGCCTGCGTTAGGTATCCCACTAATAGGTTTGGTCAATACATCGGCCATTAGCGTTATTCAATCAAATCACCAGTTACGTGAAAGTTATAAAAAGTACCTGTTGTTGCTTGTGCCTATTATTCCAATGATGTTGATGTACGGCGATAACTTGTTGGTGTGGATTGTCTTAGCCGGTATCGCTTGTCTGTTCTTAGTATTAGCGGTCGTCAGTAATGTGGTATTGCGCTTGTTTGGCAAATTACCGACATCAACCTCGATGCGTTTGGCGTTAAGTCGAATCAATCGCACACCTTTTGCTACTGGTATTCAGTTCGGGTCTTTAGCGTTGTCTTTGATGTTGCTATCGATTATCTGGTTAGTGAGAAGTGATTTGTTGTCAGATTGGCAACAAACCTTACCTAAAAACGCGCCCAATGCGTTTGCACTGAACATTGCGAGCTATGAGAAATACGATTATCTCGCGACCATTGATGCCAACAATGTAGAGCGTACTCAGGCGTTCCCAATTATTCGTGGCCGCTTAACCACAATAAACGGAGTCGAAGCGAACGAGTACAGTGATACATCGGAAGGTACAGATGCACTAAGCCGAGAGATTAACTTTACGTGGGGAGACGCTCTACCAGTCTATAACGAAGTGCTTGAAGGCGCTTGGACTCAAGAGAAAGGTGTGTCCGTCGAATCTGAAGTGGCTGAACAGCTAGGCTTGGAGATTGGTGATGAGCTAACCTTCACGATAAACAGCCAGAGTGTTGTGGCCAACGTGAATAGTATCAGGAAGGTAGAGTGGCGTGAAATGAAGCCAAACTTCTACTTCATCTTTACACCGGATGTATTGAGTTCGATTCCTTCTACTTGGTTGGTGAGCTTCAGATTAGAAGAGCAGCACAATCAAATGCTCAACGATCTGTCACGTAATCACCCGACTGTAAGTTTGATGGACATTCGAAAGATGGGCAGCAAGATACAAGAGCTGCTTAAACAAATCGTCTGGTCAATCACCGTGCTCGCGGCACTTGGCGTGGTAGCGGGGCTGTTGTTAATCTTCACACTGTTAAGATTGAGCCTATCTCAACGACAGCAAGAGATTCGTTTATATAGAACCCTAGGGGCGAGTAAGAAGCGCATTCTTAATACCATTTGGTGTGAATATGGATTGATGGCACTGGTGGCGGGCTCGATTGCAGCTTTGGGTTCAGAACTCAGCGTCGCCGGCGTGATGAACTTCGGCTTCGAGTTAGAACCATCACTTCATCCAATGTTGTGGATTGTTCTTCCGGTTCTGACTTTCATCACTTTAGCGGCGGTAGTTAACAGTTTGATTAAACGTTTATTGGCGCCAGTAAACAAAGACTTTGGATAGTCACTAAAACGAGATTGGTTAAGTAAAAGCGGGTGACTCACTTACGTCACCCACATTTTTTAAAGCGGTCTAGCAGCGAATACCTATTTGCATCTTTTAGGTCACTCGCGATAGGCCGCTTTTTATTTAACCAACTGGTGTGACTCACAAGATATATCTCACCTTAAAATAGACATTTCTCAGCATTAATTAAAACTCATTGTTCAATATCGCCGATTTTATGAACATCGGTTAGTCCCTGTAAACAAAGGGTTTGCGCAACTTAGCAAGAACGTTATCAACAGTTATCCACAAAAACGGTGGATAACTTTAGGGATAAGTTAACATCGATGTTTTACGAGTGTTGAGACAGCCTTTATGTGGCGTCACTTAGGACAAATCTGACTGTTAGATAACCTTGAAATCGTAATCTAGAGTTATTAAGTCAAGAAATTATTTTTGTTTTTTTTATGGATATTAAGAAGCAGAATGCTAAGACCTTGATAAAAATGTGATTTAATTCATCGCCGAACAAAAGTAGAATAGAGGCAGTTAATCTAATTCTACAGAACACGATGAACCACAACAAAACGGATACAAATCAACCTTCTATTGCCATTGTTGGCGGCGGTATTGCCGGAACCACAAGCGCTATTCATTTTAGTGAGCTGGGTTTTAAGGTCATTATCTTGGAAAAAGGGCCAAGTTTGGTTAATGGGCCACCCATTTGCCACTTGCACGCTGGCGGCAATTTGTATCGAGATATTTCTGTAGAGCAGTGTCTCCAATTGCTCACGCAGTCGATTGATACTGTCCGACTATTCCCTCACACGATCAATATTCGACCGACAATCATCGCTGTGCCACATAGTGATGGCGGCGAGCCGACGGATTTACTTCCTCGCCTTAAGCTCATCAAACAAGCCTATGCTGACCTTGTTAAACAAGATAAAAGCAATCAAGTGCTTGGCGACCCGGAAGAGTATTACAAGCTGTATAACAAAGAGGATTTGTTAGCACTTTCTGAAAAAACGCAGCCTCTGAAGCCTACATCTCTCGATGACTGGTGTATTCCTTTTGCTAAACACACTGATTTAGACACGCTCAAATACCCTGTTGCGATGGTTCAAGAGTATGGTTGGAGTGTATTCCGATTGTCCGCGACAGCTCAGTTATCCCTTGATAAACAATCGAATTGCACTGTGTTAACCAATAGCCGCTTACAGTCTGTTGAATCGACTCATGAAGGCTGGTCTTTAACTTACACTGACCGTGAAAATCAAAGCCGTAAACTGACGGCAGATTACTTGATTAATGCGAGTGGTTTCGAGACCGGCATTGTCGATGACTTTGTTGGCTCTAAACAGCAAAGGTTGGTCGAATTTAAAGCCGCCTACGTTACTGAGTGGCCATATTCGCAAGAATGTAAGGAAGAGTGGCCAGAGGTTATCTTTCATGGCCCAAGAGGTACTCCGCAAGGCATGGCGCAATTAACGCCGTATGCCGATGGTGTGTTCCAGCTTCATGGTATGACAGAAGGGATTACGCTGTTTGAGGGCGGATTGGTTTCATCTTCAACGGATTCATCGCAACCTCAGTTACCTTCTAAGCTGCTTAAGAAAATCGTATCTGGTTGGAGTGAAGAGCAACTTGAGTTAAGAACGCGAGCGGCGATTACTCATATGTCTCAGTTCATTCCAAGCTTTGCTTCTGCTGAAGTTGGCGGCAAGCCGCTTTTCGGTGCGCAGCAAATTCCGGGAACGGACCCAAGCTTGAGAGCTTCAGACGTGTCTTTCTGCGGTGACCGCTATGCTCGACTTGAAGTCGTCAAAGCGTCTTCCACTTTAGAGGCGGCACAAAAAGTTGCTAAGCAATGGTTTGATATAACTGAATCGATATCGATTGAAGATACGCACTCAGTGACAATGTCACTTAATCTAAATGATATTGAAAACAGAGCGATAGGATTAACTCAAGAGCGCGGTTATCCAGATGCGCTTGCGAAGGTATCAGGGCAAGATCACGGCTAAAGCTGGTCTAATTCTCTTAGAACCTTATATCTTGACCTTAAACCATGATAACCAAATACAAAATCCAGCTTGCTGCAAACAGTAAGCTGGATTTTTCTATTTAAGCGTCTGGTTAATCTATCTTAAGCGAATGTTATGCATCGAGAGCAAAAGCATCAATAACCGAAGAACTGCGCCCACTGACACCACACATCTTGTAAGCCCAAACGATCGCCTTTACTAAACGATATTTCATGGCCCGGTTTTGCTTGAGCTAACCTCGGTAAGTCAATTCGAGCGATACACCCAATCTTCGGATATCCACCAATGGTTTGTCGGTCGTTCAATAGCACGATAGGTTGCCCGTCTTGTGGGATTTGAATTGCCCCAAGTGCAATTCCCTCAGATAACAAAGAAACATCAGGAGAAGCGACCGGCTCACCACTGAGTCGATAACCCATACGGTTCGAATTCTGGTCAACACGATAGTTGGAGCTATAGAGCGTTTCCTTCGCAGGTTCAGAAAACAGATTGCATTGATAACCTTCAATAATGCGTAAATTCAAAGGCAAATTATAGTTCGGCTTATATCTGAACGTGACGCTCACTGGCTTGAAAGGTTGAGTGAGAGGATGTGTCGAGAATGCTATCTTCTGACCTTGTTGGCAAGACTCACCATTTTGGGTAAGACCGCCAATCTTTTCTCGTGTAACCGTAGAACGACTATTTAGAGTCACGGGAACATCAAACCCTCCCTTAATCGCCAAATAGGCTCGAAGGCCATTCTTCGGTAATCCAAAAGATAAAATCTGCCCAGCTCGAGCTTGGAAAGTACTCCAGTTATCAAGCTTCTGGCCATCCAAAGCCGCCTGCAAGTCTCCGCCACATATCGACATTTCACAATCATGATCGATCTTGAAAGCGCATTGTCCTAGGGTAATTTCTAACGCGGCTAAGTTTACGGGATTTTGTAATAGGTGATTAGCCCAACTGTAAGAGTAATCATCGACCGGGCCGCCTTGTGTTAAACCGAGGTGTGCGACACCAAATCGTCCGAAATCTTGAATCAAACTCATAGGACCCGGCTTAAGTACTGTCAGTGTTGGCTTAACCATGAAGCACGCCTCCTAGTTCAATGAATTCTTCTTTAGTAATGGCTTTAAATTGCACGCTATCGCCAACATTCAATAATGAGAGACCTTGCGAGGCCATGTCTGCGTTGGTTAATTGGCCATAGTCGAACAGAGATAGAGGGCAGTTACCTATAATATTCCATCCACCCGGTGAGTCAGATGGATAAACAGCCGTTTTTGAACCTGCAATAGCAATACTGCCTTTAGGCACACTTAAACGCGGAGTCGCATGGCGCGGCAATACCAGCTCATCAGGCACATCAGACATAAAGGCAAAGCCAGGAATAAAGCCAATTGCGCTGACGTGGTATGTCTGAGAGGTGTGATAAGCAATAACAGAATCTAACGATAGCCCTTTGTCTTGGTATCGTTCTAAATCGAGTGCGGTCTCTTTAGAATAATAGGCGGGCAGTTCAACAACATTTGATTGGGAATGTTTTTTTGCAAGTGTCGACAAGGATTGAGTGAGTAGGGTGTTAAGTTGTTCAACCAATTGTTGTTCAGATATTCGGTAAGGGAGGTAATCCACCAATATTGTGTGATAAGCCGGTGTCACGTTCATTAATACTGACGCGAAATGTTGTCGAATGGCTTCAGAAAAATGAGCCATGTATCGAGAATCATCCGCACTTGAACTGTGCTCTGCACCTTGCGTCACGCTTGAAGAGCAAACCGGCTTTAATGTAACGAGAACACTGCACTCTGCGACAGGGTCGATATTGAATTCAATCTTGTTCATCTTCATTTCGCTTCCATACTGATACGAAGAAATACGCTTTAAAGTACATTCGTGCCAATCACAGCATAATGAGCTTTGGTAATTGGCCATGGTTTCTTGTTTTGTGGTCTTATCTTATCGCTTTCTTTTTAACTAACCGCTTCGAAGCTTACAGCTTTATAGCTTTCGCAGTATTAATTAAAAGCGTTGAGGTCTTGTCTGATTTTCTTTATCAATGCGATCGATTGTGGATTATCGCCATGGACGCAAATCGTGTCGGCTTCAATAGGGAGTCGTTCACCTTCGAGCGTTGTAACTGAGCCGTAATTGACGATCTGCATGACTTGGTTATAGATATCATCTTGATTGACATAAACCGAACCTTTTAAAGTTCTCGGCGCGAGCTGTCCACTGTTTAAATAAGCTCTGTCTGCGAACGCTTCAAAGAGTAGAGGCAAATCATGATCATCAGCGATGTCTAAATACTGTTGATTATCAGAAGAAGAGAGGATCATTAAAGGGATGTTGAACTCAGCAACCGCTTGAGCGACTGCGTTAAACACATCGGTGTTTGCCATCATATCGTTATAAAGGGCGCCATGAGGTTTCACATACCCAACCGTAGTATGGTGATAACGACATAGGGCTTGCAATGCGCCCACTTGATAGCAAACTAATTCGCTGATCTCGTCCATAGTGTGAGGGATTGAACGTCGCCCAAAGCCAACAAGATCTTGATAGCCAGGATGAGCACCTATCTGAGTATGGTAGTGTTCGGCAAGCTTAATGGTTTTAGACATCACGTGAGGATCGGACGCATGAAACCCACAGGCAATGTTTGCCATGTCGACCCATTCCATGACCGACTCATCATCGCCCATCTTCCAATTGCCGAAACTTTCTCCCATGTCGCAATTAAGCAAAATCTTCGTTGTCACGTGGTGCTAATCCTTTACGTTGAGGTAAGTAACGACGGTCTTATAAATGCCAAAAATAAACAGTGACCTGACTCAAACTTTCGATATCGGAAATTTACCAGTATGGCATTTCATATATAGTTAAACTATCGATTAAAGGATTAATATCTATCTGTATATTAGGTGAGCACATGATATCGCGCCAGGTTTGCTTAGGACTAGCATTAACGACACCTGTTTTTGTCTCTGCTCAAGAAAACTCTCTAGATCAACTCATGTCGATGAGCCTTGAAGAGTTGTCTATGTTAGATGTCGAAATGGAAACGGCTTCGAAAGTGACACAAAAACTCACTGACATCCCCTCGTCGGTGTATGTGCTTTCTAATGAGAGAATTCAGCGCAGTGGCGCGAAAACCATTGCAGAGGTCCTAACACTTGTACCTGGACTCAAAGTCACCAAATTCAACGAAACCTCATGGTTTGTTTCGACACGCGGCTTTCATGATGGCCTATATAACAAGATGCTCGTGATGATGGATGGACGAAGCTTGTTTAGCCCAGTCTATGGCGGTACGTATTGGAGCGACGTTGATTATGTACTTGCCGACATCGATCGCATCGAAGTACTAAAAGGCCCCGGTGGAACAATTTGGGGAGGCAACGCGGTTAATGGTGTTGTCAATATCATTACTAAGTCTGCCAATGATACGCAGGGGACTTATCTCTCAGGTGTCGCTTCTAATACTGATAACTATGAATTTAGTGTTCGTCAGGGATTAAGCCTAAACGACAGTGTGAATGCTCGTGCCTTTTATAAGTACCGAGAAGAGCCCACATATCGCACAAACGAATCTGAAAAATGGAAAGCACAAACGGCAGGGATGGTGTTTCAGCCAAGTAATGCTGAAGAAAGTTGGTCATTACGTATTGGTGGTGAGAAAAGCTTTTATGAGTCGGAGTTGTATACGTTCCAATATGATAATTCAGGATCGTTTGTCGGATCACAAGCCAACGATTTTGATAATAAGAGCCAATCGGTTTACGTCCAGTTCAACGATTCTCGCCATTTTGATGAAAGTTCGACACTCTCATATTCGTTGTGGGGTGAATATAATGAGGATAACGCGCCAGACGCTCCAGGAAGCTACTCGACCCTCGATTTTGACTCTACATATATCAACCAGCTGTCGGCAAACCATCAGCTAACACTCGGTGGTGGCCTGCGATATATGTACCTTGATTTCTCCTCAAGCCAAGTTTCGGACGTTGATTGGTACAACCCTGATTACTATGGTCGAGCCTACAATATCCAATCTGCCAACGATTATATTGCGAACGCTTTTATACAATCTCAAATTCAAATGACGGAAGCGCTGTCTATTACTCTTGGTGCCAAGGTTGAACACTTTACACAGAATGATTCAACTGAGCTTTCACCTCAACTGAGTGGTTTATATAAGGTAACTCAACGTCACTCCATATGGGCGGGGCTTAGCCGTGCAGTTGTTGCACCATCTTATATGGATTCCAATTCCACCTATTATTTCAATAGTTACAATACTGATTCAAACAACAGCTACTTAGATGTATATAAATCAAGCTCGAATCTTGAAACAGAGAACGTCGTAACGGCGGAAATGGGTTATCGCTACTCAAACAATTCAAACTTTGAACTCGATGTAACGATTTACCTGAGTGAACATGACAACCTTCGCTTCCACAGTTATGACCCAAACGATATCCCCGCTAACCATGTCTATGTCGGGGCGTTGTCTGATGATTATAAAGCAAAAACTTATGGCTTAGAGTTAGGCGCGAGTTACCAACTCACCGCAGATCTAGCCAGTTACCTGAGCTACGCCTATGCGACGTTAGAAGGTAAGAATAAAGGTGATGACCCTAAATCTAGTCTTCAAACGAGTGTTTATTACGATATTGATAATGAACATTTAGCCACGGCACAGTTGATGTGGAATATCACAGAAAGTTGGCAATTCGATGTGATTGGCCAGTACATTAATGTGAATTATCCAGACTATTGGGTAGCAGGCGATGGCACTCAATATGAATGGCAGTCTTACCCACATGAAATAACCTTTGATGCGCGTCTCGCATGGAAAAAGACGTCCGCAGCGCCTTTAGTTGAAGTGGTTGTTGAAAACATAGGTAAGAGTGACGGCTATCAAGCTGAATTCACATCTCAGAAAAGCGTCAATCAAGAATCGGTGTATGTGAGGATCTCTCATGAATTCTAAATGGCTTAAGCACCGCATTAAGCTCGGTTTCTTTAAATTAGGCCTTGCCGCTTTAACGATGCTTATTATGCCTTTGAATACCTCGGCAGCTAGCTTCAAACCTTATGAAGTGAAAGCGGTGTACCTTTTTAGAATTGCGAATTTTATACGTTGGAATGATGAAAGCTCAATGAACGCTGTGAACTTTTGTGTGATTGGCGATGAAAAGGTAAGCCAAGTGCTATCGTCAATTACAGAGGGGAAATCTATTCGTTCGCTCGCTATCCAAGTTCAACAGTCGATTACTTCTAAGTGTGATATTACGTATTTGTCTGACCGTAAAAATGACCAATTCCTTAGTCAAGAGCACTCCCCACATACTGTGACAATCAGTGATATCACTAACTTTACGGACTTAGGTGGAGTCATTGAGCTCACTCACATTGATAATAAGCTCAAACCTAAGATCAATTTAGAGAATGCAAGGCGCGGTGACTACGTCATTGGCTCAAATCTGTTACGAATCGCTATAGTGGAGGGCCAATAATGTTGTCTTTCATTAATAACATATCGATTAAAAACAAGCTGATATTACCCATCATCATCTTCATCGCAGTCACTTTTGTCACGATTCAATCAGTAAATTACACTGTCACGTTTGAAAGAGAAAAAGAGAGTCTTATCCAGCGTGTTAAAGTGCTAGCACAAGGTGTTGCTTATAACCTACAAGCCGCGATTCTATTTGAAGACAGGTCATCGGCTCAGGAAATTTTGTCAGCTTTCGTAGCAGATAGAGATATTGTTAGAGTCAAGCTCTATGACATTAACGAGCAGCTTTTTGCAAGCTATCAGGTGAGTAACACTTTGGTTCCAAGGCCAAATACAGATGAATTAGACGATATCGCAGATCATCAATTTGCCATCTCTGAGCATTTCATATTTTTACTCGTTCCAGTGACGCTGGATGGCGCAGTGATCGCGAACTTGAGAGTGACAATATCGAAAGAGACGTTTAATGCGATCTTAACGAATATTTTCAAGGTTGCGGTCGTCTACCTGTTGTTTCTGGTGATCTAAGGCGGAGTACTGGTCAAATTGGTTCAACGCTTGATCATCGAACCGATGTTTGACCTCAATGAGGCGATGCAAGCCTTCGTTGAGCGTCGTTCAAAGCAGCCGAAATTGGTCGCAACGAACCGCGATGAAATCGGTGATCTGGTTCGAGCTTTCAATACCATGTTAGAAAGGCTTCACCATCGCGACAACCAAATCAATTTTACGTTAGACAAGTTACAAGAAGAAAAATCGTTCGCAAATGAGGTCATTGAAACCGTTCAGCACTCGTTGTTGGTGGTGGATGAAAAAGGACTCATCCTTCATGCGAACGCAGCTACTCGGGATATTTTTAAATGCTCGGAAGCCTTTCTTGAGAACTTGTTGATCCAAGAGTTGATCGCGACCAAGCAAACGGGCTACTTACAAGTTGTTACTGATGCCAATATTGAACTCAATGATGAATTGCTGGAAACCACCGATCTCTTTCAATCAAAACGCTGGCTTCGTGTGAGTAGCCGTTCTTTGACAAAACACGGTCGTATTCTTTACGCAATCCAAGATGTCACAGATATAGAAACGGCCATGAGCCGCCAACGTATTGCAGCGGGTGTTTTCGAAAACAGTAAAGACGGTTTGATCGTGCTGAACTCGTCCAATGTGATAACTATGGTTAACCCGGCGATCACACAACTTCTCGGTTATCACTCTGATCTGCTGGTGGGCAAAACACCATTTGAAGTATTTTCGTGGCAGCAGTTTTCATCACTAATGCCGACAATTCGCAGTTCGTTAGAGAACTATGGTCAATGGCAAGGCGAAGTGTGGGAGAAGAGTGCGTCTGGTACGTTAGTTCCAATGTTTGTCAAAGTGAATAGAGTTGCCTCAGACAATGAGAAAGACGAGTTTGATATGGTATTAACGCTGTCTGATTTGTCCAACGTTAAAGAGATGGAAAGACTCGAACACTTGGCTCATCACGATGCATTAACCGGGTTAGCGAATAGAGCGCAGCTGTATAAGGTTATGGATGATGTTGTCACGTCGAGCCACTATTCAAATCAGCATTTCGCGGTTGTCTACTTGGATTTGGATGGTTTCAAAGAAGTGAATGACAGCTATGGACACGATGCAGGTGACGAGATCCTTAAAGAAGTATCAAACCGGTTGTTATCTCAGGTAAGGGCGGGGGATTTGGTTGCACGTTTGTCGGGTGATGAATTTGTTCTTATTATTAAACAGACAAACAAGGTCTTGTTAGCTAAGTTAGCCGAGCGATTGTTGGATCTGATCGGGCAAGAAGTTAACTATAAACAGCGTTCACTTCATGTGGGTGCGAGCTTAGGTATCCATTTAGTTGATGGCTCAGAGCGTGATATTGACGTGATTCTAAAAGTTGCTGATGAGGCTATGTACCAAGCGAAACGCAAAGGAAAAGGCCAGTTTGTGTTCGCTCGTGAGGGTAAATAGGCTCCGGTGTTTGTGAGCCCACCCTAAGTTGTTGTATCATAAGTGATAGGTTGAATAATTTTAATTAAAAGGTCTGCTAAACATGAATGTTTTAGTTACAGGTGGCATGGGCTACATCGGCAGTCACACAAGTATCCAAATGATCAATGCAGGTATGACGCCTGTTCTTTTTGATAATTTGTATAACAGCAAGCCGAGCGTATTAGAACGTATCGAGAAAGTGTCTGGCGTTCGTCCTGATTTTATTGAAGGCGACATTCGCGATAAAGCACTACTGATTGAAACCATGAAGCAACATAACATCGAAGCTGTTATCCACTTTGCTGGTTTGAAAGCGGTTGGTGAATCCGTTGCTAAGCCTCTTGAATACTACGACAACAATGTAAATGGTTCGCTAGTTCTTGTTGATGCAATGCGTGAAGCTGGTGTGAAAACACTAGTATTTAGTTCATCAGCAACGGTATACGGCGATCCAGCCAGTGTTCCAATTACTGAAGATTTCCCGACAAGTGCAACCAACCCTTATGGCCGTAGTAAGCTAATGGTTGAAGAGTGCTTAACAGATTTCCAACAAGCGAATCCAGATTGGAGTATTACACTGCTGCGTTACTTCAACCCAGTCGGTTCTCATCCAAGTGGTGAGTTAGGTGAAGACCCACAAGGTATCCCAAATAACCTAATGCCATTCGTATCTCAAGTAGCCGTAGGCCGCCGTGAATTCTTATCCGTATTTGGTAGCGACTACCCAACAAAGGACGGCACTGGCGTACGTGATTACATCCACGTCATGGATCTGTCTGACGGTCATATCGCGGCACTTGAGAAAGTAGGGCGTAAAGACGGTCTTCATATCTACAATCTTGGTACAGGCAACGGTTCAAGTGTATTAGATATGGTTAAGGCGTTTGAGAAAGCGAGCGGCAAACAAGTCCCTTATCAACTGGTCGATCGTCGCCCAGGTGATATCGCAGAATGCTGGGCAGATCCGGCTAAAGCTCAGAAAGAATTGGGCTGGAATGCAACACGTACACTGACTGACATGACCGAAGATACATGGCGCTGGCAGTCAACGAACCCTGATGGTTTCCCTGGTTGATCTAGCCGTTTCATGAATAGTTAACGTACAAAAAGATGCTTTAGGGCATCTTTTTTGATCTAAATCGAATAAAAAGTAAATTAGTGGTTAAAAAGTATCATTCTGTATTCGTTGTGTTACTATGCTCGCGAATTATATGTTTAATGTTAATTTTCTTTGGAGTTAATCATGGAACTAGGCCTAATCATCACTTTCATCATTGCTGCCGCAGTAATGGTTAAGAAAGAAATGGCAGAGAAGTAAGACGTAATTTCACTTATTCCTTTTTGATACAATTTTTAGTGAAATAGATAAAAGCCAGCATTAAGCTGGCTTTTTAGTTTCTGCTACATTAGTTTTTCTGTATCAGTTATTTAACGAATTAGAATTCGTATTTAGCTGAAATACCGTAGTTTCTTTCCGCTTGAGAGTTCTCTTTGTAAAGCTCATCATCGCCGCGGATGTCGTTCCAACGGTAGTACTCTTCATTCGTTAAGTTAAACACGCCACCACGAATAGTCAGATCTTTGATTGGCTTGTAGTAAGCCGTCAAGTCAACAACCGTAGCACTTGGAAGCTCAGCTTGACCAGCGTTACCGCCACTTTCGTCATCGAAGTTGATGTCTGAACCAGACTTGTCAGCCGTGTAGTTTAACTTAAGGCTAGTACCCCAGTTTTGGTTTGGAGCGTCGTAGTTAAGGCCTAAAACAGCATTCCAAGGATTCACACTATTTAGTGCATTTCCGTTTCCGTCTTCACCTTCAGTGTATGATGCAACGAAGTGTGTCGAAATGCCTTCAGGCGCGCCTACCAAAACATCCCAAAGTAACGTGTTTGAGAACTCAATCCCCTTAATCGTGGCCGAATCTAAGTTAACGTTAGAATAGTGCGTTGTTCTGCCAACCTTTTTCGTAACTACTGTCTCGATAAAATCATCGTAGTCACTGTAGTAAGCCGCAATTTCAGATGATGAAGCTTGAGTATTATGACGGTAGCCCAACTCGTAAGAGATACTGGTTTCTGACTTCAGATCTGGGTTTGGATCATTTACGTAGCCGTGTCCAGGGTTGTCATACGTGTAGTACAGTTCATCGAAAGAAGGGGCTCTAAAGCCTTGGCTTATTTGGCCAAAAATAGTACCTGTATCTGTCAGTTTGTATGTTGAACCTAAACGACCTGTTACTGCGGAATCAGAGAAATCAGTTAACGATTCGGTAGTGTTGTTACCTGGGTCCGTTGAGAAGTAATCAAAACGAACACCAGGAGTAACAACCAGCTTGTCATTCATTAGGCTAATTTCGTCTTGAACAAACAGACCGAATTTTTGCTCTTTAGCATCAGGAGTGTATACATAAAGCTGATCGGCAGTAGCTGGGTCAGAGTTGTACTCCATATTGGTGTTACTAATATCACTATGTGTATAAGTCGCACCATATACTAGGTAATGGTTGTTAATCTCTTTGTCTAGCTGCGTCTCGATCTCAAGCTTATCTTCGGTGTATTCGTAGTCTTTTGTTTGTAAGTTGTCGTTGTTAGCTGGAACCCAAGGCGGCATACCTGGACCTGCAGGTTTAAAGCGCTTCGTTACACCATTTTCTTCTTTAGAAATGTACGATACTTTGCTCGTCACGGTATCGGCAATCGCGCCATCAGCGAACCAAATGTGTTTAATAGCGAATCGATTTTGCGTTGTGTCATCAGCCCCAGTATAGCTATCGTAGCTTGAGTGATAGATATCAGAGTCCGAAGTATCTTTGATTAGCTCAGCTAAAAACTCGATACGATGACTTTCGTTTAATTGGTATTGCAACTTAACTAAAAGATTATCTGCTGAGGTATCTTGACCTTCAACAGCGTAGTTTTCTAAGTCGTTAGGGTTACGGAAGTTTTGCAACTCTTCGCCATCTCGACGAGTGTAGGCTACCAATGTTTCTAAATCGCCAAATCGATTCGCTAGCGCAACATGTTCACTAAAAGAATTGTCTTCTGAAGAGTAAGACAGTTTAGCTTGACCACCAAAATCTTCACCATCCTTTAAGAAATCAGAAGGGTCTTTAGTTTCGAAAGCAACAACGCCGCCAATAGCGTCACTTCCGTGTAAACTTGAAGCTGCACCTTTGATGATTTCAACGCTTTTTAACATGTCGGGATCGATTGAAATACCGCTAGAGTTAATAAATGCATATGGACCACCATCAAATGAACCTGGTTGCGATGAACCATCAACCAAAATCTTAACGCGTTTGCCTTCCATTCCACGAATGTTGATAGTCTGTGCGCCTTGGCGAGAGCTCGAGTTCATCGTGACACCCGGAGTGTATTCGAAGATTTCGTTAACATCTTTTGCCATGTTCTCTTCGATTTGCTCGTCAGAGATGACAGTCACAGAAGCCGCAGTATTGATAAGTGTTTGATTCGTACGAGTCGAAGATACAACAACCTCGTCAAATAGGGCATAATCTTCAGCAAAGGCTGAGGTTGATGAAAGCGCTAAAACGATTGAAGCAGAGAGTAGGGATTGCTTATACATCTGATAGTTACCTTAATTCCATAGTATTATCTTGATTTGCGAAAGATAATATTGGATCTAAATGATAATTACTATTATTTGCATTTGAATTTATTTTCAATTTCGTCAGTCTAAACCTGTTTTAACCGTATAACTCGTTGTATTTTAAAAGCTTTAAACGTTCCATTTAGCTGGTGAATACTTCAATTTTTGTGATTAACCTCTCATTTTTAAAGTTGGATACTGATGCATAGCCCAATAACACTTGAAGCACTACATATACTGGATGCCATCGATCGTCGTGGGAGTTTTGCGGCCGCAGCTAATGAAATGGACCGAGCACCTTCTTCGTTGAGTTATCAAATCCAGAAGTTAGAACAAGACTTGGATATCATGATTTTCGACCGCTCAGGCCACCGTGCAAATTTCACAGAGGCGGGGCAGTTAATATTAGAGCAAGGTAGGATCATTCTTGGTGCCACTGAACAACTCGTTAATGATGCGAGTATTCTTGCAAATGGCTGGGAGTTGGATTTGACCATCGCCTTTGATGGCATTATTCCGATTGCTAATTTCTTCCCGCTAGTCGATGAGCTAGGGAAGATCAGTAAGACACGTGTTCGTTTGCAAGAGGAAATCTTAGCGGGTTGTTGGGAATCTCTAACAGATGGTCGTGCTGACTTATTGGTATGTCCTAAGCTCGATACAATTCCCAACGATATGAAAAGTGACGTAATTGGTAAAATGGAGATGGTGTGGGTCGCGGCATCAAGCCACTATGTTCACAAGCGTTCTGGTGAATTCGATCAGAAGGCGAGAGAAAGTTACAGGGTGATTGCAATTGCGGATACCGCGCGCGATCAACCCGCTTTAAGTCGTAATATTCTAGAGAAACAACCACGTTTAACGGTAACGAGCTTTCCTGCAAAAGTAGAAGCTCTGACGACGGGGTTAGGGATTGGCACCTTACCGAATGTTATTGCTAAACCACTGATCGAATCTGGTGTTCTACAGCAGATTTCGGGAACAGAGCCGCAACCTATCGATATCGTGATGGCTTGGCGACGCAACAAAATGGGCGACGCCAAATCTTGGTGTATTCAACACCTTAAAAAGACATGGTCACTCAAATAGCGGTAACACCATATCAGCAGTACCATCTTCAAAACTGATATCTAGCTTAAAACCAAGCTTTTGAGCTAGTGTCAGCATCCCTCTATTCGTTGGCATCGTCATTCCCGACATTTGCTTGGTCTGTTTAGCGCGACAGTAATCGATAACCTTAGTCATAAGAATACGACCCAAACCCACACCTTTCAGATCAGATCGTATCAGTATCGCAAACTCTGCATCCGTGTTCTCAGGGTTAATCAATGCTCTTGAAACACCGATGATCGCTGGCACACCTTGTTCCTTACGAACGACGACAAAAGCAATCTCTCTATCGAAATCGATCTGAGTAAAGTTCGCTAATGCTTCATGATTGAATTCACCAACATCACTAAAGAAACGCTTATACAGATCCTCTTTAGAGACTCGGTTAATAAAGTCAGCGTGAAGCGGTTCATCTTCTGGAAGGATAGGGCGCAACAGCACCTCAGTACCATCTTTTAACTGTATTGTTTCTTCCAACTCGACTGGGTATGGGCGAATCGCGAGCCTTTCTTGTGGGTCTCCCTCATAAGCTTTCAAAATGATATCGGCATCCAATATCGTGAACTTGTCACCATTGGCCAGTACTGGATGGATA
Source organism: Vibrio lentus (assembly GCF_030409755.1). Taxonomy (NCBI): domain Bacteria; kingdom Pseudomonadati; phylum Pseudomonadota; class Gammaproteobacteria; order Vibrionales; family Vibrionaceae; genus Vibrio; species Vibrio lentus. The sequence goes on from NZ_JAUFQE010000001.1 coordinate 493,484, forward strand.
TCCAAATCATGTATTTCAGGGCAATCGACCACCATTTGAGATATACGAACCAGCAACTCAGAGAGCCCTTCAATATCGATCGGGTTAGGTAATTTCTGTAGGCGAATCTTGCCACTCTTTATCGCTCGAATAATCAAGTAACGAGCCAGCGTCATATTCAGCGGTGGAAAGGCGGCGGCTGCATCAATCGATTCGTCCCACTCCGAGCCCCCTTGGCCAAGCAAAATGATAGGACCAAAGGTTTCATCTGTTGTGACTTTCACACGTAACTCTTGCCCGCCCGCAAGCTTTGCCATTCCTTGAATCAACAAGCCATGAATATGCGCGGTAGGGAACGACAGTTGAGAACGATCGAGAATCGCTTGAGCTGCATTCGCGACTTCACTACTGTTTCGTAAATTGAGCATCACACCTTGCACGTCAGACTTATGTGCAATATCTGGCGAACGGAGTTTTACTGCGACGGGATAACCAATCGTTTCAGCAATATGTACCGCTTCACTTGGGTCTGAAGCGATCCAAGTTGGCAGAACATCTAAGTTGAAGTGCTTAAAAAACTGACTGTTTTGGTGAGTATCAAGACTAACTGTATCTTTATCCAGTAGTTGGCGTTCTATCCAACTTTTCGCATCGGCCAAGTCTTCAATATGAACTTTTTCAGCTGTCGTTGGTGTTTCCATTAGTTGGCGTTGGTTACGTCTGTACTCGACCAAGTGCATGAAGGCGACCACAGAACTTTCCGGTGTTCGATAGGTCGGAATACCCGCTTCAGTAAATAACTTTCTTGCAGGCCTTGCTGTCAGCTCACCAGACCAATTGGTTAATATATTGAATCGTTTATGACGAGGGTGCTTCTTAATCGCTTCAATAATTCGCTCAGCGGTTTTGGCGGAATGTGCGATAGCAGAAGGGCTGTGCATGATAAGAATGGCATCGGCTTCATCCCCATCAAGCAGCGTGTTAATGGTATCAATGTAGCGCTGATCGCCGGCATCACCGACAATGTCGATAGGGTTGCTATGCGACCAACTCGATGGCAATACATTACTCAGCTTATCTAGAGTTTGCTCAGATAGTTCCGCAAGCTTACCACCACGGTCAAACAGGGTATCCACGGCCATAATTGCAGGGCCACCGCCATTGGTGACGATAGCGAGTCGTTCACCACGCAATGGCACCGAGTGAGTCAACGTTTCTACCGCGGCAAACAGTTCATGTAAATTCTTAACTCGCAGCATGCCGCTACGTCGGATTGCGGAATCGTAAATGATGTCTAATGTGTCGGCACCGCCTGTGTGTGCCATGGCTGCCGCTCTGCCTTTCGCTGTTCGACCGCCTTTTAACACCAGAATTCGTCTGTTACGCGAAGCCGCACGCGCCGCAGATATAAAGCGCCTCGCATCACTAATACTATCGACATAAAGCAAGATTGCTTCAGTGTGCGAATCGGTACTCAAATAATCCAATAGCTCTGAAAACTCGATGTCACTGCCATTACCTATCGAGATAAAAGCAGAGAAGCCGATCTCTTTGTCGTTAGCCCAATCAAGGATCGTGGTACAAACCGCCGCAGACTGAGAAACAAACGCGATTTTTCCGGGTAGTGCCGTCACTGGAGAGAACGAGGCGTTCAAATTGAGCCAAGGAACGATAATCCCCAAGCTATTTGGGCCAAGCACTCGGATGTTGTGCTTTTTGGCTATTGCTAGGCATCTTGAGTCAAACGTCTCGCCGTTGTCGCTGTGCTGGTGCATGTCGGAAGAAAGCACAATCACAGACGCAATCCCTTTCTCGGCCAACTCTTGAAAGATGCCGACATTACGTGTCGCGTTTGTACACAAAATCGCGAGATCTGGAACGATAGGTAACGACAAAATATTCTTGTAAGAAAGCACACCCGCCACTGAATCGTATTTTGGCGTAACCGGCATCACCGCACCTTTAAAATCCCCGTGCAACAAATTGTTCATAACTATATATCCCGCACGGGTTTCTCGTTGAGAAGCACCAACAACTGCGATTGAGCGGGGTTTAAGGAGGGGATCAAGATGATTCATAGACATATCCTAGCAATGCACGTAAGTTCATCGTAACTTACTTTTGATTCACAGGTTGATGGCAAATTCACCGAATTCAGATGAATAAGCAAACACTGCATAAAGTTTGTGAAATAGGTCACCCACTAATGGTGTATAATCTCAAAGTTAACTTGATTCTAAACCGACGTATCGGCATGATTTATAGTAATTATTATTAAGGATATAGAGCTTTCCATGAAAAAATTTGCAATTGCGACTTTGCCACTGCTCTTGGCTGCATGTGTATCTGACGACTACGTGACTAATGTAACTTCAGATAGCTATCAAGAAGAGTACAAAACTGCCAAAGTTGAAGCTCCAGTTGTATCTCAATCTGAGCAAACAGGCGTTGTTGAAGAGAATGTCGTCAACGTTATCAAGACCCAACCTGTTGAACAGAAAGTGACTCAAACGACTAGGGCTAAACCCGTTGCAGTAGTAACAGGCCCAACCAAGAAACAACAAGACATGAACCAGCGTTTTGGTTACACAGTTCAAGTTGTTGCTGTTGGCAGCCAGACTAAAGTCGATTCTTTCGTGAAAATGCTACCAACGACTTCTCAACCAGTTTGGGAAAACTACAAAATGGTTAACGGCACTAAGTGGTTCACCGTCCTTTACGGTGATTACGCGACACGCTTAGAAGCTAAAAAGGCTATTTCAACGCTGCCGACCACTTTCCAAAACTTGAAGCCGTTCGTTAAGAGCATTGATGACATCAAAAACTCTGAATACCCAACGCTTAACAAGTTGAACTAAGTTTTAATTCATGAAGAGGGAGCAAATGCTCCTTCTTTTGTTTCAAGACGAACAGTTTTGTTTAATAGTTAATCGCTCGTTCTTTCGGACACAAATTTAACGTTCAAAACACTGTACCTATTTCGACTTTTGTTTATCATTGAAGTCAGTATTCCTAGTTTCAAGGACCGAATTTACCCATGAACACCACAAACATCCTTCTACTTTGCGGCGGTGGATCTTCAGAGCATGAAGTGTCTTTAGTTTCAGCCAATTACCTTTTTGAACAACTCAATAGCGTTGCGGATTTTAACGTTGTCAGAGTTGAGATTAAAAACGAAGGCTGGTGTCTTGATTCAGGTGAATTGGTTTATCTCGATATCAACAATCAAGCTTTACGTGGCGATGAACTCGATTCAAAAGTAGATTTCATTGTGCCTTGTATTCACGGGTTCCCAGGTGAAACGGGTGACATCCAGTCACTGTTTGAACTGGCGAAAATTCCGTATCTAGGTTGTGGTTCTGAAGCAAGTAACAACAGCTTCAACAAGATCACGTCGAAGCTTTGGTATGACGCACTGGGCATTCCAAACACGCCATACCTGTTCCTGTCAGACAACACAGAGCAAACTCACTCACAAGCAACTCAAGCCTTTGAAAATTGGGGTAAAGTATTTGTGAAGGCGGCTCGTCAAGGTTCATCTGTTGGCTGTTATCAAGTAAACCAAGTAGAAGATCTAAGCGAAGCAATCAACAAAGCGTTTACCTTCTCAGATCAAGTACTTGTCGAGAAGTCAGTCGTTCCAAGAGAACTGGAAGTTGCTGCGTATGAACTTGACGGTAAGCTTTACATTAGCAAGCCGGGCGAGGTGATTGCACCGAATGGCGCATTCTATTCTTATGAAGAGAAATACAGTGCAGACAGCCACTCAATTACTGAAGTGGAAGCAAGTAATCTAACTGATGAACAACGTGAATTGATTGCAGACAGCGCGCGCAAAGTTTTCTCTCAAATGAAGCTTCGTCATTTATCTCGTATCGACTTCTTCTTAACACAAGATAATGAGATCTACCTGAACGAAGTGAATACGTTCCCGGGTATGACGCCGATTTCCATGTTCCCTAAAATGGTTGAACATGATGGGCCTAAATTTAGTCAGTTCTTAGAGAACTGCGTTAGAACGAGCCTTGCTTAGTTCATCTATTCACTCGCTGTTAGAGCTGAACCCAACAACGAGACGCTGATAAACTAATGCCTTGCGCTTTTTGCCAAGGCATTATTGTTTTTTACCTAGCCGTTTTTAAACGTCTATTTTCTAAAAACAGGTATTTAAAAAACTTGTAGTTACTGCCAGGGAAGAATCGCTTTAAACTTCATTTTTTCACGCTCTGCATTATCAAAATTGCCAACATATTGAGCTGGCATAGCAGGGCTGAGCCAACGACCAAAATCCTGAATCTCTCTCACCTTAAGACCTTGTTTCGACAACTCTTGTGCTGCGCCAACACGAATCGAGTTCCCTGAGAAATGATGACTTTCTGCTAGCTGTAGTAAGTCGCTCGCTCTACGCAAGATCCGATAGATGGAAGAATCATCCAAAGTTTGAAGCCCGATGTTTTCATGCTTATCTATCGCGCGAAACACCGGTAAATCATCTTGTGTTCCAGTAAATGCAAGCCAACGCTCGAGTGCAAGACTCGCGACTTGTGAAAGCTGATACACAGAATCTTTAATCGTTATTTGATAATCACTGTCGGTACTCCCAACATCACTGGTAGATAACAACTTAAGTTCTGAACGCTTTAAAGCACACTCGAACATCACATTATAAATAGCGATATCACGAATCTCTCTTAAGTTAGCTTTGTCATGCGAAAGCAACGTGTTCAATTCAGTCAGGTGTGCCGACGTCATGGCGTTGGTTTGCTTAGCATCACCGGCCATTTGAGCTTGTAAGTGGAGTAGGGTAAAGCGAACTTGCCGATGCTTTATAGGGTTAGCGAAGCCGAGCACAGTGTGCAACAAACTAAGCGTTGCAGTGTAACGTTTTAACGACGCGTATTTTCTGTCGTTGGATTCGGTCTCTAAGAAACGACGAATTGCCGTCACAGAGGCTGGAAGAGTGTTAATGCGTTTCTTTGCACAGAACGCGTGGTAGCGATTCCAATCACTGTAGATGCCCAACAGTGAATTGCGAGAATATTGGTATCCTGTTAACTCATCTATAATTTCAATTGACGCATTGCTGTTCAATTTTTCAACAAATGAATTAATTATCACAGAGTCAGATAAAATAGGGACTTTTTTTCTCAAATTACCGTACCTTAACAGGTGTTTTTGCCATATTATGCTTGATATCATTAAAAGTATACTTATGATTAATGCAGTGAAAACAAAAAGATGATCAATAGATATGGCTAATTCAATTTATCGAAGCGTCCATCTGCAATCGACGGATGCGACCAACACGGTTTGGCGTGCGAAGTTAAAAAATAATGTTATTCAGGGCAATTTAGCTGCCGTTAAGAAGAGTATTGATTGGTGGATTGAAACCGCATCGATTATTGATCCTAAAGAATTCACTGCCTTAAATAAGTCGAGAGGAACTGGTGGCTCGACTGAAAACTTCAACGGCTACCAAATCAAGAATGACACCGGTGAGCCTAATGCGTGGTATTGCATGTTTAACGGTCGCCTAATTAAAGGCGGCAAAATTGCAATCCAACGTCATATAGAAGCTTACTTACTCGCAAAACAAAAAGCAGAGCAACAAAAGAAGTAAATTATGAGCCTAGTATATTCAACAGAAACAGGTCGTATCACACCTGAAGAAGAGAAAGTCCAACGTCCTAAAGGCGATGGTATTGTTCGAATCCAAAAAGAAACCAAAGGCCGTAAAGGCAAAGGCGTTTCTGTCGTAACTGGCTTAGACCTAGATGACGCTCCATTAAAACTAATGGCGGCAGAACTTAAAAAAGTGTGCGGCTGTGGCGGCTCAGTAAAAGATGGCAACATCGAGATTCAAGGCGACGCGCGTGACAAGATCAAAGCGCACCTTGAAAAGAAAGGCTACAAAGTTAAATTCTCTGGCGGTTAATCTCTAACTAATACCAGGGTTAAAATCGAAGATTATTATCACTGGATATTAGGTATTTTATGGTAAATAGCCAATATGGTTAAATACACAGTATAAATCAGAGAATATCGACACCGAATAAAGGCAGGGCATCACACAAAGATACCTGCCTTATAAACACCAAAACCAATTTAACATAACGTACATAATACGCAGTGGGATTGTTAGAGCAATTTAGTAATGTCCGGTTTGAGCCATTTTAAAATGTCCTCCTAAGCTTACCTATATTGGTCTGCTTAGGAGTTATCCGGATGCTTATTACTATGAGTGAAAAAGATATTCAGCGATTCGTTTACACAAAGTCGATTAACGAGAACATTTGTTCCGTCCGTCTGTCTGACTTACATCTTCTTGTACTAATGATTCACCGCGCTGTGTGTAAACCTTGTGGGCATTGGCTGTCGTTTCTTTTTCAGATTTCACACACGCCACCGTGTTTCTTGTTGGCTACGCGTTGAATTCTATTTTGTGTTATCCACTAAACCAGTTAAGTTTTCTCGCACGAGCTCGTCTGTAAGTTTTTATGCTGAGTTTTTAAACCCAACTTACAGCTCGCTCTAAGTTTTGGATTACTACGTGTGTTCCTCAGATCTACGTAATGTCACGAACAGCCATGTTCACATGGGTTAAGTCACTTTACTGAACTCACAAACATCCACGCTCGCGGTTACTTGGCCTTAGATCATCGTTGGAATGGATTTAGATACACTTTGACCGTGCTACCTTGGTCACGCCAGAATTACGCTAGTTTAATCCGAAAGAATTGCTCAGTTTTGCGTATTGGTGCGACGAACATCGTCAGCTCGTCGAACGCCACGGTCGAATTGATTCCCCAAAGTTTTACCCACCTAAAGAGCATCCGTTACCATTTCGTGGCGGTCGTCGTATGCCGGCGAAGCCTTGGGTGCCCATCAAATTCAAGTAACACTTCACGCAAACCTTAGGGAATTACCATCCGCATAATAAGAACCTAAAATGCCAAATCACGGTAATGAACTCCTATTGTAAGGTACCGAGAAAAAGGTATGACTCTCCTATCCCACTTTTATACGCTGGCATTATTGTGATTCACTCTTAAATAGTTTGTATGGATAATAAGCACTCCAATCGGGTAATGTGAGACCCAGGCTTTAGCTGCAACTAAAGCTTTCTATGTAGCAGTTCGTTTAAATGCTGGCTCCTCTATCGAGAGACCGATAACAAACATGAACGCTACATAGGACTTCAAGCATAAACCTCGAATAGTCGACTGGGTCTCGAACCCGCATTACGCAAGCATGAGTTAGCTTATTATGAATACCAAAATCAATCAAAGCATCAACGTTGGAGTTGATACTGGCAAAACACAATTAGACATCCACATCAGGCCACTAGATCTATTTTTCTCAGTAGAGAACAATGATAAAGGCATCAAAAAAGCACTCAAAACGATTAAAAGTCACAGTCCTGAACGAATCGTTATTGAAGCTACAGGCCGATTAGAAATGCCTTTTGTTCTTGCATGTGCAGAGGCTCAATTACCAATTGTCAGAGCAAACCCTGTCCACATAAAACGATTCGCTGGTGCTATTGGCCGCAGAGCCAAAAATGATCGTTTAGATGCAGAGTTGATCGCTCACTATGGAGAAGCAATCAAACCAGCTCTTACTGTCATAAAGCCAAGAAACATACGCCTAATGAGTGACTTAGTCATTCGCCGAAACCAGTTGTTATCCATGCAAACAATGGAAAAGAACCGAATCCAGATACTTCCCGCCTCTCTCCATCCGACTATCAAACCAATGCTAACCACGATAAAAAATCAAATCACCAAGTTAGAAGAAAAGCTCGTTAAACTCATTGAAGATAGTCCTGAATACCAGGCTAAAAACACAATATTGCAAAGCGTCCCAGGAATAGGAAACATTGCCGCCGCATCAATAATTAGCAACGTACCTGAACTTGGTTACATCACGAATAAACAAGCGGCATCACTGATTGGTGTCGCTCCAATAACACGCGAAAGTGGGCGCTACAAAGGTAAGCGCGTGATCCAAGGAGGTCGAGCGCAAGTACGCACTGTGTTATATATGGCAATGATGTCAGCCATGCAATGTAATCCTGTTTTTAAAGCGACATATCAGCGACTTTTAGGCGCTGGTAAACCAAAGAAAGTCGCTATTATTGCATGCGTGCGCAAGATGGTTGTGATCTTAAATTCAATGCTCAGAGATGGTGTTCTATGGGATGAAAACAGCGCCAAAAATTAACTATTGACGCCATAGTCGTTTGTTATGTTTCCGGGTTTTGAAGTAAGCCTGTTAACGCTGCGCAAGAAAAATATACGTCCAGTACACTGATATCGAATCTGGATGCAATAGGCTGCTGCTTTCTTAGAAAGGCTGCCGTTTTCAATGAAAATCGTGACTCACCCAATAGAGTTTGATGACTGACTTCACTAATGATTTTTTCGGCCATGCCCGGTTGCTGTAAATCTAATCTTAACTCACCAATTAACTCGTTGAATTCATGTGCCGCAAACCTAATAGCTAAACCCTGCGCAGAATAGAATAAATCTGAGTGAGCAAAAGCCGTTTTTATCTTTTCTACGGACTTCTTCAAACCTGGAAGCCAGTCGTCATTTGAGTTTCCGTAAGCTATTGCATATATCGCATGAGCTAGAGAATATAGATCATTTTGTTCATTGGCGTAGATTACAGCTAGCTCTTTATGCGATATTGCTGCGTTAAGTTCTGCGGATTTTTGATAGCAATGTTTGGCAGCATCAACGTTGCCATTCAAAGCATGAACTACGCCCATATTGTGAAAACCCATAGCCACACCCGCACAAGAAGCTTTTTCAAAATATGCCATAGCCTTACCTAAATCCTGATTAGAATAATATAAACCTAACTCAACGGTCGCCTTGGCATAGCCTTTATCAGAAGATTTTTCTAAATAAGATAGGTACTTAGACTCGTTATTAGCTTTATAAGCTAGAGCTTTTTCATATAGCTCACTAGCACTTTTAAACAGATCAAACATTATAAACTCGCTCGCCAAATTTCACGCAGTATAGCATACTAAATAAAATAGAAAACACAACGAATGACATGGATTCCCCCTACCGAGAATCTGCCACACTTATGTGGTACTTAAATGCATCGGAGGCACCATGTCTGATTATTCTTATTTCTGCGGTATCGACCTAGCTAAAAACCACTTTAGTCTTCATGCCGTAGACCAAAATGGTAAGGTCATACTTCATAAGTCGGTAACTCGCTCTAAACTACTGACTACAATAGCAAATATGCCACTCATGCGTATAGGCGTTGAAGCGTGTGGTGGTGCACATTATTGGGCAAGAACACTCAATAAACTCGGTCACGACGCCCGTATTATGGCCGTTAAATACGTAGTTCCTTATCGAACTAAAGGGAAGAACGACCTTAATGATGCTGTTGCTATCTGCGAAGCTGTTCAGCGTCCATCTACTCGCTTTGTGCCCATAAAATCCCCCGATCAACAAGCCATCCTATCGGTACATAGAATGAGAGAGCATTGGGTTCGTGAACGCACCGCGCTTATGAATCGCATGCGTGCCCTACTCTCTGAATTCGGGTTGATCATTCCTGTTGGCCGCTCTTCGTTAATGAAACACGTTCCCTTAATGCTCGAAGATGCAGAAAATGAACTGCCACACCTCGCAAGAACAGTCATTGCCGATGCTTATCACCACCTTGGTGAATTGAATCAACGTATCGCCGATACAGAGCAAGTCTTTGACTCTTTTGCTAAGGTCAGCGCTAATGTTCAACGAGTGATGAAAGTTCGAGGTATTGGGCCGCAAACCGCTACTGCTATACTTGCTTCGATAGGCAATGGTTCTCAATTTGATAAAAGCCGTGATTTCTCTGCTTGGCTAGGACTAGTACCAAAGCAATATTCCACAGGAGGAAAACCTCGGTTAGGTCGGATAACCAAACACGGCGACAAATACTTACGAACACTATTAGTTCACGGCGCAAGGACCGTGATTGCCAACCTTGGCGACAAACAAGATAAGTTAAGTCAGTGGTGCAGAGGCGTTCTGGAACGAAGAGGAATGAACCGAGCAATAGTGGCACTTGCCGCGAAGAACGCACGAATTATATGGTCGCTTTTACACAATCAAACAGAATATGAAAACTATGCTGCTTAAGTAAAACCTTAAGCAGCATAAAGAGTTAAACCCACCGGGTCATTGCAGACGCTAATGATGGAGATAGGTTAAGACCACTTGCGGAGAGCCTGTTAATGCGGCGGACACACTAGATGTCATCTAACGAATAAGGCACCGCAGTCGCGCAAGTCATCAGGGCCACGACGTATGCGAATCGTCGATAAGTAGGCCGAATGTAGAGCGGCAGACCAAAACCCATCAACATAAGTTTAGCGGGTGTTTGACAACCTGGGGGGAATCCATGTAGCCTTGTTAAGGTGTGAGGCGCGCAATACAACAGCCTCTGCATAGCACCTTAACCACTAAAACTGACGCATAATACAAATGCCACGCGTGCCGAATCACTCTTGAACAATTTGTTATGCATATTTTTCCGACTAACTCGAAACCACATTAGGATCACTTGCCTTATTGACGGTCAGGTGTAAAACAGGGAAAGGTAACTCACCACTTATGCCACCGACCATTTTCTGTATTTCTACTGCAGTAAAAGCGAATAGGTTACAATCACGAAGAGCTGCTAGCTCCAAGCCGATATCTTTACTGGCATTAATTTTTTGAATTGGTTCTAATTCTTGCGCGATTTCAGACCAATCCTTTACATTCTGTAGAAAGTTACCAACGAGCTCAAGTTCATCATCTGAAAGGTTATCTGTGTAATCCATATAAAATGCTTGGCAACCAGTGATGATTTCAAACATTTCTTTGCCAGTATGGACAACATTTAACTTACTTGGAATCTGAGACTTATCACGAACGACTCTGACATTTCGAATGCTAGGAGCGTCTTTTAATTTTTCTTCTACCCACGTTTCGTGGTTCGTTTTGATAATTCGCAATAACTCTGCTGTATATGTCTCAACCTGATCATCTATTTGTTTGTGATGAAGCCTACAAAGCAAGATTAAGTTTGATACATCATCTATTTTGTCTCTTGGGAAGTCTACGTCACTTCTAGGACCATTTTTCGCGCCAGAAATAATATGGCATTCTTCCCCGACAACCGACTCAGAATCATGATCAGTTTTTTCGAAAACCAAGGTGTGCCTGTACATTGCACATTTGTTTCCAGATTTACCCCAAAGAATTTTCCGATTCTTATCCGAAATAGCCATGATTTCCTCTTATATGCATAACAGCTTATTAGACAGAAAAATTCTGCATTTAAATACAGAATTTTTCTGTCTAGTCTGATTTATGGAAAAGATTATACCCATTAACCCTAGTTATAACAGTGATTTAAATCATTAGCTGTCAAACTAAATGCTAAGCGTCCAATTACTTATAGATGAGATGCAAAAAGAGCCACTTTCATAAGAAAGTGGCTCTTTTATTGGTGAGGTTTAGCGTCGTTTCTTATAGCTTTTTCGTGTGGTATTCGCCCTAACCACTCGCCCGTTCTTGAGCGTGTAACCTTTCTTAAGTTGGCCGTTTGGTCGGCGGCCTTTGCACTTGTGTCCTTTCATTCGGTATCTCCAGTTTTCGTATCCGTTGCTCTTGGTCTTGTTGCACTCGTTTTATCCAGTTGATGTCCGTTTTCAAGGCTGCAATCGTGCCAAGGCTTGAGACTCCACCTGTAATTAGTGCAATGATTAACGCTTCGAGATACGCAATCACTTCGTTTTCCATCGTGATGTGTAGTATTCAAGTAGGTATCGCACCATGGCACGCATGCCTAGCGTATCGACAACAACGGCACCGACTACAAACCAATAAGGGTTAGGGATGTTCTGCAGTGCATTGAAGCCTTGTTCTACATATGGCGCGTAATTGGGAATGAAAGACAAGATGACTGGTACGAACGCTCTCATAGACAATAAAGTGTTTCGATAAAATTAGGCTTAAAAAGTGACACTGCAACATAATTACCCTCCACTTTAATTGATGAACAGTAACAGTGGCCTCGTGACTCGTTATCACAGCAAGCCATAAAACTCGTACACACCACTCTGATTACAACAAACCGAGCCACTTCAAATATAACTGTATAAATATACAGTTAAATTATTAACCCCGTAAAAACCGCACTTATTGAGTAAATAACATTCAGAATCAAGGGTCTGCGTTCAATTTTTAAACTTGAATTTGGTCTAATGGTGCGCTTTCCTGTATAACCGTCAATTCTGGGTCAGTTTTAGGTATAGCTATTTTATCAATGCTAATACTCTAATCTTCGATTGCGCCAACTCTAAGGCATTGCGCATTACATTCGAATCACGTGTACGGGTTAGTATCATGAGCGACAAAGCATTCCGAAAACTCAACATATTCCTTTCGATTTTTTGCCTAGCAATCACGCTAGTGTCGTTGATCTCATTTAATACGCTCATGAATAAGAGCTACGTTATTACACCAGACAAATACCCTACACTCGTTAACACAGACAGAGACCACGATGGTGGCACCGTAGGCTCATTACATAAGGCAGAAGATGGAATTGAGTTACAGTGTGACTTTGAGCGAACCTATAGCTTGCCCTTCTGTGAAATTGAATTCGTTATATCGACACAAGGTAAAGGGCTCGATCTCTCTACGTTCGATTCGGTCACCATTAATATGGATTACCAAGGCCAAGAAGACCCAAGGTTTCGCTTCTACATTCGTAATTACGACAAGAATTACAGCGTGAAAGGCGATGCTATGTCGAACAAGTTCAATCGCTTAGACTTCTCGTTACCAGATGCAAGCCACATTGATTTGGGCTACTTCAATGTCCCTTTCTGGTGGATTGATCATTATAACCGCCCTGTTTCTGATAGCGCGGTAGACATTACAAACGCGGTGTCAGTTGAACTTGGGCTTGGTGCCAGCACGCTTGATGGGCATCACTCACTTAAGATCTCGAGTATTGTTTTCCACGGTAAAATCATCAGTAAAGCTTTGTTAGGTGAGCTTTTGGTTGGATTATGGGTGACGTATGCCATCTATTATATAGGTTGTGCATTACATATCGCACAGCGAAGCAAGACGCTCGCAGCAGAGCAACAACGCTATTTAACCCAAGAAATTAAAGAGCTAAAGGTGAAGGCCACAACCGATCCGTTGACCGGATGTAGGAACCGAACCGAGGCTTTAGATACCTTCTATGATTTCGAATGGCTGGTGCAACAAGGAAAAACCATTCACATCGCGTTGTTTGATTTAGACCATTTTAAGCAGATCAATGATCAACATGGCCATGAAGTAGGTGACAAAGTACTTATTCAGTTTGTCGCAACGGCGAACAAGAGCCTTGGTGAGCAGTACTTGCTTTATCGCTGGGGTGGTGAGGAGTTTCTACTCGTTTGCCTAGAACAAACCGCGCTACAGTGTAACGAATCTATCGATAATTTTTACCTAGCAATGGACCAAAGCCCTTGGCCTAAAGCGCTTAAAGTCACGGCTTCGACCGGAGTAACGCAACTTAAGGAGCATGAATCGATACGTACTGCCATCAAACGTGCAGACAAAGCACTCTACCAAGCGAAAGACAACGGACGAAACCAAGTCGCTACATTTTATTAAGGCTCGCTAGACTGGACTACAGTTATACATTCAACACTCTGCCGATACTCAATCAACACGCAATCAATACCCTGTCGATATCGTCTCTCCACTAAGCAGTCGTTAGATTTTTAACCACTGACTAAATAAGCTCATAAGCTTTGTTGTCTCCTCAGAATTCTAATCGATTCGGACATCTCTAAGCGCGTTCGCATCACCTGTAACAACACCACCTTCAATAACGTCATCAATGGCATTCTCATGTTGATACGTATCGTACCTGAATCGGTCAATAAACAGCTCTTCCTTACGCCTCTAGCTTCTAAACACTTGTTTTAAAATGCACATATTTGGCGAGTAAAGCTTGCTCTAAGCGGTGGTAAGCCTCTCGCGGTATCGGTTTGAACATTACCATCACGACTTATCTCGCACTGTTCTTAGATGAAATCCTCATTTGTCTGCTTCTGAACATTCTGCATTCGCATCCGTTAAAAACAGAAGTCACAACGTCACCAGCCTTAAAAAACGCCTTATATTGAACCACTTAGACATGGTGCTATAAATACTGACACCTAAATGGCAATTGGTTTACTTTCAGATCTTGCTGTAATTTAATTACAAATAGAAACCGAAAAAAGCCTATAAAGTAGATTACTCCGCTGTAACTTACTGAATAAACTCAATTTAAGGATTTTGGTTAGGTCGGAATTTAGGGTAACTAAAGAGCGGGTATGTACGAGATAATATACTAGAGGGTAATGTATTTAGTTATAGTGCATTAAGGTGTTAAAAAAGAAGGGCTGATGCCCTACTCTTCTTTATTACTCATTTCTTCACGAATTTGCTCAGCAACGATTTTGATAGCTTGTGCTGTGCTGATGCCCTGAGTCATCATTTCTTGAATTCGTTCAACAGCTTTCTGTTGTTCTTCGTGAGAAAGGGTTGGTAAGTCGTTTAGCATGCTCTGCTCCTTTATTTAGGAGCAGAACTATATAAGGACTGTTAGTAACTAGCAAGGAAATTGATTGAAGCACCCATTGCATTTTCGTTCGTGTAGTTAGCACTTAGATCTAACTGGAACAAGTTGAGTGGCGAAATACCAATACCAGCTGTGACTGTTCCTTCTGAATCAGAGTAAGCCAGGTTCTTGTAGTACCCTCCCCTTAACTTAAGCTGACGTAGAAGATCGACTTCGGTACCAACACGAATCATCTGTTCGTTATCTTCGAACGAAGTAAACTTTTCAGTCTCATTCAAATCGTAATCGACACTCAACGTAAAGTAGTCAGACACGATACCTGCACCAACGGTGTAAACCGGCTCAAGTTGGTAAGTGTATTTACCGCCGACTTGGTGTGTCGCACTACTTGTGCTGCTGGTTAGCGTTCTCGTCGTATCTTTGGTTTCGATGTCTCTAGAGATCAAGTTCGTTGCTGCAACACCGACTCGGAATGGACCGAAGAACCAAAGTGCACCTGCATCCATGTTGAAGGCTGTTTCACCATCACTATTTTCTCTTACGTCAGATAAGTCATAATCATTAACTGAAGCAACGTAGTTATATGTATAAATGCGTTGGATCTTAGGTGTGATACCAAATGAGATGTGTTGACCCATAAAGGTTTGGTATTTTGCTAGAGAAAGTCCAACCTCAGCGACTCCGATAGAAACAGCTTCAACGGTAGACAGTTCCACTTTGTCTTCATCTGAACCTGTTGTGTAAACGTTAGGTGTCGCAAATGATTCGGTGTAGGCTTTCGCGAAAAGGTTTGCAGCAACAAACTGGTTAGGAAGTGCGAACGCAACAACACCACCCAATTCAACGTTGGCTTGGTTTCCATCCAGTTTATTCAGTGCGGCGTCTAAGTCTGCAGTGTTTGATGCATCAACGACACTATCGATGTTCGACTTCATGTCGTTAGGGTCGTTATAGCTACCACCAAAACTTGGCGTGATCATTCCCATATCATCGTTACGACGATAAATAGCAACCAATGCTGGGTTATAGAATGGAGCGGTTAAGAAGTTTGCAGAAACAACACCAACACCACCCATCGCATCACCACGCGCTTCAATGGCGTAGTTTGCTGCTGAAAGAGGAAGACTGGCGAATGCAATTGACGTTGCGAGTAGTTTAGTAGTTTTTTTCATGCCGTTTATCTTTGTTAGATCCCTTACATAGTTAACGGCACAATTTTAAATTACTTTAACTCTTCTTCGCTAGAAATATCATAAGTTTTACTGATAGTTTGTGCTTGTTCTATCGCTATGTCGCCTTGCCAGCGCGAATGTATCATCGAAACTGCCAAAACGTAGCGATCGTTAGGAACTTCTTCAGCACTCAAACTGATGGGATAATCTGACTCGTAGCTTTTGCCCCATACCTGCTCATAGTGTTCGTCGATGTAATCGTACAAACCAACGTCTAACTTTGGTAACGGACAATATGGGTTAAGAAGCTCTTTTTTATCGATTCTCCAGGTGTCTTTAGATGCCCAACGTACTTGTTGTCGCATCGTAATTTCACCAAGAATGATCCAAGTGCTCCAAGCTACGCCGCCTTCGGTTTTCACATTTAAACGGTATAAACCAGAGTCCAATTGAGAAGGTAGGTTGTAGCGTTGTTTATAAAGAATGACTGAAGCGTTATTCACGACTTCTTTATCTTTCGTGAGTTCGCTATCTGATGAGACAACTTTATCAACCCATTTCTCGAAGGTGATGTCTTGGATACTCTCTTCGGACTCAACTTCAATAACAACTCTAAATGTATCTCGTCCAGGGCTTTGAATGGTGTGTCTTTTGACGACCAGCGAATTAATCCATTCCGGCAAGGTCTTTTTGGTGAGGGTTTTTCCACAATCCTTATTTAACGCTTGGTCAAATAATTCATTGAGGTGATCTTCTCTTACTTGAGAAGAATTAATTTGCCAAACTTCCACTAATGAATCAAACATCTGAGATAAGTCGTTATCCAGCAGATGTTTGTGCACTTGGGTCAGAGTATCACTATTCTTAAACCAATCGGCCGCTTGTGCCGGGCTAACGACACTTGCTAACGCTAATAGTGGAAGTAAGGCTTTTTTCATTACGCTTTCATCTTATAACCAACGCCACGAAGCGTTTCGATCTCAAGACCTGGTAATTTCTGTCTTAGTTGAAGAACGTGCGTATCTACGGTACGTGTTGTTGGGAAATGGTTGTAACCCCATACGTGGTCAAGCAATTCATCACGTGTGAATACGCGACCCAAGTTGCTTGCCAAGAACAAGAGTAGATCAAATTCAGTACGTGTTAGCGTGACTTCAAGCTCGTTAAAAAACACTTCGCGAGTAGCTTTGTCGATAACAAGGTTCTGAGCCATCACTTTTGATGCGTCTTGCTCTTCAGCGTCTGGCAGACGTAACTGCGCACGGATTCGAGCGAACAGTTCCGCTTCTGCGAAAGGCTTCGTTAGGTAGTCGTTTGCACCTGAATCTAGGCCCGCGACTTTGTCTTTTACTGTCACAAGTGCCGTCAGCAAAATAACAGGAATGTCTTTCTTCTTCTTCCAAGCTGGTAGTGAATCTACTGAGTCACCGTCTGGCAGTTGGCGATCTAGAATCACTAAATCCGCTTGCTCCCAGTAGCCTTCAACTTCAGAGATTAACTCTGCATGCAAACATTCATATCCAGCTTGCTCAAGGCTAACTAATAAACCGTCAGCTAAATTCTTATCATCTTCAACGAGAAGCAATGTCTGTTTCACAAGGTATCTCCAAAATAAATGTTGTTGGGGGGCCTATCAGCGTCATGTGACCGCCCATTTTTCCGACCATAGATTCCACTATCGTCAGACCTAAACCTAGACCACTTTTACTTACAAATGGCTTTCTTAGTTGCCCCCAATCTTTACGGGACAAGTCTCCATTATCTATAACTTTGAATGTCAGCTTCTTGTCAGAAGTATTCAGTTCTAGTATCACTGGAGCCACGCCGTATTTCACGGCGTTTCTGATCAGGTTATCGATACACGTACCTAACCAATATACGTTCAATTTTGCAGCAATGTCTTTGTTTACTCGAAGTTCGATACCCGGAGCAAAATCTTCTTCGACTTTATATTCAAGCCATTCTTGTACACTCGGCACCCACTCAGTAGCGAGTGGTTGATTATCCGACTGTAGGTAATCTTTACTCGCTTCAGCTAACTGCCTTAAGCGACGTGTGTCTTCACAAAGTCGACGGAATTCATCATATACCGTTTCTGGTAAGTGTTCGAATTCACGCCTAAAGCCTTCAACCGTTAGAGATAAACTCGCGATCGGTGTTCTGAGTTCGTGAGTTAATATCTGAAGGACAAGCATTCGACTTTTCATCTCTTGCTTCTTGCTGTTCCAACGGTATATCGCCCAACCCACCACAAGCATGATATTGGCAAACACCAGTATGAACATCGCGACTTGTAGAAGTTCCGAGTGATCCTCTATCTCCCAACACACGTTACCGCGTTGGACGAAACAGCTGTTACCTTCGGAAGATAAACTGAGTGATAAACCCGCTTGTGTTGCGTTTTCAGACCAAACCGGTTCTTTGTATAAATAGTATCTGTCGCCGCGTTTAACCCACATTTCATCAAGCTCGACAAACATGCTAGCACCAGCCAATAGTGCAGTAATCGCTTCACTGTCCATATCCTGCAAGCGAGATAACAGTTCATCATGCTCAACGTTTGGACGCTCTTGAATGTGCATAAAGCGCTTTAAGGAGTCGAACTTATCAGGGTACTTTTCTACGTAACGCGCGGCATAAGAACCACCACCTGGGTGGATAAGCCCGCTACGACTAAACCAACGGTCAGAAAGCTTGGTGCCTTTACACATTGCGCGAGTAAACACCAAAGGCTCGGTAATTAAAGGGCTAAGTGGTAATTTTCCGCTACACGTCTTAGATAGTTGGTAAAGGCGTTGAATATCTTTTAATGGGTACTCTGCTGTTTGTGGCAGCATTGAAGACGGCATAATCAGGCGAGTTGGATAATCCGCCTGAAGCAATCGAATATCATAAGACTCGATGGCCGTTTGATGATCAAACAACTTAGTAAAGTGATCGATACGCTCAGGCAAAGAATCAGCAAACGCATTTGCTGAAACGACAAACGAAGCGATGAACAGAGTATATATTCTTTTGATGATCACAAACCAAGCGCAAATTCATACAGATCAATCAAATATATACCATTCGTTATCAAAGATAAATTTTTAACCGCATGAAAAGTGGTGTGTATTTAAAGAGAAAACGATTACGCGTCTTAATCAACAGCTTCGCTAATCAATTTACCCGTGAATGCCCTGCTCTTATTGCTAATACAAGAAATGCACCTACATGCACAATAAGTTCTAAGATTCTAAGATTCTAAGATTCTAAGATTCTAAGATTCTAAGATTCTAAGATTCTAAGATTCTAAGATTCTAAGATTCTAAGATTCTAAGATTCTAAACAGCTTAGTTCACTAGAATCAAAAAAAGGAGCTCATATGAGCTCCTTAGTTTTACTGCAGAATATTTGCGGTTTATAGATGTTCTAGAATGCTTAAGCAGCTTTTCTTCGCATCACCGAACAACATCTGAGTATTCTCTTTAAAGAACAATGGGTTTTGCACACCAGCATAACCTGTATTCATAGAGCGTTTGAACACGATAACGTTTTGAGCGTTCCAAACTTCAAGTACTGGCATACCAGCGATTGGGCTGTTTGGATCTTCCAATGCCGCAGGGTTCACGGTGTCATTCGCACCAATAACCAATACAGTATCTGTCTCATTGAAGTCATCATTGATTTCGTCCATTTCAAGAACGACATCATAAGGCACTTTCGCTTCAGCAAGCAGTACGTTCATGTGACCCGGTAATCGACCAGCAACTGGGTGGATACCAAATCTAACGTTAATGCCTTGAGCTCTTAATTTTTCAGTAATTTCATGCACTGGGTATTGAGCTTGAGCTACTGCCATGCCGTATCCTGGTGTGATGATAACTGACTTAGAGTTCTTCAACATGTCAGCCACATCTTCAGCTGATGTTTCGCGGTGTTCACCCTGCTCTTCATCACCATCAGACACAACGACTTCTTGGCCAAATCCACCAGCAATAACGCTAATGAACGAGCGGTTCATTGCCTTACACATGATGTAAGATAGAATCGCACCTGACGAACCAACCAATGCACCGGTTACGATCAACAGGTCGTTTGCAAGCATGAAACCTGCTGCCGCTGCTGCCCAACCAGAGTAAGAGTTCAGCATTGATACAACCACTGGCATATCTGCACCACCAATCGATGCCACCAAGTGGTAACCGAAAGCAAATGCGATAAGCGTCATCAGCATAAGAGCAAACATGCTGCCATCGGCTTTAACGAACATAATCATTAGCAATGTAGAAGCAACGATAGCCGCTAGGTTCCACTTGTGCTTATGAGGGATGTTCAATGCAGACGATGAAATCGTGCCACGAAGTTTACCAAACGCGACAATAGAGCCAGTGAACGTAACCGCACCGATAAACACGCCAAGGAAAACTTCAACAAGGTGGATAACGTGTTCTGCGTGCGTTGCCGCTTCCGGTGCGTCAATGTAGCTGTTGTAACCAACAAGTACCGCAGCCATACCTACGAAGCTGTGCAAAATTGCCACCAGCTCAGGCATCTCTGTCATTTCTACTTTCTTCGCGTAGTGGATACCAATACCACCACCGATCACCATAGCAATGATGATCCACACAATACCTGCAGAGTGAGGGCCAAAGATCGTTGCGATCAATGCGATTGCCATACCAGTGATACCGTAATAGTTACCTGCGCGAGCAGATTCCTGTTTCGATAGTCCGGCTAAGCTCATTATAAAGAATACAGCAGCAATGATATAAGCTGCTTGTACTAATCCTTCAGACATCTGCTACTCCTTAGTCTTTACGGAACATTTCAAGCATACGTTTGGTCACGGTAAAGCCACCAAAGATATTGATACTTGCAATTAATACGGCGATAAATGATAAGAACGTGACAACGCCACTTCCTTGTCCTATTTGCAACAACGCGCCCACAACAATGATCCCTGAGATTGCGTTTGTTACTGACATCAGAGGTGTATGCAGAGAATGGCTGACATTCCAAACTACGTAATAACCCACCACACAAGCGAGAACAAAAACGGTAAAGTGAGATAAGAACGCAGCAGGAGCAACCGAAGCTATCCAAGCAAAGGCGCCAACCGCCACTGCCATACCCGCCGCTTTCTTAACAGGAGAGACAGGTTCTTGAACTTTTGGTTGTGGCTTAACAGCTTGAGGTTTCGCTTGTTGAGGTTGCGCTGAAACTTGAATCGGTGGAGCTGGCCAGGTGACTTCACCCGCTTTAACCACGGTAACACCACGAATAACAACATCTTCAAAGTCAATGTCGATATTGCCGTCTTTCTCTTTGCAAAGCAGTTTCAGCAAGTTAACCAAGTTAGTCGCGTACAGTTGAGACGACTGAGTCGGCAAGCGACCTACCATGTCCGTATAACCCACAACTTTTACGCCATTAGCGGTCGTGATAACTTTATCAGCAACGGTATATTCACAGTTACCACCATTGGCCGCTGCAAGGTCCACAATCACGCTACCCGCGCTCATGCTATCTACCATTTCTTTTGTGATTAGCTTAGGCGCAGGACGCCCTGGAATCAGTGCCGTCGTAATGATGATATCAACGTCTTTCGCTTGAGCCGCGTAAAGCTCTTCTGCTTTCTTGTTGAACGCGTCAGACATCTCTTTTGCGTAGCCATCACCAGCGCTGGTATCTTCCTTGAAATCGACTTCCAAGAATTCAGCGCCCATAGACTCGACTTGCTCTTTTACTTCAGGACGAACATCGAAAGAACGAACAATCGCACCTAAGCTACCCGCAGCGCCGATAGCCGCAAGGCCAGCAACACCCGCACCGGCAACCAATACTTTCGCTGGCGGAACCTTACCTGCAGCCGTAATTTGACCTGTAAAGAAACGACCAAACTCATGAGCAGCTTCAACAACAGCACGGTAACCCGCAATGTTTGCCATAGAACTCAATGCATCCAGAGCTTGAGCTCGAGAAATACGCGGTACCGAGTCCATTGCCATCACATTAATATTACGGCTAGAAAGCTGTTCCATTAATTCTGGATTTTGGGCAGGCCAAATAAAGCTGACCAGTGTTGCGCCATCTTTAAGTAACTCGATTTCATTTTTAGACTCGTCAACGATGGGAGCGTTAACTTTAAAGATAATATCGGATTTCCAAGCTTCATCTGCGGTTACAACTTTTGCTCCAGCTTGTTCATAAGCTGTATCATCAAAACTTGCTAACGCACCTGCTTGTGATTCAACACAAACTTCAAATCCTAATTTTAGAAGCTGTTCTACCGATTTCGGCGATGCAGCGACTCGCGTTTCACCTGCGAGTGTTTCTCTTGGTACACCAATTTGCATAGCGATTCCTTGACTATTGGCACAATGACTTATTCGTTTGTATCTAACGACAACTAATACTTCAAGCGTTTTGTTCAAAGAACAGGAAAAGTTATTACTTATAACGATTTGGATGGATTTTGAGCACTTAATTTAGATAAATGACGGGCCTCTCGAATAAAGAGGTCAAACCACTTCCCAATAATCCTTTTAATAACAACCTACTAGCTGTTCTTTATCCCTATAACTAAAAAGAGCTTTCAGCATATACACTGAAAGCTCTCTAAATTATGACCAACATCAACTCTAACCCTAATTGGTTAGCTAAATATACTGTCGCCCATTTGGTCGATGAACATTTGCGATTTTTTAAGCATCAATTCATCGGCGTCTTGTTTGTTTGAAACAACATCAGAACGAATAAAACGATGAGTTTTAATTTCACCGTCGATTTCTTTCTCGATACGACCAGCCACACGGTACTGACCAGATTCTGCAATGGCGTCTTGATAGATATTGAAGCCTTTGTATTCCACTGGCTCAATCTCTACTTTTTGTTCGGTTTTTTCTTTGCCACCAAATAATCTAGAAAAGAATCCCACGTTTTTTACTCCTTAAATGACCGTACTGACACTAAACTATCACGACTGTTTAGTGTTCAACAATGGCTTTTCATACCATTGCAATTCTACGTCATCGTCAAAATTGTGTTGACTAAATATAACGGGCACATTGTCCGTTCGATCTCGTCTTCGATCCTCAATAATCATGCTTTCAGCATTTTTGACTGCGATCTCACTATTTCTTTTGTAGAGCACCAATTTGTCTTCCGGTAATGCCGAAAGAAAATCAATATCAAAACGGATATAGATAGGTTTCAGTTGGCCCAACGCAAGACAAGCAAGATCAGCAAGCTGCTCGCTTGTATAACTCGACACATACTCCTCGGTAGCCAGTACATGACCAACAAGCGTTTCCATATAATTGTGTACATCCACACTGATTTGCATACTACACCTCCATTTGTAGCTATCACGACAGATCGTGTTCTAGCCTGATTTGGCAACGGTCTACATATTGTTACCTTACTATACCCTACTCATTACTACAGATTTACTAACTGCATGTTAACTAACTATAACGACTAATTAATTTCTCATATATACTATGTAGTTCGTTCTATGGTTAATAGCAACTCAAATACATATAAAAAGAGTTGCACCAATAGCGACCTATGACTATGTTTTTGCTCTGATTTACGCAAAAAGCTTGGCAATCGCTTGTTTAACCGTATCCTACGTATAAAATTAAATTATAAGATCATCAGTACACTTAGGCTCACCACATAAATGGCATCTTCTTTTGTAACGTCGAGCATGTTTCGATTTTGCTTTCCCTTACTTCTATTAGCAATGTTACTCGTAGGTATGAACAACGTCATTCTCGTGACCGATTCAAACTTAGGGTTTGCTAGCAACCTTCCGTATATTTTATTGAGCGTTGCCGTTTTGCTGTGTCACACATTCAGGCAAGGTCGTATGGCTATGGTGTCTCTCACCATGCTCGTTGCCTATTTTATTATCCAAGTCCGCTTACAAACCCCATTAAACACTGGAACCACATTATTGGAGCTGTCTCTTCTGGCTGCTTTAGTGCCGGTTACTTGCTTATTGGTGTATGCCTTCCCCGATAACGGGGTTAACTCAAAGTCCATGTTCCTTTACGCCTTGGTTGTGGTGCTATTCATGGTTTGGGCGCAACTGATTGTGTCTCACTTCCATGCCGGAGGTTTTGAATCATGGAGTGAAGGAGTTCTCTTTACCGTTAGAGACTTTTCTAAACTGCCTTTTATTCTGGTGCTCTATAGCCTTTGTTTACTGGGCCTAACGTCGATTTTGGTTTTAGTCTATAACCGCTCTATTGATGTCGTTGTTTACAGCGCGATTTTGTTGTCTTCGAGTACCTTCATATTCTTTGATATCCAATACATCTCAAGCACCATGTTCTCTTTGTCAGGCATATTGATTATCGTCTATGTAATGTCCGCTAGCCACGACATGGCATTTAATGACCAACTGACTAACATCCCTGGCAGACATGCATTAGAAGTCGATATGAAGCACCTAGGCCGTAAATATTCGATGGCCATGGTCGATATCGATCACTTCAAAAAATTCAATGATACCTATGGCCATGACATTGGCGACGATGTGTTAAAGCTAGTAGCGCGTATATTAAGAGAAACGACAGGTGGCGCGAAAGCTTATCGTTATGGTGGTGAAGAGTTCACAATCATTTTCAAAGGTAAGAACACTGAGCAAGTAAAAGAGCATCTTCAAGTTCTAATTTCTGAGATCCAGAATTACGATATGATCATTCGTAATACTCACGACCGCCCTGATGATCATGAAGTGGGCATGCAAAAGCGCGGCAAGAATGGCAAGCCGACTAAAATAGTTAATGTCACGGTGAGTATTGGCCTGTCTGACAGTACAACCACCAAACAGCCCGAAGAAGTGTTGAAGCTTGCTGATAATGCACTTTACAAAGCGAAAGAAACTGGCCGAAATAAACTGTGCGTTCACACCTAGGCGATATAGCTAGAAGCTTTAAGAGCTATAGTTAGAGACTTAATCGCTGTAGCGACAAACGAGCCTCTGAAAGAAGCGTTGTATCTTAGTAGGAGCTTTAGCCGCTATAGCGAAAAACAAGTCATTAGAAGAGATCTTATATCCAAATAGAAGCTAAACCTTGGTTGAAGCTTAGTCTTGGTTAAAGAAGATAACCAAGCTCCCGCCTTTCAAGCTGCTACCGTAATTGATCGTAAACCCGATCCCCACATTATCGACCCAGTCGTTAAATAGGTTTGGGTTAAGTAACCAGCCAACACTGCCCTCGTAGTAAGAAGTAGTGCCCATAGATGCCACAGTATCGCCACCAATATCAATTCTTCTTATACTTGAGTACATCGATGTAATGTTCTTATCCCAACTCACTAGATCATAGAAAACCTTGGCTTCATTCGCGATATACCACCCCTCAGGGTGACCAATATCGCCGTTATTAGCTTCTCCCCAGCCGACACCATTAAAGTAATGCCAACTTGTACTCAGTTTATACTTGCCCCAGTCATTCTTATCTTCGTACATCAGCTTGATTTTAGGCTCAATGATATAAGCCCAAGCATCAGTATTGAAATACACACCATCCAATTGATCTTGAATAGGCTTTAGCAGTGAAGAACGATACTCATAGTCATTACGGTAATAAGAGATGTGGTTACCAATTGCTGAGCTAAAACTCCAATATTCGTCTAACTGGGACACATTCGCGAATTCCACGTACCCAGAAACCACCGACTCTTTTTGAAAATCACTTTTGATTGTTGACGCGTACTCAACATCGTTCTCGATCCGCAATGCAGACAAGCGCAGCGTCACCTCTTGATGATTGTCTTCAATATAACTAGGCAATTCAAATGTGTAAGGCAAGCTCAGGGAGGTAATATTTTGTCGACGGCTCACCGAATCGTTCGACCCGATGTCTTCATTATCCAAACTAAATACTTTATTAGGGTCAAAATTGTTGATACCAAAAGTAAAAACGTCGGTGTCATTTAGCAATACACTGGTGGCAAAGCTCTGCTCTAGATCCTTTCGGAAAAGATGAGATAGCGAATTGGCATTCACAGTGGTCGGTAAAGCGGTTAAAAGTAGAGGAACCGCAAGCGTCCATGATGTATTAGCCATAGAAAATGACTTTGAATGTGGCATTTCTTTTATCACTTAAAGCACTTCCAAGCTCAAACGCTAATAGAAGTATAAATTCAAATATCCAGAAGAGCTCGCCAACTAGCCTGCAAGCTCCAAAATACTGCGCTGTATAAAGGTATTTCTACCACTTTGTTTTGCTTGATAAAGCGCTTGGTCGACTTTTTCATAAATTGAAGCGATCGATTCTCCGCCTGCAGGCACGAATGAGAGTACGCCTTGTGACGCTGTCACTCTATCTGAGACGCTTGAGTGGTCATGGGCATAGTTCATTTCATGCAATGCTTCTTTTATTCGAGTCGCATGTAATTTAGCAGCAGCGCCGTCCGTGTCACTTAAAACCAAAACAAACTCTTCACCGCCATAACGACCAACAAACTCTCCAGCTCGAACAAACAGCTGTTTCAAGGTGCCGGCAAGCCCTTGTAAGCACTTATCCCCTTGAATATGTCCGTAATTATCGTTGTAAGGCTTAAAAAAGTCTACATCTAGAAGTATCACGGTCATGGGTATATTACGTCTTCCATGCCACGCGATGCTCTCTTCAAGCTTAGTATCCATATATCGACGGTTATACAATTTTGTTAAGCCATCTTCATTGGCTTGCTGTTGCAAAAGTATGTTCAATTCTTCAAGTTTGGCGGTGCTTTGTTTTAACTCTCGCCTCATATGCGCAATGCGCTGCATCGCGATCAGTTTTGAATTCAGCACCACTTTGTTAACCGGTTTGATTAGGTAATCATCACCACCAGCGTCAATCGCTTTCGCGATCATTTCGGGTTCTTCATGACCACTCAGAAATATGATGGGCACCCATTCGGGGAATTGTCTACGAACCTCGTTAGCGACCTCAAAACCATCCATGTCTGGCATGCTGATATCAAGTAATACGAGTTCAGGATCAAAATCAGAATAGATGTTTAGAGCTTCTTTACCGCTACCTACCGCTTCCACAATATGTCCCAATTGCTTAAGTCGAATAGCAAGTTGCATCCTGTCTAGTTGAACATCATCAACCAGCAATATGCGCATCGAAGATCCCTTTTCTATCATCACATCACCTTTATCTAGCGTTGAATATTGAAAGTAGCTCAATTTTGGGCTTAATTCATGCCCTAATCTCTATATTATATTGACTTTTTTACAGATCTTTTTAGCATTGTTTCTTTTTAAAGAGAAATACTATGTCAGACGCTACAAACAACGAAGTACAAGAAATCGATTTAACCACTATCTCACCAGAGCTTCGCCAAGTTATCGAATTTGATGAAGTGCCTAAAGAGATGCACAACATGGTTACTTCTATTCACGAGGTGTCTGAAGAAGCAGTGCGTGAAACTTGGAGCAGCCTTCCAGCAAGCGCACAAAATGTTTTGGACAACTTTGAGCAATTCCACGCTCTAATCTCTGTTAGCCAAGCTTTTGCTGGCGTAAACATGATGGAAGAGTTCCCTACTCTTAAACTTCCAGAAGGCATGTCTGATGAAGAAAAAGAAGAGTACCGAGCTCAACTGCTTGACCAAATTTTACACAACTGTGTAAAAGACATGGCTAAGCAAATCAAGAAAGCACGCCGTGATGCGATCTTGAAGCGTGATTTTAAAGAAGTTTTCATCCGATAAGCCATTCATCTCACCTAAATTTAGGTTGAGTGCTTAACGAAAACTTAATGATTAAGCCGTATGTTACTTCAAACATGCGGCTTTTTTGTGCCTGTTGCTTTGTCTGCTAGTTGCTTAATTTCGTCGTTCGTCGTGTTCTTGTGCTGATGCAGAATTTGTCACTGCAGCTCTTGTCACTCTTACAGTTAGAGCAAACAATATGCCTTAGTACTCATACAGTGTGACGCAAAACTGGTAGTTATACCGTATAAAAATGACGCATGTATCCATTCATGGAATCAAGATCAACATTCATATCGCTGACAAGTAGTCATATTGCAGACTAACAGTAAACATCGCTAAAAAGCTTTAAACATAGAAAAGACAATGGGCGAGCCTATCTCACTCATTGCCTCTAAATCAGTGCGTAACGGCAATATCTCGCTGAGCGACACTCACACCTTTAATTTGAGCGTAAACTTGCTGACCGGTTTCTAAACTCAACTCATCCAACGCCCATAAAGTTATAGTCGCCCACAAGTAACAACCAGGCTCTAGCTCCAACTCTACCGCAACACTCTGCTTATTTGAGCCTTGCTGGTGCGTCTCTACGCTTTTAATGGTCACAGGAAGGATATTACGTATCGAAGTGCCTTGCGGCTGTTCTAGCGTGATAGAGACATCATTTGCCCTAACTTGTAACCTTACCGCAGCCCCAATGTCGCTAGACACCTTCTGAACCCACAACGATGTCGATTTGCCAAGCTTCAAACGAGATAACGCATAATCGTCATTGTGCTCAGCTAACGTCCCCTCAAACAATGAACTTTGTTCTGAGAATGATTGCCACGGCTGCATAGCTCTCGAAGCCCACACTTCTTCAGTTACACCCGACGAAATGACTTTTCCTTGCTCGATGATCACAAGATGATTGGCCAAGCGTAGAATCTCGTTAAGGCTGTGCGTCACGTAAATGATCGGAATCTGAACGGTTTCAGAGAGGTTCTCCAAAAACGGCATCACTTCACGCTTACGAGGCAAGTCGAGAGACGCTAATGGCTCATCCATCAACAAAATACTCGGCTTAGACAACAAAGCACGTCCAATCGCCACACGTTGCTTCTCACCACCCGACAAACGCGCTGGGTAACGGTCTAGCAATAAACCGAGAGATAACAAGGAGACAATCTGATCGAAATGCGTTTTATCGAAGTCTTTGATGCCATATTTAAGATTGCCTGACACCTTCATGTGCGGAAACAATCGCGACTCTTGAAACACATAGCCGACATTGCGTTTATGAGTCGGCAAGTTAATGCCCTTATCACTGTCGAACAAGGTGGTTCCCGATACGCTGATCAAGCCCTTATCTGGCTGTTTAAGGCCACTAATCGCATTGATAAGTGATGTTTTTCCCGCGCCAGAGCGACCAAAGATCGCAGTAATGCCGCTACTTGGGAGTTCTAGGTCAATATCAAAGAAGGTTTCACCCAACTGTTGTTGGTATTGGAGGATCAAAGCACTCATGCATTGCCTCCTAGTCGCTGTGCTGACTTCTTATTAAGCCATTCAGATAGCATCAATGAACCAAGCGCTATAACAATTGAAATGAAACACAAACGTGCCGCTTCCATTTCAGCGCCGGGGGTTTCAATAAAGGTATACATGGCCAGTGGGATGGTTTGAGTTTCACCGGGAATATTGGAAACGAAGCTGATTGTCGCGCCAAACTCACCCAAGCTTCGTGCGAATGAAAGCATAGTGCCGGTAATGATCCCAGGGATCATCAGAGGTAATGTAATAGTGAAGAACACACGAATCGGTGAAGCGCCCAATGTGGCAGCAGCCTCTTCAAGCTTACTATCAACAGTTTCTAAGCTCAGGCGAATAGAACGAACCATCAATGGTAACGCGACAACAACACACGCAAGTGCCGCGCCCTTCCAGCTAAAGCTGAATACGATACCAAACATGTCATTAAGCCATGAGCCAATGACGCCTTGTCTACCCATCATCACCAGCAACAAATAACCGATGACCACAGGCGGCAGTACCAATGGCAGGTGCACAATGCTCTCGACTATGCTTTTGCCAACAAACTGTTTCTTAGCAAGCAGCCACGCTAAACCAATGCCGATAGGAATAAGCCATAAGATAGCAAACCCAGCGACTTTTAAACTCAGCATTAAGGCTTGGTATTCGTACTCAGATAAAAACATCATTTAATGCGCTTCAAAACCAAAACTGTTAAGAATGTCTTTTGCCTTTTCATCGTTTAGAAAAGTATAGAAGTCATTCGTGGTTAATTTGTCATTCAATTTAGCTACAGGGTAACGTATTGGTGTGTGGAGATTTGAAGGAAACGTCGCAACGACATCGACTTCTTTCGATAATAATGCATCAGTTTTGTAGACAATGCCGAGCTTCGCTTCACTGCGTTCCACCAAGGCCAATGCCATACGAACATTGTTACTTGGTGCCAATCGAGTGCTCACATTATCCCAAACACCCAGAGCTTCTAACGCTTCCTTAGCGTAGATACCTGCTGGTACAGACATAGTATTACCGACAGCAAGTCGTTCATTAGTCAGCAGTTTAGACCACTGGTCTCCCTTTGAGAGTTCCAATGATACCGACGTCTCTTTCGGAGAGATCAACACAAGTTCGTTTTCACAAAAATTTGTGACATTGTCACTAGAAACATATTTTCGGTCGACTAAATGCGTCATCCACTTTTCATTTGCTGAAAAAAAAATATCCGCCTTCTTAGAAGGCGGTTTTGCTTTATAACCCCCTAGAAGGGGGCGTCCACGCTATCAGTTCTTCAATAACTGCAGTTGTTGTTCATACTCTATGTCCTGTTTATCTTGGTGTCGGACATATCGTCGAATGACTTCTTCATTCACACCGACCGTATCTACAAAATACCCTCTAGCCCAAAAGTGATTTCCCCATAGTTTCTTACGTATATGTGGAAATTTATTGAAAAGTCTAATTGCTGTCCGGCCCTTTAAAACTCCTAACAAACTCGAGATCGACAACTTGGGAGGAATAATGACAACAAGATGAACATGATCTGGTTGAACATTTAACTCTAAAACCTCGCAGTCTTTCATATTGCACAAAATATAAATTGAACGATAAAGCTCCTTTCCAACCTTATCTTTCAAAATCTTATATCTATACTTTGGAGTCCAAACTATATGGTATTTGCAACGCCAATAGACATGTGATGAACTTCTGTAATCGCCCATGTGGTTGTTTCCTCTTACTTGTGGTGAATAAGAGGTTACTTCTAACATGGGCACTTCTTCAGGCTATAGCCTAGAGGAACAATCACCACCGCCCTAGGCGGTGGTTTTGAGGAGCCAATAAAAAACCTCGCTGTTATCTTCGAATCTTCTGAAACACCGTTATTTGCTTGGTCTATTTAAGATATGACGATCGATAAGAAAATTGTCTTGTCTTATTTACTACCTTTGAAACGACGGTTTTATGTATAAAACCCTCGATAGATGTAAATGAATAGTGAATTATTTTGTTTTGATTTGTTTAATTTACACAATTATCAGTGATTGTGATCACATCTATAATTTCAAACTCATTTTTTGTTTTTCGATTTGAACAACCGACTGCTAATCTCCTGCTCACTTTGAAAAGGTATCAAAGTTATAAATAATAAGGAGTGTTCTAAATGAATACCAAGAAACCTATGTCTCTAACTGGTCGAGTTATCCTCGGTATGGTCGTGGGCATATTAACGGGATTTGCCATTCAATCCCTTTTTGCAGACAGCGGATTTGTTAACAACTACATCGTTAACGGACTCTTTGAAGTAGGCGGACAGATTTTTGTCGCCAGTTTAAAAATGCTTGTTGTGCCTCTAGTCTTCGTTTCACTAGTGTGCGGTACAAGCTCTCTTAAAGATTTATCAACTCTTGGCCGTATGGGGGGCAAAACGCTTGCACTTTATATCGGTACTACAGCCGTTGCTATCACTCTAGCACTTACTATCGGTAACCTGTTCCAACCTGGAGCTGGTGCGGATCTTACTGCTGCGAGCTCTTTCAAATCAGCTGATGCCCCTTCTTTGGGCCAAGTAATCATCGACATGTTCCCAACCAACCCTATTCAGGCGATGGCTGAGGGTAAAACGCTGCAAGTTATCGTATTTGCTGTGTTGTTTGGTATTGCAATCAGTGCAGCGGGTAAACCTGGTGAGCGTATCGCCGCGGTTTTCTCTGACTTGAACGAAGTGATCATGAAGCTTGTCGCTCTTCTGATGAACCTTGCACCTTACGGTGTGTTCTTCTTGATGGCGAAGCTGTTCTCTGGCCTTGGTTTAAGCGCAATTTGGAACCTAGCAGAATACTTCTTAGTGCTTGCAGGTACCCTACTTCTGCACGGTTTGGTTACCTACAGCGCGATGCTTAAAGGATTCACAGGCCTAAGCCCGATTACGTTCTTACGTAAGATGGAAGATGCAATCATGTTTGCGTTTTCAACTGCCTCTTCGAACGCAACGATTCCAGTGACAATGGAAACGGCTAAAAACCGCATGGGCGTAGACAACAAAGTCGCTTCATTCACAGTACCACTAGGTGCAACAGTGAACATGGATGGCACAGCTATCATGCAAGGTGTTGCAACTGCGTTTATTGCACAAGCTTACAACATCGACCTGACTATGGGTGATTACCTAATGGTTATCCTAACAGCGACATTGGCGTCTGTTGGTACTGCAGGTGTTCCTGGTGTTGGTCTTGTTATGCTAGCGATGGTATTGAACCAAGTTGGTCTACCGCTTGAAGGTATTGCTCTAATCATGGGTGTTGACCGCCTTCTTGATATGATTCGTACCGCTGTAAACATCACAGGTGATAGTGCCGTAACTATCATCGTCGCTAAGTCTGAAGGTTCTCTTGATGAGTCTCGCTTCAATGACCCGGCAGCTGGTGAGAAAGAAGAAGAAGTTAAGCTAGCACGCCAACAGGCATAATCTAGCTTCTCTGTCGCTCTTTTCTCCAAGCTAAGGCGTTATTAATGGCTATGCCTTAGCTGATAATGAAAAGCGTATAAACAAAAACGCCACTGCATCTGCAGTGGCGTTTTTTATTGGGTATCGCTTAAGTCAGTACAACTGAGTTGAGATAATTAGCTATTTAACGTATTTCGCATTGCATTAGGGAAAGTTACTCACTGATTGGGAACATCAAGTTTACTCTCAATCCCCCACCCTCTCTGTTCTCAGCGGTCACATGCCCATTCATCACACCCATGGCTTCCTTCACGATCGCTAGCCCAAGACCGTAGCCACCAGACTGTTTATCACGCGCTGACTCTATGCGAGTAAACGGGTCGAATATCCCTGCAATCTTGTTGTCAGGAATACCATCACCGTCATCCTCTACAGATATGACACTGTAACGTTTGTCGGTTAACAATTCGTAAGTAGTCACGACAACATGAGCATTCTCACCGGCGTATTTAATTGCGTTACCGACCAAATTACCAATCACTCTGAGAAGCAACCTCTCATCAACATGAACCATTGATGTCGGCGTCTCTAAATCGCCCACTAAGGTTTGATTCGGCTTCAAGTCGTTTTGCATCTGCGCGATGAGCATCGAACAGTAATGCTCAAGATGCATCAAGCTTAACTTGGAGTCATAACGAGACGTTTCAAGGCGGCTGAATTCAAGGATTTCCCCCACCAGCTTATTCATCTCTTCAGTTTCGCTTTCCATTCGCTCAAGCAAGCTAATGCTCTTATCATCGACCTTACTGCGCAAAAGATGTAAGGCGAGATTTTGCCTTGCCAATGGCGTTCGTAGCTCATGGGACACATCACGAATCAAACGACGCTGCTTTTCTGCCAGTGACTTAATCTCACGAGTCATATGATCAAAATCATGGGCAAGTTCGTTGAATTCACGCGTGGTTGAATCAAGCTCAGACACAACACTCACCGAGAAATCCCCTTGCGCTAATCTTCGACTCGCCTCCCTTAAACGATCCAGAGGTTGCTGCAGGCTTTTTGCCATAATAATGGAGAACAGCGACAATACGACCAATGCAATCAAGGCTTTCAGCATGTAGGAATATGGAGCAAAGGATTTAGCCGGATGAAACTGGTGCGGTAGTTGAATGACTAACGTGTTGCCATTATTCAGTGGCAAACCGAAGATAGGCTTACTGACGCGATCGCTCAACTGATGATCTAAGGTACGCAAGTACTTGAGTTTGAATTCAAAGTGCGGGTGCATGTGTCGATGAGTAATGGGTCGATTATTCTCATCGATAACAAACAGATAGTAGCCTTGAGCATTACCCCAGTCGGCTAACTCATCCATATCCCCTTCCTCAATCAGCACGTTGGCTTGATAAGCAAGGTCGAGCATTTCAGACTTTACCGATTCAGGTACCTTCAATAAGGCTTTCATCAGCGCTCGTTCCGCCACACCTTGAAGGATCAGGATGCTTACTAGGATCACCGTCAAGTAACTGAATAATTGAAACGTTAAGCCATCCTTACGCTTGGCAATAAAATCAGGGCAACGCAGCAATTTTTTACTCATACCCCTACCGACTCTAAGTAACTGTAGCCTTTACCTCGAACGGTTTTGATATGTTGCTTGGACAAACCAGCCTGAACCAACTTTCGACGTATATTACTGATATGCATATCTAAATTACGATCGAAAGGGCAAAGCTCTTTCTTAAGAACATGGATTTGAAGGTCAGATTTCGATACAACGATCCCGTCGTTTTTGACCAAGTAATCAAGCAGGTCTTTTTCAGTGCCGGTTAGCGGTAAACGAGAAAGTTGTTCGCACAAACCATGGTTAGATGAAGCTAAAGACTGTCTTTGACGCTCAAAACCAACTCGGCGCAAGATCACCTTGATGCGAGTCAATAGTTCTGGAACGTTAAAAGGTTTGGCGATGTATTGGTCGGCTCCCGCTTGATATCCGTCGAGCATCGAGGCATCGTCGTTAAGAGCAGTTAGCATAAGAATGGGGGTAGCAAAGCGCTGACAAATTCGCCTAGCAACTTGAATACCGCTGAGGTTAGGTAGCATTACATCAAGTAACACTAAATCAACAGGGTGAGACTGAATGAACTCAAGCGCAGACTCACCACAATGAACGGTATCAACGTGATACCCTTCATTTTCTAAGACTTCGCCCAACAATTCACATAACTGAATATCATCATCAACAACTAAAACGCGCGACATCATACAAACCGATAAATAATAATAGTTTGCATTTTAATTATCGTTATTATTGATTTCAATTATAAAATGCGAGATTTACCCTATAGTAAGAAATCTTTTTCAATCGGTACAAATTTTGAGGCAGAATCGATAAGATTTTGAGCAGTTAATCCCGGTACACCATACACTTCAACTGGCTTACCAAATCGTTCTTTGATTCGCTCAACAAGGATTTCGAAATCACCGTCACCAGAGACTAAAACAATGGTATCAACTGTCTCAGCAAGTTCTATCGCATCTAACGCGATACCGACATCCCAATCCCCCTTTGCGCTCCCATCACGACGCTGAATAAACGGTTTTAACTTCACGTTAAAGCCAACACCACGAAGGATATGGTGAAATTGACGCTGCTTTGGATCTTGGCTTGAGATTGCGTAAGCATTGGCTTCAACCACGTTACGCCCTTCCGTGACAACATACCAAAACTGGTTATAGTCGAAGTTAGAACGGTATTTGTCGCGCGTTGTGTAGTAAACGTTCTGAACGTCGACCAAAATTGCTATGTTTTCCATAAATTCATACCTTTAGATTTTCCGTATACCCTATTCTATTCAACTCTAAAATGCGAGCCGCTTTCTTTAAAAAAATATCCGCCTTCTTAGAAGGCGGTTTTGCTTTATAACCCCCTAGAAGGGGGCGTCCACGCTATCAGTTCTTCAATAACTGCAGTTGTTGTTCATACTCTATGTCCTGTTTATCTTGGTGTCGGACATATCGTCGAATGACTTCTTCATTCACACCGACCGTATCTACAAAATACCCTCTAGCCCAAAAGTGATTTCCCCATAGTTTCTTACGTATATGTGGAAATTTATTGAAAAGTCTAATTGCTGTCCGGCCCTTTAAAACTCCTAACAAACTCGAGATCGACAACTTGGGAGGAATAATGACAACAAGATGAACATGATCTGGTTGAACATTTAACTCTAAAACCTCGCAGTCTTTCATATTGCACAAAATATAAATTGAACGATAAAGCTCCTTTCCAACCTTATCTTTCAAAATCTTATATCTATACTTTGGAGTCCAAACTATATGGTATTTGCAACGCCAATAGACATGTGATGAACTTCTGTAATCGCCCATGTGGTTGTTTCCTCTTACTTGTGGTGAATAAGAGGTTACTTCTAACATGGGCACTTCTTCAGGCTATAGCCTAGAGGAACAATCACCACCGCCCTAGGCGGTGGTTTTGAGGAGCCAATAAAAATGAACTCATTAGCTATGCTTAACGTAGTTGATATTAGTTTAACTCAGAGCTGGTTTGAGTTTATCAAGGAAGGTGGAACATGCAGTACCGACAAACAATTAGATCATGTCTTCGCAGCGACACCAACGGCTCAGTGTTGCCACGTTGCTGTGCAGCGTTAACCAAATCGCTGAAAACTCTAGTAACAAGCGCGTTTATGTTTATGATTCTGTCAGTCAACTCGCTACACGCCTACCCAGCCTACTCCCATTCCAAATTACTCCCTCATCGTAGCGTGATCTATTTCGCCCCAACGGAAGACTCTGTCGTCAAAGCGTTTCTCAATGAAGTACTGATAAACAACTGTCAATTGGACGAACGTGATGTGGTCGTGATGGTCATAGCAGAAAGTGGCTATACCGTGCCGACATGGCTTGATGAAGAGTTTAATCTAGAGGCAGTAACGAGCATCTATGAGATACAAAAAGGGTCGCATACCGCTGTTTTAATAGGTAAAGACGGACAAGAGAAGCACAGATGGAGCGGAAAAACAGATTGGAACCTGATCACTGACCTGATCGATGAGATGCCGATGCGTAAACAAGAGATGCAGCGACAAGGTAGCCGCTGCAGTATTTGATTCTTAGTCCGCGAAGCCTTTGGTTAACCATCAACCAAGCTAAGCTTGATCATCAATCACTTAAGCTTGCTTGTTAAACCAAGCCAGTTTTTCATGAAGCTGAGCAACACTTCCAACAACGATAAGTGCTGGGCTTTTTGCGACGCTCGCAAGGTTGGCTAAGTCACTCAAACCACCACGGAACACTTTCTGTTCTTGGCGCGTACCATTTTCAATAATCGCAACGGGCATGTCTGCTCGCATACCGTTATCAAGTAAGTTTTTCTGAATGTTCGGGCTCTCTTTCAGACCCATGTAGAACACAATCGTGTGGTTGTGCTGAGCAAGCGAACGCCAATCAATATCTTCACCATCTTTCTTAAGATGGCCAGTAATGAATTGAACGCTTTGTGCGTGATCTCTATGTGTTAGCGGAATCCCCGCGTAAGCCGTCGCTCCTGCCGCTGCCGTGATTCCGGGTACCACTTCAAACTTCACACCATTTTCAGCCAGAGTTTCACACTCTTCGCCACCACGACCAAAGATAAACGAGTCACCGCCTTTAAGGCGAACGACATGCTTATTTTCTTGCGCTTTAGTCACGAGCAGTTGGTTGATCTGATCTTGTGGTACACAGTGATGGTCGAGCTTTTTCCCTACATACAGCATTTCTGCATCGGCGTTAGCCATTGCCAAAATATCTTTAGATACCAAGCGGTCATAAACGACCACATCAGCCTGTTGAATAACACGTGCCGCTTTTAGGGTAAGTAAATCTGGGTCACCAGGGCCCGCGCCTACTAATGAAACCAATCCTTTGGTTACTTCTTTAACATTCGATGACGATACTTCTGACATGCTTTGCTCCGAAGGTTTGCTTGTTTTATCTCAAGCTTCAATCTATGTGATAAGTCACTGTATTCATGATGACTTATCCAAATCCTTAACCCTTAGACTATCAGGTGTTGAGTTAAATATTCAGTCTAAATACTAACGAAGATAGAAGTAATTATAACAAAACAGTCTATTGCGAGTAATTTGCGCAATGATATAAGGGCTTTCGAACTAAAAAAGCCCCAAACATGTTGTTGGGACTCTTAATCTCATACTAAATTACGTTTCACCGTATTCAGAATTACTTAGCACCTAGAGAAGGAGCGGTTCTTGCGTGTGTTAGGAACAAAGGAACACATGTTAAGAACAAACCACCAACGATGTTACCAAGGATTGTAGGGATAAGGTTGAAGTTCAACCATGTCGCGATACCGAAATCAGCGCCTAGAATCATACCCAGTGGGAATAGGAACATGTTTACTACTGTATGCTCGAATACGAGTGCGAAGAAGATGAAGATTGGGAACCACATCATTGCTACACGACCAGACACAGTACGTGCTGTCATGTTACCAATCACGCCTAGACATACCATTAGGTTACAGAAGATACCGCGTACGAAACACGTGATCCATCCGTCCATACCCATGTTTTCAAAACCTAGGCTACGAGCTGTAGAAACCGCAATGAACTTTTGTGCTACTGCGTTTGGATCTAAAGAGAAGTTACCCGTTAATGAGATAGCAACCAATACCGCAACGATTAGAGAACCGATGAGGTTACCAAGGCCAACAATACCCCAACAACGTAGAACACGACCCCAAGTCACACCTGGGCGGTTATCGAATTTCGCTAAAGGAGCAAGGCCAAATACACCCGTTACTAGATCGTAGCCCATTACACTTAGAATCACGAAGCCTACTGGGAACACAAGAGCGCCAACAATACCAATGCCTGTTTGCACGATAGCCGTGATTGCAACAACAACGGCAAGAGAAAGAATGATGCCTGCCATTGTGCTTCGAATAAGAAGATCGCGAGTACTTGTTTTCGTTTTCGCTTCACCCACATCGATCATCGTTTGAACGAATTCAGCTGGTTTAAAATCAGGAGACATAAGGTTGTCCTTAAAAAGTTAAAATTAAAAGTTAAAATTGGATAGGAAAAGGCTCTAGCTGCCGAACTAAGGCAATGTCGGGAACTAGAACCCTTGAACTATCAAATCTTGTTACGTATTCGATTATGCTGAGATTTCAACAGCACCTTTGGTAATACGAGCTTTATACGCTTTCACGCTGAAGTTCTCGTCTTCCATGCACACACCTGTTGCTAAGTTAAAGCGTTGCTTCTTAAGTGGGCTCGCCACCCAAAGCTCACCTTTGTGCTCAACCGTTAAACCACGAGATAAAACGTTTGATTGGAAAAAACGGGTCAGTATTACTAATAGCGAACACTTCTTCGGCTTTAGTTGGGCGGAAAATAGCAACTTGCTCACCACCAACCAATGCACAAACACCGGTACCTGGAATAATATCTTCGATCTTACAAACTTTGGTAAATGCCATGATGTCGTCTCCCAATTAAACCAGTTCAACGTGAAGGATGTCGCCCTTCGCTTCTGGGTGTTTCTCTGTGAATGTTGCTGGGCGGTGTTGTTCTCGGCCATCGTCAACAAACACAACGTTTTCATCACGGTCATCAGCATTGATGAAGTGTGAGAAGCGCTTAAGTTGAGCTTCGTCGTTGATAGTGTCAGTCCACTCACAAGCGAAGTTACCCACTAGACCAGCCACGTCAGCTTCAAGCTGGTCGTTGATGCCAAGTTTGTTATCAACAATCACTTCACGTAGGTAGTCAACGCCACCTTCTAGGTTGTCCATCCATACCGAAGTACGTTGCAGTGGCGCAGCCGTGCGGATGTAGAACATCATGAAACGGTCGATGTATTTCAGCAGTGTTTCTTGGTCTAGGTCGCTTGCCAGTAGGTCTGCGTGACGAGGCTTCATACCACCGTTACCACACACGTACATGTTCCAACCCGCGTCAGTCGCGATAATACCTAAATCTTTACCTTGAGCTTCAGCACACTCACGAGTACAGCCCGACACACCAAACTTCATCTTATGAGGAGTACGGATGCCTTTGTAACGGTTCTCGATCATCACGCCTAGGCCAACTGAATCTTGAACGCCGTAACGACACCAAGTTGAACCGACACATGTCTTAGCCATGCGAAGTGCTTTTGCGTAAGCTTGACCTGTTTCGTAACCTGCAGCGATTAACTTCTTCCAGATTGCTGGTAAGTCATCTTTCTGAGCACCGAACAGACCGATACGTTGCGCACCCGTGATCTTGGTGTACAGATTGTATTCAGCCGCCACATCCGCAAGAACACTAAGTGCTTGAGGTGTTACTTCACCACCAGCCATACGAGGGATAACCGAGTAAGTGCCGTCTTTTTGAATGTTACCTAGGAAGTTATCGTTGGTATCATGCAGTTTCACTAGTTCAGGCTTAAGGATGTGTTCACCCCAGCAAGAAGCAAGAATAGAACCCGCTAGAGGTTTACATACTTCACAGCCGTAGCCTTTACCGTATTTCTCTAATAGCTCATCGAATGTTTTGATTTCTTCGATGCGAATCAGGTGGAAAAGCTCTTGGCGAGAGTAAGCAAAGTGCTCACAAACGTCGTTCTTCACTTCCACACCTGCTTTAGCAAGTTCAGCGTTTAGCACTGAAGTCACAAGAGGGATACAACCACCACAACCTGTGCCTGCGCCAGTGACTGCTTTGATATCACCAATGGTGTGGTGACCTTCAGCAACCGCTTGAGCGATCTTGCCTTTCGTTACATCGAAACAAGAACAGATAACGGCAGTTTCCGGTAAAGAATCCGCGCCAAGTGTTGGCTTCTCTGCACCCGCGTGAGCAGGAAGAATCAATGCATCTGGGTGTTCTGGTAGCTCGATTTCATTCAGCATTAGCTGTAGAAGATCGCCATAATCAGATGTGTCACCGACCATTACGGCACCAAGCAGTTTCTTGTTATCTTCAGAAACGATGATGCGCTTGTAAACTTCAGACTCTTCGTTTTGGTAAACGTAACTCTTACAACCCGGAGTACGACCATTTGCATCACCGATAGAACCTACTTTCACGCCAAGAAGCTTCAGCTTCGCTGACATGTCAGCACCTTCAAATGTGCTTTCGTTACCAACAACGTGGTCAACAGCAACGGTCGCCATTTTGTAACCAGGAGCAACAAGGCCGTAGAACGTTTGGTTCCAAGACGCACACTCACCGATTGCGTAAACATCTTTGTCTGTCGTTTGACAGTGATCGTTAATCTCGATGCCGCCACGAGGTGCAATACCTAGGCCCATTTGACGAGCAAGTTTGTCTTGTGGGCGAATACCAGCAGAGAATACGATGAAATCAGTTTCTAGCTCAGTTCCGTCTGCAAAACGCATCACGTTACGAGCTTCAGTGCCTTCAGGAGCAATTTCTAGCGTGTTTTTGCTTGTATGAACGTTTACGCCCATACGTTCGATTTTTTGACGAAGTTGGTTACCGCCCGCTTGGTCAAGTTGCTCAGCCATTAGCTTAGGAGCGAACTCAACAACGTGTGTGGTTACGCCAAGTGCTTTCAGTGCACCCGCTGCTTCAAGGCCAAGTAGACCACCACCAACAACAACACCAGATTTTGAGTTCTTAGCGGTTGCTTCAATCGCTTTCAAATCTTCGATTGTGCGGTAAACGAAACAGTCTTTACCTTCGTGACCTTTGATTGGCGGAACGAATGGGAAAGAACCGGTTGCAAGAACAAGCTTGTCGTATTGAATTTCACGACCTGTGCTTGAGTAAACAGTCTTTTTCTCACGGTTAACGTTAATTGCACGTTCGCCGATCAGCATGTTGATGCCGTGTTTCTCGTAGAAGCCTTCTTTAACTAAAGAAAGTTCGTCCGCAGTATGGTGTGAAAAATAAGAAGAAAGGTGTACACGATCATAGGCTACGCGAGGCTCTTCACAGAACACCGTGATGTCCATGTTAGCGACATCTGTCTTCTCGACTAAATCTTCGATATAGCGATGGCCTACCATCCCGTTACCGATTACGACTAGCTTCATCTTGCTCATAAGAATTCCTGAAGGTTATATATTTCTTAACTACACGAATAATGAATTATGAAAGAAAATGAAAATATGATGTAAATCAATTACGAAATCGAACTACCCAAAAGGGGTAGAACAAAAGAGGTAGATCTGCTTAATTATCTGTCAAAGCACACGAATAACCGTAGGTTTAGCGGGGTTTTATATACACTTCAACGCATTAGGAAGTAGGTTGTAAACTTTCACAATAGGTTAGCAACAACGTAAGTAAATGACAATCATTTTCATTTAAAGGCGTGAGAAGTGTAAGAACTCATGAAAGCGTTACAGGATCATGAGTAACTATGTATAAATGTGAAGGTGAAGAACTTAATGCCTAAAACCTCAGACGGTATACTCGTCGAACCGTGTATTTTATTCACAAACAACACACCCGATTAACAGTTAGTTTGGCAGACACGTAAATGGAAAAGTTTGATTCAAGTTTTATCTCAAAACCAGCCCTACTCTGGCCACACATCTAGAGTATTTAAACGGCTAAGAGAGTAACGAAGCCACTAGACCAATTCAGAATTAAGGAACTTAAAATGCAATAACAGATAGTAAACGTCAGCAGTTTCGAGGAATCGTGAGGATATGAAATTTCACATAGCAAAAAGGCCAGCATTTCTGCTGGCCTTTCAACTTTTAATAGTGGAGGCGCCTCCCGGAGTCGAACCGAGGTCCACGGATTTGCAATCCGCTGCATAGCCACTCTGCCAAGGCGCCTTCAATAGTGTTTAAAGAGAACAACTCTGTTGATTACTACCAAACAAGATAACAATCAAATAGATGGTGCCCCGGGCCGGACTTGAACCGGCACAACGCGAACGTCGAGGGATTTTAAATCCCTTGTGTCTACCAATTCCACCACCAGGGCACGCAATTCTTTATTGCGATGCCGATTACTGAAAAGTAAAACACCATCTTAATGTCAAAATGAATCAACATTACAAAATTTGGAGCGATACATCGGGTTCGAACCGATGACCTCAACCTTGGCAAGGTTGCGCTCTACCAACTGAGCTAGTATCGCAATGTCATTCGCCTAATTTCTCATTAACTAAATAAGAGAGAAAGAGAATGGAGGCGCCTCCCGGAGTCGAACCGAGGTCCACGGATTTGCAATCCGCTGCATAGCCACTCTGCCAAGGCGCCTTAATCAACATAAAAATATATTGAAGTGTTTAAAGAGGACCACTCTTTGTTCAACACTCTACTTAAAGTAGAAACTAGATAGATGGTGCCCCGGGCCGGACTTGAACCGGCACAGCGCGAACGCCGAGGGATTTTAAATCCCTTGTGTCTACCAATTCCACCACCAGGGCAACGCAATCATGCGATGCTGATTACTGAAGAGTAAAACACCATCTCTCTGCGACCTAAGCCGTGAGAACGAGGTGTACTTTAACGGATAGAAAAAATTCGTCAACAGTAAATTTTATCTTTCAATTCAAGTGATTAATTATCGAACTCAAACGAATGAATTTAGTGCAGATTGTACGGTTCTTATACGTAGATTTTGAGTTTTAACAGGAACTCATAAGCCGAAATCCAGTTTGGAGATTCACTAAATACTGTTGATTCCATTGAATGAACAAAACACTCCCTCGTTTTCATGTGCTTTTCACATTCAAAGACTAAAGTTTTAAGTAACGACTATTACGAAATAAAAACGTGAAACCACTTAAACGATACCAATATGAACGCTACGCCGTGCTCTGTAACCTCGCCTACCCAAGAGTCTTTAAGCAAACTCGATACGGTTTTGATCCTAATGGACAGCGCATCATAAAGAATCAATTTGGTAAAACCATGATTCGAGTCTTATGGAGCAGCGACA
Source organism: Vibrio lentus (assembly GCF_030409755.1). NCBI lineage: Bacteria > Pseudomonadati > Pseudomonadota > Gammaproteobacteria > Vibrionales > Vibrionaceae > Vibrio > Vibrio lentus. The sequence continues at coordinate 536,881 of NZ_JAUFQE010000001.1, forward strand.
AAGATGAAGTCGTCGTGGTTATCAAGGGATCACACAGTGTTTCTGACTGGCTACTCACTTTTGCACTATGGACCAGAAGCTGTAAAAGAATTGGGCTGAACTATCGTGTTCATGCTGGTTTCTATCACCTCATGTTCCAAGAAAGCCAACCGAGTCGTAACGAAGACAAGCTTGGGCAAACCGTTATCGAACGCTTAGAAGCTACGCTCACACCTTTGTTAGAGCAAGGAAAACGGATTTCTATCACCGGGCATTCTTCTGGCGGCGCTATTGGTTGTGTATTTGCTGACTACCTAGACCAAAAGTACCCAGGCTGTATCAAACGAATTGTGACTTTTGGACAACCTGCAATTGGTGATTGGAGTTTTAAAAAGAACTACCGTTTGAGTAAGAAAACCTACCGTATCTGTTGTGACATCGATATTGTCACCTTCATGCCGCCCGTGCCCCTATTGTATTGGCATGTAGGGAAAGTGCTTTGGCTCTATAATGGTAGGATCTACGAAAACACACCGACATTAATCCGCCTTGGTCGCTCTATCTTTAGCTGGTTGATAAGACCTTTCTCTTACCACTTAATGAGCAAATATATCCGTAACAAAGATTTCTTTGATAAGCACTGAGACAGTGAATCAAGTTGACGCTGGCTGCATAAAAAAGAGCACAAGCCTGTGAGTGACTTGTGCTCTGTATGATTTTTACTGAAATTAGAGTTTAAACCTTGAGAGTTCCTGTTTGAGATCGTTAGCTAAATGGCTGAGTTGATCGGCTTGCGAAACGGCATCTGTTGCATCAAGTGCCATCACATCACTGACTTCACGGACAGATTCCGTATTTGCATTGATTTCCGCGGTGACCAAAGACTGTTCTTCAGCAGCTGAGGCAATCTGAGTCGCCATATCACTGATCATCTGAATCGCTTCACGGATTTGAGCCAAACTCTCTCCGGCCATATCCACGTCGTGCACGCTTGTTTTCGCCATATCGTGACTTTGTGTCATCACTTTAACCGCACCATTCGTCGCTTGCTGTAGGCGTTTGATCTTGTCTTCGATCTCTTCTGTTGAAGCATGAGTACGTTGAGAAAGCACACGAACCTCATCAGCAACCACAGCAAAACCTCTCCCTTGTTCACCTGCCCTCGCAGCTTCAATAGCCGCATTAAGCGCAAGTAAGTTCGTTTGCTCCGCTATTTCACGAATCGTCGCCAAGATAGACGCGATTTGCTGACCATGCTCTTCAAGCTCACTGATGATAGACACAGCACTTGTTAGCTCAGTAGCGAGGTCATTAATCGATGATTGGCTTTTAGCCATCTGTTGGAAGCCTTGCTCGCTCAACTCCACCGAGTGAGTCGCACTTTTCGCCGTACTCTCAGCATTCGTGGCAATTTCGGCTGTTGCTGTCGCCATTTCTGTCACAGCCGTTGCCACCATCGTGATCTCATCTTGTTGTCTGCTTACACTATCACTGCGCTTCATCGCACTGGTATTCGCATGCTCGGCACCGCTGTTCATCGCGGTAGAAACTTGAGTGACGTTTTGCATCATTTGATGAAGCCGATCAACGAAGACATTAAACTTATCGGCAAGTTGACCCACCTCATCTTGGCTCGACACTTGTAGTCTTTTTGTGAGGTCGCCTTCCCCTTCCGCAATATCAGCTAATGCTTCACTCACTCGCCCAAGTTCAACTAATTGACGAGCCACAAACCATGAGGTTGCTACAGCCATAACGATCAATACAACCAAACCTGTAGTGATTTGGCTAATCAACATATCGAACAGAGGCTGCTCTAGTACGTCTTTATCCATTTCAATCACAAGTAACCAGTCAGTGCCTTTAATTGGCTCAGCCATGATGACTCGCTCAGCACCGTCCACTTGAGTAAAGATCGTCGTCAAGTTTTGCGCAGCACTGTTCAAGCCAGACACACTAAGCTCTGGCGCAATATCATTGACTTGTTTTAGAATGAAATCTTTATTTTGATGAGCAACGACCGCTCCTTGCTTATCAATCAGAATCGCACGCCCATTCCCCGGAACCTGAATAGCTAATACGTCTTCAATCAATTTGTCCAATGCCAAGTTTGATGCGACAACACCGATGATCGATCCATTCTCTGTCACTGGGTCTGTCAGTGTCACCACCAAGGTTTGCATCGTCACACTCACATACGGCTTTGTTGTCACCGCTCTGTTCTCAGCTAAGGTTTGTTTATACCAACCTCGGACTCTTGGGTCATAGCCCGCTTTATTCAATGAAGGGTCATGACGGAACATCTCACCTTCTTTATTACCGTAATAACTCAATCCAAATCCACCAGATACCAAGGTTTGACGTAAATGAGGGACGATATCTATTGAAGGGTTCAGCTGCACTTGTTGCTTAAGCCCGTGTACTGCCTGTTTCTTATCATAAAACCAGTCACTGATGCCCTTAGCATGAGCTTGAAGTGTATTACGACTTTCACTTTCTATTGCTTGCCAGCTGTTTGTTTGAAACGTCTTATAACCCATGAAAAGAAGAATGGCAGATGTAACAGCAATCGCCAAAACTACAGAGAAAACCATTTTCCTCTTTAGACTAAATTGCATATTTAAGAACCTCTTATAGAACAATTAAAGAAATATAAAGAGGGACACTATCACTCATACGCATGTTTTAATTAGGGTTATCCCATAAAACAATGAAACAAATTGAGCATTATGGTTAATTGTGACTTTGATTTATTTACCTGTCTATCAACAAAGGTTCAACTTAGGATCTCATCAAAATAGAGTGGGTCTATGAAAGGTAAAGGGGAGAAAATAAGAGGCAAGGATGAAGAAACAAGAAACAAAGAAGCCAGAAACGAAAAAACCAGCCACAAGGACTGGTTTCTTCTAAATGATGGAGGCGCCTCCCGGAGTCGAACCGAGGTCCACGGATTTGCAATCCGCTGCATAGCCACTCTGCCAAGGCGCCTTCAATAGTGTTTAAAGAGAACAACTCTTTTGATTACTACCAAACAAGGTAACAATCAATTAGATGGTGCCCCGGGCCGGACTTGAACCGGCACAGCGCGAACGCCGAGGGATTTTAAATCCCTTGTGTCTACCAATTCCACCACCAGGGCACGCAATTCTTTATTGCGATGCCGATTACTGAAAAGTAAAACACCATCTTAATGTCAAAATGAATCAACATTACAAAATTTGGAGCGATACATCGGGTTCGAACCGATGACCTCAACCTTGGCAAGGTTGCGCTCTACCAACTGAGCTAGTATCGCAATTTCATTCGTCTAATTCCTCATTAACTAAATAAGAGAGAAAGAGAATGGAGGCGCCTCCCGGAGTCGAACCGAGGTCCACGGATTTGCAATCCGCTGCATAGCCACTCTGCCAAGGCGCCATTTTTCGACACGTTAGAACCGACTAAACGTTAGCCCCGCTGTGTTCGGGTGCCTACTTTACGGATTGAGTGAAGATAGTCAAACAAAAATGTGAATTTAAATTCTGTTTGCTGACATTTAAATCAAATTGCTGCATGTTCGATCTTTTCATTCAAAAAGCATACAGCAAACTGGATTCAATTAAGGTGTTTGCGCACTACCACTTTTTCATGAAGCGGCCAACGAGGCTTGGATGATACGACCAACAGTGATCAAACATGGTCATAAGTTGAGGGTTACCATACTTAGAAAGACTAACTGCATGGAAACGGTTTTTGTGCGTTTTAAGTTTCTCGACTTGAGCAATCATTTCATCAGACTGCTTTGGCGCGATAAAGTCAGAAAGCACGATCAAATCAGCATTCTTGTACTTGTCGCCCATCATCAAATCTATCGACTTAATTAGCACCGGCTCAAGGTCTGTCCCGCCGTGGAATGCGTAACTTAGGAAGTCACTGGCTTCACGTAAACCGTCTTGTCGAGTCAATTCATAAGTAATGTGTTCTGAAGAGAACAAAATCACATAACAATCGCGCTCTTCAGCCAAGGCAATTTGCATCAAAGCATAAGCCATCGCTTTTGCCGACTGTTCAGGGAAACCGCTCATTGAACCGGACGCATCCACACAAACAATAAATGGACCTTTTTCAATGTCCACAGATTTACTGTCTGGCTTTTGAGCTTTGACTTTACGTAGCGTTCGAGATTTACCTTGCGAACGATAGCTAAGCAAACGCTTGTCGGCCAAGTGTTTGTAGAAAATGACTTCTAACTCTGGGTACGCTAAGAACATGGTCTCGTTCGGCAGCATCTTGTTGAGGTCATCACTTTCATGAATCCCAACAATATCATCGACCGCCTCATCACTCTTCTCTTCAACCATCTGTAGTTCTTCTACAGGGGCTTTGTGCAGAGAAGGATCATCTTCTAAGCCAGCCATGCGACCGAGTTTTTCAGCAATTTCTTGAAGGCCTTTGTGCTTATTTAGAAACTCCGCATGACGCTTCATTACCGTTAGGTCGGTTTTACTCAACTTAGCCGAAGCCATGTCCCACAAGCGCCCTACACTGCCTTCATCACCCGACTCCGTCACTTTATCCATGTTTTTCATGGTTTCCATGCGTTGATAAAGGTCAGCTAAGACTTTTTCTTTGCTTGTTTCAAGTTCGGTTACTTGAGCTTGCTTAATCGCGTCTGAAAGCGATTGATACCATTGGTCGCAAAAGTAGTGTGGAAACATTGCGTTATAAACGCCTTTGTTGTTTTCCATTAAACGTCTTGCTTGCAGGTAGAACGCTGAGTGCCACTCCAATTTTTTGATGACACTGTCAATCTCATCAAAAAACTGGGGTTCATCCCAGTAGATAACCTCTTGGTACAATGCAATTTCTTCTTGGAAACGATCGGTTTCACACACTTTAGTGACGCGTTTTTTTACTTTACCGCGCCACTTAACCAAATGGTTTTTGACCGACGTTTTCACGCCCTTGTTCTCAGCAGCCATCATGACTTGAGAACGAGCGATGAGATCATTCATCGCTGTATCAATGATTCCTGAGTCAGCTACCATCAAAGCGAGGTTTAAGCCGTCTGCTCCTAACATATGCTCTCCCCTTACTCGAAGTACTGACTCATGAACTTAATGCGCTGTGCGATCTTACTGCTCTTCACTTTCGTGGTTTCAAGATCTTGCGTTACAGCTTGCAAGCTTGCTTCCATTGCCTTCGGTAAATCAGGATCAATATAGTTGTGAGGCAACGCATCATGGAATTCAGTTCGAACTCTCTTTAACTTAAATTCAGCCTCAGTTAACTGTTCTAAGGCTTTCTCAGCGCCACTCAACCACTTGTTATACAATTCTTGGTCTAAACCGTCGGTAGTAACCACACTCACCAATACAGAGCGATTGGCAATATCTTTAATTACTAATTGGTTCGATGCATCCAAGTCGAGTTTTAAACGGCATAGGTTTTTATTTTCATTTACGTAACCGTAAATATCGCCGTGGCCTTCTTTAAGCGCACGGTCAAAATCATCCTTGGCTACATATACCCAACGGCTATCGCCTTTCTCAGATTCAGAAACCGACATGTTGCTTTGCAGCATAACCAGTTTAACTAGGTTGTAAGCGCTGCCGACGCTGTACATTTTCGCGTTCTTGATATCATTTTGGTAAACGTCTTTACGCAGTAAGCCGCTAGTTGACTCCATAGAGAGCGACACCGATAAGGTTGATTCAACATCATCTTGAATTTCTTCAAGCTCTTCACGTGACATTTCGATTTGAGATTTCGACTCCTGCTGATCAAACGCTCGATTTAATGCAAAGTCTTTTACCACGCTACGAACCACATCGCGTGATTCTGGGCTATGCCACAAGCAATCCTGTAGGAGCATAATGTCCAGCGGATTCACGCTATCACGGCCACTGAAGAATGCACTCGCTTTCAATAGTTTGACCGCTTTCTTCCAACGTCTGTCTGATACATACAACTCAGACTCTGATGATGAGCCCTGATTCTTAACGGTCTCTTCCAACATGGTTTTCAGTTCAAACAACTTGTTAAACGAGTTGTCCGTCAGTTCAAGCTTGTCGAGTTCTTTCTGCCATTGATGGTATTCAATATCCGTAATTGCCAATCCCTTTGGAATCACAGCTTCTTGAGATGTGCCAGTCGTCAGCATCGATTTGAAGTTTTGTTTGTTTTGAATACGGTTTACGAACACACGAACCAACATTCGGTCGTAAAGAGCTTCTAGGCCGCTGTCTTCGTCTGGAAGTTCGTTAGAGGCTGACACCAACAAGCGCATAGGCACGCGCTCAATGTCTGCGCCATTTTTAAATGTCTTTTCATTCACTACAGTAAGAAGCGTATTTAGGATTGCAGGACCTGCTTTCCAAATCTCATCAAGAAATACGACTTGTGCGGTTGGTAGGTAACCCTCGGTCAGTCTTACGTAACGACCGTTGTCTTTTAATTCTTGGATACTTAGCGGGCCAAACACTTCCTCTGGTGTTGAGAAACGTGTCATCAAATATTCGAAATAGCTACTGTTGTCAAAAGCCTGGATGAGGCGTTTAGCGATAAGGCTTTTTGCGATGCCCGGAGGGCCTAATAGAAACACACTTTCACCGGCAAGAGCCGCCAGTAAACAAAGCTTGATGGTGTCTTCTCTTTCATAAACGCCATCAGAGAGAGCATGCGCTAATTTATTGATTCTTTCAGAGAGTAGCGCCTTGTCAGCATGTGAGGAAATAGAAGGGTTCATGCGTTACTCCGAAAATCTTTGAACAGTTGAGAGTGTAGATACGTTTTTATACATTTGTTAGCACTTTGTTACAAGCATCTTTTATTATTGAGTTGCCTTTATATCAGATGGTTACGCTGCAATTTTTGCGTAATCATAGATTCCAATTATGAGAGTAGCATCACGAACGGCGTGAAATTAAATCTATTGTTAAGCCTAATTTTTCTTTTATTTTCGACACCATAGACGTTATGGTGGTGCACGTCTTCAGTTATTCGAAAAATTGGCAAGGAATGTGGCCAGACTGCATGAGTAAAGTTATCTATCAATGGAAAAGTATTTCTCTCATAGAAGAGAACGTGACGCTCCCTACGAACGTCGTGGTAAAACATACAACAATAAACCACCCCGGCGCGGCAGTTATTCTTCCTATCACTTCGTCTGGAAAAATCATCCTCATTACCCAGTTTCGCCCTTCTCTTAAAAAATGGCTTTTAGAATTACCGGCTGGCACCATGGAAATTGGTGAGACACCTCTTGAATGTGCCCAGCGAGAGTTGGAAGAAGAAACAGGTTACAGTGCAACTTCTTTTCAAAGCTTAGGACAAGTTACCCCTTTAGCTGGATTCTGTGATGAGATTCAGCATTTGTTCGTCGCCAAAGACTTAAGCCTCACTACCCGCTTTAAATGCGACGAAGATGAAGTCATAGAGGTGATCGAACTAAGCCTAGAAGAACTGCACGACAAAATACGACACGATCAAATTACCGATACCAAAACTATCGCTTGTTTAAGCAAAGCCCAACTATGCGGCTATCTATAGCCAATTATATGACTACCTAAAGTACTCTAGGAGAGAAACATGGACTTTCGTTCTGATACCGTAACTAAACCCTCACAAGCTATGCGTGATGCAATGGCAAATGCAGAAGTGGGTGATGATGTTTATGGCGATGACCCAACCGTAAACGAACTAGAGCAATGGGCAGCGAATGAGACCGGCTTTGAAGCGGCGATGTTCACTTCTTCTGGTACACAAGCCAACCTACTGGGTTTAATGGCACACTGTGAGCGTGGTGACGAATACCTTTGTGGCCAACAAGCACACAACTATAAGTACGAAGCCGGCGGCGCTGCAGTACTTGGCTCGATTCAACCTCAGCCAATCGAGAACAACCCAGACGGCACGTTAGATTTTAAAAAACTTGCTGCTGCGATTAAGCCAGACGACAGCCACTTTGCACGTACTAAGCTGCTTAGTTTAGAAAATACGATTAATGGCAAAGTACTTCCAATGTCTTACCTAGCGGAAGCTCGTGAGTTCGTAAACCAACACGGCCTGCAAATGCACCTAGATGGCGCGCGCGTTTACAACGCGGCAGTAGCACTGGATGTTCATATAAAAGAGATTGCACAATACTTCGATTCAATGACGATCTGTTTATCAAAAGGCTTAGGCGCGCCGATTGGCTCTCTACTTCTTGGTAGTAAAGAGTACATCGCCAAAGCACGCCGCCTACGTAAAATGGTGGGTGGCGGTATGCGTCAGGCAGGTATTCTTGCCGCAGCGGGTAAAATGGCCCTCACGGAGAACGTGGCTCAACTTAAATCTGACCACGACAATGCAAAAAATCTGGCGATTGGTTTAAACAAGCTAGAAGGCTTTTCTGTTAACCCTGATTTCATCCAAACTAACATTGTGTTTGCTAAATTAGATGAAACAGTAGATATCAACCGCATCGCACGAGAGTTAGGTGAACAAGGCATTACTATGTCACCAGGTAATCCTGTTCGCTTTGTTACTCACCGTGATATTAGTTCAGAAGACATAGCTCGATTCCTAACAAAGTTGGCAAATGTACTTTAAGCTTTAAAGGTTATCATCCAGAGCAAATACGACTTGAGCTTCCCCTAAGGGGAAGCTCTATTGTTACGTTTACTCACGAACAAAAACATGATCTACCCATCATTCATTCTAATTTCCCCGTGCCCTTTACACCTTTGGCTTCGATGACCCTAAATTGAGGAAAATGAAGTCATTAAACTTCACCTTTCGTCATAACCCTATCAGTCAATGACACCTATCCAAAATTTCAGCTCAAGATCCCCTTTACCTCTCAAATACATGAATGCGTATCAAAACGGATACAAACAAGGCAATTACGCAGAATGATGCGAGTACACTGAATAAGCTCGATGAGCGAGATTTGAACGATATAGCAACTTCTTATTCACCTCGAAACAATTAATATCCTTTATAGGTTATATCACCGCATCCTAAATTGTACGTTTATGGTAACCATTGCGCGGTTTCCAGTACTTATTTGAGTCATATAGCACCTAGCGACTTCCTTGGAAAACGCCTTTAAATATCGAGGATGACCAAGCCCCGAGAGGATGGTTCCTTCAAAGCTAGCGCCGATTTGGTCGACCAGTTTATATGTCGCACCTTGCACAGATTCGCCATCAGAGTGACAAAGAAATAGGTCAAGCGTATATCTCCCTTCTTGGTCTTCTGTTACAGAAACCGAAAGGTTTTGAGCGCCGCCTTAACACATGGTGTTGACTTTATTCATAGTCATTTGGTCAACAAGGCGGTACACACCTATACCTTCGAACTTAACAGTAGGAGAAGCTAATATGAATTCCGCCTCGGCTTCAATGGTGCCTGAGGCTACGCCCTTTTTATCACTACCAGCATCGCCAATACTGGCGCTGAATTTACTGCCTTTAATAGCGATGCTGTTACCGCCATCCATAGAGACGGTCGTGGTGCCTCCCGCTAAATCAGCGGACTTTCCATTGTTACCATAAGGGATAGGAACAACAGGCTTGCCGGCTGTTGTTAAACAAACATCAGGAAGTGTTGCGTTCGCTTTAGTCGAAAAACACCGTGACTAAACGCAAAAAGCGCCTTACGGCGCTTTTATTACTGACAGTCTAATAACGACCATATGGAGCTGTTGTATCATACCAGACATCAACACAACCTGCTGATTTTAGGTCTTTGACGAACTCTCTATTGATATACAACTCATTGTTTTCGTTAAAAACAAAAGCATATTTTTCTTCTGTGTCTAAATTACTGGTTGTGGGAAATTGCAATAGCTCAATTGTTTTATAATCATCAAACTGTCTATCGTAATCATCAGGGTGACTACCAAAGTCAAAATCACTATCCCAAGCATCCTTCCCTTCAAGCCAAAACTCATTCAACTTTTCTAGAACTTCTTCCCAAATAACAAACCGGACGCTACTTTCAAAAATAATAAACAAATCAGGATTAGAAAACACGATACCTGGTCTGTTTTCTGGTAACAATTCACTTAAACTTTCTTTAACAAACTTAATATACATATTATTTCAACTACAGTGATTTCCCTTAAAATATTTCAGCGTGAGAGCTAAGCCTCTCTATATAAAGTCAGAATAGCCATCTGCTGGAATAAATTCCACACCGACTAGGTTAGAATTTTTTATTTTTTCAACTACACTTTTATGAAAAAAAACACATTTCAACCAACCAGGATCTATCAATATAAGTCTTTTGTTTATTGGTATAGTATCAATTATTTTTTCATCTAGCCTAAGATTGATAATACCACTAATCATCTCATCACCATTAGAATCCTTTCGGTACCTTTTAAACTGGCTCTCAGATCTATCAATTAATTTAATCTCGTTAGCTACCTGTAGCATTAGGAAATCATGTTCGCCTTTATCATGCAGTTTAATATCAACCCAATTCACCCCAAATATGCTATTTACATGTAATTTCGAAAATTCATTCTTGTTTATCGAAAAATTTGGCATTTCAAGTATATCTGGAATTTCGTAATCTTCTTGTGGAAGAAATTCAACTATTAAAGGAACAGGTTCTTTAGGATAAGTAAATTTCGTAAGCGGTACTGCATCTATGTATTTATCTGGAAAACAATAAATGGGGGAATTGACACACTCTTTTGCAAAAAAATATTCACTCATTTTCCGACCTCAAGTTTTCTAGATTCCATAATCATACCTTTTACATTCTTTATATTGTGTTTTTCTTGCTGTACTTTAGAGACTCTACTCGGGCATGCGTTTCTTGATTTTTTCTTACTCTCTATATTATTTCCGCCTCCACAGCCTATGTTGCTTACCGGGGAGTAATCATGACCGAAAGTAGAAATTGTATATAAAAAGCTATCTAAACACACTAAAATATCTTCAGAGACCCCGTCTAAATCAGACTGAAAATGTCTTGCATTCCCTGTCTTGCAATAATAATTTCTTTGGGCATTTTCTTTTACACCTTTAATATCTCGGTTAACCGATTTTATATACTTTATATCTTCCAGCCGTAACTTAGTTACTACAGGATCAGGAACCTTTGTTACCGGAATTGATGTTACTTCACCACTTTCTAGATCTGAACTTGTTTCCCAAAACTGCTCTTGCTCAGTCTTGAAGTCCAAACCTCCACCATGACCAGACTTATGTACATGTGTATTGACTTGACAAGCGATATCCGTTTTGGAGGGGAACATTACCCCATTTTTCCAAGTGTTGATATTATACTCATATGCTTCTCTGTATTTTTTCCAATCCGGAGTATCTAAATTTTTAGTTGTTATTATATGGTGAGCTTGAAGTCCGAACTGCCCGTCATCCGCCTTCAAACGTCCATCTGCCCATAAATGTTCATCGAAGCCTGATTTGTAGTGCTTAGATTTAATTGCTTTTGCTAAAGCAGGCCCTGACCCTTTTACAAGACTATGTGTTTTTACAGTTGAGTTTTTAGCCATGATCGTATTAACCTCTAATAAGCGTCACATTTCTCTGGTTTCTTCTTGCAAACAGGACAAACAAACTCTTTTTTATCCTTTTTCTCATTGGTGTTATCGTTACTCTTTCCTGACTGAGTAGATTTACCAGTGTCATGCTTCACTTTCGCAGGGTATGCTCTCTCACTTTTACCCAAAATTCGAGCGAATAACTGGTCAAACTCACCCATCGCTTCTTTTAATTTATCCGGAACCATTTTATCTATGATTTTCACTTCATCGGCTAGCTTTAAGAAGTATTCTGCTAGTTCATCAGCTCCCATGCGATTGGCGTAAGAAGCAAGCTCACTCGCCACTTCGATACAAGGTTTTAAAACATCCGATACAATGTTGCTCGCCTGCTTAGCGTAATCAACCCAATCTAATGTTCGTAAGAACTTTTCTGGATCACCTTTACCCATACCACGAAGTACCGCGAGTAAAGTGTCTTTCGATGTACCCTTACCACCTTTCAAAGCAACTTTACATGTACCTTTAACTGCACTGCCAAACGTTGGGACACAACCAATCAAAGTCAAAGAGAGTGCCAACCAATTTTCTGGCTTATCTCGTTCTTCTTCACTTAATAGTGTCATGATATTTGCTGAAAGGTCTCGTACATCTGCAGCTTGGTCTACGACGGGAATCATTGTCAGCGCTGTGTTGGCAATGATTTGCTCTACCGATGCGTCATCATTGAAGTCACCTAAAATTACCCCCCAGATCCAGCTGGCAGCGCCAGACATTCTCTTCCAAGAGTTTTCCCAGAAACCAACCTCGCCTCGCTTTGCTTCTTCAATAATTAATTGAGTATTCGCATTGAGGTTAAAATTAGGGTTGGTTTTAGTTGGGATGTTTGGTGTGAATTCGCGACTATCTTCACCATAGTCAATGTTAAATTCACCCGGTGCAACCCCACTCACGGAAGCTTTGCCTGCATTATCTAATGCACCTTCAAAGGAAGCGCCGGTTTGATCAACCAGTTTATATGTAGCCCCTTGGACAGGTTCCCCATCAGAATATGAAAGAAACAGATCAACCGTATACGTCCCTTCTTGATCTTCAGTTACAGAAACCGAAGGGTTTTGCGCGCCGCCTAAACACATGGTGTTGGCTTTGTTCATAGTCATCTGGTCAGAAAGGCGGCATACACCTACACCTTCGAACTTAACGGTAGGAGAAGCTGATATGAATTCGGCCTCGGCTTCAATAGTACCTGAGGCTACGCCCTTTTTATCACCACCGGCATCACCAGTACTGGCGCTGAATTTACTGCCTTTTATAGCAATGCTGTTACCGCCATCCATAGAGACGGTCGTGGTGCCGCCCGCTAAATCGGCGGACTTTGCATTGTTACCATAAGGGATAGGAACAACAGGTTTGCCGACTGTTGTTAAACAAACATCAGGGAGTGTTGCGTTCGCTTCTCCTCCTGAGCCTTGATGAACTACGCTGAGTCCATTCGCACAAACTGTTACGCCCATAGTAAATCCAATTAAATTCCAATAGATGTATGATAAAAGAGATCGCAGGCTGCAATCTCTCTAAGTACGTAGTGAAAATGAAGGATGAGACTGTTACTTCGTGTCTATTTTTAAAAACGGACAGAAGATCTCACAATTAAATCTAATGCTATTGATAAACATCCAGTAACTGCTGAAATTTTAGGTCAATGACCAAGTAAGTCGCGGCATACATAACACCAAAGATCACAGTACTGACGCCAATAATCAACTTAGGGGAAATAACGCGTTTGAGTGGTTTCTTTAAATACTTCGCCTTTAAGTTAACTAACGTTACTTTTTCCTGTTCGGCTAAACGTTCGTCTCGGACTAAGCGATAAATTGTGTTTCCTATCTCTGAAAGCTTTTCGTTACCACGCTCTTCTCGGCCGTACTTGCCTTTGAACCCAAGTTGAAGCAATAAATAAAGGAATTCGATAACGTGTCTGTATTTTCGTGGATCAGCTTTCAAGCGCTCTAAAATAGTAAAAAACTTATCGCCACCCGATGTTTCGTTATGGAACTCCGACAATAAGCTATTGGTACTCCAATGGCTGTTTGCCCCCCACTCTTGCCTACACACAGATTCATCTATTGCAGCACATAAGCAATAGCGTATGACCAATATTGATGCCCGATCCAACTCCATTTCATTGAGCTTTCGTTCACCTTTGCGAATTTCTCGTGCAACTTGTTCTCTAAAAGGGCCAGGATCGTCCAACCAAGGAATCGAAGACATGCATGAGAGACTGGCGATTAACCAAGTAAACTGATCGACCAATGGGTTAACACCCATGCTCTCCACGTTTAGGTCTCTTACCGCAATATTTCTAGATAAATCAGGTGCAGGCATAACCTCCATTGGTTTGCCTGGTTCTGGTTGAAATAGTACTACGGTGACATCGTTTTCGGCGTAAATCATAAACGTACAGCCCAAAGCTGTAGTGATAAGTTCGCGAAGTCGCCAGCAATATGGACAGCGATTGCTGCGGTGTTATTCAATGCATTCCATTCGTCACTCGCTTTATCGAGCTCAAAATAGGTATAGCCAGCATGATAAGGTAACGCTCTAGGTACCACTGGCATTGGTTTCATTTCAATGCCCGGCAATTGTAAATTGATTAGATCGCGAATATTGTCGATCGAACCAATCTTAGTTTGGCTTACGAACTGCGTATGCAAAATATCAAGTGGTACGTCTGCTTTAACAGCAAGAATAAACGTCGTAGATTCGACAATTTTACTGTCTGGAATTGCTGCAGTTCGAATTCCGTAGCTTTGCTCTCTCAATGTTAAAGGTATTGCACGTTGTTCTGACATAACACTTAATGTCATTTTCGCGCTATCAAGCGTACGAGATAAACAATCGGTCAGTTGGCTATGGTTGTATTTTGTAAACTCTTGTGGTCTACGAGATGCGGAACACAGTGTAGATAATTCACCTTCCGCTTGTAACAGGATCCGATAAAATGACTCTGGGTGAACGCCTTCAACACTTGCAAAATGCCAGAACAACGGCTCATAACGATTCAAAGCTTGTAACAACATAAAATCAGCAACAGATGACACGCCCTGTTGGTCAACCACGCCTAAGCGCTGAACAATCGATTCGGCCCTGTGTTTAAGCATTGACGCGAATTCAGTCGCGAACTTGCTCAAAACTATAGATGCGTGAATATCAATGCACGTCGGAATATAGTTTTCATCCAGAATGATGCTCCCGTCTGGCTTCACTTCCGAAATTTTCAAAATGGGAATTGATGTATATGCGCTCTTATCTTCATGATCGTACATTAAGAAAAAGTTAAGCTTGCCCACCACAATACTTGCCATATCTTCTGATTCATAACATGCATCGACGGCTTCTTGGGTCTCCATGTTATAACGAGCACCGTCACCATTACCTCCAAAGAGTCCCGAACGCTCTGATGGCAGTGGGCAGCATAAGTACACCACTTTATCCGCAATCGAAGGGTCAACATCTCTTACTTCTGGAAGCTCAGCAAGAAGCGGTAAATCAAATGGAGTACGGTCTTGTAAGATACCTTCTGCTCGTGTGATCCCGATTTTACCAAGAGCCAGTAGCTCAGTGTTAATCTCAATTTTTTTCACTCCCCAGTGTAAAGGAGAGCTATTAGAGCTAAGCATGTTAGATAACTTGCCTTGAGACCTATCGAGTTGCTGAAAGTGTTGAGGCTTCATGAACATACCATCTTGCCAAACAACTGGGTTATATAAAGACATTCGTCAGTTCCTTAAAAATACGTCTGTTCAATACCGCGAGTATTGTTCGAAGATAATTCACTACCCTCTACTTTTAATCTCAGAAAGTACTCACTTTTTTCTTCGATCACTTCAACCTTCCGCCAAGACGAGCCATCAATATCTCTGAATGCCACAGAAAAACCTAATGCTCGCGTCGTTGGATCTAACTCTAAAATCTCATGTATCTCATCGCCCGGCTGCAGTTGGTATTCATATCGTTTAATATACTCATCACCTAAGGACGCTTTATCATTTTCGAATAGAGCAAAAAAATCCAAACTACGAAATAAAACAGGTGAAGTGAGCTCATGAACTCTCAGAATGACCGGCGAAGATTGTCCCTGCTCTCGAACATTAAGAAGTTCTGAAGCTTCTATTACGAGTTCAATTGAAGATGTTTCTGGCGTAATTCCAGATGATTCTTTAAATTGCTCCCACATTGAGCAACCTGATAATAGAAACAAGGTAATGGGGATTATAAGTTTACGCATGATCAGCTTTTGCAACCTTATTGTATCTGTCTTTCATCAACGCTTTAAAAGTTGACTCATTGAATTGTCTAGTACTTTGCTCATAATGTTCACTGTACTTTTTCCACAACTTTGACTTACTAAGGAAGCGTGTCTCTTGGCTTAAAGTGTTTGCAAACTGCTGAGGATCATTCGCTTTTAGTTGCTCCAATACCAAATCGTTAATTGCCTTCGCATATAAGGTATCGTGCTCGCTAAGTTCATCCAGTATCTGTTCAATTAGCTCATTTGGAGCCAATAGATTTTGACTATTTAGCGTTAACATCAATGTAGTTAGGCTAAGATCATTGTGGGCAAATGAACTTTCGTCAGTAAGCTCTTCAACACTCTGTAAATCTTTGTACAAATTATCGATACACAATCGTAAACAAGCGCCCATTTGTTTAAAAAATAGAGCGTCATGTTTCGTGTCAGATTCTAAATCAACACCCAGTCCTTCAAAGAATGCATGTGTCACATTTTCATGTTCGTAAGAAGTTTCACTCAATGCGATATTATTCTGAGTTCTACTCTCACTTTCAACAGGCTGCTCTTGTGGTTCGGTATGAGAGACAAATTCTTGTGTCACCTCTTCCCACTTATGGCTCTGTATGTTTGTAGCATGAGATATAATAGTGACAGGTGGCACTTCTGGTAGTTTATTTTTGAGAGTCCCTGAACTGCCGTTAGGTTTATCTGACTTAAGATCTGAACCTTCAACGCTTGCTGGTTTTAAACGGTTCGATATCTTAGCTTGATCATCGGCGACATCTTTAGCTTTCAGGCTCGCCTGCTGTTCTTCTTCCATCCCCATCCAATCTTCAGGAATCAAACTAGGAAGGTCAAACTCAGAATGGATACTCAGACTGTCATCAACGACTTGCCTTTGATGTTCTGTCGATGACTTCGTAAGGCTTTTATCGTTGCTTTCGTCTCTAACAAGGTAGTCATCATCTCTTTGCATTGAGAATTTTAAGTGTTCGACGGGATCATGGGTCTCAACACCATCAGGTTTCGTTTCCATAAAGAGATCTTCTAGCGTGCCTGCCTCAGCCTCTTCTTCAACAACGGACTCTTCCAAGTTCATTAAAGGGTCTGTTGAATCTCTTTCTGGTGCTATTTCAGAAGCTATGTCGTATGAAGTCGTTACCAACTCAAGAGAAATACTCACTTCATATTGTCCCAAAGACACTCTATCGCCGTCACATAATGAGACCGGTTGATTCTTGAGGATCTTATTCCCATTAACCAATGTCCCATTAGTACTGATATCGCTGATGTAATACGTATCTCCATATACATTTAACAAGCAATGTGTACCCGATATAAAACGGTTATGATCAGTCAACGAAACAGTACACCCAGCTTCACGACCAATAGAACCGCCTTCTTCGGGCATTTCTATACTCTTAGCTCCAACATATTCTTCTGGGCACTTTGAGATCACCAAAACCAATTGATTAATTCGCATGAATAGCCTTTAAAACAGAAGAGAAACACTAAACTCAACACCACCTAACCCCTCGTTATAAAAAGGTAAGATGTATGAAGCTTGGGGAATAATTTGTAAGTGAGCGTCGGGATTGCTGCCTAATTTGATCACGCTCCCTAAAGTAACTACAGCGCCGGCTTCAAATTGATCAATATCTTCAAGTTGTTCGCCATATCTAAAACCTTGGTCATCAACTTTCCAACGGTTAGAGTATTGTGAGTAACCTAAAGACAAACCTGCACCAATGTAAGGAGTAAACACCGACCAGCTACCTAAAGCGTACTGTGGGACAATACGAAATTCGTAATTTGTCACCTCGTTATACACACCATTTTTAGGTGCTTCGATATCATCTTCTGCTAAATAATTAAACCCTAACCACCAACGCCATCGGTTATTGCTCTCGTCAATTGGACGTGTATGGACGAACCCGTAACGCAGAGCATCTACTTGTCCACTCGATCCTTCTTCGTATTCTATAGTGTCTATGCTCAGCATATTTACTGAACCACCATATCTCTCACCCTTCGCGATTGCGATGGACGAAAAAAGGCACATTGTGGATATTAGACCGATTTGACTTAGGTTTCGCATGCTTCCCTCTGAGTTCATCCATATATTAACTAGATGCGCAAGATAGCAAGTATTATGTCTTTTACAATAAGGAGTCGGTCGCACCCACTAATTACGACATTATAACTAGTAAAAAAAACGATATATCTATAAGAAAATGCATTACGCACATTCACCGGTTAAATCCAATTATAAAATCAAAATTATCAATAATTAAAGCCCTGCTCAATGTTGAACGCTCATAAAATTAGCATTTTCTTAATTAAAAATTTAAGCATGCCTACGCATTTACCTTTGTTCACATCATAATAATGACCTGGAAATATTTTTGCTAATTTAGTATTACTTAATATTTCCAGGAATGATTGACCATATCGATTATTGACCAGCAAATAACCACACACATCAATAGTTATATGCATAACATTTTGTAACGACAACGTTGTAAATGTGACCTCAATCACTGATTTTTTATAAAAGCCAACATTAAAATGGACTTGATTTCGACTTTTTTGTGAATAACATCACATAATGTTTAAATTAAGAGCTTTTCAAATCTTTTAACATTCAAATTATCCTTTTTGAATATAGAATCGCTAAAAAATATAAAAATATAAAAATATAAATAAGGTATGAGTGACTTTATTAGTCAATCCTACTTTTCGATTTCATTATATATACAGTTGGATATCAAAATTATGTTTTCCTCGGATTTCACAAGGCGACCTATTGATGAAGAAAAACCTAGCGGAACTAACCCAAATGCGTTAGATGATTTCACTGAGATAAAACGTCAAATTAATAACCTAAATAAGGTTACAGGTCGAGTTTCTTGGAGAAAAGTTCAGTCTTTGTCTAAGGAAATACTCTCCAAAAATAGCAAAGACTTTCGATGTAGCTGCTACTTTACCGTCGCAGCAACGCATAATGATGGTTTAAAAGGTTTAGCCGAGGGGCTCAGCTCAATCTTAGATTTGTGTGTCGTTTATTGGTTCACGGCATATCCTGAAGTAAGCAAATCAAACGCAAGGATCGGTGCGATTGATTGGATGGTCGAGCACACTGAAAAACGGATTAAGAACATTAAGACTAGCTCTGACGACATTTTGTTGATCGAAACTTGCCACCGTTTATGTTTAAGAATAGAAGAGGAACTTAGGCTCCATTATGGAATAAAAGCACCTTCACTAGGTGGAGTTCGCAGAGTCTTAAAGCAATGGGCAGATGAACATAAAGAAAATGAAGCGAAACTCCGTGAAGCAGCGAGTCAAACAAGGCTAGCGGCACAAGAGAATAGACAGATACCCCCTGTTACTCAATCAACCGCAATTAAAATTGATGTATCTAACAGTAAGCCAGCTATTGCTCCCAAGATAGACGAGAAATCAACGTCGAACTATTTAGTGATCTATTTATTAGCCGGGTTTCTTGTACTGGCATTGTCCTCTCATTTCCTTTATGAACAGTACCAATTGAAAGTGCTTACTAGAAAAGTAGTCGCATCAAACATCCCTCAGTTAAGCGAAATAACACACTCGTTAAAATATGAATATGCTTCAATTTCAAACGATGTAAGACCTAATGTCGTAAACCAATTAGACAATCTGATGAAAGATTGGTCGACTAACCCTGTAAAAGTGTATGAAATTGATGCTCTCGATCAATTGACTACTGACCTAACAAAACTCTACCCAGATTCATCGTCAGTTTTACGTTTACGTCAAGAATTCACTAGTCAGAAAGAAAAATTAGATTCGGATTACATGCAACTTCATCGACGCTTCTCAGATGCAAGAACTGTATTTGCAAATGTAATAAGAGGAAGCGAAAGTCAAAAAACAGCGCGAGCTTACGAATACAGTAACTCCCTTTTCCCTTTGATTGGTCGCATTGAGTATGCAGAGAAAGAAAAACAACAAAAAGAACTTCAGAAATCTCTTCGGATACTCAACGTTTATTTGCACAAAATAAAAACCTTGGAATCTGAGCTTAAAACAATGCAACCGTAGCACTAAAAAATAGCATTCAAATCAGATCATAAAACACACTTAAAACAACGAAATAGGCTTATGTTAAAACACAAACTAATGAGGAACCCTGTTGTTATATCGACAGCCATTTTCCTCTTTCTTGCGGCTACAATCGCTGCTATTTATATCCTCTGGCTAGATATAACAGATAAGTTTTACCTGTGGATCGCATTAGGTGCGGTAACACTTTTTTATTCGTTGTTTCAGATCACTTTATGGCTAAAGAAAAAAAACAACAGCAAAGCGCTTAAGCTCGAAACTGAAGAAGAAGCGCTAGCTATGGTCATTCGCCCTCTTTTGGCGAAATCAAACAAAAAGCCTATTTACTTGATGATTGGAAATAAGTATGCGGGTCGAACTCAGTTCTTACTTAATTCCAGTGCTATCAAGCCAATGGATCAAACTCGAACTGCGAAGAATGATTTTTTCGAATGGTATGAGTCTGACTCAGCAGTTTATATCAAACCGGATCAGCGGCTATTGTTTCAAGAAGTGTCTAGTAACGACAGCGCTTTATGGGATGCATTTGTAGATGAGGTCATTAGACATAAGCCAAGAAAGCCATTTTCTGGTTGCTTGTTTTTTATCGATTTTGAATTTCTAATTGTCTCTGAAGCCGAACAGATCGATTACACGTTAACCGCGCTTAACCATCGATTAGAATCAGTAAGTGAAAAAACATCTTCAGCGATCCCTTTATATTTAATGATGTCTAAGCTCGACAAGCTAGAAGGATTTAAGGAATACATACACTTTAGTTCTTTAAAGACCTCGGTTGAATTTCTATCAATTCCATTAAAGGAAGCTAAAGGTGTATTTGTTGAGTACTACCATGATAGCTTCCGTAATTTAGTAAAAGTAATGGAGAGCAATGCGTTAGATTCGTCGTCTCACTCTAATGACGTTAACGAGAAGCAAGCCATATTAGCATTCCCTAAACAATTCGAATTGTGCCAGTCTGAAATTGCTTCTGTGATAGAACGACTTTCAGAACTCAATACTGGGTCTTATTCTCTTGATATCCGTGAAGTGTTTTTTATATCGAATATCCAAGGTGGTAGAAAATACAACCTATTAGCTAAGAGTTGCAGCAACTACTTTAACTTGCCGATCATTGCGTCGGAACATACTCAGTTAACAGAAACGCCCTATTTTACGCGTTTCTTAATGGACTCTCAGATCCTGCCTGAATCTGATTTCGCAGGTGAAAACAAGACTTACCTTAGGATGATCCAGAGGCAGAGCCGTCTAGCCGTTGCAGCTTCCATTATTTTACTAGGTAGTGGTGCTTACCTGTTTTCAACGACTTTAGATGACAACCTGAGAGTGATTAGTCAGCTTATTGGCATAGATGATTCACAATCGTCTTCCCCAAAAGGCAATTCTTTTGAAAGTTCTCTTTCAAGTGCGATCCAAACTGTACAGCCATCTTATCAAGCATGGCTTAGTGGTTCACAAGCGCTAGATAATGAACTTGTGAATATGAATGTAAGTCGTCTCGATGAAAGTACGAAAATCGCTTATAACGCCCTCATAATGCAAATTAGAAACCACTTAATGCCAGTAATTGAGCAAGGTTATCGTTTGCAACTAACACAAAATCAAGACAACGTTAACAATGCACTGCCTTTACTAAAAGGTTACTTAATGTTGAATGATCCTACAAAACGCGAGATAAAATTTCTACGTCAGCAAACGATGTCAACGCTACAAAAACTCAGTGATCAACCAGACACGATCACGACAGTGATGAAATATTTGGACGCATATTTCCGCACTGATTTTGAACCTGTATCGATCAACATGAATATGGTGCGTGCGACAAGGCGTTCTCTACTCTCTAGTTCAAATGTAGATCTTGTGTACGCCAGCTTGTTACAACAAGCAGGTGATATTGATTTAGGCACTTTGAATTTACAGCGAGCAGTCGGTTTCGACTTTAATAATGTCTTCAACGACAACTTGGATCCTCAACGATTAGAAATCGATAAAGTTTACACATCTACAGGCTTCAGTACGTTTTACCGCCCTCGCGTCGATTTAATGTCGCAACAAGTCATCACCGACAACTGGGTATTGGGTTTGTCAAACCACGTAATCCCAACAGACAAAGAACAAGAGACATTCAAGAAGCAAGTAAGAAAAAAATATACGGATGACTACATCAGTTATTGGCGAAATGCTTTAAGCGAACTAAAAGTAAAGCGTTATAACAATATAGGGGAGATTACTAACGCCATTGATCTGATCTCTGGCCCATCTTCTCCGATGACAACGGTTCTAAAACAAGTTTATACAAACACGCAGTTTTCACCGATCGGTCAACAAGGAGCATTAATGGCTCAAGTTAACCCTAAACTTGCGGGTGCCGTAAAAGCAGCACCAGAACTCGTTGAAGAAGTTGTAAAGCCTGACTACTTATTAATGAAAAGAGTTGAACAAGCTTTCCACATCTTGAATCAATTGCAAATTAACGAAACCCCAAACTCCCCTACACCATGGGATGAAACGATAACTGCACTGAGCAGAGTTCGTACGTATATGAAAGATATAGCAGACGCACCGGACCCTCAAATGGCAGCGTTGTCTGCAGCACAACACCGGATGAGTAGTACGGATGCCGATCCTCTGATTCGTTTAAAACAAATTGCACAAAAATCTCCTGAGCCCGTAAGAAGTTGGCTTTTAGACGTAGTTAACCAGAGCTGGTCCGTGATGATTTCTGAATCATCAAAAGGAATACAGACTCTTTGGTATAGTGAGATCTATTCTAAGTTCAAAGAGTTAGGTTTAGGACGGTACCCTTTTGATCTAAGTGCAACAGAAGAAATTTCGATCGAAGACTTTGAGCTGCTTTTCGCATCGGGAGGTTTGCTTGATGCTTTTATCGATAAAAATTTCGCTCCTTTTTATGACACAAACCTATGGACGCCAAAACAAGTAGAAGGTGAAATTATGCCTCTCTCACCAGAACTGCTTGTTCAGTTAAGAAATTACAATGTCATCAGAGATACACTAATCAACAAGAGTACAAACCGTTTGTACCTTCCATTTAGTGCGAAGGTACTTGATCTTGATTCTAGTGCGATCAGAGCAAGCTTAAAAATAGCGGACTCGAATATCAACTATTACCATGGTCCTAGCAGAATTCGTGAACTTGAGTGGCCTCCTCAAAATGGAGATTTCAATATCAGTATAACAATTCAAGATGTAACAGACGAAGGTAAACAACATGTACTGAGCAAGAATGGTCAATGGGCTATCTATCGGTTATTTGGTGACTCAACATTAACAAATACCCATAACGGTAGCTTCGTGAGTGATATAAAAGTATCAGGCAGAGATCTGAGCTTGCGAATCACTCCTTTGACTCAGAAAAACCCGTTTACGTTAGCGGAGCTGTATAACTTCACTCTACCCGAAGCCATATAGTAAAAATACAAATACAAATACAAATACAAATACAAATACAATAATAATTCAGAAAAGGCAGAACACATGATGTCCAACATTAGTTTACAAGGCTTAGACAAACTAGATCGTAAAATTCTTTCGAATCTACTCTCCAATGGGCGAGAATCGATTGCTAATCTTTCTCGCAACATCGGCTTGTCGCGAACAGCAGTCGCTGAACGCATCAACAGACTTGAAAAAACCGGTATTATCAAAGGGTATACGGCACAAATAAGAGTAGAAAATGACGGGAGAAAAGCGGCAAGTTATTTGCTAATTTCTTGTGAAAAAGGTAAGAAAAATGATGTAAGTAATGCATTAAAAGAACTACCTGAAGTCAGACTTACAAGCATTGTTGGTGGTACCTACGACATTATTTCTTTGATTGAAGCTCCTGATCTGCAATCAATACACCATTTATGTAATGAGATAGAGTCTTTCAATGGCATTCGCTCTCTCAATACAACAGTAGTGCTACACCAGCCAATCAGTCGTTAAAAATAAAGCCGCTCTTATGAGCGGCTTTTTTAAATGCCTCCAATTACTCTAATCTTCGCATCTTTCGTACCTGCTTGACCCAACCAAAAAGTTTGCCCTAAACTCGTCCCATCACCTTGACCGAGTTGGTTCTTTGGAACTGAGTCTAAATCAACGGTTAGCTTTAAATCCCAAGACATGGGGTCACGAAGAATAAAACGCATCAACCCCACTAAAGTTTTATGGAAATCTCCTCCATAGGAGAACTTTCGGAACGTCTCGAAATCAATGTTATCAATACAAAGATTAAACTTACCGTTTAGATCTGGGATGCTCTTACCTAAATGTAAATTTGAACCCAAAATACAATTCGTTCTATTTAATTGATTCCTTTGGCATTCGGCAATTTTTACTCTTCGAAAGACCCACTCTTCGATTCGAACACTTGGTAATGAAAAATAGTGCGCAACAATGCCAGAAATAAGTTTCGGAGAGCGTGTCCTGGTAGATAGCTGATTGACGTAAGACAAAATCTTTGCACGATCAAGCCCGATCGTATCGGACTCTTGAATAACATTAGACAACCCTGCTAGGTGCAGCATACGCCCAGAAAAGTCATCTGTTGCATCGCTTTGATACTGAACATGATAACGGTACTTTTTCCAAACACGATAGATTAAACTGGTATATCTGTTATGAAAGAAATCAAAGAAGTCTCTAACTGGATTATCATCATCTCTACCTACTAATTTTTCTGTATAGTTCGCGGGCAAAGGTGAACTTGAACCGTGTAATCCTAAGAAGTTAGTTTCAATTCTCGAATAGTGCTCACCAGACCTTTCCATATGACTGATGAATTCCATATCACTTTTGGGGAAACAGAGGTTTGGTGAGACACTAAACGCAATTCTCTCTTGATAAAAATATTTGTTTTCACCAACCGCTACAAAATCACTGCCCGGTAATAGTTGGTAGTGCTTCTCTAACAACAAAACTGCTTGAAAAAAGCTAAATTCGTTTATTTTTTCTGATAATTCATCAATCATAAGATTGTTTGCTGTCCGGTTAAACTTGCCCATTGGTAGCTTTCGCCACTGCGTTCATCGTAGACTTCTAACTCTGTAAATGAGTTAACACTTGAATATAAGCGTATGAACTCATTCAATACATTTGCCATCAAAAACATGTCCCCTTCATTGACAAAAAAACTAGAGTTCATCTTAAGCTTAAATTGATTACCACGAACGGATACCCCTCTAAACACTCTATCGATAGGTTTCATTTCTGATGAGATAATGCCGTCAAGCCTGTGCAACGAAGCCCTATGAGCCTGCCTATCTACTCTAGAATGGAAGTCATATGTAGACAGTAAAACCTTGAGTACATCAATATTAGAGAGCGATAGATAATTCAATGACATATTAGCAATCAGTTGCCATTGGAGTTCGCCATTCACTTGCGGGCTAACAGATTGCGTAGGTTTAGTAATATTACTAAACGTGGCGTAAGTTGGAGATTTATGTGTGGTATATATGATGTCTCCTACAGACAATCTTTCAGACAAATCTGCATTACTGCACAATAACTTCATCAAAACCGTTTCGGTTCCTAGGTCTGCAATATCCCCATTGTGGGTATGAAAAGATATATAACGCTCAAGCCCTCTTCCACTCACTCGCTCTGAAACTTTTGACTTGTAGAAATCACGTTTATCTCTTTGATTTATTTGGTGTTCAAAGGACTCAAATTCAATAAGAGGTTTTCGTCGCCTTTCATTTTTGCTCCAACTTTCTACTTGGTTTATTGAATAAACTTCGTAGTGATCCTGGTTGTCACTCTGTGGCCGAACTTTATACTCATTGCGACGATGTTCAAGCCGAATTGGATCACCATCTTTTTCGAATAGATTTACAGCTGGCGTACAATGTAGCCTTAAGTGCTTATCTTTCAGAACAACTTCGGCAGGTAATGCTCTCTTAAAATGGAATTTAAGGTTCACAGTACTTCTTTGTGGTATCCCTTTTAGCCAATCGAGACCCGTAATATCAAAAAACATAAATTTGTCTGGCAAAGAA
This sequence comes from Vibrio lentus, assembly GCF_030409755.1. Lineage (NCBI taxonomy): Bacteria > Pseudomonadati > Pseudomonadota > Gammaproteobacteria > Vibrionales > Vibrionaceae > Vibrio > Vibrio lentus. Next base: position 562,748 of record NZ_JAUFQE010000001.1, read on the forward strand.
AAATATTCTTGCAACAAACGATAACCTGCAAATGAATTGTCGCTATATGGCAGTATTGCTTCGTTGTCTTGGTACCCAACCGGTTTAACAAATTCAGGTCCAAGTTTACGTTTATACCCACCGCCCACGTCTAACTCGACGTAGTCTAAATATCTAAATATCCATAAGAAAAGAATTCTAGTTATATGGATCTCACCATGTAAATGAAACCTTAATTTGTCTAACCCGATACGAGATAACTCTAGCCCATGTTCAGTCGCAAGTGTCACATCAACAGATGAGCTTGTTCGACTGTTGCTTTGGTCAATGCTTGTGATTTTTAAGGGGAAAAGCTCTACGTCATAGCAGGTTCTGAATAAACATTGCGTACCTTCCACTTGTTCACTAGCCATCTCAGCCCCACGCTTCACCACTGTTTTTTCAGTGACACTTCCGGAGTGTGGCGTTAGTTCGCTAATGCATAACGAAGGAATCGAGCGCATGTAATGTGGCCACAACAGCGTCATTAACGACTGAGTGAGCTCTGGGAGTTCATCATCAATCTTTTCTCTAATACGGCCAGTAAGAAACGCAAAACCTTCAAGAAGACGTTCTACATCAGGATCGAATGTTCCTTCAGATAAAAAGTTGGTCAGTTTTGGATTGTACTTGGCAAATTCGCTGCCGGACTCTCGTAGATATGTGAGTTCATCTTGAAAGTATTTACTGTTACTCAATGGGCACCTACTAAACGTTAAATTGGCCGTCAGTTCCCATATAGACATCGATAGACATCGGAACTTTTCCACCGTTGTGTAAGACTTCTCCGCATATGCCAAAGCCTAATTGAAGAGGGTTGTTGTGATTTTCTCGGTAATGCACTTCAACGCTTCGTAGCCGAGGTTCGAAGCTTTCTATTGTGGAAGTGATGTTCTTTTGGATGTGACGAACTAAATTGGTGTTGTTCGATAGAACATCATTGAAATCAGGTAAGCCATATTCCCCATCGATCATTGCATTACCCGCATGAGTATTAAGCAAATCAGCAAGGTGCAGATGAATGGATTCAATTAAATGCCTATGTGAAACCACTTTTTCATAACAGTTTTTCGGCTCACCAAGTTCAATTCTTTCTAATAATCGGTAACCTTTTTCCATATAACACTCTAAGTAAAAAAGCAGCCAGTGAACCTGGCCGCTTATTTATTTCCAAACTTATTATTGGTCTAGCTTACCAACCAAAGATAAGTCAAAGCTCGCGCCCATGTACTTGAAGTGAGGACGAACAGACATTGATACTTTATACCAACCTGGATCACCCTCAACGTCAGACACTTCGACTTTAGCCGCTCGTAACGGTCGACGACCACGAACTTCTGCTGGCGGGTTCTCTTGGTCAGATACGTATTGACGGATCCATTTATTAAGCTCAACTTCCAAATCGGTACGCTCTTTCCAAGAACCAATTTGCTCACGTTGAAGTACTTTAATGTAATGAGCTAAGCGGTTAATAATGAACATGTAAGGTAGCTGAGTACCCAATTTGTAGTTCATCTCAGCTTGCTTGCCTTCAGGTGTATTCGCAAACACCTTTGGTTTTTGAACTGAGTTTGCCGAGAAGAACGCTGCGTTATCAGAACCTTTACGCATTGTTAAAGCCATAAAGCCTTCTTCTGCAAGTTCATACTCACGGCGGTCAGAAACCAGAATTTCGGTTGGGATCTTAGTTTCGATCTGACCCATCGCTTCAAAGTTATAAACCGGTAAATCGGTTACCGCACCACCACTTTGCGGGCCAATAATGTTTGGACACCAGCGATATTTTGCAAACGACTCACTGATCTTTGAAGCCATAGCATAAGCTGAGTTACCCCAAAGGTAATTGTCATGGCTGTCTGTAACCATTTCATCGTAGTCAAACGCCTTAATTGGGTTGTCTTCAACTGAGTATGGCGTACGCAGCATAAAACGTGATGTACAAAGCCCCACATAACGTGCGTCTTCGTGCTCACGGAATCCGCGCCACTTAGTATACTGAGGACCTTCAAATACCGACTTTAAGTCTTTTAAGTTTGGTAATTCTTCATAAGAATCTAAACCAAAGAATTGAGAAGATGCAGAAGTAATAAATGGTGCATGAGACATAGCACCTACATTACCCATATATTCCATTAATTTGATATCAGGCGAAGACGCAGATAGTTGGTAGTCACAAATAACGGCACCTACCGGCTTACCACCAAATTGACCGTATTCACGAGTATAAATCTGCTTATACAAACCTGATTTCACTACTTCAGGAGCATCTTCAAAATCATCTAGAACTTCGTCTTTCTTAGCCGAAATAAGTTCGATTTGAATGTTTTCACGGAAGTCCGTGTGATCAACAAGATATTTAAGACCACGCCATGTTGATTCAATCGCTTGAACTTCTTCGTTGTGAAGAATTGCGTCAACCTGTTTAGACAACTTTTGATCAATCTCAGAGATCATCAAATCAACTAAAGACTGGTCTACTTTTTCTACTGTTGAGCTGCTTAATAACTCACCAATGAATGCTTCAACGCCACGCTTTGCAACGTCAAAACCTTCATCACTAGGTTTAAGGCGAGTCTCATTTAGAATGCTATCCAGAAGAGAGCCTGACTCAACTAGAGCTGCTTCTTGTTCTGGTGCTTGTGCTTCTGCCGACATGATCTTCCTTACTCTGCTTTTTCGCCTTGGTCTGCACCAATGCTTAGTTCATCCAAAAGTTTCTTTCTTGCTTCTTCATCTTGAAGAACTGCTGCAATCTTCTTACGGAAAGCAGGTACATTCCCTAGAGGGCCTTTCAATGCAACCAAGGCTTCACGAAGTTCTAGTAAACCATTCAGCTCAGGAACGCTCTTCGCAATCGACTCTGGAGTAAAGTCCTTCATATTTTTGAATGTAATATCAACGCCAATTTGCGCACCTTCTTCATCAGAAAGACGGTTTTCAACATTTGCTTTGATATTCGGAGCGTAACCTTCTAATACTTCGTTAAAGTTATCTTTATCGATATTAATCGGATTACGCTCTTCGATCGGAGTTTCATCTGCACGAGCAGTGAAGTCACCGACAACCATCATACTTAGGGGCAGTTCAACATCATCAGACGCATCGCCTGTTGCTGGAACATAACGTATATTAATTCGCTCTTTCGGAGCCACCGAGCCATCACGTGACATAATTAGTCCTTTCTAGTTTATTGCTGGTCATAAATTGTTTCCCATTCGCTATATCTCACAGGTAAAAAATCCTTAGTTCGATATAGTTCCTTTAGAGTTTTTTGAATTAGATTTTCTAAAGAAAAAAACAAATGGGGTTCCCAAATTGATAGATTTAGTTCCTTAGCCACCGCCCAACTTTGTTCCAAGTAAGGCAAGCACAAAGGGTATAAACCAACACTTTGGTAGGCTTTCACTAACTTTAAGTGCAACATGAATTGTCCACGACCGGAGTTATCCAACTCGAGTTTGTTTGACAGTTCAGCCACATATTTACCCAAGTCACCTAGGGCAATATCCTCCATCTCAGATAGATCATCTTCAGCTACAACAATAGTTTGAATTATTGACGACTTACCCGAAGGACAAGCGTTACCTGTAGACAACCAAGTAATCGTTGCTTCATCCGCAAATGGAATAGAATTTTTGAAAGAGAGGTTCTCAATTCCCTCAAAAGAATCGACAAATCTCTTTGTTTCTTGCTTTACAGCCAACGCAGCTTCGTCATACCCAAGGTTGTCTAACATTGAATAAACGAAATAATGCCCAGTCAGCCAAAATGGCGCATCAGTAAGTGTTCGTTCTAGACGCTTGATCGTATCGATATCACTTTCTTGATTTGCTTTATCTCGATATTCCGCCTGCTGGTCTGATGAAACAGCGAGGCTAAGAGGCGTTAGATTGTCTTTGTGATCAGGTAAACCATCAACGTCGGCCCATGTCAGGTGACGGTAAATCCGATATCCTAAAGGTTCAGTCGGATTTGAATGCACCATGATCTCAGACACTTTTTTTAACGTACGCTTTGATGCAGTCGGAGACGAAAAATCTGTATCAACGTCTACAGTGCTGTGTTCTCGAGGTTTATTTCGTTTCTGATTAGGCGTGGTGTGCGTCTTCGGACTGTCAGCTTCTTGGCCTTGTGGAACGATCGCTTTCTCGGACAGTGCAACAACATCAATGAGCGGTTCTGAATCAGCCTCGCTGTGTTCAACCAACGTTTCTTCATTTAGAGATGCGTTCTGCATTAGTTGATTCAAATGACTTTTTAATTCGAAAAAGTCTACATCAGAGTCTTGAAATATCTCGTCAAACTGACGCTGGATACCTTCAGTTAGTGTGGTACATCGAGATAGAACTTCCCAGTCAAGGGATTCTGCAGACAATTTAGTCGCCACGAGTTTGAATTGATGATTGAGCCACTCAACAGCCCCATCTCTACCTCTTTTTCGTTTAGGGTATAACTCATGACCAAAACGACTGATTGAGTCATTGAGCAAAGATAACCCTTCCTCAAGCCCTATCACGCCTTTATCCTCTACCAAAGAACGGATTAGATAACAAAGCGCTTTAAGATCCTTACTATGCTGACTTAGCACTTCAATCGAATGAACTTTTACTATATGCCAGTCAACAGTCTCACCAAATAATGAACCAAATTTTTTCACTTCGGCTTCCATCATTTCATAGCAAAACTCGTACCTAGCATCCTCACCAGTTGGTGAGTGTTCAGATATTGGTGCTAATAGCGTTTCAGTATCGATCAGACTCAAGTTAACCTCTGCTTTCAGAATTGTAATTTCTAATTGCTCGCTCGATTGCTATAGCACCTCGCGCTGGTTTAGATAGTTGATGACTTTTGTCTATAGAATCACTTGCCATACTATTAAGAATTTCCGTTATTTCGCTGAATTTCTTAGGGGCATTAGTCTCTAGATCAGCTAACGAGTCGTGAAGTTTCTGTCGACCAAATACTGACTGTTCAGTTACAGTACTGAACAAGATAAATTCGCTTCTTGCTACTTTTAGAGCTCTTACTTTAGCTTTCAATTTTGGCGTGTTACCAAAAAATGATTGCGCAGCTTCTGCCTCAAGAATTGCTTTGGTGTAATAATGCTGCTTTGCATTTTTCTCTATCGAGGCATCTATTCCGCTGAGCACTTTTCGCGGTAATACATGACTATAAAAATAGGCTCTTGACTGGTTTACTTTCCAAGCAGTTTCAATATCACTGTCTGCAACATCTGATTTCCCATCTAAGATGAGTTCGACTAAACGCTGTTCTTGATTCCCACCAAAGGCGGCAATATTTTGCGAATTGATGGTCGCCTTATTCAGACTTGCCATCGTTTCCGTCAGCGCTTTATCTGCATAAGGAAATAGAGAGCCGTCACTGTTCAGTTTTTCTCGCAAAACAACGAGATCATGCCGGATCGACATCAGAGTTTTAGGAAGTAGATCGACCGCCCCTTCATATTCATTCAAGTCCGATTCATAGTTTTTATACAACTTAGCTAATTTGCTCTGTTGGACTTCATAAGCTTCTCGGTAAGGAGCTGTCGAGACGACATCTTTTTCCATATCTTGTAACGCGAATTCAATATCCCATGGAGACTGCGCTAAAAAAGACGCGGTTTGTGCAGGTTTAATAGTGCTCACAAGGCTACTTGAACTGCTGGTCGATTTAACAATCGATTTCCATTCAGGCTGACCTTGGTTATATAAATATGTGCCAGTGATAATTACGACACACAGAACCAAACTCGCTTCTAAGTATCGAAGTCGACCACTTTGAATTCTGTCAATAGTTCGATGTTTGGTTAGAACGAGATCAGCATTCCGTAAACTACTAAATAAAGGAGCACTTACATCAGCACCAAATTTTTGGGTATCGATCTTGGCTAGTTGCTGCGCAAACGAAGTTGCTGTATATCTGTGCTGTCGAGGGTTGTTGACAACCTCTTTAATTAACTTCCATACATGGTTAGGGATTAAACCTGGTCGTTTTTTTGCTTGTAATTGAGTTGTCCAAGCATCGCCAAATGCAGCACCAAGAAATAGATGCCCAGTTAATAACGCCAATGAATAGACGTCATCTTGAGGTTGAGCCACGCCAGACTTTATAAACGCAGGAGACGCATAGCTCATGCTTGCTTCTGCGTAAGTATTAGATTCACCAACATAACGAGCAGCACCAAAATCGATCAGCTTTACATAATCGGACTCTGTAACAATAATGTTTGAAGGTTTAATATCTAAATGGCAGACACCTCTCGTGTGCATAAACTCAAGCGCACCAGACAATTGATATATCAGCCACGCAATATGATCATGCCTAAAACCTTTAGGAGTATGACGAGCCATTTTTTCAGCCAAAGATTCACCCTGAATCCACTGATACATAAAGTATGGTCTATCGAACTCTTTGCCTATTTTAATGAAATCAGCAACACTAGGATGTTGAGACATCTCAAGACGACTGGCTTCATTAATGATTAATTCATTCGCAAGTTCAGATGAACCTTCATTTAGAACCTTACAGCAAACCTGTTTTTCAGGGTTCCCTTTCTTTGCCAGGTGATAAACAGTCGTTTTGCCATTTTTTGAAGGTAATGTATCTAACACGTCAAATTGGGAGAAAATCACATACTCTAGCTTGGGCTTATTTTTATTAGCCATATTCTGAGCTTGCTGATTTTTCTTTTCGATCGCTTTCACAACCAACTTATCTAGATAACCTTTGGCTGTCCCTTGCTTTTCTGACACGCTAAACTCTTTATCAAACGAAATAAATTAATGCTGGATAATAATTACTGTCCAATACCCTTTTCAATAGCAGTATTTAAAACCATCAGTAAGACTATTAATTCAGTTATTATTACTAAACAACCGAACATTACGACAAACGCTTTAACTAACTAATTTTGGTTAAAAATTAGGGTACTTATCCACGTAGATAACGAACTAAAAATACATTGTTAACTGAGTCACATTTTTAGTTCATTCTAATAAAAACGAATTGTTCGTTTATCTGAGTAATGTTCAGAAATAATATTGATTATCTCTATAATTGGAATAGGTGTTTGGGAAGTGGATTCACCAAATAGGAATTAGGAATAGTTCGATATCAAGTGAGTATGGTAAAGCACTGAAATACTGCTCACTTATCATAAAACCATCAAGCCCCGCTCCTAAGCTTGAGTTCGTCATTGGAATGTACAACGCTATATTTAATTACGATGATAAAAAATACACATCAGTTTCATTAAGGTGTTAAAAATTTAGAGATAGAGCGGTGCAGCAACTAAAGCGGCTTGATGAATAAATTGGATCTAAATAAACGCTAAGACTAACTTTGTCTACTGAATCGCCTTTCAGATAATTTTCATGTGATAATGATTATAATATTAACGTTTCGTATCACGGCTATGTAATCAGGTCTGTTTCATACAAGTGAGTTGGAGCAACGCCCTTTCTCCTTTAACATCAAACATTAACAGGGTTACAGGGCTATTGTGCGTTACCTCTTGGATAGTGCAGGCCATTAATGCCAATGCAGAACAACTACCCAATGTGCCCCATAAATCATTAATTAACGTGGGCTGCTGTGGGTTATCAAAACATTCGGCGCGTGCACCTAACGCGAATCCATAATCTTCAGTATGAGACCTCAGATTAGTCATATCAGAGAATACAGGCCCAAAACTCTTGATATTGCGACTCGCATTCCTGACGAGCTTCATTACTGACCTTCGCGTTGTATTTGCAGGTTCTACTTCGAAATAACCTAACTTTGCTTTGGGTTTAAGCTTTAACGTTTGCACCAAGTTATTCCGACATAACAGTAAACCCGCCCCGCCCTCACTCGGTATTATGCCCCATGGATTAGTCGAACTCATGACATCTCCAGCTTCGATTAAGTCACTGAGATCATCAACAAGTGAATCTACTGAGATACTCATTATTGCATCGAATTGGTTCAACTTAACCAATGATGTGGTCAAGTATGATGGTCCACTTTGTTGAACCACTTCATAACGTGATATTGAATCACAATGCTTACATTCACTTAACCACTGACTCATCTCCACTGCAGAAATAGAGCCCGGTACATTGACGAGTAACGGAATAGGCTTTAATGATGTAGGTAACTGCTTTAAAAGAGAGTCGATCAAGCTCTCAATAAGCGCCGAACACTTGTCAAACAATGATGTACTGGAAATGTATTCAATGCTAGCGTACGTGAACCTTTCAATCCCATCACCGGCCACTTGCTGATCGAACCTTCCCAAATCCGCTTTGGCAACTGTTGTGGCAATATCAAGATTCATGCCCGTTGGTGTCATGGCTTCCATACCAATAACGAATCGTGCTGAATTGTTATTCATTATCGGACAACTCCTGTTTTTTATGGATCTTCGTTGACACTAAAAGATGCTCCTCGCCTTGACATGGAAAGGCAGCGCTGTAACTGATTGAAAGTATGCGAGCCTCTGTATCAATGAAAACCGTAGAAATAGGCATATCTACTTGATAGTTTGCATTTTTAAATTGAGCTTCTGCTACATACATCTCTTGGGGGAAACGGAAAGAGAGTGCATCATTATGGCAAAAGCCACTCATCATCAATCGTTCACCGCCAGATATGAAGCCTTTGCATTGTTGGTCTAGTGGCGCACTCTGATAAAAACGTTGGTCAAAGTCTACGGGATAAAGAGGTTTCCTATTCTCTAGCCAATCGTCATCAAAAGTGCCAGCATATTGCTGACGAGCCCCAAAAAATGGGGCTAACGGGCCAAATCCAGCAACCCGTGTATTCTTGGGTGTCGCACTCCAATCTTCCGTAGGATAAAAAACCGAAGGAACCTTCTGTTTCAATAGTTCCCCTTTAGTATCAGCAATACCTCCGCCGAGCCGGTTTCTTAAATCGCCTCCGATAGCACAGGAGAAATCGATCTCTTTTTCCACAAATGGGAGTGGTTTACTTAGCGTTACGCTACCTCCGTGTTCAATCCATTGCCTATCACCAAGTACCGATATGGTTTTGTCGATATGGCCATCAATCAAAAGCCGACACTCATGGTACGTAACTGCCTTTTTCGCGTAGCTTCGGGCCTTACCGAAAATCAGTACATCTGTGTTGGTTTTAACAACTGAGAACTCTTGGTCAGCTTTCATCGCGGAAAGCCCTGCTTCACCCAGATAGACAGGATCGTCATAGATCTCTGCCTCTTCTTGCTCCTTCCAAACAGAACCTACGAGTTGCCATGAACGTTTTCCAACGACAATCCACACCTCATTGCCATTATGGTCCCGTTGAAAACGGCCCTTGATTGAAAGTTCTGGATGGTTCTCAATATCCCACAACTGCATTATTATTCCTTAGATTAAACCTTTCTGAGGCTGTTGAATTCTGGGTTAGTCGCGTGATATTCCACTCTTGTTGATGAACTGGCATAGCCATATCCCAAGGGATGTATGAGCGAGTATGGAGGCAAACCTGACGCCAAATCCAAACCCTAAAAGCAGCACTGACTTGAGTATCGAACATGGCTTGGATACTGGTTTCTAGAGTCAAAGGTTGTCCCAATCGACCCGGTGACGCTTGTCTGTAGGCGCCAATTTCGACCCATTCTTTTAGCTTTTCGAGTATTTCGTGCCACTCAAAGTCTATCCCCAAATTTTTTGGTGTCACTGGTAAACGTTTCCCATAGACAATGTAAAGCGCTTGGATCCAATCCTCACCTTCGAACTCGTCAAGGCTTGATACTAATTCAACTATTTTCGGAACATGTTCATTCAGACCGTGTAATACAAAATCGAACGGAGCCTGTACACTACTCAGATTAAAGCTCTCAAACTCTTTGAGCTCCAAAAGTTTGGCAAAAGTGACCACTTCAGGATCAGATACACTATCGATTGAGGTACCAAATTCCTGACGAAACCATGTCCCTCTATCCTCTTTCGTAAGTAATCGCTCAAACAGGTTCTGACTGCTATTTGAGTTTTCAGCTAACCAGGCAACGCTTTCTGCATCATTTTGTAACGATAAAAATAAATGTGTTTTATGCTCAGAAAACCGCTTATCTTTAAGCCAACGTTTTAGCAGACCAACTGTGACAGTTTGGCGTAACTGTAAGCACTCCAAGTAAAGCAGGGGCAGTTTACAACCACCTTCAACCATTTCGATTACCACAGAGTCGATACCTGATAATGGTGACTGAACAACTAGCAATTTTGCGGTTTGGTAATCCAAAACATCAAGTATCGATAAACCACAAAGTAGGTTTTCGTGCTCTTGTCCAATCTCAGAATTCAACATGAGCCAAGCATAAATGGTTGGTTCGCTCTGCTTTAATTGATGAATCAATCCCGGAGCCAATCGATAGAAAGACAAATAAACATTTTTTAGGTCTTCAATCTGACGCTCAGCCAGCGCCAAATACTCCAGTTTAGCGCTTGGGTATCCCCTTTTATGTACTTGTAAGCGTTGCTTTAACAAGAAACCGAGTGTCTCCGAAGCCAGTGACAGCTTTTCATTACACATATCCAGCCATTTGGTAGGAAGCTCGTCCAATAAAGTGAGCGTACTTTCCGCATTAGTGATGGCGAGTTCCAAACCTTCATTAGTAATCGGCTTGTTTAGTTGATCAATACCTATTTTTTGACGCATCCGTGAATCCAATCTAGTAACACGATCAATTGATCGCGATGGTGCCGCCTTGAATTTTTTGAGCCTTCTCTGCTTGAGAAGTCACATATTTGGCTTTGGTGGTAATTCGGCCATCACGGCCGCTGTAACGAGTCTCTGTTTCGCCACTTCTCACAATTAACTCTTGTTCCGTTTCAATAACCATTTTCTTTGCTCTCAGTACAAACTCATCCGAGTCATCAACAATGGAGAAAAAGATATCTGTGACTAAAGGAAGGTTAAAGTCGTTATTAAGAAACTCGATACGACATGAAAGGTTGTTATCAATAGCAAGTTGCAACTCGGCTAATTTAAACCCTCTCCCCAACCTCGCATTAATTGGCTGCAGCAACGGGTTTCCTTCGAAATCGACGCGAACACCACTCTTAGTTTCGTTAATCGATACAATCGTTCCAAAACGCGAAAAGCAAGCCGTTGATTCGGCTTGCTGTTCGGTGATGGTTTGTATAATTGGGGTTTGTTTTTCCATCATTAATTGATCGCCACGTTTCCACCTTTGATTACAACTTTATCGCTTCCTTCGATGGTTATTGAGGAACCTGACAACTTGATAGACCCGTCACTATTCATCACTAATGACGAACCACCTGTTTTGAGTACTATCTTGTCGCCGCTTATGACCTGCGTCGCACCATCGGCTTTGTATGAAGTGTTTCCTTTAACAGAGACCGTTAAGTTGCCACCAACCGTCTGGTTATCATCGGCTCCTATATCAGAACTTTTTGATGCACCTACCGTTAAATTGCTGTTTTCACCAACATCCAAATCATCATTCTTACCAATCTTGGTAATTTGATTGTCTCCAATTTCTAAGTCAGAGTTGTTCTTAACATATTGAGTTTCATTAGCGTTGTAAGTAACGGATACATCTTGTTCGACAGTTTCAGTAAACGTGCTGTTAACTTGGGTGGTCTTGTGTCCGTCAATGGTCTCTTTGTGATCACCGTGAACATCATTTGTCTGATGGCGTGCAACCTTTAAAAACTCATCCTGGCCTATGTCGCGGTAACGGTTATTCAAGACCTTGGTCGACATGTCCTTTTGCGCATGAATGTAGACTTCTTCTTGGTTAGCTTCGTCTTCAAAGCTCAACTCGTTATAGCCTGTCCCTTTATGCGTTTGAGTTCTGAAAGTTGTACGCGTTTTGTTCTCTGGTAACGAATAAGGAGGATAATGAAGTCCGTTATAAACTGCACCAGTAACTAAAGGCCTATCAGGGTCTCCCTCTAGGAAGGTAACAACCACCTCATGACCGATGCGAGGTAGGTATACCGCCCCCCAAGTCGGTGCTGCCATTGATTGGCTAACTCGAATCCAACAACTGGAATGCTCATCGCTCTCGCCATAACGGTCCCAATGGAACTGAACTTTGATTCGCCCAAGCTTATCAGTATAGATTTCTTCGCCTGCAGGCCCCACAACGACCGCTGTTTGTGTACCTTCAACCAAAGGAGCCTCAAGTTTTGGAGCTCTAAACTCAACATTCCTAGGAATGCACGCAAACTGATTGTGATATGTAGTTGGCAGACCATTAGTTTCATCTTCATGAACCTGAGGGTCATGGCCACTATGCATTACCGATAACATGAGATAATCACGGTTGATTGCTGAACGTGGATGCTCACTGATACTAAAACTGTATCCAGACGCCAGCCTCATGACATTACTGGTCGCCTCCACTTGCTGATTATCAACAACATATTCAGACATCCATTCATTTGATCTTACTTGACCCATCATTGGATCAACGTAACGCCCTGGGAAATCGAACAATTTCAGGTCTAAATCGAGTTCGCCGGAACTGCTCATTTCCTGAGGGATTTTCGGAAACTCGTAGTTATAGTCAGTGTAAGTAACGTGGCCGGTTTTCACTCGATTCACAAGTTCAAGATCAGAGATATGCTCGCGATCTGCAACACCACCACCATCAGCATGATAAACAATAGGACCCAAATAAGACCCGTTTAGTGGTGAGCTCAATAACTCAGCTATTGCATCATTACTGTCGACAATAACCATTGTGTGGTTAGCTTCTGTATGCTCAAAGTAGTACCACATACCATGCTCTGCCAAAATTCGTTGAACAAACTCTAGGTCTGTCTCTCGATATTGGAGCACGTATTCTTTTGAAGGATATACGCCTGACAACTCTAATCGATAATCAGTTACTGACGCATCATCTAAAACTTCAGAGATGATCGCCGACGCTGATTTTTGTTGAAAAATTCGGCAGTCTTGTCTTTGGCTCAAAAACCAAGCTTGCGGAACAAGAGTCAGTTGGTAACGGGAGAATCTCCTACCCGATCCAAGGTAACGAACTTCATTAACTACGCCGTGAAAGCATCTCGCCGCACTGACACCTTGGCCATATAGAGTCAAACTACCTGGTTTACGGATGAGTGCATCAAATGAGATATCAGGATCAAGTGAAAGTAATGATAGGCTGATTTGAAAAGGCTTTGAAAGCTCTTCGATTACCTGAAAGCTCTCCACACGAAAATCATGCTCAGAGCCTTGCAGTTCAAACTTAAATTCTACGTCATTCACCATATCTTTTACCTGATACTAATAATAGAAATAGGGCCAACAGCAGTTGTTGACCCTTTGTTTTTTCACGAAAAGCGATTAAGCTTCGCGTGGAGCACGCCAGTCATCGTTACCAGCAGTACCACAGTTTTCGTGAGTTACTTCGATTGCACGGTAAGTCAGCTTAAGTACTTCTTCAGTTACACGATCTGAAGTTGCAGCGTCTTGACAGTGATTCATACGAGTTTGAATATCTACAAGTAGTGCATCAATTAACTTGATTGAGTAGTAGTGCTCTTGCTTACCTTGTACAGAAGTACGGTAAAAACGGATTACACACTCAGGAAGCTTTTCGCCAGACACTAATGCGTTGAATAACAGAGGTGAACAACGGTCTTGTACTTTAGTTACTACTACAGGGCGGTGAACACGTTGACCTGTTGGTTGGCCACTTTGTGGGTCACGTGGAACTGTTAGTACGTGATCAAGTTCTTGAACTAGGAACTCATCAACGTGAGCTTCTTGCCAAGTGTTACCTACAGAATCTGCAGAGTAAGTATCTTTAGTAATGTGACCTTGAGTTTCACCATTGATAGACATATATGCTGGAGTTGGCATCGATATTTCCTTTTTAAAATTTATAATTCATTAATTCACCAAATCGCTTATCACCGCGACTGATTAAGCTAATACAAACATCATGCCAACTTTATAAAGCCAATAAATACAGTTAGTTACAAAAAATGAGCCGTTATAAATATTATATTTAACAACAATTTGTTGTTTAGAAAAACGATTTATTGAACGTGGATACTAATAAATTGAATTTAAAACACAAAGGCAAAATAACTATCTCGAAGATTAGAAATAAAGTCAAAAAAACTAGTAATTAAATCATAACACCTAGACTATTTATTATTTTGAACGGGATTTTAAATATTAGTCAGATAAAAAGCCAAAACAAACAATAAAAGTAACCAATAAACAATAGTAAATTCATCACCGAATAAAAAACCAGTTATCAATTTTAGTATAATTGCTGCATCCCATGTACATAACTAATAGAACTAAAATGATAAATATAAATCTTTCCTCTTTAATACAACGTCTGCACCCTATTGTAAAAGTCGCTTTAGAGGATGCCGCTGCATTAGCCGTATCGGAAAAAGCCAATGAAGTGCAAATTGAACACTATCTATTAAGCTTATTAGAAAGGCCAAATAGTGATTTTGATATCTTATTAAGTCATTTCGATTGCTCAGAGACCATTTTAAGGCAATCCATTCGTTCGACTTTAGATACCAACACAACAGGCAACGGCAGCAAGCCCGTTTTTTCTTCGCTTTTAATCGAATGGCTTCAAGAAAGTTGGTTGGTCTCATCTTTAGATCTATCCGAAACTCAGATTCGCTCTGGCGCCCTACTTCTTACACTCGTGAGTAACCCACTACGCTATGGTCAGCACGGCTACGCTTCAATCTTAGACGGTGTAAACCCAGATACCTTAAAGCGTAACTTTTCTGAACTCACAACAAACTCTCTAGAATCTTTAGCAACAACATCAGAAAAAACCGACGCACGTGAAGATGGTTCGGCATTAAGTAAATTCACCACCGACTTTACCGGCAAAGCAAGAAAGGGCGAGATCGACCCAGTATTCTGCCGTGATCAAGAAATCAGACAAATAATCGACATATTGGCGCGACGCAGAAAAAATAACCCAATCGCCGTAGGTGAGCCGGGAGTTGGTAAAACAGCGGTGGTAGAGGGTCTTGCATTAAAAATTACCGAAGGAGATGTGCCAGACTGCCTCAAAGGTGTAGAACTATACGGCCTAGACATGGGCTTACTTCAAGCGGGGGCAAGTGTTAAGGGAGAGTTTGAAAAACGCCTTAACGCAGTACTAGATGAAGTGAAGAATTCACCGACTCCAATCATTTTATTTATAGATGAAGCTCACACGCTTGTTGGGGGAGGCAATCAAGCTGGAGGCAGCGATGCTGCCAACCTACTTAAACCCGCTCTAGCACGTGGTGAAGTAAAAACAATTGCTGCCACCACATGGTCTGAATACAAAAAATATTTCGAAAAGGATCCAGCTCTGGCGCGCCGTTTCCAACTGGTAAAACTTGATGAGCCGTCGGCTACTCAAGCAGCATTGATCATCCGAGGCTTAAGACCAGCCTATGAAAAGTCACATAACGTATACGTACGTGACGACGCAATCACTGCCGCAGCAAACTTAGCTGATCGTTACATCACTGGACGCCAACTGCCAGATAAAGCAATCGACGTGTTAGATACGGCTTGTGCTCGCGTCAATATTAGCCTTAATGCAACACCGGCACCTGTTGAAACATTACATCAAGAAATTGCCGCTGCGAATCGCGAGCTCGAAGCTCTAGAACGTGACCAACTTCAGCAAACGGGTGACAAACACAGTGCCGCTTTAATTCCTGAGCTAAAAGAGAAGATTGAAAAGGCCACAGAAGAACAAGCTACCCTTCAGGTTCAATGGAAAAAAGAACAATCTCTTATTCAAGAGATCATAGAACTGCGTAGTCATCTTTATAGCCTTACTACTCCTTCGACTGAAGAAGACAGTGCTCCTAAAGCTGACAATACGGTTCAAGACGATGAAGCACTAACAAGTGACAAACCAAATTGTCATGAATATTCAGAAGAGCAGACTCGCGAAGCTATTCAATCTTGTAACGAACGTTTAGATAACGTGCGTGGTACCAATCCACTCGTTCACTACGAAGTGGGTCCCGACGAAATTAGTCATGTAATTTCTGATTGGACAGGCATCCCTATGGGTAAGATGCTTCAAGATGAGTCGCAAGCGACCTTAAACTTGAAGCAAAACCTAATTCAAAACATTAAAGGCCAAGAATTTGCCATTGATGCGCTTGCTGAAGGTATTCAAACCGCAAAAGCGGGATTAGGTAACCCAGATGCACCAACGGGCGTTTTCTTATTAGTTGGCCCAAGTGGTGTAGGTAAAACAGAAACCGCTCGCGCTATCGCCGACCAAATGTTTGGCGGTGAGCGCTTCATGACCACCATCAACATGTCTGAGTTCCAAGAGAAACACACTGTGTCTCGCCTTATTGGTTCACCTCCTGGCTATGTAGGTTTTGGCGAAGGCGGTATGCTAACCGAAGCAGTACGTCAGCGCCCTTACTCTGTTGTTCTTTTAGATGAAGTTGAAAAAGCAGATCCAGAAGTACTCAACCTGTTCTACCAAGTGTTCGACAAAGGCACACTGAACGATGGCGAAGGTCGTACCATCGACTTCAAAAATACGCTCATCATCATGACGAGTAACCTCGCGACACATGAGATTGAGTCTTTGGTTCACCAAGCGAAAGACATTGATGCCAATATCGTCGCTGAAGCCATTCGCCCAACGTTGAATCAACACTTTAAGCCAGCCTTGTTGGCTCGTATGTCCGTGTTGCCATTCCTTCCACTTTCAGACACAGCAATGACTGATATCATCCATCATAAACTGAAGAAAGTGTCTGAGCGCCTGCAAAGCCACCACAAACTGGCACTTTGCTATGGTGATAACTTAGTGGAATTCGTATTAGGCAACTGCCGCCTTGCAGAGACGGGAGCTCGAAATATTGATGCCGTTATTAACCGTCAACTATTGCCGCAGCTTTCGACTCAACTACTGGTGAATGACAAGGATGATTCACATACTCAAATTGAAGTTTCTGTGGACGAGCAAGGAACTCTAACCTATGCGTTCAGCTAACCATAGTGAGCTTAGTAACGCCCTACTTGCGATCAGCCAATCTCTGGCTGATCGCAGCCAGTTAGCTCAAACTTTGGATGCCGTTCTCACAGCAGCAAGGCAAATGACTTTCGCGAAACATGGCATCATTTACGTGCTTGACCAAACCGGTCAAGCCTTGATTCCGAGCACCGCACACCACCATGAAAAAGTCATTGCCTCACATCCTTGGGAGCCTCTGCAGTTAGACACAGTAAGTGAAGCCGACCCATTCAACTTCGCCGTACGTAACGGCGAAGTTGTCTTGATCAATGAGCTATACACTTACAATGGTTATGACTGTGAAGGCATCTATCAAACCGAGCAAACGTTAGGTCTAAAAAGCAATAACTTACTTGCTTGGCCATTGATTGATGATGAAAGCAAAACCATTGGATTATTGGTTTTGCTTGATTTAAGCGTTATCGATAACGAAACCGCACTTACCGAGTTTTGCCGAATGGCGGCAAGTAATATTCGCCATGCCATTTGGTTAGAGCAATATGGTCAAGTGATAAAGAGTTTAAGCGCCGATAACCAAGCGTTGGTTCGTGAAAATACTCAGCTAAAGAAACGGACAAAGAAAACCTATCAAGGTCCGATCGCTGAAAGTGAAGAGATGGTCAATGTATTGAGCCGACTTGATAAGGTGCTCTCTTTGCCTGTCGACGTCTTACTGAGAGGCGAGACGGGTGCGGGTAAAGAAGTCATTGCAAAATACATTCACGAAAACTCGAATCGTTCTGACCAAGCATTAATCGTTCAGAACTGTGCCGCAATTCCTGAACAACTTCTGGAATCCGAACTTTTCGGGCACAGAAAGGGCTCATTTACCGGTGCAGACAAGGACAAAGTTGGCTTATTTGAAGCGGCAAACGGGGGTACCCTGTTCCTAGATGAAATTGGCGATATGCCAATGTTACTTCAAGCTAAACTGCTGCGTGTGCTGCAAGAACGTAAAGTTCGCCCTGTAGGCGCTAGCAGAGAGATTGAAGTAGATGTCAGAGTCATTGCGGCGACACACTGTAACTTAATGCAGCAGATTAAAGACGGAGGTTTTAGGGCCGATTTGTTCTACCGCTTGAACGTATTTCCTATCGCCTTACCACCTCTGAGATCCAGACAAGCGGACATTATCCCACTCGCCGAGCACTTTGTTCAGCACACCACGACGATGTTAGGCTTGCCTCAATCACCGGGATTG
The DNA here is from genome assembly GCF_030409755.1 of Vibrio lentus. Classification (NCBI taxonomy): domain Bacteria; kingdom Pseudomonadati; phylum Pseudomonadota; class Gammaproteobacteria; order Vibrionales; family Vibrionaceae; genus Vibrio; species Vibrio lentus. The sequence goes on from NZ_JAUFQE010000001.1 coordinate 580,981, forward strand.
AGTGCTAATGTAAGAAACCAACTACTTACTTATACCTACCCCGGTAACGTGCGTGAGCTTAAAAACATCATTGAGCGATCGGTTTTATTATCAGATTTCGAAACCATTACTCAGATTGAGTTTGGTGAACAGATCCCTGAAGACGTAGAACACCGTCAAGTTGTTGCTCCAGTTACATCAACAATTCAGCCCACGTTGGAACCTGAACTTCTGGGAGCTGACGATGTAGCTGTTGGCCTAAAAGAGGTGGTCAGCCAATACGAACGAACTGTGATTATCGACTGCTTAAACTCTTGTAATTGGCACACGAAACGAGCGGCAGAGCAACTGTCGCTCCCGTTAAGTACGCTCAATCACAAGATGAAGAAATACGATATTTCTGCGGCGGGCTGATGGGATAACGGGAGCATGGTAATTACTGTTTAAATTGATAAGAAAAGAAAAACCGCCCGAAGGCGGTTTTTTTGTATCCGTGTACTAATTCTCTACCCAGCTATCAATCATATCGATCCTCGCTTCGAGCAAGCTATCAAAATGGTCTTTGTAACTCATCCACTTCTGAAGGTTGATATGGGGTTTAAATTTAATTTCCTTAGATTGCTCAGCAAACGCAAGGTCTGTGTTGAGCTTATTAAGCTGTTTAGCAGCCTCAACTTCGTCTTCTTTGTACTTGAGTTTGATCCAATTAGACGGGATTCTAGTCACGCCACTATCGGTCAAGTGCATTCCCTCACCTTTCTCTAAATCTAACCCAGATCCAAATGGTGCATTGACTTGTATACCAAAGTTAACCCCTTTCCTTGAACTACTTGGTGCAATCATCGGCCTTAAGCCATTTACTTTGTGACCAAATAGATTGATATAAGAGAGCTCTTCCACACTGGCAAACAAAGTGGTTTCTTCCTCCCTTGCACCGCTCCAAGTCGATAATGCGATACACTCTAGACTTTCTGAATTCATCTTAGCTAGATCTTCTTGAAGCTCAGATAGCGACTTAGGAATTTTTTCCATTTCAGATTTTTCAAAGATAAAAGAGCCACCAACTTTTTTCACTGTTCCGAGTCGTGCGACTACTTTAAAATCTGTCACTGGACATAAGTTTGAGCCTGGCCATAAGTTTGGATCATAAGAGAATTGAACGTGAATTGGGATTAGATTTTTATCAAAACCTTGCTCTTCCAAATTATCAGGATCACACGGTTTTGAACGAATCAGTAGAGTTGCCGTCGTTTCTTTATTCCAGTCAAAGGCAGTAACTTTACCACTCATGCGCTTATCAGCTTTTAGAAGAGGATCATCCCCCCCTTTCTGAGCAGAGGCATATTTTAAGCCACTTTGCCCTAAATAAAGGCTCACTTTTGCCCCATCAAAAACCTGTGGATATCGTACTTTCTTACCCTCAGGAGGCGTTAAGAATGTCTTCTCGTAGAAGAGGCCATCGCCAAAAATAGCGCCGCTAAAATTGATAAAGTCTTTTGTTAACTCATATTGACGAGATGGCGACAACGTCACGCTAAATCGGTCGATGGTTCTCTCTTTGCTATCTGTCGAACCAAACGAGCGTAGCAAATTGACACGCTTTTCTGTCTTACTTTGACCTGGCACTTTTAACTCAAAAAAGTAGCTCAGGAATTTGAAACCACCCGAGACGGTTGAGCTAGCGCCTGTATCAAAGAGGCTCTTCAATGCAACGTCGTCGTAATTAGCAACTGGTCGAATACCAAATACACGTGTAGTACCAAAGAAATAACTTGGCTGAATAATGACGCCAAGTTTCTTCACATTATTGTCATCACCAAAAATGACTTTTCTCTCTGGTTCAGAAAAGTTCACAGGTGATAACTCTGATACATATTCTATATGAGTAGAGGCAACACTATCACTCCACTTCCAGTTACCTTCATTTGAACTATGTGAGATGACATCAAGACAAATCGGCAGCTGACCAATAACGTTGCTGTTATCTTCGCTCCCAACCCCATCTTTTACCAACGCTACGACCTTAATATTGTCATAAGGTGTCAGCATTGCACCGTTATCTCGAAAATATTGCTCAAACGGCACCCAATCATCATATTTTGGTACTGAACCATTACTTTTATAAGGACGACGAACAAAGACCTCAACTCTCTCAAAGATACTATCATCTAATCCTGTTGGTGGTTTATCCCCTAGTAATGCTTCGAAATGGCTGTCGTCTTGACTTGCTCGGTAATGAATTGGGAAGTAATGGTTATATCGCCGAGCTCTCTCAGTCACCAAGTCGGTTAAATCATCGGATGCATAATGGCGGTAAACATTAACACCTTGAGCGTATATTTTGGTAACCGAAGCGCTACCAATTTGGTTATATGTTTGACGGTAACCATTTTTCTCCATCCAAACTTCATCTAAGTGTTCAGCACCCAGCAGTGAGATATCAACACTCCAATCATCATTGAGGATGAACTCATCAATATAGCCCAGCACATCGAGGTCACTGAACTGATTGATGTTAGGACCACTCAGCACATCAGCATCACTTAATACCCCACCACCGCTAAAAGCAGGATTCGCATTGACAGCGTGAAAGCTCTTAATCAAGCGAATCAAACCATTCAACGCAATCATTCGCTTCATATACGATTTTAAGTACACTCGGGTCGCATTGGGGATATCTGGCTGTGCTAAAAACTGGTTAAACGCCATAAGATCTTGATGGCGGATGGAATCAACCTGCTTAACGCATTTTTGATATTCAGTGTTTGGCTTTAAGAGGTCCATAATGGCAGTAGCAAGCTTTACACCTTCTACCCCTGCGGCAATCACTTTTGCTGGCGGGAAGGCCATGGCCGCCCCACCAATTAGTGCATTCAAACCAGATTGGATGAACTCCAGCATCGCCTGATCTTCGTTCATGTCTTTCGCAATTTTTATCTTTGCCGCCTTTTCAACATTCATAAGGCCTGCGCGACACGGCGGATATTCCACAGAACGACTAAACGCGAGATAGATTTCAACTCGACGGTTTTTTACTCGCTCTTCAATCGTGCGATTGGAGTTACCAGGTAATGAAACTGCATACCCTTTTGCTACAATTTTGAACATAGGAGACCAAACGCTTCGAGCGTCCGGAGACATCGCATCAAGGATGGCCTCTTTGACAGAAACAGCACGCTTTTCCGATAAAGCCAAGTTGTAGGCTTCTGATCCCATATTACAGGTATGGCCTGTTATGACAATTTCGAAAGGGTTACTGATTAACCCCTGTAACTGCTCAGCGATTCTTTTGTGCACACTACCTTTTTCAGTGACTTGGTAAGAATCGAACTCAAAAAACGTCATGTTCAACCGAAGTAACACGTCTTCTACACGCTGGTCTAGTGAAATGCTGCCTTCTTCTACAAACAAATCTGGCATTTCATTTCTAAGGATATCGACAGCATTTCGGTACTTCTCTTCCGTGCGCTGAAAAGCTTGTGCTTTATCTGCTTGTATAGAAGCGGTTGTTGCCATGTATTCCTGTATTTTAGACAGCAGATCTCCGTGCGCTGAGCCTTGAGCGGCTTGGCTTCCGTTCCAATTGGCATAGGTATTGACGGCATCGTAACCCAGCTCCGCAATAGTTAGCGGTTTATCTAACATGTCTAACGCTTTCGTTCCGATCCGCCCTGCACCAGTAAGGTATGGCAAAATGGAAGTGCTCCATAATGGAGAGGCTCTATCCATCTGCGCGTGAAACTTCTGACTAAACCACACTATTTGCGCATTAATGCGGCCATTTATAAAGTGAGCAGATTGGGTCACTTCGTTCGGATAGTGATCGTTTAGGTCCTTTATCGCTTTGATGAAAGCTGTAGACGCTTGTGTTACACCCATACTTTTTTTGAGTGTATCTGCGATATAATCAAAACCTTCATCACCTCCGCTTAAACTAGAAGATGCAGACGCCGCAAATTTACTTAACGTCCCCCAACTGATGCCATCTTTTAACACACCGGAAGTTGACTCCAAACTGCCTTTTACCGTTTGAAACGTCGCCCACGTTGAGTTTGGTAAACTGGTTTTGGTCTCCTTTCGTTCAATCAGTTTTTCCGGGCTGTCGTAAGGGAATGCTTCTAAATCGGCATTCAAGTGAGGGAAAAATTGCGGGGCGTGATTAATTAAAGCTTCTTCAACGGAGACAGGATCGCCATTCACCACTGCAGTGCGACCAGCGGTTGTGTGAATGTCCAGGGCGAGGGCATTTTCTTTTAGACTGTAACTTTTTGGTATACCTTTAGCATCAAGAATAGTTGCGAACTGTTTTGTCTTGTCTTCATCGATTTTCTTCGAGAAATCTATATTGATTCGAAGTGACGTATTTTGACTACTCAGCAATAAAACTCTATCCGAGTTTAGCCAAAACGTCGCGACGTACATGGACTCTTTTTGGGTAACTTTACCGTCTGTAGAATAATCATAACGAACTTCTTTAACCGCCGATGTAGGTAAAAAACCACTACCCTCTTTTTCAGAGCCTTGTATATCAATACCTTTTTGTAAATCGGCTAATGTCACGTCAGCGCCAATATAATCCTCTGAAGAAAAAACAACCTGAATTGTATAAAACTGCGGAACTTCAACAACGTGTATCTGTTTAGAGTGGCTCTTATTGTACCACTTTGCATAGTTGTTAAAGAAATCACTACCTTGGTCAACTTGGTCCAAGGGAGGAGCTAGGCAATCTTGCTCGACACTAACGCGCTTAACGCTTAAATCGGTCACACAGGCAGGTCGCCCTTTATCATCTTTTATCTCCTTAAGATCTTTATAAGACAACAAGTTGTACAGTTTAGTTAACCAAGGCTCTTGGTCTTTACTACGTTGGGCCGCATTCGCCATCTGACTTAACGGCACCAAATAGCTTGGGAAAAACAGCACGTCTTGCACGGCGCCCTTGTTAATCGCGGCGTCCACACAACCCTTTGCCAAAGGAGCCCTAAGTAACTCAGCGCCTATCTGATCAGCGTTGAATTCGCGAGTCGCTAAAATATTAAGCTTACCCAACTCATCACTAACCGCGATCGGGTTTTGGCTGCTGGTAGATATCTGTTTGTTTGTAGTGGTGTGGTTTGCAACAAACTCCTGTTTGACTTCCAAGCTAGGAATGACCAATGTTTCATGGGCTAATGGGAAAAAGCGTCCAACGGGCTTGCCATCCCTGTCATGCAATCTTCCCATTAGATAAAGGCCCGGAATATCGTAACGTTTTACCATTTCTTAATCCCCATATATTCCCTCACTTGATCCATGTCTTTAAACAGCGCTTTCATATCGTAAAACTGAGCACAGCTCTTGAAACCAGCCCGACTGCGGGCACAGTGTCGACGTAACTTTTCTGTAACGTCTGGTAAGAGTTCATCAAATTGCGCTTTGGTAGGGATAGCGGGCATAAAAGGACGCAGATCCATATTCTCAAAGTTTTTATACATATCCGAAGGAATATAAAAATACAGCCAGTAGAGTGGGTCATAGTCGAACTCACCATCACCCGTTTTTAATGCATAGTAATAGCCCAAGCCATCAAACATACCGCCCTCTCCTGGTTGCTTCATGCGAACAACTCGATTACCAAATACCTCTGCATACCACTTACCTCGCTGCAAAACATACCTTTCTGGCACTTGTTCAATTTTTTTCTGAGGATCCTCAAGCGAAAATAAGTCGTAGGGTTTGTATTGGTTACATGAAAGATACCTTTGCTGCGCTCCCTTGGTAAAATTGGCTAAGCATTCAGTGGCCAAATAGTCTTTTTTACCAAGTAAAGACATATCTGAAAAGCGGAACACTAACTGTTGTTTTGGACCTCGACTCCCTGATTTATCCATTTTTTTTATTTTATAAATAAATCGATCATGAGCTTCATCTATAAAAAAACCATTCCCGTCACGTCGTGGCTCATAGATTTCTCCATCAATAATGATCGGGCCTGCTGTAAAAACATCGCTCGTAATCCGGCTATCCAGTTCAAGTCTTTTTGGATTGCCATCGCGCAAGTTGGTGAAGTAGAAAGCTTTACTATCAGCAGTAAAAGTCGCCGAAGAGCATGCACCCATCTTCGCAACAGTCTCCCTCTTTTTTAAGTCATAAACTGCACAGCTATTACCAGCATAGTAATACAGAAAAGATAAGTAGCGCCCATCAGGTGATCGTTGAGTTCTACCATCTGATGGTAGTTCACCAAATTCATCACGATGAAGTAACAACCGGACATCCGTGCCATCAAAGTTCATAGTATAAATAGTAGAATCCGGTCCATGGTGAAACATCACTTGGGGTTGGATGTGCGTTGCATTCCACTCTTCTCTGGGAGCACCTTCAAGGTTTCCTATGTCGATTTGCCATCCTCGAATTTTTGAAATCGTGTCCCTTTGATTGCTATACGATGTAGATTGTACTATCCCTCGAAGGTTTGAGATGTAATCTTTATCCATTGAAGGTTTGCTTTGCCAATGCACAACACCGGCCCCAGCCAATACGGCAGCAATAATGGTGCTGCCTATTATAATTCTTTTCATATTTTGCTTGTTCTCTTCATGATTTGATAAACCGAGGTCTAACGCACGTTCCCGTGTTATCACTTTAATTAGCGTTGATAAGCTCTAGCATCATGTCTAAAGTTTTCTTTTGACGCTCTCTTTCTTCATTAACTTCATCAGGCACTCGCAGTTCTTCGTGCTTAGAAGCCATCGGTAATTCTGCTGGTTCTGCGATGATCTCTTGGTATGTCAGCCCTTCAAACATCATCACCGCGCTGTCTTGCCCCCCAAGGTGCGAAAGAACAAGTGTAAACTTTCCTTTGGGAGGCATACCTGTCACTAAGGCACTGATATATCTATCTTTACTGGTTAACTCAAAGGGCTCGGTAACTCGCCAGTCACTTTCAGAATCTTCCATAATGGCAACTAAGCCGTCATACGAAGCCAACGAGTAAGGGTCTAGCTGTTCTGCCAATGGGCCGTCTGCCAAACCAACTTCCAAGCGGACAAGAAAACCACTATTTTTTCCATCCACATAAGCAATCACGGTGTTACTCTGGTCGTAACTACGTACTATGGCTTGTTGGTCACTCAGCCATGGCATGTCGTCTTCGGTAACTTTGTGGATGGCTGCGCTGTCTACATCGGAGGTGAATTGTTGTGCACTGAATGACTGCCCGTCACTGTAACTACTTAATTCATCTAACGGTGTGCTGGATTTCTCTAGTAAAGCAGCATCCGATTCTAAAGCTTCAATTTGAGCAAAGCGCTTTTGCTTTGGTGAGAAAATGATCTTGAGTCCATTTTCTCCCTGTTGGACTTCACCCGATATTTTGTAAGGTGCCCAGAAATGTGGCATGGCAAAACCGCTTGCGCTTCTTTGTATTACCTGATGTGTGTCCTTTTTCTTTTCTTCTTGCTCTAGGGTACGGTAATACTCGACGTCAACATCTTGGTAGTAACCTTTCTCGTTTATCGCCATCTCTCGCCAAAGCTTCCCTTTCCAAAACACATAAAGGAAACCACCACGCAGGTCAGAAGCTTTTGATTTGTCGTTGCTGCCATCTAAGTAAGCCAAAGGTCTCACCGGCACCAACACGTTATCCCACTCATCCATCTGAGCTTCTTTATCAACGGGCTGCAGGTCTTCGGCGAGTTTAAGCAAGATTGGCTGAGGCTGGCCAGAACAAGGGATTTTGATATAAAGCGTTTTACCCTCAGTCTCGAGATCTTTAAACGTCGCGAGGCTTCGATGTTTATTTTCTCGATCTGGCTTACCTACCGTCACTTTTTCTTTTTGACCGTCCGTTTTACCTAACATCAAACATGCTGCATTGCTAGACCACTGCCCTGCAAACTCGACAACGATTTTATGTTCTGGGGAAGGTTCAACCGGTGAAAAGCTGTAGTGACGTGCCAAAGGTACATCATCGACAACTTGCTGGTAGTTGGCTTTGTGAACGCGCTCTGCAGTACTATTACTCACCCGATCGACATATAACTTCAGCTGGGGGAAGTTTGCTAGCTGCTTACTCGTTAATGGACTGCGTCTCACATTGGGTGAAAGACAAACCCAGTTCGCTTTTACAAGTTCTACTCGAATAGCATTAAGCAGGCTGTGGACATTTTTTTTAGCCGACGCAATAATCTGCTGAACCAGAGTGCTTGGTAACTGAGCCAAGATGTCTTTAGGGGTACGCACACGCGAAAATAGCCCAATACACTCATCCGGAGTTAGGACATATTGAAGATCGTTCGTACTGAGAGACGAACTAGATATAAATTTGCAAACTAAGTGCATTTGGATTCTCCACAACCTACAGGTATATATAGTTGCGGTGATAACTAAGCTGATAAGGCTTAAAAAACGATTTGGTTAAATAAATTCTACGCGTAATGGTTATAAATTTCAATAGATTACAAGGAGTATCGTAAAAAACCACAACACTAGCAATAAAGCTAATTAAACAGGATAAATAGTCATTTCGTCTGACCAACTAAAAAGGCAAATCAATTTGAACGGATGTCACATAATAATCATTTCATTGCGTACTTAAGTAAATACTAACTAGACCAAACACACATATCTGGTGGAAGCATTTCATCGATTTAGAAGGTTATATTGAGCATTTTATCACCTGCAAAAGAGAAAAAAAGTGGGAATAAATTCCCACATAAACTTAGCCAATATAAATAGGATTTATTTTGGAACACTAAATTGGCCTAAAAGGGTGGTACTAAAGTACCAAAATGCAGAACACCACATCAAATAACGATGTGATATAAACACTATATATATTATGCATTTAATATCAAGATGGCACTTTTCTAGAGATAACACCAAAAACTACTATGCAAAATATCTATGCAATTGCCATTCTGATTGCATCACCAGTTATATTAGTTATCTGACTGAAAATATGACTAAATAATGAGATAGGAAAAACAAAATAATTTTCATTTCAATGGCTCAGCATCACTAAACTAATCAATATTAGTCACTGCTGTACAACAAAATCGACTTGAGGAGAATAGAAATGATTAAGTCCACTGTGCATATTCAAATTTCTACAACCTGTAGTACGTTTAACAGATTGATAGGAAGCATACCTCAACATGCTCAGTTCTATGCTCGATTTATACCATGCAAGGAAACATAGACTATTCCAGTCTATTATTCATTAGGAAAATTTAATCAATAAAAAACTAAAGCAGAATCAGCCTAGGTGTTATAAATATTTACCTTTATGGCGAATTCACCACATTATCTCTCTTATTCAGATTAGATGCGGGCTTTAACATAGAGCACTTTAATTCGAGTAAAAAGAAAGCGAGCTTTCTTTTAGGCTGCTTTCTGGGAGGGTAACTCCGCGGAATTACTTTACCAATAGTTTGGAACAACAAGCGCTGTAGTACTAGAGTAATTGAATGTTGTACTCACCTCATCAGCGGGCGCAGATAATGAGTTGGTGCCACTTGCATAAACGGTTATATCTCCGTCTTTCAAAGTAAACAAATCAAGATCAACGGTCCATGTACCATCGGCTAGCACTGTTGCACTGCCTAAAACCTTCAAGCTATCGGTATCAATAGCTTTGAGTGCTATTGAGTCCCACTCCTCAAAACGAGTAGTTGCTCCATTGATAGTTACTTTTGTTGGGCCTGTGACATCGTTTATCGTTTCAAAAGCGATAGTAGGGGTTATCGCTAGCGCGTTGTCCAACGTGTATTCAACACCTGTATTACCCGCCGCATCCTCAAAGCCTTGCAGCGTTAACGCCACACTCTTCACCGAATCCGCAACCGACGCTACTTCTGCTGTACCCACCCATTGGGTTTGAGTACCCGATTGTGCTACCCAGTTGATCGCCGCTGTACCCAGCGTCGAACCCGTTGGCGTTGTGACGCCTTTGTCGAATGTAGCGGTAATTGTCACGCTCTCACCCGCCGCTGCGTGCGTCGGGTTAATCGACGTTTGGCTGTCGTCCACCGTTGGCTTAGTTTGCGTCAACGTAAATGTCGTCCCCGCTTCTTTTGCCGGCGCCTCCAAGTCGTTAGTCCCGTTCACCGTCACCGCAATGGTGCCGTCTTTAAGACCAGAGACGTCTAACGTCGCGTTCCATTTACCCAATGCAGCCACTGTCGTGGTTTGCGTGACTTCTTTATTGTCCGTATCGACCGCTTTGATGGTCAATGTGTCGGTGGTTTCGAAGCGTGTGCTATTACCACTGACTGCAACGCTTGCAGCGCCCGCTTCGTTAACATCACTGATAGCTTCAACGGTTAAGGTTGGGGTCATCGCTAGCGCTTTGCTAGAAGTGAATGCCTCACCGGTATTGCCCGTTGCATCACTAAAGCCTTGCAGCGTTAACGCCACACTCTTCACCGAATCCGCAACCGACGCTACTTCTGCTGTACCCACCCATTGGGTTTGAGTACCCGATTGTGCTACCCAGTTGATCGCCGCTGTACCCAGCGTCGAACCCGTTGGCGTTGTGACGCCTTTGTCGAATGTAGCGGTAATTGTCACGCTCTCACCCGCCGCTGCGTGCGTCGGGTTAATCGACGTTTGGCTGTCGTCCACCGTTGGCTTAGTTTGCGTCAACGTAAATGTCGTCCCCGCTTCTTTTACCAGCGCCTCCAAGTCGTTAGTCCCGTTCACCGTCACCGCAATGGTGCCGTCTTTAAGACCAGAGACGTCTAACGTCGCGTTCCATTTACCCAATGCAGCCACTGTCGTGGTTTGCGTGACTTCTTTATTGTCCGTATCGACCGCTTTGATGGTCAATGTGTCGGTGGTTTCGAAGCGTGTGCTATTACCACTGACTGCAACGCTTGCAGCGCCCGCTTCGTTAACATCACTGATAGCTTCAACGGTTAAGGTTGGGGTCATCGCTAGCGCTTTGCTAGAAGTGAATGCCTCACCGGTATTACCCGTTGCATCACTAAAGCCTTGCAGCGTTAACGCCACACTCTTCACCGAATCCGCAACCGACGCTACTTCTGCTGTACCCACCCATTGGGTTTGAGTACCCGATTGTGCTGTCCAGTTGATCACCGCTGTACCCAGCGTCGAACCGATTGGCGTTGTGACACCTTTGTCGAACGTAGCGGTAATTGTCACGCTCTCACCCGCCGCTGCGTGCGTCGGGTTAATCGACGTTTGGCTGTCGTCCACCGTTGGCTTAGTTTGCGTCAACGTAAATGTCGTCCCCGCTTCTTTTGCCGGCGCCTCCAAGTCGTTAGTCCCGTTCACCGTCACCGCAATGGTGCCGTCTTTAAGACCAGAGACGTCTAACGTCGCGTTCCATTTACCCAATGCAGCCACTGTCGTGGTTTGCGTGACTTCTTTATTGTCCGTATCGACCGCTTTGATGGTCAATGTGTCGGTGGTTTCGAAGCGTGTGCTATTACCACTGACTGCAACGCTTGCAGCGCCCGCTTCGTTAACATCACTGATAGCTTCAACGGTTAAGGTTGGGGTCATCGCTAGCGCTTTGCTAGAAGTGAATGCCTCACCGGTATTGCCCGTTGCATCACTAAAGCCTTGCAGCGTTAACGCCACACTCTTCACCGAATCCGCAACCGACGCTACTTCTGCTGTACCCACCCATTGGGTTTGAGTATCCGATTGTGCTGTCCAGTTGATCGCCGCTGTACCCAGCGTCGAACCGATTGGCGTTGTGACGCCTTTGTCGAATGTAGCGGTAATTGTCACGCTCTCACCCGCCGCTGCGTGCGTCGGGTTAATCGACGTTTGGCTGTCGTCCACCGTTGGCTTAGTTTGCGTCAACGTAAATGTCGTCCCCGCTTCTTTTGCCGGCGCCTCCAAGTCGTTAATCCCGTTCACCGTCACCGCAATGGTGCCGTCTTTAAGACCAGAGACGTCTAACGTCGCGTTCCATTTACCCAATGCAGCCACTGTCGTGGTTTGCGTGACTTCTTTATTGTCCGTATCGACCGCTTTGATGGTCAATGTGTCGGTGGTTTCGAAGCGTGTGCTATTACCACTGACTGCAACGCTTGCAGCGCCCGCTTCGTTAACATCACTGATAGCTTCAACGGTTAAGGTTGGGGTCATCGCTAGCGCTTTGCTAGAAGTGAATGCCTCACCGGTATTACCCGTTGCATCACTAAAGCCTTGCAGCGTTAACGCCACACTCTTCACCGAATCCGCAACCGACGCTACTTCTGCTGTACCCACCCATTGGGTTTGAGTATCCGATTGTGCTGTCCAGTTGATCACCGCTGTACCCAGCGTCGAACCGATTGGCGTTGTGACACCTTTGTCGAACGTAGCGGTAATTGTCACGCTCTCACCCGCCGCTGCGTGCGTCGGGTTAATCGACGTTTGGCTGTCGTCCACCGTTGGCTTAGTTTGCGTCAACGTAAATGTCGTCCCCGCTTCTTTTGCCGGCGCCTCCAAGTCGTTAGTCCCGTTCACCGTCACCGCAATGGTGCCGTCTTTAAGACCAGAGACGTCTAACGTCGCGTTCCATTTACCCAATGCAGCCACTGTCGTGGTTTGCGTGACTTCTTTATTGTCCGTATCGACCGCTTTGATGGTCAATGTGTCGGTGGTTTCGAAGCGTGTGCTATTACCACTGACTGCAACGCTTGCAGCGCCCGCTTCGTTAACATCACTGATAGCTTCAACGGTTAAGGTTGGGGTCATCGCTAGCGCTTTGCTAGAAGTGAATGCCTCACCGGTATTGCCCGTTGCATCACTAAAGCCTTGCAGCGTTAACGCCACACTCTTCACCGAATCCGCAACCGACGCTACTTCTGCTGTACCCACCCATTGGGTTTGAGTATCCGATTGTGCTGTCCAGTTGATCGCCGCTGTACCCAGCGTCGAACCGATTGGCGTTGTGACGCCTTTGTCGAATGTAGCGGTAATTGTCACGCTCTCACCCGCCGCTGCGTGCGTCGGGTTAATCGACGTTTGGCTGTCGTCCACCGTTGGCTTAGTTTGCGTCAACGTAAATGTCGTCCCCGCTTCTTTTGCCGGCGCCTCCAAGTCGTTAATCCCGTTCACCGTCACCGCAATGGTGCCGTCTTTAAGACCAGAGACGTCTAACGTCGCGTTCCATTTACCCAATGCAGCCACTGTCGTGGTTTGCGTGACTTCTTTATTGTCCGTATCGACCGCTTTGATGGTCAATGTGTCGGTGGTTTCGAAGCGTGTGCTATTACCACTGACTGCAACGCTTGCAGCGCCCGCTTCGTTAACATCACTGATAGCTTCAACGGTTAAGGTTGGGGTCATCGCTAGCGCTTTGCTAGAAGTGAATGCCTCACCGGTATTACCTGTTGCATCACTAAAGCCTTGCAGCGTTAACGCCACACTCTTCACCGAATCCGCAACCGACGCTACTTCTGCTGTACCCACCCATTGGGTTTGAGTACCCGATTGTGCTGTCCAGTTGATCGCCGCTGTACCCAGCGTCGAACCCGTTGGCGTTGTGACGCCTTTGTCGAATGTAGCGGTAATTGTCACGCTCTCACCCGCCGCTGCGTGCGTCGGGTTAACCGACGTTTGGCTGTCGTCCACCGTTGGCTTAGTTTGCGTCAACGTAAATGTCGTCCCCGCTTCTTTTGCCGGCGCCTCCAAGTCGTTAGTCCCGTTCACCGTCACCGCAATGGTGCCGTCTTTAAGACCAGAGACGTCTAACGTCGCGTTCCATTTACCCAATGCAGCCACTGTCGTGGTTTGCGTGACTTCTTTATTGTCCGTATCGACCGCTTTGATGGTCAATGTGTCGGTGGTTTCGAAGCGTGTGCTATTACCACTGACTGCAACGCTTGCAGCGCCCGCTTCGTTAACATCACTGATAGCTTCAACGGTTAAGGTTGGGGTCATCGCTAGCGCTTTGCTAGAAGTGAATGCCTCACCGGTATTGCCCGTTGCATCACTAAAGCCTTGCAGCGTTAACGCCACACTCTTCACCGAATCCGCAACCGACGCTACTTCTGCTGTACCCACCCATTGGGTTTGAGTACCCGATTGTGCTACCCAGTTGATCGCCGCTGTACCCAGCGTCGAACCCGTTGGCGTTGTGACGCCTTTGTCGAATGTAGCGGTAATTGTCACGCTCTCACCCGCCGCTGCGTGCGTCGGGTTAACCGACGTTTGGCTGTCGTCCACCGTTGGCTTAGTTTGCGTCAACGTAAATGTCGTCCCCGCTTCTTTTGCCGGCGCCTCCAAGTCGTTAGTCCCGTTCACCGTCACCGCAATGGTGCCGTCTTTAAGACCAGAGACGTCTAACGTCGCGTTCCATTTACCCAATGCAGCCACTGTCGTGGTTTGCGTGACTTCTTTATTGTCCGTATCGACCGCTTTGATGGTCAATGTGTCGGTGGTTTCGAAGTGTGTGCTATTACCACTGACTGCAACGCTTGCAGCGCCCGCTTCGTTAACATCACTGATAGCTTCAACGGTTAAGGTTGGGGTCATCGCTAGCGCTTTGCTAGAAGTGAATGCCTCACCGGTATTGCCCGTTGCATCACTAAAGCCTTGCAGCGTTAACGCCACACTCTTCACCGAATCCGCAACCGACGCTACTTCTGCTGTACCCACCCATTGGGTTTGAGTACCCGATTGTGCTGTCCAGTTGATCGCCGCTGTACCCAGCGTCGAACCCGTTGGCGTTGTGACGCCTTTGTCGAATGTAGCGGTAATTGTCACGCTCTCACCCGCCGCTGCGTGCGTCGGGTTAATCGACGTTTGGCTGTCGTCCACCGTTGGCTTAGTTTGTGTCAGCGTAAATGTCGTCTCCGCTTCTGCTGCTGGCGCATTCAACTTGTTTGTTCCGTTAACCGTCACTCTAATGGTGCCATCTTTAAGACCAGACACGTCGAGCTTTGAACTCCAATCACCGTCAGCGTTTGGATTTGGATTTGGGTTTACGGTTACTTCGCTCCCTTCCGAGTCCCTTGCCTTAATCGTAAAACTATCACCGATTTCAAAGCGTTTACTGCCGCCACTGACTGTAACGTTAGCAACACCCTCTCCGTTAACATCACTGATAGCTTCAACAGTTAACGTTGGCGTGATTGGCAATTCATATGACGTGTTATCCTCGCCCACATTGCCTACTAGGTCTTTATATTGACTCACCACTAGGTCAACACCGAGTTCTGGTACGTCTGGGACATTCACGGTTCCGGTCCAAACTTTCTTATTTTCAGTATCAGAAATCATAGTAATATTGTTCGCGCCTAATGTAGCCTTGGCCTCTTGCAACTCTTTGTCAAACTTAAGCTCAACTTGAACATCCTTACCGATTTCTTGATAAGTAGGATCAAACGTCACTTTGGTCAGCGTTGGCAGTACACCCTCGACCCCCATAACCAAACTATCCCCTGTTCCGGGGATAGTATTTACGCTTTCGTAACTATTATCACCGACCCGTATGGTTATGTTTTTATCTTGTTTTTCAGGAGCTATGTAATTGACCGTCCAAGTTATGTTGTCTGTTGTACTCCATGATGCTTGCTTCAGCTCGCCTGTATCATTACCATCACTTGCTTGAATCTCTACATCTGAAAATTCAAATTGATTAACCTCTTCAGTGAAGGTAAACAAAAGTGGAATTTCGACTCCACCAGCCAAAGGCATTGATGCTGCCGTTGATATTGTTAGCTCTGGAATACTTGCTGCTTCAACTTTTGTATTTAGTGACTTTTCGGTCTTGTGTTTAACTAAGTCGTCTGCTGTTACCGTTATTAGATAATCGCCAGGAGATAAAAGATAACGTATCAAGTAAGGGTCACCGTCTTTGATTGGTTCTTCAATTAACTGTGGGTTTACCGGGGCATCGGTACCGTTGTTTGCAGTAGAATTAACACTGCTTAGATTTTTATCGAAGACGTATGCTCTTACATCCAAATAATATTGCCCTTCCTCCGGAATCATCGAATCCTGAGTACTGGTGATACTTGAAATGACCGGAGCTTGGTAATCAACAATGGACGCAATGCCTTTAGAATCGTAAGTCTTATTGAGCACATTAACGTCGGTTATGACTCGCCCGATAGAATCGGTTACGGTTACTTTTTGCCTATACTCAGCTTGAGCATCGATATCAAATGTCATCGTATCTGAAGCTGTTGAAGAGGCTATTTTTCCAGAAAACTTAATTGTGCTACCTGAAGCTGGAACCAAATCTATAGAATAGGAAGCAGCTTTTACATCCTCTCCCTCATCAGAAGTAATGGTGAACGCTTGGCTTTCATTGGTAAAAGCAAGCTTATCCCCTTGTAAACTTGTTATTCCATCAAAAGCCAAATCAATAGTTGGTACCCTAATGTCAATATCAATCGTTTTGTTTTGAGTCCAACCTACATTGTCAGTTGCTTCGACATTGACTCGTATCGAATTCAATCCCTGTAACTCAGTTTTCGGAAGATCAAAATAGAGATGCGAATTGTCGGGAATGTTATCTTTATCGAAGACATGCTTAGGATTGCTTAACGTGTATTTAACGCTTGCAATTCCACTCCCTTCATCCCAAACCGAAAACTGGAATCTAACCAAGTTAGCATCGTCCGGAGATTCATTGAGGGTAACTGTATCGTCAATATTTGGAACGCTATTATCGACCGTTACACGGACTTCATCGCTCTTTGATTCACCCCATACATCAATAATTTGTATTCGCGGCTCAATTTTTTTGCCATCAAGTTTGTCACCTAATGGCGCGGTAAACGTAGAGCAAGAATAGTCATCCTCGCACTTAATGAAAGAAGGGCTAAAGTTCTCTGGGTTATCATTTAGATTGTATGAAGCATCATCTAGAGTCACGACGATATTTTCCAGATCATCATTTTGTCCGACCTTTACCTTGAAATTCATTTCAAGAGTCTCACCTCGAATAAAAGTATTTTCAGCAGGGCTGGTAATGGCGATTTCTAAATCGCCCCGGGCTGGAAGCAATAATTCTAACGCATGATCCGAACCCAAGTTTCCGGCGATATCAGACAAGTTCTTAATCGTGTATAAATGCTGCAACGCCCCTGGATAGAGGATATCGGCATACAAACCTGTATACGAACAGGTCGTTATACCCAATTTCGTGCTACAGCTATTTGGTTTAAAAGACTTGTTGAATCGGTTTCTTATTAATAATGGCTCATTACCATCACTAATATCCACACCAGAAAGATTGTCTTTGAAGCTCAATGTTAAGCTCAAAATTTTCTCACCTTTGTCGTTCAAACCAACGTCATTACCAGTAAATTGATATGTGTCCTGTTCAACCGTTGGGACATCGATATCCATCATATTAAAGCTGAACTTATTAACAGTTTCAGTGCCATTCGTTCCGACTGTTTTAGTTATCAAAACCACAGGTGAAACAGACATATTCACATCAGTTGTAACGCTACACTTATAATTCTCTTGAGGATTAGTTATAACACCTGAATAAGCATAGTTTGGACCATCTTCCGGTACACCTTCTGATGTGTAATTTTCTCTTACCCAACATTCTAATGTTCTCGCTTTTACCTCACCCACAGGGTCAAATTCAACATTAAGGGTACTTCCCGATATATGACTTTGGAAGTCAGTCGGTTTTGCGATTGACAGAGCTACGCCTTGACGTTGCACATTGATACTTGCTGACCTTGTTGCAGACGGCCTTTCTTGTTCTGAGTTATAGCGAACATTATTATAAACTTTGAATTCCAGCTGATAGGCTCCGTCTTCCGTTAGATCGGCCTCTGTCAACCTAGCTTCCCATAAGCCGTCTTTCTGAGAAAATGAGATGTTGTTGGTTTGTTCACCATATTTATAAGTACCTTCAACTAGCGGGATCCCGCTTTCGTCTTCGGCAGCAATACTGATAATTACAGGTTCACTACGAGTAATTTGTATCTGGCCACCA
Organism: Vibrio lentus; assembly: GCF_030409755.1. NCBI lineage: Bacteria > Pseudomonadati > Pseudomonadota > Gammaproteobacteria > Vibrionales > Vibrionaceae > Vibrio > Vibrio lentus. Next base: position 598,871 of record NZ_JAUFQE010000001.1, read on the forward strand.
GCAGAAGAAACTGGTGTGCCACCTTCATATGTGAAAGTAACCGATTTAATCGTGGGCTTTGAGTTTTGAACTTTAACCACATAATCTACGCTTGTCGTATTCCCTCTAATGTCGGAACCACCTAATCTGATTGTGCGAGTCGCACTATCGACATAGTTTTCGCCTCCTAAAGGGATCTTCATTTCATCACCAACTAAGGTGCTTGCATCAGAGGGGTTTTCTTTAAAAGTCCAATACTCTAATGTTTCTTTGTTAACACCCTCTGACGAAGGTGTTCCCCTGTCATTTAAATCTTGAGCAGAAAGGTTGAATACATAATTACCAAGATAGAAACTTTCCGGATCAAACCCATTTAACTTTAATGATGGACCTTCACGATCTAACAGAATAGTTCTTATTTCCGTTTCAGATTCAAATCCATATTCGTCTACAGCTTTAAGGTACAGATTAGCCTTTTTGTCTTCCCCAATTACGATAGCGTCACTTTGTGTTTCTGTAATTACGATATCAAAAGGCTGCGTTGGATCTTTGGGGTCAATTGAACGTATTGCAGTTGCTTGACCTTGTTGCCAAAGTTCAACTTTAGATACGTCAGAATCGTCAGATACTGACGTAATCTTCACTGTAAAATTGGTACCAAGAACATAGCTTTCACCGGAGTTTGTATCTATTACCCACGGGTCAGCAAGTTCAATTACTGGCCCCTTATTATCGACTAAGAATTCAAATTCACCACTGTGTGTACCCAATGGAAAAGAGCTGTCTGTTGCTGTTACGTAGAAAAAGTTTTTCTCATTATATTTAAATGCATCTGCAACTAGTCTCACCTCTACATTAGGCTGAATACCAAAGAGATACGGTTCAGTACTCTCTTCAGGTTCGGTTTCGTACTGTTGTAAAGTGAAACGCCTTCCAGACTCTGGCTTCATTTCGACTTTAACCAAGCTTCCAGGGCTTAAACTCCAAGTAATATCAGGAACCCAACTTGAGTTACCACCCAGATGGTTGGCAATTTTAGATCCGTTTACTACCGGACCTTTTGAATCAAGTAATACACTAAATTGAGGAGCATTGGTCGTCTGACGGTTAACTATATTAGACAAATTGTCTTCAGCACTCACATATACAGTCCAATTACCATCTTTTGGACTAAGAATATTATCTTCTGCGCTACATTTTTCTCCAGAGCATAGTTTCACCTTAAAATATTTTTCTTCATTACTTGAAAAACGGTTCGGAGCATAACTATTGCTTTCTCCTGTGGCCGCGTTATAGAAAGTTAGGCCGCGCTTATCCAACTTATCCCCTACAGGATCATCAATTGTAAAAGTGAGTTCTTGGTTATAATTGGTGTTCAGGTAGACGCCCTCTTCGACCGGGTTATCGTCACCACCGATCGGGGGAGTGTAAGTGACCAAAGGATAATCATTATCGATATATAAGGTTTCTATATGGGGATCTTCCCCATTGTAACCATAGCTATTTCCATGCTCGTCCATTGCACTCGTTATAAGCTCAAACTTGTCAATACCTGTGAGATTTGACGACTCAGTATCAAGGGTAAATAGATACTCTTTTTTATAACTATCACCACCTGACTCTCGAATATTCAGGTCAATTGGAGTTCCCGTATTCGGTTCAGTTTTTTCATACCACATAGTAACAAATGATGGCTGACTGCCTTCTTCTACTACAATGCCAGATGGATCTTCCAAAAGAATCTGCGAATTTAAAACACCAGCAACGTAACGTTTATTTCCAACCCATGTTTCTCGGCCATTTTCGATACTTAGCGAAGGTTGAGGCGGTGATTGATCAATACTTTCGACATCACCGTCTATGATCTGTTCGCCATCTAGGCTTGGGTTAGCCATTGATATCTGATCGGCGTATCGCTGAGCTAGGTTAGCTGTAACACCATACTTTTCAGTCATAATGTTATAGTACGATTGCGCTAAGTCATTACGGTAAGACTTTGAGCTAAATTCATATGAATCTAGAACTATTTTTTTACCCCCACTACCAATACCGTTAGCTTGGCCATCGTACTGCAAGTCATCATAAATAGCGGAAGCAAAATCAACAGAGTTACTTAGTAGCATATTGTTTACTTGGGTAATGTCGTAAATCGCTTCTACTAAAAACCTATGAATGTAATTATTTGGCAGTTTTTCCGGAATAGCACCTTTCAACATTTCATTCGTCGCATACGAAACGATCGTTGGGTCGAAACCAAAGAATGAGTCACTTCCACCAGCGAGAGCATATTCTACGTCGTCTAAAATTCGTGCGGCATTCTCAGGGGTCTTGTTTCCAGCTTCAACTTGATTCCATTGAGAGTCAAACAGTCCGGTCTGGTATGTTGCTAGCTCGGTAATATAAAAAGTTTTAGAACCATTTAGTTTGAAGTAAGCTCCTATATTCGCGCTATTTAAGTTCACTTGTTCTGATTGTGTACCCGGATCACTTTCCCACTTGTAGTAATGCGGTTGTGTATTACCATCAATACCGATTAGCCGCACTCGCATAAAGTCGTAGTTAACTACATCGGTTGTTGTTTCACACCCAGCAACATCTAGTGCTTTATTTGTTCCATCACTTTCTAAGTGTTGAATAGTGGTACATCTTCCTAACGAGGTAAACTCCCCCTTCGAGTTTAACCCCTCCAATTGCACACTAGCCCCGATAAATGGAGTAACAATCGTCATTGTCGGTAAGTCGAAACTACTACGAAAATATACCTCTTGCTCAGCACTTTCATTTTCAGACTCGTCAATAGTTTGAATCACTAGTTTTTGACTGCTGTTCTCGGATGTAGAATCGAAGTTGTCACCAAGTATCTCTTTTACAAAAGGAACATAATAGATGACCTCATTTACGTGCCCTTCAGTATCAGAGATAGTTTCGTGGGGTATTTTAGCGGCAGAGGCTACGGTATCGGTCACCTTCTGAAGCGCGTAGTTGTTATCATTATTTGGGCTTACTAAATACTTAACAACTAGCTTAAGTTTGTCGGCACTAGATCCTAACCCCGTATCTCCATTGCCATCTGAAACTCTGACACGAACATATGGAATTTTGTTATCTTTGAGGTGGTTGACATTAAAGTCACTGAAATCAACACCTGGAATTGAGCTTAAAATCCCCTTACTCGCGTAAATGTAATCAATCTTCAAATAATCACGAGTGGATTGAACCGTTTCTGATGTGTAGGTATCTTGCGTATAAACATCTTCTTTAGATACTCGCTCCCCATCAACACTAACGTTGATATAATTCATTGGAGCATTCTTTGGATAGCTAATTACTTGCTCCGGAGCTTGATCATCCTTAGTTACTGTATGTGGCTCTATTCCTACATTCCCTTGCGTATCTGTCGCCGTAATTTCAAATGAAGTTGTTGATGATGAAAAGTCCGCTGCAGGATAGCTCTCTTCGAAGCTACAAGCGCTACCAAACTCAGCGTTCATCGGCTTACATTCTAAATTTTTAGGTAGTTCTCCATTGATTCTTACCGTCGTTGATTCGATATTTTGATAATCTTCTTTTATAATTCCTCTAAGAAAATAGTTATCATCTTTACCATTGAAAGTCTCTTCTGAAGTTACCTCAATTACTGGTGCATTGTTGTCCCATTCAAAGTTTATATACTGGCCAACATCTCGCCCTTGAACTAATTCGTTGCCTAAGACATCAGTCGTATAAAAAACCAAACGTGCCGCAGTGACATTTGAGAGTCCCACTTCTACCGCGTCAATGGCTTTTGTGTCTACACCTACTTTAATACTTGTTTCTCTAAGACCAGATTCAAAGCCGTCGAACTCCAAGAAACAAAACTCACTATCCGAAGTTTGTTCATCGTCACATTGACTCTCGAGAGACCAGACACCGTCCAGTTGGTATTCAAGGTACGCTGAAACACCTTGAACACCAATTTCATCATTGAGCTTAATATCCACTTTATCGAGACCTGCCAATACATCACTGTCTGTTCTAGACACTGTAGGCGCTTCGGTATCAATTTCGGTTTCATCGCGAGGAGGGATCACACCGCCAGTACCGCTATTGGTGCCTTGGTCATTAATCTTACGGCTAAACTCAACATAGTCGTCTGCGTCTGTTCCTGAAATATTTAAGTTAGGATCATTGACGACAATTAGAACATGCTGTGCCAAATCGTTAGTGTAAATATCACTAGAGACTTTTTGTTGACCGAAGGTTAAAGGGGTTACCCCTCCCGACACAGTACTTATTTCCAGCCCATCAAGAAGACCATCGGCAATGACATCTCGATATTGGATATCAGCCAAATGCATCGATGTGTAAATATTACTCTGAGTATCACCGTATTTTTGAATTAGGTCGTACGAATAAGAAGAATAAGCGGTTAACAAAGCACCATATTGGTGACCGGATGTAGCAAAACTACTTTGACCACCTTTAGTAATGTCTATCGGAGTAGTTTCATTGACATCGAAACCATACATATCGTTAATGCTATTTAGTGATTCCGATATAGCAGTAGAGTCTGACACTCCCCTGCCTACTTTGTATTGAGTTAAGCCTGAAACGATGTTCGTCAAAGGGGTCAGCATTAAGTTTTGATCACGCCCTTCTTTGTAATTGAGCATAGCTTCTAAACGCAGCGTTTTGCCGTTACTGACAGACACTGTATTTTTCGTTAAGGGATCAGTATAACTGCCTTCTTTAGCTACGATGAAAAGTGGCATCGATGAAGATTCAAATTCAACCTTGTAGTCACCAAAAGCATCGGAAGTCGTACTTGCTAACTTCCTACCTAGGTTTCCATCCTTGTATTCAAACACCTCAATTTTCGCACCGCTCACAGGAGCGTCAAAAACGTTACCTGAGATGCTTCCGGTATTCCTTGCTGGCGGGGTGTTATCACCTCCACCTTCCCCACCGCCACATGCGCTTAAGATAAGCGACGTAACAATAAGACCTAATGTTGATTTCAGCGTATTTTTAGTGAACATAGTATTCTGGCAGAGTATATTTTGCCGCGATTATATTATCGTCTAAAATTTTCTCAACATGACATAATAACTACTTGCAAAGTACAGTTTAGCTAAATCAAAAGGTGAAAGGTTTGTTTTTTATCACTCTAGAAACACACCCTATGCCTTTAGCCAGTCATTAAGAAGGAATGAACTAAAATAACATGCAAAAAAAACAAATAAATATTATGATCTAATTCTTATTTTTATCCATTAACCGAATTTTATTGATAATTTATGTATTTGAAAATAAATAGCCATTTAAGTCGCCGCACCCTTTCCTTTGGCCTTTTGATGGTTTTTTTGATCGTTTCAACAGCCATATCGCTAAGCTACAATCATTCAAATACTGATAAAAAACAGGCACCTAAAATAGCCAAGCCCAAAAGCATTCATATTCCAACCCCAGCTCCGACATCTGAAATGGTTTCAGGGGTTGTGAAATACTCTTTTGTCAGTTCTATACTATCCTCTGGTTTGACGAACAATGAATTAAAATCACTATTGAGTCTGTTAGGTGATAATTTTGACATTATTAAATCAGTTAACAACGGTGATAAGTTTTCAATAAAAACCCAACATGATGGTACAAACACAGAATATGTCAGTGCTTTTTACTATTTAGGCAGTGATATAGAATTTTTTGCTATGAGAGGGGCGGATGATAATATCTATAACGAAAATGGATATAAAATAAATAAAGGCTATGTATTCCCTCTTCCTAAGCATTATCGAGTAAGTTCATCATTCGATTTAAACAGGAAACACCCTATAACGAATCGAATTGCACCTCATTTTGGAACGGACTACGCGACACCTATTGGCACAGAGATTCATTCGTTGTCCGACGGTGTCGTTTTGAAGTCTCGATATAACCGTTTCGCAGGTAACTACTTAACCATAAAACACACTGATGGAAACTATGCGCGCTACCTTCATCTTTCAGAAAGACATGTCTTAGCTGGGGAATACATCACTAAAGGTCAGATAATCGGTCTTACTGGGAATTCAGGCCGGACAACTGGACCTCACTTGCATTTAGAGCTTTCGGTTGCTGGAGTACCGGTTAACTTCGAACAATATATCAACGCAGAAAAAAGCTACAACGACCAATTTATATACATTGCTCAAGCTGAACGTAAGCAGCTAATAAAAAGCCTAGCTCAATCTGTACAATCAAACCAACCTCCAACATAGGTTCCCCTAGTAATATTCGATTTACCTTTGAGGCAAACCAAGCAGATACACGCATTATTTACCCCCGAAATAATCGATTCAAATAATGCGTCCCTCACTAGCTAACCTGAAATTTTTAACACTTAATCAAAGAGTTAGCCATATGATAACTGTGCTCTAAATTGTAACTTAGTAGTCAATTTCAATTGAACTCCCAAGAATCTTTGCGCAAATGTCTTTTTCTGTAGTTCTTCTAGGCGATATAGCGCTTTACACGCCCTAGCGAACCCTTACAATGTGCAGCAAATATATTTATCAAGGTTTATCTCTATGTCTATTCAATGGTTTCCGGGTCACATGCATAAAGCCCGCAAAGAAATCGAAGAAGTTATCCCACAGGTTGATGTGATCATCGAAGTACTGGACGCTCGTATCCCGTTCAGTAGTGAAAACCCAATGATCTCTTCACTGCGCGGCGATAAGCCTTGTGTAAAAGTACTGAACAAGCGCGACCTTGCTGATCCTGAGCTTACTGAGCGTTGGATTGAGCACCTCGAGAAAGAGCAAGGCGTTAAGGCGATTGCGATTACCACCAGCGCTAAAGAAGAAGTTAACCACGTTATGGAGCTAGTACGTAAATTAGCACCGCATCGTGAACAGATGGGTAAGAATATTCGTACAATGATCATGGGCATCCCGAACGTGGGTAAATCGACCATCATCAACTGTTTGGCTGGACGTACGATTGCGGTAACGGGTAACCAACCTGCAGTAACTCGTCGCCAACAACGTATCAACCTTCAAAATGGCGTGATCCTTTCAGATACTCCAGGAATCCTTTGGCCTAAAGTAGAAAACCCACACAGTGGCTTCCGCCTAGCCGCTACAGGTGCGGTAAAAGACACGGCAATGGAATACGATGAAGTCGCATTCTACACCGTCGAGTATCTAGCTAAGCAGTACCCTCACCTTTTGAAAGAACGCTACCAAATTGAAGAACTGCCAGAGTCAGATATCGAATTGATGGAAGCCATTGGTCGTAAGCGCGGTGCACTTCGTGCAGGTGGTCATATAGACATTCACAAATGTTCTGAAATCCTTCTTCACGAACTTCGCAGCGGTACTTTAGGTAAAGTTACGCTAGAGCTACCAGAGATGATTACTAAAGAACTGGTTGAAGTTGAAGAAGCGGCTGCACTGAAAGCTGAACAACAGATTAAGAAGAAAGAAGAGCGCCGTAAGCGTTACTTGAAAAACAAGCGCTAACGTCTTTGAAATTATAAGATATTCACGCTCTGACCGCGAAAAGTTAGAGCGTGAGCATAAAAACTGCACACCTATGATGATAGAACTAACATATTGTCACATAAATAAAAACTCGCATTTACAACCAGCATTGACGTAGACATACTTGCACCAAATTATTGTGACACAGTAGCGATTTACCTCCAATGCGTTCATACCCCGGATTTCAAAACCAACGATTTAAGACTTATTTCGACAATGAAATCTATCTACCGTACGTAAAATTCATCTACGTACCTATTACCATATTCTTTACTTTCATTATCTCCGATTACATCAATTTTGGGGCACAATGCATTTTCCCTGTGGTGTTGAGAACGGTACTTTTCGTCATCATGATGTTCGTTGCGGCTTACTGCATCAAACATAAACCTAACCACTTGCAGCAGCTCGAAGCTTGTCTTCTGGTCATCAGCGCCCTATTTCTCGTCTATGTTGGTCGCATCGCCATTGATTTCGGGAACTTAGATTATCAAGGTGGCACCATCCTCGTGATGATCTACGTTGGGACATTTTCCAGAATGTCCGCTCGATATAGTTTAAGCGCGCTGACCATTATCTTCTTATGCTATCTCGTTGGCTTAGCACCACCACTTTACGCAGCAGAACCTAGTCACGAAATGGAAACTATTTCCGTATACGCTTCAGCTTACATTCTTATTGCAGCCTCTTGTTTAAGACGAGATTTCGAAGTACATAAACGTTTTACTCAATCAGAACAGCTTCGTAAACAAGCCATCCAGCTACGTAAGCAATCTAACTTGTTTGAAGCTCTCTCGTATCAAGATGCACTCACCGGATGCTATAACCGACTGTATCTGCATCAAGTTATTGAACCGAACATTGACCGCCAGCTTTCAATGACCACTATCATGATCGATGTTGATCACTTTAAGTCAATCAATGATACCTATGGCCATCAGACCGGGGATGCAGTCATCAAAGATTTGGCTGAAGCTATTCAAGACACCTTGCCACAACATAGCACCTGCTTTCGTTACGGAGGTGAAGAATTTTTGGTCATCATCCAAAACGAGAGTGAAGCAAGCATTAAGCAGCTAGCAGACGACTTATTGGCTTGCCCAGCTCAGCTTCGATTTGAAGTCACGGTATCTATTGGCGTCAAGCATGTGACTCAAGCCTTAGGATCGGTTGAACAACTCATCAACGATGCCGATCAAGCTCTCTATTCATCGAAGAAGAAGGGAAGAAACTGCATTTCTTGGTCGGACTAGAAGCCCAATAGCGCCCTAAAAATGAGAAAGCCCCAGACCTATTCAGTCTGGGGCTTTATTCGTTCTAACCGCACTTAAATTAACGTTAGTTCGTTAAAAATAGGCATATTTAATTACGGGTTAAGAATACACAACACTCGCCGTTTTTTGTTCCAGCTCCTCTGGAGAACCCCAAGAAATCACCTTCTCGTTCACTTGGCTCCCACATGGTGCGTTCCAAACTTGCTCTAGTTCTTCTTTGCCACCAATCGCTTGATAAAACGCAATGGCTTGGTGATTCTCAGACATCACCTCTAGGTACAGTCCTGAATCCGAATAATATTGCTGTAACCACTTCGATAACTCAGACAAAAGACGTTTGCCTACACCACGACCGCGGTAATTATTGTCTACATGTAACGCATCAATGAACGTACCACGTTCAAAGTTGTGATTACCAAACGCGCAGACAAAACCAACCAGTAAACCGCCCTCTTCAAGCAATAAAACATGTTGGTTAAAAGGAGGATTAATCAAACGAGTCTGCCAAATAACAGATCTGTCCTCCAAAACATCATTTTCTAAGTAATCATCAGCAAGAATGCCACGGTAATATAGCTTCCAGCTATCCGCGTGTAATTGGGCAATCCGCTCATAATCTTTATATTCAGCTACCTTAATTTCCATTTATTAGCCCTTAGTACTTCCATTTATGACTTGCTACTACATTTCACACTACCTTTATACAATATTTAAGCAAAACATACTAATACACGTTTACACTTTCAATATTGACTTACACGTGTACGCTGATATTCTAGCGCACAGATGTAAGCCCAATGGAAATTTTGCTAATGAATAGTGCTGACAAACCATCAACAAAGAAGCCACCATTAATCTGGCTCAATATTTTTGTATTCTCTTCTAGTATGCTGCTTGCTGTTGTTGCGGCTCCCGTTTATGGCTACTTTTTTGGCTATGGAATGGAGCACTGGATATGGCTAGCGGTCTGTTTTACTTTTTGTAATCTGTCTATCACAACAGGCTATCACCGTTTATGGTCTCATAAAGCGTTTGAAGCGCATTCAAGCCTAAGATTCCTGTTTGCTTTGGGCGGTGCATTTGCTCTCCAGAACAGTGCACTACACTGGTCTTCTGACCACCGAGTGCACCACAAGCATGTCGACAACAACGACAAAGACCCATACTCAGCCAAACGTGGCTTCTGGTATTCACACATTGGTTGGATGATCCGTAATTACAACACAGCAATGTATACTGATTACGAGAATTGTCGCGACCTGAAGAAAGACAAGATCGTGATGTGGCAGCATAAGCACTACGTTTTGCTCGCGTTACTCATGAACATTGGTGTTCCTATCGCATTAGGTGTGATTTACGGCGATGTGATTGGCATGTTGTTAATCGTAGGTGCGGTTCGTTTGGTACTTAACCACCATACAACCTTCTTCATAAACTCTCTTGCTCATATCTGGGGTAGCCAACCTTTTACTGACAAAAACACAGCTCGTGATAACGGTGTGTTAGCAGTACTCACTTTTGGCGAAGGCTACCACAACTTCCACCACATCTTTGAGAACGACTACCGTAATGGCATTTACTGGTGGCAATACGATCCAACGAAATGGTTGATTAAGAGTGCTTCTTTGATGGGCCTAGCAAGTAAGCTTAAGAAAACACCACAAGCTCGTATTGAAAAGGCCGAAGCGACAATGTTACTGAAACGCACTCAGCAGAAAATCATGCACCGTGCCGACAAACAGCAAATCGCAGACAAGCTTCAACAAGAGTTCGATGCTCTAGTATCAAACATGAACGAATACTACGAAGTCAAAAAACAGCTACTTGAAAGTAAACGTGAAGACGTTGTGAAAAAGTACGAACACTCTGTTCTTAAAGTTCGCTACCAACAAATCAAAATGAATTTTGAACAACAGAAGAAAAATTGGGCGATGACAGTAGAACAATACGCTTAACACCCAAGTAACAACACAGTTTGATTCTTGTTCTGAAGCCCTCATATTGCTATGAGGGCTTTTTTAATCAGCGTAATGGATTACCACTAGCTTTCAGCTCTTGAGCTTGAATTGTGGATGCCAAGAACCATAGTTATTGGATTTCAGAACTCTTTCTTCAATCTGAATTTATACTTATATTACGTGAACTTATCGAGTTTAAAGCCGAGGAATTGAAAATGAGCAAGCTGACTATTATTGCAACGATCGTCTCTAAAGAAGACAAAACTGAGTTTGTAAAAGCTGAGATGATTAAATTGATCGACAAAACCCGTGTTGAAGACGGCTGTATTAACTACGACCTGCACCAAGATAACATCAACCCTGCTCACTTCGTTTTTCATGAGAACTGGGAGTCTGAAGCCCATCTAGACAAACACTTAGCGAGCCAACACATCGCCGACTACATGGCTGCGACTGAAGATTGTATTGAAACCTTTGTGCTTAAAAAAATATCCGCCTTCTTAGAAGGCGGTTTTGCTTTATAACCCCCTAAAAGGGGGCGTCCGCGCTATCAGTTCTTCAATAACTGTAATTGTTGTTCATACTCTATGTCCTGCTTATCTTGGTGTCGTACATATCGCCGAATGACTTCTTCATTCACACCGACCGTATCTACAAAATACCCTCTAGCCCAAAAGTGATTTCCCCATAATTTCTTACGTATATGTGGGAATCTATTGAAAAGTCGAATTGCTGTTCGGCCTTTTAAAACTCCTAACAAACTCGATACTGATAACTTGGGAGGAATAATGACAACAAGATGAACATGATCTGGTTGAACATTTAATTCTAAAACTTCGCAGTCTTTCATATTGCACAAAATATAGATTGAACGATAAAGCTCCTTTCCTACCTTATCTTTCAAAATCTTATATCTGTACTTTGGAGTCCAAACTATATGGTATTTGCAACGCCAATAGACATGTGATGAACTTCTGTAATCGCCCATGTGGTTGTTTCCTCTTACTTGTGGTGAATAAGAGGTTACTTCTAACATGGGCACTTCTTCAGGCTATAGCCTCAAGGAACAATCACCACCGCCCTAGGCGGTGGTTTTGAGGAGCCAATAAAATGACGCACATCGCCTAACCAGTCACTCAGAACTGATTCAATAAAAACCCTGCTCTGACCGCAGGGTTTATCTTTTCTTACCAGTTATACTTTTTCGAATTCATTAAGTTCCTTACCTCTGTATTATTTGTCCCCCTTAATAAGCAGCAACTAAACTGCCTACCACTACAAATATTCCTAAACCATTATCAAACAACCTCACGAAAGATCATTCACATTCATTGAAATATTCCGAGTGTCATTTGGCCATAAAATGAACGCTAAACGATATGAACAACAGTCGACAGGAATGTAGATGAATACGAAACAACTTGAGAACGCGGTTAGTGAAGTGACCTTGTTCAACCAGCACCTGCAGTTAATCCAATCCGTACATACCATTCCAACACCAAAAGTGAATTGGGAGTCGATTGCCATGGAACCTGCGCCTGCAATGCCAACAGTCCACTTCGACCATAAAGTCAAAGCCATGGAAGCGCTTGATGAATACAAACCATACTGGCTAGATATACTGTTGGGTAACAAATCTAAGTTTCACACCCTCACAAACAATGTCGAGCTAGCAGCAGAGAAAGACATCGAACAATACAAAGCGGAATTTGTAGATTGGGTACAGAACTACAGTTACTGGACAAAAGGCAATCAATTGTCGCAAGGCGTTTTGAATAACGATAGCCAAGCAAAGCTGTCTGCCCTTTCTGAAGCTCAGCAGAACCCGATGAACGCCTCAGTGGTCGACACCAAACTAATAAACCACAACTTTAATACCTACAAGAATGGTCACCTGTTAGAAATCAACATTCAGGTTAATAAGCACAACGTGATCCCTAAAGATAAAAAGGTCTTATGCCAAGGCGAAGTAAAGTTAGAAACCTTGTCCCTTTCAGAAAGTAACGCCTTATATCGAGAGTACGTGTGCAGCTGTATTCTTAAATGTGCGCAGGACTCTTTCAATGTCTTACCCGAGACAAGCGTTGTGATCAATGTTGAACAGATTTCAACAGACCATTCAAACGAAACCATTCTTTCGTGTCATATCGAAAAAGGGTTGTTGGAATTCTTATTGATTGAAGATGACAAACCCTCTGAGATCCTTGAATTCTTTGTACATATTGAAGATTTCAACCCTCATAGAGGCAACGGGTTCTCTGCGATTAAAACCCTCTTTTCCCCGTTGCCTATCGCGTCGTAGCTCACTAAAAACTTTCGATTCGATCACTGTCTACTCATCACGATTAACCCTTGGTTGGTCGTGTTAAATCACTTTATATACCTAACCATTATGTCGATAAACGCTATATCACAAACTACATTCACATTAAGAAACACTGTTCTACACAAACAATATTTCAACCCGCTACCTTTAACAGCGATGGTTCTGTCTTTTCAAGTATTCGCTGAAGAAACGCTATCGGTGGAAGAACCGGTTCTTACAGCACAAGCTGAGCTTACTGAAGAACAATCCTTCGAAAATGAAGCAATTTTGAATCAAGAGTCAGAACAAGAAGACGAATCGCCTTTCACTACGTTGACCAAATTGGGGTTTATCTACTCTCAAAACACCAGTTCATCGTTGTCGATTAACTCTGGAATATCTGTAGGCTACAAAAAAGAACACTGGGGACAACGAGTACAGTTCGATACGTATTATACCGATGCCGAAAATGATGAAGATGGTACCAATCGCTATACCACCAACTATGGCATCAGCTATGACTTAAACGAAGTCACCTATTTGGTCGCAACAACTCGTTTTGAGCACGACCACTTTGGTACTTATCGAAAGCAGTTTATTACCGCAACAGGTTTAGGTCGTCATTTTTACGATACTGAACGAATTAAACTGCAGGGCTCTGCAGGCCCGGGTTATCGAATCAGTAAACGACAATCCTCCGATGAAGAGTTTCCGAATAAAGAGAACTATGAACTGATCGTCAATGCGAGTGTTGATGGCTCACTAACGCTCACTGAAACCTTTTCTATGGGTGCAACCGCAAACATAGCCTACGGTGAAGAGAACACCAACTACAACCTAAAGGGCTATTTGAAGAACATTCTGATGGGCAATTTGGCACTCACGTTTGATACCGAGTATATTTACAACACCACTGTTGCGTCAGACCAGAGTAACGCTGAAATCTACAGCTCAATGAATCTAAACTACGACTTTTAAAGATCCCTTCGATTCCTACCCCGTATACAAATAAGGCCCTCGTATGAGAGCCTTGAAGTATCTAGCTTAAATTTGAACGATCTCTCTATACTGATTTCGTTCTCAGTCGAGCTAGCACATCCATTTGCTTTAAGTTCGCCATACCGACATACGCGACAGGTACTAAAAACAATGAGAAGAACGTACCAGCAGATAAACCACCGACCAACACCAAACCAATATTGATACGACCTAATGAGCCCGGACCATCTGCCAGTGCCAACGGCAATGAACCAAGGATCATCGTTAATGATGTCATCAAGATAGGACGCAGCCTTGAACGCGCACTGCTGATTGCTGCTTCTTGAGCGCTCGCACCAGATTTACGTTTCTCGTTAGCAAACTCCACCAGCAAAATACCGTGTTTGGTCACTAAGCCAACCAGAGTCAGTAACCCGATCTTTGAGTAGATATTTAAGCTTTGGCCAAATACCGATAGCGTCAGAATCGCGCCCACAATACACAATGGTACGGTAAGCAAGATGATCATCGGATCGACAAAGCTTTCGAACTGCGCTGCTAAAATCAAAAAGATAAATATCAATGCCAATACGAACAACACTTGAGCACCAGCACTCGAATCAACGAGGTCTTTTACAATACCGTTGAATTCATAGCTTTGAGCAGGCTGCAATAAACTCGGTACGTTATCATCAACATAAGCTTTTACATCGCTGGCCGTATATCCAGGCATTAAATCGGCTGTAATTTCCGCGCTGTCTTGCCCCATGAACGTCTTAAAGTTCGATTCCGACGTTACTTGTTTAATAGAAACGAACTGGGACAACGGAAGTCTTTGACCTGATTGAGAGTCAACGTACAACTTGTCCAACACTTTGAAATCACCAAGATCTTTACGGTTTACTTGTACTTGTATTGGGTAGGTATAACCGTCATCTGCTTGTAAATCAGCCGCTTTAACAGAGCCTAAGAATGTCGACAGTGCGTTGGTTACATTTCCATAATCAACGCCAGACAACACAATGGCATTGCGGTCAATTGACAAGTCATAACGTAATTGATCACGTAACATCGAGTTCTTAACGTTAGTTACGCCCTCGTAGTCTTCTAGTGCCTCAACAACCTGATGCGCGGTTTCTGACAAAGCTGATGTGTCACGGTTCACCGTCGTGAGCTCTAATATCATGTTGGTCGCGATATTCAAGTTATCTGCAGAACGAACCTTGAAAGACATGCCGTAGGCAGAGACTGAACTTTGCGCTTTAGCAATAAACTCGTTCACCAGCTCATCAGCGGATTTCTCACGCTCTCCCCACGGCTTCAGTAGCACATGGTTTGTGGGTGTCCCTTCTATGTAAGATAGGTTCGCTTCTACTGAATTATCATCGGCAAATACGCTATTTAGCTGTGCGTTATTGTCTAAATGGTATTGTCGCCCTACGCCTGTTGGCGGTGTCGATGTGACTTCAACAAAACCAGTATCTTCAGTTGGAAGCAGCACTTGAGGCATTGTCCAAACAGCCAAAGCAGACAGAGCAATCAGCATCAAAGCGATACCACTCATCAGTGCTTTACGCTCGAACCACTTACCCAGTTCTCTGGTATACACATCAGACAGTCGGTTAAGCTTGGCATCGACCTTTTGGAACCATTTTGGAGGCGTTGATACAGGCTTCATTAAATAAGCACTCATCATTGGCGAAAGCGTTAATGCCACAAATCCAGAGATGATCACCGCTGCTGCAAGCGTGAACGCGAACTGCCTGAACAGATCGGCGGTCAAACCAGCCATCAGGCCAATTGGCAAGTAAACAACCGCTAAAGTCAGCGTCATCGCAATCACAGGAAAGACGATCTCTCGACACCCCTTAATTGCAGCGTTAAATGGAGTTTCACCCTCTTCGATATGACGGTAACAGTTTTCAGCTACAACGATCGCATCATCGACCACTAGACCAATCGCGAGAATGATCGCCAGAATAGTCAGCACATTGATGCTAAAACCAAGTAAATGCATCACAGCAAACACGCCAATCACACACACTGGAATGGTGATGATCGGAATCGAAGCGACGCGAACAGAGCCTAAGAACAGTACAACGACGGCAGAAACGAGAACAATGGCCTCAACCAAAGTTATGAAACCTTCATCGATTGCGGTTTTAATGAAATCCGCTTGGTTGTAAACCATTTTCATCTCAATGCCTTCAGGCAACTGAGGTTGAATCACATCAATTTGTTTTTTAACTTTATCAGCAACTGTTACCGGATTTTCACTTTTCAGTGGCAGCACCTGAATAGACATAGCGAGATTATCATCTACACGCAAAATACTCGGCGTTAGACTCTCCTCTCCCATTTTGACTTCAGCGATATCACCAATTCGAATGATTTTTCCATTGTCGACACGAACGACCAGATCACGCACATCATCAACACTAGTGACTTGGTTGACAGGGTTAATTGAGAAATCGCGAACTTCGCCTTTGATAGTACCTGCAGTGAACGTCGCGTTGTAAGAACTCAGTGTCCCCACCACATCAGACGCACTCATATTCAGAGCCATCATACGATCGGGTTGCAACCAAACTCTCACCGCTTTATCACTACCACCATATGGGCCCCAGATACCTCCAACACCTTGAATGTGTTTGAATTGAGGCACAACTTGTTGGCTAATGTAGTCAAACATATCTTGCTTAGACATATTGCCGGTATTCACGAAAGTGATGATGTTACTCGGCATGCTGGTGTCAGATGAGTCGTCTGTTACTGTCGGCTTATCCGTCATACTAGGCGGGAAATCACCAATGGCCTCTACGCTACTGCGCAAATTGTTCATCAGGCTCGTGTATTCGACGTCATCAACGTCGTCTTCGAAGATTATTTTGAGGTTACACGTCCCTTCTTGGCAGTCGGTCGTCATGGTTTTTACACTATCAAGACCAGTCGCTGCGGTAATCAGCTTGTCTGCCACATTACGCGACATGAACTCCGCACTCGCGCCGTTGATTGCAGCGGTTACCGTTGCTGAGGGTGTTTTATGTTCAGGAAAATACTGAATTGATAGTTTTTGAAATGACAACAAGCCAAGTAAAACAATCGTGATACTCAGAACAGACGCAAAAACGGGGTGCTTAATACAGATCTCAGGAAGCTTCATTCACACTCTCCTTCGTTACGGCTTCCTTGCTTAATGTTTCCTTGCTTTGGGTTTCATTCGATGAATGCTCAACAGTAACGTTTTTTTTCTGCACCTTTACTGCTTTCGTTAATTACGTCGTCAACCGCTTTTGATGATTCAGTCCAATCAACAGAAGGTTCAATCGGGTGTGACTCATCATCCTGAATTTCGGTCATTTCTATTTCAGGCTTAACGGCTTTTTTCGAGCTCTCTTTAGCGGCTTGCTCGGTTATCAACTCAACCGTTTTCTGCTCGGCATTTGGGTTCATGACCTTAACTAACGACGCTTTCTTTAGGTTCTGTTGCCCCGTCACAACGACGTTATCGCCCAGTTTTAATCCCTTCTCGACAACAACATATCCGTCGTTCGTATTCACACCCAATTCAACAACGCGTTGCTCAATCTTTTCACCATTCACAACCCAAACAAAGCGCTGTGCATCTTTTGCTTGAACTGAGTTTTGAGAAACCACCATCTTCGTTGAATCCTCGCTCGTCATTTGACTTACTTTGGCAAACATACCTGGGACTAAACGATGATCAGGGTTGGTCACATGCGCGTGCACTTCTACGCGGCCAGAGCTTTCATCAACGGCTGGTGCTATGTAATCCACCACACCAGAGAAGGCTTCATCGACAAAAGCATCAACTTGGATAGAGACATTTTGGCCGAGCTGAGCGTTGCCTAAATCTGACTGTCCAATGGAGTATTGAACTTCGACAGGATCAAGCTTAATCAAGCTCACTAACGCAGTGGCGCCATCGATCTTACTGCCTACTGAGTGGGTAAAATTGGTTAACTGCCCATCAAATGGCGCAACCAACAAATAGTCATTCATCAGCGCTTCTTTCTGACGGAAATCAGCGGCTGCTAGATTTGCCTGTTCTCCTAGCTCTTCAACATCTTGTTGAGACATAGAGTCAGGCTGTTTCTTTAGTAATTCTTGTACTCGCTTCAATTTCGACTTGGCTAGTGCTAAAGAGCTTCTAGCTTTGTCTAAATCGGCTTTCGCTTTGGTGTTATCTAATTGAGCGATCAGTTCGCCTTTTTTAACCGAATCTCCATCTTTGAAATGGATGTTAAGAATTTTATCGGAAGCACTAAATGTCAATGCAGCAGAATCCGTAGCCCTAATTTTGCCTACCTCGTTAATTGAAGAAGTGAATGCTTGTTTGTGAGCTTTTTCGATAGTCACAGGAATCAGGTTTGAGTCTTGGGCAAACGTCGGGGTGATATGTAAGGCAAACAGCGCCAAACAGATTGTTTTGCTAAGCTTTGTAAATTTCATTTTTAATAACCATAACCGTTGAATTCGTCTGAATTAAAACGTTTTTCTAAGCAGCTATTTCTTACTTAATGAGCTTCCAGCTATTTAAATAATGCTAAAACAGCTAATAATGAGAAAAGGGCTCAACTCACTGTCGAGCCCTGCAATTTTTATATGATTCCTAAATTTTTACGTTTAGAACTCCAAAGTAAAAGTTAAAAACGATGCTGATATTGAACGCCAAGCAAAAGAGCATTGGCAGTCACATCAGCAGTTATATTGGAACTCGTTCCCGGAATAGTCGTCAGGCTTTCGTCAATATCTTGTGATTCTCCGATGATAAATCCGACACCAATGTCAACAGAACTGGCAGCTGTGAAGTTATATGTCCCTCCGACGGTGAACCAGTGACGATTAACATCAGGAATAGATAACGATGTGAGTTCGTCTGTTGGAGAAATGTCGTACATGTAGCCAGCTCTTAGCACGATGTCTTTTGACATGGTGTATGTACCACCGACCGAAACATGCCCCGCATCTTTCCATTGATACTCCTTGATAGAATCGTCGTAAGAATCAGACGTTAATGAATCAAATTCAGACCAATTCACCCATTGCAGGCTGTAATGGAATGCCCATTGCTCGTTGATTTGGTGCCATCCAGAAAACTCTAAAGTGTCTGGTAACGGAACATTCATTTTTTCTGCCGTACCAGAACCCAGCATCCAGATATCCCCTTCAACTTCGATATCGGGGCTATAACGGTAACTAATACCAAATTTGTTGTGTTCGTTGACTTGGTAAGTCGCACCAACATTTGCACCCAGACCAAACCCGTCTGCATCGACATCAAGTAGATCTTTACGGTGAATCTCGCCTTCACCGTAGATAACATCAAGACCTGCACCTAAGTTGATTTTTTCAGACAACTCATAAGCGACAGCAAAACCAACGTTGATACTGGAAAGCGCCGTTTTACCTCCGAACTCGTCCGCTTCGAACGACTCGTCAAACTCAACATCGGTACCGAAGTTAGAGTGCACAGTTGCACCCAGAGTGAACTTCGAACCCTCAATAGGATGAACATAATGAATGTTCGGAACCAAAGTTCCCGCATCTAGAGATTGATCATCGAGTGTGTCTGTATAGCCTCTCATCGGCGTGTAGCTAACATTAGACACATCAATACCACTATCGATATAAATAGCACCAACAGAGAGTGTTGGTTGCTCGATATAAGCCATCGCAGCGCTGTTCTTAGCAACAATCGCCGCGCTATCTGCCATCACTGCATCGCCCGCAAATGCACGGCCCAACCCTGTTGCTGATTGTGCGTTAAGTTGGAATCCTGCGGCGTTTGTTAAGCAAGGAATGAGAGCAGCTGCGGTGCCCAATATAAGTTTATTCTTCATCTTGAGACACCTCTGTTTCGATATGATCTTCGTTATTGATGACAACTAGCGAACCGTCAGTCATTACCATCGAAGCAACAGCAACTTGCTGAGTATCTACAGCTTCACGAACGTCTGCCATGTTTTCACCTGGCATTCCCGGCAAGCCATTTTCATCTACAGGGCCTTCATACGGGAATAAGTACGTACCATGTCCACCCGTCGTTGTTCTTACGACTCCACGTGGTTCATCCGTATTCCGAGTCGTACCTGTTATGGGGTCTAAGCCAAGGGCAGTAATTAGTGGCTCGGTACCAGTGCGAATATTGTCTGGGGCGGTATTTGGAATAACGCTATCTGGAACATAATCAACACCTACATCACAGGTTTCACCACAATCTCCGACGGCCGCTAACAAAAGAGTGGGTTGTTGAGCTGCAACTTGACGAGAGATGAAGCTAGCAGGGTCAGCACTATCAATTGTGGCTTGAACCCCTTGTTTAAGGTCTGTCACAACCAAATCAAAAATGTCATTCTCTAACTGACTAACAAGCAGAGCGTTATCAGATGACAGTTCGACAAACTCTCTAAGTGCTTCAATACATTGTTGATTTGTTGCCTCCACTGTACAGGTATCGGGTATCACCGTTTCAGCAATGCCACGCTGAACATCTGGAGACTTCTTAACACCTTCAGACATTTCAGGGCCTAAGGTTTGAGAAGACAGAACCAAGTTCGTTAGCCCTTGCCCCGGAACAACAAAGTTCACCGTGTTGAATCCGAAATCGGACTTAGAGTGAAAATCAGGACTGACTTGGCTGAACTCACTTACCATCACCGACATGATCCCACCCAACGACTGCCCAATTAAGTGAACGTTATTGTTATCAACCCAGCCTTCTTGGCTTAACGCATAGCGAAGCCCCAAGAAATCAGATACAGACTGTTGAAGATTAGAACGCAGTGCTAAAGGCGAATCTATATTGATGAAAAACGCTTTATTTGCTCGAGCGCTTATTTCAACTCCTGTACCTTCACCATCAGAGTCAGTATTGTCGTAACGCATACGTTCTCCGTGATATGGCATGTCAATCGCAACAACGGCATAACCTTTTTTTGTATATTCCGCAGCCATCAAAGAAGCGGTGCCGCGCTCCGCCGTCACACCATGGATGAATACTACTGTTGGAAATCCAGTCGATGTCTCTTTTGGCCTTGGAGTATCTTCGTAATTTGGCAAATAAATATCAGCCGTTATGTTGAGGAATTCTATTACTTTAGGGGCTGACATCTCAGCAGTAGGAAAACCACCGTCGGCATTAGTGATCCATTCATAGAGTGGTGGGCAGTTTTCTTTCGGATCAAACTCATCAATAAGGCACTCGGATTCTCGAGCCTGAGTAAAAGGTAAATACGACGGTATTCTTAACTTCTTAGAATATTGATTGTAATCTCCATTAAACTCTCGAACTTTCTCATAACCATCTAAAAATTTGGTGTTGAACTTGACATGATTGTCTCTCATCGCATCCAGTGACGAATATGAACTCTGAGTTTTAAATTGCGCTGCATATACAGGAATACCCTTATCTGGATATAATGCATAATATGAATCAATTGCACTCAAGACTTGCTCTTGAAGACCTAGTTCTTTATCGCTTTCTAGCGGAACACCTGAATAAATCAATTCATCAAAACTAGAGTCTGCTTTTAGAGGTTCTTCAAATTCAGTTTTTACCCCATCAGTTACAACGATCGAATACGTCGTTCCTTCTTTTAATCCTGATTCGCATTGAATAGTAATATTGGAACCGTCAGCTGATATTTTAGTATCAACTTCCTCACCGGTTACGTTATCAATTAATACAACATTCCCGGCTAAGGATTCGTTATTTAGTGGATAACGCTTATCAGAATTAACACTTTGTAGAGGAATTAAAATCGGTTCTGCACAAAGCCCCCAGCCGTCTAAAGCTGCGTATGAGTTATTGTAATCTTGATAATACGCGTCGTTAGTCGATGACATTGCTGCAACGTCTTCACCGACTCCAGTGATAGTTCCGTCGTCGTCATACCCGTAACCGTCGTTCGGTTTTGGTAACTCATTTATGTTGTAGGGCACTAATACTGAAACGGGCTCTTGAGTCGGGTCTTCCGACTGACAGCCGAATAAGGCTAGCGTTATTAGTCCACATAAATATGGCTTATTGAATTCTTTCAAAATTTCTACCTCGTAGCTTTCGCATTTAACTGGTGTGGTCATGCGTTTATTGTTATTTGAGTTGCCAATTGAGTCAGAGGTAAGCTTGACTTTTATTCGCAGAGAGCAAGGCAACACAGAGTTGGAATGACACGTTGATAGAACTACGTAAGAAATTTGAGCCGTTAACCCACACCCACTAAATCAGCGTCACCGAACAATGATCCAATAGCAGTGAACACCAAGCACCTTAAAACGCATTAAACAACCTAAAAAAGGTTTATAAGAAAGTCTAAATGATAAAGATTAATTGTTTATATTTAATAACTTACAATGTACTAGCACGAAAAATAGTGAGTTTATATTTATGCTGACATTTGTTATATTTACGTTAGAACGCTTATAACAACGAGAACCCAGATGTCTGCTGAATTCATTATCAATGATGATATACAGGTCAATTTAGAAGAGAGTGAAATCCATCACTTCAAGACGGGCCGTACCTACCCAATAGGTTCTAATGAGTCAGAGTTACTCAAATATTTTATCTCTAGACCGAATGAAGTGATCACTCGCCAAGTTCTAATCGAGCAAGTGTGGGTGTCCAAAGGTATATATGTAGAAGATGGCAGCTTAATGCAGACTATCTCCATTTGTCGCAAAGCTTTAGAAGATAAGACCGGAATGATCATTGTCACTGAACGCGGTAAAGGTTACCGATTTGCAGGGCAAGTAACGCAAGACAAAGAACGCGCATTACAAAAAATAAAACGACGACAGCAATCAGAAGAAGCTGAACAACAAACAGTTAACTCTAATGAAGAAAACACCAAAGCTGAATCAGCCGCCCCTGTAGATAAGAAAAACAATCTATTGACACTGATAGCCTTGTTTATAATTGCCGCTGTTTGTTCTCACTACCTATTCACATATTTAGATAGAAATAGCTTAGTGGAAGAGCTCACTGGTCAGCATTTTCTTTCTTGTAAAATAGCATCAGACGAGTTTACTTTTAATGAGCTGAATAACGTTACTCTTTATGAGCATAAAGGACGAAAAATCATCATCGATAATTCAGGAAAATCTTTAAGCTTCCCTAGTGATTTTACAGGAGTAACTTGTGAATAAAGAAATACGTACATTGATTGGAGTGACACTAATTGGTGTTTTAGTCGGTTGGCTGACGACTATTTTTCCTAAAGTTCATTTGCAAGGTCATTATTTAGCTAACGCTGCGTCTGTGATCACCCCAACGAATAAAGTTATCTATAATCAGTCGTCAATCAATATCGAATTTAAGAAAA
Organism: Vibrio lentus; assembly: GCF_030409755.1. Classification (NCBI taxonomy): domain Bacteria; kingdom Pseudomonadati; phylum Pseudomonadota; class Gammaproteobacteria; order Vibrionales; family Vibrionaceae; genus Vibrio; species Vibrio lentus. Next base: position 622,214 of record NZ_JAUFQE010000001.1, read on the forward strand.
ATAATAGCTACGATTTATTATATGTGTCTACCAAACAAGCCGGCTTTACTTCATCTGGATCTTATACGGCCACTCAACACAATATTTCATTAGATGAAAGTGCACATGAGCAAATTTTGCCGAATAGAGAGTTAGAGTTCTATGAGAAAGTCATGATCAGTGAAGGTTCTGTATTGTCGTCAGACGCAATGCCTTACATACCTCTAAACGATGATGAGCTGTTGCTCGTCACTCAAAATGGCATGATCCACTTTTGTAAAAAGATGGCCTGTCCTGATTTACCGACTTATTCAAACACCGAACCTGAGTTAAATATAAATTGATGAGTACATTGCAATAATAAGTACTTTTCATCCTCCAATGATTTGGCGTTTATCAACCTAATTCAGTAGGCGCCAAATCATAAAACAACCCACTTTCTTGTCATAAAGCCCCCTTTCCTGTCAGTTACCTCGACAAATAGACAAAACACGATAATTTTATAAACCAGCCAATCATATGCAACTGAATTAATCAAAAGTGATCCAAGTTATATTCTATCAAGCCACATAATTTGTTTATTAACATCTAAACAACAGTAGTTAATCATGATTTATAACCATAATTAACATCGAAAAAAATGTTTGTCTTAGATCATATCAACCTCAACTATGCCTCGTGCCACAGTGCAGTTTTCTGTACATTCATTGTCATATTCTGAAACACTTTCTTATATTTTTTAAACTTTGTGGAGATTTCTATGCTAGAGCTCTTGATCGGATTAGTGATTACCATCGCTGTTGGTTACTTTATTGTGAAAGGCTATAAAGCAGCGGGTGTATTATTAACTGCTGGCCTTGCCCTACTTCTTATTACTGGCCTTGTTGGTCACACAGTTTTACCAGCTAAGGTAGCTTCAACAGGTAACATGGTTACCGACGCACTAGAATTCGTTAAGTACATGCTTCAATACCGCGGGGGCGGCCTAGGCATGCAAATCATGCTTCTGTGTGGTTTCGCTTCATACATGACTCATATCGGCGCGAACAACGTGGTAGTAAAGCAATTTTCTAAACCACTTGCAGCTATCAAGTCTCCCTATGTACTTCTTGTTGCGGCTTACATCGTAGCGTGTCTAATGTCGCTAGCAGTAAGTTCTGCAACAGGCCTTGGTGTTCTATTGATGGCGACCCTATTCCCAATGATGACAGCAATGGGTATTTCTCGCCCTGCTGCTGTCGCGGTTTGTGCTTCGCCTGCGGCAATTATCCTTTCACCAACGTCTGGTGATGTGGTTATTGCAGCTGAAAAATCAGGAATGTCTCTTGATGTGTTTGCCGTTCAAACGGTACTTCCAGTTTCTATTTGTGCAATCATCGTAATGGCTGCAGCCGCTTTCTTCTGGAACAAGTATCTGGATAAGAAAGAAAACACACCAATGGAAAAAGTAGATGTTTCTGACATTGAAACGACAGCACCCGCTTTCTACGCTGCGTTGCCATTCCTGCCTATCATCGGTGTATTCCTATTTAACGGCCGTACAATTCCAGGCCTGTCACTTGATATCTACACCATCGTAGTGGGCTCTATCTTCGTGGGCGCAATCATCGATTACGTTGTGAAGAAGTTCGACGGCGAAAAAACGCTAGAAGATCTAGATTCTTGCTACCAAGGCATGGCAGAAGCATTCAAAGGCGTGGTAATGCTGTTGGTTGCGGCGGGCGTATTTGCTCAAGGTCTAATGTCTATCGGTGCGATTGATAACCTAATCGGTCTTGCTGAATCGGCAGGCGCAGGTGGTATCGCACTGATGCTAATCCTGACAGGTCTAACGGTTGCGGCTGCTATCGCGACAGGCTCTGGTAACGCGCCATTCTATGCATTCGTAGAGCTTGCTCCATCACTGGCAGCGAAAATGGGCTTGAACCCAGCGTTCCTAATCATCCCAATGCTTCAAGCATCGAACCTAGGTCGTACCATCTCGCCAGTATCTGGTGTAATTGTAGCGACTTCTGGTATGGGTAAAATCAGCCCATTTGAAGTCGTAAAACGTACATCTGTCCCAGTAATCTGTGGTCTTATCACAGTTATCTTCGGTACGCTTGTTCTAGTACCAATGGCAGCTTAATTCTCAGTAAAAGAGACATGCTAATTTAGATATAAAATGCTTAAACAAAAAGGCGCTGAACTTAATAGTTCAGCGCCTTTTTTAATGTCACATGTTCAATGTCGTTTGAAGCTAACGCTATTTGATCCGAACACTTGTAACTAATAGTATGGCTTGAAATAGTTTATTTCAAAGGAACAAGCCCTACTTCATTTCACCGTAACGTTCTAGATAAAGAACCGTTGCAGCCGTACGTGAAGGTACCTGCAGCTTCTTCAGCAAGCTCTTCATATGTACCTTAACTGTCGATTCAGAAATGAACAGATGATCAGCAATTTGCTTGTTACGGTAACCTTTCGCAACTTCTTGAAGGATCTGAGTTTCACGCTCAGTCAGTTGGTCAAAGATATCATTACGACTGTCAGCATCATTTAGGTAACGAGAAACGACACTGCTATAGGCTTTATCGCCGCTGTGTGCTTGCTTAAGCAGTTCAATGAGCTCATCGGGTTCAGTGTCTTTCAACAAGTAACCATCAGCGCCCGCTTTTACAATAGCTTCTATATCTGCAGGGCTATCCGATACGGTTAAGATGACAATGTTAGCGCTTGAACCATCGGTACGAAGTGCTTTTAGGGTATCTAATCCAGACATCCCTTTCATATTCAGATCCAAAAGGATCAAATCAGGTTCTTCTTCGTGAGCAAGTGCAACGGCTTCGGTGCCATTGCTCGCTTCTGCAATCACTTCAAATTCGTCTTCAAAGCTTAGTAATTGGCTTATACCTCGGCGCATCAATGGATGATCATCGACCAGCATTACTTTACAAATCGTCAACTTTAACTTCCTTCAAACTTTTATATTTCAATATGACTGTACAGCCTTCACCTTGAGCTGCTTCAATCGTTAAGTCGCCATTCAGTCTTGCCGCACGCTCCTGCATAATGCTCATTCCATAGTGGTTCATTCTCGAACTACCTAGGTCAAAGCCATCTCCATTATCTTTGATCACGACTAATACTTCACCATCTTCATCGATACAGCATACATCTATCAAGTCGGCATTGGCGTGTTTTATTGCGTTTATTGTTGCTTCTCGAATCAATTGAAGCAAGTGAACCTGACTGTGTGCATCAAGCTCAATCGATGACAGATTATTGGTTAAGTTAATCTTGGCATCTGTTCTTTCACTGAGTTGCTCGAGCATGGTGCTCAAAGCATCTCCGAAGTTGCCCTCTTTAATGGACAACCTAAATGTCGTGAGCAACTCTCTTAACTGAGTATAAGCATCGGCTAAGCCGTTACCTATCTCTGAAGCAATTTGCTCTGATTGCTCGCGGTGTTTTTGCTCAGGTAATTTACCAATCACACGCTTCAATAAAGTCACTTGAATCTTCAGGTATGAAAGCGACTGAGCAAGTGAATCATGCAGCTCACGTGCTATTGTCGCACGCTCTTCCATAATAATAAGCTGCTCGGCTTTCTTTTGCGCGCGATTATAATAGATTGCACGAGATAACAGTTGAATAAAGCTCTCTATTAACGTCTTTGTTGAGTGCCCATGATGATATGAGCAATACAGGTAACCTAAAATGAGCTCGTTATCATCCAGCTTCATCTCAAATTTTTCATACTCACGATTCGCGTCGTAGCCCTCATCCATTATCAATGAACGACCTGAGTTATCTACAATCTCTAATCTTAACGACTCGATTCCTTCTAAGCTGACTAAGTGCTGCAAGATGGCCCGAAAGTTTTCAGGGGCAATCCGCGTTACCGTGAGTTCTTGAGATGAATAATAAAGTGCTTGTAATGATTGGTTCGCGTTTTGCAGTTCAACCGTTTTGGCATCAACGACATCTTCGAGGTTTCGATAAAGTACACCCAAATCTTTGGCCATTGAGTTGAACGTTTTCGTCAAAATACCCAATTCGTTGTTGCTGGTAACCTGCAATTCCACCTTGAAGTCGCTATTTTTTATCCTCTGACTTGCGCCGACTAGCGCATGGAGAGGTTTAACAACTTGTTTACGTACAAAGTGAACAACAAAAAGAGATATGACGAGAATGCCACCTAAGCCAATACCACCAGCCCACGCTAATTTAATCAGCTTATTCTCTGAAAACTCCTGAAGCTTGAAAACGAAGTGGTCTATCTCATTTACAAAGTTTTCCACCAGCACCAGATAATGTTGACGATCATCGCTATTCAATACCCGCTTCAGTTCATGCCAGCGACCAATGATTAGATAGTAATCTTCTGTGATATCGGTTGGCACTTCCCAACTGACCCTTGCGAATCCCCTCATAATCAGGCTTAAAAACAATGAGGTAGACGTGCATCGCCGTCTTTGATCTAATGAATATCGCTGAACACACATTTCGAACAAGTGGGTTAATAATGCGCGACATTCAGATTCTACAACAAACCATACAAAACCAATGCCCCTCCATTCACAAAAAACGCGTTAGTTCTCTGATACTTGCTACAAAAAGTGTACTTGACGGCTCAGACTTAACGCTGACTAAACTAGGTCGCAAACTAGAAACTAATACCACGGTAAAACATGCGATCAAACGCGTTGATAGACTGCTTGGAAATCGCCAACTACATCGTGAAAAAGACCTTATTTATAAATGGCATGCCTACTTAATAACGGGCGCTAACCCATGCCCTGTGATCCTTGTGGATTGGTCTGATGTTCGTGAACAACTTCGTTATATGACGTTAAGAGCATCCGTTGCACTTGATGGTCGAGCCGTCACAATCTTTGAACAAGTTTTTGAGTATGGCCAATACAATTCACCGAAAAGTCACCAAACATTCCTCGATAAATTGCAGAGTATTTTGCCGAATAAAATCAGTCCGATCATCGTTTCTGATGCGGGTTTTAGAAATACTTGGTTCCGCCAAGTTCAGGAGAAAGGTTGGTTTTGGTTAGGTCGTGTCCGAGGTGAAGTATCAATCAAACAACCTCAAAAACCTTGGGTCTCAAATAAAACCTTTTATCCAAACGCTGTCCATAAACCCAAATATCTTGGCAACTGCTTATTAGCAAAGAGATCACCGATATCTTGTGAAGCCTATGTTTATAAGGGATTAGAAAAAGGCCGAAAAGCCCAGCGCCATAGTAGAACCAGCCAAAAACACTCCGCTACACATCTCTATCAACGCAGTGCAAAGGAGCCGTGGCTACTCGCGACTAATGTCCCTCGACATATCTTAAATGAAGTACAAATTACCAATCTGTACGCCAAGCGTATGCAGATAGAAGAAGCCTTCCGCGATCTAAAGAGTACCGCCTATGGGATCGCACTTCGTCACAACAGAACTCGCTGTACTAAGCGATTAGATATCCTGCTTCTTATTGCGTTGCTCGCTGAAATCTTGATGTGGTGGAATGGCCTAATTGCAGTACAAGCCAAATGGCATTTTGACTTCCAAGCCAACAGCATTAAACACCGCCGAGTTCTATCCATACCTCGTCTAGGGAGAGAGGTACGAAATCATCGGCGATATCAAATTAATGAATCCCAATATCAATGGGGAATGTTCGAATATCAAAGGCTCACACACAACGCAGGACTAGGGAAATTATGAGGGGATCCGTCAGCGCCTTTATATTTACTCATGTGTTCACCTCGTGTTTAAAGTCCGGCCATTCTAACGTTCACCACCTCCAATAAATAAAACTCCAATAACATCGTATTCAGTCTATATAAAATAAAAATAAAACAAACAAATACAACAACTTAATGTAAAATAATCAAGTAAAAATCATTTTCATTCTTTATGTCGATTTTATTAACACGTGATTTATCTTAGCCACAAACAGATATAATTCTCCTCGTTCCTTAAACAACCAACCGAGATAAATATGTCTAATCAAGCACACCATACAAAAGTAGCAATTAAAGAAAAAATGAAACGTGTATATGGAGAAGATGTCGACCATAAACATAATAAAGACCATTTAGAATATAGAGAGCATCAACCATCTCATTCTGGTCACCCTCATGGCGGAGAACCTGAAGGTCACAAACATTTAGTTAATCATCATCCAGATGGTCACCACAATAAGCACCATAAAGATAAAACGCACGCACATAAACAATCATCACGCTTACACCATAAAAAGCAAAGTTCTTAAGCACTATGATTGTCTAAGTGGCGTCAATAATGAAACGCCACTTTAAATAAAACATATCTAAAAATTGGAACGTCGAGTTATTAACATGATGTTCCATCAAGGATTTACTATGTCATTTATAATTGAACAATTAAGAGACTATCCATTCATAGCTCTTTTTCTCTCATTAGGTCTTGGTTACCTAATTGGCAAAATAAAAATAGGTAAATTTGAACTTGGCGGTATTGCTGGTTCACTTCTGGTAGCCGTTGCACTTGGACAAATTGGTGGAATCGCAATTTCTAATGAAGTGAAAAGTATCTTCTTTGCTTTATTTATTTTTATGGTGGGTTACAACGGCGGTCCGCAGTTTTTCTCATCATTTCGCCTTTCATCGTTAACCCGTTTATTCGCATCCTTTGTGATGACGTTTATCGGATTAATCACGGTCGTTCTTCTCGCTAAATGGGCAGGGCTAGACAAAGGCTTAGCAGCTGGTTTGGCGGCTGGTGGCTTAACACAATCGGCGATCATTGGTACTGCGGGTAACGCGATTGACCAACTAAACCTGGCTCCAGATGTAACCTCAACGCTTAAAACAAACGTGGCTGTTGGTTACTCGATCACATACATCTTCGGCTCACTGGGCCCAATTTTGATGATGTCTCTTATCCCTATGGTTATGGGCTGGAACATCACCAAAGAAGCGAAAAAGCTCGCTGAGCAGATGGGCTCTGGCAGCAAGCAATTAAACGAAGGTGAGTTTGTTGCTTTAAACCGAGTATCTTCACGCGCTTACCAAGTAACTGCGAACTCAATGTTTATTGGCAAAAGTGTTGTTGAACTAGAAGAAGCCTTCAATGCTGATCTCACCATCGAAGCGATCTATCGCATCAACGAAAATACCGATTCTAATTTAGATATTGCAAGCAACCCTATCTTAGCGGCAGGCGACAAAGTTTATCTAACGGGGTTAACTCAAGCCTTTCCCAAAGTGACGTCACTTGGTGTTGAACTGGGTGAATTCAGCGAAGAAAACAACGTCGTTCATACACAACAAAAAGTCGTACTCACCAATAAGATATTGGCCGGTATTACTCTGCGCAGGCTTCACGACGAAACCAATGCACGTATTCGCCGCGGCGTTTATATCGCTCAACTGTCACGTATGGGACACGACATCTCAACACTGCCTGAAACAGAGTTGCACTTAGGTGACGAGATTACCCTTGTCGGTCAAAAAGAAGACCTGGCTAAAGTAGTGAAAAAAATCGGTTACAACAGCCCGCTCGCGAGTGTAACTGACTTCGTAACCATGTCGTTCGGTATGGTACTGGGTTACCTCATCGGCGAAATCGGCTTCACCATTGGTGGCTCTCATATCGCTCTGGGTTCAGGTTTAGGTTGTCTGGTTTCCGGTCTGCTTGTGGGTTATCTAAGAATGCGCACTCCACGCTTAGGCAGTATTAACCACGGCGCTGCTAATTTCATGCAGACATTTGGCCTAGCGGTATTTGTTGCGGTAGTTGGTATCAATGCAGGTGCTCCTGCGTTAACAGCCATCAAACAAAATGGCGTAACGCTGCTGTTACTTGGCGTGTTAGTGACCCTGATTCCTCAGATCCTAACGTTCCTATTCAACTACTACGTGTTGAAAATCAAAAACCCAGTTGAAGCCCTAGCGGTTGTAGCCGGTAGCCGCAGTGCAAACCCTGCATTCGCATCGCTACTAGAAAAAACACAAAACAGCACACCAGTGCCAAGTTTCACGATGACTTATGCGGTTGCCAATATCTTCCTCACCTTATGGGGTCCGATCATTATCAACCTAATTACCAAAATATCGTAATCAAAACCTGAACGCTGAATCAGGCAATTGAACATTCAGATTATTAATCAATGACTTAATACAGTCGCTAGCCTATCAGGCTAACGACTCAGAGAAGTTACCTAACTTATATATTCAAAATAATTGGATATTAACAAATTTAATTTTTAAATTAACGAGAAGAGAAATTACTATGAAACGCACAGATGAAAAACGCCTAGAAACACTAAGCCCATTTGAAATCAAAAACACACTGATCGACCTTGCGCAAAACACACATGAAAAATCGATGATCAATGCTGGTCGTGGTAATCCAAACTGGGTCGCAACTGCACCACGTGAAGCCTTCTTCCAATTAGGTATGTTTGCACTTGAAGAGTCAAAATCGAACTTCTCCGGGTATGAAGGCTTTGGTGGTATGGGAGTTCAACAAGATATTAGCCTGCGCTTTCTTCAGTTTTGTGAAAAACATGAAGATCAAGAAGGTGTTCAGTTCTTGATCGAAGCTTTCCAATTCATCACCGAACAGTACCAAGTAGACGGTGATGCACTTATTGATGAATGGGTTGAAGGTATTCTAGGTAACAATTACCCAGTACCTGATCGTATGCTCAAGTATTCAGAACTTATTGCTCGTAAATACATCGAGCAAGAAATGGCAGGCTCTCAGCCGCTACCTGCTGGCAAATTTGACTTATTTGCAGTTGAAGGTGGTACCGCAGCAATGGTCTACATCTTCAATACATTGAAGAGCAACCGCTTATTAAACAAAGGCGACACGATTGCGATTGGCGCGCCAATTTTCACGCCTTACATCGAGATGCCAGAGCTTGAAGATTACTCACTAAACAAAGTGGAAATCATGGCAACAGAAGAATCAGCGTGGCAGATCCCTGATTCTGAATTAGAGAAATTAAACGATCCAAGCGTGAAAGCGTTCTTCTTGGTAAACCCTAGTAACCCAGCATCAGTAAGATTAAGTGACGAGACGCTCTTCAAGATCGCAGAAATTGCTAACCGTCGTCCTGAACTCATCTTACTGACTGACGATGTTTATGGCACCTTTGCAGATAACTTCACTTCATTAGCGATGCTTGCTCCGAAGAACACGATTCTTGTGTACTCGTACTCTAAGTATTTTGGTGCAACAGGTTGGCGTTTAGGCGTAATTGGCGTTCACGAAGACAGTAACTTCGACCGTATGATTGCAGACCTCCCGGAGCAAACCAGAGACACATTAACAGCACGATACCAAGGCATTTCCCTTGAACCGAGTAAGATTAAATTTATTGACCGTTTGGTGGCTGACAGCCGTGCTGTTGCACTGAACCATACAGCTGGCCTTTCAACACCTCAGCAAATCCAAATGACGATGTTCTCGTTGTTGTCATTGATGCAAGGTGGTGAAGAATACAAGCGCTTGGCTAAGCAGATTGTACGTCGTCGATACAATACTTTGATGCAGAAAAACCTAGCAACGCCAACCATTGCTGAAGGCGATAAAACAGGTGCGTTTTATTATGTAGAGATTGACCTGAAAGAAATCGCTCAAACAATTCACAGCGAGGGTTTCTTCTCTTGGTTAGAAGAAACCTACGAACCGCTAGACTTCTTGGTTCGTCTTGCAGAAGAGCATGGTGTGATTGTAATGCCAGGGGCGGGCTTTGATGCACCAACTTGGTCGCTACGAGTATCTCTTGCAAACCTCGAAGAAGCGCAATATTCAAACATCACAGATGCGATGAATACGGTAATGCAAAGCTACGTTGCACGTTACGAAGCTCTGTGTTCTCAAGCAGCTAAGTAATAAAAGAACAGTCGCTGAAAAGCAACTAACACAAAAATTAATAAAGGCCTCATGTTCAAATATTACGAACATGAGGCCTTAAATTTAGCTAGTTAAATTCGTAGGTATAAGAAGCGCCAACACTATTATTTTCACCGAAATCGTCCTCAGCAAAAATAGTGAAGAAGTTGAATGATTGAGCATCACTCAATTTGTAGCTTGCGCCGACGCCAGCCCAATAGCCGGAGTAATCGTCAGAACCCATTGAACCACCACCGAAGCCCATGATAGACCACTCATCAGTGATAGTTTTCAAGCCAAAGGCACCAATATAACCACCATGTGTTGAACTCGGCATCAACACATAATCAGAACCTACATTCTCATCATCGAATACCGCCACTTCACCATCGTTATAGCTGTAGCCAGCCATAGGGAAGATTTGCCAACCGAACGGCTCAATGTCGAAATAACTCAGTGGTATAAACGTACCAATACTGTAGTTATTCTTATAAGCATCGTTGTCATATTCAGAACGACTAAAGTTGAAATTGACGATACCCAACGGTAATAACCATGAACCACCCACTCGCCACTCTTCGCCGTCCGCGTTGACACGAGCATTGATCATTCGAGCTTCATCAAGCCCGATAGAGCCTGAGAACTTAAGCTCTTCGTTATAAGCAACGCCGGCTTTGGTCACGATTTTAGTCGGGTCATCTGGGTGCTTCTCTTCAGCAAAAGCACCCGTTGAACCTAATGTTACCGCAGCAACAATGAATAGATTATGTTTTGTCATTAGAAAGTCGCGCTAACGCCAACGAAGTGGATACGGCCATCGAACGAACCATCTACCATAAATCTGTCCATATCAACCGACCCTAAGTCCGCGTATTCGTAGAACACGTCGATTAAAATATCATCCCAGTAAGTAGACGCGCCTACCGAGTAGCGATATTGCTCGCCTACTGGAAGGTCAACATACTGCATTGTTGGGTCGTCTTGCGGAGAGGTTTCGTAAGAGAAGCCGGCTTTTAGACGCCAGTCTGAGTTAAGCTGATAATCAGCACCAACCGCAAACTTCCACACATCATCCCAGTCGCGCTCTAAAGTCTGACTAATCGGCAGATTACCGTTTTGGTTTGTACCTAGATCTAAAACCGTACTATCCCATTGGCTCCAACGGTGAAACTGGATGCTTGCCAATAAATCTAATTGAGAATTCAATGCGTAGCTTGCACTGACATCAACGAGTTCGGGTACATCAATACCAGTATTCAATGAACGTTTACCGCCAGTAAAGACATTCACATCATTGTTGAATTCGTGCTCTAGTTTCGAGCGGTAACTCGCACCCAGCTTTAACTTCTCTGTTGGTGTATACATTACACCAAGGTTATAACCATAAGCCCAGTCAGTGTCTTGCTTGGCTATAAAAAGAGAAGATGACTGTTGTAATGCAGCCCAACTCAATTGAATACCTGCGCCAACAGACCATTGGTCATTCAGCTTATAACTGAGTGATGGGTTCACTTGCATTGCAGTTAGAGTAATATCTTCTAGAAGTACAGCACCTGCCCAATCGCTACCGTAATCAAGGCTTGAGCCACCGACAGCGCCAAGCGCAATGCCAAGGTGCAGTTTGTCTGTTACTTGATGTGCATGAAACGCACCAAATGAAGGAAGCACTGAGTGCCCTTTACCATCACCGCTAGAATCTTGGTTGTCTTGATATTGCATCTCAAGATCAAACGCCATGGTATTGATGGTCGTTTTGCTTTCGCCCATATGAGACATCGTGGCAGGGTTCGTCCACATTGCAGCAGCAGAGCGAGTATAAACACCGTCCCCGGCGCCGGTAGTACCAGCATTGGCGACGACAGCTTCTTGTAAAAATAGACCACTTGCGAAAGCATTTAAACTTGTAAAAATTGCGGTGGCAGCTAGCGAGTAAGTAAAAGTTTTGTTCATCAGATTGCTCATTTAGCCTTAGACATTAAATTGCTCTAAGGTTACCGCAAAGCCCCATAAGCAAATGGAATATCCGTTATTCCTGTACAAACGCTATTTGAACTTTCTCGCGACGTATGGACGTGGTTTGTCGCGGTTGATTTCACGTTGAGCAGCGATTGCTCTATTCTTGCCTAACCCTACTTTTATCTGATACCAGGTCTCGTAAAACACGGCCATGCCAGGGCTTGACCACCAAGTCTTGTTGTAGAGTTTCTTATTAGCAGCGACAACATCTGGCGACCGATTCGCACATTCAAGTGCCAACGCATAAGCTTCAGCGTAAGGGTCTTCGGCAATCTTGGTTACCAACCCATATTCTTTCGCGGTTTCACTATCGATCACCTTGGCCGTCATCGCCATTTCTAACGTGTGATCCTTGCGCATCAACTCACGAAATGCGATGGCCCCTCCCATGTCTGGAATCAACCCCCACTTCGCTTCTAAGATAGAGAAATTTGCGTCTGGGCTAGCCATTCTAAAATCACCACCGCTGACGAGTTGAAGCCCACCTCCCCAACAACGTCCGTGAATCGCAAAAATAACGGGACACGGAATATCTCGCCAACCAAGAGAGAAATGTTGAGCAGCGTTTGGCAATGTCGGTAACCATTTAAACAAAAGCTTCATCGCGCCAGATTTACTGGTCAACAGAGACTTAATATCGAGCCCTGAACAAAAATCAGCCCCATTACCTTTCACTATCACCGCGCGAATTTCAGTGTTCTTTTTTAGGTTCCTAATCATGTCATTGACGCCCTGAAACATCGCCATATCAATGGCGTTCAGTTTGTCAGGGCGATTTAATGCCACGGTCGCGATTTGGTTATCATCAATGGAGCAAGTAATGCGAGAGAGATCGGTCATGTGGGCTACTCAATTAAGTGGTCAGACCTTTAGGTTATACATTTTATTAACATATGCCAAACTTGCACATTAAGAAGCGAGAGCTGTGTTGTTCATTTGATCGTCTACACGATCTCGGCACTTCACTTTCTTCCAACAGCCGAAAGCAAAAAAGCAGTGATAGATCGTTCTACCACTGCCTTAATATTCTGCTTAACATTTCATTAAATAGGTAACACTGTCTCTACAACCTTCGAGACTTTAACAGCAAGAATATGAAGTAACTGCCACCAATAATTGAAACTAAGGTGCCCGCCGCAAGCTGCGCTGGGAACACCACCACTTGCCCTAGCCAATCTGCAAATAGCATCAATGCTGCACCAATCAAAAACGACAAAATGATCTGCTCTCGAACCAAACGAGCTCCCACCATTGCAGCGATATGCGGAGCTAACAAGCCGACAAACGCGACAGGCCCCATGGTGGTTGTCACGACCGAACATAAGACCGCAACAATACACAACAGTGCCACGTAGGCGATATTGATATTCAGCCCTCTGGCACTCGCGAACTGTCGGCCAGTCGCAATTAAGGTCACCCAACGGCTCAGTAACATTGCAACACCAATACAAGCCGTTATCACGACAGCCATTATAGTGGCTGACTCGGGCTCCACACGGTAAGTAGAGCCGGCTAACCAAGCCAATAATGTGTATTTCCCCTCACCCACTCGTGTTAAAGAGAATTGCACCAAAGCTTCCAAAACGGCGGTTAATGAAATACCTGTGAGAATCAAGATCGAAGGTGCAAACTGATGCTTCTTGCCAAGGAATAGCAATAAACACAGTGCAATCGCACTGCCTAAAAAAGCAATCCAAGGGCTCAATGAGTGAATCGAATATCCCATAAACAAGCTGCTGAAAATCAAAGCTAGAACCGCACCTGCCGACACACCAAGAATGTCTGGGCTTGCGAGCGGGTTGTAGACCAATCTTTGTAAAATCACACCAGCCACCGCCAAACCGCCACCAGCAAATATCGCCGTTAACATTCTCGGCCAACGAATAGACCATTCAAATGCGTCTGGGATAACAAAGTAGCCCATATCAGAAGAAGGCTGTGACAATGTACTCAACGCCAACAACCCGAAGATCATCGAGCCCAACAAGAAGTAAGCCAAAGATGAAATAGACTTCGGACCTTTAGGCATTGAGAAAAACAACTGATCTTGAGCAGACATTTGCTTGCGAGCAATAATGATCAACGCTGGAGCGCCAATCACCGCGGTTGCCGTCCCTGTTGGAATCATATCCAAAGACCATTGCGCCAAGAAGATCGCCAAGCTGTCAGTGACACAAAGCAATAGCGCACCTAATACACAGCTTGCGATGAGTTCAGATTTGGCCTTTAGAAAACCTAGATGCCTAGCGATGTTCGGAGCTATCAAGCCGATAAAGCTGATCACGCCCACCGAGGTAATAGATACTGAAGCCAACCAAACGCCAACCGCCATCAATACAAAGAATGTTGCGCCAATATTGAGCCCGCGCGCTGCTGCCCCTTCAGTCCCGATCGAAAGCAAAGTCAGGACTCTTGGCGCCAATAAGAAGATGGCGAAGATCGGCAGTAGCTTAGGCATTAACCACAGCACTTGTTCCCAGCCATTTTGTCCTAGGTCACCCGCTCCCCACACAAACAGATTTTGTGCGTACTGATCGTTGAGCAGAATAATCGCCGTCGCAAATGCCCCTAGCAACAAGTTGACCGCCATACCCGCCAATACAATTGGCAAGCCGCTCATGTTTTTGATTCCAACAATCGAAACAATCAGCCCCATCGCAAGCAGCGCACCGACCAAAGCAAACCAAACTGAATACTGAGCGACCAACATCGGCGCAACCACATTCAGAATAACCAGGCCAAGCCATGCACCTGATGATGTACCGAGTGTCAGTGGAGACATCATGCGATTCTGCGTCAGTTGTTGAAACAAGCTACCGATGGTGCCAAGTGTTCCGCCAACCAAAATCGCCATCACCAAGCGAGGTAAGTTGACATAGGCTAACGCCATCAGCTCGAATGATTCATCGACCATTGAGTTGAATGTAGCGATATCACTGATCTGTGAGACTTGCTGAAGCAACTCACCAATAGGGCCAAATTCAGACTGCCCTAACCATAAATGAACAAGGGCAGCACAAAACAACGCAACCCCCATCATAAAACTACTGGATTTCATTACTACTCCGCTAGCGTCAGCAGCGATTGCGCCATGGCTTCAGCGTTATACAAAATCGACATGGCACCGCCGTAACTCCAACTTGCCGCTACTGGGCTAAATTGACCATTACGAACAAAAGGCATGCTCTTCCAAACCGGAGAACGGTCTAACTTGTCTTGATACGGGAAAGGTTCAAAGTAAAGCGCAATGCCACCCTTGACGTTCTTAAGCTCGGTAATACGCTTTTGACTGATGCCCCACTGACTCGCAGGAAGATCCATCGCGTTTTCAAAACCAAGCTTTTCAAGTGCATATTGCGGAATCGAGTTATCACCGTAGATAAACACCGATGTAGTACTCGCAAAACGGAAAGAGGTGACTTTCGGCTTGTCGCCCGGATACGCTTTATCTAGTTCAGCTTTTAGAACCGCGATACGTTCATCCATCGCAGCCAGTTTATTGTTCGCTTGCTCTTCTTTGCCAAGCAATTGACCTATCTTCTTGAAGTTCTCGATAGCAGCCGCAGCATTACTGTGTTGTTCACTGTACGTTTGGTAGTAAAGCACGGGCGCAATTTCAGACAGACGCTCCTGAAGATCTTTCTGAGGCGAAGCAATAAGAATCACATCGGGGTTTAGCTTCTTCAAAGCAGAAAAATTAGGCTCAGTTCGAGTGCCAATGTCCGCCACGCCTTCTGGAATCGCAGGCTGAACAACCCAATCGGTATAACCTGCAATATCAGGTACCGCCACTGGCGTAACGCCGAGTTCGATAACTTGCTCTGCGATATCCCAGTTCAGAGCCGCGACTCTAACCGGTTGAGCTTCAAGAGTTTTAACACCCTCGCTATCTTCAACTTGAAAATTAGCCATCGCATTAAACGATAACCCACTCACTAGGATGGATAACGCGAGTTTTGTATTCAAGTTCTTTGCTTTAGAAAAATGGGAAGCTATTGGTTTTAAGCTCATATCTTTGCCTACTCAATCTAAATTCTATATTTCTTCAAACGACAAAAGCAGCCTTAACTAGGCTGCTTTAAATTGGATACACTAACTTAGTTAGAACTCATAGTTGACATTGAATTCAACGGTTTGCTCTTGGCCATACCAACAATAGCTCTCATTCCAACAAGTATAATATTCCTCATTGAAGATATTATTGGCAACGATATTAGCTGTCGCATTCTTTAAAGAACTGTTCATCTCACCTAAGTCATAACCAAGTGACAAATCAACTAACGTGTATGATGGAACAGTGCCTTTGTTTTTATCTGATGCATCGTTTAGTACGGTTTCACCTACATAACGTACGCCACCACCAACTCTAAGACCATTCATGACACCATCACGTACAAAATAGTTAGCCCAAACATTTGCAGTATGGTCTGGTACGAAAACAGGTGTTTGTCCAATGTTCGAAGCATCTTTATCTTCGGTGATTTCCATGTCGGTATACGTATAGTTAGCCAACAGATCAAGGTTATCAGTTACTTGCGCACGACCTTCTAGCTCAACACCTTGTGAGCGGATCTCACCAACGGCTGTCCATGGTGAAGCTCCGTCAGGGCGAACACCTACATTTTTCTTATTAACTTGGAAGAGAGCCAACGACCCTGATACCATATTTTCGTATGAGTCATACTTAAGGCCAAACTCTACTTGCTCACCAGTTTCAGGGTCTAGGTTATTACCACTAGCATCTAGTTTTACATTAGGCTCGAAGCTAGTTGCAAAATTAGCAAATGGAGATAAACCATTATCAAATTTGTACAAAGCACCTAAACGGTATGAGAAGTTAGTATCGTCGGTTTCAGCTTTGCTTGGAGTTCCACCCCCCACAGATACTTTGGTTGTTGTTTCAACTTTGTCAAAACGACCACCAGCAATGAATACCCAATTATCAATTAACATTTGGTCTTGGAAGTAAAGACCAAGCTGACTCATTTCAATGTCGTCATTCTGATAATACACTTTAGTAAAATCGTTTGGATTCAACTTATCGTTATTTGGGTTATAAAGGTTGATTCCATCAACACCTGCGAAAGCGTCGTAAGCTACATCACCTTCAATGTTTCTGTAATCTAAACCAAAAAGTAAATAATGATCCAATGAGCCAGTGGACACTAAGCCCGATAGTTGGTTATCAACACTTATACCCTTAGAGCTTTCATCAGTGCTATATGCTGAGCGCTCCAACTCTCCCGTTGCAGCATCAAAATTGCCACTGGCGGTACTTTCTTGATAAAAATCAGCCTGCATATAGCGGAAGTTTTGTAAGAAAGCCCAGTTAGAGTTGAAGTCATGATTAAATTTGTAACCAGTAATCAAGAAATCTCTTTCGATGGTGTTGTAGTTAACGTCACCAGCAAATGTCGACGGTGAGATTTTACCTGATTCAATCGCAGCTAACGGTAGAGTCACGTTCTGACCAAGTGCAGGATCATTCTGATAATAAAGGTTAAAGTTAATAAAGGTTTTATCAGACACATACCAATCAATTGAAGGCGCAATCACGTAACGCTCTTCCTCTACACCGTCAACTTGCGTATCTTTTTTACGACCAAGAGCGACTAAACGATAAGCAACGTTGTCACTCAAAGCACCCGTTGTATCAATTGATGCTTCAACTAGGTTATCTAAACCCGTTGCTAAACCAACTTTCGTAGATTCTTCGAACTTAGGAGCTTTCGCAATGATGTTAACCATGCCACCTGGTGGCATACTTCCATAAAGAACAGACGTTGGACCTTTAAAAATTTCTAAGCGCTCCATCGCAATTGGATCAATTTGAGGTTTTACATTCCATCCAGGAAGGATTGGCAACATCATCCCATCATAATAGTTATTTGAAGACTCAAAGCCGCGAATTTTAACCCAATCACTAAGAACCACTGCACCACCTTTGTTCTCAGTTGAAACACCTGGAGCATAACGAAGAGCTTGCATAACAGACTTAACACCACGTTGTTCCATCTGTTCACTTTCGATAACGTTGAGAGTCTGCGGAGTTTCTTCTGGAGCTAAGACAGTTTTCGTTGCTGTATTACGATAGGCTTTACCCATAATAGTAACAGTCTCGATATTCGAGTCTGCCGCTGTAACGGTTTCTTCCGCCAACGCTTGCGCTGAAAACGCAGTGAGCAACGCGACTGCCAATGATGAATACTTAAAACGAGTGTGAGTGGTCATGATTCCCTCGGTACCAATGCTTAATATAAATAATAATAAATCTCATTTGCATTGTATGTATCTAGAGATGGGATAATTAACAATTTGGTGCAAATTAAAAAAGAACTTGGCCTAATTTTAATGAAAACCGGCCAATTGCTGATTAAAAACACAATTGACCTTATTCAGTGGGAGGTTTTACAGAAAGTGGTTTCGTGGGGATATGATTACGATTTAATAATAGGAACCCAGTACTCCATTTCAGCATCTGATGCATGGACTTGATAGCCAAATGGGTACACTTCGAGTTCATAGCCATCGACACCACGATAACCAGAACTCGGCAGCCAGTTAAGCACAAACCAACTCAAAGTATGTCGCAAGTTTTCAATCGGCCCACAATGTTTAACCACCGCATAAGTTTGCTTAGGGATGGTCAACACCTTCAATTTATCCGATATGATGCTTGGTAATTGCGGGATGGAAATTCCGTCGTGAAGCTCAACACCAGCCCAATAGTGGATGTTGGTGCCATCAAAACAAGACTGAGTAAGATCAACGACGCCAATAAACTGAAGTATATTACCGTTTGGAATCGTAACTTCCTGTTCCAAGCGAGACCAAAGTTGAGGGACTTTCTCTGCAAAATCTTGTGTTAGTGAAAACAAGCCGCTGATTTCTGATGTCATGCCTTTAACAAGAAACGACTCTTTTTCATCAATGCGAACCTCAACAAAACTCAGAGCGCCTTTCTCTTCTGTACTCATGGTTTCAGATACTTGTATCGGCTTTCTTAGCCCAACTCTTTTGCCCGCTTTTCTGTATTGACTTGGGCTTGCCCCAAACATCTGCTTAAAGGAACGACTAAAACTAATTTCTGAGTTGAACCCAAGCCCAAGTGCAACATCAATGACACGCTCTCTTCCATCAAGTAGCTCTTCGGCAGCCTGACTCAGCTTTAGCTCTCTCACATAGTTAGCCACAGTAAGCCCGGTTTCAGCTTGGAACACTCTTTGCAGTTGCCAGCGAGACCAACAGCTTTGTTTCGCAATATCTTCTAGCGATAGTGTCGAGCTTAAGTTCGCATGGATATAAGCCAGAACGCGGCTAATACGATCAAATGCTGGTGTGTTCATATTCAAGCTTTCATATTCTCTATAGTAAGTAGCAAAAGATTAGGTTCACCAATAGTTTTATCATTTAAAAAGGCTTTTTTCACTTAAAAATATACAGCCTGCCCACACTTTATAAATCTCAAAAACGTCAAAAGCACCGAGTAGATGCTCCATTTTGTATGGTTATCCTCGATTATGTCCGTTATGATAACGCAACTGATTCTCATTTATTGATTTAAGATGCTTCCCCAACTGCACAATATTATCACTCGTAGGAAAGCCCCGCCTCTACATCAGAAAATCTTCGCTTACTCAAAAGAAGTTACCCCGTATTTAAGCGGAAGCTTTGGGGCACTTAATAGCAAAAGCATTGCGGTAACAAATGAGAATAGCCATAAAGAACTCAAACGAGTTTACGATGGGCTTGCGCAAAGCCACCCTGAAGCAGGCAAAGCGTATTGGTTAACGCGTACGTGGGATCTCGTGTGCTGGCAGCCTATCTATGTGACTTTCATTTCTATCTATGGGCTTCATTCGCTGCCCGATATCAAGAACATCGGTCAGTTTAGATACAAAGAATTCATTACTGGCTATCGCTTTTTTAATGGTGATCATCAGCATGGTTCACCTGAAGAACTTATCCCACCGGCTGGTGAAGCCATTCTTACATTGACTGAATTTTATCGCAGCCAGATCAGTGAATGGACACGTATTCGCCCAGGATTTACCAATCATTTATTAGCCGATCTATTGTTAGGCAGTTTGATAAAACTTCAGCAGCACGAACCAAGCCTGACTAATGATTATATCACTGAGCAAGCTAAGCTTTGGTTAGAAGCATGCCAATTGCCTAAAAGTCATTTAGACAGCCTTAAGGTTGATGCCCATTCAGGAATGCTAAAACTGATCAGAGTCAGTTGCTGCCTCGTTTATAAGTGCGATTCAAGAAAGTACTGCGACGATTGTCCTAGGCACCCTGACAACAAGAAAACCGCTAAATAACAACCACTATTTTAAAGACCAGTGCGACAAATTTGCTTTCATTAAGCATCGCTATTGGTCTCGATACAGGACCGACATGTTCCAGCTTTCAAACATCAACATCGTTCGAGACAACCGAACCATTCTCTCAGTTGACGATCTCACTATTCCGACCGATGAACTGACCGTAGTTCTTGGTCATAACGGTTCTGGTAAATCCACACTAGTAAACTTGCTATCAGGACAAATGTCACCGGATCACGGCACCGTTGAGTTCGAGAAATTGCCTCTTTCTTCATTAAAAAACAAAGACTTAGCAAAGAAAATTGCTTATTTACCGCAAAAACTTCCCGCTTCTGCAGGTTTAACTGTAGAAGAGTTAGTTCGTTTAGGGCGTTTCCCTTGGAGAGGCGCATTAGGCCGTTGGAACTCTGAAGATAAGTCGATCATTCAACAGGCAATGGAAAGAACCGGTGTCGCCGAGTTTTCACAGGCATTGGCGGATGATTTGTCAGGTGGTGAACGTCAACGCGCGTGGGTTTCTATGTTGTTGGCTCAGCAGTCACCAGTATTGATCCTCGACGAACCAACATCGGCACTGGATGTGCATCACCAGTTTCAACTTATGGGTTTACTATCTGAGCTCAACAAAAAGGAAAATGTTGGGGTGATCGTCATCTTGCACGATTTGAACCTAGCGCTGCGTTACGCGACACACATTGTCGCCCTGAAAAAAGGACAGATCGCATTTGAAGGCAGTGCCGATAAGTTGCTCGATGAAGAAGCTTTGTCTGCACTGTATGAATCCCCTATCCGACTGATCGATCATCCGGTTCCAGCCAATACTGCAGCGAGTGAGAAGGTTGCGGTGGTCTGCGAATAAGCTCAGGCTTTCAAGCCAAGTCCCATACCCAGCACCCAACACCCAACACCCAACACCCAACACCCAACACCCAACAAAAAAAGGCCATTGAAATCGTAGAACTTCAATGGCCTTATTAGAATATCTACTCGCTAATTAAGCTGAGATTCTCTCGCTTCTTGGCTACTAAAACCTCGTAAAATATTAAACAGTGTAATCAGTGTGAACACCATGATCACGATCGATAGGTGCCATGCTTCCCCTAGCCCTAACTGAACCAGCCCCATACTCACCATAGAAGACACAACCATTTGACCTCCTCCAGACATCGCAGCTGCCGCGCCTGCGTTCTTTTTGTAAGGCAACATCACTAACGCCTGAGCACAAGGTAGCGCAATACCATTACCAAGGATCATCAAGAACTGTCCTATCATTAGGTACAAAGGTTCAAGTGGACAGAAGAAAAGCCACAATGCTGCAGCAACGTGCAATACAGGTGTGCATAAGAGAGTTTTCTTGTTTCCCAACATAGGGCGAATACGGTTACACAGACTTGTACCACCAAGCATCCCTAATGCGGGAATCACCGCCCACATCGCGTATTCGTCGGACGTCATGCCGATCTGATTCTGCATGATAAATGGCATCACCGACACAGTGGTGATCATCAAACTAAAGTTAAGCCAACCAATGCTCGCAAAGCTCATAAAGTAGCGAGAGGTGAGCAGTTCTTTATATTGCAATGCCATTTTCTTCGGTGAAGGAATCGCAGAGAACTGAGTAACGGTTTCTTTGAATTTGAACGCCAATACCACCCAAGCTAATGAGACATAGCCAAGTAGCGATATGAACACCATGCTCCAGCCAAAATGGAAGTTAATAAAGCCGCCGATTACAGGCGCAATCAAAGGTGTAATAGACGCGACCATCGCAATGTAGGACATCGCCAAAGGCAAATCTGCTCCACTGAATCGATCTCGTGTTGAAGCTCGAGCAAGTACAGCGCAACAGCCAGTCCCTAAACCTTGAAGAAAACGTCCCATTACCATGCTAGTAAATGAATGGCTAAAGAAGATGATCATCAACAACCCAAGCATGGCAATCAACAAACCGGTTAGCAGTACTTTTTTACGTCCTAGCGCGTCTGAAACTGGACCATAAATAAACTGAGATGGACCAAAACCTAACAAATAGACACTCACTAAGAGCTGAGCTTGCTCTAGCGAGACATCGAAGTCTTTCGCGATCCAAGGTAAAGAAGGAAACACCAACCCCATACTGAGTTGGCCGATACTGATGACCAAACACGCAAGTAGGATCGATTTAAAGTCAAATCGACGACTCATGATGTAGAGTATCCAATAGAACCGCTGTTTTGAGATCGGGTGGTTTGAGAATAGATAGCTTGAATATCTACCTGACAACGTAAAGACAGAGAAAATAACGAAAAGGTTGCAGGGTTAGTATTCATTGTGCTCCGAAAAATCGAATAGAGGGTGGCAGGATAAACATACGTGAGCTTGTATAATCATACAATACTCGCTCAACTAAATATGTGAATAGTCACTTTTCATTTATCTTAACTATTTATTTGCCATAGCTACCTACTTGCCGGCCACAGGCTAAACTAATACAACGTCATGACAATCAAGGGACTTCAATGAACAATCATCATCGTATTCTTTCCTGTGCTTTGGCACTCATCGTTTCAGGTCCAATGGCTTCAACTCCAGTATTTGCATGGCAGGCAGAGAAGATCACTGACGGCCTCGAGATTCCATGGGGTCTCGCTTATGTCGATGACGGTACTATGCTTCTCACAGAAAAAGCAGGCGTCATTAAACACGTTGATTTAAAGACAGGTGAGCAAAGCACACTGTTCAGGCTTCCCAATGTTTGGGCGAAAGGCCAAGGCGGTCTGTTTGATATCGCGCTCTCCCCTTTTGAACTTGGAAGGTTCTATGTCACTTACAGTAAAGACGTCGATAGTGACGGTGTAACAACACTCGCTTCTGCCAGTTACACAAACGGAGAAGTGTCTAATTGGCAAGATGTGTTTGTGTCTAAATCTAGAACAGATACAGGCCGTCACTTCGGTAGCCGCATAACCTTTGATGATAGCCATCTGTATTTTTCAATCGGCGATCGTGGTGACAGAGACAACGGCCAAAACACGCTGACTCATGCAGGCTCGATATTGAGATTGAATGCAGATGGAAGCACACCTAGCGACAACCCATTCACCGATAACGACAAGGTTCTCGACGAGATTTGGAGCTTTGGTCATCGCAATCCACAAGGGCTCTTTTACGACTTCCCCAGTAAAAAGCTTTGGTCTATTGAACACGGGCCGCGCGGAGGTGACGAAATCAACCTAATAAAAGCAGGTGCCAACTACGGCTGGCCAGTAACATCACACGGTAAAGAGTATTGGGGCCCTATCAGCGTTGGCGAATCGGAAACCAAATATGGTATTGAAGCGCCTAAGAAAGTCTATGTTCCTTCAATCGCTCCGGGCAGTTTAATCGTCTACCAAGGTGACAAATACCCTGAATTGCAAGGCAAGCTGTTGGCAGGCGCACTTAAACTTACCCACATCAATATTGTGACGGTCAACGAACAAGGTGAGGCAATCAAAGAAGAGCGTATTCTAGAGGACTTAGGTGAAAGAATAAGAGACATCGAAACCTCACCCGACGGCGACATTTTCTTCAGTACTGACAATGGCAATCTATATCGCCTGAAGAAGTAACACGGTACGCAATCACACCGTCATTATAAGGTATGGTTGCGTCCGTTTATTTACCATTTAGTAGGACTCCAATCTAGCGAAACGTCTGCCGAACTCGCGGTTTGAAAACCTGACGTTGGTGGTGGTTATTTCAAAGGCCTCGACTTAGTGGTTACACGTATAAAACCAGTGTAGTTACTCCAAATTTGTCATCAATTTCACCCACGTTTTTCACAAAAACGACAACAAATCACCATACTACTGTAACTCCATGATATTTAAGGAATGCAAAGTTTGACTGCCCCCAAGTTTCTGCAACCTTTCGTTATGGATTCGATTGACTATCCCCTGATTTGATTTAGACTTCATCTCGGCTAGAAAGAAAGTTCTTTGTATATAAACATTTCGTTGGATTACTAGTAACCCCGTTGTGTTGTACGCAATAGCAATAAACTTTTCCACGCTATCAGTGCCACAATTGGCTCACTATAAAAATTAAATTTTAGGATATCATCATGTCTAACACAGTTACTGGTACAGTAAAATGGTTCAACGAAACTAAAGGCTTCGGCTTCATTCAACAAGAAAACGGTCCAGACGTATTCGCACACTTCTCTGCAATCACAGGCGACGGTTTCAAAACTCTTGCTGAAGGCCAAAAAGTTGAGTTCGTAGTATCTCAAGGTCAAAAAGGCCCACAAGCTGACAGCATCAAAGTACTTTAATTTAGTATTTTAAAGCTTTCTAAAAATAGCCAGCCTCTGCTGGCTATTTTTTTACCCGCTATTCAGAGATTTAAGGTAATATTCCCCCTCACTATTTCTACCTAAGACACCCTCTCAATGGCTCTTAAACCGACAATCTACAAGTTTCGTATCTCTCTAACCGATATGAATCGCGACTATTACGACTCTTTTAATCTAACGGTTGCACAACACCCTTCTGAAACAGAACAGCGTATGATGGCTCGAATCATGGCTTTCTGTATCAATGCATCACCTGAACTTGAGTTCACTAAAGGGTTGTCTAGCATTGAAGAACCTGATTTATGGCAGAAGTCGTTAGATGACCAGATCCTAGACTGGATTGATGTGGGCGAACCTGATCCAGAGCGCGTGAAAAAAGCGACTCGCTTATCTAAATCTGTGCGCGTATTCAGTTTCAACACCAAGTCGAACGTGTGGTGGGAACAAAACAAAGGCAAGTTCGGTTATCTGAAAGCTCAAATTGTCCGTCTGGATAATGCTGGTATCGAACAGCTCTCTGAAATGACACAGCGCACGATGGATCTTTCTGTAATGCTATCGGGTAACTCTGCTTTCGTTAACAGCGACACGCAATCTGCAGAAGTCACTTGGGAAGAGCTACAGAGTAATGACTGAGATCCAAACTCAGACTGAATCTCAGCGCCAAACTAAGCTCGAAGCTTGTTTGCAGCTCGCTGGTCTCGATTCAGTGAAAGCGCTGACGACTGGCTATGAAAAAGAGTTAAAGTCATTTACTGACGAAAACCACGCGCTTTTCAAACATGCGAGTGAGAATAAGCCTGACAATTCAGAGCGACAAACCTTACTTGGGCTGTTAACAAAAGTGCATATCGATGTGAGCTACCGCTTTGAAAGTAGTAAAGAAGCCAGCGAGGCGATGCAAAGCGTTTTCGATAGTACGGTAGGCAGTGAACACGGCGACAAATTTCAGAACTCCAATGCTCAGCAATTGAAGTTAGTGACGCATTTATGGTTGTTCATTCAAGGACGACTAGGAATGGATTACAGCCTAGCCAATGATCATGCTGCAGCAACCGCAACAATACTGTCTCGCCTTTCGAGAAGTACCGATGACGAGATTCGAGTCGAGTTCATGGGCAGCTTTTATGATGGCTTGAACCTCTATCAAGTCGAGAACAAACCATCAGGCTTTGTTCATCGTTTTAAGCGTTTGTTTAACCTTTCTTAAGCACTCCACCAGCTGCTGACTCTAGATACGCTCTATATTTTTATAGAGCGTACTTATTCTGCTTAGCCGCCAGAGATTCCCTACTCGCTCATTCTTCACTCTAGGGAATGACGACATTCGCAGTCATTGCAGTTTACTTCATTACAAGTACACCCCCCCCCCACACAAGATACCGCGCTTCAGCATCGTTGTTTATCCGATTGCAATCCAAAAGCCATACGTTAGAAACGAACAAAGTCTTGTTGTGATAATGATACTTCTCATAAAACGACGAATTAAAGCTACATATATGGCAAGGTTACTTTACAACTATAACTTATCAATTTATTCAAAAAGTGCATATTTTTCAGATAATTATTCTCAAATGGAAATATCAGTTATGTGACGAGCAGAAGCATTTTTTCTTATGATGATAAGTACACTGATTTTTATAAAATGATAATAAAAAACCTGCAAATACAACTAACGTTAACTTTAAATTATCTTGTTTTATAAGCGGAGAATTAAAATGAAAATATGGTCTGTATCCTTTCTTGCAACCGCAGTAGCTGTCGCTCTAAGCAGTAATGCGATAGCTTGTACTGGGCTTATTGTTGGTAAAGAAGCGTCGAGCGACGGTAGCATTATGATTGCTCGTAATGAAGATTTTAGCATTAACAACTGGAACAAATACCTAAAGTATCGACCTGCGCAAGATAACCAAGAAGGTGACTGGCAGTTAGGTAACGGGTTAATTGTTCCGATGCCAAAGCACTTCTTTGCTTACTCTGCGATACCAGACTGGGATGCGGATACCGTTAATCGCGACGGAAAGTTCTATGAAGAACGTGGGATTAATGAACACAACGTTGCCATTTCAGCAACAACCAGCGCAGAAATAAACGACAAAGTCGCCAAGGTAGATCCTTTAATCGACAATGGCGTAATCGAAGCCATTATACCTACGTTAATCCTTCCTCAGGCAGAAAACGCAAAACAAGCCGTAGAGTTACTCGGTCATTACATCGAAACCTATGGTGCTGGTGAAGGTAACAGTCTCTATATTGCAGACACCAATGAGGCATGGTTATTTGAAATTGGTTCAGGTCATCATTGGATTGCTGTAAAAGTGCCAGATGACAGTTACGCCATGATTGCAAATGGCTTGCGTGTACATGATGTGAACTTGGCAAACAAAGAGGTACTGCATTCAAAAGACATATTCGAGTTCGTAGAACAACATAAACTGCTTGATAACGCAGATAAAAAATCTTTCAATTTTGCAAAAGCATTCGGAGTTATTGGTGATGAGTATAATATCGATCGTGAATGGTTAGGCCAAAAAATACTGACACCTTCGCTGCATCAACAAAGTCGAATGGCGCAATACCCTTTGTTTATGAAACCTGATACAAAAATCTCAGTTGAAAATGTGGCAGAGGTACTTAGCGCGACTTATAAAGACACAGTTTTGGAAGGAAAATCGAAACGACCAATTAGAGTTGAGCGTCAATTAGAGTCGCATATTATTCAGCTTCGCCCTGAGATGCCAGAAGAGCTTCAAGGTATTATTTGGCAAAGCTTCGGCGTGTTACCAGAATCTGTTTTAGTGCCGTTATACTCAACCCTACAAGATTACCCAAAAGCGTACCAAGTAGGTGATGATAACTACAGTGATGATTCAGCTTATTGGCAGTTCCGTAGCTTAACCGCCCTCGCTTCTACAAACCCAGACAAGTATTTACCAATACTAAAAGCAACTTGGGACAAAGAAGAAACTCAACTGTACAAGCAGGTCGCACACTTAGATAAAACGTTAACAGACATGTATAAAGTAGATAAACAAGCGGCTCTGAACATGGCTGCCGACTACTCATACGGACAGCTTAAGCGTACCTTAGATATGGCGACTGAGCTTAGATACAAAATGATTACAGATTTGACTAAAAGCACAGAGAAGAAATACTCAGAGGAAGAGTTTAAGAAAATAGTAAATCTGTAGGCTTATGAAGCAACCAATAAAAACGGAGCATAATGCTCCGTTTTTTGATCTTAATAAGTTTAGTTCTAACGCAGGCCGTGTAAGAATTCGTGGCGCGTTGCTGGGTTTGATCTAAAAATACCACCCAGTGCTGTTGTTGTCGTTTCACTAGTAGCATCCATTACACCACGCGATTTCACGCAGTAGTGGACAGCATCCATAGTTACAGCAACATCATCCGTTTCTAGTAACGTTTGTAATGCAACAAGAATTTGCTGCGTCATGCGTTCTTGAACTTGAGGACGTTGAGCAAAGAAACGAACGATTCGGTTGATCTTCGAAAGACCAATTATTTTACCTTGCGGAATGTAAGCCACTGCGGTTTTACCATCAATGGTTACTAAGTGATGTTCGCATGTGCTGGTTACGGTAATGTCTTTTACTCGTACCATCTCACGAACACCCATCTTGTTTTCGATCACGGTGATTTTAGGGAAATTGGCGTAATCCAAACCAGAGAAAATCTCATCCACATACATTTTCGCAATGCGTTGTGGTGTTTCTTCCAGACTGTCATCTGCAAGATCAAGTTCAAGGAGAGTTAGAATCTCACGCATATGGTGTTCGATTCGTTCCTTTTTCTCTTCTCGGCTAACCTGATTAGGACGCATTGGTGTCTCTAATCCGCGGCTTGCTAGCGCATCTTTAACCAACTTCGCTGATTCGCTAAGACCTGACATTGAACTTCCTCTTTTATTGCCCCTTCTGGATGGCAAACAAGGATACTCGTAATTTTGAATAAATACACCCATATTTTAAGGGAGGTCATTATTTACGGGGGTTAAACTATGCTAAAGTGGCTGCAATTTCGTTGGCAAATAGTGTTCATTTGATCATTATTGAAGCACTGCTGCCAACCACCAAATCAAAATAATAACGACCAAAGGATTTCAATTATGGGCTGTTGCGACGCTCCCGGCTTAATGCCAATTGAAGAAGCACTAGATAAGCTACTATCACCAATCAAACCAATCCAAACGACTTTATCTCTGCCTCTTGCTGAAGCATTAGGTTATGTCCTTGCTGAAGATATTCTTTCCCCTATTTTCGTACCTCCTTTTGATAACTCAGCAATGGACGGCTATGCACTGCGCTTAGCAGACCTAGAGAACGGTAAAGTACTACCATTAGCAGGCAAATCTTTTGCAGGCCAACCGTTCGAAGGTGAATGGCCAAGCAATACCTGTATTCGCATTATGACTGGCGCAAAGATCCCTGAAGGGTGTGACGCCGTTATCATGCAAGAAAACACGACTGAGACCGGCGCTGGCATTGAGATTCAACAAGACGACATCAAACTGAACAACAATATTCGCCCTACTGGTGACGACATCAAACAAGGCGAT
The DNA here is from genome assembly GCF_030409755.1 of Vibrio lentus. Taxonomy (NCBI): domain Bacteria; kingdom Pseudomonadati; phylum Pseudomonadota; class Gammaproteobacteria; order Vibrionales; family Vibrionaceae; genus Vibrio; species Vibrio lentus. The sequence goes on from NZ_JAUFQE010000001.1 coordinate 651,301, forward strand.
ATCGTTCTTAGCCGCGGTGAACGTTTAACACCTCGTGACATTCCAATGATTGCTTCGCTGGGTGTGAGCCACGTTACAGTACTCCACAAGCCTAAAGTCGCGTTCTTCTCTACCGGCGATGAACTAAAACCATTAGGCCAGCCTCTTGAAGACGGTCAGATCTACGACAGCAACCGCTACGGCATTAAACCGCTGATTGAAGCGTTTGGTTGTGAAGCTATAGACCTAGGCATCATCCCAGATTGCCCTGCAACGCTTAAAGAGACGTTCGAGAAAGCACAGCAAATAGCAGACGTGGTTGTGACTTCTGGCGGCGTAAGTGTTGGCGAAGCGGATTACACTAAAGACATTCTTGAAGAACTGGGGCAAATCGGTTTTTGGAAACTGGCAATCAAACCCGGTAAGCCGTTCGCATTTGGTGAGTTGGATAACGCGTGGTTCTGTGGCCTACCGGGTAACCCAGTATCAGCGATGATGACGATGTACGTGTTGGTTCAACCTATGCTGGCTAAGCTTGCGGGTCATACCGCGTGGACAGCGCCAGAATCTATTCCTGCTATCACCAAGTCTGCATTCAAAAAAGGCCCAGGACGTACTGATTACCAGCGTGGCATCTACTCGATTGAAAACGGTCAATTTGTAGTAGAAACAACAGGTAACCAAAGCTCTGGCGCTTTCCGCTCAATGAGTTTAGCAAACTGCTTTGTGGTACTAGAGCGCGAACGCGGCCGTGTTGAAGTCGGTGAAACGGTTCAGATCCAACTGTTTAACTCGACGCTTTACTAACGAGGCTTACTGATGGAAATACTGTCTGACGCAGAGATGCTTCGCTACAACCGTCAAATCATTCTTAAGCAGTTTGATTTTGAAGGCCAAGAAGCGCTAAAGCAGAGCTCAATCTTAGTCTTAGGAGCTGGAGGTTTAGGTTGTGCCTCTGCCCAATACCTTGCGACTGCGGGCATTGGTAAGCTAACACTGATCGATGATGATATTGTCGAGTTTTCAAACTTACAACGACAAGTCCTTCACACTGATGCTGATATTGGTAAGAAGAAAGTCGATTCGGCAGCTGAGTCGCTTCAGATATTGAACCCTCATCTGACGATTGAAACCGTCGACCACAGGCTTGATGATCAAGCGCTTGCAAAGTTAATTGAAGCGCACTCGTTAGTTCTTGATGCCAGTGACAATGTTGAAACGCGCAATCAATTGAACCGCTTATGTTACACATCGAAAACACCATTAGTCTCTGGTGCTGCGATTCGAATGGAAGGTCAGATTAGCGTATTCACTTATCAAGACGCCGACGCACCGTGTTATCAGTGCTTGAGTGCTCTATTCGGCAACGCTGCACTAAGCTGTGTTGAAGCGGGTGTGATGGCGCCAGTTGTTGGCATGGTAGGCGCGGCTCAGGCTTTAGAAGCGATTAAGGTGATTGCCAAGTTTGGGCAACCAAAGCAAGGCAAGCTTCTGATTCTCGATGCCATGTCGCACAGCTGGCGTGAGATGAATTTAATGAAGATGCCTAATTGCTCGGTGTGTGGATAGACTAAATCCTATCCCCCTCAAATCGACAACCTAAGCCTTGACGGAAAGTCAGGGCTTTTTTAGAGCTCAACGTCAGTTCCTCAAATCGTTTTATCAATTTGAAAGACTCTATGAGAGATTAGTTTCATTTGAGTTCTCATTTTGAGAATACAATAAAAAACCCAAAACTTTAAAATATAAAAGTTAAAAATCAACGAGTTAAAAATGGCACGTAACTTGTAAAAGTATCTATACCTTCCATCACAAGGATGTAGATATGAGAATTACAACGTTCAGTTTGCTATTAAGTGCGCCATTGGTCGCCAACGCAGCGCCCTTCGATACCTGCCCGAGTAAGGCATACCTCTTTCAATCCACCCCAGTGCAAGTTTGGGGCGTTAACCTAGTGACAGGCTCAACCACCCTGTTAGAAGACGATACAGGCATGAATGCCAACATCAATGGTGTAGGTTTCGACTTTCAAGACAGATATATTTATGGCTATGACACCTCCAACAAACGCTTAGTGCGTCTTGGCCAAGACTTCCAAGCAGAGGTCATCAACACAAGTGGCTTACCAACCGATCACACCTTTTATGTAGGCGATGTCTACGACCATGTTTACTACCTATACCGCACAGGTAAGGGACTGTTCACCGTTGACCTATCGCCTTTAGATGCCGATCCAAATGCGACTGTTACCGTTAACAAAATTGTAGGCAGCCCAGCAACCGTAAAATTGACTGATTTCGCCTTTCATCCAAGTGATGGCTCTTTATATGGTATCGATAATAACTCTGGTGGCTTATACAGTTTCAACCCTACAACTGGTGCCGAAACCTACATCGGAGACACCGGCGAGTTAGGTACGTTCGGTGCTGGCTATTTTGATGTCAACGGGTACTACTACGTATCTCGAAACCAAGACGGTAAAATTTACCGTATCAATCTGTCTCCAGGCAACGCTGCCAATATCGCGGCAGGTATTGTTCCAGCCGTTGAATTTGTTTCGAATGGCCCAGCTTCTGGTCAAAACGATGGTGCTCGTTGTGCTAATGCACCTGTTGTTGATGAAGACTCAAACATCGACTTCGGTGATGCTCCAGACAGCTACCTAACGTTACTGGCGAGCAATGGCCCTCGACATGAACTCGATGGCATCACATGGTTAGGTACAACGCCTCCAGATGCGGATTTAGATGGTTATGTCACACCTCAATCAGATGAAACTGTCGGGGTGGATGATGAATGGGCAAACGGTGGTATCGGTTTTGTTACCGCACTTGAAGCCGGACTTGATTCAAAAGTGGTGATTGAAGCATCAACAACCGGTTACCTTTCAGCTTGGATCGACTGGAACCAAGATGGCAGCTTCGATGGTGCTAACGAACAAGTATTTACCGACTACCAATTGGATGCTGGTGAAAACGATCTGTTCCTAAATGTCGATATCAACGCACTGACCGGTACTACGTGGGCCCGATTTAGATTCAGCCAACAAACCAACCTGAGCTACTTTGGAGGTTCAACCTCTGGTGAGGTAGTTGATATTCAAGTTGATGTTCTTAACGACGGCGCCACAGCCCGTTACTTCCCAAGCGCTTCTGGTTACGCAACCTTGGCGTATGAAGATAACTGGCCTTATAAAGCCGACTACGACATGAATGATGCTGTGATTATGTATCGCATCACAGAGATCTTAAAAGACGGAAAAGTCGTAAAATCCACTATCGACGGTCGCTTGGCCGCGGTTGGAGCAAGTTACAGAAACGGCTTTGCTGTGCGCCTACCAAACTTAGCACCATCATCAGTAGACAGCGGTAACTCTTACATGAAACACAATGGTGTCTTTACTGACTTAGACATGGAGGAAGGACGTAGTGAGGCGATATTTGTTGCCGCCGAGGACTTAACTTCGAAAATAGACACGTCATGTAATTTCTACCGAACCAGTAACTCATGCAAAGAAAGTGAGCAGTTCTCTTTCCAAATAGGTATCAGCTTGTCTGACTCAGGTATCAGTACCGACACATGGACAGACATGCCTTACGACCCGTTCATCTTTGCAACACCGGGTTACTATCACGGTGAAAATCTACCTCTGCACCCAGGGCGCAGTTGGGAAGTTCACTTGCCAGACCAAGCACCAACAGAAGCCTTTGATACGACTAATCTCTTTGAGGCTGGATTAGGTGTCGATGACAGTAATCCATCAACAGGTAAATATTTCAAAACCGCAGAGAACCACCCTTGGGCACTGATCATTACGTCAACCGATGAATGGGAATGGCCGCTAGAGTATGTGGATATTGTTACCGCTTACCCTGAGTTCAAACAATACGCAGAGTCCGGTGGTGACACGAACCAGACATGGCACCAATCACCAGCAGACAATCAACGCTACGAACCTTAAGGAGAAACGTCATGACTATTCACAATAAACACTATCAAGAAACTTATTGCGTTGATTCGAGTCGCAACCTAGCTAAGGAAGATGGTATGTCTGCACACAGAACTTGGAACATGAAGAAATCGTTGACTGTTATTCTCGCTGTCACTCCACTGATATTAGTTGGGTGTGGAGGAGGAGGTGGTGGCGGCGGTAGTGCATCGACACCATCTCCAGCAAAACCGTCGACGCCAGCAGCGCCTTCAACTCCAGTAACAGGAACGACATCTCCAGCGACAAGTGCAGCAGCGACACCAATCTATACGATGGCCGATGTAGTCGTACCCGACGGCTTTGATTACAGCTCTATTGAGCAGTTTGATCTCGACATTGACATCAGCAGCATTTCAACAGCTCGCTCCTTTGTCACGGTTTATAGCCGTTTCAGCACAAGGGATGACTCGACCTTTAAACCGGACTATTCGAGTAAAGTGATTGCAGGCTCGTTAAATAACGGGGTATTCGCGTCTAACTTTACGGCTCCAGTCAATCACGAATCACTGTTGGTCGAAATTTGGTTTTATGACGGTCAGCCGCCATTACAACAAGTAGTATCGAGTAGTGATTCTCAGATAGTTTGGTAATCGGCGGAGACAGTTTGGTCGTCAACAGATGAAAAACTGGTTCGGTATCAATACAAAGTGAGCAGCAATGCTCACTTTTTGATCTCGCTGGGATAGGGAGTCACTCAAATTTTCTGATTGATTACATTCACTTTACTACCAATCTGACTTATCTTTTCAATATAACCTTCAAAGACTTACTCTCATGAAACAGTTAAAAATAGGTCTATTTATCTTAATGTGTGGTGTCGGGGTACTGTTGGCTCTCACCTACTTCCCTTTAACCTCAGAGACAGGACAACGCATTCAAGCCAAAGTGATTTCCAATACCCTCACTCAATCACTAGACGGACATAGGCGCTACCTCACGGTTGAAACTCAATACAACGAAATATTTCGCGTTTCCATTCCACCAACAACAGACTGCCCTATTGATTCTGTGGTCGCGCTTGATACATTAAACAATCAAATTACCGGACAAAGCAGCTATCAGTTCATCCACTGTAGAACAGCGCCTTAGTCGCCGATATAACAACAAGAATGGATATAAGAAGAATGAATCAGCCACTTATTTCACCAGAACAACTTCAACAACGTTTGCTAGAAGAAAACAACATTGTAATCCTAGATGCCAGTATCGAATTTCAGATCCCAAGTGAGTCAGAAAAGATCAAAGGACAAATGATTCCTAATGCGATTCGTTTTGATTACGACAAGGATTTTTGCAACGAGCACACCTTGCTTCCTCACATGTTTCCTTCCGAAAAACACTTCAACACTCGTGCTCGCGAAATTGGCATCAATCAAGACAGTACGGTCGTGGTTTACGATAACTCTGGAACCTTTGCTTCGCCTCGAGCTTGGTGGATGTTTATGGCGATGGGACACAACAACGTATACATCTTAGATGGCGGTTTACCTGCTTGGATAAAAGCCGGTTACGCGACAGAGACTGACTATCGCACCGAAGTAAAAGCGGGCAATTTTGAAGGCCAAATTCAAGACAACCACTTTGTAAATGCTCAGCAAATCCAAAACTACTCCGATGACAAAAGTGCAAACATACTGGATGCACGTTCACAAGCTCGTTTCGATTCAGAAGTTCCTGAACCACGTGAAGGCTTGCGCAGCGGACATATTCCGAACTCCATTTGCCTACCATTCGCACAAGTCTTAAATGCAGGTAAATTGAAACCTCAAGAAGAGCTAATTGACATTTTCTCGCTCCTAAACTTAACTCCCTCTCAACCTATGTTCTTTAGCTGTGGCTCTGGTGTGACGGCTTGCATCATTTTATTGGCCGCTAAACTGGCCGGGTATTCAGGTGAAATGGGCGTTTATGATGGCTCATGGACTGAATGGGGCGCTAACGAGAAATTACCCATCGCTGTGACTAAAAAGTAATTCAACTTCGCTTACTGCCACTGTTAGAATATACTGCGCATGCATAAAGAGCTTACTCGTAGTGATGACTTAACGTCTCACACAGTAAGCTCTTTGCTTTGCGGTAATGCTACGTCGTTTGAAAACAAATCTGGATTTACTCGGTTGCTTTTTAATCTATAGCGATTTATTGGTCATAAACCGTGATTAATCTTGGGTAAATCGTTATCAATGCGGTGAATAATAATATTTCACTCAAGAATCTCTGCTCGTAGTCGTTACACTATTTAATCATTGATACTGTCATCATTGATGTTTGTATCTTTCGTTGCATGAATCACGCTGACGACCCAATAGTTTGTCACTTGCACTCTGTTAAAAGTAGTAACCAACAAAAGGCATCTCATGGCTCTATTTAAGAAAAATATCTGGTCGCTGTACGCGTTGATCGTACTACTGACCCTGATACTTTTCGCCGCGTTGGGCGTAACTAAATGGCAAGCCAACAGAGATGACTTCATCCAACAACAACATATCCAAGTCGAGCTTTTTTCTAGCTCTGTAAGCTCACTCTTGACCAGTCAAGAAGCACTGCTTGAAGTGGTTGGGCACCAACTCGCCCAGCAGTCTGACTTCACTCGTACTGCCTCCATTCAAATTCGACCAATACTGGATAAACTGCTAGATACTCACCCTGCGATAGCAGCGTTTGGCTTGTTGAACACCGACGGTGACTACCTCTCGATCAGCTCAAATCTCCAACTTGCGAATCAAAGGAACTTGCTGCAATACGCACCAACGAAAGACTCCTTTTTAGACGCCCTATCAAGCAGTAGCATGGTGCTTGGCCGTACCTATTTTCAAGAATCGTTGAATAGCTTGGTTATACCGCTGAGAAAATCCATTTCGATCGATGGTAAGAAAATCGATGCAGTAATGACCGCAGGGCTACGGTTAGACGCCACGATCGTATTTGAAAATAATGCTCACGCCGGAAGTTTCAATACACTAAGCCTGATCAGAACAGACAGTTATCGCCAGTTTTATTCTAGTGATATCGAATCTGAGAGTGCGTATTCCTCTCCAGTAGGCAAAGATGCCCTACAACGTATTGCACGGATCTTTACCGACCACTTCGGAATCAGCGTGCAAGAGGCGATGAATAGACAAGAAACCTACTCTTTTGTCGTCGACGATGAACAATACCACTCTTTAATGAGCGCAAAATACATCCCAAACTACAAATTATGGGTGATTGGACGTACGGATCTAACTCACGTCGATAGCATATTTATACAAGAGTTCAGCATTCTTTTCGTTGCCTTTATTTTTCTTCAATTTGGTTTCTACTTTTTGGTTAAGTCGATTGCCAAGAATGAACAGCGCACTCGTAGCCAACTCATTTATCAGGCTAACCATGATCCATTAACCTCTCTACCAAACCGCTTGTACATGCGTAAAAATATTGGTAAATGGATTGAAGATGAATCAGAGCAGTTCTCGCTGTTGTTTATTGATATCGATAACTTTAAATGTGTCAATGATACCCACGGACACGACTTCGGTGACAAGGTGCTCAAGCAGATCGCATTGCGTTTGATGCGATTCCGCTCTCGACTCAGCTTATTAGTGCGCGAGTCTAGTGATGAGTTTTTGTTTTTAACGCCGATGACGAGTGAGACCGAGATTAAACGACTGGCGGAACGCCTTATCGAAGTTCTTTCCCAACCTTATGAAGTCGAAGATTCTCAGTTCTTGTTGGGTTGTAGCATCGGTATTGCGCGTTTCCCTGAACACGGAAAAGATCTCGATAGTCTGCTCCGCTCCGCCGATATTTCTATGTATAAAGCGAAGCAGCAGCAAAACTCGTACAGCATTTTCACCACAGCCATGCAAGACGCTCACCTCTACAAAATGAAAGTAGAACAACGGCTACGTATTGCTATTGAGAAACAAACACTATTCATGGCTTTCCAGCCTCTGGTGCGCACTGACGAGAGTACTCATGGCGTCGAAGCACTGGTTCGTTGGATTGATGACGAGCTAGGGTTTGTTCCACCCGATGTGTTTATACCGGTCGCGGAGAGCACTGGTTTGATGCAAAAACTCGGTACCTTTATTATCGAGTCCAGCATTATGCAAATCGCCCATTTACACCGAACGACAGAACAAAAAATCGGTCTTTCGATCAATATATCCGTACGTCAGTTTTCACATAAGTCGTTCTCAGAACACTTATTCGCAACGCTTGAGAAGTATCAATTCTCTCCAAGTTGCTTAACGCTTGAGATTACCGAAAGCTTGTTCATTGAAGACGTAGACATAGTGAAGCCTATTTTCGAAGCCTTACACGCAAAGAATATCAAAATATCTTTAGATGACTTCGGCACCGGCTATTCATCATTAAGCATGTTGAAAGCACTTCCTATTGATGAACTTAAGATTGATAAGAGTTTCATTGAAAACATCGCTGTAGACCAGCAGTCACTCACTATGGTGCAAAACATCATCGCAATCGGCAAAAACTTCGGCATGGTGGTATTGGCAGAAGGCGTAGAATCGAACGAGCACTTCGCGATTCTAAAGGCATGTGGATGTGACTTAATGCAAGGCTACTACTTCTCTCGCCCTATACCTTATGATGAGCTGTGTGAGTACCTAGCACCAATTCAGGTTGAGACAGTAGAACTACCAGAACCAACGGCATAGATGTTGAGTTATCTATCTAGTCATCAAATAACGCGATGAATCAAAAAAGGGAGCCTAAACAGGCTCCCTTTCCTTTATACACCGCTTAACATCGCGGCCCAAAAAATAAAAACACAGACAATGAAAACAAAACCCATTACGACTTAACTGTTATCACAACTCGTCGATTGCAACCTGTTGCCTTGTTGTCCACAACCTTACAAATAGGTGCGCTTTCGCCATACGCATATTCAACGATGCGACTTCCTTGGTGAAGATCTTTCTTCAAGTAGCTCGCCACTTGTCCGGCACGGCGAGATGACAGGGCTTTGTTGTAGCCTTTACTGCCTACACTATCTGCGTGACCCTCTATATAAATCTTGGACTTATCACTCACTAAGCTAAGGTACTGACCTAATACTTGCTTATGGCTTTCATCCAATTGATACACATTCGTTGGGTAATTAAGCACCAAGGATTGCGTCGCTTTATCATAGAAACACACATCATCTTGAGCTCCGATTTGAATCACTTCACTCTCTCTATTGATCACCTCATTTTGAGGTTTCTCATTTAGCTCTACCAGCTTCCCAGTCACTTGTGTCGTAACAATATGAGAAGACACCAACATTTTCGAAGTGACGTATTCGCCAACATCACCCAAGCAGTTTGCATAGCCCAATGGAGACATTAGCATCGTAGATAAAATCACTAGGTATCTCATGTTAATCCTTTAGTTTTCCGGTTTCTTCATTAATCAAATTCAAAATGTACTTGTATACATCTTCGCCATCTTTAGCGTGATAGATGTTCTTCTTACCAAAGCAATCTCCAAAGCCATCGGTTTCTGCCACTTTATAATTAATACCAATGACGCCCATCGTGACTTTCGTTTTCTCAGCTTCAGTTGGCGCATTACTTTGGAAACGATTTCGTTTCGCTGAAATGGTTGAGCGCAGCTTTTTACATAGCCCCTGATCCACCAATTTTTGTAAATAACTATCATCACCATCTTGACCATCCGATAAAACAATAAACACTTGCTCAGGGTTTAGATTGGTTGCTTTGTTCGCCTCTTGCGCTGCAGCAATGATTCCATTCCAAGAAGACGTTCCCCCTGCCGCTTGTAATTGAGTACTCATTAATTGAGACCGAAAATCGTCATAGTCTTCAGTCAATGGGATATCATAAAACTTGTAATACTTAGAAAAATTAACGTTCTGAGTATAGATTCGCTCAATCTCGTATCGACTCATCCCCCACTTTGGTTCGAGAATTTCGTTATACACAACGGGCTTGTCAAACATTCGCCTAACCGTTGTCGCAGGAGAGTTTCGAGCGTAATCATAAGCGTATTTCTTTCGCCATGAACCGTAATAACCATAGGCGTTAACTCGTACAATCTTGTCTGTTTTTTTAACATGAAGCGGGTTGTACCCGAGTAAAGCTACTCTGCTTTTTTCTTCCGTGTTGAACTCTTCAATGTCATCGACGACTCGTTTAATGGTCTCTTTCACGACATCGAGCTTCATTTTTCCGTTCTTCCATGGGTTACCCATAGAACCACTAAAGTCACCGATAAAGTAGACATCAACAGGCTGAGGGAGATACTTGCGCGTAACTGCTCGCCCACTCACCGAAAACTCTGGCTTTAAGTTCATCTCTTCGTACGCGATCCAAGACGTATATTTAGCAGTCGCACTGACCACAAAGTCACTAAACGGAGCGAGTTCACCACTAGCTTGAACACAGCCATCTTTGTACTCACACTTACTTGTATACACCGCAACATCAACATCATCTGTGTTATCAACAACGTATCTATCGACTAAATAGCGTGCATACTTTACGTTCTTTTCTTCGTCCTCTTTAGGACTCGCGATGAGAGCCAAGCTAGCGACTTCCGCAGCTTCCAATAACCTCGTGTGTGCTAGCATTTGTTGAGACATCTGCATCGAAAAGGCCATGAAAATAACCATCATAGGCAATAGACCAACGAACAAAATACCGGCGACACCTCGGTTTTTCTTTATCGATTTCACCTTAAACCCTCGCAAATGAATAAGATGTACTTACAAGCCGAAAAACCTCTCCGTTGGCGATCCCAATCAAATTAGTTGGGATTTCATAACAAAGAGACACCTGATACATAGGTAATCTGCGGCCTCGTGATGTGATAGGAAGTATTTCTATCGCTTTTTCTTTGGTGATATCGCTCATGTCTGGAAAGTCACATCCGTGTATGCTCCCTTTGGTCAGAGTCTTTTGAACCCTTCTGTAATTCACTTTCCCTCCAGATAAAGCCGTTTCTTCAAGTCTTATCTCGTCGATACGCATCCCAAATTTGGTTTTATCAAAGTTTGGAATCATTCGTTTCATCGAAGCAGAAGCAATCACAAACGCGTTGTGTTCTGTTTTTCGACAGTCACCCACACAAATATCCATATTGGCATTAAACAATTGTTTTCGTTCAGCAAAGATGGTGGTCAATGAATAAGAAGCTCTGTCGAGTTGACCCTTTTTATTGATGGCTAGCATATGGTTCACGACAACAACAAAGATCCCTGACGCAAAGACCAAAACCATCGCCAACTCAACAGCAAATGCGCCTTTTTGTTTAACTTGCACAACCCGCTCCCTGACCAATTTTGAATGAACATCTTTCATATTCTTGAATAGTGATAATTTCACGCTTGATAGGCATATCTGGGAACCATATCGATACAATCGGATCATAAGTGTATTCCAAAGCGTAAACAGCCAATGCCATGTCTTCCGGTTCATCTTTCTTATCTGGGCATTTATCAGCGGAAGCGTAAGTATCCGTGCATTTCAAAAATCCCTCGTAGTCTCGAAAATAGTTAACATGAATAACTACACTCCCCTCTTTGACTACGTTGCTCCACAAAGATCCGCCCGCTTTGTCCAACTCGTCTTTGATCATTTGGCCGTAGTTAATAGAGTTACTACTGCTCGAGTCGCCCGCTTTTTTTGTTCGCATCACCGCTGTCGTTAATGCGTGATCAGTCATGCTCATTGAGAAGGTCAAAATACAGATTTCAACCCACCCAAAGACAATAGCCAGAAAGATCGGAATACCCATGGCAACTTCAACCGTTAACGACCCCTTTTGCTTTCGTTTAAACGATTTCATAGTCGGACATACCTTTTCTTGGTGTAATCAACAACGAATGCTCCCTTAATATCGATACTGTTTAAGAACGCTTTCGCTTCATCTAAGTCATTAAAATCACCAATGCAATAACGCTTCCACAATCCATGTGTATACGAATAAACAGAGCCATAATTTGTTTTTAAGTAATTCAAGAAATCCGAAGGAATCGCCGTATACGTCGCTAACACTTGTACTCGATAAATAGGTTTTGCACCGGGTTTAAGTTTTCTTGGGTCAAGCACCGAGCCATCGACACTGTGTCTAGAAGCTTGAAACTCCCCGGTCGTATCCAATTTACTGACTCGCGATGTCGGTGCTACAAAGCCACCTGAATTAACTTGAGAACCAATAAGCTGTTGTTCCATTTCTATCGTTGACTGTGTCACGGCCTTCTTCCCTTTGCTTTTAGATATTGACCTCATTAATGCAGATAGCTGCTTGTGAGCCTGCTCATCACTATTCGAATGTTTTAGAACTTCCAATGCGATATCCGGTCGCTGAGATTTAACCGAAGATAGAATCAAGTTAGAACTCACTCTCTGGTCGTTTGGATTTGACAGGTAAAGGTCATATAAAATATCCGTCGCACCTAAATAATCAGACTGCATTATTTTTACAACGGCGATATTGTTTCCGGCTTCTCTGTCTGAGGCTCCTTGCTTTCGACTTTCCTCAAAATGCTCAATAGCTTCGGTAAATCGCTTTTGTTGCGCTAATATTTTTCCGGTTAAAAGTTGATATTCATATTCTGCTCCACCTTCATCCCGATAATTTTTTAGCTCTTCTAGTGCGTACTCAAAGTTTTTTTTCTGATAGTAAATTCGAGCATTAGTTAGAATGAATTCCGGATCATCAAGGTCACTTTCACTATAGGTGCTTCGATATAATTCAGCCGATTTGATATCTTTAAGATCTAGATACAAATTAACAAGCTTTACTTTATATACCGAGTCAGATTGGATATTCGCCTTATAAAACTCTATAAGCTTTTGTGAATCACCCGATCCAATAAGCAATTGTTCTTTGGTATCAAGTTGATTATTAACCGTTGTACAGCCAGAGATTAAAACCAACATGATTACGGTTAATATATATTTTCTTATCACATCAACATCCTCAAAATACCAGGGGCAGCAATTAGCACAACAATAGGAACCATGATAAAAGCGATAAGCGGGATTGACATTTTTGCCCCCATTTTTCCAATCCGTTCTTCTAAATCCATCATGTTTAGCTCTCGAATATCAGTAGCTAAGGTCGATAATACGGGACCAACAGATGAACCAAATTGGAGGCTCTGCACCATGGTCATCACGAAACTTTGTGACTCACTGGTTGGTACGAGTTCGTAAAATTCTTCCAATGCCTTTTCAAGACCCACCAGGCGCGAACGTTCGACTGTCACTCTCACAACATGAGCAAGGTTACTGTCTACTGAGTAAAGTTCTTTCGCCAAGTACTCTAGGCTAGACTCAATAGTCATGCCGGTATGGACACAAACATTCATAAGATCGAGTAAAAAAGGTAACCTTGAACTGATGTGCTTTATATTGGCTTTGCCTCGAGCAGACACATAGGAATCCGGCGCGATGACAAACGCTAATAAGGCCCCCAATAAATACAGCAAAGAAAATATTACTTCGGTTTTACCGTTAAAGAAGTCAAGACCAATTAATACTAGGCAGATACTAAAAGGTATTATTTTCAATAAATAGTAAGCATCAGCAAGGAAGTCATTGTAAAAACCAGCTGCGACTAACTTCCGTTTAGTTTCATGCTTATTGAAACTAAGTCGAGACAAAATAGCCTTAAATAAATCCGTTCGTTTCTTTTCTTCGCGTGTTGAACCAATTATTTTTCGAGTTTCTATATTTGCTCTCGTGTTATCCCAAAAACGCAAGCAATACGTTGCTAGAACCATAGAGATAATAAATATGACACTCCAAACAATGGCGGTTTCAAAGTCCATCAATTGACACCTCGCAAAATCAGCCAGATACAAAAGAAACCTAATAATTCGCTCACTAGAACGTAATAAAAAATAGGTTGTCCCGCTTCCTCAAACATAACAAAGCTGTAGTTCTCAGGGCTTGTAAACTTCAAGATGATAAGAAAAATTACGGGCAAACAGGCGATAATTTTGGCAGAAGCTCGCGCTTCTGAGGTCAATGCATTTTTCTTTTTCTCAACAGCTCGAGAATCAAACATTAGTCGATTAATTTTATTGATCACATCTTTAAGCTGACCACCCCGAGCTAGGTTGATTCTTATCGTTGAAGCGAAAAAGAAATACTCTAAATAAGGAAAAGTATTGCTGCTACGCTCAAGAACATCATCAGGGTCTTCACCAATAAGTAATCGCTCAGCCATAAGCTTGAACTCTTTGCCCACATCATTATCAAGCTGCTTACCCACGTACTCGAACGCATGAATGATGCTTTGACCAGAAGAAATAGCGCCGCTCAAAATGTTCAAAGCGTCTGGGAAGTTAGTTTTGAAACGATCCATCTGTCTTTGCTTTAACTTTGTGTAAAAAACAAAGAACAAGATCGGCTCAGCAAGCAGTAAGCAAACGAAATAATCCTGACGCAAGAAAAACTCATTGATCGCATAAACTGCCGATGCTGTCACAGACACAAATAGGATTAACTTCAAAGACATATTAGGTTGAAAGACTTTGATAGTCTTCTTGTAACTTTTCCTCAACCGGGCTTTGTAACTCTCTTCAAACTGTTGTGAATCAATAACAGAGCGAACACCTTTAACCCCTTCAAATTCAGCTTCCATCTCAATTAAGCTGCTCAATTTTTTGTTTTGACGAGAACGATGGATAAGGAAGTAAAGTAGCAAAGCGCTCCATGAAACAATCAGTATTAAGGTCATGTAAATATCTCCTTTACTGCTTGTTCTAAACCAAAGAATTTTGCACGTTCATAAATCACAGAACGAGTCGATAAACCGGGTGTTCTAAACTCACCTTCCATCTTTCCATCTTTGAAATTTGAAGTTGCTTCATAACGAAAAATGTCTTCCATCACCACGCTATCCCCTTCCATCCCGATAATTTCAGAAATGTACATCACCTTACGACTGCCATCGTGGAGGCGCTTTACTTGAACGATAAGGTCTACTGCACTAACGATGGTTCTTCGTATTGCTGATATTGGCAGACTGGCTGTTGCCATCATCACCATGCTCTCAGTACGAGCAATGGCATCACGAGGTGTGTTAGCGTGCAATGTTGACATAGATCCGTCATGGCCAGTATTCATGGCTTGAAGCATCTCAAAGGCTTCACCACCACGACACTCACCCACAATGATTCTGTCGGGACGCATACGAAGGGCATTAATCACAAGGTCACGCGCGGTGATCTCTCCCGTCCCTTCAACGCTGGCTTGTCGAGTTTCAAGCCTTACGATGTGAGGTTTTTGAAGCTGTAGCTCAGCAGCATCTTCAATGGTAACAATACGTTCAGTTTCACCAATGAACCCAGATAACGCATTCAACAATGTCGTCTTACCTGAACCCGTACCACCAGAGATCAATATGTTGCACTTGCAGTGACTGGCTATAGACAACAGCTTTGCCATTTCCACAGACATGGCACCAAACTCAGCTAGATTCTCAAGCCTAATTTTTTGTTCTTTGAACTTACGAATAGAGATAGATGTACCATCTATTGCAAGCGGTGGAATTACAATATTGACACGACTACCATCCATCAAACGAGCATCACAAAGAGGTTTCGATTCATCAATGCGACGACCTACATTCGAAGCGATTCGTTTAGCGATGGTGTTCAGTTGCTTCTCATTAACAAATTGAATGGGTGACTGTTCAACTTTGCCATTGATTTCAATGAAAATATCGGAAGGTCCATTGATCATGATATCCGATATGTCATCGTTATCGACTAAAGCCTGCAACGGCCCAAGGCCTTTTAACTCATCGAGCAATGCTTTAACTAGGTCAACGCGCTTAAGAGAACTGACTTGCAATTGCTTTTTGTCGATCAATATATTGACTGAATCTTTAAGCTGTTCTTCTAGCTCTTGATTACTGATTTCAACAAGCGTCGCGGCGTCCAAAGCATCGAAGATTTCATCTCGAAGCTGGATGTAAATTTCTTTTAATTGATTCATTTTCTAAACAAACTGAAACGTGATTTGGTTTTAATTTTCTTGCCTGTTAACGTGGCAACCATACTCAGAACGGCAGTCGAGGACTTAGATTTAAGCAGCTCATTGATACCCTGCTGCACCACTATTTTTTCAAGTGACGGCTCATACATAAAATCAATGCTATCTTTGGCTTTGATCCTCTCTTTCGCACTCGCGAGTGTCACCATGAAGTCTTTCGCTGGTCTATTCAGGTTAAAAATAATCTGGTGTTCAGATTTACCGATCTTCTTCTTCAACGAGTTATATGAACGCAATGAAGAGACCGAAGGTTCGCAAACAATGAAGATACGGTGATACTTATCCGATAACTCCTGATCATGCATCTCTTCGTAACAAGACAGCGGCGCTGAGTCGATAATAAAGTTATATTGATCAATAAGTTGACTCGAAAGGTTGTACAGCGTCGATGCATGATCAGAGAGGCAGGCAACATTCTTCTCTAGAACCAAATAATCAAGTTTCTCTTTAACGCCATGCACATAGGTTTTCGCTATCGCACTGTCAATGTCGATCTGATTTAAATCGATACTATTGTGTTTGGCTTTCAAGCCTTTTACACCAATATAAATGTCGCTGTTTAGCGCTCCTGAATCATGATCCACCAAGAGTGTCTTTAGGTTTGCTTGCTCTGCTAAGGAATGTGCTAAAACAGAACTTACGCAAGATACTCCAATGCCGCCTTTGGTTCCCAACACTAATATACGTTTAGCTACTCGCGTTTTTTTAACGGTGCTTTCTCCTTCTTGCGTCGCTTTCAATGCCGCGAGTAACGCATCAAGTTCAAAGTCCCACAAGACATAAGTAGCACCTAGAGAGTGCACTTGGTTACGCAGTTTTATAGAGTCGACATCGCAGAGAACAAGCAAAGAGATGTTCACATCTAAGCGAATCGAAATCTCAGACACTTGCTCAATAACGTTGGATGCGCTGCGAAGATCAAGTACAACATGATTCAGCTTGATGTTTGACTGATTCCAAACACCATCTAAATCAATATCAGTCACTTCAAGTGGTTTAGGAAAGCCTTCAATCGCGTATAGATCATTAATCGATTCAGTTAAGGCGCTATCGTCTGAAACAATGAGATCGGTAGCCTCAACTGTCGACTTCATTTTCGAAGACGAATTACGAAACAAGATATCCAAGTCCATAGCTATTTCGCCTTCTTAATTGGATTGACCAAGCTAATATTACGATTGTGTTCGACACTACAGCCAAATTGATAATCTTCCCTTTTAGAGAACACCATCACGCCACAGTCACTGCTTTTAATTCGGACATATCGACCTATGATTAGGATGTTTTTTTCTTGGTCATGATCGGCAAGCTCAACTTTATATCTGTCTTTCGAGATGGACTCTGACTTAAATCGATCGCTTAACTTCGCGACAAACTCACTCGCATTAGGCTTATATCTAACTAAAAACGTCGCCTTTGGTTCTCTTACGTTGAGATCTCGAATAAAAGCCACAGAAAGAGGCATCGAATCTTCATCAGTCGTCATGTCAAATTCAAAGCGTTCCTCTAATTGTTCAATAACACTAGAGTTACTGGTATCAAGATGAGTGCAAGCAGAAGTGAAAAAAGCTATTAAAGTAATAACGATCCATCTCATTAGTTGAACCCTCCTTGATTAATCGTGTCTTCCAACTCAGGTTCATCGAGATCTGAGAGGTCTATTCTTAGCAATCGTTCGAGATCACTGGTACGTCTAAAACTTGGCAACTTAACTTGTTCTTGCTCGACGGGATCAACGAGATTGACAGTCGCAACAATGATCAGCTCTGTTTTAGAGCGGTTCGTGGAAGTGTGGCTAAATAGAGCCCCTAGGATTGGGATGTCCCCCAGAATTGGAATCTTGGTTAACGATTCACGCTCTTCAGACGTAAGTAGCCCCGCCAGAACAAAGCTTTGCCCGTCTTTTAAATGAACCGTAGTTTGAGCTCGTCGAGTTCTTAAAGAAGGCACAGAAATTAGACCTGTCGTAGTTTTGTTCGATTCATCAATAGAACTGACTTCAGGGATCAAGGTTAAACGGATATTTTCCGTATCAGTAACCTTTGCAACCATGGCCAACTTAACGCCGTATTCTTTATAAGAAATGGTAATCCCGTCTTCATCTCTAACAGCGATTGGTATCTCGCCCCCAGCTAGGAAGCTAGCCTGCTCACCCGAAATAACAGAAAGGTTGGGTTCGGCCAATACACGCCCGATTTTGTCATCACCACTTGCGGAGATAACAGAAACAATATCTTGAGCCGTAAAATCAAGGAGCTTATTAACAAAAGTACCCGGCTCTCCACTGTCGCTGTATGTCACACCCAACTCGGTCAGAAAAGAACTCGAAACTTCTGCAACCGTCAGCTTTACATTTATCTGTTCAGTAGTGAGAACTTTGAGATTATTAATGACTTGGTCGTAGTAATATTGAGTGGTGAACTCCAGTTCGTCTAAAACCTCTCCACCAGCATCTTTCAATTCGTATGTCTTACGTCGGCGTTCTTTCTTCAGCATTTCACCAACCAGTCGATGAATCTTTTTCTTAATCTCTTCGCTACCGACAATACCGTCTAATACCACTTGGTCACCGACATTGGAAACCACAACGCTTTCATCAGGAAATCGAGCAATGAGCGTTTGCTTAAGAAGTCTTAAGCTTTGATTGACAACCAATTCCGCATTGTAAATTTCATTTCCGCCACGATCATAAACAATCACTGAGGTAGTACCCTGGCCAACGCCGTAAACCACAACCTTGTTTTCATCGATAATTTTGTAGTCCGCTATTTCTTGATTCGCCACAAATACCGTTGATATCTGTCGCTTCAAATTAATGGTTTTCGCGGCACCTTGATCCAAGTTCATTAATTCTGATGCGAGTAATGGACAAGAAAGAATCCCGCACAATAGCAAGGCTATATTTTTCTTCTTTAAAGTCATGTTATTCCTTACCACGTAATTCTCTGACACCGAACTGAGTTTCTAAAAGGTCACTACTGCGGATAGATAAATAGCGATTCTCGATTTCAGATGGAATAATATTCACATCACCGATTTTTTGAGCCATTTCGAGTTTCAAAACGCTCCGCATATTTAATGCAATAACTAAACTGTATTTTTTGTCTTCGGCATCTTCTGAATCAGTATCTTCACTGCTCCCTTTTATTACCTGTAAAACTCGCGCTCCACTGATAATCACTCGACTAACGAGGTCCCCGATATCTCCATAGCCATTCTCAACGAGGTTTGATTTTGAAGAAGTTGTAGAAACGAAGCTCACTTTATCACCAGGGGTAAGGGTTGCGGTCTGTACTACTCCAATACCGGTTACTTCATAAAAATAAGGTAATTCACCGTCATTTAGTGACAGGTACATATAATCTCGATCTCCAGGGTTAGAGATCATATCTTGTGTTAAGTAAGTTCCTTCAGAGATGTCTTCTTTAAATAGAGCACCAGGTTCAACAATAAGGTCATCTTCTAACGTATAGTAGTAACCATCTAAGTCAGATATATGAACAAATTTCTTGTCATAAAATTTAGGAGCCAACGGTTGAGAACGTTTAATCGCTTTCTGAGTGACTAAAATGCTGACCTTAGGTTCTTCTTTCTGCTGAACTTCCTGTGGAGCTTCATCAGATGACATATAGTTCATATTGATATAAATCAATGTAGAGAAAATAGAAAAAGCGACAAGAAGGAGAATGATAATTCTGTTCATATTAAGCCTAAAACAGGGGCAAAAGCCCCTTTATATATTATTCTTAGTGGCTGATTATTTGCCTGTAGTAGCTGTAGTCAAATTGGTGGTTACTTTAGTTAATGCACCAGTGATAGCATTTTTAAGCGCATCAGTTTGAAATGCCGCTAATACTAGAGCCGACATTACAACAGCAATAATTGCATATTCCACAGCGGTAACACCGCGTACATCATCTTCGAACTTCATTTTTAGTTCAGCTAGTTTTGCTAGAGTTTTGTAATACATAATAATCCTATAAAAAGTATATTGACCATTGGTCTAATTGAAATTGCGAGTAAAATTTACCCGATACAAAAACATACATCCAATTAATAGTTATTATGATCGCATAACATAAACTTATTTCACTCTCATAAATGTTTTTTATGAGCTTATAATAATTAACAATATGGTTTGTATTGATATAGATAACTATTACCTATACCCTATATTTATGAATATAGATTTATTATTTTATACCACTTTAATTTTTGTAAACTTTTTAATATTAGTATGCGTGTGTTTTTTCGATGGGAAGCAGAGAAAGATACCAAACAATCTCAGTAAGACTGCTTTAATATTTAGTATTTTCGTCGCGTTGCATAATGGTCACTTGATGTCATCTTTACCCATTGCAGTTCTCTGCTTCGTGGTGTTTTTGATACTTTGGTATCTGAGAGTGATTGGTGCTGGAGATGTAAAGTTACTTTGCGCCTTAATCATTGGTATACAACCCGAACTAGTTACAGCAACATTGATTTTTATAGGTTTTCTAGGAGGATTTTTGGTTTCCGCTATGTACATAGTAGGAAAGATAAAAGGGTTACCTAGCTTTGCAAAAGGCATTCCTTACGGAATACCTATTGCTTTAAGTTGTTTTATTTTTAGCACAGTATCAATATTATCAAACTAATCACATAACATTATGATTCAATACAGGTGTCGAAATATCACTTATTTGAAATAGCTGTTGAATCTTATCTTTAATTCCTAATGTCTCTAATTCTTGTGAAATCTCATCGCTACACCAAACATACATGTTCACTTTTTGACGTAATGGTATTGTTTTACAATTATTATTACATATTGACCACTCAGGAAAAATTAGAATAGTACCGTTGGTTTCCAGTTCATTTTTTAAGAACTGACATGAGCTTGTTTTTACCCAGCTTGATACATGTGAAGAATCAATATTATAGTCATTAAGCAACTCTTGAACATAAGATTTAGGTAAAGAACTACAATAAACAACTCTCTGAGGGTAACACTCGTGCGGGTCAAGTGAATTAGAATGTGCGATAACATAATTCACAGTTTTTAACTGATAGGATTTTCCATTATCCTGTGAAATTCTATCCATCGTGAATATTAAGTCGTAGCGAGACGAATCCAATAGAGAAGACTTAGTAAAACTGTTTATGGACAAGTCTATATTATTCAACATTCGAAACTCATTGATTACACGTTCAACCATCTCGAAGCAAAAAGATTCAGCAATCGCTATATTGAATTGATCTCGTAACTCAACTTTTTCTAGATCTTCAAACAGCCTTTCGTACATAGACATTGTTTGATCTGCGTAATCGAGTAATACTTTTCCGTGTTTAGTGAGTAAAAACCCTTCCTTTCGATCAAAAATACTCGCCCCGATCGTATTCTCGATTTTTTTAATATGTTGAGAAACCGCAGGCTGTGTCATAAATAAAGACTCAGCTGCAACTGTAAAACTTTTGTGTTTAGCAACGTGTGAAAATGTTCTTAAATATTTGACGTCTATAGACCTGTTGACGTTTTTCATGGTGCAAACTACCCCGATGTTGCGTTATTTTATTAATTATTCTTATTAAAAATCAGCGTAAAAGTAACAATAGTGTCATTCAGATACAAAAAAACATTATTTATATAGTCATAAATAATGTTTATATCCATCTAAATAAAAAATAATTTTTCTGCACCAACAACTGATTCACAAATCCTTATGTGCTTTTACAAACAACATATTCCACTTGTCCTTTGTGTACCAGAGTCCTGACACAACACACTCCTAGAGCAAATGACAATCAACACAATTATAACCAAAACCTATGCACTCACCACCTTAATGATAGGTAAAATCTTTGAAATTTATGTAAATAATCGACATTTATAAGGCTAAAGTTCAAAAGTTGCCCAAACTAAGCATTATTCATTTTTGTGATCTAGATTGCACGCAAGTGAAACTACACGCCTATAAATGTATATCTTGATTCATAAATGCGACAAATTGTTTCATTTTCTGGAGCAGAATTTAGAACCGGACAAAAAAAGAGCTAACCAATATAGCTCTTTTTTGTCATTTTATTCTATCGCTGTGCTCTCAATCGGAAGAGTAAACACAGAATTAAAAGAATAGGCAATGAGGAACCTCCCCCTGACGAATCGTTTTGAGTTATAGGAACCGAGGATTCATTTGAAACATTCGGTAGAACTTCTATATCGAATGAACCAATCCATTCATCACCACTGGCCGATAGAGCCCTATATTTAATAGTGTCATATAGAGCCAACTTACGTTGGGTCGGTGCGTTATAAATGATCTTACTATCGACAATTTTTGCAATACCATTATGTGGAGATTCCAATATATATAATGTGTGAACATCTCCTTTAATATTAGGAACCAAATCGATTTCATCTCCATATTTTACTTGCAGAGATTTAGTACCCAAGAGTGATGCTTGCTTTCTTCGAACATCAACCACTACAGACTGCTTTGTATACCCTCCTGACGAGTCCTTCACCAGAATAGAAAGTTTGTATTGCTCACCTTCCAAAGCATCACTAGGTATCGTCACTTTAAGAGTTTTAGATTGTGCGCCACCTAACGACAGTCTTGGTCCTTGTACTTGAGACCACGTGATTTGATGCTCCGAAGAATCGACATCGATAATATTAGTTACTGTGAATATTACGGTTTCACCAGGCTCAGACTTTGCGTCTAGCCGATCTAGAGTGAACTTCGGAGCATCATTCACTGGATTTATTTCAACGTCCACATAAGCAAAGTCCGTCTTATCCCCAAGTCGACCTACCAAACGGTATGTAAAATTGTCACGGCCAAACTGTTCAGAAAATGGAAAGTAAGTGCCATCTTTTATCGCCCCTTTAGTCGGCTTCTGCCCTAGTTCTACAACATAATTATTGGGCTTCGGTAAATTGATATCATTCGCCAACAGATCGAGCATAAAAGGGATGTCTTCATCGGTCGATATCCTATCGTCGACAACAATAGGTTTGTTTTGTGTCGGCAGTTCAAAAAGTACTGCAAAAGGGAAATTCTGGCCAAACCCACGGCTCAAACCTCGAGTTTTGTAATCAGAGATGGTTCCCGAAAACTGTCTTTTTCTTTGTCCGTCTCCTAAGTACGCATCTAAAAACTGTGTTGAGTATTCAGGAGTACCATTTTCGATCTCTAGGACAATTAACTTAGAGCCCAAGCCAAGTTTAATTTTCTCATCAAAAATGATTTGTCCACCACCTTGCTGAGCGATACCTCGCTGTAACAATCGAGCAGCCTTTTCATCAATAACAGCATTGCCGAATCTTGATTGATATGGATATTCCACCAAACGATAGAACATAGGCATCGCGACGCTCGTTGCTTTCGCATAAAAATGAATCCCCGCAATGTCTTGTTTGCCTTTAACCACATCAATGGAGAAGCCTAAAACGTTGGTATTTGAATTGTAGCGCGGATAAGTCCTTCCAAAAGAGGTTACCCAAGACGATTTATTGTTTGAGTTAGGCACTAATAAAGAGAAACTCGCTTTGGTATAGTCACTGACAATATTGGTTATTGAGATATCCGTCTTTCTTCCTGCCGTAATCGTCGTTAAGGAAGGTTCGGACTCATCAGAAAGATTAGTAACCGATTCTCTACCAGGGAAAACATCACCATTGTCTCCAGATGAAAAGCCGCTCTCAAGTAAGCCCTCTCCATCGGCTTGGAAAACTTGTACTTGCATGGGACCCAAACTGTTGAATTGGTTATCTATATTCACTGCTGTTATTAACAAGCCCTCTCCACGAAGCGCTTGGTCGTAATTGTTTTTGCGCCTATTTTCAACGTAAGCGCGAGGGCCAAATTGCTTGAGGTAAGGATCGAGGTGAATAACGCTTTCGCCCTTGATTGTGTTTATGTCAACACTGCCGTTATTAGAGAGTACTTTCGGCTTTAAAAAACCTGATGCCTCTTTGCTCCACGCCAACATGTTAACGGGAGTTTCGCCAGCGTACTGATCACTGGGTTTGCTCCCCCAGCTACCACCTCCCATTAGTCCCCAATGCCCAATGGAACCGTCATGCTTGTAAGAATATAGATCCGGCAGCCCTAACATCAGGTGTCCAAGCTCGTGAGCAATAACACCCATGGTTGATTGGTGGTCATCTTGATAATCTGCGAATAGGCAGTACGCGCTAATACGCTTCCCGTCTATCTCAACATTCCGGTGAGCAAACTTGTGCGGCCAAATAGTGGGGGTTTTACGAGTACCACTAGATTTGTCATTGCCCGCAAACACAAACATAACGGACAGTTCTTGTGGAGAGATACTATCGTCATTGTTGTAGTCGTATTGAGAGAGATTAAAGTCAACATCTAACGCTTCATACGCCTTGGTGAACACATTATTAAGTTTACTTTGGCAATTACTTTCAGACTTAGAGTGACAATTTGGATGTTCTAAATCCAACGTAACATTAATAACGCCATCATTTTTTGTTCCTTCGCTTTCTTTGGCCGGAACAACTTTATAATTCCCATAACTATTTTTAAGAAAATAATCTTGAACACTTTGTTGGTTTTCACCAAATATCGTCGATTGAAAGTCATTTTCTACCTGTTCGTTTGAAAAACTAACTTGTACTACCAACAAAGCTTGCTCAGTGATTCTTTTTTTCGAAGGACTTTTTAGAAGTGAGCGTTGATTTTCTATTGGGGTAAATCTTTTAAGGTTTGCAGCCGGTGAGTCAAAAGATTCATTGATATGTATTGGATCGATTTTCAGATTTTTTATGTTTGATTCTATTGGCACTTCAGCTTCACTCGAAGCTAGCACTCCAGTAGAAACAACTTTGCCTGTACCATCATCATTTGTTTCGTATTTGGCAAAATACCATTGGTTATCAGTGTTCTGAACGTATATGTAACCATCATGGTCTTGATACCAAAACATATGCTGGGAGCCCATTAATCGCAGTTCTTTTGTACTGCCATCAATAAAGGTCATCGTGTGCCAGGTCGGCGCAGGTAAAGTAGTCGCTTGTACAGAGTAAACAGCAATGAGCGCTGTAATAAATGTACAAATTAATGTTGTCCTCATTAGGGTAATCTCGTTAGTCGAATTTCTCAGAAAGAGATAATTCATTTATTAAATGAAACGAGACCTTATCAATGAGGCATTATATTAACCAATTAAATTTCTAACTAAACCTATAAGTAATATTTATAATATTAAAAATATAAACATTACTTATAGTCGCATAAATTTATTATAAAAATAAAAGATAGGTAATAGATAACTATATCTTTTATTCGATTAATTTTTAATTAATCCGTGTACCTATTTAAATAATAGATCTTTCCCCAAAAAACTATTGAGATGCTTGTTTCATCTGCTCATCCAAGTTAAGTACCGTCAAAGCATTACTTACACTAGTCGCAATCACGTCTACCACGCCAGTTCTTAGCGCGCCTAATAGAGCTAATGGCTTACTGTTCTCGGCGGCGATAGCAATTACCTCAGCGATGGGGCGGAACTCTTCCAGGCCTAAGCCGATGACTCGGTCACTCATTACTGTGTTTGCCGCTTTACCGTGCACGTCGAAAAAGTCATAGCCAGCAAAGTCACCCACTACGCCTTGTAGTAAACGAGATTGAACGACCTCTCCCGCCGTAAACCAACCTAGGTCGACCATATAGCTGTTTTCACTCATGTCACCAATACCCACTAATGCAACATCGGCCTTGCGGGCAAGATCGAGTGTCTGCTTAACAGTACTGTTTTCCATGAATGCGGTTTTTTGTGCTTTGTTCTCAGCATAAGCGGGCGCGTATAAGGTTTCTGATGAACCGCCGTACTTCTTAGCTAACTGTCTACATATATGGTCGGCGTTAAACATACCGCCTCTTGGGTGAATGCCGCCAATACCACATACGAATTTACAGTCACGTGGAGTGATCACTCCAGTATGGTGAGCAACCGACGATACGTTTCGACCTTGGCCGACCGTCACTACCATGCCGTTTTTTAAGGTACTCGTTAGATAGTTCGACACCAAGCCCGCAACCTGTAAACGCTGCTTATCTTCATTTGGCTGATCAAGAGCGACTAATGCACGCTTCACACCAAACCTTTCGATGAGACGCTGTTCAATTTTGGCACTGAAGACAGGGTGGTATTTCACGGTAATCTCAACAATCCCTTCATCGCGGGCTTGTTTGAGCATTCGACCAACCTTTGCACGAGAGATAGAGAACTTTTTGGAGATCTCTTCTTGAGTCGCACCATCTTGATAGTAGGCAACGGCGACTTCGGTTAGGAGATCAGTGTTTTCTTCGGAAACATCTTGGATATTGTTACTCATATACCACTCAACCAATATTTAACAATTATTTTACCTGCTGTACTTCCTAATATAGGAGAGCTCAGTAAGTGATACACAAGCTTACACCCTGAGCATATGTAAGAACAAGGAACATTTGCTCAGCATCATAACCATAGTTTTGCTGTTGATAAATTCACCTCACTTTGTTCGTTAAACGTTTGCTTGCATAGCCCATGATTACTAGAGCGAAATATATTTGACTGAAGTCACCATACAGCACTATTTACCGTTGACTTTGGGGCTAGATCGGATAAATATGGCTACATCATTTACTCATCGAGCGATCAAATGTTCTGTGCAAATGTTCGTTCGGAGAAAAATTTAAATTAATGTAAGTTTGACTCACTGGTACAACCATGAGGAACTTCATTAGTTCGCTTGCAAATGCCCACACCTCTCCCATTAAAGGGGTGTTCTGCGATACATAGGATGATCAAAATGAGCAATAAATTAGAGCAACTTCGTAAACTAACAACTGTTGTAGCTGACACTGGCGATATCGAAGCTATCAGCAAGTACACTCCTGAAGATGCAACAACTAACCCATCTCTAATTCTTAAAGCCGCTCAAATTGCTGAGTACGCACCTCTAATCGATGCTTCTATCGAATACGCTAAAGCTCAAAGTGGCGACAAAGCACAACAAGTTCAAGACACTTGTGACATGCTTAACGTGAACATCGGTAAAGAAATCCTTAATGTTGTACCTGGCCGCATCTCTACTGAAGTAGATGCTCGTCTTTCTTACGACATGGAAGGCAGCGTTGCTAAAGCTCGTCAACTTATCAAAATGTACAACGACGCTGGCATCACTAACGACCGCATCCTTATCAAACTGGCTTCTACTTGGGAAGGCATCCGTGCTGCTGAAATCCTAGAGAAAGAAGGCATCAACTGTAACCTAACGCTTCTATTCTCTTTCGCTCAAGCTCGTGCTTGTGCTGAAGCTGGCGTATTCCTAATCTCTCCTTTCGTTGGTCGCATCATGGACTGGTACAAAGCGAAAGAAGGTCGCGATTTCGAAGC
This sequence comes from Vibrio lentus, assembly GCF_030409755.1. Classification (NCBI taxonomy): domain Bacteria; kingdom Pseudomonadati; phylum Pseudomonadota; class Gammaproteobacteria; order Vibrionales; family Vibrionaceae; genus Vibrio; species Vibrio lentus. Next base: position 678,682 of record NZ_JAUFQE010000001.1, read on the forward strand.
TTCAGAAGATCCAGGCGTAATCTCTGTTTCAGACATCTACAACTACTACAAAGAGCACGGCTACAAGACTGTTGTTATGGGCGCAAGCTTCCGTAACATCGGCGAGATCCTTGAACTTGCTGGCTGTGACCGTCTAACTATCGCTCCTCAACTTCTAGCAGACCTAGAAGCAGCTGAAGGCGAAGTAGTAGAGAAGCTAATTGACTCTAACGGTACTAAAGAGCGTCCTGCTGCAATGACTCACGCTGAGTTCCTATGGGATCACAACCAAGACCCAATGGCTGTAGAGAAGCTAGCTGAAGGCATCCGCAACTTCGCAGTTGACCAAGGCAAACTAGAAGACATGATCGCAGCTAAGCTGTAATCACTCTTACCAATTTCAAATAGGGGAACGTTCAGTTCCCCTACTTTTATCAATTTGTTTATCTTAATTTTTATTCGGAAGTTTCTATGAACCGCAAACATCTAGCTAACGCAATTCGTGCTCTAAGCATGGACGGCGTACAACAAGCAAACTCTGGTCACCCAGGCGCACCTATGGGTATGGCTGACATCGCTGAAGTACTTTGGCGTTCTCACCTGAACCATAACCCATCAAACCCAGAGTGGGCTGACCGCGACCGTTTTATCCTGTCTAACGGCCACGGCTCAATGCTGATCTACTCTCTGCTTCACCTAGCAGGTTACGAGCTTTCAATTGAAGATCTTAAGAACTTCCGTCAACTGCACTCTAAGACTCCAGGTCACCCAGAGTACGGCTACGCACCAGGTATCGAGACGACTACAGGTCCTCTAGGTCAAGGCATCACCAACGCTGTTGGTATGGCGATGGCTGAGAAAGCACTTGCGGCACAGTTCAACAAAGAAGGCCACGACATCGTAGACCACTACACTTATGCATTCATGGGTGATGGCTGTCTGATGGAAGGTATCTCTCACGAAGCATGTTCTCTAGCGGGTACGCTAGGTCTTGGTAAGCTGGTTGCTTTCTGGGATGACAACGGCATCTCTATCGATGGCGAAGTTGAAGGTTGGTTCTCTGACGATACACCTAAGCGTTTTGAAGCTTACGGCTGGCACGTAATCCCAGCAGTTGATGGTCACGATGCTGACGCTATCAACGCGGCTATCGAAGCAGCTAAAGCGGATCCTCGTCCGACTCTAATCTGTACTAAAACAGTAATCGGCTTTGGTTCTCCAAACAAAGCAGGTACGCACGACTGTCACGGTGCTCCATTAGGCGCTGACGAAATCGCAGCAACTCGTAAGCAACTAGGTTGGGAGCACGGTCCTTTTGAAATTCCGTCGGAAGTTTACTCAGAGTGGGATGCGAAAGAAGCAGGCGCAGCTAAGGAAGCAGCGTGGAACGAGAAACTTGCAGCTTATGAAGCAGCATACCCTGAGCTGGCAGCTGAATTCAAACGCCGCGTAAACGGTGATCTTCCTGCTGAATGGGAAGAGAAAGCATCGGCAATCATCGCTGATCTTCAAGCTAACCCAGCAAACATCGCATCACGTAAAGCATCTCAAAATGCTCTAGAAGCGTTCGGTGCTATGCTACCTGAATTCATGGGCGGCTCTGCTGACCTTGCGCCTTCTAACCTGACTATGTGGTCTGGCTCTAAGTCTCTTGAAGCAAATGACTTCTCTGGTAACTACATCCACTACGGTGTACGTGAATTCGGTATGACGGCTATCATGAACGGTATCGCTCTGCACGGTGGTTTCGTACCATACGGCGCAACATTCCTAATGTTCATGGAATACGCGCGTAACGCAATGCGTATGGCTGCTCTGATGAAAACTCAGAACATCCAAGTTTACACGCACGATTCTATCGGCCTAGGCGAAGATGGTCCTACTCACCAACCGGTTGAGCAGATCGCTTCTCTACGTCTAACTCCAAACATGAGCACATGGCGCCCATGTGACCAAGTTGAGTCTGCTGTTGCTTGGAAACTGGCAATCGAACGTAAAGATGGTCCTTCTGCGCTTATCTTCTCTCGTCAAAATCTTGCACAACAAGATCGTGACGCTGAGCAAGTGGCAAACATCGCTAAGGGTGGTTACATCCTGAAAGATTGTGAAGGCAAACCAGAGCTTATCCTTATCGCTACAGGCTCTGAAGTTGAGCTAGCGGTTAGCGCTGCTGCTGAACTAACAGCTGAAGGCAAGAAAGTACGCGTAGTATCTATGCCTGCAACTGACGCATTCGACAAGCAAGATGCTGAATACCGTGAGTCTGTACTTCCATCTGACGTTACAGCACGTATCGCAGTAGAAGCTGGCATCGCTGACTTCTGGTACAAGTACGTTGGTTTCGGTGGCAAGATCATCGGCATGACAACGTTCGGCGAATCTGCACCAGCAGGCGAGCTATTCAAGATGTTCGGTTTCACTACTGAAAACGTAGTAAACACAGCAAAAGAGCTTCTAGCTTAATCTTGATTAAATTGTCCCGCCCTTAAATGGGTGATGCATACTGAAAGCCCCGCATGAAAATGCGGGGCTTTTTTGTATCTATTGACTGTTAATCTATTGATTTTTAACGGCTCTTTTAGCTCACAAAAAAGCCCTGCTAATTTCGCAAGGCTTTCTCTTATTGCTCATTCAGCTAAAATGTAACCGCTATTTCTCTTCGAAACGCTTTGCCAATTGATAGAATTCATTCACTTGCTCTTTGAGCTCTTTCGAATGATCTTTGACTGAATGAGTCGCCACTAGATTTTGCTCAGCGGTTGACGCGATAGACTGCATATGAAGGTTTACGTCACTCGATAGCTGACGCTGTTTGTGTGCAGAACTTTCAACCGACTGCATTAACTCGTTCATCGATTGCATTAAAGTTTCGACTTCAGACAAGCGCTCTGAGCTCACCTTCGCCACATCACCACACGCATCCGTTTGTTCTCTGTTAGCCAAAATATCTTTCTGCCAACCTTCAATCGTTGCCAGCATGGTACCAATGCTCTCTTTGATTTGAATCGTCGCCTTAGATGTGCGACCTGACAACGCACGTACTTCATCCGCAACCACGGCAAAGCCGCGTCCTTGCTCACCGGCTCTCGCCGCTTCAATCGCTGCGTTCAATGCCAATAGATTGGTTTGCTCGGCAATGCCACCGATCTCTTCCATTATCTTGCTGACACTTTGCGCTTGGTCACTCAGTTGATACGTCGTGTGCGTTGCTTTCTCGGCCTGTGAAGCCAAGCTTTCGAGGTTACGGTGTGTTTGATTAATACTCTCTTTCGCACCCGCACAGGTTTGCAGAGTAACGTCGACAATTTGATGCGCTTCTTCGGTACGAGATGACACTTCATTCGCTGTCACCTCCACTTCTTCAGTTGCTTCACGAACTTGAAGTATGTCTTTAGTCTGTTGATCTAAAGCATCTGAAACTTGGTAAGAAGTCGCGTTAAGATTGTCGGCTAAATCTTGTAACGGCTTAGCTGAATCCGTCATACGGCCTAACACTGTTCTGATTCGAGCAGACAGCAACTTCAAATGGAAATCGGCGATAGAGAACTTACTATTACCAGAGTAGACGAGACGACTCACACTATCGAATTTCGACTGCAACTTTTTAAGCTGTAAAGGTGTATCAACAAGCTCTTGTCTGAATAAGAGTGCCAACGCAGAAACAGGAAGTAAGCTTAGTAACCATCGCGACATTTGCCCTACTTCAACGAGGTTTGGAATCAGAGGCGCAGCCAAAGAGCCTAACAACACTGCATAACGAACACTGTCACTGATCTGTAATGACCATTGACGACCCGACTTCTCTGCTTTCAATAAGCTTTGGTAAGCCTTATCCGCGACTTGTACCCATTCGTTTTTCGGCTTAACACGAACAGACTGATAGCCACTCACCTTTCCGCCATCGTAAATAGGGGTAACGTAAGCATCAACCCAGTAGTAACCACCGGATTGGGTTTTATTTTTTACGATACCGCGCCAAGCTTTACCTTGCTTTAAGTTAACCCACATATCGGCAAAAGCCGCTTTCGGCATATCGTTATGCCTGACGATATTGTGGTGTTGCCCTAGCAATTCTTGTTGGCTGTATTCTGCGATGCGACAAAAAGCATCATTACTGTAAGTAATCACGCCTTTAAGGTCTGTAGTGGACACGAGTTGTTCGTTTTCGCTTAGAAGCGTTTCACGAGATTGAGAAGATGAGCTGACAGTCATTTATATTAACTTTTGTTAATTATTGTTTTAGGCGAGGAATATATACAATTATTAAAGTTATGACAAAATGTGAACGTCACATTTTGTGTAAATGCCTGCTATTTATACAAAAATACGCTCGACACCTCACAAAGCTTCACGCATCTTCTCAAATCAACATTTATAAACCATCTAGATTACCTACAGTTTAAATCTCACGGTTCTCATTGAAACAGAGGTATGGAATGTACGAATGCTTAAATCTTTGCACAGCACTCACTCAACAAAGTCTTTAGTATGCTTGAATGTCTTAACCGTGGTAATAATCTACTCAACCATAAGCAAATCGCTCACGAGTACACATACTAAAAGAGCCTAAATACGGGCTCTTTTGGCGTCTGATAATCTCTACTCATTAAGTTATTGCGAAATCCCTTCTCTTAAAGCCATCTAAATCGCGCTTAATTGCCTAATTATTGATATTTCGAGTAAAAATAATTTGAGACTGGATATTTACTAAACACTCAATTATTACATGCATTTTTTTAACGCCAAGCGCGAAAGATTTATTTTCCTTTTTATAACCCCACACCTTATACAAAGTGCTCTTGAGAATAATAACCACTTCCTAATCACTGTCACTAAATATTCAAACTATCAACTATTAATGCATACAACCAAACTAAATAGCTGACAATTAAATAAATAACACCCACTATTTGATATTAACTCTTAATGTTGAAACCGGAACGAATAATGACTTGTAATAATTATTCGTTTGATTGGGTGATTTTATAAATATATTTTGTTACATAATAAAAACTGATGGCTTGATATGAAAATGTCACATAAAACAATGGCTTTAATGGTTCTATTTTTTTCCTCACTGTCACAGGCTTCCACCCTTGAGAATGACGAACCGTTGCTAAAGTCATTGATTGAAAGAGGCATTATCTGTCCTGACTTGAACTACTCAGACAACCAAGAAGCTTTACGTATCTATCTCAACGCTAAAAAAATCAAAAGTCTCTCGTTTGATATGGAAAAGAAACAAGAGATAGAGAATAACCATCAGGAAACCAAGACACCAAAAGAGTGTATTAGACCAAATACGGACGGTAGTTCCGAATAAGGCTTAGTTGATATTGACATCGACATGGAAATATAAAAGGAAATAAAATGAAAATGATGAGAAAAACATTGTTGGCTTCAGCAATGGTTACTCTATTTAGCGTCAGCAGTTATGCTAAAACACCTATTGATTTAGGTGTCGTTAATGAAGACAAGCTAATTGAAATGCTAGTAAGACAAGGCTTAGTCGATCAAGATGCTACAGATATAACAAAGCAGGATGCACTTGACCGTTATTTAAAAAATAAGATCAATTCCGGTTTTAAAGGCGACGCTCAATTCGGTAAAAAAGCACTTGAGCAACGAGCGAAAATACTCAAAGCCATCGAAAAAGGATCTGGCGTTAAAAAGGCCAGCGTCTTTGCTTTGGAAGTCGGCACCAAGCGTACCGACAAAGTACTCGCTCTACTGGTCGATTTCCCTGATTTAAACTGGGACGACAACAAGCTGACCGAAGAGCACACTCAGATGCTCTACGAGAGCTACAACCCAGAACATTATCAAGAATTACTGTTTTCAAATTCTGGCTACACAGGACCAAATGGCGAAAACCTAATCTCGATGCGCCAGTATTACCAAAGTGAATCAGGTGACAGTTACAGCGTTGCAGGTCAAGCTGCAGGTTGGTATCGCGCCTCGAAGCCTGCGTCATTCTACGGTGGCAACTCCCCGACGACCGACAACGATCTCAACGCGCAAGAACTGGTTCGTGAAGCTCTGAATCAATTGGCTCAAGATCCGAGTATCAACCTAGCCGATTACGATATTGAAGATCGTTACGATTACGACGGTGACGGAAACTTCCGTGAACCGGATGGTGTGATTGATCATCTAATGGTGTTCCACGCATCTGTTGGCGAAGAAGCCGGTGGTGGCGTATTAGGCCCTGATGCGATTTGGTCTCACCGATTCAACCTTGGTCGCACACATGTGCTTGAAGGTACCTCTAGCTCTCTTCCTGACCGCTTTGGTGGCCAATACGCTGCATTTGATTACACCATTCAGCCTATTGATGCCGCAGCTGGTGTATGTGCTCACGAGTATGGCCATGATTTAGGTCTGCCAGACGAGTACGACACGCAATACACAGGCAAGGGTGAACCAGTATCTTACTGGTCAATCATGTCTTCAGGTAGCTGGGCAGGTAAGATTGGTGGTACACAACCCACAGCATTCAGCTCTTGGGCAAAACATTTTCTACAAAACTCGATTGGCGGTCGATGGATTAACGATGACCAGATCTCAATTGATGACCTAGAAGACAACCCACAGGTTTATACGCTGTTCCAAACAACGGATAACAACCGTCCGAACATGATTAAAGTGGATCTTCCAAAAAAACAGATCGAAGGTTTAAAACCGTTTGCTGGTGAGTATTCGTTCCACTCTCAAAAAGGCGATGACCTGAAAAACAGCATGACACGCAAGTTGGTGATTCCAGCCGGCGATTCTGCACTGCTTTCGTTCAAAACTTGGTATGAAATTGAGAAAGACTACGACTTTGCGCGGGTACTGGTGAATGGACAAGCCATTGCCGGCAACATCACCTCAATGGATGACCCGTATAATACTGGCCTCGTTCCTGCTATTGGCGGCGAATCTGGCGGTTGGATTGACGCTGAGTTCGACGTTTCACAATGGGCAGGCCAAGAAGTAGAGCTTTCGTTTGAATACATCACCGATGGTGGCTTGGCGATGGAAGGCTTTTATTTGGATAATCTAAGCATGGTCGTTGATGGTGAAATCACCTCAATAGACGATGGTGAGAGCAACTCCACCTTCGCCCTAAATGGCTACAAGCTGAGTAATGGATTCCACCAAGCGCAGCACTACTACCTGCTGCAATGGCGCAGCCACATGGACGTTGATGAAGGTCTAGCCAACATCAAACGCATGGGTCAACTGATCTCATTCGATCCGGGTTTAATCATTTGGTACGTAGACGAGTCGTTGACTGATAATTGGGTAGGCAAACACCCAGGTGAAGGTTGGTTAGGTGTGGTCGATGCAGACCAAAATGCCATGACTTGGGAGAAATCCGGTGAAGTCGCTCAAACTCGTTACCAAGTTCGTGATGCGGCGTTTTCACTCAAAGATCATACCCCAATGCGTCTTGTGAACAGCGACAATGATGTACTTGAAGACACCAGTTTGCTTGGCAACGCTAGCTTCTCTGACGACCAAGATTACACATCTCCACAAGCGCCTGATTCAGGACGTATCCTGACGGAGTTTGGCTTAGCCGTTGATATTTTAAATCAGAGTAATGACAACGAATACGGTGTGGTGCGCTTATCTAAAGTAAGCCAACACAACGTCGCTCCTACTGCGAACTTCGAACTCAATGTTACTGGCCTGAACGTGTCTGCACGTAACTTCAGTTCTGACCAAGATGGCGAGATCACCAGTTATCTATGGAACTTTGGCAACGGCACAACAAGCAACGAAGTGGCACCAACTTGGTCTTACGAGCAAGCCGGTGAATACACGGTGAGCTTGACTGTTGTTGACGACAAAGGTGCTACCGATTCATTCAGCTCCGTAGTGAGTGTTGAATCTCCAAACGCTATACCAGAGGCAAGTGCGAAGTACATTCACTTGGGCCGTTGGGTGACCATGTGGTCAACAAGTTCAGACAGTGATGGTCGTATTGTTGATACCGAGTGGACACTTCCAAACGGAAAGGTGAAACGAGGTCGTACATTCACTTCGATCTTCCCTTCATACGGAAAACACGAGGTGACACTGAAAATAATCGATGACCAAGGCGGGATTACGACGAAGACTATTACTGTCGACCTGTAAGTCGCTCCAACCTCAAGTCATTGAAATAAGTTCGTAGCCAATAAGGTGCGTACTGATAAACCCAGCTTAAGTACTGTTGTCACAGGATATAAGCCAAGACAGCAGTTTTAAGAAAACGTTATTATTTAAGCCATAAGCAAAAGCCCTACCAATTTGGTAGGGCTTTTTATTTTTAGCAGTTCGAGATAATAGCGCTTTAATTCCGGTAACGGATTTGCTGAACCACCATCCTATGAACCATTACACAGGCTGCTTGTGAATTCGTGATTTACGCGCACTGAATGCAAACAATAAAATTACGGCCAAAACGAACGGTAAAACGTAAACATTAAGGTTTTGCCAGCCTACTGTTGACTCCAACCAACCAGACAGTAGCGCCGTGACAGTCACACAACCAAACACAACAAATTCATTGAACGCTTGTGCCTTGGCTTTGTTTTGAGCTTGATACGACTGGCTGAATAAACCTGTTGCAGCGATGAACATAAAGTTCCAGCCCACACCAAGCACGACCAAAGCCGCCCTGAAGTGCCAAATTGATACACCATGGATATTGATGGCAATACTCACCACAAATAACACACCACCCGCAAGGATCATCATCCTTGAGCCGAACTTCTCGATGAGGGAGCCCGTAAAGAATGCAGGAACAAACATACCCAACACGTGCCACTCAATCACACCAGCAGCTTTAGTAAAATCGAATCCGCAACCAATCATCGCCAAAGGTGTTGCCGTCATCAAAATGTTCATTACGGCGTAAGCAACCATGGCCGCAAACACAGCACCAATAAAGTTCGGTGCTTTAACGATCACACTTAAAGGATCGGCTTTGGGAGCCTGACTATTAAAAGAGACCTTAGGAAACTGAATTGTTTGTAACAAGGCTAAAGCTAAGATGTTTAGGCCGATCAGCGAAGCAAAAGCACCGATGTACAAGCCATCTGCTGACCATTGCTGAGACATGATCGCTAAGTTAGGCCCGAGTACCGCCGCCAAGACTCCACCAGCCATTGATATTGAAATCGCACGGTGGCGGGCATTTTCGTCACACACTTCGATAGCCGCGAAACGATAAAGCGTACCAAAACCAATACCTATCCCAAGCAAAAACGTGGCGAAACAAAACAGATAGAAATGTTGCTGAGATAAAGCGTAAGTTGCAAGACTTGCTCCGGTAATGCCAACCACATTACCGATACTAAACCCTCGTTTTCGTCCTAATTTTCCTGAAATTAAAGACGCAGGAATAGTGGCCGCCATTAAGCCTAAAAACTGCAACGCAACCGGTAAAGTAATCATGCTGACACTGGGTGCAATCTGTTTGCCTATCAAGCCAATCACCGAAATCAGTAATATGTTGCCCGTCATCAACAAGGCCTGACACAGTGAGAGCAGCCAAACATTTCTATTCATCTTCGTTCCTAAATATGAGCACAGTTGGTCACTAGACCAAAAATCCAACAAAGTCGCAACACTTTGTTACGTGTGATGAACTCACGTAAATGACCATTATCTTAATACCTCGAACAATATTCCACCAAAGGTGCTTTGATCTCAGTCGCTTTACGCTCTAGAGTTGAAATTATCATTACTTGAGATAATAATAATTTTTTGTTATTCATAAGCTTTGTTGTTTATAGGCTTTGTTATTTAGAGGCTCTGTTACTTATAAGCCTTTTTATCCATAGGCGTTAGCATTTAAAGGTGAGTATGATTAATCCACTTTGGCTCAATACATTTAAGACTCTGGTTGAAGTTGGTCATTTCACCCAAACCGCAGAAAAGCTGTATATGACGCAGCCTGGCGTCAGCCAACACATCAAAAAGCTTGAGCAAGCTTGTAATTGTGACCTACTCTCTCGGGAAAATAAGAGCTTCGAACTGACCGAACAAGGTCGGATTATGTATAGCTATGCACTGAAGCTAGAAAAAGACCAAGAAGATTTATTCGAATCGCTGAGTTTCGACAACCCTTATTCTGGGCAATGTCATCTATCCTGTTCGGGTTCACTCTCTTTGCGTCTGTATCCCAAGCTTCTTGAACTGCAGCAGCAACATCAAGACCTGAGCATCAACCTAGAAGCGGCACCGAACAAAAAGATATTGAACGACCTAATCCAAGGCACCACCGATATTGGGATCGTCAGACATTCACCCAATGACAGCTATTATCAGAGCCAAGTTATTGGTAATGAGGCGCTGTGCTTAATCGTCCATCATAGTCTTGCTGACTTAGAGATTACCGATGAAGCGCTGCACAATATCGGCCTCATAGCCCATCCAGACTCTGCTCACTACCTGTCTTTGTATTTTGACCTATGCGGAGATAAAGACTTAGCGAACATCAACATCAATGAGATCCCGAAGTCTGGCTACATTAATCAACTTCACCAAATTCTATTACCCGTATCAAAAGGGCTTGGGTTCACCGTGTTACCTGCAGGGGCTGTCGAAAACTTTCCAGACAGAGATAAGCTGCACGTTGTGACACCTAAAGTGAAGGTTGAAGAAACACTGTATTTGGTTCAGAAAAGAAATCGAAAACTGCCGCACAGATACAACACCCTTATCGATCTAATCAAACAACACGTCAGTAATTAATCCTAGACACAGAAAGAATTAAAGCCTTTAGCTAGCTCGTTATTTCGCAGCAAGAGCTAAAGGCTTTAATGTTGGAGTGATGTTCAAAAGACAACTACTCAGAAGTGCTCAGAACCTCTTTGGCTCGTTCAAAGTCGTAATTATCTAATGCACTTCGAACATCTTTAAGAACTGCTGAATGTGGATACTGTGCCAGTAATTCAGTCACGCATTGGGTTGCATCGTTGTCATAAGCATCCAACAGCGAATACAACTGAGTACGCTGCTCTTGAGTGATATTAGGCGAATTCGATGCATCAGCGCTTCTCACCTCAGTTTCTTGAGTACATGGCGTTTCAACGCTTTCAGCACCAGACTCATCAAAGCTGCTCTCTACCGCTTTAATCAATTCGATTAACCCAAGCTCAGCTTGTTTAAGATCCTGCTCATCACACGCCTTGTTGTGAGCTTTGTTTTCTAGACCACCGAGTTGTTCAGCTAGTTGCAACCCGCCAATAGAAGCCGCCATGCTTTTTAACGTATGTAGATTCCGCTCTAATGTCGCCCATTCATCTTTCACTAGGTTGTCGAAGGTTTCCGACATAATGTCAGGCGCCCCTTGGTAGAATCTACCAAGCATCTTCTCTTGCAGTTTCACATCATGATGAGTCAGCTGACCGAACCTTGGCAATGAGAAAACAGGGAGAATCATCAGAGCATCAGAGCTTAATGTCGAACTATTAGAGCTGCTATCTTGCATCCTACCTGAAGGCGACTCTGACGACGCTTTACCTTCAACCAAAACCTCTGGCACGATGTATTTAGTAATCAAAGAAGTGGCTTTATCGATGATAATTGGCTTATCCAAGAAGTCCGTGACTCCAGCCTCTCGCGCTCGCTGTTTCGCATCAGCAAACACATTGGCCGACATCGCAATAATTGGTACATCTTTATCAAACTCACGAATCAAACGTGTAGCTTCGAAACCATCCATGATCGGCATTTGCAGATCCATAAAGATCATCTCGTATTTGTTACTTTGAGCTAACTCCAGTGCCTCCTTTCCATTCTCTGCCAAGTCGGCATTCAGATTAGAGCGGGTGAAGAATGCCAAAGCTAAATCTTGATTTAACTCATTATCTTCGACGAGCAATACCCTTTGACCTTTGAACTCTATCTGGTAATCCAGTTGCAGCTCTTGGGCTTTAAACTCTGCCAATTCTTCAACACTTGATCTTGGCAATGTTAGAACAAACGAAAACTCGCTGCCTTGCCCGAAAACACTCTCAACACTAATTTGGCCACCCATTGCACGAACCAATTTCTGGCTAATATTGAGTCCTAACCCTGTGCCACCGAATCGACGCGTAGTTGTACTATCGGCTTGGCTAAATGCTTCAAAGAGCTTGTGTAGATTCTCATCAGAAACTCCTATGCCAGTATCGGCCACCATCACCTTCATAGTCAGGCTGTTATTATCTGATTCAACAAGGGCTACAGTTAGCGAGACACTACCAGTTTCCGTAAACTTAATCGCATTACCAACAAGGTTAAGTATTACTTGGAACAGCCTTAATGGATCGCCGCGCAGAGGAGTGTCTAACGCGGGGTCAACCGACATCGACAAGTTGAGTTGCTTTTCAACTGCTTTGGACTCCATAAGATCAATCACATCTTGGAAGGTCGCTAACGAATTGAATGGAATACTATCGATAAACAACTGCCCTGCTTCAATCTTAGAAAAATCGAGGATGTCGTTGATGATGCTTAATAGTGAATGCCCAGAGCGATGCACTTTTTCGACATAGTTTTTCGCAACCGGGTTCGCTATTTCTCCGATAGCGAGATAAGACAGGCCAATAATCGCATTCATCGGCGTTCTAATTTCGTGGCTCATGTTAGCCAAGAATTCAGACTTCGCTTGGCTTGCGAGATCGGCTCTCTGTTTCTCTTCTTCAAGTTGCTCGTTAAGACGCTTCATTTCAGAAATATCGAATGCCCAGAACAGCGTGGCTATCTCGCCATCTAGCTCAAACAAATAGTAACTGACTAGAGCGACAAACCGTGTTCCATCAGACCTTCTCAGCACCAGCTCTTTGTTAACGACCTTTCCATTGAGTTTAAGCTCTCTATGTAATTCATCACGAGCAGATAAAGAATCATGAATGGCAGCCACGTCAATGGAAGAAAGTTCCTTGTCTTCCACCCCAAACAGGCGTTTCGCGGTGTCGTTGGCATAACGAACCTGTTCCTCAAACACCACAGCTGCGGCAATCGGGGAGCTATTGAGCATGTTGTAGAGCTGATCCTGAGCCTTCTTAAGTGCTTCTGTCGCATCATTGGCAATACTTATCTGCTTGGCGAGTTTTCGATTCCAGAAAACGATAAGTAGAACGATCACCAAAGCAAAGCCTGAAATGGTATAAACCAATTCATAATCGACTCTTTCTATCGCTTTTGGCGCCGCCCACTTCGCCGATATCTTTTGATGTTCTTCAGCAGAAATACTCTCTATCGCCTTATTCACAATGGAATAAAGCAAAGGTTCAGACTTGATGACATGTAAGGTGGGTGAAAGGAAAAAATCGAGTCGTCCGACAATTCCAATCTCTCGATGACCAAATGAATCAATGAGGTAATTGAGGACATCAACAGTGTCGATCATGCCGTCTAAGACCCCATCATCTAGCCTGTTCAGCCCATCAGCCGTTGAATCAACCAGCACCCACTCAACGTTTGGGTATTTCTCTACTATCGCATCAGTGTTTGCGGCATTTTTCAAAATACCAATTTTCCATCCAACCGCTTCTTCTAATACTAAGCTAGTGACATCTCGCCTTGATGCGATCGCCAAGCGGCTCGAAAACAAGCTTTGTGCTGCTCTAACGCTTTCTCCGAATGAGTGGTTTTCTTGAGCTGCAGAAACCAGGTCAACCTCTTGATGATCAACTAAGCTTCGGGTTTCAGACCAACTTGCGACATCTACATGATTAATACTTAGCCCTGTTTTCTGCTCAATGAGCGTTAGGTAATCGTCAATCATCCCGATGTATTCACCGGTATTAGATACCGCTTCATAAGGCAGCGAGTTAGGGTCGATACCTATCCGCACATCCGGGTTGTCTTTAATCCACAGCCTCTCTTTTTGGCTTAGGTTTAAGATCTCTCCAGTCAGATTATTCATTTGGTAAACATCAGCGATATAGCGTTTCGCCGCATCACCGAATGAACTAAATTGTTCGACGGATGGAAAGTAAACATGATTTCGGTCTAACGACTTAATATCAAAGTAGAAAGTCATAGAACCAGAGTTCGTACTTCCGCCTTTGGTCCGGTAGTTCGCTACCTTGGTCACCGACGAAAAGTGAGAGGTGTTCTTCTTCTCTCCATATTCATCAACTAGGTTACCGATATACCAAGATTTGATCGGGCGATTATTGTTATCTGCTTGTGCAGTGATCACCTGAAACGACCTGTCCGTATCGAAAATTTCAAAAACTCCCGTCAAATCTTCAAGGCGATCACTGACGATAAAATACGCAGATATTTGCGCGATTATATTCGCTTTTTTAAGGACTTGGCTTAAATCACTCTGAACCTGTATCTCGATAATTTGATTTAAACCATCATCGGCCTGTTTAAGCTTTTTAATCGCGGCATTGAAGCTGTCTCTGATTTCTTCATTCTTAAAGTCAACATAGATCGGATACTCAGCCTTATACTCGTCATGTAACGTTAGCTCTGCCATTTCGATAAAACGAGTATTGGTGATAAACCACTCCAGCACTCTGCGTTCAACCATTAACAGGTCAATGTTTTGAGCCCTCAATTGTGAGAATGCCGATTCGAGACCTTCATAATCTTCGACACGCTCGATGTCTAACTTACCCTTCAGTATTTCAACAGAATTTTTGATTGGAGAGGTCTCGTCAAAGAGTAACGCCCCTAGTGACAAGTCTTTCTGGGACTTGAGGTTAAGTTTGCGGCGAGTCAGCGAAACCGGAACAAACTCAGCATTAAGAACGTTATCACTTAAAAAGTGCGTATTGGGGTCATCAAACTGAACGCCAGAAACAAAGGCAATAGAATTGTTATTATCTATGGCTTTGCGAGCTGCGCTAGGAGGAAGAGTGACAACGTCACCCAACTTGTATCCCATATCATTAAGAGCACGCTGAAGAATGTCGTGTTCTAGCCCGACCGCAGTGCTGTCTGGGTACATATACGGAGGGTTACCAAAACCGAACACGCCTTTTAATGGCACTCGATAAGGAGAGCTATCTAGCCACTTTGATAGAATTTGGTTCTTGTTGTTAACGTCGAAGGTTTCAACCTGTTTGTTGATTAGCGTCAACAGCTCTGGTTCATCGGTACGAATCACCATTGATGCTTCTAACCTTTTCCAATGCTCCAAAACATAATTGACCGCGAGATCATGCACGCCAATTTTTTTCGCAAGATCCATGGTAGTGATCGGCTCACCGACTATGCCTTCGACATCGCCAGCCCCTAACGCACGTACTGCATCAATAACGTTATCAAAATCCACTCGCTCAATAGCGCTCAATTGGACACCGGCTCGCTCCAAGTCGATATTTTCATTAACCATCGCGATGCGGCGCTTTTGAGTTTGGTCGATGTTGGTATCTATTTTGTTGTCGATGGGAACAATCACTGCGACCTGATAAGGAATATAGGGATCACTCGCAAGAAAACGGCCACCTTCACTTGGGTCAAACTGTTGGAATGGGAATACATCGCCTCGCCCGTCGACTAACGCGGCTTTAGCTTCGACACGCGAGTTAACTGTGACAAACCGAACATGAACACCAAAACGCTGTTCAAGATCCAATGTCCAATCTTTGATGATCCCAGAAACCTGCCCATCATCATCGATGAATGAGTAAGGATAATGGTTGGCCAAGACAACAAAAGTTACCGTTGGTTGATTTCCCAACCACTGATTTAACTCAATATCTGTTACCTCAGCAGCATTCGTAGGTCGCATTAACAGCGGCCACACCACAAGTGTAATGACCAGAAAAACAACCAAACGATTTAGCGACGACATGAAGCGATCACTCATCTTTAAATTGCTCTTTAATACTTAAGATTTGAGATAGGTTTTCAAACAGTAACTCTACAATTTTGGGGTCAAAGTGTTTGCCTTTTTGTTCTTCAAACAAGCTCAGTGCCTCATCAACACTCCACGCTTTTTTGTACGGTCTCTCTGCTGTGAGAGCATCAAACACATCAGCAACCGCGGCAATACGCCCTACCAAAGGAATGTCTTCTCCCGCGATCTGGTTTGGGTAACCACTGCCATCCCATTTTTCATGATGATACTGCGCTACCTGAATCGCCATACGCATCAATTTGGAGTCACTCTGCCTACCGAGGATTTCAACACCATACTCGACATGCTTTTGCATAATTGCCCACTCGTCGGCGTCCAATTTACCCGGCTTGAGTAACACGCTATCGGGAATACCAATCTTGCCAATATCATGCATCGGAGCCGCGTCACGCAGAGTTTCAGCGTCTTCGTCTGTCATGCCTAACGCCTTGGCTAAAATTTCGCAATAATGGCTCATACGCATCACGTGCATACCCGTTTCATTATCTTTGAATTCAGCCGCCCTACCCAATATGTTTAACGTCTCTAATTTGCCGAGATTGATCTCTTGGGTTTTCTCTTTTACCTGACTAAACAACGCGCGTTGTTGGTCATAAAGTGCGATATGCGTTTTCACACGCTGGAGTGCAATTGCAGGGGTTATCGGCTTGGTTAGGTAATCGACAGCCCCCAAGGAGAGCCCTTTTACTTCGGCTTCAGGTCCAATTTTGGCAGTCACGAAGATAATGGGAATATGCGCGGTATTGGGCTGTTCTTTGAGCTGTCTGCAAACTTCATAACCATCAATATCTGGCATCATGATATCGAGGAGAATGAGGTCTGGCTGAGGCACCATCTTGGCTATCTTGATGCCAATGGTACCGTTAATTGCGACTTTGACTTGATAGGTATCTTTAAGTATTGCAGTCAACACATCCAAATTGCTTGGAGTGTCATCTACGACTAACACTATGGGTTTACGACTCATTGATACCTCGTATAAAAATCAAACAGTTATAACCATAGTGTAGAACGATTTTTAGAGGTTAATCAGAAAAAATAGCAATTGTTTTTTGAAAGTGAAGAGTAGATCTTCGAGTGACATCAAACCAACACTTATCGAAGTATGACCAGTCAATATTACGTCGATTAAGTCATTATAATACAAAGGAAATTATACAGATTACTTTTGAAGCCAGACCTTTTATTAACAAAATACAAACTGGCAAAAACAAAAAGAGCTCCTCACTTGGGTGCTCTTTTCACTTAAGTCATTAGAGAATCAAATCGCCTAGCGAACCAGCACCCTAACGACCAGAATAATACATACAGATTCGAACACCATCGAACTCACGAATCTCAAATGGGATCTCGTAGATCGATTCCATCACTGATTTTTCAACCACTTCCGAAACCTTACCCGACTTAACCACTTGGCCTTTTTTCATCGCAACAATGTTATCTGAATAGCAAGAAGCGAAGTTGATGTCGTGAATTACGATAACGACCGCCTTATTAAACTCATGCGCCAGACGGCGGAGCGTCTGCATGATTTCTACAGAGTGTTTAATATCTAGGTTGTTTAGTGGCTCATCCAAGAACACATAGTCGGTATCTTGTGCCACAACCATTGCAATAAACGCCATCTGACGCTGACCACCACTCAACTCATCAAGGTATTTGTTTTGGATATCGGTAATACCAAGGTGTTCTAACGCTGTATCGACGATCTTATGATCTTCGTCTTTCAAGCGGCCTTGGGAATGCGGAAAACGCCCAAAACAGACCAGCTCACGGATCGTAAATCGCATATTGATGTTGTTTGATTGTCTTAAGACGGCAAGGTGCTTCGCCAGCTCTTTGGTATCCCATTCAGCCAGTAATTTATCGCCAATAACGACCTCGCCCGCATCACTTTCGGTTAAGCGACTCGCCATAGAAAGCAGCGTACTTTTACCCGCACCATTTGGGCCAATGATAGAAGTCACTTCCCCTTTCGGGAACATGGCACTGGCATCATCCACCACAAGTGTCTTGCCATACTTCTTACTCAAACCTGTTAATTTAATCACTACTTACTACCTTTACTGAATTCTGGTGCGTAACAACAAGAACATAAAATACAAACCGCCGACCAAGTTAATGATCACGCTCACAGTGGTTTCAAACGCCATTACTTTTTCGATAAACCATTGGCCTGAAACTAATAGAACGACCGCTAACAAACTGCTCGCGATGATAAGCACGCGATGTTGATAAGATTTGAATATCTGACGCGCTAAGCTCACGGTGATCAAACCAAAGAACAGCACAGGGCCAACCAAAGCCGTCGATACCGCGACCATCACTGACACAATCACCAAGGTAATTTGAGTCAGTCGCTTGGTGTTCACGCCCAAGCTTGTTGCGTTATCGACACCAAGCCAAAGCACATCAAGCTTGGGAGCCAACAACCACAAGCCAAGTAAGCTCAAACCCAATGGAATAAGGCTGAGATAAACCAGTTCACCTTTCACGTTATTGAAGCTTGCGAACATCACATTCTGCAGTACCGCGAACTCGTTCGGATCAATCAACATCGCTAAGAAGTTCGCTAAGCTTGAGAATACGCTGCCGCACACAATACCAATCAACAACAGTGTAAATACGTTGTTTCGCTTACTCTTGAAGTAAAAATGGAACAGCGCAAACGAGAACAAGATCATCACAGTCACAGACAATGAAAAGTTCGCGATTGCATCAATTACCCAAAAGCTAGTACCACCAAACACAAACAGAAGCACTGTCTGCACCAGCATGTACAAACTGTCAAAACCCAAAATTGAAGGGGTTAGAATTCGATTATTGGTGATGGTTTGAAAAACCAATGACGATGCAGAAATCGCCACCGCCGCCAACACAATCGACAGCAGTTTTGGTAGTCGCAGAGACAAGAAGAACTCGTAGTTATCCCACGTAAGTCCCTGCCCCACAAATACTGCCGCCATCCCCAAAGACGCGATAGCCAGAATCGCAATTTTTACTGAATCACGCATTCGACTTGTCTCTCATGATTAGGTAGATAAAAATCAAGCCGCCAAAGACACTGATTACCATCGAGATTGGAATCTCATAAGGGAAGATAATGACTCTCGCTAATAAGTCGCAGGCCAATACCAAGATCACGCCCCAGTAGGCTGTCCAAGGCAGAATTTTCTTCATGTTATCGCCCATCATCAACGACACGATATTCGGCACGATAAGGCCAAGGAATGGGATAACACCAACAATCATCACCACCGAAGAAGCACAGATCGCGACAAGAGCAACACCAATGAAAACGATCTTCTGATAATTGAGACCGATGTTTTTTGCGAAGCTTTCACCAATACTTGCCGCACTGAACTGACTCGCAAAGTAATAAGCCAACACACATGCAGGAACCGCGAGGTAAAGGATTTCATAGCTACCTTGCAATACACTCGCAAAGTTCGCCATCGTCCATGCCGACATGGTTTGTACTAAATCGTATTTGTAAGCAATAAAGGTTGTTAGAGATGAGACAACGTTGCCATACATGATGCCAATTAAAGGCACCAGCACCGCATTCTTGAACTTGAGATGTTGTAAGAAGCGAACCAACAACATGGTGCCTAACACCGCAAACGCAAAGATAAAGCCTAAGTAACTCCATTGAGCGGCATTACCCAGCACCAGAATACCGACGATGTAACCCAACATGGCACAATCAATCGTGCCCATCGTAGAAGGTGCAGCGAACTTGTTCTGAACAATCTGTTGCATGATAAGGCCAGAAACACTTAAACCCGCCCCAGCTAGCACGATCGCGAACAGTCGAGGTATCCGACTAACAACATAAATGGAATTGGCGTGTTGGTTGCCATTGAAGAAGTCACTAAAACTGATTTCAGCGACCCCAATCATCAACGACATAACGCATAACACAACAAGAAATACAGCAGCGGCAATGGGTTTCAACATAGAAATAATACTAAAGGTAGGTCTCTTTGAGTCCGTATGAAAAGTGAAAAAGGGCTTATAAGAACATTCTTATAAGCCCGAAAATCTGATGATTGGTGACTATTGAACCGTGCGTTCAATATCACCCAACATTCTGTGAATCGCTGTCACGCCACCACCCGCTAAATACCAAGCACTTGAATCAAGGTAAACGATGTTGCCTTGCTGCGCTGCAGGTGTCGCCGCAACTAATGGGTTATCAAACAGCTGTTGTGCGCGACCTTCTGACTTACCAATCGCTTTTTCACGGTCGAGAACATAAAGTACTTCAGGTTTTGCATCGGCAATGTATTCGAACGAGATTAGGTTACCGTGTGTCCCTTTAATTGGCGCTACTGTCGCACTCTTTGATTCAACGTATCCGAAGTCATCAAAGATGATTGAGAAGCGGCTACCTTTGTTGAACATCGCAATGTTATTACCGTTGTTCATCAGCATCATCGCAGTGGTTTCGCCAGACGTTACTTTGTCGTTTACCGCTGCAATAGAATCTTGAGTCTCTGCGATGATCGCTTCAACTTCTGCTTGTTTATCAAACAGCTGACCGAGTGCGCGCCAGTTTTGTTGAGCATCAGCCCAGTACTTGTCACCCTCAATAGAGAACATGATGGTTGGAGCAATTTGCGCCAACTTGTCGTAAACCTTAAGCATACGGTTTTCTGCGATGATCACATCAGGCTTCAACATGTAGATAGCTTCAAAATCAGGTTCGCTCAACGAGCCAGTGTTTGCTGTCGTTTCTTTGTATGACGTAAGGTAATCAGGCATTAAGCTGTGAGGCGCGCCTACTGGTTTCACACCAATTTTATCCAGCACATCCAAGCTACCAAAACCCAGAACCACAACTCGTTGTGGCACTTCATCAAACTGTGCAGTGCCCTTTACGTGCTCAATAGTCACGGTTTCCGCTTGAGCGGTCATCATCAAAGACGATGCAAGTACGATGGCAAGTCCGCTCAATAACTGGCGAACTGAATTAATAGTTTTCTTCATGTTTCTTCCTTTGCCATTGAGATAAACCACCACTCATGACAATAAAAGTCACACTACTCATAGATGAGCATGGGGAGTACACAACTGCTAAATAACGATAATTTAAAGTTTGCCATGGAATTGACAACAAACTTGTAACGCAAGTGATAATTATTATCAATTATATTTGCGATAAAATTGAGGCACAACTATTTTGTTATTCAGAAACGTAAAAGTGGGTATTCATGTTTTGCGTAGTCGGGAGAGAATTGAGAGTGACTCAAAAATGACAAAGGCAGCGAAGGGAAAAATGATCACAAGTTAGAGAGGAAAAAAGATGGTAAAAACAAACTAAACCGTAGAGCAGGTAAAAAGCAAACACGACTAATATGTGTATAAGCATTAAGTGTAAACACACACCATAGCCCCTGAAGTCACTAGACTTCAGCCAAAATTTCGAATTACAATTTACAATGTAAAGATGCTATATAACAGCCACTTAAGAATCTACAAATTTGCCGTTAAATTGACATTACTCATTGTAAAGAATACGACTAGATGCAAAATCACAGATGGGTTAAAAACACATGACTCATCACACCCCCTTCGTTCACTCATCCTCAACAGATGATGATAAATCAATCAAAAATATTTTTAAAATTAATTGAAAATAGGGTTGTAATTTAAAAAACTAGGCGTATAGTTCGCCTCCTGGCTCTAATCTATAGAGCTGTTAATGCTAAAGTAAGTCCAAGTTCCACAAAGACAGTTCTCGATTCCTCGTTACACCATCTCTGCGTCAGCTTTCACCTAGATAGTCATTCAATAGCTTTTAAATCAGATCCCACTACCGTTCTATTCATCATTTGCTTTCTTTTTAGCGAATTCAAAATAGATCGACTACTTAAATATAAATGTAATAAACACAAGGCACAGTTATGTCACGCAGAACAACACGACAAACCCATTGGTACCAACTATCACGCGAAAAAACAGTCAATAAACTAAAAGGTAATAAATGCTCAAGATTAAAATAGACTTACACAAAGAAGAGATTTCATGGGTCACAGAGATTCGACAGCTCAATAGCGATATACTCCACCGCCACATATTGCCCAAGCTACAACATCACAGTTATCTCATCGACTTTGAATTTAATGAACGAGAAAGCATCGGAACTATCGTTTCAGGCAACGGAAACACCCTAGGACATTTCACACTCCTATAGCATTTCCCATAGGCTACAGAAAGAAACACCGTCTAGTTCGACAGATATAAAAAAAGTCAAAGATGTCACCCTCAATTCGCTCTAGCAGAACAAAATAGAGTAGAAGTAAAACAGATTAGAAACCTAGCCCTTTTTGCATTTCACACGCGGCTAACGCTAGCTAGGTTATCGTACTTCTATTGAAACCAACTTATATCAAACTCTGAATCACCAATGAGTCATTATCATTGCGTTCATAGACTAATAAGTTAACGGCATCGACCTTAGCTTTTGATCAAGAGTATATAAGTGTTCTGCAGCTTGCATGTGTTGAGGGTAATCACTGAACTTCTCACGATTCTCCTCATTCATCTTACATGTCTCATCCACCAGCATTAACTTCCAATACAGCTTTGTTGTATGCAGCATCGCCAGTAAAGGTTTGAACACCTCTTTCTCATAAGCTTGAATCAGCTCTTCAATCAATTCGTCACGCTCGTCTTCACTTGCGATTGAACCATTGGTTGCCGACAATACTTTTTGATATTTCAGATTGAGTTGCAGCTTATCCATCACCGTTTGGTTATCTTCCGCCAGTTCGACCAGCTTCGATTTAATAATACTCAACCAGTTTTCTTGGCTAAGAACCGCTCCATCAACACTCGAAAAATCTTCGCGGATTTGACGTTCAACGTCTTTTTGAGCTTTCTTTAAAACGCCACGAACCTTTTGGAAAGGCAGCTGATATTCCTTACTTAGCTCGATAATCAGTTTATGAAAACCACCATTTGGAAGGTGTAAGTTTTCCTTAAACGTCGCCATTGCAGCTTCTTGCTGCTCTGTAAGGTTAGTCATTCTCTTTCCTATTCTTGATAACTCACGGTGCTGAGCCCGCGATCATACCACTATTATCCACGATTTCTCGGTAACTTCATGAGTTACACCTAGGTATGTTCTTAAATTATCTCAACGTCTTCTCTTTCGGCTAACTTTCAATCTATATGGCATTAAATGGTAAGTCTCAACCGGCGAATATTCGTACATTAGTCGCACAGGGTATAGAGCCAGACAGGAGTCATTACTTACTTATGAAAGATAACAATGAGAAATAACCATGACCTATTCTGAATACAAAGATTCTGACTTACATAAATGCATGAGCATTGCTGCAGAAGCAATGGTTGCCATCACCAAGTTTACTGTTAAAGCCACAACCCTTTTATTCCGATTTTTCCGCTGGCTTGCGGTGAAGACTTATACCTATGTCATGAAGTAGCCGTTGTTATTAGCACGACACTCCTTTAAAAAACATGAAGCGCGCCCTTTTAGGTCGCGCTTTTTTTATACCCAACGTTTTATACCTGGCTTTTGGTGTCTAAAGTCGAATCCATTTTATATCGCCGATGGCGTTAAATGGTAAAACTGATCATCGATTAAAATCCATACTACACCTGTTCCAACAAAACAGACTTCTAACTTATACAGGTACTTAAATGAAAAAGATTGCACTTAAAATTGTAGGACTAACGGTTTTGGCTTCTGCGCTAACTGGTTGTATCGGTAGTAACGCCGTAACAGGGAAAGTGATGAAATTTAACGTCGAAGTTGTCGACAACCGTTATGCTCGTGCTGGTGTGAACTTCTTATTAGCGCCTGTATACGGTATTACTACCGCGGCCGATTATGTGGTATTCAACTCATTGGAGTTCTGGACGGGTAAAAACCCAATCAGTGGTTCGCCACACATCTTTGATACCAAAACAGATACCCACTTCAAAGTGAATGATGAGCTTGATCCAAGCCTCAAAGAAGCGCCTGTAGGGCCGATTTCAAACAATCGTGCCATTGAGACTGGTGAGATGATCAAAATCGACGAAAACACCATTCAAATGGACATTGTCTACACAAGTGGCGAAACCGCGACGCTAACTGGAATCAAAGATGGTCAGAACGTGAGCTATTACATGGATGGTCAGCTTGTGTCACAAACGACTATCGCTGAATTAGAGAAGATTCAAGGCACTGAAGCTTAAGATTCGTAGCTCATAGGGAGTTCAACCTGAAAGCTACGTTTGACTTTGAAAAACGTAAAACAAAAAAAAGCCCGGCTACTGCTGGGCTTTTTTGTATGTGTTCTATTGAGATTGAGACTGTGCAAGCCGGATACTCACCAAGCTCGCCACCATGATGGCTAAATAAAAACTGCCAATAATGGATTCCATAAACACAAAGAACTGTGCGACGGGCAAAGCCGGTGAAATGTCACCATATCCAACAGTAGTTAGCGTGATAAAACTAAAGTACAGCGCATTAAACAGATTCGTCAGCCAAATTTTTTCTTCCAAACCATTAAATGCATTAGGCAAAATTTCCAGAATCAACAAGTAGATGGTCGCCCAAGCCAGCCCTATCAGTAAGTAAATACAGATAGAACCAATAATGTGATTGGGCGTGACCTTCGTGGCTTGCATCACCTGTTTAAGAGCAGAATATATATGTGAGAACAGAAACACCGCCAATGCCGTTAACGTCACTATCGAAAGGTTATAGTCCTCCAAAAACGAGAATACCCCCGACACCGTAGCGGTTATCAATAGCAGACCATACCAAGAGCGATACAAGGCTCGCTCTTTATGGATGCCCACAATCGAAACAGCCAAAGTAATAATGATCAAAAACAGAATGGTCTTTTGACCTTGCGGATAAAACTGTTGCATCACTGCACAGCCAAAAAACAGCACTAACAATGCATAAAATAAGAAGTAGAAGTTGTCGTCTTTAGAGACTGGCTTCATCTATTTTTCCTCAACCTCTGCAGTTTTTTTCTCAGTTTCTTCTTGGTTTTTCTCTTCAAGTCCAAGCCACGCCATCATCAGCTCATAGCTTAAACTCAGTATCACAGCACCGACAAACAAACCGACAATGCCCGACATCGCCATGCCACCTAATGCGCCCAACAGAATCACCAACATTGGAATATGAGAGCCACGGCTTAGCAATACCGGCTTCAAAATAGCATCACTACCACTGACCAAAATACACCACACTAAGAACAAGCTCGCCGCTAACGTCGATTCAACGCTGAACATGTAAATGATCGCAGGTAATAGAGCAAGAATCGGTGGAAGTTGGATGATTGCAATGAGCAGCACAGCTAGCGCCCAAAATGCAGCGGCAGGAACGCCTGCAATCACCAAACCGATTGCCGACATCATGGATTGAATCACAGCAACACCGATAACGCCTTGCACAACACTGCGCACGGTCGACTTAGACAGCTGAACCAATTCTTCACCTTTGCCGTCCGTTAAACGCGCAACTAAATGAGTGACTCCTGTTTGGCATTTATCGGCATTACTCATGAACGCGCCAGCAATAATGGTCGAGATAATAAATTGAATGAAACCACCACCTAGTGAGCCTAAAACTGAGGCCACTTTTGAAGCGAATATCTTGAGTTCTTCAGCATACTTAATGAACACCCCCTCGATATTGTTCGAGGCATGAACCAAAGTTGCATAGACCTTTTCACCAATCAAAGGGATGTCTTGCAAAGATTCTTTCGGTTTAGGCAGTGACAAAGTTCCATCTTGTAGCCCCGCCATCAAATCGGATGCGCTGGTGTAGATACCTGAAGAAAGCGCAACCAATGGAATCAACAGCAATAACACGCCGATGAAACTCAGTAATGCACTGGCTTTGCCTTTCGACATCCCGGTTTTATTTGAAATTGCGACCGCCACTGGATACAACGCAGTCGCAATGATCGCGCCCCATATCACCAAAAGAATGAATGGGCGCAAAATCGAAAAACACCAATAGACGAGCATAGCAATGGCAGCAATCTTAATTGCGGCATCAATCGCCTGTTTAGAAAAATCATCGGTTAACTTCATGAGACGTCCTTGTAAGGGCAAAATTAAGGCTGATTTTGTAGAAACTTCCAATTCCTGGTTTCAAGGAAGAGTGAAGCCAAAATCATGTATATACCAATTAACACTAATTGGAATATGCGTATGAATGTGTTGCTATCGATGTCACCGGAGCTCATCAATGTGCTACCAACCAGTACCAGTAAGGTACTAAATGCAGTGGCGAAAATAGGTGCTTTTTCAGGAACCGTGTAGATCTTGGTAGCCATAAGAATGGCAATAAGTCCTATAAACAAAGAATAGAAGACAATGTTGGGTACTATAGAAAGAATTGAAAAAGCAGCAATCGCCAGCAATCCCCCGATACCGTTACTTATCACCAGAAAAGCGCTCAACTTTATCGACTTCTCTGACGTAATCATCAACGATAGCAAGGCAATGAACATCATTGTCAGTAAAGCTTCAGATATTTGAAAAATAAAGAAAAAACAAACGACTGGATAGGAGATAATCATCGCCCTAAAGGCCGCATACCAACGCTGTTTCTTTTCTAGGGGAGCAGCGGCGAACCCTGAGAATTCAGATTTAGGCTCCGGAAAAAAGAAATGTACGAGTGCAAAAATCGTCACCGAAACCACACCTGAGGTTGCCAAGCCCGATGCTAATAATACGGAAACACCCGGATTAGAAATGGCCATGAACGGCAACATGAGCACTGCGATCAACAGAATCGTCGCGAACAAGTTCCATTTAGGGTCAACGAATAAGTAGTAACCCCAAAGCATCATCAAGCCCACTAAAATCAAAAGAGGAACTGGGTAGTGTGTGATACCACGAGATAACAACAAGCCCAACCCCATGGTCACCACCACGGCCAATAACAGCTCGTAGACGGTTTCTTTATGGAGATCTGGCTTATCGATTAAGAACTTGGCTGTGAATACAGGAGCCACAAATGCCAATGGCCAATTGATCCACGCCGCCAAAAATACAGCCAACGTGACCCCGACGGTGTAACGCAGGATCCGTTGCTGTGTTTGTTGGTCGAGAATGGGCTTATCGGACATAAGACAATACGCTTATAAATCGAATCCACAGTTTACCTATCGCATTGAAAACAAAGTTATCACCGCTGTAAACAATCACGTCCGCTTGCCCACCAACTCTCAACATTCCTTGCATATCATCGCGTTCAAATTCAATCATGATAGGAAGCATCTGAGTTTGACGTAACCAGCCTGTTTGCTGACTCGCTTGAGCAAGTTTCCCCGCTTGATCATTTTGCCCCCAGTCCACACCCCAATCGATGCTGCTCACTCGGCCTTTAACGATTTGCCCCGGAGCAAAATCGAGAGCGACTTCCACTTCATCACCAACGGTGACATTACCCAGGCTGTTTTCACGGAAGTAGGCTTCAATCCAAATATCTTCAGTAGAAACAAACGTCATAATGGCTTGCCCTGCAGATGCATAGAAACCTTCTGACAAACTGAAATTAGACACACCACCTTGAGTCGGCGCTTTAATAACCGTACGTTCTAGGTTTAATTGAGCTTGCTCCAACGCCAATAATGCGGCTTTCACTTGGCTGTTTTCTTCACCTTCTTTACCCATTTGTTGTTTCGCGCCTTCAAGATCCGCCTCTGCATTGACAACAGCCGCTCGAGAAGTTGCTAGAGCGGCCCTAGCTTTGTCTGCATCAGATTTAGAGACCACACCTTTGTCGGCCATCTCCAATACACGTTTAGCTTGCAACTTGGTGTTCTGTCTTTCAACAATCGCTGACGTTAGCTTTGCCTGTGCAGAAGCAATACTCGCTGTTTGTGCGCCAACATTTTGCCCAGCAATTTCAAGGTTTTGTTCAGCTTGTGCAACGGCAATTCGGTAATCCGATTCATCAAGAATGGCGAGCGTATCACCTTGATTAACCAATTGATTCGGTTGGACTAAAATATCCAAAACTTTGCCCGACACCTCTGGTTTAATCGGGACGATATAACCCTTCACGCGTGCATTATCAGTGATTGGAATAATACGATCAGCGATTACACTGAATAGCAGTGTAAATGCCACAAAAAATAGGAGGTAGTTCGTGACCTTTCTTACCCTGTCTTTTCCGTTTTTTGGTTGAGTAACTTCTTCACTATCGTCTTGCTTGTTCCCTGTGACTTCAGACATGGGACTCCCTTCTAAATAACTAACATCAACAAAATTAATACCTTAAAAATAAACCCGACCATGGAAAACTCAAGTAAATAGGGTTAGATTTATTAAACTAAACACGCTAAATGATACGCGTGTCTAAATAATGCAATTGCATACAAGGACTGTTGAAATATGGTTGACGCCACTTACCAAGTGCCTGTAATTCAAACCAATTACGCAAAAATACTCGTTCAAGTTTTTACTGACTACGGACTTGATCTACATAAATTGCTAAAGGATTCGGGTTTGCCGCCTGATCTTATCGAGTCTGAAAGCGACTTTGTGCCATCAGAATCGATTAAACGACTGATTTATCTAACGTCGTCACAACTTGGCGTATCTCGCTTTACAGACCTACTCGCCCTCGCCTTTAAACAAAGAATCATCCCATACGTATTGCATCAATTTACCGAGTTCGAAACGATTGAAGATTCGTTAAAACACATCAACACGATTTTCACCTACGATTCTCCCGGCAGCAGAGTCGATTTTATCCAAGAGCATGGGCAAAGTTGGTTTTGTCGAACCGCCCCTGAAGATAGTTCTCCGATGTTCCAATGGGGTGAAGTTTTCGCTATCACCTATATCATTGAACTAATAACCATTTTATCTAAATCACGTTGGCTACCAACCAAAGTCCGCTTACAAGGACATAACACAGACATCGTTAAAACACTGCTTTCAAGTCACTGCCAACTGTTTATCGACCATAGCTCTACAGCCATTATGATCCCTGACGAGATCTTACAAATCCCTATTCGTCTCACGGCCAAAGATTTGAGTAACAAGCCTGCGATTGTTGAGTGGCACACGAGCTTTACTGACAGCGTTTATGAGCTACTCAAGCCTTACATGAAAGAACAAGACCTTTCACTTGAAGAAGCGGCTGAACTGCTCAACTTCTCTGTGCGAACGTTTCAACGCAAACTCAAAAATGAAAATACGACCTATCGAAAGATCAAAGAAAACCTAATGTTTTCAGTCGCATGTGAGCTTATGGAAGAAGGACACACGCTGACCTACATTTCGAGCCAGTTGGGATACACCAACATTTCTCATTTTTCGCGAGCCTTCAAACGTGTTTCAGGCCTCACGCCCAAGATTTACCAACGCTCGATCTCGGCTTAGATGCAGATCTAACCAATTAGCCAGAGCGACACACGCCTAACTAAGGACGATTGGTGTCGCGTAACCTGAGCTAAAACTAGAGCTACACACCCTATTTCGCCCGTTATCTTTGGCGCAATAAAGCGCCTTGTCCGCACTGCGATAAGTCGCTTCGGCTTGTGCCTGTATTTCAGACACACCACTGCTCACGGTTAAATTCAAACTTGTGCCTTTGGCTATCACTTCTTTCAATCGATACATCGCCTCAAACGCTTCTGCCAAGTTAGTTTCTGGCATTAAGATAGCGAACTCCTCACCGCCAACTCGCGCTACGATGTCAGTGTCTCGGCTGTTATTTCTCAACAGTTCAGCGACCTCTTTAAGTGCCGCGTCACCTTGGTCATGGCCGTGGTTATCGTTAATGGATTTAAAGTGATCCAAGTCGATTAGCGCCAAACAAGAGTGCGTATAACCATAACGTTCAGCTAAGTTTGAATAATGGTTGAGATCTTTATCAAAACGGCGACGGTTCCAACACCCTGTTAGGGAATCGGTGTCCACCAGCATTCTTAATCGACGCTCTAATACTTTGCGTCGGCTAATATCCGTAAAGGTCACAACGTATTTATTATTGTGCGGCAGTATTTCAGTTAACTTTTCCACCACTACATTGACAGTAAACTGCTCGCCGAGTCGACTGACCCCACTCAACTCACCTTTCCACCTATGATTTTCCTTAAGTGAACGAGTGATAGTCGATATCAAACTGCTGTTATTCATGAAGCAGAGAGCAGAAATCGGGCGAGACTCGACTTGGTCAAAGGCATAGCCTGAAACTCGAGAGAACTGTTGATTGACTTGTATTACCCTCAATTGACTGTCGAGGATGATAAAACCAGCGACGCCATCAATAATCGCTTCAGACAAGCTATTCTTGCTTTGAGCCATTTCATGTCGATATAGGCGTGCAGTAATGAGGCTGCTGAGCACAAATAAAGCGCACACAGAAAAAGCCATGACTGCCGAAGAAACCACACTCAGTAACCACAGGCTAACGGCCATATTGAGGGCAAGTGTAGACACCACGTATAGCGGAATTTTTCGGTCAAAACTTAACTTGTTCATAGTTTGCTCTGGTGATGGGCGAATCGCTATGATGGCTAAGTTTCCACTAAGATATTTACCATTTTACGACACATACAAATTCAAATTATATGCGTACTTTTAAGATCAAAGGCTTATGCTAATTATTGAGTAAAAAGAGTAAGCTACCGCCACTCAATGAACTTCCGTAATTGAAGTTGATTCCGACACCAAAGTTATCAAAGAAATAAGAATCGTAAGGGACATCAAATACCAAACCAGCCCCAAATTCGTAGTAATAATGGGTGTCAAAAGGATCTTCGAGATCACCCGCGATATCGATTCGTCTGAAGTTATAGTGAACCTGTGGGTTATTTAGGGAAAGTGACTCCCACTTTACGTTTTGTCTGAATTCAATCTCATTAATAAACCGGAAACCTTCAGGGTTACCGATATCACCGTCGTTGGCTTCTCCCCACCCTGTCCCATAAAAATAACGAGCTCTAGAAGATACGTTCCAGCTTCCCCAGTTAGTCGGCTTTAAATACTGCAACTTAACGGAAGGCTCGCCGATTAATGCCCATGCTGACGTGTTCAACGCATAACCATCGAGTTGCGATTGAAAGGTTCTGGTGTAACTGTTTTTGTATTCGTATTTATTGCGGTAATAGAGTGTGTGGACACCTAAGCCATAACCGATAGACCAATGTCGATCTAACTGGTTTTGAAGCCCCATAAAGCCATACAGGCCCAACACGGTGTCTTTATTTGGATTCAGACGACGATCAGAAGTCACGTCGGTTGAGAACTCAATGTCTTGTTCTGACAACACATAAGATGCGCGCACAGACCAAATCACATCGAGATCAGGATTGTCGGTTTTGATGGTCGACGAATAAGGAATGGAACCAACGCTCACCTGGCTACGGGTATCAATGGTTTTGTCAGAACCAAAACCGTTGTCATTGAGATTAATAAACGAGTTCGGATCAAAATCAACAAAGCCAATCGAAACAGCGTCACTGTCTGTAAGGGCAATCGATGCGGCGAATATCTTCTCTAAACGATCCTTTATCGCTTCATTTGAAGCATACGCAGTCGAAGACATGAAGCTACCAAGAATAAGGGGAATTAAGGTGTGACATAACGTGCGGGGTGAAAGCATTAAGTTGACTCCATTCAAACTTATGCTTCAAGTGTAATTGGTAATATCACTATTTCAATCAGATAGTTAATGCAGGCGTTGATATCCCTCTAAGTTCCAGTTGTAAGAGTGTCGCTAAATCTATCGCGCCCCAAAGCTCTTCTACGTCTTGTATCCTAAAATAAATAATCATACGTACTCCTCTTTAAGTCGAAGTACCATCTTGGATCAATCTCGACAGGGATACTTACCATAATACGCCACACCCGGTTTAAGAGCTGTTTCGCATATAAAAGAATAAGCGTTTGAAAATTATAAGTTTATCTCCTAAGTTTTTTATAACCCTTTACTCAGGAAGATGTAGATGAGCAATATAGAAAAAGTATATGGATTTAATACGCCCCAACGGCTCTTTGTCGGTTACACACTCGCCGTACTCGTTGATTTAACCGTTCTCAATTTTTTTGATGAATACTGGGACTTCGTCAATATCGAGTCTTTCACCATTTCATTTGCTGCCGCGATTTTGCTACAGCTGTTGCTCAAGTTATCCATCGGCTTAGAACATAAGCTCGCGGATTACTTCAAGTCGAAACCCGGCACTGCCCCTAAGATCTACAGAGGCCTGTCGAGCTACGTGATTCTCGTCGGTTCAAAGTTCGTTACGCTTGAAGCGATCAACATTCTATTTGGTGACAAAGTCGATTTCACAGGCCCTTGGAACGGTGTCATCGCCTTCTTTGCTGTGGTCTTTACCATTCTGGTTGCCGAAGTGATTGTTTCTAAAATCTACTTTGCACTGGATGACACGCAGAAAACCGAAAAAGCCTAAGCGCTCGAATAGATTAGGTTTAATCGAACGAGAAACAAAAAAGTGAGCCACTAAGGGCTCACTTTTTACGTTTAGCTTTAAGTCTAAACAAGATAACGTTTAGCGAAATTAGATAAACACTCTCGCTCTAATACCGAATACCCAAGCGCTGCTTTCACTAGAGAACGCAGGATCTTTGATGTACTGAATATCTGGCGTAACTTGAAGGTGCTCACCAAACTGCATGTTGTAGTAGATTTCAGCTGTCCACTGCTCTGTACCACCACTTATCGCTTTCGCATCAGCTTCAAAAGAATCACCGTTCACTTCAGCCCAGTTCAGCGCGACACCTAGGTTATTGGTTGGTTTTCCTAACCCGAAATAGCCCATACCAACGGAAATTGATTTATCGTAAAGGGCAACATCCCCTTCAGAGAAACCACCACGAACAAACGGCATCACTTGAGGAGTCATAAACTGACTCCATGAAAAATTAACCCCTGAACCACCTTCCGTTGCAAGGCTATTACTATGACGAGTATCGTCGCCAAAATCCCAGAAGGTCACGTGGAAGTTATCGGTATAGATCTGCTCTTGCGAAGCCGTCCAACCTAACTCCAATGTTGTAAAGTAAGATGCATCGCTACCAAAAGCGGTGTCAAAGCCATCAAAGATATCATCTGACTGACCATTTGCATCGGCGATACCACCGACCACATAAAAATTCTCGCCGAGCATATGACCCGCAGAAAGCGCAAGCACACCATCATCCGGCAAGCCCATGGCACCTGAACCTGTCGAGAATGCTAAATTCGTAAAACCAGACCACGGGCTTGCTAAAGCGTAAACATCGGCATAGTTCGTCACATCTTGCCAGCCAACAATAATGGTGCCTTTACCATCGTTGATTTTTTTCTTCCAATTTAAGTCAGTAACTCGAAAACCTTGGTCACTGAAAGCTGGAGCGATCAAGCCTACATATCCAATTTGGTCTGAACCTATAAAGCCAAACTCTTTTGGTGAAGTATTGCCATAGGCATGCCTATGTTCGACCTTCCATACCAAGCTACCTGAGTTCTGCGTGCCGTTCCCTAGTAGGTGCCATGAACCGTACAGTCGCGCCACACCCGATGAGGCATCTACACTATCGCCACCAACCCCATCTCCAGAGGTAAGGCCTAAAGCAAAGTAATCCGCACCAAATGTAAAGCCATCTGCGGCAAGCTTTTCGCGCCAATTCAGCTGCTGATCTTTTTGTTGTGCAATGGTATTTTCAACAGAGTCTGGACCTTCAAAGTTCGCGCTATAAACCGCAGGACTCAATGAGGTTACCGCCACCATCACTGCCATACTTACTTTAGATAATCTTGAATTCATCTTTGTCACCAATGCTTTTTAAGTTCGTTCTATTTTATTCATTGCTCACATCGAAAATTGTCATTTGATGACAACCATTAATTTTCTTTCTCGTAATAGTCTTCAATCATTGAAGCATTCATTTCATAGCCCATAGTGAGGTTGCTTTTCCCATCAACGAGATAAACCTCTTCGGTCACTTTGTTCGAGCTAAAGTCACCTTCTACCCATACTGGATACTGAACGTTCTGTACCTGAAAGCCTTCAGGGAAAGACACACGCACAATCTGGTTTGCAGGTGGTGGTGGCATGTGGATACACGCTCCTGCCACGGGAACTAATAAGAATTCTGTTGCTGTCATTCCTTCAGAGAACTCTAAAGGAACAATAAAACCGGGTACTCGAACCTTCTTGCCATCAAACTCAGTGGTGATCGCTTCAGCGCTCGCTTTCATGGTTTGCATATACTCATCACGAAGTGCGATCACTTCATCTGCGTTGATGCCTTGCTCTTTTAACGTTTCTTTGAATTCCACAGCCTGTTGTTGCACTTGTTCTTCCTTTGATGCACTCATCGCTATCACACCTTGTAATAGGCGCATTTGTTGATCGGTCAGATCAGGCATTTCGAGTGTCACTTCCTGTGCAGCAGAATTAAGGTCTTGCCACTCAAGAGCAACGGCCGTATTGGCATAAGTGGGTAGAGAGACGGTAGTAAGTGATAACACTGACAAGACAAGAGAAAGTGTTTTTTGCATGATGTGCACCTTGAAGAAAGAGGCCTACCGGAGCAGGCCATCAATTAAACGAAGTTAAAGTGTATTCTTGTAGACTTTGCCATCTTTCATGATGACTTTGATGGTATCGATTTCAGGGTTGCGTGGCTCTGCATCAAACCATTTCTCGTTTGCCCCAATCACGGATAAGTCTTCAAGTGGGTTACCTTCTACGATAAGTAGATCGGCGTACGCACCTTCTTCCACCACACCCAATTTACCGTCTGGATACGGGTCCATCACGCCAGATAACTTCATGATTTCACCATTTACTGATGTCATGCCTTTCAAGGTGAAGAAGTTACCCAGCTCTTTACCCGCAAGGTAAATCGTGTGGTCGGTTTGTTTAATACAAGAAACCATGTCACCAACACAGTCCGTGTGGAAACCCCATTTAGGCTGATACTTGTTTACGTTCGAGATGTAGTCTTTGAATGCTTTAGTTGCAGACTCTGCTTTACGCTTAGAGGCTGGGTTAGAGTTGATCGCTTCTATCTGAGTTAAATATGGTGAGAACGCGGTCATATTGGTGGTGATATACGCGCCTTTGTCTTCCATTTTGTCGGCAATATCGCCATCAAACATAAAGCCATGCTCAATGGTTTTAACCCCTGCATCGAGGTTACGCATAATCGCTTTTTTACTGTAGGCATGCGACATAACATAAGAGCCATAAGCATCTGCGACTTCAACTGCAGCTTCAATTTCTTCCGCTGACATCGCATTTAGCTGCCACGGGTCAAAAGATGATGCAACACCGCCCGATGACATGATCTTTATCTGACTGTTACCTTGCTTAAAGTTCTGACGTGCCGCCGCTTTAATTTCAGTAATACCATCCGCATTAAAGCTCACGCTATTGCGAGCCATACTGGTTGTTGAACCAAAGAAATGTTGGTTAGCCGTGGTTAGGTTACTAAAATCGGCGTGAGATCCTGTTGGGCCAATAAAGGCACCCGACGTGTAAAGACGTGGCCCCGTTATCATCCCAGAATCGATCGTTTTACGCAGGCCTGTATTCAAACCACCAGCATCACGCCAAGTAGTAAAGCCCGATTGGAATGCTGCGTTTGCGTTAACCGTTGAACGCGCCGCTAGCTCTTCGATAGTACGGTTGTTTTCATGATCGCTCAGGTTTCCGCCGTTCAGCAATAAGTGCCCGTGGCCTTCAATCAAGCCTGGCATCAAGGTTTTCCCTTCACCATCAATCACGACAGCCTCGCCTGCTTCAATAGGGCTTGCTGAGATCTGTTTGATCAGATTGTCTTCAACGAGAACATGATGGTTTTCATAAAGCTTGTTTTCTGTGCCGTTGAAGATATCAACATTCGTAAAAAGCGTTGATGCCGCGTTTGCCGAGAGAGCAAATGAGCAAGAAAGCGCTACCATAGAAAGCTTTAAGCCTGCATTTTTCATTTTCACACCTTGTTATCCGTAAATGAGTGGAATCCATTTCCCATAACGAGTCCATAACTACGATTGAGTGTCATGAGGTTTCAAAGGTGTTTTTAGGAATTACGACAAGCGTAAACGACAGCACTAAAACATCTCATCAACATTCAATAACTTAGTAGTGATATTGACACTCTTCAAGGTTGAAAAACGGCCATTTGATGACACAGGGGAATTCTAAGAAGATTGTGTGATGCTCAGCAGTATGATTTCCGGTATTGTCTAGGTGTCATGTTCATTTGGCGTTTGAAAGCGCGTGTGAAGTGAGATGAGTCAGAATACCCCATCTTAGAACCGATACTGGTAATGGAAAGGTCAGAGTACTTTAGCAACTCTAAGGTCTGCTCTAGCACCATATCTTCAATGAGCTTTTTATAGGTGACACCTTCCCTATCAAGTCGTCTTTGAATAGTACGAACATGAATATTGAGAATGTCAGAGGCTAAACTTATTGGAAGTTTACCCATTGATAGGTAAGGTTTTATCGCCAAACAAAATGATGGGACAAACGTGTTGGGAAAAGCCGAGTTACTTTTAGCGTCATCCTCTGCTTTGGGACGAGCCTGGGCTTGCCTCGCCAAAACTATCGGCGACAACATCATTGCTTCAGGAATACAAAAGGCCGTCACAGGCCTTCCACTGAAAAGCTGAGCCGGCCCCATTTGCGGTAAACATTGAAAGCTTTCTATATCATCCCCTTGAATGCCCACTTCGGTTGGAGCCCACTGCCCTTGTGTCAATTTCAGTAGCAATTCATTCATGAACACCACGGCAAACAGTTCTGAAAAATGAGCCCAAACACTGTCGTTGTGTTGCTTCTCACGAACAAACCACCACTTTCCGCCCGATTGAGTCACATACATATTGGCGTCACTGGATTGCAGCTTTATCTGCTCACAAAACTGCTCTAAAGCCGATTTCAATGAACTTTCTTGGGAGAGTTGAGCGACAAACCTTGGAACATAAACCTGTTTACAAAAATTCCAAATATACAGGGCAAATTCTTCTTTGGACGAAGCGCGACCCATAAGATCCAGCACGTTCTTGATCGTGGTTTCTGGAAGATATTGATAGTGCTGACGATTGGTTAATATATCGTTAGGGATTTTCGCATCGCGGAGCAAAGAATAGATATCACCATCTAGGTGTTGGAATAACCCAAGAAAGAGTTCAACTTCTTCTTTGCTCACTATCGCAAGTGATTGGTGACTCATTGGCATCCGTTCCTCTAAAGCAATCCATGAAAAGTAATTCAGCTTACGTTACAAGATAGCAGACTTTATCACGACTAACGGAGGCATAATTTCGACCGGAACCTTGATACACCCCGTATTTTCTCGCGAGCCGCTAGCTAACACTCAACGTTAATCACCAATCACTAATCACTAATCACTAATCACTAATCACTAATCACTAAAGTAAAACTAACTCGCGTCTTCTCACCAAGAAGGCTCTCACATGATCGTAAATCAGATTAAACACAAACGCGTAAATGGTAATAAAAATGGTCACGCCGATATCCATTAAGAATGCCTGCCAAATCCCCACATTAAGCAAGAAAGCCATCACTGGGATCGTCGCTATCAACAAGCCTGCTTCAAACAAAACCACATGGAATATTCTCAGCTTAAGTGAACGCTGAGATTTTTCACCCGTAAAGTAGCGATCAAAAATGCGGTTAAAGCAGTAATTCCAAATCATAGCGATTGTCGCGACAACTATCATGGTTCCTGATAAGGCATTCACATCATGATCGGTAAATATCGCCAAGCCCATAATTGAAAGTGTTACGGCCAAAACTTCGAATAACACTGAGTGGAACACTCTTTCTAACGTACTCATACATTCCTCTAAATAATCTAGTCTGTGTTGGATTAGCTCGGATTATGTCATCGAAAATAATAAGAGAAAGTTAACAGCCATCACGATTAGTGATAGCCTGAGCATTATCATCCCATTTGGTATTGAGCGAGAGGTAACATGTACAGTTTTGAGCAACTAAAAGTCTTCGTCACCGTGTGTGAAAGTGGCTCTTTTTCTGCTGCAGCACGCAAGCTGAAACGCGCTCAGTCTGGTGTCAGCCAATCGATCGCCAATCTCGAAATAGCTATCGACCAAGAGTTGTTTAACCGCGAGAAAAACATCCCCGTTTTGACCAACACAGGTAAAGCGTTATTGCCTGTCGCTAAGTCGATTCTCGACCAACAAAAGTACTTCGACCAAAAAGTAGAATCGCTGACCCAAGAAGATGAACACGAACTGATCATTGCCATTGATGAGAGCATCATAGATAAGAATTTCATTAAGATAATCAGCTCACTAGCCGATCAGTTTCCAATCACACACTTCGATATTATTACCACCTCAACCTTCGATGTTGAAGACTTAGTCAGACGCGGAAAAGCGCAGATTGGCATCATCTATGCGGACGGTGAACTTAAGGTAGATATGGACTTCTTCTTGCTAGGCCAAGCACGCTTTCTCACTGTCAGCTCTGCCACACACGAGCTGAGCCAAATGTCCGTCGTTCAAGACTCAGACCTAAAGCGCTACCGCCAATGTGTGCATCGTAGCTCGAAGCAGCGCGAATTGTGGTTCACCTATGGCATTAGCTCGATGCTTTGGTATGCCAACAACCACAAAACAATCATAGATCTCGTTGAACAGAACGTAGGGTGGGCAAATGTGCCTGAAATGATGGTGATGGAAGGAATTCAGAAAGGCGATCTCGTTGCACTGCCAGTGGCACACGAACATGGTGGTTGGATTACTCCTGTGGGTTGCTTAGTGTCTCGCAGCCATATCAATGGCCCAGTGTTAACAAGTTTACTTGAAAAACTAAAAGGCCACTCATTAGAGAACAATCAATGGCAAGCCAACTAATCTCCCCCAATCCTTGAGTTCACCTATTTCAGCAACGGAATCCTAAATCAATGACGGTGGTGTTTTCTCCAGCACTACCTCATTTCCGCTTTTCGTGCCGATAATTTTCTTTGTCGTGTGGATAAAACACCCTAGTTGATATCCCAAAGTGACATAACTAGTATGCGATCCCAAAGGGTTTGTCTTATCAAACTGATATCGACAAAACCAAATCGCTCTTTAACACCACTGACCCAACTTCAAATCTCCCACA
Source organism: Vibrio lentus (assembly GCF_030409755.1). Classification (NCBI taxonomy): domain Bacteria; kingdom Pseudomonadati; phylum Pseudomonadota; class Gammaproteobacteria; order Vibrionales; family Vibrionaceae; genus Vibrio; species Vibrio lentus. The sequence continues at coordinate 717,628 of NZ_JAUFQE010000001.1, forward strand.
TAAGTGCCCCTGCCCTGCAACCACTTGTGAAAGCTTCAAATAGATCACTTTTGAATATTGATTCGCACCCAGTTTATGAGCCCTCTTCGAGTGCTTTTTTATATCTAAATGAACCTTTTGGAAAATTTGTCGTGAACGTTTTAAGAAATATTTGCCCTGAGAAAATGGGCAAAGAGCGTAACAAACGAGAGTATGATTTACGCGTACTTAATTGTGTCAGTGAAAGCGAATATGAATCGCGTATGGCAGTTTGGAATAGCTTAACTTTGGTTGCTACTCCGTCTGTTTCAGAAACAAAAGGCTTCATCGATGAGGCTTTCAACAAACTTCAGCAAGACTTGAAAGAAGCGAGCCGCGAGTTATCGATTAACTACACGGACTTCATTGCAATGGCCCATGAAGAACTTAACTACATTAAGGTGTTTGTTGCTGATAAGACCGCACAATACGGCTGGTATGCCGCGATCGTTCTTATGATCATCGGTACTGTTGCTTTATGCGCTCAGTAAACAAAACTGTGTATTCAATAAATTGTCTTAAAAGCTCAAGCGATAGGCCAATTTAGCCTTTCTATGAGCCTGTTCTTTAACTAGAAAACAAATGGTTAACCTCATTTGTTTTCTAGTCTATAACCCCTTCACTCCCCCATTAGAGACAACAGATCCCGCGTCGCTTGTTTTGGATCTTCAGCGTGACATATCGCAGATACCAGTGCTAATCCATGAATACCGCTCTCAACTAACTGCGGGATATTCGATTCGTTAATTCCACCAATACCGACAATCGGTAACTTCGTTGTCTCCAACGCCATTTTAATACCGTCATAACCCCAATGTTTCTTAAGATTTGTCTTAGTCGGTGTGACAAAAAGCGCACTGAGGCCAATGTAATCGATCGGCAGACTATCGGCTTCTTGAAGCTGTTGTTCAGTTTCAATCGACAGACCAAGAATCTTATCTGGACCAATCAACTGACGCGCTAACTCAGCCGGCATATCTGACTGTCCTAAATGCAAGCCGTCAGCATCCACAGCCAACGCAACGTCCACTCGGTCATTAATAATCAACGGCACATTAGAACCTGCCAAAATCGACTTAACGGCCTGCGCTCGTTCAATGAAAGCTCTCACATCTCCATGCTTCTCTCTTACTTGAACCATAGTGACACCACCAGCGATTGCTTGTTCAACCACAAACTTAAGCGTTTCTAAATCTTGTTGGTCATCCGTTACTAAGTAGAGCTTATAAGGGTTCATATTGTGCCTTTGGAGTCGGAGTCTAAATTGAGTTGCTACCATTTTACCGACAATTCGCATCATGTGCATGGAAGTTAATACTAAATTAGCTCAATTAAGCGCGCACCATTGAATATACAACTCGTTGAAAGCATACCGAAAATCCTGAAACTTTTAACGAAAGCGTTACTTATTACACAAACTATTCACTTAAGCCTGCCCGGAACGCTGTTTTATGGAATACTTCGCTATGAAGGAATCAGGTAAATATAGGGATAGTTATGCGCCACCTTTCTATAGCGTTTAAGATCAAGCTGGGTTATGCCATCTGCTTACTCTTTTTCGTCATTTCAGGCCTTGTGAGTTACAAAGGTATCCAAACCTTGTCGAACGGCTTTAGCCAGTACAGTGAGCTCAGCCACAAGGCGACATTATCAAGCAACATTCAAGTGCACTTTCTTCAGATGCGTTTAGCCTCTGAACGTTACTTAGAGTCATTGGATGAGCAATACGAAACGAATTATCAATCAAGCAAACTCGCGATTGATGAACTGCTGAACAACTTAATCCAAACCACCACCAAAACCGATAGCCTAGCTAGCCTGCAATTAGTGCAAGACAGCGTGGCGGCATTTGACACGGCTTATGGCTCAATGAAACAGAGCCAGCTGCTCATCGACCAATTGGTGAATGTCGAGATGGTCAAACGAGAAACCAACGCCCTCAAAGCCGCTCAGAGCTTGTTGTATGAGTCGTACAACAACAACGATCCAAACGCGAGTTTATACGCGGGTATGTTGATGGAAAACTTCCTCGCAGCCAAGATCACTGTATTGACTTACTCAAACAACAACGACCTAAAAACCTATGAAGCGGGTAAAGATATCTTTGAATACGCGTTGCCGGGTATTGAAGGCGACATTGAGTCTCTCAAATCATCCCCTTACCAAAGCGAGCTTATTGAAGACTTCTCTAACCAGCGTGAAGCGTATGCAAAAGGCTTTGAGCAAGTTCATCAACAAATGATCGAGAACACGCAAAGAACTGCGACTCTTGCCTCGATTGGTGACAGCTTGGCTATCGCGGTAGCGGATGCTCAAAGTATTCTAGAGCAACAGAAACAAGCATTAACGCCAGAACTGCAAGCCAGTGAAAAACGTTCAGTTCAAATCATCTTCTTGCTAACGGGTGTGGCTTTGGTGATTGGTATGACGAGCGCTGTGTTGGTGACTCGTTCTATTACCAAAGGCATCGCACAGGTTAAACAGATCACCAATGAGCTTTCTCAAGGCAACTTAAATGTTGAAGTGAACATCGAGAGCAAGAACGAGATTGGCGAACTGCTGACCAACATGGAGATCACCATCGAGTCGCTGCGTGATATTGTTGGTCAAGTGAACCGTTCTAGTGTGCGTATTGGTGAGATGTCGGAGTCACTCAATCAAGTGACCAATAACAGCTCCACCAACGCGACACAGTTGAACAATGAAATGATCAATATCTCTTCTGCCGTTGATCAATTGGCTTCGAGCACATCAGAAATTGCTGCAAGTGCTAACCACGCCTCTCAAGTTGCGAACCAAGCGACCGAGAATGTGGCGATGGGACTGAAAGAAGTAGATAAAACACTGCATGAAATTGGCAGCGCCGATGAAAGCATGCAGGTCAGCAGCCAGAAAGTGACTGACCTACATAAAGAGTCGATGAACATTGGTGCCATTCTTGAAGTCATCAAAGGCGTTTCTGAGCAAACTAACCTGTTGGCATTGAACGCTGCTATCGAAGCTGCTCGTGCGGGTGAACAAGGTCGTGGATTTGCAGTCGTAGCCGATGAAGTGAGAACGCTCGCTAAGCGTACCCAAGATTCAGCTAGCCAAATTGATGAGCTCATCACCTCGTTACAACGTGGCGCTAAAGATGCGTTAGAGTCGATCAAAGAGAGCCACAGCACGGTTTCAGATGCTTCAACTCAGGCACAACAAGCTTCTCAGAATTTGCATGTGATTAACCAACACATCCAAGATCTGAATCAGGCCAACAGCCAGATCGCAGTATCTGTTGACGAACAAGATTGCTTAACCAAGTCGTTGGGTGAAAACGCGCAAGGTGCAAATACCATCGCGCAGAGCAACCAAGAATCTGTCAGCAGCATTTCAGGTGCCGCGAGCGACTTAACCGAAGTTGCTCATCACTTAGAAAGCCAAGTGAATCGATTTAGAACCTAACGAAGCCAATTGCTCATATAACGAGATAACTAACACGACGACGAGTTAATACGGTTTTGAAGCAATAATAGAAAAGCCCTCAACACATATGTGCTGAGGGCTTTTTAATAAGCTACGAATACAGATCTAGATTGAATCTACTGAACCTTCAAACGTTGGGTCAGAGTCTCTTCGTCCAATTGATACAGCTCATCAAGTAAGTTCATTTGCAAGCTACCTGGGCCGCGCGAGTTCTCAGCTGCGATTTCACCAACCACACCTAATACCGCCGCTGCCGCTAAACCACTTTCATCTCCAACAGCAGCAAATGCGCCCGTCAATGCCGTTAAGGTACAACCCATACCGGTCACATACGGCATCATTGGGTGCCCGTTGTTTAACGTCACCACGCTGTCTTTGGTGACAACGTAATCTGTCTCACCAGAAATCACCACATTCGCACCATATTCAGCGACTAAGCATTGCGCTGCGCCTAATGCGGCATCACTGCTATCTAGCGCATCAACGCCTTTGCTCTGCGCTTGCTCGCCCGCTAACGCGATTATCTCTGACGCGTTACCACGAATGATCAACTTGTCAGCTAAGCGTGCAATTTCACGAGAAGTCTCGGTACGCAGCGTACTAGCACCGCAACCCACAGGGTCAAGAACCACAACCTTGTTGTTCGCATTCGCTTGTTCAACAGCAAGGTACATTCTTGGCGTCCAAACGCTGTCGAGCGTGCCGATGTTAATCACAAGCGCGCCAGAGAAAGACATCATCTCAGCCAGTTCTTGCTGCGAGTGCGCCATAATAGGCGAAGCGCCAATCGCTAATAACGCATTGGCCGTATTGTTCATCACGACGTAGTTTGTGATGTTCACAACCAGTGGCTTTTGCTCTCGTACTGCGCGTAGCGATTGAATGATTTGTTCAGTTAGCATGGGTAAATCCTTATTCGTGAAAGTCGCTTTTAAGCCGCTATTGAGTCATTAAGAGCGTTCAGCCCTTGCTGCCAAAAAGCCACTTCCATACGCGTTGCGGTTTTGAAAATATGAACGATGTTTTGACCGCGCTCGCTGTTGATATCAATTTCAGCAAGCAGTTGATTGAAGTATTCCGCACCCGTTACTACACCAGACTGGAACTCTTCACCGCCATACAGTTGCAACCAGCTCGCATATGGGTTGCCTTCTAATACAGTATCACTGCTTTCTAACAGCGCTTTACCGATAACAGCGTAACCAATTGAACACGGAGCCAACGCCGCATATAAGTCGACAAGATCACCTGTCATCCCCGCATCCAGAACGTAGCGCGTGTAAGCAACTGTACCGAAATCCTCGGGCTCGTTTTCTAAATCCGATTCGGTTAAACCCCACTGACCACAGTAAGTCACGTGGTGAGAGATCTCAGAATCTAGCAGCGCATGAACACTTGGCAGTGCACGGCGCATATCAGCCAACGTTTTTGCCTTGTAAATCGCCAATGCATAAGCGCGGGCATACTGTTTTAAGAACAGGAAATCTTGCTTCAAGTAATGCAGAAAACACGGCTGAGCAAGAGTGCCTTTCGCCAGCGTTTTAACAAAATCATGCTCGGTGTAGTCTTGCCAATCTTGCTGACAGGCTTGGATTAAGTCTTGGTATTTCATGAGATTCCTTAGTCAAAAGTCGGTACGTAATCAGCGGCTTTTGGTAGTGATTTGATGATGCCTTTGTCGAACATGAACTGTGCGTAATCGTCGTAACGCTTCATATCTACAGCAGAAGGGCGAAGTGCAAAGCGAGTCAGTGTGTCGTTCCATGCACGTTGGTTAAGTTCGTTGTTCAACGTATCTGGTGAATACGCCACAAACTCACTCCATGACTCTTGTGGGTGGTTCACAATGTAAGTGGTTGCTTGTTCAAGTGCTTTGTTGAACGCTTTGATTGCTTCGTCGTCGTGCTGCTTTGCGTTCGCAACAAAGATAAGCTCGTCGTAAGCGGGCACACCGTGCTCTTCAGGGAAGAATGCCTTAGCTTTAAAACCTTCAAGTGCTAACTGGTTAGTTTCGAAGTTACGTAAGCCACCCCAGATTGCATCTACCTTGCCTGATGCCAATGAAGATGAAAGTGCCCAACCGACATTGATGGTTTGCACGTCGGTAAATGCAACATTTTCTTGAGCTAGCATGGTACCGATGGTCGCTTCTTCGTTACCCGCAATCGCAATACCGATCTTTTTGCCTTTCAGATCCGCTAGTGAATCGTTCTTGCCATTATCTAAAACCATCAACGTATTCAGTGGCGTTGCGATAAGAGTAGATGCACGAACGAGAGGCAAACCCGCTGCTACATCCATGGTTAAACTTGGTTGGTAAGTTACCGCTAGATCGACTTTACCTGCTGCGACCAATTTTGCTGGCGTGCTTGGGTCAGCTGGCTCTTGGATTTCCACCTCTAAGCCTTGGTCAGCAAAGTAGCCACGCTCTTGAGCAATCACAATCGGGCCGTGGTTCGGGTTCACAAACCAATCCAACATCAGTGTCAGTTTCTTTTGTTCAGAATCCGCCAATGCATGACCTGAAACTAGCGAAGCAAGCAGTGCCACTGCACCTACCAATTTGGTATTTTTCATAGTTAACCTTTCCTTTTGAATATTATTATTGTGTTTCTAGAGCTAATTTTTAACGAGGTTTGTTTAGATAAATAGCGTGAGCGAAGCTTTATTAAACAAAGAGTTATTGAGCGAACCATCACTGGTTCTCCCAAGGGATAGCTTTTTTGAGTAATTTGTCTGTGATGAAGTAGAGCGAGATAGACAGCACCGCCAAGATGAATAAGGCCGCAAACATCTCATCAATGATCATGCGTGCGTTGGCTTGCAGCATTAGGTAACCCAGCCCTTCACTCGAACCCACCCACTCGCCGACGACTGCACCAATTGGAGCAATCACCACAGCGACACGAATGCCAGACGCCAAAGTTGGCAGCGCAGCAGGCAGTTGGATATAACGCAACAATTGCCATTTCGATGCACCCATGGTCTTAGCAAGATCAAGATAACCAGTCGGTGTATTTCGCAGGCCGTCGTAGCAACAGGTAGTCACAGGGAAGAAGATAATGATCGCCGCCATCACCACTTTTGACGCGATGCCATAACCAAGCCACAGCATCAACACTGGCGCAATCGCAAACACAGGGATCGCTTGGCTAGCAATTAAGATAGGCAACAACCAACGTTTCAGCGGTTCGAACATCAACATCTGTAGGGCGAAAAACAGCCCCATGGATAAACCGAGCAATAGACCAAGTAAGATCTCCTGCGCAGTCACCCAAGTGTGTTTGAGTAGCACGTCGTAACGTTCAATTAGCTTGATGAAGACTTCTTCGGGAGCTGGCAGAATGAAGCTTGGCATCTCGAAGATAACCACCACCAGTTGCCATAAACCGAGAATCACAGCACTACTGATCAGCAAACGCATAACGGGATTCATCTGACGCGGGCGCTTAGTCGTGATCTGTGTGTTAGTTGAACGAGCCACAGCTTCGCTTCGCGTTAGATCATTCATAATCACGCTCCAACTGATCTAAGATCGCTTGTTGTAACTCAGCACATTCACCGTCTAACACTCGTGGCGTAGCTGTATTAGGCACCGACAATGACTGTGCACTCGCAGGTGTGCCTTGCAACACATACAAGTTATCCGCCAAACGCACCGCCTCTTGTGGATCATGAGTGATCAACACAACAGTTTTATCTCTTAACAGTTCACACGCTAAGCTCTGTAACTTGTGTCTTGTTACCGCATCCAGCGCAGAGAAAGGCTCATCCATCAGCACCACTGGCTTGTCTTGCATTAAGGTGCGAGCCAAAGCAACACGCTGACGCATACCGCCAGACAATTGATCTGGCATCGCATTCGCGTAATCGACCAAACCAACCGCAGCGAGCAACTCTAGTGCTTGATTGGTTTGAAGTGCTTTATCAGAAGCTGGATTTTGAAAGCGATGACTCAGGCATACATTGTCGATAACCGACAGCCACGGCAGTAATAAATCCTGCTGCGCCATGTAAGCGATGCGATCCGTTAAAGGCAGTTCATCGGACGTTGCCAATGTGCCCTGCCACTCCACCTTGTCGTCCAACAAGCCTGCCAGATAACGTAATACCGTGGTTTTTCCGCAGCCACTTCGACCCAGCAACACCGTCCACTTACCTGCGTTTAAGCTAAGCGACAACCCAGACAAGGTAGCGTGCTCACTGTCGTTATAACGTAAGGAGGCATTGCTGAGTTGAACACCCACCGTATTAACGGACATTACCGTGCCCAGCGAAGAAGTGATTTACCGGGCCATGACCTTGGCCAACTTGCAACTCATCAGCATGAGCAATCGCGCGCGAAATGTATTGTTTGCCTAGGTCGACAGCCTCTGAAAGCGTGTTGCCTTGAGCCAAGAAAGAAGCAATAGCAGAAGAAAGCGTACAGCCCGTGCCATGCGTGTTTTTGGTAGGAAAACGCTTCGCGCTAATCAGAGCAGATGTGGTTGGCAGAATCAGTAAATCGTTACTGTTCTCATCCTTCTCTAAGTGGCCGCCTTTGAGAAGAACGGCTTTGGCACCCAGTGCACGTAGGTCTTCAATCATGCCCTGCATTTCGGCTTCGCTTTCAGGGACAGCTTTGCCTGTCAGTGCTGCGCCTTCTGGCAAGTTAGGAGTAATGATGTCTGCGAGCGGAATCAGCTCTTGTTTTAGCGTGGTGGTAGCCGAGTTTTCTAACAGCAGATCACCACTTGTCGCGACCATTACAGGGTCGATCACTAGGTGTTTAGGTTGGTATTGTTTGATTTTGTCCGCGACAACTTTGATGATTTGCGAATCGGCCAACATGCCGACTTTCACTGCCACGATATTGAGATCAGTAAAAACCGCATCTAACTGGCTAGCGACATGGTCGAGTGGAATAGGAAAAATGGCTGACACGCCTTGAGTGTTCTGGGAAGTGATAGCGGTAATCACAGAACAAGCAAAACTACCGGTAGCAGACATGGCTTTAATATCAGCTTGGATACCGGCACCGCCGCCACTGTCAGAACCCGCGATGGTTAAAACAATCGGAGTATTCGTGCGAATCGTGTCTTCAGCAGAGTGCTGCTGTGTTGAGGGTTTTGGAGTTGAGGCTTTTGGCGTTAAATCTTTTGAAATAGAACTGTGTGTCATTGTCGCTCCTACTATCTTACAAGACGTAGGAGAACGAACACTGATCGAAGGAGAAGTCGCATTAGGCTCATGAAAGTTTTCATGGGTGCAGACGTAGATCGAGTGCTTATAGTTCCCTACGCCAGTGTTAACTGAATCAGGTTCAACGGGTCTCGATTAACGATCTCAGCAAACACCAAATAAGGTATGTGCCCCCCGACTATTGATAGCGATAGTAACAGCACTCTCACAACTGAGATACTGATTTTATTCAATTATAAGAATTACACATGAAAAAATTTCAATTAGGCTCAAAAAAAACAAATACTTATAACGTTCCTTTAGATGGCTTCGACTGTATAAACAAGCACAAAACAATCAGAGACATACCTAGCCAGCCTGTAAAAGGAATAAGCTCACCGACAACACAAACGGCAAGCACCGCTGCGACTACTGGTTCAAACAAGGTCAGCAGATTGGCACTGCTCGCGGTGACGTGACGTAAACCAAAACTGAACGCGATATAACCCAAACATTGTGGAATCAGCGTAAGATAACTGATGACTAATACGTTGGTCTGTGAGGAAAACAGGTTATCACCAGTAAACCAGAGCGTTGGCAGCAACAGCATCGCACCGAGGCCAAAAATACTGCCCATCGCCGCTTGTGACTTAATCCCTTTATCGATCAGTGCTTTGGTCGCCCAAGAATAAATGGCGTAACACAACCCAGCGACCAGACCTAAGCCAATACCTAACAGCTTGAGAGCATCACCGGATTCATTCGCCGATGAAGATTCTGAAAACACCAACAGCCCAATACCTACCACACCAATCGCAAAGCTAGTAAGCCAACGTCGGTTGATATTATTCTTTTTGCTAATAAGACACTCTAACAGTGCAGAAAAGAAAGGTGCGGTAGCAATCGAAACCACGGTACCGATCGCCACGCCTGATAATTTCATTGAAGAATAGAAAGCTAAAGGATAGACCGCTAAAGCCAAAGCACTCACTGTCAACAGCTTCTTGTTCTGCATAAGTTTGTCGAAAGCGAATAGGATTTGTCGATACGCCAAGCCCGCTTGCATTAGACCACCGACGCCCATAGAGAAAGCACCAATCGCTAATGGGCTTAGATCAGGCGCAAAACTTGCGGCGGTGCCCGTCGTGCCCCATAAAATAGAAGCAAACAAGATGGCCAAAGTGCCCATTTGGAATTCGTTAACGCGATTGATGGCAAGATTCATTTCTATTACCCAATTTTCATTTCTGAAATAGATAATAGTGAAGATTGATATAAGTTAGTTTGCCGAAAGGACGCTATTGTTGTTTCTAAAGACTCTCTTTCATCGAACCCAAAAACGCCCTTGGAGACATTCCAAAATGCTGAGAGAAGCGACGACTGAAAGCAGACACATCACTATAGCCCACATTTTCAGCGATCAATTGAACGGGTAGATCGGTATGAGTTAACAAGGCTTGAGCTTTCTCCATACGATATCGAGTGATGTATTTAAGCGCACTGATACCCAAGCACTCTTTGAAGCGTTTTTTGAATTGAGTGGGACTCAAACAGGCCGTTTCTGCAAGTTGAGATATAGAGAGAGGTTGGGCGTAATTATCCGCTATCAATCTTTGTACCGCACGGATTCTTGGGTCGATGCTCTTGCTGACTTGTTGTTGCTCTAACAGCAGTGAAAACACATCCAAAACTGATGACTCAATGCCACTATCGACCTGATATTCCAGCTGCTTCTCAACGAACAGCAAGAAGCTCATTAAAGGCGGTGTGATCGTGAAAACCGAGAGCTCATGCTCTAACAAGTGCTGCGGCAACTCTGCCATATCTGCGACAATAAACCGCGCGGCTTCATCCGCCTTAAACGCATGCGCTGTGGTTACCGGAATTACCACACATTCGCCCACGGCCACTTTGCCGACATACCCCACCATCTCGATGTTAATACTGCCTTGGATCGGCAATACCAATTGATGATGGTCATCATGAGCATGGGTATTAAATTGCTTGGTGTAAGATCGAATGCTTAAGCTAGATTTCATGAGCAACGCCGGAATTCAGTTTATTGAAACATGAGTGTTAAAACGAAATTACATGATTTAAGCGAGGGAGTCACATCGGGCTAGTGTTTTTGTCGTCTCCCCTGTCGAGCCTGTTCTAAGTCGGATCAAAAAAGCCGTTTAAGTATTGATACTCAAACGGCTTTTTATTGGAGTCAAATTCGCGATCTCAAGAACAGTTAACCGAATCGGCTATCACTCCCTAAAAAATCACTCATTCACACTCTACTATTTTTGAAGTTGCTCTTTAGCGGCTTCAACCTTAGAAAAATCTAGGCCAAGCTCTTCAACTGCTTCTTTGATTAGCGCAGGGTTTTGCATTACCTGACCCATCAGCATTTGAAGCTTATCTTGTGGTAAACCAAGTTGGCTGATTGTCGCCATTGCTGCAAGAGGGTTCTCAGTCAACGTCTTGAATATCTCGCTGATCTGCTCGTCGCTAATATTGTTCTCTTTCAACATCGCTAAAATCGGGTTCATTTTTTTGCCTTTGAAACACTAAATTAAGTAGGAGCACAGCATACCATCTAGCTGTGCTCGATTGTACTAGCAAGTGAAGCTTTGGTTTAACACGAACTGTGCTTTTCCCAAACGCAAATAATGCTTGGGCTTAGCGAGACTCTAATGGGTAAGAGCGGTAGCTCCACATACCATACGTTCTCAGTGCATCACGGTAGATGCCTAGAAGCTCACCACTGCTCGCTTTCTTAAGATCTTCTAGCGGCTTATCTGGGTAAGAAACCGTATCGAAGGTAATGCCCTGAGGGCCCGTTTGCCAGCTAGCAATTTCAAACAGAGTTTGACCACGACGAACATGGCTTGCCGAGCTAATAATGGTCGCGTGCTTAATATCATGACGAGCAAGCGCATAGCTACTGAATAAGGCATTGCCTACCGTGCTGGTCGCGTAGTTCTCTTCAATGATGCGGTCTTTGCTTACCCCTTTTGAGATAAGCCAATCCGCCATTAACTTGCCTTCAGTCTTATGGTTCTTAGGCACGCCGCCGGTTAACACGATCATCGCGTCTGGGTTAGCTTTCGACATTGCTAATGTCGTTTCAAGACGTTCAATCAAGATTTCATGCATAGAACCATCAGGGTTAAGCGCGTAACCCAAAGTGACGATGGCACCGTGGTCGCTCAACAGTCCCTTATCCGCAGACTCTTTAAGAGATGTTTCTAACACGCGGTCGACCGTTGCAAAAATACGTTTGATGTCTTCTGCTTTGCCTTTATTCAGGCTTTCCAGCTTCTCCATGTGCTTATTCGATTCACTGTCATTACCTTCAAATCGCTGCCAAACCGCTAGATACGCATGAAGGTCGACATCGTCTGGCGCAACCGTCAGTGCTTGTTCAAACAACTCAATAGCGCGTTCTGCGTTCTTGTTGTAGATCTGAGCGTTCGCTGCCGAGATCAACAAGTCAGTACGGTAAGGTTCTAGCTGGTAAGCTTCTAACAATCGGTTAGTCACTATTTCCATGTTGCTTGGCATTTTAGCCGTGAAGCCCGCGTGAGAAATTCTTGCCGGAGACTTAAACGCCTGCAACGCATCAAGAAGTAATTGGTCGACAACTTGTCGCTTAGTCACCAACTGCGCGTAATCGGCAGAAGCTTGTACTGCGCCATCGTTAGCAGCAAAAGAATAAGGTGTTGCGCCAAAAGCGAGCATGCCACCAAGAGCGAGGGCGATAATGTTCTTTTTCATGGAAAGATCCTGTGTCGTTAAGTGTTCACATCAGATTTGCTCCCCAATGTAAGTCCCTAAGATTAAAAAACTGTGAACCACACCAGAATATCCGAGGTTAATATTCATTTGTTGCATAAGGTGTGGCAACAGATCACGATTTTGAACTTACCAATAAGCCTGCGCATCGAGATAATTTTGGTTTAAAGGGGAATTCACCGATCATTTTGGAATATCTGACTGAGGATTACATACGCCCTATTCCACCGAAAACCATCCATCACAAATCCAAACTCCGCAGAAAACAACACGCCCAAACAGCAACTTTAAGCTCATTTTTTCAACAACTTAAAATCCAACACACCGAATTGTTAGATGTTGATCCTCCCCACAGATAACGAAGCTCTAAACATATGGCCGCTAAATGCGAATCGACGTATTTTAAAATAATTCAAAATCAACTATTGAACGATCGTTCAAGTGGTGCTTTAATGGATTATCAATACAAGGAGTTACCCCATGCTTAAGTTCTATTTTCACCAAACACCCAACCCAATGAAGATCGCTCTGTTTCTAGAAGAGACAGGCCTAGATTTTGAACTTGTTCCTGTTGATACCTTAAAGGGCGAGCAACACACGCCGGAATATCGTTTGATTAACCCAAACGGTAAAACACCAGCCATTGAAGACGATGGACAGCGCGTGTTCGATTCTAACGCTATCCTTTTGTACCTATCAGAGAAGACTGGCGAGCTTGGGGGACAACCAGAAGACAGAGCTGAACTGCTCTCTTGGATGATGTTTATCGCGAGCGGTCTTGGTCCTTATTCAGGTCAATCGGTACACTTTCGCCATGCAGCGCCAGCAGGCCTAGATTACGCTGTGAACCGTTACCTACGTGAAGCACAACGTCATTACGAAGTGTTAGAAAAGCACATGGAAGGTCGTGAATTTATCGTCGGAAATGAGTACACCATTGTCGATGTCGCTGCATGGGGTTGGATTGATAAAGCGCCTGTCGTGCTTGGTGAAGAAGGCTTAGAACCTTACCCGAATTTGAAGCGTTGGTTTAACGCAATCAACACTCGCCCAGCTGCAATTCGCGCTCGCGAGATTGGTAAAGGCGTTGAATTTAAAACCGAACGTGATGAAGAAGCGAAACGAGCACTGTTTCCTTCGAATTATGCGAAGTAGAGTCTGACAATGAGGCCCAATAGCAATTTCCTGGGCCGTTTACTTCACCTTGATTACTCCAAGATAACCGACCCACCCATCCTGACTCCATCACACTAACCTGCGTATTGAATAAGTAACCTCAAATTCGTAAGTAACTGTTGCAAGTCATAAAATACAGATTTAGAGCTACTTGATATGAGATCATAATGATATTCTATATGTCATAAAACATTTCATAGGCTTTTAAACGAGCCTTTAAGTCCATCTGAGCGTGGTTTGTATATGATGTGCACCAAGCACAATGAAACTAGATTCATTGTCGATAAAGAAGTTCACCAAGCATTAAGCGGCCAGCACCTAGTAGATATGGACGGCCTACTTTCTCAAAATAATATCCAGCATTTACCTGGTAAAAAACTTGCGATCAAATTTAGTCGCTCAACTCCAACAGTCGAAAAAGGTGAGGTGAAAGTTATTGGTAGAGTTGCGTTTGTGATGGAGAAGAAGTGATGGATTCATTCAAATTAGTATTAGACCTAGCGCTTCTTGGTGACGCTACGAACCAAAGTTATACTGTTATAACTTTTGGACTCGCATCTGCACTTTTCGGTCTACTTATTGTAATCCTTGATTTTTGCACGTCTAAATCTACTGAGAAGAATAGTTACCTAAAACTTTCATATACTGGTTTTAAAGGCATCGGCGTATTCTTGATGTGGGGTATTGGCGCAGGAATTGCGGGTATGGTTGGTGCTGCTGCAGATATTTTTGAAATCAGTCGCACTGCTAGCGTATTTGTTGGTGCTGGTTGGCCTGTAGTACTGCCACGATTACTTGTCAAGAACTATCTTCAGAAAAAGTCCCTACGGAGTAAGTCATGTTAAATTTTCTATTAGGTCGCTCAAGCTTTAGCAAGAAAGAGCAAGTTATCGAATCAATCCGTAGCTTCGAAAAGTTCAATAATAACGAAAATATTGAAGATGCAGATACACTGCTTCTTTTCAAAAGTGACACTCAACAGTGTTGGTTAGTTTTCACCAACTTACGCATGTACTTTGTCCTCAATGACACAGAAAAATCATTATTAAAACCTATGTGGGCAAGAGACAAGGACAAAATGGTCTTAAATGGTCGTATTAACTTACATCTGAAAGACGAACGTCACTCTAACGAAACGGGTAAACTCAACTTTGGAAATATGAACAACGGTATGCTCTACACTTATTCACTTTTCAATGGAACTAGCCCTGCAGGCATCATCCTCACCTTAGCAAACAAGCACTTTTTGTCTGAAGAACTCGGAGCTTAAATCGTGATAGAGAAAAGAGACTTAAAAACCAAATCACTCACCTTCGACGTAGATGCTCAGCTCATTCGAGAACTAGGTGAAAGACTAGTTAGTAGAAACCATATTGGTATTTCAGAAATAATAAAGAATGCTTACGATGCGGATAGCCCGAGTGTCGACGTATCTCTAGCCAACATCAATGACGATGATCTAGGTCAATCGGAGTTAATTATTTCAGACCATGGTTTAGGTATGAGTTTCGATACCGTGAAAAACCATTGGATGACCATTGGCACAAGTAACAAACGATTGAACCCCGTTAGCAAGCTCTACGGACGCCCTGTCACAGGTAATAAAGGCATTGGCCGCTTTGCCTGCCAGCGTTTGGCAGAGCACCTAGAACTAACAACATGCGCTAAGGTATCTGACGGTTATGAACATACAACGGTTCAATTTGACTGGGAGGATTTCAAGGCAGGAAAACGCCTGTCAAATGTCCATTGTAAATACCAAAGCTACCAATCAAGTGAAGGAACTGTAGGCACAACTTTAAAACTCAAACGGCTGCGTGAACGAGTTACTGAGCGTGACTTCAAAATGATCCTAAAGAGCATCACACTTATTTCAATCACCATTCCTGTTAAACGAGAACGTTTTGAAGAAGATCCTGGTTTTGAAGCTAGTATTCGTGCTCCTGAATTTAAAGAGCTCATTGGCAGCGCATCATTTAAAGCTGATGAAAAGCTTTTGACCTCTGGTTGGGGAACTGTTAACGGTATAATCAATGAAAATGGTTCTATTTCATTCGAACTCGAGAGCAAAGACTCAGAAAAACAAACTTATTCATACGATGGTGAACAGTTTATTCCACTTAGTGGGGTTTCTTTTACAATTCACATAGTCCCATTAAAAAGCAGGGACGGCATCGAATACCGAAGGGATTCTACTCTTTTAACTCGTTCAGTATTAAAGGATGTCACTGAAATTCATGCCGGTATCAAACTTTACCTAAATGGATTTAGAGTTTATCCATATGGTGATGTAAACGAAGGTGATGACTGGCTACGCATTGCTCACGATATTTCGCGTCGCCGTGGTCCTAGTGACTTCCTCGATCTACAGGATCTAGCTGGGAAGTTGGGCATTGAGAGTCCTAATCGCGCTATGCTTAATCACCCAGGTACACGATCACTCATCGGTGAAGTAACTATCCAAGGGAAGGCAGTTGAAGCATTGCAAGTAAAAATGGACCGTGAAGGTCTTGTTGAAAACGATAACTTTAAAAGCTTAAGAAAAGCAATACGAATATCACTAGATTGGGCAACTATCAACTACGAAGCGTGGCTAATTCGTTCACGTAAAAAACGTCACGAATCTGTTGTCCAAGCTTTCGAAGAGTCTGTAGGGAACAAGTACGAAAGTACTGAGAGTAGAATAACCAAAGCGATTAATACTCTATGGTCTTCAGAAGCGGCCGTTGATAGCGAAATAGATGCAATTACGGAATGGGAATCAAGCGACCCTAATAAAAACAATAAAAATCCAGTTTCAGAGTTTCAATCAACACCTGAAGCTAAAGTTCCGGTTCCACCAAACCCAGTTGAGCCTGAAGCTCCTTCTATAGAAAATATCATATCAAAGGAAAACGTTGAGCAAAAAAATACCGCCCAAGCATTTCTACTTTCTCAATATAAAGAACTCGAAGCTGAGTCTGAGCTGCTGCGAGCTGTTTCTGCCACTGCACCGTTACTTTTTGTATTTGCCCATGAAGTTAAAGGTATTGCACAGACATTAACTAGCCAATCGGCTCAACTCAAATTGATCGCAGATAAGATTGATAATCAAGACATAAAATTAGAGCTATTATCGATGGCACAAAGTGCCAGTGATTATCAAAAATCTTTTGATGATTTATTTGAACTATTTGAAATATTTTCTGATTCAACTGGTAAATCTAATAAAAAAATCACTTATCATAATTTGTTCAAGCGCATCGAAACAGGATTTAGTTTCTTCTTGAAACAATACGATATCAAATTGGAATTTGAAAAGGTCAAGCCCTTTTTAGGTGTCCCAAAACTTAATCAGGCAGAAGCCTATTCCGTGCTCATCAACCTCATCTCTAATAGCATAAAATCACTTATTGCAAGCGACTCAGAAGAACGTTTTATTCATGTTTCAGTAATAAGAGAGGATGAAGGGCTTCACTACATTACTGTAAAAGATAACGGTATTGGGCTTAAAAAAGAGCATTGGGATAGAGTATTTGAAGCAAAAACTTATGACCCGGAAGGAAAATTATATAGTTCAGTTTCATCCAAAATAAGTGATGACAAAATTAGCAACCTTGGTAAGGGTTCTGGACTCGGCCTCAACATTGTTCAGAATATTCTTAGGAAGTACAAAGGAAATGCAAAATTTGTCGAACCATCGGCTCATTGGAATGCCGAAGTGCAGATAACAATTGGAAACTAACATGAAAATTCTAGTTATTGATGATAAGGCTAAAGAGACTGATCATCCACGATCAAACCTTTTGAAGGTATTGGAAGAAAGAGAGGGCATTACTTATGATCTTATTATGCCCGATGCAACACAACTAAAAAGAAAGCTGGCAAAAAGTGAAACTGGTGAATACGATCTAATAATTGTTGACTACATGTTCGATAAACCTACGTCGCTATTTAAAACAGGAACATCACTGTATTCTGTTATTCGCTCGTATACAGAGAATACTCCTATTTACTTAATTTCAGTCAAGAGATCACCGACCAATCAAATTGGCGATTTCGAGTTATTTATCGGTAACAAGTTCCTTGAGAACCACACCGCGTGTAAAGCCGATATCGAAAGCCATACTGCGCTAAAAATGTGCAGATCTGTTGAAGGTTTTTTGAGACTGATTCAATGCCCAGAAGACATCAAGGAAGATATTGAAATATTGATTAAACCAACACTATCAAAGTCAGATCTTGGTGAGGTTGTAAACGGCGATCACATTCCTCCGCGAGAGCTTAATAATAGCCTTAACCTTAGGTTATTCTCATGGTTGGCACGCTCCCTATTGAGAAAAGAAGGCCCTTTAGTCAGTAGTTCAGGCGCTGCTGCACTATTAGGAGTAAGCCTAGAATACTTCGAAAGAATTTCTGGTGAGTTTAACGATGCTTTATATAAAGGCATTTTCAATCAATCATTTGATAAGCGTTGGTGGAGCATATCACTAGAGGACAATATTTATACAAGAAATGACCCTGAAAAATATCTAGAAAACCGACCTTTTAAAGAAGCTGCGGCTAAATTACTGCATGCAAAAGAAGATGACTTATCAAGTTGCGCTGTATGTGATCAACACTACCCTGATAGCTTAGGCATTGTTGCAGGAGAAGCACAACATGAACTTCACCCAGTACATGTTACATGCTCATTGTTTGATGACACTCTGCCAAAAGAACCTTTTTTCAGAAATCCACGAATTATTGAGATAAGTTAGTATGTATATCATTGATCGTGACTTTACAAATAACTATCTCAAAGTGTTAAACCAGTTTTCGAAACATATACTTGCGCAATCATCCGAATTGCCACGCTCAGAAGAAGATAATTTACATCAATTTTTTAGTAAACTACAAAGCACCCTTAGTAGTGCTATTCGTAATAAAAAGGCATGGATCGGCAATATTCCTATCTCACCCAATATTATATTCCAATACAAAAACCCTAAGGGTGGAAATAGGAAATATTTCATATCAATCGGTGGTGTAATAAAAATTGAAAATAGGACTATTATAGAACAATGCTTGTGTGTAAATCTAATGATTAAACACACAGAGTCATGTGATGATATTCCTGAGGAATGGAACAGCTACCCTCTTGAAAATGGCTATCATGTTCTACGCCGTTTTCATTTCGATTTTGACACAAACAATGATGATAGAACTCGGCCGAAGTTTCACCTTCAATATGGTGGTAATTTTGAGCCTGAATACTTAAATATTGATGACGATGTTCACTATAAGTTATTCTCTCCAATTGATCACCCTCGCCTGCCTCAGCAACCATATGACATTATCATGTTATTAGATTATGTTCTAAGGGAGTTCGAACTAGGAGGCTTAAGTGTTATCAATGATAGTGGCTGGAAAAAGCATATTATTGATTCTGAAAACATATGGCTCAAACCATATTATGACGCCATTTTAACAAGACTAACCAACACATCTAGATCAAACACTCTTCATCGCTTGGAATAATAAAAAAGGCTAACTTTCGTTAGCCTTTTTTATTATAAATGACTTTTTACACCTTTATAGCGCTCTCTTCGCAAAAAATAAGCCCCCTTTACCAACTGAATACACTGTTCTTTTGTTACGAGGTTGTTACTTATAAGAATATTATCAACGATAGTTGTAACCTCGTCCATTAAATTGTTTTTAATATGCTTTTCTATTTCAGGTACAGCACGTTTAAGGTCACTTACACATTCATCTGTTAACAGGATTTCTATTTTTCTACCTGCACTTGGCTCGATTTTCAGCACACCAGAACTGTATGCTCTCCCTTCTAGTTCAGCGGAAAGTTGCGAATAACTAGAAAGTAGTGACATAGCAATAGCTAGCTTTTTATCTGCACTCATATTCTTATCACGAAAGAAGATTTTATGTATTGAGTTGGTACAATTAATTCTTCCTTGGTTGATCACCATTCTTGGGCCAAGATGGATCATATAAGACATAAACGCGTCGGAGATTATATTGTCATCAGGAGCAAACCAATGAGGTCGCTTTTTAAATGTGCGATTGTCCTCTATTTCTTTAACTGGAACCTGTGACAAGTACTGACTTACAGGACTAGATGTGTCCTGCATTTGTTCCGGCGTTGCATGCACCAAGTAAGCCCGCTTATTGTTTCTTTGGATAGCTCTTTGCCTTGGAACAGAATGTTTCACTCCAATAAATGAAGGGAAACGCCCTACTACCGGCCTCAAGCATTCTTCTGGAAGGTTGTATTTATCTATTGTTTTTTTGTCTATGACAAAGTACTTATTGGCACCGGTAACCATACCTATTTTTATGTCTAAGTACTGGCTAAGTGGATGTGCGTATCTTTTAAAAGATAAAGATTCATACACTTCCTTTACACATTGGGGCAGTAGGTCAAGCTTATACTTTCCGAAGTTAAAAGCAGTATTTGTAACATCTTCAGTCAGACTCAACGTTAACTCTTCTAATGTATCAACGTAATCGACAGAAACACCGCCATTGTTGATTTTAGCTGAGCTAAAACCATCAGCAATAAGAATAATTGATGTTTCTTTAGCCCCTTCGCTTCTAAAAAAGCGCTCTGCTAATTTAATAAGCTTTACGCTCTTGAAGTGCTTCTGATGGATATCAATGAGGTTCTTAGCATAATCAGCATGTAGCAAGCTACTTGGTAAAACCCAAGCAACTCGACCACCTTCTTTAATAAATGACAGGCTATGCAACAGGAAAAATGCCCATAAGCTTGCATTACGCCCCATAGTTACGTCAGAAAAAGGAGATGCTTGCAAAATTTTGTCACAAGACTCACGCTGCTCTTTTGTCATATTGTGCATTGAAACATAAGGAGGATTGCCAAGCACAACATCAAATTTGTTCGTCAAAAAATCTTCAGGTTGAACTGAAATAAAGTCACTTTTAATAAAGCGCTTTTTTGTATCAACAACGCGCCCAAATTTCTGACTCAAAATATCAAAAGCGTGTTTATCTATATCAACACCATAAAGCTGTTGATCTGGAGAGCCACAGTTTATGGCCTGCAATCGTTTGATACAGCTATCGAAAAAACCACACCCTCCAAAACTAGGCTCTAAAATTGTTTCTTCTGGTCTTGTTATCGCCCAATCTACAAGAATTTGGCTTAGCTCGGGTGGTGTATAGTAAGCTCCAAGCTCTCTTTTCTTAGGCAATGAGTGCGGATTCATTTTTGTTTTTCCTTTACGAACTGGGCTATCCCAAATTCTAATGTTACGCTCATTTTACCTTATATCTTCAACAACTTGAACATATTCCCCATTAATAACTCGAGAACAAAATTAAAACAAAACAATAAAAAACAACAACTTAAAGCATCTGCATTTGAATAAAATTTAAAAACAATAAATCATTACTCGATACACAGCCCCATTTACCACATCAAAACAACCCAAACACATTGTTTTTCCCATCTTGTTCAAGGCCTTTAATCTGATGGTGCTTGGGCTCTCCACCAAACAATAAAATATATAACTTCCGGTCTTGATACGTCCCCACTACATAGTGGTCTTTTTGTATCACGACTCGATAATTTCGGCTTCCCATCGGGAAGCCAGTACTTAATAACATCCATGTAAAATCCAAATTGTTCAGACGTAAATCCCAAAAAAAAGAGCCGCTAAAAAGCGGCTCTTGATTTTCAAACTATTCGAATTCGTTCAGATTACTCTTTACCGAATACGTTGTTCTCTTGCTCTTGTACACGGATGAAAGTAGTACGCTTAGTTAGCTCTTTAAGCTTTGCTGCGCCTACGTAGGTACAAGTTGAACGTACACCACCAAGGATGTCAGAAATTGTGTTGTGAACTGAACCACGGTATGGAAGTAAAACAGTTTTACCTTCCGCAGCACGGTACTTAGCAACACCACCTGAGTGCTTGTCCATAGCCGACTGTGAAGACATGCCGTAGAACTTCATGTATTGCTTACCGTCTTGCTCTACAACTTCACCGCCTGACTCAGAGTGACCTGCTAGCATGCCGCCTAGCATTACGAAGTCAGCACCGCCGCCGAACGCTTTAGATACGTCACCCGCACATGAACAGCCACCGTCACCGATGATCATACCGCCAAGGCCGTGTGCCGCGTCGCCACACTCGATGATTGCAGAAAGTTGAGGGTAACCTACGCCTGTTTTAACACGTGTAGTACAAACAGAACCAGGGCCGATACCAACCTTAACAATGTCTGCGCCAGCTAGGATTAGCTCTTCAACCATGTCACCCGTTACAACGTTACCCGCAGAGATAACTTTAGTCGGGAATTCAGCACGTACTTTCTGTACGAACTCAACAAGGTGCTCTGAGTAGCCGTTAGCGATATCAATACAGATAAATACGAACTCTTCGCTAAGCGCCATGATCTTCTTAACTTTCTCGAACTCAGCTTCAGACGTACCTGTTGATACAAAAACGTTGTTCAGTGTTTTCTTGTCTGCTGTTTTAGCAAACTCAGCCCACTGCTCTACTGTGTAGTGCTTGTGTACTGCAGTCATAACACCGTGCTCTGCTAGAGCAGCTGCCATTTCAAAGCTTGCTACCGAATCCATGTTAGCTGCAATTACTGGAGTACCAGACCATTGACGACCGCTATGCTTGAATGTAAAATCGCGGGTTAATTCAACTTGAGAACGGCTTTTAAGGGTAGAACGCTTCGGACGGAAGAGTACATCTTTGAAACCTAACTTAAGTTCTTGTTCGATACGCATGGTGTTTTCCTTGATTCATAAAATTATGTGTCTCTCGCGAAATGCGTAGTAAAACCGTTGGCAGACGAGTTTACTTTTCTTCGGACACAAAAAAACCGGAGCGTTGGCAGACGCTCCGGTTTTCAGCATTATAGGTCGTGATTTAGTAACAGCAAGTCTGATATTTCATTTTTTTTTATGCTATCCTCTCAAAGATTCCATATCCGCTAAAACTCCCCTAGCTACACTTTCCAACTAAATTCTTACTAATTAATAACTTAGCGAACCACTCACGCAAACGCTGTTGGTTTATTGCGCAATCGTTTTCCTCCCTTTTTCGCGTAATATCCCCCTCATAAAGCAATAATGTGAAGAAAGTGCCTCGAAATCACATAAAAAACCCACTTTTCTCCAACAAAAAAATACCTTTTTTCTTAAATAAATTCGATTTTTTTCTAATTTTTATCTGTTTTTGACCAAATTGGCCAATCTCGTGACGTTTTTATTTTGTGGTCACTTGGAAAAGTAGGGGGATAACGACTCAATCTAGAGACCAAGATTCACTTGGGTTTGAGAATTCAGCCCTCGCACTCCATTAAATAATGCTTTCGAGCTCAAACTTTATAAATCCAATTTCTATTAACCCGTAGCATTGCCGCGTCGAAAGCACGTTCAGTGGCTTCCCGTTCGTTCATGTAACCTGGAATATTGAGTAAAGCGCATAGAAAAAGAAGATTGGTTGACGTGAAAAGCGAGGGGGAAAATTAGATTTGAAGAATAAAAAGCAAAAAAAAATGGCTCAGCTAATTAACCGTAGCCATTTTTATTCGTTGATTAGACTGATGCTAATGCGCGTATAGGAATGCGTTGTTTGGCGAATAGAACAATCTAGTTCTTTTGAGAGACTAACGCTTCAGCGGTCGCATCTTGAATCGACAAGAACAATGAGCTGACTTGCCCTGTTGGTGAGCGCATTGGGTTTAGCGTCACGTTCTGATACATAAAGTCGGCTTGTTGGGTTACAGGCCTAACATTACGGCACTTAAACAGATAAGGCCTTTGTTGCCATGTAATGAAGCTACGGCAGCCTAAATCGTAGACTGGCTTGGTTTTGAGCCTAAACCACTCTTCAGGGATTTCAGGGAACAGTTCAAAGATAGACTTACCGATCGCATCGTGCGATTGCTTACCGCTATGGTGCGTCATGAAGCCATTCCAAACTTGTACCTGAAAGTCACGGTTAATGACCACCAGCCCCATATCGACGTTTTGAACCATGTCCACCATCCAGTGGAACTGTTCAAATTCAGCAGGAAGATTCAGCATATTAAAACTCCTCCATTAGGTAGGCCAATTTGTTGTCTAGAAGAGGCAGAGATTCGTCAACGAACATGAACAGAAGATCACAACGGATTGAAGTGCCATCAATGTTGTAGCTGACTTCAAAGGTCATGGTCTTCTTAAACGAGCCACTGGTATTCTCAATCACGGAATCAATCGAGATGTGTTGCCCGAGCAGCACAGGTGAGCTTTGGAAGAAACGAACTTCTGATTGTTCCCCTAACCCATTCAAGAATGAGCCAACTAAGATGTTCGACACATCCATCAGCAGTTCTAGTTCTTCAAGCTGTTCACTTTCGGTTGGCACTTTCATGAGCTTCTTAAGATCGCTCACGCTGGAATCACTCAACAAGACTAATGCTTCGCCTGCAATGCCTTCTCCGCTGAAGCCTTGGCAAACACCCGACACTTGGTCGTTGTCTGCTAGGTCACGAAGCGCCATATGCAATTCACTTACTTCGAAGATGTTGACGTTCGGCAGTGGTAAGTGCACAAATACATTAAAGTGACGAGCCAGTGCATCAGCGGCACGGCCTATCGCTACGTTCGCGACTTCCATATAGATATCGCGTCGGCGCAATATTGGAAGTTCGAGAGCAGTAGGCGTATACAGTTGAGGTTGTTTTGGTGGATCGACGTGCTCACGTAAAATCGCTTTTAACGCTTCTTTATCGATCGGCTTTTGCAAAAACGCTTTAGCGCCGAGATCCATCACCTTCTGTTGTGCTTTTGGTTGTATGTCACCAGAAACAACGACAACAGGCGTGGTATCACCCAAACGTTGCATCTCTTCCAATGTGCCATAGCCGTCTAATTCCGGCATGGTGAGGTCGAGGAACATCAATTTAAATTGGTTTTGAGCTAACTCTTCAAGTGCATTAAGCCCATGAACAGCAAAAGTTATATCTGCATTTAGAGAACTAGGCAGTGATCGAGCCATCTGCTTCCTTGCTAACGCAGAATCATCACATATAAGAACTGGGAACGACATAAATGCACCACCGACAAATTAAAGCTAATTCGGTCGAGTGTAACAGAACATTATGGTATCAGGTACGGGGTGAATGGATTTATGTGTAGATTATTAGTAAGAATGATGAAACAAGCAGGTAAGCTATTATCTGGCATTATTCTTCATGAAAAACAATATGCTACAAAGGTAATAACCGTTCGTCATTATAGAGTAATAGCACTTTTTCATGGAACAGCAGCGCTAATTTATGAAATGACAGCCTTAATAAGTGAGTTTATTAAGGCTCAATCTCGTCATGAATGTATCGGTTTTATATGCTCTATATAAAAGAGCGAATACAAGGGACTAAAACTGGTATGAAGGCCATAGGATCAGTAATGCGAAACGTATAACCACAGCAAACACCAACAAAGCAATGCCCAAACGATACCATTTGTATTCTGCAATATTCATTGGGATACGTTTGTAGAACATCGTAATCACGCCTTTCCAATCGCTACTGCGTCTTCCGTACTGCATCATGCTCGTCAAAACAAACAGCGCGCCAAGCACTAACATCCCTTTTTCAGCCCAGAACAATCCAACTTCCATTTGTGTATTCCTTGATAAAACAGTGAGCAACTCAAATCATTCTAGTCACCTTTGCCGTAGGTTTCTGTAAGACCAAGGTCTAACCCACTCTCTACTTACTTGAGGTACTTATCTGGACGTACTTAAGTGAACGTAAATCGCTGAGCACACTTAACTGAACAGCGTGTTCATATCGAGTTCAGCTCCACCATCTATACTCTTGTTTCCACTAACAGGAGAAACTCAATGAAATCACTGAAAAAGTCGCTTTGTGTATTAACTGCTTCAGCTTTACTCGTTACCGCTCCGTTTGTGAGTGCTTCAACACCACAACAACCGCCACAGCCAGCGCTTAGCCCACTGCAAATGGTTATTGCTTCTTTGAATCTAACCGAAGAGCAACAAGCGGAAGTATTCTCTCTTGTCCAAGAGTATCAATCCGATAGAACAGAGATTGATATGGATAAAGCCATAGAGCTTAAGAAGAAACAGATCAGCCTTGTGACTCAACCGGATTTTGATGAAGCCGAAATGGAAAAGGTCATCGACACGGTTCAAGCCACTGAGAAGTCGATGGTGATGCAGGAGATGCGTCTTAAAAACAACATCTATAACGTGTTGACTGAACAGCAGAAAGAGCAATTTAAAACCATGATGAAGTCTGCGATCTCTGGTGGAAAGTAGCTTGGTAGAAAATAGTTTGGTAGAAAGTAGTCTGGCAATAAATCGTCAGGCAGAAAATAGCTGCCCCTAATCCTGATAAGGATTCTTCCCATCTCCCCCAAAAAAGAAGAATCGGAATAGACAACAAAAAAGCCGCAGTCACCTTAATGACTGCGGCTTTTTAGTATTCAGTGCGCAATTAGCAAATCACGTATAAGCATGATTCGACAAATCTGGAGATTGGTTGTTCTTTTGAATGACACGCATCAATTGGATAAGTAGCAGAATACCCGTCACACCTAAACCAACGCCGATTCCGCCCCAAATCCCTGCAAGCTGGAACTTATGCATCAAATACCAAGCAGCAGGTAGGCCAAATATCCAGTAACCAATGGCTGTCATCACGGTTGGCATTGAAACAATCTTCATCCCTCTCAATAGGTTAATTGCCAGTAACTGCCAAGCATCAACGATGAAGCACAACGCTACCACCCAGATAACAGAAGCTAATAACGAAGTCATCGCACCAGTGCCGTCGTCTAGCTTAAAGAGAGAAGCGATCATTTCAGGCCATATGATAAACACGGCAGACAACGCCACGCTCAACACCGACACCGACACCAAGATAAAGCTTAGAACGGATGTTCTTTTGATTCCTTCGTAGTTGCCCGCACCGTAATCACGCCCAACCAAAATAGCGGCAGCCTGTGAGAAGCCGAAATTGAAGTTCCAAGTGAAACTTAAGCATTGCAAAAGGATTTGGTGCAGAGCTAACGAAGCAATACTGATCGTGCCCGCCATTAAGGTGCCGCCGTAAATTAAGCCATGCTCAAGTAAAGCCGCCATTGCAATCGGCAAGCCCATCATCAATAAAGGACTCATCAACTTAATCGAATATTCTTCAGTATGAAGCCATGGGGCGAATTGCTTGAACTCGTCGCGCTTAAACACCCACACCGTATATCCAAGCATCACGATAAACGCAGCAATAGCGGTTCCTAAACCTAGACCCGTTAAGCCCATATCGAGCTGGAACGTCAGTAAATAACTCACTGGCACATTCAGAATTACGGTAATAACAGACATCACAAGAATGGATCGCACATTACCGAACGCACTGGTTAAGCCACGCAGCACCAATAAGATAAGCGAAGGCAGCATTACCCATTTCAAGGCGTGCACGTATTCCATCGCTAAGGTGATCACTTCTGGCGGCTGTTTTGCTGCTTCCAATACCAACGGAGCAAACCAGAAGCTCGCCATTAAGGTCACACTCAACACAAATGCCAGCATAGTTGCGCCTTTCACTGCCAACCTAATTTGTGTATTACCAAACTCTGGGCGAGCTACTCGTTGACCATAAGCAATAGCGATCAGGTTCACGACACAGCCTACGGTGCTGCTCGCAATAATGAAGATGAAGAAGTAGATAGAGGCACCTAAGCCACCAGCCGCAAGGGCTGACACACTGATTCGCGACATCATCCAAACATCAGTAAGGACTAAAGCCATGGATATCAGCTGTGAAATGATCAAAGGGAATGCAAGAGTGAGTATTTTTTTCATGAGCGCCTCAGTTAATTCCGCCCAAAATACGATCGATGAGGCTGGCGTTCAATTGATAAATTTGCGACTCTAACATTCCATAAACTCATGCGAACGAATTATGACCCCATATCCTAGCTTGCCATCCTCACATAATGGCTTAAAAGCCTTCGAAGCGGCGGCAAGGCTGATGAGCTTTACCTTAGCCGCTGATGAACTCAACGTGACACAGAGTGCGATCAGCCGTCAGATCAAACAGCTTGAAGATGACTTAAACGCATCGTTGGTTATTCGTAAGCATCGAGCGATTGAATTAACAGAACAAGGTCATGATTTGTATGTGGCTTTGCGTGATAGCTACGGCAATATCGAATCGGTGATCGCCTCTTGGAGTGAGCCAAAACAGAAGCGGATTGTGATCAAAGCGACCCTCAGTTTTGCAACGCGAGTATTGATCTCTAAGGTTCGTGAATTAAACGAACGTTACCCCGACTACGAGATCGTGATTGTTCCTGTGATTGAAGAAGATGAAGCGATCAACAGCAGCGAGTATGACTTGTTGATCTTCCACACTCGCTTCAAAAAACGCTATGACAATACACCTGATATCACTTTCTTGCGCGAGGAGTTCATGGCGCCGGTTTGTTCTACTAGCTTAACGAATTCTGCCAGTTTAACGACGCAAGACACCGACCTCGATTCGATCTTAACCATGCCAAGGCTCCATCCCACCTTAGATCATCATGACTGGAAAGTATGGCTAGCCGATGTCGAGTTCCCGCCGAAAAAGCCCGTCAGAAACACCAGCTTCTTGTCGTTAGATTTAGCGCTCAGTGCATGTTTATCGGGGGAAGGTGTCACGGTGACTGATTTGCTTTTGGTATTACAAGAACTTCAACGAGGCTTTTTATACTGCCCTAAAAACGCCAAGATCCAACACAGTGCTTGGACTTACTTTGGCCACCAGCGTACTCATTCACCGGTAATAAGTGACCTTATTGAATGGCTTAAAGGCGAAACAGCGAAAGAGATTGAATTACTGAAAGCGCTATCCCATCAAAACCATTGGTCTGGAGTCATCCAAGATCATTAAGGGATCTGCACCTAAGATTTCAAAATCGCATTAACCTTATAATCCATAACGTTTATTTATTGATTCGAATGACCTATCTTACGCCCTATGAACCAGTACACAGATATTGGCATCTTATTCTTAGGAGAAAGTCATGGAACAACAACGTCTAAAAGTCGCGATTATCGGCGCGGGACTGAATGGTTTAGCACTCGCGTTATCACTACGTAAATTTGGTATTAAAGCTCGAATATACGAGAAGGCAGCACAACCACGAGCTGACGGTACGGGTATCATCATGTGGCCAGAAGGCATGCAGGTACTTGCGGCATTAGTAGGGGTAGATAAAGTAAAAGCCGCGTGTAACCAAGTCGATACCATCTCAACATTAACGGCGACAGGATTACCAATCAACACGCTCAATATGAGTGACTCCCCAAGCAAAGCCAACGCGCCAATTGGTTTGTTTCATCGCAGCCGTTTATACCAACTGCTATTAAATGAGCTAGGAGACGACTGCATCGTTACCAATCAAACCTGCACTGTTGTTCAAAACGACGATGAGCCGCAGATTCTGATCAATGGCGAACCACTTGATGCGGATATTATTGTCGGTGCCGATGGTGTGTTCTCTCAAGTGAGAAAGTTTGTCGCGCCTGATGTGTCTTTAAGACAACCGAACGTTTATTGCTGCCGCGGTGAGATTGATTTCAAAGCATCAGAAATCAGCGATGATGAGTGTTATGTTTTTGCGGGTGATAAATCTCGTATTGTCACTTACACCTACGACCGAGAAACCCAAGGCAAGTACTGGTTCGCTGCATGCGCCGTTGAAGAAGGTGAAACGCTTTCTAAACAAACCGTGTTAGAGCAGTTCTCGCACTACCCTAGCTATTTACTGGATATGATTAGAGATACGCCAGAATCGAAGATCTTACCTTCTCCCCTTGCTGATGTTGCACCATTCGATACTTGGTATCGTGATAATGCCGTTTTACTCGGTGATTCATGTTGTGCTGTGTTGCCAACCATGGGTATCGGTTTCAGCTTGGGCATCGAGAACGCTTATGTGCTAGCACAGAGCATTGCTTCGAACTTTGAAGGCACAGAGCAAGCATTCAAACGCTACCAACAACGAGCTCAGCAACGATCTCACGAGCTACAAAACATCACGCACCGACTCAGTGAACTGACTTATAAAGATGAGTTCAACCCAGTTGAAGTGGCAGAGCTTTATCAACAGTTCGCGATTGCCAATAGTCGCTCGCCTTTTTAATGGCTTGATTCGCTAGCAGTACTTTCTCTACTAGAAAAGCCGCAGTATTCACTGCGGCTTTTTAGATTATTAGGTCTGCTCTCTAGCTGCACCAGATACTGTAGCTTAAACAGGCACTACAGCTTAAACATACGTGCGCTGCGTGGTGGTAAGTTAAAGGTATGATAGCGAGAAGTCACAGTTTCTGTCGCGCTGCTTAATACGTCTTTGTATTGAACATGCCAATTGAACTCATGTTGGTAGGTATCAACCGTCACGCCACGCGTTTCGCCACACTTGTTAATACCAACAACTCCCTCTTTACCTCGCTTGAATAACAAAGTGCACTGGTCGCTAGAAATCATCGTCATTGTTTTGCCTTGCATCGCGTTATGGAAGCTCAACATGTTTTTCATTGTCGAACTGTTCCAAACATTGCCCCAACGACCGTTATCCTTGTCTTCAGAATCAGGAAGATCATCACTGTAGATCAACGGCGTGCCACCATCTTTACCAAGGATATAAGCGTAAGCAAGCTGCTCGTCTTGTGGGTCCATGATTTGGTAACGGAAGCCGTCATTAGTTGGAATATCATGTGTGATAGCGAAAGTGATTGAGCGACTATCATCCAAAGCTTGTCCGTACGCTTGTGGATCATGCAGTTGGTTTAAACCGCCACTCATAGAGAAGGCTGATCGAATTGAAGCAAACAGCGGGAAATCGTACGCAGAATGATTGGTGTTGTTCAAGTAAGGCGCTAAGAACGACTCATAACCACTGTTCCCTGCCCCGCCACTGGTAATCACCTCGCCAAACACATGCATATTCGTGGTGATCTCAGGCGTAAATATTTGGTCGATTTGGTACTGGCTCATGTGTTTCACCGCATCGATACGGAAACCTTTGATGCCCATGTCTTTCAACGCTTTCAAATATAAACGTTGCTGTGACACTACCCAGTTATTTGGATCTAGATCCGGAAGACCCACATCGCCGTCGGCACCACACAAGCGCCAGTATTGAACATGACCCGGGTCGTTCCAGTCAGTAATGCAACCTGCAGCATGGAAATCGTTAGCTGAGACAAAACCCTGCGCTAAGTTGCCAAATAAAGTCTGGTCGGCATAGTAGCTTGAATGGCTGGCATAGTCGTTTAGCACTTCTGTGCCTGGGTAATCCAAGTCACTTCGCTTCCAGCTTTCATTCGCCATGTGGTTAAGTACAACATCCGCGTAAACATCAACACCGACACTTTTCAGCGCAGTGATCATTGCGGCTAAATCTTGTTTGTTCCCCAACGGAGAATCAATGGTGCGGAGATCTTGTGGTTGATAACGCGCCCACCATTGGGTCCCACTAGATTTCATTGCCGGAGCAACCAACACTTTCTTATAGCCAGCTTGAGCAATTTGATTCGCGTTGGCCGTCACATCTGAATACTTCCAGTTGAAAGCGTGCAAAATAGTATCGGCGTAAGTCGCGGAACTGAAAGAACAAACAGCAAGGGCGGATATGAGTAGGGTATTTATTGGTTTCATAAAAATGTCTCTTATTATCTATTCATCGAAATAATAAGAAGACTAAATCCAATTGAAACCAAAATAAGTCAGAGTTGAATTAAGGTCACTCTCTGTTGGGGTTGATTTTATAAAACTGAGTCATGGTAGATATTACGTAGAGGCCGATTGAATGATAGCAATCCTGACTTTTGATTAGTATTTTCAGAACAATAAACAGACAAAGACTTTGGTCGAAGATCCTAAACTAGGCTATGATTCCTTTTCCCTCAGCCTATTGATCTTTTTATGTCTTCTTTCTCTTTTTCACAAATCCCTGTTGGGGTTCGATTCATGATCCTCTCCGCTTTTGGATTCGCACTGATGTCAGCTTGTGTGAAATACATCAGCAATTATGGCATACCTGTATTTGAAATTGTTGCAGCAAGGGCTTTGGTGTCTTTGATCATCAGCTACATCGACGTAAAACGAAAAGGCATTTCAATCTGGGGTAATAACAAACCTTTGTTGTTTGTTCGTGGCGCGGTAGGTACCGCAGCACTGATGTGTGTTTACTACGCTGTAACCACTCTTCCGTTAGCAGAAGCAACTATCCTGCAATACGTACATCCTGTATTTACTGCGTTGCTGGGTGTGTTATTCCTCAAAGAGCGCGTCCAAAAATCGACCATGATCTGCATTGCATTCTGCCTAGCGGGATTATTGGTGATGGTACAACCAAGCATGAACAGCGGTGCGAGCAGCGAATTACCACTATTCAGCATTATGGTGGCGTTATGTGGTGCGTTTGGTAGCTCAATCGCTTATGTGATTGTGAGAAAGCTGAGCCAGACGGAAGACAGCTCTGTCATCATCTTCTACTTCCCACTGGTTGCCCTACCGATCTCCACAGCCCTTATCTGGAACGACTTTGTATGGCCGAACTTATTCCTAACCGTGATGCTGGTTCTAGTCGGGATTTTCACTCAAATCGGCCAATACGGGTTAACCAAAGCGATGCAGACCCAAGCCGCGGGCAAAGCTTCGGCTTACTCATACGTTCAGATCGTATTCTCGGCACTGTTAGGCGTGTGGATCTTTAATGAGATTCCATCAGTTTGGACTTATCTAGGTGGTGGCCTGATCGTGACTGGCGCGCTAATCAATGTGTTTGGCAAACAACTATTGGTGCCGTTCAAAGCTAAGTAGATTACCAAACTAAAGATCAGTTAGCCAATCAGCTAATCAATAGATCTAAAAAGGGCATTGCGGAATATTCCACAATGCCCTTTTCTGTAAGTCTTCCTAGCCCCCTTTCTTAGACGTTTTATTTCGAACAAACTCGCTCTAGCACACCAACTCGATTAACGAGTTTTATTACGTGGCGTTGCGTAGCTTGGGGTCATCGCTCAGGTATTCAACGAACTCAACTTCAAAACCAGCCGGGTCCACAAAGTAGACGTTTTTTCGATAAGGTTCTTCGGCACCGGGTTTGGCTATTGGGAAGCCCGCGTCGATAAGGCGTTGAATGACGCTCTCAATGTTATTGGTCACATAAGCGAAGTGCGCGAGGCCAACCGAATGCCCTGCTAAGTCTCTATTTTCACCCTCACCATGATCACTCATCGCGATATATTGGTATTCGTCGCCAAAATGCAGCCAGTTACGTGGCTTGCCTGACCATTCGCCTTTTCCTTCATCACGGACGTACCAATGAGGGAACGCCGCTTTGTAGAAAGTCAGCATTTCAGGGATGTCCTTAACGACTAAATTCACATGTTCAAGTTGGATCATTCTTCTCTCCTTAAAGTATTCTCGTAAGCAACGAAGTTCATGCTAATACTTCAAGTTAAGTTGAGGTAAAGGATTAATTTACGTTTATTTTCGAGAACGTTTTTAGAGCCCAAATTGTTCGGTTTTTAATGCCATACAAATCTAAGTTTAGACGACCTAACCTAATGTGGCTTCCTTGCCTGTATTCTGTTCTTTGTGCTTAATACCAGTCACTTTATGGGAGGTGCTCTCTCCAAACCACACCTCCCACTAAGTGAGCCGATGAAATGGATGTTGTATACAGGCCTCCCCACAGTGATCGCCATGCAGAACCAAACCGTAGTTAATTCAAATACAAGCACTTAGCATATTTCATCGACTGCGCAACGGGAGTGGTACATGGACAACAGAATCACCATTATTGAATTTCTCAGAGTGTTCGATTGCATTCGATCATCTGGCGAGCAATTGGACAGAAAATATCAATTGGGCGAGATGGTAGCATGGCACGATTACGACGGTTACACCTGTTGGTTAAGCTACCGAGACGTTACGGTGACACTGATGTTCCATGGTTCATTGAAGATCGAATACGACAAAACATCGAACTATGAAGACTTCATCAAGCGTTGTTTAGCTATGCTTGAAACTGAACCTTCTCCGTAAACTATCTATAGCTAACGAGTAAATAATGGAGAAAATCATGAACGAATCCGACTTTAGAACGCATTCAATGCGTAAGCGAACAGCGCCTTTATGGTTAATGTTCTGCCTTTCTTTTTTATGGTCTAAAGCGTCAACAGCAGGAACAGAGATGATTGATTTCACACAAGCGAACGAACATAAGAATTGGACAGCGACCAACGACAATGTCATGGGCGGCATCTCAACAGGCGGGTTCATTTATGATGATGGGATAAGTCAATTCAGGGGTGAGCTATCGTTAGAGAATAACGGTGGTTTCAGTTCAATCAACCGCTCCGTTGAATCCGTAAACTCTGATGTGGACAGTATAGAGCTAAAGTTTGTTGGTGACGGCCGAACTTATCAATTACGGTTCACAACTTGGATAGATGGAAATAGAACTAACTACAAGCACAGCTTTGAAACCATCAAGGGTGAACAACTCAAGAAAGTCTTCCAACTAAACGAGTTTAAAGCCGTGTTCAGAGGTCAATTACTCAGTGGTGCGCCAAGACTTGAAGCTCAAGACATCAAACAGATCGGCTTTTTGATTGCAGACAAACAGCCCCTGCCCTTCGAGCTAAACCTAATTCAGATTCAATTCAAAGCATCCCAAAAATCTGAGTAAATCACAGATAAACAAAAGCCCCTGATATCTTACCGATTTGCGAGTGATATAAGGGGCTTGCTTTTCAAACTGTTCAAAAGATCAACACTTCAAACCGTCAAAGATCTAAATCATTAACTATTAATATTTAATGGCTGTTTTACCAATCGAAGCGCTGCTTTCAATACGTTGGTGTGCATCTTTAATTGTGTCCACACTAAAGCCATTTAGGGTCGTGGTGAGCGTAGATTTAATACGACCCGCATCAATCAGATTCGCGGCTTGGAATAAGATGTCTTGTTGCTTCTGGATATCATCGGTATTGAACAGTGAACGTGTAAACATCAGTTCCCAAATAAAACCTGCTGATTTACCTTGTAACGCAGACAAATCAACTCCGCCATCAAACTCAACAATCGAACTGATCATGCCTTGAGGAGCTATTAGCTCTACCATCGAATCCCAATGCCCTTTTGTATCAGCAACATTGAAGATGTAATCCACATGTTGGATACCTTGATCTCGTACAGACTCAACCAAGTTACGGTGATTCACCACATGGTCTGCACCCATATCCCTAACCCACTGTTCAGTTTCAGGTCTTGAAGCTGTAGCGATAACTTTCAGATTAGTCAGTTGCTTCGCCAATTGAATCGTAATTGAACCTACACCGCCTGCTCCACCAATGATCAGGATAGACTTTTTCTCTTCAGGACGAACACGCAGGCGGTCAAACAACGCTTCCCAAGCGGTAAGTGTTGCTAGTGGCATAACAGCAGCAGCTTCATCAGAAAGGCTCTTAGGTGCTTTAGCCGTAATACGGTAGTCCACAGCTTGGAATTCTGCGTTAGCACCCATACGTGTTACGTCACCCGCATAGTACACACGGTCACCGAGTTCGAAGCCTTCAACGTCAGCACCTTTGCCAACAACTTCACCGACTGCGTCATAGCCCAACACTTTAGGTTGTTCGAGTGTTTTATCCTTAGCATTACGAATACGAATTTTAGCGTCTGCAGGGTTGATAGAAGTCGCGCTCACCTTTACCAACAAGTCATTATTTTTTAGTTCTGGCAGACTCGTTTCAAACTCAAACAAACTCTCTTGCTCGGTAATCGCAAGTGACTGAGTAAATCCAATAGCTTTCATTTTTGATGGTAGTGACATTGTGCTTTCTCCTTGAATTAGACGAGTTAATCTTAGTTAATTCCCACCCGAGATAAACCGCCTAATATTTGAATGATTCTCAAATAATTTTTGATAATAGTATTGCCGCTATCTGGGTAATGCAGACATCTAACTGCATTGCCAACGGCTTAGAGGTTAAATCAGACGTTTCTCAATCAACCAATCATGTGTGACTTGATCTTGTGATTTACCTTCACGGCAAACTTTGTAATCCAGTTCGGCAATAATATCGTTCGAGAAACGTAGTGAATCCAGCTTCTGAATCTGTTTTTCACTGAACAAGTGCTTCTTGTCATCTCTTAAAAGAAGTACCGCTCTATCAACAATTCCGAGCAAGCCTTTAGGCTCTTTGAGTTCGCGAATATCGTAGCGATAATGCAGAAACTGCGGTTTCCATAGGGGCACGATGGCCCACTCTTTGTTTGCGACCGCACTTTCAAATGCATCAAAACAATCCGCTTCACTTCCAGAGAAGAATTCGTAGCCGACATCGCTCAGGCCATAGTCTTTCATCATCTGGATAGAGAAACGTGTGATACCAGCTCCGGGGTTGATACCTTGGATAGTCGAGTTCATTTTCTCGATCACTTCGGCCTTTAATAAATCAGAGACTTCAGAAACCGCATCTTCAGGCACATAATCTGGTACGCCCCACAACGCATAAGGTTCATAATGAAGCCCAAGCTCAATAAGCGGCTCAACTTCCTCAACGCCCGCTTTGTAAATACCGTGACTTGATGGCAACCACGCAGAAGAAAGCATATCCACTTTGCCTGCTTTCAGCTTTTCAAAGTTCTCCTGATGTGGAGAGAAAATACGTTCTACCTCAAACCCCATGGCTTTTAATACATTGGTAACCAGTGATGCGGTCGTACGGTGGAACGACAAATCCGTTACACCCATTGTGATTTTCTTAGTCATCTTACTTCCCCTAGATCGTAGGCTTCGTCCATACAGCGCGTACTGCGCTACGTTGTCGATATGGGAAAATGATAGTGAGAAAATTACTAATGAAAAACAGCCTCACATTTGAATTATTATCAAATTAATTTTGACAATTAAGTGTTTGAAGCTAACTTAGAAGCGATAAGTAGGGATAACCCATTTGCAGAGTGTGATGGGGAAATATCCCAACGCCATCTTTAGAACATAATTCAATACAGGGAGATAACATGCTTCTTGAAGACTTACAGGTCATTTTGAAAGTAGCGGAGTTTCGCAGTATCACTGCAGCAGCCACCAACCTAGACATGCGAACGGCCACTGCCAGTGCTGCCGTTAAACGTGTTGAAGCCGCGTTAGGTGCTGAATTGTTTGTCAGGACCACGCGCCACCTTAGGTTGTCTACCGCGGGTGAGCGTTATCTGCCTGAATGTGAACAAGCATTGAAAATGTTGGATCAAGCAAAGCTCAACATGCGAGAAGAGCTTGGGGTTGTCGACGGTGAAATTCGTATTGCGCTTTCATCAGATCTAGGCCGTAACCTAATCATACCTTGGTTAGATGAGTTCTTGCTTGAATACCCAAAGGCGACGCTTCGCACTAGCATCAGCGATAGCAATATCGACTTCTACCGAGATTCCGTCGATATGGCGCTGCGTTACGGTTCCCCGACTGACGCCAACATGTATGGTTTTAAGATATGCGATGTGCCGAGGGTATTGTGTGCTGCTCCTGAATATTTGGCTGAAATGGGAACACCAAAACAGCCTAGTGACTTAGCTCAGCACAACGGTTTGCTTTACCAACTCCATGACATGTTGCAAGACGAATGGGTGTTTCACGATGGCAATCAAGATCATAAAGTGAAGCTTAAAGGGAATCGTGCATCGAACGATGCTGACCTTGTGAGACGTTGGTGTATTGCAGGGAAAGGTATCGCAATAAAGTCTTGTTTAGACATGTCACCTCATCTGCTTTCAGGTGAAGTTATTAAAGTTATGCCTGAATTTAAACCGACCCCTAC
Organism: Vibrio lentus; assembly: GCF_030409755.1. Classification (NCBI taxonomy): domain Bacteria; kingdom Pseudomonadati; phylum Pseudomonadota; class Gammaproteobacteria; order Vibrionales; family Vibrionaceae; genus Vibrio; species Vibrio lentus. The sequence goes on from NZ_JAUFQE010000001.1 coordinate 755,088, forward strand.
CGAGCTGTGGTTAGTGTGTCCAAGCCGTCAATCCATTACACCGACCGTTCGCTTATTAAGAGACTTATTCAGAGAGAAAACCGCAACGATCCTTTCTCAATTGGGTGACCAAGGTATTATAGAAAATAAAACATCATAGGATCTAATGCAGCTTAGAGATAAGACGTAGAGATACAAAAAAGGCGTTAGCGAACTTCAATTCGCTAACGCCTTTAATCATTTGAACATCATATGGGTATGATGAACATACTGACTGTATTACAAGTACTTGGTTTAATACCCTTAATACAAGAGCTTAGTTTGACTCTTCTTCAACAACGTCACAATCGGCACAACACTGAAGAGCGATTTCATGCTCGAAAGTGATGGTGTCTTTGCCTTCTTCCAGTAGCTCTGCGATTTCATCCGCGACTTCTTTCTCATCATCCGCTTCGATGTCGCTTGCTAGCTCTTCTTCTGAATAACCGAAGAAGTTTAGTAGTAGGTACTCACGAGCTTCATCTTTAGTACAAACCACGTTTGCTGAAAGATCAGGTGTAATCTCACCTTGCGCAAGAGTCGCTGTCAGTTGAGCGATAGCATCCTCTTTCATCGCAGGCGTTAACCAACCAAGATCAGTACTTACCGTTGTTTTTTTACAGTCGAAGCAAGGCAGTTGGTGAAAGTAGTATTGAAAGCTAGTCATAAGTAATTTCTTCTTTAAATGTTATATAGCGAGATTATGCGCGTTTTGTAGCAAAATACTATCTCAATCACAACCTAAGGCTGTTTCGATCAGAATATTTTTACCAAGTACAGAGCGCCATAATGACGACTGATAAATTAAAGGCTTCGCTCACTTGGGAGATCATCTCATTACGACGAAGTTTGCGAAGTCTTGTCTACTCCACGCGACTTAGCCTTGTAATTGTGTAACCAGCAACAAAATAACCCGATGCACAGACCCCAAAATGCACTGCCGATCCCTAGTAAATTGGTGCCAGAAGCCGTGAATAGGAAAGTAAAAAGTGCGGGCTCTCGATAGTGGTTGTCTGCCATCGAAACGGCTAAACAATTCATCAATGTAGGCATCACGGCTAACCCCGCGACAGCTATCACAACCGCTGAAGGAACCGCGCTAAACAACGACACGAATGACATCCCCATCACACCAGCTAACAGGTAAAATACCCCCATCGAGACCCCTGCCATATAACGTGTTTTTGGATTATCATCTGCATTGGGACCCATGCAGATCGCCCCTGTAATTGCTGCAAGGTTATACGCAAAGCCTCCAAGCGGGGCGAATAATAGCCCGGTCACACCAGTGGTGGTGATGATCTTAGATGAATCAACTTGGTATCCGTTCGCTTTAAGCACAGCAAAACCTGGCAAGTTCTGCGAAGCCATAGTCACAATAAACAGTGGGATACCGACGCTAACCAACGAGAAGAACTCAAAATCAGGCATAATGAAAAACGGTACAGTTAAACCGACTGTGACCTGACTGACATCAAGTTTGCCAAAACCGACACACATCACCAAAGCAATAACGAAAATGCTTGGGATCAGTAAGTTTCCTAGCCTTGCTTTGGCCAAAATAAAAACAGCAAGCATGACCGCAACTATCTGAACTTCTTCCATTAACGACGTAAATAAACCCAAACCAAACTGCAACAAAATCCCCGCCAGCATGGCAGATGCGATTGATGTTGGGATCTGTTTAAGTACCTTCTCAAAGATTCCCGCTAAGCCAACCAGCGTGATCAACAAAGAGCTAAAAAAGAACACCGCAACCGCCTGATTCATTGTTAACCCTTCCAAAGAAGTAATTAACAACGCTGCTCCGGGGGTCGACCAAGCTGTAACCACAGGTCTCTTGTAATAGAGCGAGAGCAATATCGTAGTGGCGCCCATGCCAATTCCCAACGCCCAAAACCATGACGCGACTTGCTCTTCAGTTGCTCCTGCACTCATTGCCGCTTGGAAAATGATCGCAGCAGCACTCGCATAACCGATGAAAACAGCAATAAAGCCGGTACTGACGTGAGAAAACTTTAGCTTAGTCATGTTAATTTGTTCCTGTGTGCGTTATAACGTCCATAGATTGAACTTAGCACCTGTGCGCTATAACGCACAACTGATTTTTTTAAAAAATTTGTAGAGAAAAGATGCAAACAGAAATTAAAGTCGGCGTTAACTTGAAACGCCTTCGACAAGAGAAAGGCTGGAGCTTAGACAAAACGGCAAAAGCAACAGGCGTGAGTAAAGCAATGCTAGGACAAATTGAACGTGGAGAATCAAGCCCAACAGTCGCTAAGCTCTGGCAGATAGCTTCTGGGTTCGAGGTGTCACTTTCGAGTTTTATCGCTGCTAGCTCAAACAGTGAACTGACGAGCTTATTCAGAGATGCAAACGAACTAAGGCATGAGGAATACAACATTGGTTTCTTCGTCAGTTTGTTGTTTCCCTTTGAGGAAGTTCTAGGGTTTGAAATATTCGAACTCACTCTAGCACCCGATTACCACCATGAATCCGAACCACATAACGCAGGCGTCACTGAGCACATTTTATGTATTTCGGGAGAGATGGCTGTGCTGTTTGATGGTGAGTGGCAAACGTTACGAGCAGGGCAAGCCGTTCGCTTCAATGCCAACCAGAATCATGGCTACAAAAATGTTGGGGAAGGAAATGCTGTATTCCACAATGTAATTCACTACCCTTACAGCAAGCAATAGTGCCGAATTTGTCGATAACGGATGTTTAGAGCTAACCGGATGCTTAGCTCTAACGGATTAGTGGCAAACCACTTGCTAGTATTAACTTAGAACGACTATACGTTGACGACCATGCTGCCATCTTCTTCTTGATAACGAGACCATAGTTGAGAAAGGTTTTCTTTATTAAGCTGTATCTCTTTTTCTTTCAGAAACGTTTCGTTGTGCAGCTTCGAATACGAGCGCTCAGCAAGGTCACAGCTAAATGTAACGATGGTTTTCCCCTTCCCCATTCTAGCCGCAGCGTATAGCGCTCCTGCTACGTTCAACGACGAGCTGCTTCCTAGAAGAATACCGTCATGTTCCGCAACAAGGCGGGATATCGTAACCAAATCCTGATCGGGCAGCGTGATTGCACGATTGATTTTTGCCTGCCTGAAATTTTCAACCGTTCGCATGATCCCTATGCCTTCCGTGAACGAGCTTCCTGTGGATTGATACTGTCCATTACGGAGAAACGAATAAATGCCCGACCCATTTGGGTCAACCAACCAAGTTTCGAGATTCGGTTGCTGCTCAGATAGGTAGTGTGAGTTTCCGGCAATGGTTCCACCAGTCCCCACCACTGAAACTAGAGCATCAATATTCCCTTGAGTTTGCTGCCATATTTCCGGTCCAGTATTTAAATAGTGCGCTCGATAATTACTGAGATTTTCGAACTGATCTGCCCACCAATAATTTTCATTTTCGACACCGATCCGCTTTGCCGTGTGGTAAAAGTGTTCAGGATTTGCAAAAGGACAAGGGTCGACCAATAACAGCTCTGCGTTATAAAGCGAGACCATACGCTCTTTCTCTTGTGCCTGCCCTTTTGGCATCACCACCAACATTTTATAACCGAGAGATTTAGCCACTAGAGCAAGGCCAATCCCCGTATTTCCTGCGGTACCTTCAACGATTGTCATTCCCGGCTTAAGCTTACCGGCTTCTACTGCATCCATCACAAGCTGAAGTGCCGCTCTATCTTTAATCGAACCACCTGGGTTCTGGTGTTCGCACTTAATAAGAATCTCACAACCTGATATCTCTGAAAGACTGTTAATTCTAACAAGATCGGTATCGCCAATCAGTTCACTGAGATTGTTTGCAATATGGGCAGATGACATCGCGACTCCATTTATTTGTTAAGGGTGAGTTTGTTCATCGATTGGTTTATCGATGATCATAAGCGTAGCTCTGAGCCCTACTTAGTCAAGGAGTGCCGGATTTGAAAAGACTCTCATTTTCTAAATAGCAATTATAATTAGGGGTGATCGATTAAATTGAGGGTAGCAAAATGTTTCTAAAACAGAAAAAGAGCGGTGACCTCGTAGATGTTACTGAAATGACCAAATTGACCAACTTGTTTCAGGACAGCATCGAAGGTCGGTTTCAAGCTGGCGAGGAACAGCAAGACCCTGAGATGTTTAAAAAGTCCGAACTGGTATTTATATCAGGTGAAGAGTTACCTCGATGCTGGACAGATCCAAACTACCGCTCAGAGGCTAAATAACTTTACCGATTCCGGAGCACCATAACACTCTGTTCTAACAGCGTTTGACGATAGCCATGTGGACTATGTAATGGCATAGTTAATTTAGCCCCCGGTTAAAACGTTCAGACGCATCTTTACTAGACACAAAAAAGCGAGCCACTTGGGCTCGCTTTTCAATATTTGTCTTGCTTAGGCTTTAGCTTCGATTACAGAAGTTCTACCGACTGTTGAGCAATAACGAATTCTTCGTTGGTTGGATTGGCATTCGTATGACATGCATAATTAGTTCGCTGACTACGTAACCTAGAAAACACAGGCTAACTGTAGTAATTGTGAGCAACATCTCAGTGAAGAAGTATTAGTAATCGGTAACGAAGGACTATCAAACTGATCTCCACCACCAAGACTAGACTATGGTAAATGACTTCAGCTAGACACTACTTTGTAGTTAATCGAAATCTATGAAGTAGCAGAGTTTACCTGAAACTTTTCAGTATCCTGAAATGCCTAACATAGTTTTGGCCATTTTCGAGCTAGCTGGTAGAGAGTGATCACAGTGAACACCAATATTAGCGCCGTAAATAGATCTCAGATATCGATGCCATGGCTCAGTCCGAAATCAATCAGTGGTAATAAGTTTTTATCCATTCAAAAATATTGATTGTATACAAACATTAATGCGCAATCCGATTTCTAGAAAAAGTAAGTTTTAGTTGTTTATTAAGGATCGTAACTAGTTTTTTCGCCTCCTCCATTGTGGAAGACTCTTCCAATGCGATTACTGCATTATCAATAAATTTTTGAACCAGATACTCTCCGTAAACACTAATAAACTGACGGAACTTTTGTTTTCGGTAGCCACTTTCACCAATAGGATTTTTGCGTTCAATGTGAGCTAATAGCTCAGGGTCTATTTGCCTCCACACTAGTGAATTCGTGTTATGTCCTAAAAAACTTAACTGGCGGAAAACGCTTAATGAAAGCTCCTCTTTTTCATAAATTCGACGTTGTTGTAGGTAAAAACTTTCGGGAAACTTTGATACCGTTTGACTCAATGGTCTAGGTTCTTCTAACACTAATTCTTGCCATAGTTCTAACTCATTTTGTTCCATATCGGTTTCTACACCATGATATCGATCGATCAACAAATTTAAGCGAGATAGTGCAAATGCGCTTTGGAATTTATATGCAGCTTTTGCTAGCTGAGATAATGAAGCATCAAGAGCATTATCCATACTTGCAAGAACCAGAGCCTTAAAAACATCATTCATATGAGTTGTAGTTATTACCCATGCTTTGTTTTTGGGCCCAACATTGAGTTTTATTGGCTTAGCAAAAAACTCTAGTGTTTTCTCTGATAAATAAGGATTAAGACTGCCTCTGACCAAGCGCTGAAGTGTTTGCCCCGAATCTTTTTTTGTTAACCCCAATAATGATTGAACTCCTCTCAACGTCATAAAGCGTTCCGTTTGGCCTGACCAATATTCGATCAGGTAACTGTCAATACGGGTATCTCCTAAGATCATACGATTTTGGCCTTTCTTTCTTGAGTGAATATGGCGAATACCGTCTATATTCGAACTCAATGTTTGAGGGTGATGATTGTCAATGATGAAAGGGGTGCATAACTGTAATCGCTGCATTTTTAAACTCTACAAATCTGTTAATTGCTAAACTTACTGGTTTTTTTATTTTTTAATTAAGACGTTTTGAAAGAAAAAATCTTAATAAAAAACACCGACATGAAATTAACAAATAAATCTGTCAATAGCGCCGAAGGCCTGAAAATTACACGCATAAACAAATACTTGCAATGTTATGAAGTTACACAAAAATGCAACATTTGACATTTACCAGCCTTTATGGAACCATAAAGGCTGCCTACTCAAAGACCAAGTTACGTTTTTATTTCAAGCTTGTGTAACTTGCTGTTTATTCTATTTTCTTTTGTTAAAGAAAAAGTTTGTCTTTTTTTTCTATTTTTATTTTAAATAAATAAATCTCTTCTCAGAATATGAACCTAAGCACTTATGTCGGTATAAACTGTAGTGGTTCGCTGAATTCAAAATAGAAGCTGCACAACTAGTCCTAGATCAAAACTACTCAGTGACAAAGGCTGATCAAGCCATGAATGTTGGGAAGTCCACGATGGATAAGTGGGTTTGCCAACTCAAAGATGAACGTCAAGGGAAAACACCTAAAGCATCACCAATGACCCCTGAGCAAATTGAAATACGAGAATTAAAGAAGAAGCTAGCTCGCCTTGAAGAGCATAATGAAATATTAATAAAAGCAACGGCTCTGCGGGAGCTATAACCATTGCTGACATAATAACGACTCAGGGAACTAACCAGAGTCGTTACAGAGCAACGAAGTTCATGAAAGCTCTTGGCCTAGTGAGCTGCCAAGTACCAAAACACAGATATCGTAGAGCATCACAAGAACATATTGAGATCCTAAACCACTTAGGTCGCCAGTTTGCTGTTACGGAGCCAAACAAAGTTTGGGTTGGTGATGTTACATATGTTTGGACAGGTAATCGTTGGATGTACTTAGCCGTTGTTATAGATCTGTTTGCTAGAAAAACGATTGGTTGGGCGATGTCATTTTCGCTCGATGGTCAATTAACGAGTAAGGCTCTAGCCATGACTTATGAGTCTCGTGGTAAACCACAAGGCGTCATGTTCCACAGCGTTCAAGGCAGTCATTATACAAGCCGAAGTTATCGGCAATTACTGTGGCGCTTTCAGATCAAGCAAAGCTTATCTCGACGAGGAAATTGATCAATGGAGCGCTTCTATAGAAGCTAGAAGACGGAATGGATACCTACAGTAGGTTATCGGATCTTTGCAGAGGCACAACAAGAAATTACTCGATACATTATTGCCAACTCCGCCCGCACCAATACAATGGTGGTTTGACTCCCAATGAATCAGAATAGTTGTTCTGGTTAAACTCTAAGAGCGTGGCCAATATCAGTTGACCACTACACACTGACCTCAAAATCAGTACAGTCGTTAGCAACCATAGAGCTTTTGTTCGATAACTATTCCACTAGGTTTGATAACTTACTCAATCTAATAAGTAAATTTACAAAATTTTACATGTTAATCACTTTGCTTTTGAGTTAAACCACCTAGTATCGCCCTCTATAAACCAATAAGCTAAAGTAAATCATTCATGTTTGTAAAAAGAATTTGCTCACACTTAAAAGAAGCCATCATTCATATACCCAAGTGTAGTCTTGATGGTTTTTTGATTGCAGCTCTTCCATTTCTTTTTTTGTCTAACCGTTCCATTGAGAGATGGACGTTAAGTGTGAAGTCATGGTTCACATCAGTGGAACATCAGGTAGCACCTATACCAAATCTATCTGAAGTGTTTCTATCTCAAGTGGTCGACTTTAGGTTAGCAGTGCTATTTTGCTTAGTCTTCGGCATCACACCTCTTCTTTTGTATCCCATCTCATTCCTAATGCAAAGTAAGCGATGGATTAAACGAAAAATACGAAGAAGGCTAACTCATGACACCTTCCAGAATGCTCTTGTAATACGCGGGGCTATGGCGCAAAAGTGTGTCGAGAAATCAACGTTAGAGCTATTGAGGTATGCCATCTTAACTATAAACCATACTTTTGTTGGTTTCTTGCAAGTTATTGCAGGTGTTTACATGTTCAAATTTATAAAACAATTTGAATTTGTCTGCAGTTCAGTTGGTCTCAACCAGTCAACTTACGCGTTTATCTGGAGTTTAGTCTTTGTATTGATTGCTGCAAGTTCCAAAGCGATCACTCTGTCTAATGAAAAAATTAAATTCCACAAGTTTAAAAGCTTAGAGAATCAATAATTTTAGCTCTTTGATCGCAGCCTGAAAGAAATCATTCTAATAGATCCAATCAACTCGATTGGATCACTAGATCGCATAGCAAGTCTTTTCTATTAAGCTCGTTTATATCAGAATATCAAGACATCACTTGTTTCTAATGTGGTGTATAGCCTCGCCTTTGAAGATGGTATTATCGAGTCCTGGTATCCTCTGACCTTGTTTCATTATTTCTAGTTAAGAGCCTCAAAACCACATATGATACATGGATAACATTCCAACTTACTATCCAAGGTATCGAATGGCTCTTCTTTTCCAAAAATTACCACGAAGTTTAGTTGTACCTTCACAAGGTCAAAATACTGTATTTCTAATAGAAGACAATTGGGACGATTTCGGATTTAAAACCATTTTCTTTATCAAGGTCTTCGATGAGAATGGTACTTTTCATGACCTAGGTACAGTAAAAATTGGATATCGGGGGCAAAATGAAGGTTGGACTTCTGCACAACTACCAAACCAATTTAGCAGCCTAAGTGAAGGCTTCTTCTCGCTTGGCCAAGAACCAGATTACTACCTAAAAGTTGCCGAAGACTTTTCGAAAGACTTTGCAAATCAATTCCTCTTAGCCATAAAGGATGTGGTTGAAAACCCTACTTGCCTATCTATTGCGGAGCAAGACGTAATTTCACAAACATCAGTGGGTAATGACTCCGTATTCAACAAATCTATCTTAAGATCAATATCGTCTTCAGTAATAAAAGATCAGTTCCCTCGAATTCTTGCAGGTGGACGCCCTCTTACAGATTTTGAATTTTCATACGAGAAAAAAGCCAATGCTAAATACTCAGGTATTAAAGCTGATTTTAGTGTCGACCCTAATGTCAAACCGTCTACGAACATTCACGTTTTAATTGGGCGTAACGGTGTAGGTAAAACTACTTTATTAAACAATATGGTCGATGCACTTCTGCCTAATAGGGGAGAACCTGCCGAAACAGGCTTGTTTTTAAAGAATGGACTTATGGGCAAGCAAGCTCTTGACGATAACTACTTCAGTAGCGTTGTATCTGTATCGTTCAGTGCTTTTGATCCTTTCACTCCACCTGCGCCACAGACCAATCCAAATCAAGGTACTTGCTATTACTATATAGGGCTAAAGACTATCAACCAGCCTATATACAATAATGAGGACAGATTAAAGTCCACACCAGAGCTTTGTAATGAATTGATTGCCAGTCTAAAAGTATGCTTAGCTTTGAGCGGCAAACGTGAAAGATGGATTAATGCAGTCCGTAAACTAGAGTCTGACACGAATTTTGCCGACATGAATCTGTGTTCTTTAGTTGCTATTGCCGACCAAGACAACACAGAAGATAGAAGTCACCTAGGCTCTATAGCACAGTCTGTTTTTTCAAGACTAAGCTCAGGGCATGCTATCGTATTATTAACTCTAACTAAATTAGTTGAAACAGTTGATGATAAAACTCTAGTTCTAATAGATGAACCTGAAAGCCATTTACACCCGCCACTTCTTTCTGCATTCACACGAGCATTATCAGATTTATTGCTAAATCGAAATGGAGTAGCCATTATCGCAACACACTCCCCCGTAGTCTTACAAGAGGTCCCTCAGACTTGTGTTTCAATTCTTCGCAGGACTCGTTTAGTTGGGTGTGTAGAAAGGCCGACAATCGAGACTTTTGGTGAGAATGTTGGAGTCTTAACTAGAGAAATCTTTGGATTAGAAGTAAACAAATCTGGGTTTTATAGTTTGCTCGCAGATAGTGTCCGTGAAGGGAAAAGCTACGCCCAAATTCTGTCTGAATATCAACATCAATTAGGATTTGAAGGGAAAGCTATTTTAAGGGCTATTTGTGCGAATACTGAGAACGGGGGGGCGATTTGAGAGCTTTAAACCTCCCTTTAATGCGCTATACGGATGTTGTAAACACCTGTATTAATAGCATATCATCACAAGAAATACGCGATCGACTAGAACCTGTCAGCGCAGATTTACTAAATGCTGGCCACCAGTACTTGAGCTTAGCTCCAACAACAGCCCTGTTCACGATACCAACGTTTGTAGGCGGAAATGAAGATTACGTTGTTGCTAATGTTACAAAGAAAGAACTCAAAGATCTATACAGTGCTCAAATGGTCCCCAGTTCAAAGCCCAGTCGTAAATACTACGATGAACTTAAGCTTGCAGCCCCTCTCGGTATCTGTCCTTTTTGTGGCTTCGGTCATGTATACACATTGGATCACTATTTACCCAAGGCAAAATATCCACTCATATCTATATTACCTATTAATTTAGTCCCATCGTGTAGTGATTGTAATAAAGGGAAGAGCGCTAATACTGCATCCAATGCGGGGAAGCTATGCATGCACCCGTACTTTGATCACGGGCATTTCATTAACGAACAATGGCTTTATGCGAATGTTATTGAAACAGAACCAGTTACAATTGTCTTTTTTGTAGCCCCTCCAAGCGCTTGGAACCCTATAGATAAACAAAGAGTACTAGCTCATTTTTCTGACTTTGATTTAGCTAAAAGGTTTTCTGTTCAGGCTGCAAACGAGCTAAGTACACTGAAATATGAACTGCAATATGATTTTGACTTCAGTGGTATCACTGGGGTTCAACACGAACTCAGCAAGAGAGTTTTTGCGGCAGAGCGACAACATAAAAATTCGTGGAAAACTGCAATGTATCAAGCCTTGAGAGATAGTAATTGGTATTGCAATAGTGGATTTAGATTAGAATAAACATCCACTGGTAGTGGTCTGTTTTAGACTTAACTTGAACGACAGCCTTATGATGAAATGTATCCCATCCACTAACCTGCATTACATGACTAATAAGTCTAACTAAAAAGGAAAAGGGCATAACCGAGATACAAAGTCTCGTTTACGCCCCAGTAATACAAATCAATTGGAAATCAATGGTCTGAACGACGGTTCTTCATCATTTCTTCCTTACTTTAATTATATTTCATTCGTTTTGTTGTAGTTCTGAGTTCTACGCTTGGTCTTCTTGTTTGATTTACCTTGAGGTGACGGCTTGCTTTTCTCTAACTCATTTCGTTTTACTCGCGCTTTGAGTCGGTCAAGAAGCGCAGGCTGGGTCACGATATCCGCAAAACCTCTTTGAAATTGGCCAATGTCGCGCTCTGTTGCTGCTGTAAGCTCTCCAATGCGCTGAGACGAGTCTCTAGCCGCTTCATTGCAGCTTTCGCTGAAGTCGATTGACTCTCTGATTGTTTCGATAGCTTCACCAACTCTTTCACTGAGGCTTTGTACTCGACCATAATCTTGTCGTGGGTTGTCTCGACCTTGTTCAAAAGTGTTCGACGTTCGTTCTGATACTCCGTCATGAGTTGCTCGATAGTCGCTTTGAATAGCGCGGATTGTTCTTGTAGCTCTGCTCTTAGCATCATCAATGATGTTTCTTGCTGCTTGTTCGTTGTGAGTAAACAATTGCTCAACTGGCTTTCTAAGTGATTCATAACGTGGCTTCCTTCTCATTTCGTCTAATATTTTTGTTAATTGTTCTGACTGTATTTTTGCTCGCTGCAACATTGCCGCTATCGCATTGATATGAGCGGCAGTCTTTCTACTTTCTATAGCTACGAGCTTGTCCCAGCCTGTCAGGTTGTCATCAATAGCTGGTAGAGGAAGAAAGTCGTTGCTGCTTGATGGAATGGGGAAAGAATCATTCATTCGTTGTGTAAACGCTTTATTCGCTTCTTTTCCTATCGTATTGTCATCATTTTTCTGAGACGGGGATTCGCCATAGCGTTTTAAGTTAAACGCCGCACGCTTTTCTATGGCTGCTGTCAGTTTTGTTTCAAGTTCATCTAAACGTTCTTGCTTGGTTAACAGCGTCGGTTCGCCTTGTTTGATAGTCGCTAATGACGTGAATTGTTCTGTGAACGCAAAACCCTTAAGACGTATCGCTTTCTCTCTACCATCAATGTGAATGCGAACGAAGTTGAGTGAGGTTTCAACGTTATTAATACCAAATGATTTTTTGATTTCATCACGATTAAGTAGGGCGACTACACCTCCTCGGTTTCGGATTTTTTCTCGCTGAATAAATGTATTAACGATAGCGTTTAGCTGCCTGACGATTTGTGACGTTTTATCATTCCTATTAGATGGCTGCGTTAAGCGTTTACGCAGTGGATCATTCGGGTCGGCTAGGTCGTGTTTCAAATTGAGATAATCCCTAAGCAAGTTGAAATCACGCTCATGACCTGGATATGCAGGATTAAATGACTTGCCTGTACGCAAGTGTATGCGAGGGATTAGATAGTGGTTTTCGATAATTGGCTGGTGAGTGTGTCGCACCCAGTCTATCAACCGCTCATCTTTAGGAAGCCCAGCAAAACACAGGTTTTCAAACAGCTCTCTCCACTCAGCTTCAATGTTTGGATTGGCAATGAGCTTGGCAGTATCATTTGAAGCATGTGAGATGACACCGCTCACATACTTGTGCTTGTGAGGGTTGTTAGCAATCGCATAGTCAACCGCAACTCGATTACCGTTGATTGACTCTGGTGGAGGGTTTCGTTTTATCCCTCGGACTTGTGAGCGTGTGTGGTTAGCCTCGTATGCTAGTTGAATATCTCCACTTTCATGTGCCAGCTTTATCAGCTTTGTTCCATCAGAGTACTCTGCTTTTTGTTCATCGGACAATGAGCAGTACGCTCCATACAGATAATTGCTGGCAGCTTTAGGATCAGACTGACCGACACCACTTTGTGAGAATACGGCGATTAGTGACATTTGTAGACCCTCCAACCATCTTCAGTCGGATACTGATAAAGATAGTGGTCATAAGGTTGAGCAAATATTTGCATCATCCGCAAATCATGGTCATCAAACTGCTTTTGAAGGTAGTTAAGCTCAGCGAGTACTTGAACGGTTTCGATGCCGCTCTTGTGCGTGTTGCACCATCTTGCAAGCTGGTTAAGCAAAGAGTTGAACCTAACTCGCTCAAGCGCCACAGCATTCAATTCAGATTGTAGTTTTTGCGTAAACGGGATTCTAATCTGTACTTTATTAAGCGATTCAATCGCTAGCTGAGATACTGTCTTATCAGCTTGTTTCGCTTTGTGTTGCCATGTCTTTTTATCAACGATGCTACAGTTCAATTCGATACGAGCATTCTTTGAAGTGGCATAGTAAGGGTAGACAGATTCCACCATGGAATGCGTCAAATCAGGATGTTGTTTTAGCGCTGACTTAGATACCGTTTTATTATTTTTAATTAGCTTATCTATTTCGAATTCAAACAGATTTTTGACGTCTTGGTCTTGCAAATACGCATTCTGTATTTGCTGTTTTATGTTTTTTTTAGTCATGATATTTCGCCTATTTCAGATAGGTCTCATAAGTTAGTTAGGGGTTTGGGCGCAGCCCAAGCGATTCCAAAGCAGCCGCTTTGGCAAGTTCCACCCCGTCATTTCGAAGAAATGGGCATACGGGGTTGGAGTAACCTTGCTCTTTTTATTTTGGCTGCAAAGGCTTAATGCCGTTACTGGGTTTACTCTGTTGATTCATGCCATCAACCATATCAATGGCGGCTTGGCTCTCTGTGGGAAGAGGGGGCTTTAGCTCTTGGATCTGACCTTCAAGCATGCCGTTCTTTTTAAGCTCAACTTCGTAAGCATTTTGAATCGATTGGTTTGAATCTTTTAGGGCTTGTATTTGCGCCTCAAGACGGTTGGTATCTGCTGTTTTAGCTGCTAGGTCACGAGCAAGAAGATGGTTCTTATCGAGTTGGCTAGTAAGCTCTTTGAGTTGAGCTACCTTTTCATCTAGACGCTCATTTAACTGAGTAATCGTTCCTTCATGCTGTCGTACTAACTCAACTTCTGCGCTTAGATTTGATATCGTTTCCAACTGCTGTGCATTGGTTGAATGCAACTCATCAACGTAGCTATCTATTTCAAATAACTCAGTCATCAGCTTGTCTGTTTTGGCTTCTGCAATGCTAGCTCTTGATTGAGCTAGTTGCTGAACTTCTAAATCAAACCTATCCCAAACGGAGTCAAAACGGTCATGAAGCTGCTTTACAAACATCTGCTCGATATCACTAAACCAAGTTGCTTTTTGTCTAATGGCAGGCGCTGGTTTGAGCGCCTCAATCAACAGCTCAAAAGCGACTCTTGACCGTGGAAACGAGCCTTTAGCCAGATTTTGCAAATTCTTAGCACTTGATGGAACCCCCTCAGAATGCGGTGGAAAATATGCCGCATATTTGTGAAGAGGAGTGCCTTTGTCGACAGAAAGACCGCGCTCGGTTAACCGCGCAGAAAATTCGATTTCAAGTTTGTTCATATCCATACTTACCTTCCTTTCTTACTGGAAAAGAAAGGCAGGAAGGAAGCCAGTAATAAGTGAACCATTATTGATACCCTCCTTCGGCGATAGCAATATCTATAACAGCGAAGATGGTTTCACGTTGTTCGTCTGTTTTGGCCATCTTAAGCAGCGACATCAAGCTTTCTAATGACGGGGTAGAGGTAGACTTTGGCTTGGGCTTTAGTTTTTCTCTTTCTACGACGATGCTGTTTTCATCAGTCTGAGTAAAAAGCTGCTTAATGTTGTTATCAGCTTTGATTTGCTCTCGTTTTAAACTCTTCGTGTTGAACTTTGCATAGTGCTTTTCAACAATGCTGACATTTCTATGCCCTAGAAGTTTTGCAATCCATGCAACCGCAACACCGTTGTTATAGTGGAGGCTTGCACAGGTATGACTCGGCCCTCGATGCTCGACTCCATCTGAGCCTAAAAAATCATCGAAAAACTGCTTAGGGTGTAGCCAGACCTGACCAGTCTCATCTTTGCCTTTGACGCCAGGTTCTAACAATTCCATTTTAAACTCCTCAATCCGTTGTTTTGTGAGTTTAGAAATGTCGATATCCCCTATATGCCTGATGACGTGTCGGGCATGAGATTTCTTTGCAAGAAGAGTGGTTTCCGCCACAGTGCGTGTACGGATGAAGTGGCAGACACTTTGAGCTACAGAATTCAGTGGGTAGTCACGCTTAACTAGTGATATTGAAGGGTTACGTTTGAGAACGCGTTTCTTTTGTATTTTTATTTTTAGCAGTTTTTTAGTGCCGCGCACTTTAGTTTTTATTGTCATTTTTCTGACCAGTGTTTTTGGCCATTTCAAAAATGGTGCTCTTCTTGTGGAGCAATTTCTCTGTGTTTTTTCAATGGATAATGAATGTTCATATATCTAACCACGCCTTTTACGACCTGTCAAAATTGACTTAACTTAAGTTATTGTATAATAAGGATAAATATTCGAAAGTGGAATATAATTCAAATGGCTATCTTGATGTTTTCACAGGCTTTTTTCTCATAATCGACTTTCTAAAAGAGGCAAAAAAAAATTGAAAATAATTTCACCTAAACATGACTTTAAGCAACTGAAATATAACGATTTAAATATTCAACTTGTGAATATTTTGGCTGTAAGAAATGCTAATCGTAGGCGGGATGGGACTTATGAGATGATTACGGTAAGAGAGGAAGTTTTGGTGAGCAGACTAAGCCCTATTTCGCATTAATCAAATTTTTATCCCAGGAGCTCTTCATGAAAACCGTACTTAATGACTTTACCCATTAGAAATGTAGCAAAGCCCATTTGGAAACTGTATCAATTGATATTATTTGCATAAACGACTTTAGACAAGTACCTTGTTGCCTTTGGAAGATATACAAGTTAAGGAAGCATTAATCTTCTTGCTGATAAGCAATTAATACATGATAATGCTGTATATACATACAGCCCAAAGTTGAGCGAATGACAGAACTAGAAATTAAAAAATTGTTAGTACGGTACTTTCTAGAAAAGTATGAAAATTTTGTAGCTGGTTCTGAATTTTCATTTCAATTTGGCGAAAGACGAGCGGATTTAGCATTGTTGAATGCTGGCTATTTAACTGCCTTTGAAATAAAAGGGGCTCGTGACACTGTATCTAGATTAAGTTATCAAATTGAAAGTTATAAAAAATTTTTTGATTTTTGTTTTGTCGTGTGTGAACCAAGTAATTTGGCTGAAGTACGAGCAACAATTTCAAGAGATGTAGGTATCCTACTGGCCGTAAGTGATGGTATTACACATATTCGTCAATCAAAACATTTCAAAAGACACGATAAAATGGTGTTATCCAGTGCGCTAAGTGTTCAAAAGTTGAGTACTCTATCGAAAGGAAGCAATTTAAGATCGAAGCATGAATTATGTGAGTACGTATCGAAAAACAATTCATTGAAGTCATTAAGACTGTTATCAAGAAACGAGTTTAATGAAAGATATGGAGTGGTCTCAAGATTGTTGAAACAAGAAACCACTTTGCATTTGACTTCGGATGATATATATACGATTACGAAGAAAGCCCCATCTTTACTGAAGCGGAGAATCATCTAATTCTCTAAGTAAAATTCGACTTTTAATATAATAGTTCATGCGAACCGATATCCAAAATGCAGGGCTGATACCTGATGGATTATCGCTTGCTGCTGCTTGGATCTCTTCATCAGCCCAAACACCAAGTGGCTTATATGATGCAGAGTCTCTAACGGTATGCTTTGCGGCTCTTACATATCCACCATTGTTTCGACGGTATCTTTTATAAGTGAATGATTTTCCGTCTAGAGAAGCAATATCAACTCTAGGTACAAAAGTGCCGCCTTTCATTTCAATTTGCTCGGTGTTAATTGAAACGTAGTCCCCATATTTGATTGGGAACTCTTCACTGATACCCTGATAGATATCTTCTTCCCAGACCCTAAATTCACCAGCAATATCTTCGCCACCAGTTTGTGCAACATTCGATGGGAAACTAGTGCAGAGCATCACAACGGCCTCTATTTTGTCTGCAAATAACTCCGTACCTGAGCACGCTTCAATGAAAGTATCAACAACATCATTAATGTCTTTCTTTCGTACGAATTCAGCATCTAGGATTACATAGAGTTTACAGCTTTCGTTTAGGTTACTTGCTATAGGAGTTAGGTAATATTCAACTTCTTCGTCACTTAAATCATATGGCAATCTAACTGCAAGGAAGTCAGTCCTAGCAGAAGCACTTCTTACGAACTCTTCAACGTCTTCGAACCTGCCATCATCATCTTCATACAAGTGAACCATAGGGACGATGTTCAAGTCACAATGAAGGTCAAAAAGAAAATACTGCCACTCTTTAAAACCATTGTGTTCTGATAACAATTGCTCAATTTGAGGATTGATATATTTTTCATTTGTACTCAAGTCAAGTATAAATGGCCGCTTGTTTTGAATTTCTGCAATTTGCTTCATACGACGATAGATATCGCCATCAGGTGCTTTTTTCGTTTTTCTCGATTTAGTTAGTTCGTAAATTGGCAAAATCTTCGAAAAGTCATCATCATTGATGTGCTCAAAACAGCGAAGTTCGCCATCTCTAGTCTTTATGATAGGGAAATAGACAAATTCACTCATAGATTATGTCCATCATAACCAAGAACTTTGGCTCTAATTCGAACAGCATGAGAAGACACTTGGAAGTGCATAGCAACATCTTCAACCTTTGACGATACGTTGGCTATGAATTTATTGAAAGCATCTTTAGGCATCAATAGTGACGCTGCAAAATCATTTGCCTCGGCTTCCATCCAGTTTGTTTCCCCATTTCTAAAAAAAGTTGTATCTTCGAAACAGTCACTGTTAGCGGCATGCCGTATGCGGTGTGCAATTTCGTGAGCTATCGTAAATCTTTGTCTATGCGGATGGTGTAGTGAATTAACGGTCATTACCCAACTACCTGACTTTTTCTCTTTCTTAAGTGAACCTGATTCTTCATCTTGCATTGGTTCATATCTAACGGCAATCCCTAGATGTCTGGCCAATTCAGATACATTGACAGGATCAGTCTCCAACCCTTTATCTTCAGCAAGTGCTATTAGATGTTCAGGTGTAGACAAATCTTCAAATTCTGTAGTCGCCTGAGTTTTTCTACCAGATTTTCTAACGAATGCCATCTATTGTTCCTTTTTGACAAGTAGAGTTTCTTTGCCTTCTGATTCGGCTGTGTCTAATTTAGCAACACGTTCCGAAATGACCTTTATTTGTTGGCGTAGGGTTTGGTTTTCTGTTTCTAAAAGTTGTAATCGTTCTAGAGCTTCATCCACAGTTCCTAATGACCTCTCAAAATCACCAGCAGTAGCATTCAGATCGCTTTGCACGACTCGAAGGCGTGATTCCGCTTCATTCTCAACCTTTGTGTTAAGTACGTGATTAAATGTATCACTATGCATATATTTTTTTGTGATTTCTTCGGCTTTTTCTTCAGATGTACTTTTGATGTAAATTACTGATATTGCAGCAATCAAACCGTTAATGGCTATAAGGAAAGTGATAATCGTTTGATAAAAGCCCGTTTGAAATGACCACACATCCTTGAGGCTTATCAATGTTCCGTTTTTTACTAGCTCACCAACAATGTGAGATGTGAACGGGTCGTTGATATTGTTGGCATTAGCAAGTGCAACAGAGTCTGCATACCCAAGATAAGAGAGCAATGATGGTGACGGCAAACATACAAGCAGCGCTAAAAGCACAATGCAAAAAAGTAAGCACGTGATCAGGCTTACAAAAAATATTGTTTTATAGATGTTAGGGCTTGAGGAAGGCGCGTCTGGCATGCTTCAAATTCATTAGTTAAAGTAGGTTTATCATACTATATAACTGTTTAATAAGGAATAATTAGCCGTGGTTTGGCATTATAGAATCCAGTATGCTTTTTATGAAAGAAATATGCCTTGCATCACAAATAGTTATATTGCTAAAGATATCATTAAATAGAACTCGGTTAATAACCGCCCCAACTGAGTGTCTCTCTGGGCATTTTATTGCTTAGACTGTTCAAAGCTAGCATCAAGTGCAATTGTCGATTGATATAATGGAGTCTTTATGTCTCTAAACACTACCCTCAGCTCCTCTTGAGACCGTGCAACAAAGACAACTCGCACATTCTCTACCGAGCGAACGGTCAACAATGACCGTAACCATCCTGCAAAATGAGTATCTTTCAAAGCATCGACGCCATGAAGCCAAAGCCATTTAGGGTGTTCACTTTGCTCTATCGCTTCTTTAAGATCTTCAGACTCAGCATATAAGTCGGTAAGTTCAACTAAATCAATACTGATAACCGTAATACCAAGTGACTCGTTAATTCGATTGATTTCATCGACTACGGAAGAATCGAGTTGTTCATCAAGAACATGAAGCCTTAGTATCTGTAGCTCCCAGATACCTCTGACGTAACGCTCTAAGCCTAGATCGTAATCATTGAAGTTGAACTCTATGCTATCTAAGGTTGGTGCTTGCATTGAATTGCCCTAATTTCTATAACATTAGTTAAGATAAATCACCAAGCTCAATTCTATTAATGACTTCCAGTACTTTGTGGTATCCCTGCGGTGTGTCTAGAACATATAGCGGTGTTTCATTATTGAAGACAACTTTCGATGTTGTGAGCCATTCTTCTACCATTTGTCTGTTACCATCAAATAGCTTGAGCAACCTTACTCTTATGTTCTCATCAATATGTTCAATTTTCATGTGTTGCTCCTTTGGTTTAGGCGAGGCTAGCCTCGCCAATTCAATAATCCTTAATTAACTGATAAATCTTGCAGAAGATCGAAATCGCGTAATTTAAGTATTCCTATTTGGATGTTATATCGTCGATAACACATACCCAACTAACGTAAAAAAAACTCACAGATGATCCTCTAAGCTTTTCGTTATTCATCACAATAGGAGAGACCTATTTCAATAGATTATTTTGAATATCATTGCTGTTTAATATGTTTGTCGTCACGCTCTTCAAGCTTGGACACAAACCTAGCTTGATCTGAATATTAAAAGCAAATTTGATGCTCATTAAGTAATCACTAGAGCTAGGGATCGGTAAATCTGTGAGCTTTGCGAAAAATTGATTTTGCTTCTCCACATACTTACCAAGATCAATTTGAATCACCTTGTCGTCATCAAGAATTTTATCATTTTTAAATTTACCTTCGATTACATCTTTACCAAGCATATAACCACGCTCTCTAAGCCTCTCTGAGCGGTTACCTAATAACAACTGCACGAAACCTAGGTCACCTTTGAAGCACACAATACAATCGCTACCTGACACGACAACATAGTCAACAAAGCTGCTGATAAAATTATTATACCGACACCTTTCTTCCATTTTAGTAAAGTCTGCTTCTTCAAAGATGCTTAGATCTGGGGTTGATTGTGTTCTTAATAACATAGCTTGCTGCTGCTTAAGCTTTTCTACTCTAATACACGCCCTATCTAGCTCTCTAGCTAGAGTCGATATCGCACTAGAGCTACTTACATTTTCTAGCTCGTTTTTTAACTCAGCTACTTTCATATGCTCATTATTCAGCTCAAGCTCTATATCTGATAGCTGATTCGTGTCAGTTGTTAAGTTAGTACGCCGATGCAACTGCGAGTACTCTATAGATGAAAGGCTATCAACAAGCAGTTTTTCGACTGGAAGGTAGTTTAGTGAACCATTGCGACCTTGAGTACACCCTCTATTGTCCAAATAGTTTCTACAACGTAGTTTTGGCTGACCTCTATTTGGCTTTGCAAAACTCAATGTTCCGCCGCACGTGGCACACTTTAGTAGTCCTGCATACAAGTTTTTACAGTTATGAGATTTAGCTCCTTTCTCATATTTTGAGAAACTATCCTGGACAATAGCAAAATCTGTCTTGCTTATAGCCGCTGGATAGTAATCTGTAATCAAATCGCCAAGTGGGACTTTTCTGCGTTTTCCTGATTTATAATCATCAGTCTTTGGCTGAAAAGCACCAATGCATTGCGGCATTTTCCAGTACTTTTCAATTAGTTTAGTGCTCCACGGCCGACCATTGAAGTTCGAAACACCCTCACTATTGAGTTTCTTAGCAACAGATATTGCTCCCATGCCGTGATCTATTCGCATCTTAAAAATACGTTTCAATACACCTACACTCTCAGGAATTAGTTCAAACTTTGTTTTACATGGAGAAATCTTCATCCAGGCGGGACAAATAGTAGTTCGTTTTACACCACCTTGACGTTCCAGCTCTCTCTTTTTGTCAAAAGTCGCACATATTCGATCTGATTTTTGCTGACTTTCCATGTGAGCTAGATGGAATGCAGCAGTAAGCAGTAAGTCACTTCCCATGTCTGTTTTTTCATCATGATAAACAACAAGATTGAATTTTTGTATCGCAATATCGATTTTATACCGTGCTAACTCGAGGAAAATCATACGAGCCTGACTAGGATCTAGACGGCTAATTCTGTCCACAGCTTCAACAACTAAAAGCGAATGAGGTGGGATTTTTCCCTCACGTGCAGCTTGTAAAAATGCTCCTAACCCTGCATTTTCACATGTGTTTCGACCCAAATATGCAGACAAGCCTTTGTCTACTATCATTTCGTTAGCAATTTCATACCTATGAAATTTTTCTTGTTGGCCAGCTTTTGTGTTCAAGTCTTCAACAAACTTCATGCCTCGATCTATCTGTCGACCAATCCCACCACCCTGCTGAGCTTGGGTTAACTTACTTACTCGTGAGTAGATATAAGCTAGTCTGGCTGATTTATGTATACGTTGATTTATATTATCCATTTCATTCCTCACATTGCTCTGCGTCAATTTGAATACATTTCAACAATTAACACATGCACCGTCAATAAACAAACAAGTGAAAATCGTAAAAAAATTAAGAAAAAGTCCAATAAAATCATATATATAATAAAATAGAATATTATAAGGCATGAATCTTTGAATATTTTAAAAGTGAATATTCATGCAAACGAAAACCTACTAAGAAGAGATAACTACCCTTTAACTCTATAAATATCACTTACCTCACTTTCTTTTAGATAAAAAAAAGCCGCTGAAAATCAGCGGCTTAATCTACAATTTAATAAGAACTATTTAGTACTGTTTAGCAAAGCTACTGATTGCTGTACGATAACGAATTCTTCATTAGTTGGAATAACCATTGCTACTGCGCCAAGCATTTCAGATTTAGCGATGATGCCTTCAGCGCCAAAGCGAGCTGCTTCGTTACCAGCTACATCTTCAACAAAACCAAGAATCTTAAGGTTGCTTAGGATCTCACGGCGAATTGGTAGTGAGTTCTCACCAATACCACCGGTGAAGATGATGCCATCTAAAGAATCTAGCGTTGCAAGGTAAGAAGCAACGTATTTAGCTACGCGGTAAGTAAACACCTCAAAAGCCAGTTTCGCGCCTTCGTGGCCCTCTTCCATTGCTTCTAAAATGCCACGAGCATCGCTCGTAAGACCAGACACGCCTAGGAAGCCAGACTCCTTGTTTAGAGAGTTGAATACTTGCTCTTGTGACCAACCTTTCTTAAGTAGGTACTCGATGATACCTGGGTCTAAGTCACCACAACGTGTGCCCATCATAAGGCCTGAAAGCGGTGTGAAGCCCATTGAGGTATCAACACTGTTACCATCTTTGATAGCACATACTGAAGCGCCATTACCTAGGTGAACAGAGATGAAACTAGATTCTTCAACTGGCTTGTTGACCATTTTCGCTGCTTCACGGCTAACGAAGTAGTGGCTAGTACCGTGGAAACCGTAACGACGAACGCCAAAGTCTGTGTATAGCTCTTTTGCGATGGCACCCGTAAATGCACGTTGTGGCATTGTTTGGTGGAAAGCAGTATCAAACACAGCGAACTGAGGTAGAGAAGGGAAAGCTTCAATCGCAGCACGGATACCAATAGCACCTGCTGGGTTATGAAGTGGAGCGAGATCAGACAGGCTTTCAATCTCATTCGTTACTTCTTCAGTAATACGAACAGTCTGAGTGAACTTTTCGCCACCATGAACGATACGGTGACCGATAGCTACGATATCTGCCGTGAAGCCTAGGTCTTCCATCAAGCCTACCAACTTGCCAATGGCAATTTTGTGGTGGTTACCCTCACCTTGAATAGCAATTTCTGTTTTCTGACCTTGATACTTCCAGCTCATGCGAGCATCTTCAAGACCAAAACACTCCCCTAAGCCACTTAATACTGCGTCACCAGAAACAGAATCGATGACAGCAAATTTAAGGGAAGAACTACCCGAGTTAATAACCAGAACAAACGAATTAGACATTGGATATGGATCCTGTTTCAGTACGAATTTAGTGAAGTTTGCGCTTCAATTTTAGTTAAGTCTATTATTCAATAATTTTTGAATCTTTCAACTTTTGTTTTGCAAAAACCACCAAATGAACACAATTAAGTTGATCTTAGTCATCAATTCATTTCTTTCGAGAACGAAAATTAAAAAATAGTTGAATTAGATGAAGTAAATGCACTTATGAAACTGATAGGTTCATACAAACCACATTGAGAGCAAAGTCATCTTGTATTGAAATCTTATCCATAAGTCCAATTCATAAACTAAGCCCATAAAGCCCAAAACAAGCTAGCGTTCTACGCTACGACTTAAAAAATACAGCACGACACTTAAATATAGAGCGGTTGGTTACCAATAACCGCGAATAGACTTTAAGGCGTTTCTCTTTGCCTCATAATTTAAAGAGATCACTTATTCAGCTCGAAAGGTTGAGCAGCTCTTACTTCAAAATTCATTTTCATTTTTCATTATAGCTGTGCATTTCTTTTGCTAGACAGCGAACGACTCCCATACTCCCTGATTAAATACCCTAAACAACGCCTTAAGCGCATGTGAGTGTGATTGCCATGTGATACGAGGCATTAGCTAAACCTGGGCTTAGAACGTGCTACAGGCGCGAAAAATAAAATAACAGGCACAAAAAAGCCGAGCATTATGCTCGGCTTTTAAATTCACTGTTTAAGCTATTCGTCTATAAGCACTTGGCTTGTAAGCTTCAGCTTAAAACTAAAGGTTGATTAACCTTCGCTGCGCTCTGGACGACGACCACGGTTGCCGCCTGCTGCGTTGCCATGGCCACGTTCGCCACGGTGGTTACCACGGTGATCGCCACCACGGTTACGGTCGAAACGACGTTCGCCATCACGGCCGCCAGCTGAGTTACCATCACGAGCGCCGTCACGGTTGCCACGGTAGCCA
This sequence comes from Vibrio lentus, assembly GCF_030409755.1. Classification (NCBI taxonomy): domain Bacteria; kingdom Pseudomonadati; phylum Pseudomonadota; class Gammaproteobacteria; order Vibrionales; family Vibrionaceae; genus Vibrio; species Vibrio lentus. Next base: position 779,302 of record NZ_JAUFQE010000001.1, read on the forward strand.
CCACGACCGCCATTGCCACCTTCACGGTTACCACCTTCGCGATTACCGCCTTCACGGTTACCACGGTAGCCGCCGCCATCACGACCGCCACGACCGCCATCACGACCGCCACGGTTGCCATCACGACCGCCGCCGCCACGACGAGGCTCACGGAAGTCGTTGAAATCAACAACTACAGCGCCAGCTTCTTTTTGACGAATGCGAAGTTTGCTTAGCTTACCAGCAGTTTCAGAGTTCATTGCTTTTGGCAGTTGAACGTAAGTAGAACCTTGGTCTAGCTTGATAGCACCGATAGAACCTTTAGTTAGGCCAAGTTCGTTTGCTAGTGCGCCAACGATGTCTTTAACCTGAACGCCTTGCTCACGGCCAACTTGTAGTTGGTACGTATCCCAATCTTGCGTATTGAAGTTACGATCGCCACGACCATTGTCACGGTCTTCACGACGCTCTTTGCGACGGTTCTTATCACGCTCAATAGCAGCGATCATTGGGTCTTCGCCAACGTAGAATAGTGGGCTCTTACCTTGCTGACGCTTAAGAAGCATTGCAGCTAGAGTAGCAGCATCAACTTCTAGAGATTCTTGTAGTGTAGAGATTAAACCTGCGAAGTTTTCTAGAGCTTTGCTCTCTTTCTCAGTTTCAAGCTCAGCACCAAGCTTAGCAACACGTGCAGCAGCAACTTCGTCACGTTGTGGAAGTTGGATTTCTTCCATTTGAGACTTAGTTACACGCTCGATTGTGCGAAGCATACGGATTTGGTTAGTGCGAACTAGTAGGATCGCTTTACCTTTACGTCCAGCACGGCCAGTACGGCCAATACGGTGGATGTAAGATTCAACATCGAATGGGATGTCGTAGTTAAATACGTGAGTGATACGTGGAACATCAAGACCACGTGCTACAACGTCAGTTGCAACTAGGATATCGATAACACCTTGTTTGATGTGATCAACAGTGCGCTCACGTAGAGACTGAGGAATATCACCGTGCAGTGCAGCAGCTTTAAAGCCACGTGCAGATAGCCAATCAGCTAGACGCTCAGTGTCTTGACGAGTACGTACGAATACGATTGACGCGTCAGTTTCTTCAGTTTCAAGAAGACGAGACATTGCTTCGTCTTTTTCTACGCCTTTAACAACCCAGTAGTTCTGCGCTACTTTGTCAACTGTGTGGTTAGTACCAGCAACGTCAACTTTAGCCGGGTTACGTAGGTAACGGTCAACAATAGTCTTAACCATTGGAGGCATAGTCGCAGAGAAAAGTACACGTTGTGCAGATTCTGGCGCTTGCTCTAGGATCCAAGTAACGTCATCTACGAAGCCCATTTTTAGCATTTCATCTGCTTCATCAAGAACAAATGTATGCGCTTCATCTAGGTGTAGACGGTCACGAGTTAGTAAGTCTTTAACACGACCTGGAGTACCAACAACAATGTGAGCACCGCGGCTTAGAGCACGCATTTGGTCAACAATTGAAGCACCACCGTAGATTTCAAGAACTTTAAGACCGTTGATGTCACGACCTAAGTTTTTGATTTCCGCAGCAACTTGAATAGCTAGCTCACGAGTAGGAGCCATGATGATTGCTTGTGGTTTGTGTTGGTTCAGGTTGATTTTGTTAAGTAAAGGCAGAGAGAATGCTGCTGTTTTACCAGTACCAGTCTGTGCTTTACCTAGTGCGTCACGGCCTTCAAGAAGAAGAGGAATAGCTGCTGCTTGGATTGGAGTCGGAGAAACGAAACCCATGCTATCAAGAGCTGAAAGAATGTTATCGTTAAGGGCTAATTCATTAAATTGAATTACAGATTCGGACATTGGGATCCCACTATATATAAGTAAACAAAAGGTCCCGGGAGCTCTATCAATTCCAATACTGATCCAATCAGATACTGATTCCATTCAGAGTTACGAAGCAGTAATAAAACACTTCAAGCCATTAGGGACGTCTAAGGGAGGCGGATTATTCCCTAAATGCATAAAAAAAGCCAGAAAAAATTGAAATACATCACATATTTTTCGGTTTTACATCAATACTGGCTATCATATCGTCAAAACTTGATGAATATCTCGTCACAGCACCAAACTTCGAGCAAATTGACCTAGTTAAATAAGAGGGCAATTAATTTACGCTCACTTCGCCTTTCAGTAGTAATCAAGCCTCGCAATGATTATAGTGTGCTCAATTGTCCTCGATAGATAAAAGTCAAATGTTTCAAGATAATCCTCTACTCGCTCAACTCAAACAGCAAATCCAAGAAACCCTCCCTAAAAAGGAAGGTACAATCAAAGCCACTGAAAAAGGGTTTGGTTTTCTCGAAGTCGATAACAAGACCAGTTTCTTTATCCCACCGCCATACATGAAGAAATGTGTGCACGGTGACAAAGTTATTGCCATCATTCGCACCGAGAAAGATCGCGAAGTAGCAGAGCCTGAGGAATTGATTGAACAGGGTCTTACTCGTTTTATTGCTCGAGTGAAGTTGTTTAAAGGTCGTTTGAACGTAGTTCCTGATCACCCGCAACTGAAAAAGCTGCAACTTAAAGCGAAAGCAAAGAAGGGTCTAAACCCTGAAACGCTAAAAGAAGGCGACTGGGTTGTTGCTCATATCGTTCAACACCCGTTAAAAGGTGACAACGGATTCTTGGCTCAAATCTCTGAGAAAATCACAGACGCTGACGACAAGATCGCACCTTGGTGGGTAACGCTGGCACAAAACGACCTACCTAACAGCGAACCTGAAGGTATCGATGATTGGAAGATCAATGACGACGCCGATATTGAACGTATCGACATGACACACGTCCCTTTTGTGACCATTGATGGTGAAAGCACAAAAGATATGGATGATGCGCTTTACGCGAAGAAGAAAGAGAACGGTGATTTTGAACTGACTATCGCGATTGCAGATCCTACGGCTTACATCTCTCCAGATGATGCGATGGATAAAGTGGCTCGTGAGCGTGGTTTCACAATTTACCTTCCAGGTCGTAATATTCCAATGTTGCCTCGTGATCTGGCTGACAACTTATGTTCGCTAATCGAGAACGAAGTTCGCCCTGCACTTTGCTGCACAGTAACGGTATCTAAAGATGGCGTTATCGGTGATGACATTAACTTCTTCGCTGCCAATATCAAATCTCACGCTCGTCTTGCTTACGACAATGTATCTGACTGGCTAGAAACTGGTGCATCAGAGAAGTGGCAACCATCAGAAGAAATCGCTGCGATTGTTTCTGACCTTCACCAATTTGCTCAAGCACGTTCAGCGTGGCGTTCAGCAAATGCGGTTGTGTTCCCAGACCGCCCTGACTACCGCTTTGAGCTTAGCGAAGATAACGATGTTGTTGCTATCCATGCTGACATGCGTCGTAGTGCGAACAAGTTGGTTGAAGAGTCTATGATCAGCGCGAACATCTGTGCAGGCCGAGTATTAAAAGAAAGCTTTAACCAAGGCGTCTTTAACTGTCACTCTGGTTTTAAAGCTGAGAAATTAACAGACGTTCTAGAACTGGTTAACCCAGAAGCAGAAACACCGTTTACAGAAGAGCAAATCGTTTCTCTGGAAGGTTTTGCTACTCTGCGTCGTTGGTTAGGTTCTTTAGACAACAGCTACTACGACAACCGTATTCGTAAATTCCAAGCGTACAGCGAGATCAGCAATGAACCTGCGCCGCACTACGCAATGGGATTAGACATTTACGCGACGTGGACATCTCCAATTCGTAAATACGGGGACATGATTAACCACCGTATGCTTAAAGCACACATCTTAGGTAAAGCGCCAATTCAAACACCAGACGAAACCATTGGTGATGAACTTGCCCTGCACCGCCGTCACCACGGCATGGCTGAACGTAACGTTGGCGATTGGTTGTATGCTCGTACTCTAGCGAACGCTCCAGTTGAAGAAACTCGTTTCCAAGCAGAGATCTTCGACATTAACCGTGCAGGTATGCGTGTACGTCTACTTGAAAATGGTGCGGCTGCATTTATCCCTGGCTCTCTCATTCTTAATAATAAAGAAAGAATAGAGTGCAACGGTGATATGGGTACTGTATCTATCGATAAAGAAATGGTATACAAACTGGGAGACGTTTTAGAAGTAGTTCTCTCAGAAGTTAATCAGGAAAACCGGAACTTGGTAGCAAAACCTACACAAGTATTTGCGGACTTGCCTAGCGAGCCTGAAACAACAAACGAAACCGAAGCCTAATTTCTGATAGGTTTACTTCTAAAGGCGCTAATTATTAGCGCCTTTTTTGTAAATGTCTCATGCTTAAACAATACTAAAACCAATAAGCAACTCGTTTACAACGTCAAAGAAGCGCACTATGTCATCGATAACTGTTACTCAATTTAGAAACTTTATTCCTAGGAAACGGGAACGTTACCCCGCCTCTAAAAACGGTATTTTCATCGTTTCGAAAGGCAGTATTTCTTTCACCCTACCTGATGGTACTGAAGCTTCACTTCAAGCCGGCGATTTCACGCTATACAACTCCGGCCAAATTAAAGACATCGACGTTGATACTGAAAACGGTGAATTCAGCGCAACGTGTTTAGACTTCGATTTATCGATATTCCAAAAATTCATCAACCAGTCTGGAGATCTTGAGTCGTTACGCGTCCCTCAGGAATACATCAAGTTCGACCGAGCTGACATCCAAATACGTGAGCTGAAAGAGCTAACTATGTCTCTCGCTGATTCTTCTCCTAAAAATGACTACGCACTCACCCAACTGGGCTTAGCTCTGCTTTCTTTGATGGTTGAGAAGCACCCTGCTCTACTCGTGATCATTGCTCGAGCTGCAAGGCTTACCGTCACGCAGAAAGTTATCCACTACATAGAACAAAACATCGAAAACAATATTTCGTTAGACACGTTAGCCAGTTACATGGGCATGTCTCCTGCGACACTGAAGCGACGCCTATCTGCTGAAGACCTTTCTTTTTCAAACCTTTTGAAAATCAAACGTATTGCTCATGCCGCCACCCAACTCAGAACATCCGCTAAATCGATCACACAGATCGCTTATGAGTCTGGCTTTAAGAGTGCAGCGCACTTCAGCACCGCCTTTAAGACGTATCATGGCAAGACACCAAAAGACTTTAGATCACTGATTGCTCAGGCTCAGCAACCCCAAACTCGTTTCAAAACTTAAGTAGTATGGTTAAAAGTTTAACAGCCTTGATTTAACAAAGAAGTGGTCGAGGTTGAAACCAACTAGATAAGTGGATGACCTAAGACCACTGCCTTAACTAAGACCAAAAATAAGACTTAGGATCTTTTTCTATTTCAGACAAAATAGCATCAAGAGCCTTAGATTTGGGAAGGTAGGGATAAGGTCCCCAATGAATGGAATCGGTGCTGACTTCGGTTTCAAGCGGCACCATAACCTGCCAACAAGTCAACGACTCATCAAAAGTAACGCAGGCGATTTCGTTTGTATAATCACTATGGGATGAGTCGAGCAAATAGTGGGCCTGAGAGAACAATACACCACCCTCACACTCTTCATATAAGGATTTACCTAGCTCGACAGGTAAACTGCGATTTCGAGAAGTACAGAGCCTTTCAGCCCCAATTAAAAGCCGGTTAAGTTCTATATGAATGACGGACATAACACCCCTTCTAACTTAATAGAAATTTCAATCAGTCTCTAATTAGCTTAGGACTCAACAAACACTTTAGCGAACAAGGGCAAACAAAATACCAACCGCGCTCTCATATCCGATCTTCTTTCGTAAAGCCGTCTCGCGCTCATGAACCAACGTTAGCGGTGTTGGTTTAAAGATTCCGGACACTAAATCACGAATATGAATTTTCACAAAAGTGTCATATAACCGACCTATCATATGCGACAAATGTTATTAACTAGGAGTTGTTTATGTTACGAGTCGCGCTTGCCTCTCTTTTATCCTTAGCCCTTTCTTCTCATGCTGCTTATGCACAAGAAACCAATATTTCGGGCTCCACTTCTGTTGCTCGAGTGATGGATGTATTAGCAGAGGAGTACAACAAGACTCATCCTGATAATTACATTGCAGTCCAGGGCATAGGCTCTACAGCTGGCATTACCATGGTGAATAAAGGTGTCGCTGACGTGGGTATGAGCTCACGTTACTTAACCAACCGTGAACAGAGCGAAGAGTTACAGGTATTCCCAATTGCCTTTGACGGCCTAGCAGTCGTAACCAATCGTTCGAACGCCGTGAATAACATCACTCGTGAACAGCTATTCGATATCTACAAAGGTAAGGTAACGAATTGGAAGGAAGTGGGTGGTGCCGACCAACCTATCGCGGTCGTAACTCGTGAAGCTTCTTCTGGTTCACGCTACAGCTTCGAAAGCTTACTTGGTTTAACGAAAATCATTAATGACCGTCTAGTGTCTGACATCAATCCAAATAACTTGGTTGTAAACAGCAACAGCATGGTAAAAACAATCGTTAACCATAACCCACACGCGATTGGCTTTATCTCTGTTGGCTCTGTCGATCGTTCGATTAAGGCAATCACATTTGAAGGCGTTGAACCGACATCAAAGAATATTGCTAACCACAGCTATGAGCTGGCTCGTCCGTTTTTGTTGCTACACAAAACAGACGCAGTTTCGGATGAAAGCAAAGATTTCATTAAGTTCGTGAAGTCAAAGCAAGGGCAAGACCTTATCGAAGAATACGGCTATACACGTATTAAATAGCAAAGAGCTATTGAGCTATTGAGCTATTGAGCTATGTTAGTAATGCTGTGATGTCTATTTGATATGACACAAACAAAAAAGAGAGAGCATTTAGCTCTCTCTTTTTTTGGAATCTATAATCTTTGTTTAAGAATCATTTCTCTTAAAGCAAAGTACTAGAAGTGAAGTTGAATCACCGACACAATCACAGCACCAGGGCGACGAACCCCTTCGATTTCTACGCGGATTTCGCGCTCAATCTCTAAACCCTTTTTGATTGGCGTTACTTTTGTCAACGTACTCTTAGCGCGAACGTTACTGCCAGACTTAACAGGGTAAGGGAAACGAACTTGGTTAAGCCCAATGTTCACAACCATTTTAGCTGTTGGGAATTGAGATTTATCTGGATCAACACTGTCAGTCAATCTTGGAAGAAGAGACAAGGTCAAAAAACCATGTGCGATAGTCGTTTTGAAAGGTGAATCCGTTTCTGCCTTAGAAGGCTCAGTATGGATCCACTGCATGTCTTCAGTCACTAAACCAAACTGGTTAATGCGCTCTTGACTTACATTAATCCAATCGCCAGTATGAATAACTTCACCGATCTGCTGATTCAGCTCATTCAACACAAGTTGTGCTTCAGGCTTAATTTCGATCGGCTTCTCTACCGGCATAACAGGCGCATCTTCGTTCACTGCTGGTTGGTGGTGATCACGAACCCAAGCGAAAAAGTGACTATTTTGCGTGCGGTTCAGGAAGTCGCCCCAATACTCTCTAAGAGCTGGAGACATCCATTGCATAAACTCAGAGTGTTGCGAAGAAACGCTATCGCCTCGGTGTTTAAATAAATCAATGACCTTCATAAGAACCTCAGTGCACAAAAATTTCAATATAACGTGTTAATTTTGAAACACTTCACACTATTGTGCAAATGCTTTCGAGCGTACAATCGTTAGCTGAACCATTACTTATTATTAAATATCAACAATTTAAAAATAAAACATCATTTTATTAGACACCTACTTTTAGAGTGTTAACTCCATCACACAATGAACATTTGATTATATAAACGACTTTTTTCATTCATGATTGGAATAAAAATAAGGCTTAGCATCACACTAAGCCTTATTTTTCATAAGGGGATGATTTTTATAAGGAAGCGGTTTTTAACAGAAAACCGTTCCTATAAATAAAAGTTCCTTTACTCATCGTCGAGTGGAATCAACTTAGTATTACCACCATGTGCCTTCTCACGCTTACGTTGCACGAATGCATAGAAGCCTGGGATTAGGAACGTACCCGCTAACAACACACATAGCAGACCGCCGATCAGGGAAATACCCAACGAGTTCTGGCTCACGTGACCAGCACCCGCTGCGAAGATAAGCGGGAAGATACCTAAGATGAATGACCAAGAGGTCATGTTCACAGCACGGAAACGCAGCGTACCGCCCTTCACAGCTGCATCTTCGATTGATGCGTCTTTCTCTTCACGCTCAACTTTCGCGAACTCCACAATCAAAATTGCATTCTTCGCGGCCAAGGCTATCAAGAGAACCAAACCAATTTGCGCATAGAGATTCAGCGGTGTGCCTGTCAGGTTCAGCGCCAAGAAAGAACCTAAGGTTGCAACCGGTACCACTAATATAATCGCTATCGGTATTGTCCAACTCTCGTACTGCGCCACCATGAACAGATAGATGAAGATCAGAGCCAGTGCAAAAGCAAAGATCGCTTGGTTACCTGCTAGTACTTCTTGGTAAGCCATGCCTGTCCATTCGTACTGATAACCCTGCGGTAGTACATCAGCAGCAACACGTTCCATCGCTGCAATTGCATCACCACTTGAGTAACCCGGCGCTGGTTGGCCTTGGATTACTGCACTGCGGTACATGTTGTAACGCCATGCTACATCTGGTTCAAATATCTGATCGTAAGTCACCAATGTGCTTAACGGGATCATCTCGCCATTAGACGAACGTACGTGGAATCGCTGTAGATCGTCCATGCTGCTACGGTGTTCACTGTCAGCTTGCATGGTCACGCGGAAGTTCTTACCAAACATGGTGAAATCATTCACGTACAGTGAACCAAGATTACCTTGTAGCGTTTGGAATATTTCCGACAACGGAATGCCTAATTGCTGCGCTTTCTCACGGTCGATATCGACATAGTAGTGAGGAACGTTGGCACGGAAGGTACTGAACGTGTGTGAAATCTCAGGCTGTTTGTTCGCCTCAGCAATCACGTCATTCATTACCATCGCCAGATCAGTTCGGCTACGGCCTAATGTATCTTCTAGAACAAACTCAAATCCAGACGCTGCGCCCATGCCCGGTACCGCAGGAGGTCCCATCGCAAATACAATCGCCTGAGGCAGTTCAGTGGCTGCTCGACCGTTAATACGTTGCGAGATAGCTTGTGCGGAATGTTGACCATCCAGTGCGTTACGCATATCCCAATCATGCAGCTTTATAAACAGCGACGCGCCATTCGAAGCAGAAGCGCCCGTCATGAATGCGTAGCCGTTAACCAGTGTCACACCATCAACGCCCGGCTCTTGCTCAACCATCTCTAACAATTGCTTTGTCACATCTTCTGTACGAGACAGTGATGCTGCGTCAGGAAGTTGAACGTTAACCAGCAAGATACCTTTATCTTCTTGAGGTACAAACGCCGTAGACGTGGTTTTCGCAAAGTAAGTTACTGCTGCTAGCGCGACTACAAAGAAGGTAAATAGCAAAACGCCCTTTTTCACAAGGAAGCCTGCAATTTGACCGTATTTGTTGGTGACAGATTCAAGACCACGGTTAAACGCTTGATACCAACGTGCTGTGTTACCACCACCCTGTTTAAGAACCAATGAACACAATGCCGGAGACAAGGTCAGTGCGTTAATTGACGAGATAACAACCGCGATACAGATAGTCAGAGCAAACTGGCGATACATGATGCCTGTAATACCCGGAAGCATCGCTACAGGGATAAACACGGCGAGTAGTACCAACGTAGATGTCACAATTGGACCCGTTACTTCTTTCATCGCGATCAGTGTTGCTTTACGCGGTGAGATCGTAGGGTCTTTGGCCATCGTGGTATCTACGTTCTCGATAACCAAGATCGCATCATCTACTACGATACCAATCGCCAATATCAAACCAAACAGGGTTACCGTGTTGATGGTAAAGCCTGTCATCTGCATGATCGCAAAAGTACCAATCAAAGATACCGGAATCGCAACCACCGGAATCAAGGTCGCACGCGCACTACCTAAGAACAGGTACGTTACCGCGATAACCAGCAAAATTGCTTCGATAAGTGTTTTGACTACGCCTTTAATCGACTCAGCAACGAAGAGTGTGGTGTCATAACTCGCCTCATAAGCAACGCCTTCAGGGAAGTTTTTGCTTAGATTGTCTAGCATCGCCATTACTGCTTTACCACTTTCCAGCGCGTTAGCGTCTGACTGAAGTGACAGCGTTACGATTGAAGCATCTTGACCACGGTATTTACCATTACCATCGTAGAACTTTTTACCCAGCTCAACGCGTGCAATGTCTTTTAGGTAAACCGTTGAACCGTCTTGATTTGCACGAAGCACAACATTTTCAAACTCATCAGCCGTTTCTAGTCGGCCTTTTGTTACCAAGTTGAACTGCACTTCTTGCGCGTCGTTATAAGGCGCGGCTCCAATACGGCCTGCAGCGACTTGAACGTTCTGCTCCGCCAAAGCGCGATTCACGTCAGAGGTGGTTATATTCAGGTTAGCCATTTTCTCAGGATCTAACCAAACACGCATCGCGTATTCACCACCACCCAACACGTTAACTTCACTAATGCCCTTTACACGAGCCAATTGGTCTTTAATGTTTAAGTTCACGTAGTTGATCAGGAATTGATCGTCGTACTCACCGTTTGGCGAATAGAAGTTCAATACCATCAAAAGGTCAGGTGAACGCTTTTTAACGGTGACACCCACCATTCTAACTTCTTGAGGAAGCTTTGATTCGATTTGAGCAACTCGGTTCTGAACGTTGACCTGAGCCATATCAGCATCAGTACCAACATCAAAGGTCACGTTAAGGTTGTATGAACCATCATTAGCACTCTTAGAAGACATGTAGATCATATCTTCAACGCCGTTAACCGACGTTTCTATGGGGTCGGCTATCGCCTGTTCTACTACTTCTGCACTTGCACCTGTATAGAACGCTGTAACACTAACAGAAGGCGGACTAATTTTTGGATATTCCGCCACTGGCAAGATAGCGAGAGAGATCGCACCCGCCAGTGTTAAGATTATGGATATTACAAGGGCAAACTTAGGCCTTTGAATAAAGAAACGACTCAACATAAATAAGCCCCTTACTCAGCTTGTTCAGCAGTAGGTTGAATGCGAACAGACATACCATTACGCACACGCTGTAAGCCTTGAGTGATCACCGCGTCGTCCTGCTCTAATCCAGAGTGAACAATCACACCACCTTCAACTTGTCGTCCCATCTCGATGTTTCTACGTTCAGCTACTGGGGCAGCCTCACCTTCCACCAGCACCATCACAAAATCACCTTCTAGATCGGTTTGAACCGCGCGGCGAGGAATGGTGACGACATCAATAGATTGCTTCTCACGCAGATCAACACGAACGTGCTGGCCAGGAAGAAGTTGCTGTTCTGGGTTATCGGCAATCGCACGCATCGCTATCGTGCCAGTATTTAGGTTGATTCGGTTGCCCAAGAAATCAAGCTGACCTAGGTGTTCGAACGCTTCGCCATTCTCAAGCATGATCTGAACTTCAACACCCGCAGAATCGCTGCTGCCATCGCCTTCAATGCGATCCATACCTAACTCAATGCGTTCACGCTCACTGATGCTGAATGAAGCATGAATTGGGTCAAGGCTAACCAACGTAGTCAGTACACCTGAAGACGGCGAAACCAGGTCACCCGTGCTCACTTTGGTGTCGCTGATTCTTCCAGAGAAAGGCGCTACGATCTGAGTATGTGAAAGCTGGACATTCGCGGCATTTAACTGAGCTTGGCTTGCTTCAAGCTGGGCTTGAGAGCCTAACAAGTTTGCCGTCAATGCATCGAATTCCGATTGAGAAATACTGCCTTTAGGAAGTAGGTTCTTACCACGGTTGAAATCAAGTTCGGCTTTTTTAAGGTTTGCATTCGCTTGAGCAACAGACGCTTTTGCGCTTGCGACTTCAGCTTCAAAAGAAGATGGCTCGATCGAGTAAAGTAATTGCCCCTTTTCGACCATTTGACCTTCATTGAAATGACGGCTTTGTAGATAGCCAGAAACCTGCGCTGTGATAGCCGTGTCTTCAACGGCTTCAATACGACCGATGTACGACTTACTTTGCTGGTGAGAAACAACGCTAACATCCTGTACAGCTACGAGAGGTAGAGGCGCTTGCTTGGCATTTTGAGCATCTTGCCCACATCCAGCAAGAATAAGAGAGCTTGCAAGAGCCGTAAGGATCAACTTTTTACGCATGGTTATACCGTCACTTATTAGTATTTGAACAGTATAAAATTTACGTAACACACCCGTTACCATTGTCCGAGGAATATCAATTATAACTAGCCAAAGTGTATCAATATGTTAATTGAAACCAAGTGCTTATAAAGTGGTTACAAACACGTTACAATCTCTAGGTAAATCAACCTCTCAGCTTTTGTTCTCTATGGATATTGTCTAACATAATGTATTGTCGGGCAGATAAGCATTCACATTTAATTGTTAAGGAATTCTCATGATTTCAAAATGGGCTAAGCGTTTCTATCAAATGGCGGAATTGGTCGGTTCTTGGAGTAAAGATCCTTCAACTCAAGTCGGTGCCGTAATCACAAAGCACAACCGTATTGTCTCGGTTGGTTTTAATGGCTACCCACATGGCGTGTCTGATAGTGCTGATACTGACGATCGCGAGATGAAATACCTCAAGACACTTCACGCTGAAGAAAATGCAATCTTGTTTGCTAAACGTGATTTAGACAGTTGTGAAGTTTGGGTAACTCACTTCCCTTGTCCGAACTGTGCAGCAAAAATCATCCAAACGGGGATTTCAGCGGTACATTGCCCAGAGCAAAGTGAAGATTTCCTTTCTCGTTGGGGAGATAAGATCAAGATAAGCCAAGATATGTTCGAGCAAGCTGGTGTAGAAGTAGACTGGTTGCCACTCGCTGACTTGGATTAATCTCTAACGCTAGGTCTCAAGGTCTAAGTCTAGATCTCAAATACAACAAAGCCGAGAGTCGATAATATCGCTCTCGGCTTTGTTTTTTCGGGCGCTATAGTTTGGACACTATAGTTGGACGCTGTAGCTTGGTCGGCAATAGACAGATAAGTAAATTAAGCGTTGGGTGGGAACGCCAGAGCGTAAGCTTCCATGAAATCCTTACGGATATCCTGTTCTAAATGAATCGCTTTCTCTGTCGGGCAGAAGATCATAAAGTGAACTTCTTGCTCACCCGTTGAGCTGCTCGTGATATGAATGTGCGGTTCAGAGCCAGGAAGGTCAACTCCAGCGTGCTTCTCAATCACACCATTGTAACGACGGGCAACATCGATAAACTCTTCACAATGCTCTTCAATTCTCACGATCAGATCCGGGATCATTGGGTATAGGTTTACAAAGTCTTTTACCGTCACAAAAAAGTTGTGGTAGACATAACGCTTCATGAAGTTGAGGTTCTTTACCGGATAAGTGAAGAACATGCTATTAGGCAGCGTGGCGGTCTTGCCAGTGAAGTGGTATTGCCCGTGATACAAATCGATTTCTTGAATCACCGTCGCCATCAAGTTGTGCTCAATCACCTCACCGCTAATTTTACCCACTTCAATCCAGTCACCAATTCTAAATGAACGAGAGCTTGCGCGTTGAATCGACCCCGTAAAACACAAGATGATCTCTTTTGAAGCGACCACGATTGCAACAGCAATGGCGGTGACCGACAGTGCAAATTCGCTGATTTCAGATTTCCACAGCACAAATAAAGTGACCATAATAATGGCAAACGTACCGTTCTTGGTGCGTGACATCCAATTACGTTGGTCTTCACTTAGAAAAGCGACATCACCACGGATTCGAGACAAAGTGATTCGTCGTATTATTAAAATAATGCAGATAATCAGTGCACTAAAAATAAACTTATGCGCGAGTAGGAAATCTATTACTTGCCACATCTTTTCCATTATTTATTCCTTTGTATTACAACCATTAAGCTTTATAACGACGAGCATTAAAACGATTAGCTCTATAACAATGAGCTTTACAGCGACTGACTCAACCCAATAAACGCATTATAAAAAAGCGCTCAAAAATAGAGCGCTCCTTTTCATGCTTAATTCAGCTTAGGTAAGGCTATCATTTTATCTTGGCAGAAGTAATAAATTGGCCAAAAGTTTCACACCAAATCACAACGGTATTAAATCGATTAAGATCAGTACCTTCGGGAAGCTCAACCATAAACCGGTCGAATGTTTTCACATCTCCGACTCTCAGTAACTCGTTCTTGCTGTCATTGAAAGCTTGTTCGGTTTCAATAAACTTAGGTGATAGGTAAACCTTATAATCAGGCCCCGGCGCCAATTCACCTTCAAAAGCTATCGCACTTTCAGAGACAGAGACGATGCCCTCTCCCCAATGCAAAAAGTCACTGTCTTGTCGGTCTTTGGTGAACTCACCTGTATAGATCGCCTGCTGACTGATCGCTTCAACAGAACTTGAGGAAGGAGAATCAGGCTCAATCAAGATAGGTAGTGCGTAGACACCAAGCCCAAAACCAAAAGCACCCACGGCTAAGTGGGTGCAAAGTAAAACTAACTTTTTCATCGCGTACTCCCTTATACTTAAAGAGAGTATTAATGAATACTCTCAAAAATACAAAGAGATATCGCGTTTTAGGCGGCTATTTTTGATAGTGAATAGCGGTACGCTGAGACAGTTCCACGATCACTTTTACCGCTTGTTCCATGCCTTGAATGGTAATGAACTCATGAATACCATGGAAGTTGTAGCCACCAGTAAAGATATTCGGACACGGTAGCCCCATGAAAGATAAGCGAGCGCCATCTGTGCCGCCTCGGATAGGCTTGATCATAGGCTCAACATCGCACTCGATCATTGCTTGCTTGGCTAACTCGATAATGTGCTGATGCGGTTCAACCATCTCTTTCATATTGAAGTAGCTATCGGTGAGCACCAACTCAACACGACCTTTCTCTAGGCGCTCGTTCAGCTCATCCACTTTCTGTTGCATGAATACCTTACGTGCTTCTACACCTTCACGCTCAAAATCACGGATGATGTAACCTAATTCAGAACGCGCTACGCCCATTTCAGCGGATTTCAGGTGGTAGAAACCTTCATAACCTTCTGTGCACTCGGGTGTTTCTTGTGTTGGCATCATCAATTGGAATTGAGCCGCAATATTCATCGCGTTCACCATTTTGCCTTTTGCGGTACCCGGGTGAACGTTCACGCCATGACAGATCACATCAGCGCTCGTAGCATTGAAGTTCTCAAATTCCAACTCCCCTACCGGGCCACCGTCGATGGTGTACGCCCACTCGGCGCCAAACTTTTCAACATCAAACAAGTTCGCACCACGACCAATTTCTTCGTCTGGCGTGAAACCAATACAAATATCGCCATGTTTGATGTCTGGGTTTGATTTAAGGTAAGCAATCGCGCTGATGATCTCAGCGATACCCGCCTTGTTGTCGGCACCAAGTAAAGTCGTGCCATCCGTCGTGATTAGGTCATGGCCATGCAGGGTATCAAGGTCTTTGTACTGGCTTGGATTTAAACATTCGCCACTTGTGCCTAATTCAATCGTTCCACCTTGGTAATCTTTAATCACCTGAGGTTTCACGTTCGCGCCTGATGCATCAGGGGCGGTATCCATATGTGCGACAAAGCCAATGGCAGGCACATCGTAATCGACGTTCGACGGCAATTTCGCCATCAAATAGCCATTTTCATCTAAAGAAACATCAACTAACTCTAATGCGATCAATTCTGACTTTAAGGCTTCAGCAAACGTGATTTGACCCGGTGAACTTGGGCATTGCTGATTAGAAGGATCGGATTTGGTATCAAAAGTAACGTAATTCAGAAAACGTTCGACAAGCTTTTCCATAATTCATCTCACCATGGATTAAGTAATTGATTTACTGACTTTATTCTTCATGTAAATAAGCGAGGCATTGTTAAGTAAATACTTACGCAGAGTCAGTCGCGAGGCTTTTCATCTTACGCCCTTGACCATGTATGTAATTGCTCTAAATCATTATTGTGCGAAATTAGACGAGCTTCCTATACTTGAAAGCAAGAGGGTTTCGTCAGTTCAACATTGCATACGGATGATAAGCGATCGCTTTGTACGCATTCTACGCCCTCAGCTCTCAGCCTAAAAAAAGTACAAAGTGGATGATGATCACCTTTTATCCTTGATGCAGAATCTGTCATACGTTACACGGAGACACAGTTATGACGATTAATAAATATTTCATTTTATCTCCTCAAGCCTCTGAGGAAACACTTCAACCAGCATTAACTGAGAAAGAAGTTCAAAGGCAGGAAGCTCTAAGACAGGCGCAATCTCAAGGTGGTTTTGACACCAACGCGACCTCGTAACTTAATCAATACTCAGAACTTGTTTATAGAACCCCTAAAAAAGAGCTCTACTTCACTTTGATGTAGAGCTCTTTTGTCTCTGGACCTTTCTTCTATCCCAATGCAGCTTCATTCAGGCGCCTGATCTATTAACACCTTGTTATCTATCGCGTCTTTTGTATGTTGCTTCTCAATCATCAAGCAGACTCATTTGTTGCAGTGAGAAATGACTCATTAAACTTGCCCAAGCCATACCCTGTGCTGTCATTTTGTGCTAATAATTTATATTCGTTTTCATTCCTCACTCGCCCTTTTTCAATATCCACAATGCGAGCACTGACGAGCCTCACTACAGGAACCCCGAATTTAATGGAATACTCAAAACTAGGAAGTAGTCAAATTCCCGTTTCCCGAATCTGCCTTGGTAGCATGACTTGGGGGCTGCAAAATACGCAACAACAAGCTGACCAACAAATCGAATACTCGCTAAGCCAAGGTATTAACTTTATCGATACCGCAGAGATGTACGCAGTACCGCCGTCTCCAGACACCTACGGTAAAACGGAAGCAATCATCGGCAACTGGTTGGCTCGCAACCCGCAGCGCCGCCAAGAAGTCATCATCGCCAGCAAAATCGCAGGCCCGGGATTGCCTTGGGTTCGAGATGGTGGGCCAATCACGGGTGAAGCTGTAATTGCAGCGGTTGATGCTTCATTAGCGCGTTTACAAACGGACTATATCGACCTTTACCAACTGCATTGGCCAAATCGAACGACGCCTCACTTTGGCAAGCATTTCCCGAATCATATTCGATTCAGTGATATCGACCGAAAGCAGCATGAAGCGGAGATGCTAGAGATCCTCCAAGCACTGGCGAGCTGCATTAAAGCAGGAAAAATCCGTCATGTTGGTTTGTCTGATGACACCACTTGGGGTATTAACACTTACCTTAAACTCAGTGAGAAGCATGATTTACCGCGAATGGTCTCTATTCAGAATGAATTTAGCCTGCTGCACGCGAAAGACTGGCCTTATTTGATTGAAAACTGCGTGCATGAAGACGTCGCCTACCTACCATGGTCACCGTTAGCAGCGGGCATGCTGAGTGGCAAATACATTGATGGTGCGAGACCAGAAGGAAGCCGTTGGACTTACATGCAGCGTAAAGGCATTTTCCGCGACACTGAGTCTGCCAACGAAGCCGTAAAAGGATATGTCGAAGTTGCGAACGCTCACGGGTTTACACCGAGCCAACTAGCATTAGCGTGGTGTAATCAAGTTGATGGTGTCACCTCCACTATTATTGGCGCAACCACCATGGAACAACTGAAAGAGAACGTAGCAGCGTTCAGCAAACCGTTGTCAGAAGAGATCCTTACCGATATCAACACCGTGTTTAAGCGCTACCCTGCCCCATATTAAATAATAGGTTTAGCCTAGCCTTCTCGGCTCAGCGAAACTTAGGCAAGTAAATCACATAAGAGCGCGCTATTTAGTGCGCTTTTCTTTTTTAAGTGGGTTGCTTTTGCTTTTTATGTGGATCGCATTGAGCCATCACGCTTTTGGTTCTCCAACCTTTGCTCTATAATGCGCGGGCTTATATCTAGGATAAAAACATGATTTCAAAAAACCAATTAAAACTCCTTCGTGCTTTGGGCCAAAAGAAACAACGTAAAGCCCACGGCCTGTTTCTAGTTCAAGGTGAAAAAAACGTACTTGAGCTGTTCAATAGTGACTTAGTCGTTAAGAACGTCTTTGCTACGGCTGATTTCTTATCTGAAAATCACGCATCACTATTTGAGTTTGATTGTGTTGAAGCCTCGCTGGATGACCTAACCAAAGCGAGTACTTTGGTGAGTAACAATGCGGCGATTGCTGTTGTTGAGATCCCAACGTTTGAATTACCAAAAGCTACTGGGTTAATGATTGCACTGGATGGTGTATCTGATCCGGGCAACCTAGGTACGATTATTCGCGTAGCAGACTGGTATGGCATTAAGCATATCGTGGCGAGCAGCGATTGTGCAGACCCATACAACCCGAAAACGATCAGCGCGACCATGGGCAGCTTTGGCCGAGTACACGTAAGCCAAACAGACTTACCTGAATACTTAGAGCAAGCGAATCTGCCTGTTTACGGGGCGTTCTTAGAAGGAGAAAGTGTTCATAAGACGGAGTTTACTGCCAACGGTATTTTGCTGATGGGCAGTGAGTCTCACGGAATTCGTGAACACGCCGCTAAATTCGTGACTGATAAGATTACGATTCCAGCATTCGGTGGCGCAGAGTCTCTGAACGTAGCAATGGCGACGGGTATTATTCTCGACAACATGCGTCGTCAGCATAGCTAATCGATTCAAGAGTAAACTACTAAATAGAACTCGCGGATATGAAGAGCAAGATTCCCTATCTTGCTCGTCCCTCGCTGTAGGGAATGACGTAACTTAGAGATAGAGACAAAACCAACCACCAGCTCTCACCGCACAAAGCCTCAAATAGATTTTGAAATGTAACGTTAGTAGGTAGGTCAATAATTAACTGGATCATCAGCCGTCATCCTCAAGAAGGAGGGACGACTGAGTTGGGGATCTTTTTTGGGAAGGCTTATTTCAAGTAACAGAATTACTTTTCTAGCATTGCCAACTTATCAGCGACACCATTCCACTTTTCAGCTTCATCCATCGGTGCTTTGACTTCAGTTTGTACCGGCCAGATTTCGGCAAGCTCGGCATTCACTTCAATAAAGATCTTTTGATCTTCTGGCAGTTCATCTTCTTGGAAGATCGCTTGAGCGTCGCATTCAGGTACACATAAACCACAATCAATGCATTCGATTGGGTTGATTACCATGAAATTCGGGCCTTCATGGAACGCATCTGCGGGGCATACCGCCACACAGTCTGTGTATTTACATTGAATACAGTTATCGCCTACGACAAATGCCATGATGCTCTGCTCTATAAGTTAGTCAAAATTGAAGAATGGAGGATAATACTCATCCCAAAGCAAAATTCAACATCATACGGCTCTAATATCGTGTCTATTTGCTCCATGTTTCCAAATTAGTATGACAGATAAATCAATTTCTCGTAAAATGCGCGCCATTGTGAGCTTACTGCTTCTTTGAAACCTCGGCTTTTACACTCAGCTTTACAGGTTCAATAAGCGGTCTAGCTAAGACACCTATAAAGACGAGACATCGAAATGATACGTTTAACCGAAATTAAACTCCCTCTAGACCACGAAGAATCAGCCATTCAAGACGCTATTGAAGCGAAGCTTGGCATTAATTCTGATCAGGTACTTTCTTTTAATATCTTTAAACGTGGCTACGATGCTCGTAAGAAATCAAAAATC
The DNA here is from genome assembly GCF_030409755.1 of Vibrio lentus. Classification (NCBI taxonomy): domain Bacteria; kingdom Pseudomonadati; phylum Pseudomonadota; class Gammaproteobacteria; order Vibrionales; family Vibrionaceae; genus Vibrio; species Vibrio lentus. The sequence goes on from NZ_JAUFQE010000001.1 coordinate 798,970, forward strand.
TTACTTATCTACACGCTTGATGTTCTCGTTGAAAACGAAGCTGAGTTGTTAGAGCAATTCATTAGCGACCCGCACGTAAAAGTGACTCCTGATATGGAGTACAAGTTTGTTGCTAAAGCGGTTGAGAACCAAACTGAGCGCCCTGTCGTTATCGGTTTTGGCCCTTGTGGTTTGTTCGCTGGCCTAGTGCTTGCTCAAATGGGCTTCAATCCAATCATCGTTGAGCGTGGCAAAGAAGTTCGTGAACGTACTAAAGATACCTTTGGTTTCTGGCGTAAACGTACTCTGAACACTGAATCAAACGTACAGTTTGGTGAAGGTGGCGCAGGTACATTCTCTGACGGTAAGCTATACAGCCAAGTAAAAGATCCAAAACACTACGGCCGTAAAGTAATCGAAGAATTCGTTGCTGCGGGTGCACCAGAAGAAATTCTATACGTAAGTAAGCCGCACATCGGTACCTTTAAACTGGTTACCATGATCGAGAAGATGCGTGCTTCTATCATTGAGCTAGGTGGCGAAATCCGTTTCAGCACTCGTGTAGACGACGTTCATATGGAAGATGGTCAAATCACTGGCCTAACACTTTCTAACGGTGAAGAGATCAAATCTCGTCACGTAGTACTGGCTGTTGGCCACAGTGCTCGTGATACGTTTGAAATGCTGCACGAACGTGGTGTTTACATGGAAGCTAAGCCTTTTTCTGTTGGTTTCCGTATCGAACATAAGCAAGCGATGATCGATGAAGCTCGCTTCGGTAAAAAACGCAGGTAATCCTATCTTAGGTGCAGCGGACTACAAACTAGTACACCACTGTAAGAATGGCCGCACTGTATACAGCTTCTGTATGTGCCCGGGGGGTACTGTGGTTGCTGCGACTTCAGAAGAAGGTCGCGTGGTAACTAACGGCATGAGCCAATACTCACGTGCAGAGCGCAACGCAAACAGTGCCATCGTTGTGGGTATCGACCCAGAACGTGATTACCCAGGTGACGCACTAGCAGGTATCCGTTTACAACGTGAATTAGAAAGTGCCGCTTATGTTCTAGGTGGCGAGAACTACGACGCCCCTGCACAAAAAATCGGTGACTTCCTAAAAGGTCGTGATCCAAGTGAAATCGGTGAAGTAAAACCATCATTCACACCAGGTATCCACCTAACTGACATTTCAAAAGCGCTACCTGATTTTGCTATCGAAGCGATTCGTGAAGCAATCCCAGCCTTCGAGAAGAAGATCAAAGGTTTCTCTACGCCAGACGGTCTACTAACAGGTGTTGAGACGCGTACGTCTTCTCCTGTCTGCATCAAACGTGGCAAAGACTACCAAAGCATCAACCTTAAGGGCTTCTTCCCTGCAGGTGAAGGTGCAGGCTACGCGGGTGGTATCCTATCTGCTGGTATCGACGGTATTAAAGCGGCGGAAGCGCTAGCACTGTCTATGGTTGAACAGAACCAAGCTGAGAAGATTGAGATTGCTTAGGCTCTCAATTTATTTATCTAAATGGGTTTGTATATCTAAATCAGATAACAGCTAGCAAATATCAAAAAGGGCTCAATGAGCCCTTTTTTAGATCTTGATACTAGCCATCGAGATTAATGCCGGCAGATGCAATTACTCTTCGTCTGACTTGATTTGGCCTGAGTTCCACTTCCCTTCATGAATCGCGGAATTGACGTCTCTTCTTGGTAACCAGCCCATGGTTTCAAGTTCTGGCTTATCTTTGAAGTGGTCAACGTAGCCGATACATAAGTACGCCACGATATCGATGTTTTCTGGGATATCTAATGCGTCTCGCAGTGTTGAGTCGTGAAGAATACTCACCCAACCTAATCCTAGGTTTTCGGCTCTAGCTGCCAGCCATAAGTTTTGAACCGCACACACGGTGCTGTACAGATCCATCTCTTGTTTGATGGTTCTACCTAACACGACCTTTCCGGTTCGGTTGCGGTCGCAAGTCACGCATATACCTATAGGTGATTCAACAATGCCTTCAAGCTTTAGGCGCTTGTACATCGCCTGCTTTTCATCGGTAAACATTTCAGCAGATTCAGCATGTGCCTGATTAAAACCGGCTTTGATTTGTTGTTTGGTTTCGATATCACGGACAACGACAAAGTCCCAAGGTTGCATAAAACCAACACTGGGCGCATGGTGCGCTGCGGTTAGCACACGCATCAAAACGTCTTCTGGGATCTCATCAGGAAGAAACTGACCACGAACATCTCGGCGAGAAAAAATCGTTTTATATACTGCGTCGCGTTCATTCGGCGTAATTTCCATACATCCCTGTCTTATCGTCGTCTTATTGAGCCAGTATTATCCAACTAAAGTGTCTATGTTACTAGCGGTACACAAGCAACATGGTAGAATGCCGCCATTAATCTTATCCTTGTATAAGATTGTTGAACCTTTCCATCGCTATTTAGCCAAATCATACCGAGAAACTTATGCCATTTTCCAAGCTTGGATTAAGCTCACCTATTGTTAAAGCCGTTGCAAAACAAGGCTATGAAAAGCCAACCTCTATTCAAGAAAAAGCAATTCCGATTGTGCTTTCTGGTAAGAACCTAATTGCTGCTGCACAAACAGGTACAGGTAAAACTGCGAGCTTTGTTCTCCCTATCTTAGAAATGCTAAGTAAAGGTGAAACACAACGTAAAAAACGTATTCGTGCTGTTATTCTGACACCAACTCGTGAGCTTGCGATTCAGGTTGAGCAGAACATTACTAAGTACGCGAAGTTCCTAAACCTAACATCATTAGCGATGTACGGTGGTGTTTCGTACCAACACCAAAAAGACCGCTTGATCGAAGGTGTCGATATTCTTGTGGCAACACCAGGTCGTTTGATCGATATGTACGGACAACGTGCCGTTCATTTTGATGAAGTTGAAGTACTGGTTCTTGATGAAGCCGACCGCATGCTAGACATGGGTTTCATCGAAGACATCAACAAGATCATCGCGCGTTTGCCACAAAACATTCAAAACCTGTTGTTCTCAGCAACGCTATCAACGCCAGTGCGCGCACTAGCGAAAAGCGCAATCAGTGAAGCGGAAGAAATTTCTATCGCCAAAACTGACGCTTCTAAAGCAAACATCGAACAATGGCTAGTTACAGTCGATAAAGACCGTAAGTCTGCACTATTAAGCCACATGATCACTGATGGTGAGTGGGATCAAGCGCTTATCTTTATCGAGACTAAGCACGGCGCGGCTAAGTTGGTAGCTCAACTTGAAAAGCGTGGTATCGAAGCGGAAGCTTTCCACAGTGGACGTAGTCAAGCGATTCGTGAAAAGATTCTGGCTGATTTCAAAAAAGGTCGTCTAAAGTATCTAGTTGCGACAGGTGTTGCTGCTCGTGGTATCGATATCGATAATCTAAGCCGCGTAGTGAACTACGACATCCCATTCCCAGCGGATGACTATGTTCACCGTATTGGTCGTACAGGCCGTGCTGATGCGTCTGGTGAAGCGATCTCTTTCCTATCGAAAGATAACTTCAAGAACCTGTGCATTATCGAAAAACGTCTTGGTCACTTGATTGAACGTCGTGTTGTTGAAGGTTTCGAACCACGCAAAGAAGTGCCAATCTCTGTATTGAACTTCGTTCCTAAAAAGAAAAGAGAACAGCAACAAGACTAAGTAATTTCAGCTATAGAAAATGAAAAAGTCGCGTTAGCCAAAATGAAAATAAAACGAAGCCCATGTGGCTTCGTTTTGCTCTTAGAAATACATATAAAGTTGAGGCAATAAGATGATCACTCCTATCGCAACGAGATTAACCCGCGGCCAAGACCTAAAGCTTGAGATCCAAAGGTTAGTGACCACACACAACATCTCAGCGGGCTCTGTCGCGTCTTGTGTCGGATGTGTCTCTCAACTCAATATTCGTTTAGCTAATGCGAACAACACCAAGCTAATAACAGCTCCGTTCGAAATCGTGTCTGTAATGGCAACGCTAACCCCGAACCACCAGCATATTCATATATCCGTTGCTGATGAAAATGGAAATGTGATTGGTGGGCATTTGCTTGAAGGGACGATTATCGCAACCACCGCTGAATTGATTGTTCACCGCTACGATACTTTGACCTTCAACAGAGAGCATGATGATTCGACGGGTTACACTGAGCTCACTATCAGCAGCAACACACAATAGATTGACCAATAGCAACACCAGTGCCCCATATAAAGCGATACAACTAAATAAATAGTATTAGGAAACACGATGGCTCCAAACTCCGCAGACTCCGTTATCGTTCTCGATTTCGAAACCACAGGCTTATCACCAAACATGGGTGACCGAGCGATTGAAATCGGTGCGGTTAAACTCGTTAACGGCGAAGTCGTCGACACCTTTCAGCAACTCATGAACCCAGGGTTTCGTGTTAGCGGGTTCATTGAAAGCTATACCGGAATCAGTAACCGTATGTTAAGCACAGCGGCTAGTTGCAGCGAAGTGATGGATGAGTTTGCAGACTTTATCCAAGACAGCCAACTGGTTGCTCACAATGCGTCGTTTGATAAACGCTTTCTAGACGCGGAATTAGACTTTATTGGTCGAGACTATACGGGTAAGTTCGCTTGCTCAATGTTGATTGCTCGCCGCCTAATCCAAGACGCGCCGACTCATAAGCTAGGCGACCTTGTGCGTTTTAAGAATATTGACAACGACGGTACTTTCCACAGAGCGTTAGCCGATTCAGAAATGACAGCACGGTTGTGGTTATTGATGATTGATGAGCTTCAAAGTGACCACGGTATTCAACAGCCGAGCTTTCAACTGATGCAGAAAATATCTAAGACCGCTAAAGGCTCGATTCCAAAGCTGCTGATGAGTAATCGCAATTAAAACCCTAAAGCTCAACACATAGAAAGAAACAAAGGCTGATTCGTTTCACGAGGTCAGCCTTACCATGTACCGATGTTATTTAGAGCCGCACTACTCCTGCAGTGCTACCAACGTTGATTTAAGGCTTTCTAACTCATTCATAAAATAAGACCATTGCTTATCACTAGTCACTGCCGCGATATCCACCAAAAACTTCGCTGATGTCTGCATATTCTTTTCAAGCTTAGACTCCAGTTCTTGCGGATAATAAGCTTCATTGTTCAAAAGCAGGTTCATAATAATTGGCTGCGCAATATGTAGGTCAGTCTTCTTTTGCATGAGTGTTGTGAGATCTTGGTATGTATTATTTTGATATTGGCGCCAGTTATCGTTGGTATTTACCCACTCTTTAGACCAAGTCGAAATAATCTGTTTTTGCTCTTTCGATACCGTCCCTAACCACCGCTCTACCCTATCTTCTATTCGACTCCGATATCGCTTTCTCGAACCTTCATCATTCAATGATAATCTTTCTTCGTAATACTCTTGCTGTTTTTCTCTAAAGTTCTTTAAGAACTCTGTATCTTGCTCAGGAGTAAGCTGCATACTTAATGCATAAATATCAGGAGAAAACTTATTAACGATAGAGCGAATACGATTTTTAGTTTGTTCACTCTGGTCAATGATAAAAGCTGAGTTCATATCAGAACGATCTAGATTTTGAATCGCTTCTAGTTGCGAGATATACAGCGGTAGTTGAGTTTCTTTATGCCATTGCTGTAATAAGTCGAGGCGCTCTTCGAGCTCGACTTCTTGACTATTCGATAGAGAAACAAAGTCTTCAATATAGCTAATCGCAAACCAGCTTATATTGTTATAGGCAAATTTAGTCCCGCAGCCAGCGAATACAAAACAGACCAATAATACTAACCATCGACACTTTCTCATTTAACCCTCTCACGATATTCAGTAAAGCCACAATTCCATTAACTCACCCTTTTAAGGCTAGCTCTGGTTCTTATAACGCTAGTTTTAGCTCTTATAAAAGTAGCCTTAATAGGAGGTGGCCGTAAAAACTTTGAGATAAATTGAGACTCAGACTTGCTAATCTAACTATTTCGGCAAATGATTAAACTAAAAATAATTAATGGCAGTGATGTAACTTGATTTTTATTGCTCATTTGACGTAATACGAACCCTATAAACGAATGGTTTGCTTATTTTCAAATGATTAATATTTGGGAGGTAAGCTATGGCCGCTACTCCTCATTATACAAGCGAGTTAGAGTACGAGCTTTGTTATTTTGACGATGGGAAACTAACCACAATTACGATATCCGCTAATAATCGACAGGAAGCGATGACTTGGTATCTTAGCGAAGGAGGACATATCAACGATTTCTATTCGATCAGACCTGACGAATAAACGTTTGATACGTTACTCACTGTGGAACACCCTTTACTGCGTTATCACTAGCATGACTAGCAGTAAAGGGAGACAATCTCGAATTACTTCAGAATTCGGGCGCGGAACTGACGGCCCTTCATTTTACCTGATTCGATTTTACCTAATGCTTTCTTAGCCATTGATCTTTCTACAGCAACGTAAGCACGCATCGCGAACAAGTTGATCTTACCTACTGATTTACCATCAATACCGCCTTGACCTGTCAACGCACCAAGAATATCACCTGCGCGAAGTTTAGCCTTCTTGCCACCATCAATCTGGATAGTAACCATGTTTGAGTAGTATGGTTTAGCAATTGGTTTTGCTGGCATCTGAGACGGTTCGATTGGCATATCCATGTACTCATCAATTTGAGCAACACGGTGCATCTCTTTTTCGCTAAAGAAGCTGATAGCGACACCTTTGCTTCCTGCACGTCCAGTACGACCAATGCGGTGTACGTGAACTTCAGGATCGCGAGACAACTCAAAGTTGAATACAGCATCTAGGTTATCAACATCAAGACCACGAGCAGCAACATCTGTTGCAACCAAGATAGAGATGGTTTTGTTTGAGAACTGAACCAAAGCTTGGTCACGTTCACGTTGTTCCATGTCGCCATGAAGCTCGATAACACTGAAGCCACGGTGGCTTAGCTCGTCGTTTACGTTCTGGACTTCTTTCTTAGTGTTACAGAACACAACCGCTGATTCTGGTTGATGATGAAGAAGCAGTAGCTCTAATGCATCATCACGAGCTTCAGTACCTTCAACTTTGTAGAAATGTTGCTGGATGCTTGAGTGATCGTGCGTTGATTCAACCTTCACCATTTCTGGGTTACGCATGATGCGGTCTGCAACAGATTTAATCTGTTTAGGGAAAGTCGCACTGAACAATAACGTTTGACGATCTTTTGGTGCTGCTTCAATAACAGCATCTAGTGCATCTTGGAAACCCATTTCTAGCATGCGATCGGCTTCATCCAACACAAGTGTGTTCAACTCAGACAGGTCAATACGATCTTTCTCTAGGTGGTCAAGGATACGACCAGGAGTGCCCACAAGAATGTGTGCGCCATGCTCTAATGAACCAATTTGTGGTCCCATTGGCATACCGCCACAAAGTGTCAGCACTTTAATATTGTGAATACCACGAGCAAGAGTACGGATCTCTTTTGCTACTTGGTCTGCAAGCTCACGAGTCGGACATAACACTAAAGACTGAACACGGAAACGCTTAACGCGTAGGTTCTGCAGCACGCCTAAACCAAAAGCAGCTGTTTTACCTGAACCCGTTTTACCCTGACCGATAACATCCTTGCCATCCAGAATAGTAGGAAGACTTAACGCTTGAATAGGCGTCATTTCAGTATAACCAAGAGAATCTAACGTATTTAGAAGCTCTGGTTTAAGGGCGATTGAAGAGAATTTTGAAGTGCTCAATGGAAATATCCAACTGGTGAAAAACAGAGTGCATTATGAGTGTTTTTGAAAATTATTCCACCTTAATCACAGTTTTGAAGAAACAAACAACCATAACAAATATTTATCGGTTAACTGTGTTAATTAACCATAAAATACGGGATACTATAAAATCAAGTGAAAACTCGTTAACCCCTTAGGATTCATCAGCATGGAAAAAACTTCGTTGCGAAAAGGCTTCACACTATTGGAGCTGGTCGTTGTCATTGTCATACTCGCCGTTATCGCTGTCATCGCGGCTCCACGTTTTTTATCTATCGCTGATGATGCAAGGGAAGCAACAAGCCGCGCACTGTTTGATAACTTCCGTGCTGGAGCTGAGATCTACCAAGGAGCTTGTTTAGCGAGAGGTGGAGATGTCACTGAGCTACAAGGACAAAACACTTCAGATTTCAATATTGATGGTATCTATTCTAACTTTTCAGGAAGCTGTTACCCTGTTCGCAACAGCAATACAGGGGTGCGTAGAGATATCAACAACGCGAGAGGCTGTTACGAACTGTTCCAAGACATCGTCAACAGTGATCATTTCGAAGATATCAACTTTGGTAGCGGTGGTTGGAAAAATGGAGAAACGGTTAAGGAAAGTGAGTTGATAGCGGCTCGTGATGCTGGTTATCAAGTGTATATACATCAAAGATCGAAATACTTTTCATACTGTCACTACTACAACATCGAAGGTGATTTAAGTAATGCACCTTACCTGCTTTACAATGCGGTTGATGGCACTATGGTCTCGGGGACAAAAAACCTGTCGAACGGATTTACTTGGACAGATGAACTATTAGAGTACCCAGTTGCTACTCCCCCGCCATACGACAAATAGCTATTCACAATGAGCCGTTTCAAAAATACCCATTTTAGAAATTAATAAACACGTCTCAAAACAAAAAAAGCCAGCTTTGTTAGCTGGCTTTTACTTCTATTTAGAATCGTTTCCTATGGCACACCGTGACCTTTAGAGGCAACCCATACGCGATACCATTGCTCGCGAGTCAGCTCGATTTTCAGTGCATCAACGGCCGTCTTCACACGTTCAATCTTACCTGAGCCAATAATCGCAATCGGATTAGACGGTAAACGACGAACCCAAGCGTAAATTACTTGGTCAATGCTATCTGCACCCACTTCTTGACGAATCGCCTCTAGCTCATCACGAACACGAATCGCTTGCGCTGAATCGCCACTGAAGATGCTACCACCACCGAGACAAGACCACGCCATTGGACGAATACGGTTCATCTGCAGTTGATCCAGCGTGCCATCATGGGCGACTTCGAAGTTCAATGGATTGATTTCAACTTGGTTAGTCACCAGTGGTTTACCTAGTCGAGATTGCAGTAAGTCGAACTGACGCGGTGAAAAGTTAGAGACACCGAAGTGCTTAACTTTACCGACCTTATGTAATTCAGCGAACGCTTCTGCTACTTCATCTGCATCCATCAGTACATCTGGGCGGTGAATCAGTAATACATCAAGTTCGGTTACACCCAAACGCTCTAGAGAATTATTTACTGATTGGTAAATATGCTGCGCGCTGGTGTCATAGTGATTGATCTTACGATCTGGAGTGTGGTCACCACACAAGTTGATGTCGCACTTGGTGACGATTTGAATATCATCACGGAGGCTTGGCTCAAGCGCTAATGCTTCACCAAACAACTTTTCACATTGGTAGTTACCGTAAATATCCGCGTGATCAACAGTTGTGATGCCAAGATCAATGTGCTGCTTCAGGAAAGTCAGGCGTTGTTGCGGGGTCATGCCCCACTCTGCTGTACGCCAGTATCCTTGCACCAACTCAGAAAGTTCTGGGCCTTGTGGCGCTGTCGTTACTCTTGCAACCATGGGTTGTCTCCTTTATCAATACTGCACGTATCCTAAGCTCGTTTTACCGAAGGCTCAACGTATAACAAATGGCAAAGGTAAACGCTTACTAAAAATGTGAGAGCCACAGAAAAACGAACACTTAAATGAATAATAGCTTGCTGTCTGCCCGTCAACCGTTCTCCTGAAAGGCTTGTTTACTCTGATGAATGACGAAATCATCTATAAATTTGAACAATTAAAAGCGATTTAGTTCAACCGTTAAGTTGTCACCATCACTATGTAACTGAATCCAAGGAGCTGAAGAACGAGAAGAAGATGAGGAAGAATTAGGCACATTCCATACACTCACTTGTTCAGAGGATTGATGCGGTGAGTTGATGAATTCGACGAGTTGTTTATCTACCTTGTCGTAACCAACTCCCTCACGTTTCGCTTGTTCGAGTTGAGCGACGACATCAAAATCATCCTCTCCAATGCGAATTGAACTGAGAGCAAAGCCATCTTGACGAAGATATGCCTGAAGCTTTGTGTAACTTAGGTTCGAATATGGCAGATTAAGGCGAACCACTTCGACGCTTGAGTCACCCAACTCCAGTTCAACATAAACATCCAAATCGTAATATTGGGTTAAGTCACTGCACAACAGAGTGCCTTCAACTTCGCCACAATCCATAAGATCGATATCGTTAATATAGTTTTGAGAACTCGGTTGAGTTGGGTCGCTATTGAATACTGTTCGCAACCACCAGCTTTCACTCGCTTGCGCAGAAAATGAAAAGGTACTCAGAGCCAATAACAAAGGTAGGATTAAGACAGGAAGAGTTCTCATTATTTGTGCTTATTTCACGCGGTACGGAGCGTCCATTATACGTGACCAATCAACAAACAACCGCTCAAGCCACAAATTTTAGGCGAAAAAAAACGGGCATACATGCCCGCTAGATAAATTCTATCGCCGAATAACGTAATCCGTCACGTTGAGAACCATTACGGAACTAACAATACCATTCCGACGACTTACATACAATACACCGTACCAATTATTTATAACCACCTTCTATTGCAGGCTCTTCAAGCGATAATCTGACTTTGTTACGCTGAATAGCTTCTGGCGGCAAACTGATGAAACCGTATTGGTTCAACACGCCTTGATGCTCTTCCGACAGAGTAAGCCCCACAAAGAACTTCTCTTGTTCCGTAAAGCCTTTGCGATGCGCAGGAATATTCAGGTACATATAGTAAACCGTTGCCAATGGATAACGACCTGAGAGAATCGTTTCTTTGTTCAAGTCGTAGTTCACGCCTAGATTATCAACCACGCTCAGCCATTTCACATCCGAGATTTGGTCTGAGTAAACCGTGTAACCAATCGCAGCTTCTTCATCTTCAATCTTATTAATGAGGTCAGGCAAGTCCGCTAAGAATTGAGTATGAGCATAATCTCCTTCCGTTCCACATTCGACCCAGCTTGAAAAGGTAGTGTGCCCTTTTAGGTTGTGATCGATAGCAAAAGGCAACATATGAGTATCTAGGCTTTCACCGTTACGAATATCACTGCTTGGTAACCATTTAGGGTGCTTGGGATCGTTAGAACAGCCAAACACATCGATAAGCTCAGCAACACTAATGGATGTGGCGGGGTTATTCTCATTCGCCAGAATAGCTATTACGTCTGCTGTAAACATTAGCTCAGTCGGTCTGTAGCCGTAGCGCATGTCGAACCTAGCCATCTCTTTGTCAGTCCACTTTTTGGAAGTAATACCAACACGTGAGCGTTGCATGATCATCTGCTCAGGAACACTGTCACTCAACAAAATTTCTAGATCGATCTCTTGGCTCTCAAGCAAATCTTTAACAAGCCCTTCCATGTTCGGTTCAATCGCGACCAAACCAATATCACTCACGTCATTCGCTAACGTTGATACGGAAAAAAACGCAGGTACAGCAGCAAGCAGTAAGCCCGATTTATTAGATAGACGTTTCATTACTGGCCTCCTACTGGATCAATCGATGTCTTAGATTCAACATCACTATTGCTGTCGAGCTGCATCTCTGAGGTAAAGATATTCCAAGATGGATTCACTTCCATGCTCTCTGTTTTTAACACCGCAATGGTTCTACGCTTACGCTTGTGAAGGTGCTGAGTTAAGCTGGTTATCTGAGTAAATTCTTGTTCGAAAATTCGCTCTCCATCGATACCTCTGTCAATCAGAGCATCTCGAATCACGCCAGTCCTTTTCTTGGCAAGTGCTTTGTTATAAACGTTAGTACCTTCTGAACTCGTATCACCAACTAAGGTCACTGATGCATCTGGCTGTTCACCCAGTAAACGCACTAACTCGTTGAGAACGGCCGTGTGTTCAGGTTTTAGAACGTATTTATCGAAATCAAATGCCACGCTTAACACTTCAACATCTTCGACGATTTTCCAATTGGCACAGCCTTTAATGTCTACCGTCACACCTTCTGGTGTATCAGCACACAGATCGCGTTGGTTAATCACCCCATCACGGTCATCATCCGCGAGATCATCAATTTGATGGCGAGTCATTGTCGTATCGGGCGTTTCTGCACAACCCATTAGCAAGATAGAACTCAGTAGCGCTAGTTTAAAATATCTCATTACTTGTTCTCCCCTTGCCACTCTTCTGGGTGTTCAACCCTTAATGCGTAAGTCAACATGCCCATCGCGTTCAATACGCGGTATGCCGCTAATGTTTGATCGTATTCAGTGCTGATGAAGTTTCTTCGAGCCAAGAACACTTCCACTTTTGCATCGAGCACATCCAGCAAGCTTCGTCTGCCAACATTGAACTGTTGGATATAACCAAGCTCTGCGATTTTGGCTGCATCCACGTTCTGTTGAAGAAGGGACTTTTGTTGTTCAAGCATCTTGTAGGCGTTCCAAGCGAGCTGTGTGCCCTCTTTAACCTCACGCTCCGTTCTTAATCTGATCGCTCTTGCTTCTTCAACTCGCCACGCAGATGATTCCACGCGAGAGTCGGTAGAGAAGCCATTAAACAAATCGTAATCCATCGTTAACATGATACGCGCATCTTCATCGACACCACCCGGTGGGTTAGATACGTTGTCATTTTTGTTGGCATGAAGCTCGAGTTTAAGCTCTGGGTAGTAATCTCCTTTCTCGCGGCGCATTTCTTTACGAGCGGCATCAATATCAAGCAAAGAGGCTTGGATTTCAGGATGGTTCTCGACAGCCTGTTCAAGCGCGACCTGTGCTGAGCTTGGTAACAAAGCATAATCAAAACGTGGATAAACCAAGTTCACAGCAGGCTTGCCTACTAAGCGTAGGTACTGAGTTTGTAAATCAAACAGGTTGTTTTGAGCAGCGATTAATGAAGATTGCGCCGTTGCAACACGGGCAGAGATCTGAGCCAGATCCGAGTTACTACTCAAACCTTTGCTCTTTTTATCTTGGATATCTTGGTAGATCTCTTGGTGTTCTTTTACGTTACGCTTAGACAGTTCAAGTAACGTCTCTGCCTTGAGAATATCGAGGTAGTTTCTCACCACATCTAACGAGACGTTTTCAGCTCGCGAAATCAGGGTTAGACGCTCAGCTTCCGCTTCGAAGGTTAATCGGTCTACATTCGAGGTCGTTTTAAATCCATCGAACAGTAACTGAGATACTTTAACGCCAATTTCCGTTCTCGTTAGGCCTCTATCATCGGTATCGAGTTTGCTGCCACTGTTGTAGCGTGTCTCTTCATAACCTGCTGCCGCGTACAAGTTCACTTGTGGCATATACAAACCACTCGCCGCGTCTCCGTCTCTTACCACCGATTGATATCGGGAGTACTGCGCCAATATCTCTGGGCTATAGTCGATGGCAAAGGCCACAGACTCTTCTAATGAAGCTGCTTGAGACAGTCCACTCATTAGTAAGCAAGAAGAGAGTAAGAATTTTGAATGCATTACACTTCCTTTTATATTTATGCTCAACGCACTTCATCGTTCGCGAAGTGAGTTTTCCTTAGCTCGTAAAATAGGTTTTAACCAATAACTCAATACTGTTTTTTCTCCGGTCAATATATCAACCGCGACTTGCATCCCTGGGATAATGCTAAAAGCAGAGTTTTGTTGTTGGTCTTCGTTTAACTGAATATGGGCGCGATAATAGGCATTACCGTCTTCCGTTTGTAAGGCGTCGGCACTGACATAAATCACCTCGCCTTTAAGTCCGCCATAAATGACAAAATCATAGGCCGTGAATTTGACTGTTGCCCCCAGTCCCGTATGAACAAACGCGATATCTTGCGGAGAGATTCTCGCTTCAACAATCAAATCGCTGTTTGATGGAATGATCTCAATGATCGGCTCGCCGGGACGAACAACACCGCCAATGGTACGCACAAAGACCTCTTTTACTGTGCCATCAACAGGCGCTAATATTTGTGTTCGCTTCAGTTGGTCGGCGATCGCTTGTTGGCTTTCATTCAATTGCGCTATTTTGCTGGCAACTTCGTTCAGTTGGCCTTGTACTTTGGCACGAAAATCTAACGCGATGCTGCGGTGGTCAGCTATCGATTCTGAATAAGCCGCTATCTGTTTCTGAGCCGCCACTTTCGAGCTGGCAATATCACCTTTCAGTTTAACCACATCACGGTTCAGTTTCAGCAACTCGACTTCTGCTACAGCACCGCTGGCAACCACATCTTTCAACATGTTGCGTTCTCGAATCACGATATCTAGGCTGCTCTCTAAAGTCTGAATATTATTGAGCGTATCGACACGTGCTTGATCTTGCTGCTCGATGCGAAGTGCCGCCTCTTCCAGTTCAGACTTCAACTGTCCTAAACGCTCTCGATAGTTCGCCTTAGCATTCATTAACGCGGGATGGCTTGATACATCGACAACAATATCTTGCGGTACTAAGACCACTCGTTCAAACCACTCTTTTGCATCATTATTTAAAACGACTGTCGCCAGCTCCGCTTTCAACCTTAATTGTTGGGCCAGCAAGGTATCTGCTTGTTGAGCCGACTCTAAAAACGCGGCTTTAAAACGTGTATCTTCGAGCTTAGCCAGAGGCTGTCCTTTCACCACTGATTGGCCTTGTCGCACCATGATTTCTTGGACAAGACCGCCCTCTAAACTCTGAATGGTTTGTACAGAAAGGCTAGGAACGACTTTGCCCTCGCCGATAACCACTTCTTCCAATGTTGCCCACGTCGCCCAACCGATAATAGAGACAATGAGTAGAGCACTTAGCCAAATCAGCTTACGAGAACGGAATGCCAAGTGGTTGTTGGTCCATTGAATATCATTACTCATGACGACCTCCCTTCACCACTGAAACCGTCTTAAATCGACTCGCCCCTTTGGGTACACTTTTCTTCTGTAGAGAGAGGATATCTTTTGGCTCACCCTCAGCTACGATTTGACCTTTATCCAACACAACCACTCGGTCACACATCATCAAGAATGAAGATTTGTGTGAGCTGATCAGCATTGAAGTTTCTCTTGGCATACTTTGAAGTGCATTGAAGAACTGTATCTCAGCTTGATTATCTAGCGCACTAGTAGGTTCATCCATAATCAATAGTTTTGGACAGCGATACAATGCTCTCGCTATTGCCACAGCTTGTCGTTGGCCTCCTGAAAGCAATCGCCCACCCTCGCCGACTGGCGTTTCTAAGCCGTTGCTCAAGCGCCCCATATAACCGTTGAGCCCTGACTGTTGCAGCGCTTGTCTTAGCTTTTCTTCATCAACGTTAGTCGCACCTAATGTGACGTTGTCGTAAACACTACCAAAGATAAGATTAGTGGTTTGTCCAACCCATCCCATACCGCTACGCAAGACACTGGTAGGCCATAATTGCCCGTCAATCTCTTGGTAAAAAGCTTGCCCTGTTGTTGGTAAATACTGACGAGCCACAATCGATAAAAGTGTGGTTTTTCCAGAACCTGCCGCACCGACAAGACCAACTCGCTCGCCCGGCTTAATATCAAGAGAAATCTCTTTCAACGCAGGGCTTTGAGTATCAGGATAGGTAAACGTGACCTCATCTAATCTGACTCCACCAGCAAAATCACCCTTGTCGATCACTTGGTGCTTAGATTCTTCTTGCGGTAAGTCCATGATCTGGTTGAGGCCTTCAACGGCTGAGCGTGTTTGTTGGAACCTCAGCATTAAAAAAGAAAGTTGATTCACTGAGCTCGCAGCACGCCCACTCAACATCACCACCGCTATCAAACCACCCATGCTCAGCAAGCCTTCAGAGATCTGATACACACCGAATATGATCAGAGTGATGGTGACGATCTGCTGACTCGACTGAATAGAATGAGTCACAATGTTAGAGTAATGACGAGATTGAGTCTGCCATTGAGAGAGCGATGAAATCGTCTGTTCCCAACGTTTCTGAGCGATTCCCTCAGCGTTGTTTTGCTTGATATCCGGAAGGGTTGTTAAGCAGTCAAACAGCTGTGCTTGTCTTTGTGTCGATAAACGTGCGGTTTCATCGAATGTTTTCTCGACTTTGCCTTTCATCGCAATGCTCAGCACAATCAAGACCAACATGATCGCGACAGGGATAAACATCATCGCACCACCGAGCCAGCCAATAAGGAATAGGAACAACAAGGTGAATGGCAGGTCGACTAAAGTAACCAGAGAAATAGAAGTGAAGAAATCTTTAACGCTATCGAAATCTTGAAGCTGTCTGGCAAATGCGCCTACTGATTGAGGTCGATTTTCGAGCTTCATACCAAGGACTTTAGAGAACAATTGAGAAGACAACTTGTTATCAATATAGCGCCCAGCCATGTCAGTCACAGAGCTTCGTGAGCTTCTCAATACCCAATCAAAAATAACAACAATACCAACACCTGCCGCCAGAACCCAAAGCGTGTTAAACGCTTGGTTCGGAACCACGCGGTCATACACGTTCATAGTAAAAAGAGGCACGACTAGCGCGAGCAAGTTGATCAAGAATGAAGCGATAAACAGGTCTCTGTACCAAGGTTTTACTTCTTTGACGACACGCCACAACCAACGAGTGTTGGACTTATTCTCGCTGCGTTCATGGGATTGAACACGAGCATCATCGAGAGCTTGAGCACCCACTTGCCAAACATACGATTCGACTTGAGCAACCAATTCTTTTAATGAAGTTTGTTGGTTTGAGTTGGTTTCGCAATCCAATACTTGAAAGTCGTCACCGGAACCTTGAGTGACAACAAGGGGGCTCCCTGTCGCGGAATTAACAGCAACAACGGGGAACTGACATTGAGTCAGTAATTCTTTTTTTACGTGGCTCAGAGTTAAACCCGATTTCTCAATCGCTCTTGGGAAAAGGGACTCATTGAGCCTTCCTTCGACTAAAGGTAGGCCAGACACTATTTTGGAAGGATGGCTTCGAACATTAAAATGCTCACATAACCACTCAACACAACCTAGCCAGCTGTCTTTTTGTTCTACCAATCTAAACTTCCTTTTATAGACCGTACATCTAACTTACAGCGTTAAGTTGTTGTCATCTATCATTTTTTGTAAAATTTGTGCTTCTAATGCACTGCTGCTATCACCTTGATACAAATCGTCGTACGTGACATCAGCCAACAAGATGTTTTGTTGAACATCTTCGTCACCATTAGGCTTGATAGAAATGGTTACGCCTTCGCCCGACTCCTCAAGGTCTAAGTAATTGCGAGCTTGTACTCCAGTACTAAGATCCAAGCTACCTAGAATACTCGTCAGGTCAATCGCATCAGTGTCTGGAGACGTATCAAAATCTTGAATCACATCGTAGCTTGGTACCTCAGCGCTGCCCAAACCTGATGATTCAAACACAAAATTGTCAGATCCTGTACCACCAATCAGCAAATCGTTATCGTCTGTCGCGGTAATGGTAGAGTCGCCGTCAGCAACAAATTCAACCGATACCGTTTGAGGCAACCCTACCGCTTGGTTGTTGCCTATCTCAGCAGAAGGCTCGATGGTGAGTTCAAATGGGTCAACGCCATCATAACCGCCAGTAATTGCTAAATTAGGTACATCTGCTAAATCCACCACATATTGACCATCAACCATAGAGCCGTGTGAGAACGTCAAACCTGCGGGAATATCATAAATAGTAATGAAGCCCACTTCTGAATCGGCAGGGTTTACAAGGGAAAGGTCTAAACCAAGAGGAATCGTGCCACTTGCTTCAGCCACAATCGAAGAGTATTCAACGCTTAGTAAAGGCGCATCCGGTTCTGGTGTAATGATAAGCGTCATGTCTTGTGAGCTTGGGTCACCCGTGTCGACCACTAACTCGCCAAGTACGGTATTTTGATCAACCGTTCGGCCGGTAATCGTAATGTCGAGATTACCAAACGCATCACCAGCAAAGAATTCTAGCTCATCAACTGAGCTTGCTTTAACGAGAATCGTCGCCTGCGCGATATCGCCAACACGGATAAACGAGCTGGTTTCAGAGCCAATTCGAATTCGGTCTAATCCGACTAACCCTGACGGATCCGAAGTTGCATTAACCGTTACGGTAATTGATAAGAATTCATCGCTGTTGGTTTCAAAACTATTGGCATCAAGTGGGATAGCAATTCCATCATCTTCACTTCCAGTGAGCTGTTCAGGTAAATCGAAGAACTCAACTTTATCACCAATAGGATTCACACCCACGGTAAATTCGGATGCAGTATAACGAATATCAGTAGTGCCAATTTCTTGAGTAATGGCTTCTAGAGACAGATTAATATCACCACTAAAGTCTCGCGGAGGCAAAATAACTAAGTTAGCAAGCTGGCTTGGATCCAGTTGCCACTCATAAGTAGGGTTACCATCAAAGGTCCCGCCATCGACGCCATTGTTAGGAACTAATTGGTAGCTGTCGCCCACCTTTATCGCAACAACCGCACCTTCAGGTACGCCTTTCAATGCCAAGGACATATTTTCAGAGCCATCTTGGTCAATCAGCTCCGCGCTCAGCGATGACAATGAAATGTAGTTATCTTCGTCACCTACTATATCCTCTGTCACCAAGTTTGCCGCATCAGCAACAGGTTCAACGGTGATCGTCACCACGGTCGTTTTATCTTGCGTATCCGTTT
Organism: Vibrio lentus; assembly: GCF_030409755.1. Lineage (NCBI taxonomy): Bacteria > Pseudomonadati > Pseudomonadota > Gammaproteobacteria > Vibrionales > Vibrionaceae > Vibrio > Vibrio lentus. Next base: position 817,640 of record NZ_JAUFQE010000001.1, read on the forward strand.
CAGTCACACAATCCGCTTCATCGGTAATATTGGCGGTTACTGTTAAGGTGATTTCGCCACTGTAATGCTCAGGTGGTGTTACCAACACATCACTCAAGCGGCTAGGATCGGTTACAGTCCAAGTACCATTGCCGTTATCAACCAACAAGCCAGTATCAGCAGGGCTCTCCGATAGCATGCCACCATTTGATACCGTAATCGTCAGAGAGTTAACGGTTTCTTTACCAGTAGCGCTATTGCCTTCGCCCGTGATTAACTGACCATCTTCAACGCTATCGCCAAGAACGAGTTCGAGATTAAGGTCTGTCGCGATATCTTCTTGGATTGTTGTCGAATCTGTAGCCACGGTAATGTCATCCACGACTGGTAACACCTGAATGCTAATCGTCTGTTGTGTTGTTACGGTGTCGCCGTTACACGGTGAGGTTTCAATCGTCTCTATCGTGAAATCAATACATCCAGCGAAATCCTCATCCAATCCAGTTAACGTCAGTTTCGAGAGACCATCGGCAGTAATCGAGTAACCGACTACTTCGCCAGATGCGTCATATTCAGCAATAACGCCATCACCAGAAATCTCGACGCCCTCAGGAAGAGAATCGGCAGGAATATAGAAAGAGATCGTATTGTCTGGGTCACTGGCTACATTGGTATTGAGCAAGCCCGTAAGATCGATATCTTCCCCTTCTGGTGTCTTAATCTCACCATCCGGTTGAATCGGGCTTGGTGGACCTACAGGATCACAAGTACCGCCACCGCCGTCATGGCCAGTGATCTGAATTTGGAATGAAGTATCTATATACTTTGAATCTTCTCCATCGATAACACGAGCACGCACCACAATATCTAAAACAGGTGTATCGCTTGGGCTGGCGATCGTCATACCGCTCAAAATTTCTTGCGCCAACTCTTGAATAGAGTCACTCGTCAGGCCATTGGCGGAGATAATCCAGTTTCCTGAAACATCTTGAGCGGCTCCGTTGGGGTGATCGATAATCAGCGAATAGCCATCAGGCACATCGATCAAGATATAATCTAAGTACTCTGAGCCATCCATATCTGCGTCAACAAAAGTAACCGCATCCGACACGTTGACTGGAGAACCGTCATCACTAATGTATAGCTGACCAGAACTCTCCAAACGAGTATCTGACTCGACCCTTGCATCTACAGTGACACTGATTGATCCTGAAATATCCTTTACATCAGTCGCGCCTGTCGGTGAAGTGTCGGTAACTTCATAGGTAATTGGGATCGAAAATGTACCGCTCAAATCTTCAGTAGCGGTGACGGACAGTCTTCCGCTACTTAAAAGCTCGGACAGTGTTGGCGTCGTAGAGTCTAATAAACTTTCTAAATCTAACCCGGAAACCGGCACATCAATAACACTACCATCAAAATAAAGAGTCAGATCAGCAGGAAGACTGTCAATCACATAACCCGTTAAAGACTCACTTCCATCAACATCTTGATTCACTGATGGCTCTAGGTTCAATCCAATTTGGCTGTCTTCAATACCTTGAGTGCTGACTGTTTGACCATCTTCTTGATCAACAACGGGCGCTAACTCTACTTTCAACGTCATCGGGAACTCACCCGAATCACCATCAGGCTCTGTTGAAATAGCAATAACAGTTAGCTCTAACTCGCCACTGAAATCAGTAACAGGCTTGAGGTATAGGTCATTCAGTTGAGCGTTAGAGACTTGGAATACAGGCCCTGTCACATCATCAACATACGCGATCGTCAGCGACACTGGCTCACCCAACGAATCCACTAGCAAGGTGCCGTCAGGAATATTGGTCAGAAGTATATTGATCTCTTCTGAAACGTCGTCATCAGAAGTTTGAACCACAAAATCAAGTCGAATCAGACCATCTTCATTGAGAACAGATTGGTTGCTGATGACTTTAGTGTCGCTATCATATTCCCAGTGTGCATTACCTCCGTCCACGACGTTAGGCTCATCCACCACACCTTTAAGGAAAATATTGATGGTTTTAGTGTCGCTAAGTGCGGTCACATTAACAGGGTCTAACGAGTCAATTGTCGATTCATAAGAAACGGCAGTTACCTTAATATATAGGTCTTCCGTAAATGAACTGATGTCTTCTTTTGGTATTAGATAAGCAGTACCGTTCTCAATCGCTTCAGCGGACACCAGATATGTGTTGGGGCCAAGTAGGTCAAATAACCCGCCTTGAATTGACCAACCGTCTTGTACTTCAATTTGATAATTTAAGGATTCAGACTCATCAGTCAGCGAGCCACTGATTACTTTCTCTAGGGTAATACTTTCATCTTCAAGACCTTTATAATCTTTGACAGATAAAATGGGAGTGTCCGCATCAGGTGAAATATCTACCGTAACAGTATGAATAATCTCGGCAGTTTTATCGTTAGGATCAGCAAAGCTATTCCCCGCTTCAGTTGCAATCGCAGTGATCTCAAACTCGAATCGACCCGCAAGGTTTTCATCGGCTCTAATTTCCATCTTATCGATTTGAGCTTGGGTGTACTCTTTGCCCTCTTTAACCACGTTACCGTTCAAGGTGATATTCAGCCCATCTGGAATGCCACTAATGGTGTAAGACAATTCTTCAGATGTGTCTTGGTCAACCAACTGAGCGGTGATATCTAATTTAATTGGGTCTGCGTCATCTTCTACGGATTGGTAGGTAAACACAGAATCTGACCAATCTGGGGCATCTGCCACGGGTAAAACGGAGACCGAGACATCAGCGGTCAGCTCTTTTGGAACCGTGTCAGTACTAATGATGGCGTTGATCGCTAAAATAACCGTTGAGGTCGTATTCGATTCATGGAGTGCAGGTCGATAAGTTAACTGACCATTCGGGCCGGTAAACTGACTGTCAATCGCCTTTAACTGATTACCTGAAAGCATCACCTTGCCATCAACCACTTGAAGCAATACGCCATCTAAATACAAGCTACCGCCTTGCAAAGAAGCTTCAGAGAACTCAATAGCAGTAACGGTTTCGCTTTGGTCTACATCTCCGGTTGCCACACTCACGACGATAATCGCATCGTTGTCTTCTGTAGTTTCTGAATCTTCATAACGAATAAAACCTTCGTTATCATCTAACACAAGCTCAGCGTTACTTATTACTTCATCACCATCTGCATCTCGTACCAAATAGTCAATATCATCGATTATTTTAGGGTTAGTAGGATCTGTCGATACGTTTGGATTCGTGGTTAGTTGGTAACTACCATCTGGTGAAAGAGTAAACTGACCATAAGTAGATCCACTATCATAGTCGTTGATAAGATTGATCGCGATAGGAGTACCGACATCATCAAAGGTATACGTGACATTTCGATAGGTGAAGCTAATGATTTCGGCACCATCTGCCCCTGCAAACTCTTCCGTTAAGAACTGTCCATTGAGATCATCGCCCTCAACCATTTCAATAGAACCGCTTCGAGAAGTAGGAACCGCATCCGTAACGTTGACTGAATAGATAGCAGGATCAGAGCTATCTCCATCGACATCAGTGACAACCAATTCAAAATTCACAGCTAGGTTGTTTTCACCATCACCCGTTGCATGATCGAGCGGCGCATAAAGATTGAACTCTGTAGTGCCATCGTTGTTAAAACGAATTCGGAAGATATCGTTACCCGACGAATCTTGAGCGTAATACCAACCATCGGCATTCACTTCTTGCAAAGATATGGCTCGCCCACCACTGCTATAGCCAAGCGCATCAAAAGCAGCGGTATTAATTGACACTGATGCTATATCATCTGAGCCTTGGATAATTGATATCGATGGACTCGGTTCTTCAGTACCAGCTTGTTCATTGTCACCAATGAGGCCGTCCTCATCGACAGATATACTACCTACAATTGAGAATGCAGGGTCCTTACCGTCGTATATTTTGATGTCGGATTCTTGCGTATCTCGAGAGCCATCTGAGTCAATCGTGACGATAGAAGCTGGTATTGTCAGTTCGGTGTCTTTTAAACCAGACCCATGATCAATGGACTGATATAACTCAATAACAACATTTACGTTTGTTGAGCCATTCGCTTCAAGGCTAAAATCATCTGGTAACTTGATTTTGAAGACAGCATCGCCATTACTAAGGACAGCATCAAAAGTTCCATTACCGTTATCACGCCAAGTCAACGCTTCACTATTGCTGGTTACCGCTATACCATCGCTGTCGAGAACAGCTTGGCCAGTCGCCACATCCAACCCCAAGAAAACTAGAGGGTCATTACCCGCAGTAACAGCCAAAGTCACATTCGCTGTTGAACCTATTCCCGAAGGAGTGCTATCAGCGACAGGAATTTCACTGAGCTCAACTGTTCCTGAACCAATCGTCGGCTCACCGCCATCTGTCACTGACACATTCAAGCTTAATTTGGTTTCATCGTTGTCATCATCTCTTGCAGTAACGACGAAAGGGATTTGATCGGTGGATGAGCTTTGATCTAAACCTTTATTGAGAGTAAAGGTATACGTCACATCAGAATCAACTTGATTATCTGTCGGTGGGAAACTAAGCGTAAAAGCAATGTTTTCAGCACTAACAGAGCCGACGTAACCTGTCAGCAGTTCACCACCCGGCGAAACTGTATAAACGATTTGGACGCCGCCACTAAACAATAACGGTTGATCAGCTGCGGAAAAGTACAGTGCTCCCTCATAGTCACTACCAAGATTGACACTGAAAACACCCGTGCTCGATGTAATTCCACTTGTAAGGTTAGATTCATCGACGGCGGCATCACTAACACTCACCAATTCCGGGTCAGCACCATCTTTTACGATCCATTCAAACCGACCCTCACCTAATGGCGTACCATCAAGATCATTACCTTCAATGATCATTGGCAAAGTAAAAGAGTCTTTAAACAATTCGTGATTAAGTGGCTTGTTCAACACAAGCGTCACATTAGCCAATACATCATCACCGCTTGAAGATCCAGCTAACGTCAACGTAAAGATCGTTTCACCACCGACTTGAGCGGTAATAACCTTTCCGTCAGCAGATAAGGTGTAGGACAACGGAAACAGGATTTCACTGGTTGTGAGGTTCAAGGCATCAAGTTGATTTAAGGTGCCGCTATTGAAAACCAATGAGTCTGGGTCTGGGTTGTCAGATTCACCTAAAACGGTAAATTGGCCAATTACGGTTTGTACGCCGTCCGCAACATCCGTTTCTGTCGTCGTCGCATTTCCATCAAGTATCTGCCCGGCATCACCATCGAAAATATCGATAACCGCAGTGCCATTTCCGAAGTCGTTACTGCTATCGCCGGCGACATAGTTGAAACTAATGTTTTGAGCTACGGTGTGATCTAAGTTTCTGTTGGCGACAAACGTCCAGTGACCATTTGCAAAAACGGTTAAAACACCTTCATCAAGAGTAAAAGAAACTGGCGCACTACCGGATATTGTTTGTGTCGTTCCATCAACTTCAACACTTTTTATTGTCAGCTGTGTATCAAGGTCGATATCATTATTCAATACATTTCCTGACGTGACCTCACCTTCTATCACATCATAAGACTCATCGAAAATTAACGGCTCCGAATCTTTGATTACAATAGGTAGATGGCCAATTACTAACTCTGTGGTGTTGTCCGCGTCAGTTTGTAAACCTTCAATAACCAGTGCAGTCTGAATTGAATCTAATCCTGCTTCTTGGTCAATCGCCTTATAGAAGTTGATATTTACGTTGCTGCCAGATATAGCAGCATCGAATACAGTTTCGCCATCGCTTCGTGTTCCAACAAGGCTTTGTTTGTCAGCCGATACCGCTATGGTGATGGATAGGCCTTGAGAGGTTAATGACTCAGCTAGACTTTGATCATCACCAAACGAGAAGTCTGCAAAATCGATGCGAATATCTGATGTTTGTGTTTCATCGCCAAAAATACCGATGACGTTTTCCGAAAACACCACAGACTCAGGAAGAATAATCGTCGGCATGTCATCGATGGCTTCGTTGCCGACGGTATTGAAAACTTTTGCGTCAATCGTCCATTCAGCAGACGAATCTAGGGCAGAAATATCAATATTCTCCACCAGCCAGTTACCCGCAGAATCAACAACACCTTCAAAGACTAGAGTCTGAGCCCCGTCGCTTACTTCAATGTAAACTGGCAGTCCTTCTGCAACATTGGTTGTACCCTGCATGGTTGTAAGTTGGCCACTACGAAACGCCAAAATACTAAAGCCATCTAACGTATCAATATCAATAACAGGCGAAACGGTATCAATAACAATTACCCCTGAACTATTGACTGCGGTCGCTGGGTTACCTGCGATATCAATAGTTTCAGCCTCGATGGTAATACTGCCATCAGCAAAGCTCGTTAAATCGACGCCTTCCACAGACCAAGTACCATTGACTACCGTTGCCGTCAGAACGATAACATTGGTGGTGCTGTCTGAAATACGGATATTGACCGTTTGACCATCCTCAACATTTTGCACGGTACCAAAGAATTTGGCAGATTGGATTTCGAAACTGTTGAGAACACCATCCCCGCCATCATCAACACTTGCTGTAATACTCGCAAGCGTGTCCTTAACGATGGTATCGGTCGCTGTTGTAGGGTTTCCTGCAATATCGACGGTACTAGCAACGACAGTGAGATCACCTTCGGCAAAGCTAGAATAATCTTGAGAAACTAGTGTCCACGTGCCGCCTGAAACGGTGGTTGTGTATTCTTGTGTGAGACCTTGGCTGTCGGTAATAGAAATGCTTATCGTCTGGCCATCTTCGACATTGGCAACAGTACCGACTAGCACTCCGTTGGAAATTTCAAATTGGTTGTAAAATTCGTCACCAAAGCCATCAAAATCGACATCGATTGTGGCTAGGGTGTCTTTGATTGTGGAATCGTTAGCGGTAATGCTATTTCCAAAGTCATCTGCAATGATCGCGTCAACCTTAAGGTCACCTTCCGCGAGAGAAGAAAGATCGACGCCGTCGACGACATAAGCTTCGTCATTTGTGATTGCGGAAGTGGTGACTGTGTTGCCATTAACATCGGTGATGGTCAGAACAACAGTACGCCCGTCTCGAACATCCACAGCCGTGCCCGTAATCGTGACACCTGGCACTTCGAACTGGTTTTCGTAACCGTCACCACCATCCAAAATATCGACGGTTAATATTGCGCTAGGTAGCAGCGCATCTAGGTTGCCATCGTTTGAATTGGTGTCTTCTTCTTCATATTCTGTGGGACGAGTATCAAAGCCCGCGTCTGCGAGTGTTTCGTCTAATGTGGAGCGGACATAAGCAATAAAAGAAGCGCTAGAGCTAGGCTGATCGTTGGCAGAGTTCTGTTGCTGAGGAGCACTTTCGATGTTGTTGACGAGTTGAGTCACCACCTCTTCCAACTGTTGTTCAACAGCGGCTATTTGCGGCTCAGTGAGAGGTTGAGTCTGATCCAAGTTCTGAGGCTCAATACTCACAACTTGCACACCTTCAACTTTGGGTTGTGATGCGGGCACTTGAAGCCAAGTACCATCTGCAAGCACCTGCCAAACAACGCCACCAACTTCGATATATAAAATAGGATCCATCCTAAACCTCTTCCTTACAAAAACGCTGACATTGAGAACATCAATTTACTCAATAAAAGGGGAGAAAAATCAGCAAACAATCTCTTATTAATACTAGCAAAAAACAAATCTTTAACAGTTAATTAATTATCACTGATACGCTGTAAAGTAAACCGATATGCTGTGACTTGCATTCAGTTATATGTTTTGTCACACAATACACCTTATGAATGTGTCATAATCTTGAAATTCAAGCGTTATTTTCAAGGAATATCATGACTGCTACGAACTATCTCAACGAATTAAATCAAAAGTATCTTGCAACTCATAAAGCCAAAGAAGACTTCTTTTGGGATACTTACATGGGGATAAGTGACGACCATAATGGGTCAACACAAGCGCAAACTCAGTGGACCGAATTTCTTAGCGCGGCTGAACAGATAACCACTATCGAAAAGCACATTTCTGTCATTGACGAAATTCAAGACGCGGAAGAAAAAGAGAGCACATTGACTGGACTAAATGGCTGGTTAGCAACCTTTAAACCTCACGCGATCGAATCTCAACAATCTCAAAAACTGAAAGCCGACCTCATCAAATTCGAAGCAGAGCTGTTTGAGAAAAAACAAAATCACGTAATGACTTACGTCAATGAGGCAGGTGAAGACACAGAAGGCTCGTTGCCCGTTCTGGGCTCTACAGTTAGAAGCAATAGTAATGAAAAAGTAAGACTTTCTGCACACCAAACATTACTCGATTTAGAACAGTGGCTATTGGTGAATGGTTTCATTGAACTGATCAAAAAACGTAACCAATTTGCTCAGTCACTGGGTTTCAACACCTTTTTTGATTACTCAGTAGTTAAAACTGAACAGATGACAACAGAGCAACTGTTTACGATCCTGGACGACTTCGACGCACGTACGCGTGACAGCCATCAACAAAGCCTAGCGAACTTAGCTGCGCGGAAAGGCAAAAGTGCACTCGAAGCCCATAACTTCACCTACTCTTTCGCTGGTGATGTTATGAATGACCTTGACCCATATGTTCCCTTCTCAAAATCATTAAGACGCTGGATAGAGTCTTTTGGTCGCCTAAACATTGAATACTCTCAAGCGACGTTGAAATTGGATTTACTTGATCGCAAAGGAAAATACCCTAACGGTTTCTGTCATGGCCCTATCCCTTCTTTCTATGACCAAGATGCTTGGGTTGCGGCTCAAGTTAATTTCACGAGCAACGCTAAGCCTGATCAAATAGGCAGTGGCTATGATGGGATTAACACGCTATTTCACGAAGGTGGTCACGCCGCGCATTTTGCTAACGTAAAAATGAATGCACCTTGTTTCTCTCAAGAATTCGCACCGACTTCGATGGCTTATGCTGAAACACAATCCATGTTCTGCGACAGCTTGTTAAATGACGCTGATTGGCTAAAACAGTACGCTCTAAATGCGGACGGGCAACCTGTGCCAGATGATCTAATTAAAGCCATCATCGACAACAAACAGCCCTTCCGAGCTTATCAAGAACGCAGTATTCTTGTGGTTCCATATTTCGAGCGAGCGCTGTACGAATTAGCTGATGAAGACCTCACGCCGGAAAAAATCACGACACTTGCTCGTAGCAGTGAAAAGGCAATTCTTGAATTGGCTTGCAGCCCTCGTCCACTGATGGCGATCCCTCACTTATTGTCTGATGAAGCATCTTGCTCATACCAAGGTTATCTATTGGCTCACATGGCGGTGTATCAAACACGTGCTTATTTCACCGACAAGTTTGGTTACTTAACAGATAACCCAGAGATCGGGCCTTTGTTGGCGAAACACTATTGGCATAAAGGCAATAGCGTGAACCATAACGGTACAATCGAAAGCCTGACTGGGGAAGGTTTTAATGCCAAATATCTCGCTGACGAGTGTAACTTATCACCGCAAAAAGCTTGGGCTATTGAAGAGCAAAAGATTAAACAGCTGTCGACAAGAGAACGGGCGCCAGTCGCCGATTTGAATGCAAAGATATCGATCGTGGATGGGGCGACAGAGTTGGCGAATAATGATGAATCAAACAGCAAGATGTGTGATGAGTTTGAGCAATTTATCGTTGGACAATACGGCCGATAACAATAGTCGATAATAATAGTCGATAATAATAGTCGACAATAACAGTCGACAATAACAGTCGATAGATTGTGTTTGAGCCTCTGTAAGCAAGGTTGAACAAAAACTTAAACGAAAAAAGGACGATAAACTATCGTCCTTTTTATTCAGCTTTGGATCTATATCGTGACACATGCCGAGCGAGTTTCAGTATTAAACTCAACATCAACAGAATCAGCGCTTCTTAGTGATTTTCGATGAATGCCAAATACCTGCCCCGTCAAAACAATATAAAACTTCTCTGTTTTGAGTAATTTCCAAGCCTCATCAAGAGATTCAGCATAAACCTTGTTCTTGAGATCTTGTGGGCGAGTACCTGCAACTCTTCCATGTTTACGTGCCAATTCAAATAGTCCGTTTCGATTCGGTTTACATGTAAACAGGGTATCATTTCCGTAAATAACACCCTTGGCAGTAATGTTCTTAACCATTACATTTCTCCAAATAATAATTCCACTCATAACACTTGAGTGGCATACCACATGTCGATCTGTGGATGCTTAAACTGCATAAAGAAGAGAATATGGCGTAACGACCGGGCAAGCGATTACACCATAGCAATCAAATTCAAAGCTCTTAGAAGTAGTAATAAGCTGCTGCGAATACGTGTGTTTCTTCGTCGTATTGCGCGCTAGTTTCGCCTATACGGTAACCGTCTAGATCTTGCTTGATATCGATACCCATGTCAGCGTTATCAGAGATACGGTACATTGCAGCGATGTTGATGTAAGACGCGTCTACATCCGCTTGGCCGTCAAGTTCGTTGTTGCTTGATGCGTAACCCGCTGCGATTGTTAGGTCTTCAGAAACTGTGTAGCCACCTGAAACGTAGTAACCTGTGTTCTTAACAGAGTCACTCTCTTCAATCCAAGAGTTCACACCTAACTTAAGAGCGCCGACTTTCAAGTTACCTGTTACCGTGTAAACTTCATAATCAGCTTCGTAATCACGGTTTTCGTAACCAGCGTATAGGTTGAACACTTCTTGCTCTAGACCGATGTAACCGTTCACACCTTTGTCGAAGCCTTCATCGTTGCGAGAGTCTTTCGTTTCGAAGTAAGAGATACCGTAAGCAATGCCGCTTGTTGCACCTTGGAATTTAACAACGTTAAAGCCGTCAGAAGCATCACCAGCAGAAGCGCCAAACTCGTAAGTGTTGTCACCTGCGCCATCAACTTTATCTAGTGCTGTATCGTTTTCCCAACCGAATGAAGCGATACCGAAACCAGTGTCAAAACCAAGCCACGCTTTATCTACATCTGTTGCAGGGCCAGTATCGATACCGTTTGTCCAACCAGAAGTTGCTGCGTCATTCGCTGGAACATTATTGTCTGTCGTGTAGTTCACCATCATGTCAGTTTCGAAGTAACCAACAATACGGTTGTTACGGTAGTTTACGGCAAGAGTAAGACCCGTTGCCCAGTCATCGTAGAACGCTTTAGAACCCGTGTCGTAGTAACCACCAACACCGAAAGAGCCTGATACTGAGAATTGATCTTTGTGCATTGAATCGAATGCAAACATGTCTTCGTTTTGGCTGTTCTGGCTGCTTGTGTTTACAGCAAAAGCTGAACTTGAGATGCTCGCAATCGCAAGTGCTACTAATGTCTTTTTCATGATAACCACTACCTGTCTATATTGATTTGGCCTTGTTAATCCGGCCTTTTGGAGTGGTGCTATTGTTCAAAAATTTCGTATATTGATATACCGTAAAATTACTGAAAATTTTATAGGTTTGGTGAATTAAATTACATAATGATATGTTGATATGGCTTTTATATAGAGAAGCGCAAGCCGAGCGTAAAACCAATGTCGGTGCTGTTGTCCATATTACGGATGTTTTCGATCATTAAAGCTTCAATGGCGAGTTGATTAAAACGATATCGATAACCCACAACCACTTCATTGGAAGGTTCTGAGAAATCTGGTTCATCCGTTGCCCACCCTTGATAATTTAAAGACTCAACTAACAAACTGTGCCGAGCATTAAACATATACTCATACCCTAATGCCCAACTTGCGCTGAAACCCTCTAAACTAACTAAGTAGTCATCACCGTTACGGTGAACCAAACCTACCGTTGAAAAAAAGTTATGCCTTAAAGTGATAAAGCTGTAGTTAAGTTGGACGCCTTGTTCGAAGCTAGTTCTGGCAAACTGGCCACTTTTTACGTTGTTGTAAAATAAAGAGCCACCAGCAGAGAGCGACATCGACCCTCTAGAATGCAACAGAAGCTCATTGTAAAAAGTCAGCGCATTGGTTAAATCATCACCCTCAAAATCAGACACATGAACCCCTGCATGATTAAAATCCATGGTGAACTGATCTTCAGCCACTTCATCACGGCCATTTTGTCCAATACCAAACAGATCGTGAAAACCCATCACAAAGCGGTCTAAACCATTATCTTTTGCAGTCACAACTCGGTAATCCAGCTCGGTTTTCCAAATTGGAGATGCTTGCCACTCAATCGCAATATTTGACTGGTTTTGATAATAGTCGAGCGAATACGCGCTAGTGTGTGCCCATATACTGGCTTGGGTATAAGAGGACTTGAACTCAATAGTCCCCACCCTTTTGGGCTGAGCAGAACGAAGTTGTGTTGAAAGCACATTTGAATGAATAGGTGACTGCGCATACACAAACATTGGGGATGGGTTCGCGCTTGCAGTAGGATGAAAAAAAGTCAGTATCGAGACTGAAATACTCAGTAACGCCCTTAAACTTATCACAGTGTTTACTCGGTTGTATAAATGCCCGATTTTATTAAAAAACACCGTTTAATTAATGCAGTAGATCTACCGCTTATCATCCTAACATTTAGATTAAAGAGTTATAAAAAAACGAAAACTAGAACCACTCGAAAATGTAAACATCTTATCTTGCACTGTGCTTTACGAACGCATAGTCTTCGGGATATTAATCTGATGAATATATTGCTAAAGGAAAGATGTGTCTGCTACTAACCTAAGTTTTGAACAGTTATTGATGAAGCAATCCTCGACCCTCATCAATAGTGATCCTAAGTGTTTTCAAGCCACTTGGTCAGAAGCGAGCTTTGACGTGCTTGATTGGTTTGGCATTGATCGTTTGACACTTTACCCAAATTCAATGGTTTTGGTCGAAGATGGCAAAACATTCTCCGTATCCAAAAAACACATCCCACCAGTCAATAAACAGAGCCTCATTGGTGGCAACTATCTTGATTATTTGAAGTTGCTAAAGACCAACGAAACTTATCTCGCATTCTCGAAAGACGAGCTCAAGAACACTCAAAATTACGTATTAAAGCAACTGTATAAAGAAGGCGGCCGATGGCACTGCATCATACCTCTACAGCTCTTTAATCAACGTTGGGGAGCACTATCTTTCACCAACTTCCATGACACTGATACCAACTTCGATCTAGAAGATATTAAACGCCTGAAGTTGGTCTGTGAAATTTGGCTTTGTTACTGGCAACATTCGACCTTAGCAAGAACACTGAAACAAACTGAGAACCGTTTAGAAGACGACAGTGACAAACTGTTATTGCTGACGAAAAAACAGACCAAGGTTTTGGCACTCATTGCCCAAGGCCTAAGTGCGAAAGAATGTGCGGAACAGCTCCACCTAAGCCCTCGAACTATAGAGTCACATAAGTACAGAATGCTTGGATTACTCGATTTGAACAACCACAATGACCTTCTTCAGTTCGCGTTGCGTAATGGACTAGGTATTGCAGAAAGCATGCACGCGACACGCTAAAACAAAGTGTTAGATGCCTTTAACTATCTATCTGAAGCTACTACATATTTGAACGGATATGTCTGAAGCTTCGGTGTTTTGAGGCTAGATACTTATCCCGTTACGTATGTCTGAACTCAATAGTACCCGCTACTCGTTACCTTCACTCAAAGCGAACTTGATCTCGTCAGAAGAGAAGCCTTTACGGCTCAACATCGCGTAAGCCTTTGAACGCTCTTTGTGATCTTTAAGATCATAAGATTTCTTCTGCAATTGTTCTAAACAAGAAGAGTAAAAATCTAGCTGCTCTTCGTTAATTAATCGGTCGACCAATTGTGGCAATTCAGTCGTGTCGATTTTTCGCTGTCTGAGCTCTTGCTGAATCGCGGTCAAGCCTTTGCCCTTGCGAGCGTACTTGAGTACTTCTTTCTCTAAATCGGCTTTCTCAGCCTTGATTTGGATATTACTTTTTAGTTCATGCGCTTGTGAGTGCTGGTCAATCGCAACTTTTACTTGCTGATAGCTAAAACCACGCTTTTGCAGCGTCGCAACCAGCTTTTCACGACTCATGGTAAAGCTTGTGTAGTAATGGTTGATTCGGTCTATCAAGATAGTTTGTTCATCAATAGACTTTTCGAATGACACCTTATGAATCGCATCAGAAATCACTGAGTCCGTCAGGCCCTTCTTCTTCAGTTTTTCGACAATATATCGAGAACCAAATTCACCCGAGAACGCTTGTTCCACAAATTGTTCTGCAAACACTTGGTCAGACTTAAGATACCCAAAGCCTTTCAGGGTACCCAAAGTTTCATCGATCCATTCTTGATTGTCGGTTTTCACTTTCAGCTTTGCAATCAGCTCGCTTTCCGTCATATCTCGCTGAGTTAAATGCCACATCGCAGAGTTCATGACGCTTTCGATTCGGGTCGCTTTTCTAACCGTTGTATTTCTAGTATTTGTTTTTTGCTGTGAATCATCCATTCGATTTCAACTGTCCAAACTAAGCCTACCCCATCATAACGTAATTCTAAGGTCGGTGAAGTGACATAAAAGAATGAAGCTCAATTTAAACTGACAGCCAATAAAAATGGACGCTTACTCAGCGTCCATTTAATTTCACATTAAGAAAAAATCGACCTTAAGCCGTACTTAATTCTTTTCGGATTAGCTCTCTTCGTGATTGTAAACATGTACATCGCGTTGAGGGAATGGAATCGTGATGCCTTCTTCATCGAAGCGTTTCTTCACGGTTTCCGTCACATCCCAATACACATCCCAGTAATCGTCGGTTTTAACCCAAGGTCTTACTACGAAATCAACAGAAGATGTATTCAACGTATGAAGTTTGATCATATGCTCTGGCTTTTTAAGTACTAGAGGGTGCGCAATGATGATGTCATTCAATACCGCTTTTGCTTTATCGATATCATCGGAATAACCGATACCAAACACCATGTCCACACGTCTCACACGCTCTGCTGTGATGTTGTTAATAACGTCACCCCAGATCTTGTTGTTCGGAATAACCAAACGTTGGTTGTCAATGGTTTGGACGGTTGTCGATACTAAGCTCATGTCTTTTACTGTGCCTTGCACGCCAGCAACTTTAACCATGTCACCCACATCATAAGGACGGTAGATCAAGATCATCAAACCTGACGCAAAGTTAGACAGCGTATCTTGCAATGCAAAACCAATGATGACACCCGCAACACCGAAACCCGTTAATAGTGGTGCTAACTCAATCCCTATTTGAGAAAGGGCAATCAGCAAACCTATAAACACGACCGCTTTAGATGCGATGGATACAAAGAAATCCTGCATCAGTACGCTGAAGTCCATTTTAGAGTGCGAAACACTCTTACGAACGGTCTTGCGGGCGACGTTAGCAATAAGGCGAGTTATATACAAAATACCGAGAAACAGAGCGAGTTTAACGATAAAAGAAGGGGTATTTTCGAAAGCCCATGAACTGAACGAACGTAGCCAACCATCTAGCAGTTCAAGTGCGACATCAACATCCAACACGTCAGCGTTGATATCACCCGTCGTTGCCAAAAGCACACGCTTGTAAGAGGTCACATCCACGCCATACGGTTCCATTAACGTGATGGTCTCTTCTAAGCTCGCCACCATAACACTGGTTCGCTCGCTGAATCGTTCAAGTTCCTTTTTAATGACCGCTTTCTCTTCTTCACTGACGAAAGACAGGCGCGCTTCTAGATCTTGTCGCTGTGTGTCGGTGTAAAGAATGGCATTAGTCAGATATTTAGAACGACCAACAAGTGCCGTTTTAAGTTCACCTTCCGGTACAGCTACATCCACACCGCGCTCTTTTGACCAATCTAGTGTCTTAGCAAGCTGCTGATAATAGACATCCATCATCCCGATTCGTTTTTGAATGCGTAACTCTAGACGTTTTTTAACATCACCTTCAGCCGAACGGTTTTCTTTGCTCATTGAGATGATTTTAACTTCATTCAATGACAGCAATTTTTGTAAGAGTTCAACCTGCTGAGTAAGAGTGACATCAAGCCCCTCTTTTTTATCTGACGATAACTGTGAAAAGATCTCTTCGCGTAAGGCTTGGTTCTTACGCCTTAATATATCTTCAAGAAAGGGTTTTTCAGCATCGTGCGCCGTTTCTAGTGTTGCCAGATCGAGCATTAACTGATCTTGTGCTACTGCTATTTTTTCCACGCTTTGCGCAAAACTTCCGAATGCGACAAACGCCAACATTAAAAATAGACAACGCCAAACCTTCATCATATTAATTCCTATTAATGTCTAAATTGACCCTCTAAATAGTAGTAAAAAGAATATGGATAACAAGCATTTAAACGTATGTTATGTTAAAAAGTCGCAAAATATCAGCTCGTATCTAATATTTGAGAGTTCCAATCCCCTCTTATGACCTGTAAAGTACGCAACCAACAAAGAACAACGGCCAATACTTCTTCTCAGGCGCATGTACTAAAACGCCTAAAATCCAATGTTGGCACACAGCAAGAGAGCATAAAATGAACAACGAACTTGATATTATTGAGACGCTAGAAGAGCTAGAACAATTCCTAATTTCAGTGGAAGCGGGTGGCTTAGGTCTTGAAGGCGTTGAAGGCGTAGGTATGGCAACCAATAACTCTGATGGTCGTCATTTCGTTGCAGTATTCAACAGCAGTCACAAGGTTTTGCTTGCTCGCTGGATCACTAAAGAAGTATTCGAAAATGGTAAAGACTTAGTTCGCAACGGCCCTCGTCGTACTCACTAAGTGAACCGAGAAAGCCTCTGAATTTCGAGCACTAAGCTCTGATTGAAAAAGCCCAATTCAGTTTCTAACGAGCAATTGGGCTTTTTTGTGTCTGCGATTTACTTAATTTTTTTCAAACAAAACCAAGCTGCCCCTCATATATGCGCAACAGGCGCTTAAAACCGTTACTTGGAAAAAGTTATCTGGCTAAAAAAATTCACTTTAGCTAGAAACAGTCACCTTTGTTAGAAACAAGTCCCTTAGTTAAAAAACGATTATCTTGATTAGAAAACGACTACTTTGGTGATAAATCGAGTCACGTTGATGAGAAAAACAGCGGTCAGAGAAAAAGAACAAATTATTATGAACTTAAGCTGATGCTTGATGCCTCACTCGCTAGGTTTGGCATTTATGCATCCCTTTTGCTTTGACAATTATATGACTTGTAGCTCAGAGCAAAGTTATCTAAGCTAGCCACAATTCAACGAGATCGCTTTAGCGACTAACGACTAACTGATTCGAATACTGACTGATTTGCTGAATACACCATTACTTTTCTTATCTAAACAGAACCGCCGACAAAAGCATTCGCTTTGGGCGCTGTTCCTTACCGGACTGGTTATCGTAACCTGTCTGGCGAGTACGCTGTCTGCAAACAAAGTAACCTCTTCAGCTTCCTTAATTGGACAATCAATACTTGTCGGCGCAGAAACCAGCCACCCACAAGCAATCGTCGCATCTTTCGATAAAATGTCTGAGCTCTATGCCAGCGTTTTTGGTTCAGAAGCTTCTAAAACTCTGTCAGCGCCAAACTCTAGCGCGTGCAGCCTAAGCTCAAAAATGCTCACCTTCGCGACACCTAAAACAGGTTGGCTGATTCCTTTTATCCTGTTTATTGCTGTTGCGTACAGCCTATCACCGCACATCTCGAGATTGTCTAGAGATAACCATCGCTCTTCTCGACCTACAAAACACCGCTTACATCTAAAGCACTGTATATTTAGAGAGTAAATAACCGGGCTACTACACCCTTTTATTTATTTTTTGGAGATACATTTGTGTACAACACACTACTAACTAAGTTTGTCGATTCGTTGGCATTCTGCATGCGTACATGCGCGAAAACGCTAGTCACTGCCCTTTTGGTTATGACGTCATTTACTGCTTTGGCACAGACTACGGGCTGGCTCAGCGTACCTGAACATCCACCAGTCAAGATGCGAATGATGTCGACGGGTGAACAATCGGACGACGGTTCTAAGATTCAAACCGTGCTGGATGTCGTTCTCGACGGCGATTGGAAAACCTATTGGCGTAGCCCCGGCGAAGGTGGTATCCCGCCAAGTTGGGACTGGTCTGGTTCAACAAACATAGAGTCGGTAGAGTGGCATTGGCCGATCCCTAAGTACTACGAACAACTGGACGTGATGACGTTAGGCTACAAAAAACACGTCAGCTTTCCCGTTACGTTGACACTGAAAGACAACACGAAACCAGCACTGTTCAAGGCGTCGTTCACCTTTCCGTCGTGTACCAATATCTGTGTGTTAACCGATTACGACATCGAACTGCCAATTGATCCGCAAACATTAGAGCTCGATGAAGAAGCGATGTTCTTGTTCAATCAAGGCATGAGCCAATCTCCACGAGAAGCTAACCGCACTTCAGTGAACGGCCTGTTCTGGGATAAAAGCAAACAACAACTGGTTACTCAGCTAACAAGTAAGGAAGGCTGGGATAAACCGATGGTATTGATTGATGGACAAGAAGTGCTTGATGATTTCTTCTCTCCACCAACCGTCCACATCACAGACAATACAATGACCGCAGTATTCGATGTGAGTAACTGGATCGGCGAGGTCGACTTAACGGATCGCACAGTGAGTGTTACCGTTTCAGATACTAACTTTGCCGAAGAGATGACCGCGCAAGTTGGGTCAGAGCCGATAGCTTACCAAACAAGCAACAACAGCTTTCTAGTCATGCTTGGCTTTGCGTTAGTGGGCGGTTTGATCCTCAACATCATGCCGTGTGTTCTACCCGTATTAGGGATGAAGCTAAACAGCATCATTCAGAACCAAGGTGCTTCAAACCGCCACATCCGACTCTCATTCCTAGCGTCTGCTGCCGGTGTTATCACTTCGTTTGCGCTGCTAGCTCTAGGCATGACCGTTCTAAAAATGGGTGGCAATGCGATTGGTTGGGGAATCCAGTTCCAAAATGTTTGGTTCATCGGGTTCATGCTGATCATTACCCTACTGTTCTCAGTTAACCTACTCGGTCTATTCGAATTCAGGCTTCCGTCAGGCTTAAACACTTGGATGGCAACCAAAGGCGACGACTCACATTCCGGTCACTTCATCCAAGGCATGTTTGCGACACTATTGGCGACGCCTTGCAGCGCTCCATTCCTAGGAACCGCAGTGGCTTATGCTCTGGGCGCAAGTTACCAAGAGTTGTGGGCTATCTTTATCGCACTCGGCATTGGTATGAGCGCACCTTGGTTGATCTTCGCGTTATTCCCAAGCCTAACTAAATTGCTGCCAAAACCGGGCGCGTGGATGTTCAAAGTTAAGTTGGTATTCGGCTTAATGATGTTCATCACCAGTCTGTGGTTAACAAGCCTACTGAGCCCATTCATTGGCAAGTTCCCAACCATCTTGTTGTCACTGTTTATCGTCGTTTCAGTGTTAATTTGGATTGGCATGAAATTAGGGCGCAAGGTACTGATTCCTATCATGGCAACCACAACCTTGGTATTTGGTGCTGCATTGATCGTCGGTAGTGTTACTGCTGATAACTGGGCAACGCCAATTGTCGATAACCTTGATTGGCAGAAGCTGGATGCGAAACAAATCCCTCAGTTGGTCGAAGAAGGAAAAACCGTCTTTGTCGACGTGACTGCTGAATGGTGTATCACCTGTAAAGCCAACAAAATTGGCGTCATTCTTCAAGATCCTGTCTACAGCCACCTGCAACAAGAAGACATTGTTTTGATGAAAGGCGATTGGACAACACCAAGTGAAAGTGTCACTCAATACTTACAAAGTAATGGGCGATTTGGTGTGCCATTTAATATCGTTTATGGCCCGAGCTATAAAAATGGTATTCCATTGCCCGTGATTCTAGACAGTGACACTGTTATTCAAGCCATCGACGCTGCGAGATAATTGATGAAGACGCCCAACAACGAACAAAAGCCTAGCTCTGCTGAAGATAACGCTGTAAAGGCTGAAACCAAAAAGCCAAGCCGTCTTAAGAAGTGGGGAAAGGAACTCGTTTCAATGATACTGATCGTTGGCGTGGTTTCGTTTGCCATGGATTTTTACCACAGCAGAAGCATGCCTCAAGGAGACGCGATTCCAATCGTGGGTCAGTCGATCCAAGGTGAGGATATTGATGTTATCGAGCTAAGCAAAAGCGGTAAGCCCGTTATTGTCTATTTTTGGGCGACTTGGTGTAGCGCGTGCAAATTGGTGAGCCCGACGGTTAATAGCTTCAGCGACTCCCATCAAGTAGTTTCTGTCGCACTTTCATCTGGCCCTGACGAACGTGTTCAGCGCTTCTTAGGCGCCAAAGAGTATGACTTCCCTGTTATCAATGATCTCTCTGGATCGATCAGCAGAAGTTGGGGAGTCAATGTCACGCCAAGTATTGTCATCATCAAAGATGGAAAGATTAGCAGTATCGCAACCGGCGTTACTTCCCCTATTGGCCTGTGGTTAAGAACCTACTTTGCATAACTCGCTCACTAAGAAAAACAGAGCAGAGCAAATGAACCGATTAAAGCCAATTTAACAAACAATAATACCGTGAGCGCGACCCAAAACGCGCTCACGATTATCAAGAATTAGAGAATAAACAACATGAAAAAACATCTGATTAGCACACTGATTTTAGGCTCACTAATGAGCACAAGTGCCTTCGCTGAGTTAAGCACAGAACAAACCCAGCAACTCGAAGAAATTAACCAGTTCCTGAAGGAGAATCCTTCTACGATTTCAGGGCTGCATACAAGTTTAGAGCAGTATGTCGCTGGTCAAGCGCAAGCAAAGAAAGCTCAAGCAGAGAGTCACGACTGGTTGTATAACAATGACGCTCACCCAATCACGAGCAACCCTGACGGAAAATCAGTCATCGTTAACTTCACTGACTACAACTGCCCTTTCTGTAAACGCTTAGAGAAAGGCTTAGTGAAATTAGCTTCTGAAAATAGTGATATCAAAATCATCAATGTGTACTTGT
This sequence comes from Vibrio lentus, assembly GCF_030409755.1. Taxonomy (NCBI): domain Bacteria; kingdom Pseudomonadati; phylum Pseudomonadota; class Gammaproteobacteria; order Vibrionales; family Vibrionaceae; genus Vibrio; species Vibrio lentus. The sequence continues at coordinate 838,573 of NZ_JAUFQE010000001.1, forward strand.
CATTTAAGCAGCAACAAGTAGATGGCCTTGATACCAATGCAGCTCTATACGCGATGAAAGTATGGAAGGATAACCCAGCAGCCTTCCCTGAAGTCAACAGACTGCTGATGGCAAAAAGTGGTAGCCATACAAAATCTTCACTACAAGCTGTGGCGAAGAAAACGGGAACAGAAGCCCAGTTGGACACTACAGATGAACAAAAGAACACGCTAATGACCAACCATCAAACCTTTAGCGCTCTGGGTTTAACAGGAACGCCAACGATGATGATGAATGATCAGGTGCTACCGGGCTATGTACCTTACGATCGACTAAAAGATATTGTGGATGATGCTTTTTAATCAAGTTTAGATAGAGATAAAGATTCGAAAGAAAAGAGAATAAAAAGCCGACTAGCGTAACTCGCAGTCGGCTTTTTCATGAGCTTAAGATGATGTTTTCCGATATTATTTTTGAAACAAAAAAGCAGTCGAAGTGTCACCATCTCGCAATGGGTTCTTAATTTAATCTCGTTACTCTAAGAGCAGTTATGTCGAAGAGTCCAAAGACGTGTTAACTCTAGACAACTGTCCTTTGACCGAGCTCTGCTCGGTCTTTTTTTTCCACTTCAAATAACGGAAAATTTAACTGATCCTGCGACTTTCTAACTTAGGCCTAGCTCAATAAGCGGCAAACAAGCGCCCCCGGCTCCCTTAATGCATCCACATTATAGCTAAGTACACGCCCTGCAGACGGCGCGTGATAGCGACGGCATTCGTTACCAAATGCATCATATTGAATCGCTAACAATTCACCTTGTTCTACGCTTTGTAGGAGTTCAACCTGAGGTAGAACAAAACCACCGATATCGGCACGAATAGACACAACATTGTTGCCTTCGATCCAATCAAGATAGGGAAGTTGCTTAGGCTCTGTTATTTGCTCACCGACAGCCTCAGACATCTCATAGTAAGACAGCATATTAAGCACGCCATCGACTGCCCTTTGAATCATGTCAGGCTGAGTAAATTTACCCATCCCTACTTCGACCGTGATACTTGGGATACCACTTCGATTCCATACTGTTTCTAAGATACCTGGGTCACCGGGGTCATTGAGCACGCAATCGGGTTGCATTAATCTCGCCATCTCCAAGCATTGATCAATCCGGTAATCAGCAAAAACATAGAGAGGATAAACCGCACCACGCGTTTGGGTATGAAGATCAACCGCGAACGTTGCATTGTGCTTGAGTAAGCGCTCCCATAATGAAGCCACAAAACGCTCGGCAGCTAAACCATGGGCATCACCAGGGAAAAGTCGATTGAGATTAGCCGGACATGAACCCGGATCAGAAGAAATAAAATCGCGACTATGATTTAACAAACCAGACAAGTTGACCGTAGGCACAATAGTCACGGTGCCAGTTAAGTTCTTGCCAACGAGATCTCTGATAATTTGTTGAGCAGCCAACACACCATTCAACTCATCACCATGAATACCGGCGGTGATCATCAACTTTGGGCCATCTTGGCTTCCTTTAAAAACAGACACTGGCATATTTTTCGGTTGCCCTAGTCCATCGCTGGTCACTTGGAACCAAAACTGATGTTCCCCAGTAGGTAAGTCGTCCACATTCAAGACTCCAATAACTTGTCTACCTTGTAAAACGTCACCTAAGTACTCTGTTTTCATGAAACCTCTCCGTCCTGTTGAGCAGAATCTATTCGCTTTGAAGTTTTTGCATCATAGAGGATATAACCACCAGCACAAACTGTTATTCGGCGACGAGAGTTCACGATCTCCCTTCGTTGCTATTTAGCGACCACGAACAAACCGCCAATCAAAACGTAAACAGACAAATAGAAAAGCGCCAGAGCTTGTATATCTATTCACTAATTACTCAGCCCCTTGAAATAAAAGTGCAATAAAATCAACATGTAAAAAAGTTCCCTATTCACGAAAATGTAATTTTATAGAAATGAAAGCTTAATTTATCTGCTCTAAATTAGCTTCATATCGAAACGGAGAGCGCATTGCTCACGGATTTTAAAATACAAGGTAAGTGATTATGAAAAAGGCAGTTCTAGCTTCTGCAGTGGTAGCAGCACTAGTTTCAGGTTCATCTCTAGCAGCAACAGTTTACAGCTCTGACGGTACTGAGCTTAAGATTGGCGGTCGTGCTGAATTCCGTGGTGATTTCATTGGAACGTCAAAAGGCGCTGAAATTGAAGGTTCGATGAGCGATGAAACTCGTTTTCGTCTGAACATTGGCGGTGAAACTCAACTAACTGACTCTGCAACTGCATTCGGCTTCTATGAAGCAGAACAAGGTACTGGCGATAACACGTTTAATAACCGTTACATGTACGCTGGTGTTGATTTCGATGGCCAGGCTGTTTCGGTAGGTCGTCAAGACATGGCTTCAGTAATCGTTTCTGACTTTACGGATATCACTGAGTTCTCTGGTGTTCAACAAGTATTCGGCGCAGCTTCTGACAAAGAAGATGGCGTATTTGCATACCGTGGCGGTTTTGATGCGCTACAACTAGAAGCAACTTACCAAACCAACAGCGACAAGGACTCTGACGGCTACGGTCTTTCTGGTGTTTACTCATTGCCATTCGGTCTAGACCTTGGTCTTGCATACTCTGGTGAAGATAAAGGTGAAGGGAATGGTAGCGCAAACCAAATCCTTGCAGGTCTAGCATATTCTCTTGATAGCCTTTACCTAGCAGCGACTTACTCAACCGGTGATATCGACGATAAAGCAGTTGGTACTGATACAGAATCATTCACCGCAATGGAATTTGCAGCGCAGTACAAGTTCACGAAGCAAATTTCTGCTGCAGTTGTTTACACGTATCAAGAAGACGAAGCAGCAAACGGCTCTACAGCAGACTCTGTTGACGGCATCGAGCTAGCTGGTTACTACAAGTTAAACAGCAACTTCCGTACATACGTTGCATATTACCTTAATGGCTTAGATGAAGCTAAAGATGCAAATGGTCTAGTTACTGCTGGCGAAGACACTCTTCGTCTAGGTGTACGTTACGACTTCTAATCTAAATTTACTTTAGATAAAGATTAAAAAGGTTGGGCAATAGCTCAACCTTTTTTCATATTCGAATATTCTGACGAACTTCATCAATGCTTTTTCTGGTTTCATCGTGGTAAATCCGTATCATACACAAACCACATCAAAGAATTAGAAGCATCATGTCACAACACCATCCGATTCAAGGCGCTAGCTGGATGCTAACCGCTGGTTTAGCCTTTGCTGTCATTAACAGCCTTACTCAAATCGCTAGCATTCATTTCGGACTTACTTCTACCACCGTCGCCGTCATTCAATACGCTATCGCGTTACTTGCTATTCTGCCTTACCTTAAAACGTTAGGGATTCGCCGCGCGCTAAAAACCGATAATCTAAAATTGCACGTGTTCCGAGTCTTCTTATCGGTTATTGGTATTCAGCTGTGGATTTGGGCGCTGGCTTACCCTGTGCCGATTTGGCAAGGTATTGCTCTTCTTATGACTTCGCCACTTTTTGCGACTATCGGATCTGGGCTTTTCTTAAAAGAAAAAGTAGGCGCAGCTCGTTGGGGTGCTACCTTAGCGGGCTTCATCGGTGCTATGGTCATTTTGGAACCATGGGCAGAAGATTTTAGCTGGGCAACGCTACTGCCTGTTGGCGCTGCATTCTTTTGGGCGTGCTACTCTCTAATGGTGAAAAAACTGTCATCGCAAGACAGCCCATCGACCATGGTGGTTTATCTTCTTCTTTTAATCACACCCTTTAATCTTCTTCTTGCTGTGCCCGATTGGCAGACCCCGAGCGGTGGCACTATCTGGGGAATATTAGTGGTCATTGGCGTAATGACTGCCCTTGCACAATGGGCAATTGTAAAAGCGTACTCCGTAGCCGATGCTTCTTTTGTTCAACCATTTGACCACGCGAAGCTTCCACTCAATGTATTAGCAGGCTGGATCGTATTTAGTTGGGTTCCACCTGGTCGTTTATGGCTAGGAGCCGCTATTATTATTGCGTCAGTTGCTTTTATTACCCACTGGGAAACAAAAAGACCATCGAAATCGAAGAAAGTTTAAAGCGAGTGAAATAAATAACGCTACTGTCCGTTCTATATTGATAAGAGAATTTTAAACGAGGTCGTAACCATGAAGAAACCAGTCAAGATTACACTATACCGTTGGGCAGGCAGCTGGGGTCCATTTAAAGTCAATATCCCATGTGGAGAATGTACCCTTACTAAAGACATTCTTAAGGACACTTTTGAGAATGAATTAGCCGATGTCGATGTCGAACTGGAAGTGAAAGATTGGTTATCTCATTGGTGGGAACCACTCAAGCTGGGTTCTTGGCATGCGCCGATTCTTGTCGTTGAAGGCAAGGTTGTTAGCCAAGGCGAAGCACTCAATCGTGGAGTGTTAGTTCAATCAGTAATCAAAGAGTGGACGAAACGAGACAGCCTGAAAGGCAACATTGTTTACGGGAAAGCGACATGCCCATTCTGCGTCAAAGCAAAGAAAATGCTTGATGAAGCGGGTGTGGAGTACCAATACCACGATGTCGTGAAAGACAGCGCCGCTCTATATCGCATGATTCCAGAAGTAAAAGCGCACATTGGTGAAAAAACACCAGTCACCGTCCCTCAGATCTGGCTTGATGGTAAATACATTGGCGGAGCAGACAACTTAGAAGCTTGGATGAAAGAAAATGGTCTAGATTCCATTCCAAACAACGTTGTCGATTTATCTAACCAATCGGCCAGTTGATCTCCAAAGCTCGCTGAATAAGCTGAGTAAGCTGAGTAAGCTGCTGAGTTAAAAGATTTTTTGTGTCCATCCACAATAAAAAAGAGCGTTGAATGTCATCAATTGCTTAAACGAAAAAGGCCTTAAACTTCATTGAGTTTAAGGCCTTTTAAAATTCCGTTTAAAAATGCTTACTTAGACATTTTCTTCATCATTCGTTTAAAGAACGATGGTTTCTTTGGCTTTGACTTGCCATACAATGCTTCGTGCATCATGTTTTTTGCTACCATTTGGCCAAGGTATGCGTGGCCTAGTTCGTAATTCATGCTTATCTCCGCACATAATCAATTTTCTTATGCGCGGATTCTACACTTAAAGCACCCAAAAACAAGACTCACATCACACTTTTATGTAATTAAATTCCAAACTTACATATGAGTTTATAAATAGAACGCAACAAAAAAGCAGCCTAATAAGCTGCTTTTAGAAAAAGGCTGAGTTCTAAAAAACCGTTAGTTCTAAAGATACCTTTCAAACGAAGCTGTTATAACACTAGCTACGCTTTGGCTGTCTGTAAGTTTTACCAGCAATCTGGTACGTATCTTTTTGCTTTAATTCGAACATTGTCTCGAAGAACCAAGCTGCAAATTTGATTAAGTCATCGCCTTCGTTCATAACGTGTTCGATGTACTCTTGCTCTTCGCCTTGTTCATTCTCTTGAAGCGTCACGTGGTAAATACGCTTTTCGCCGTCAACTTCAGCTAACGCAAATTGACCAGTCAGTGATTCTGCAGCCTCAGCGACTTCAGTATCCTCGTTGGATTTCAATAGCTCGAGCGCTTGAGGCAAGCCATCCAGTACGCAGATCGCTTTTACCAGTACTTCAAATTCATTTTGCTGCATGTTTTACACCTATTAAATGGACCGAAGTATTGTAGGAAACCATCAACACAAATACAACGCTTTAACTAGAGCGTGCAAGTATAAAACTTATCTAGCTATACTCTATTGCTGCAGAGGCGATTTTTTTGTTGGCTCGACTTGAGGACCACAGTACAGAACCCATACCGGCACCAATAATCAGGTAGAACACGCCAAGCTGTAGGTGAGTCGTGACCCAGCTTTCAACTAAGTACCCACCTAACAAGCCCGCCAAACACATTTGAATAGAGCCCGACAGCGCAGACACCGCACCCGCTTGTTTCTTATGCGGTTCCAACAGCATGCTGATCGATAGAGGAAAAGAGATGCCCTGCGCTATCGCCAACCAAGTGAATGCCCATACTAGGTTAAAGATGGATAATTCATGTGTTAATAACCAAGTGCCAGACGCCAACACGATCAAAATCGCTAAGCTCATTAACTGCGGCGTACTGAATCGACGGTTAAGTAAGTTTAACGCTACACTGCCGATCAACAATCCTGCCGAAGGGACAATCATCAAAGAGCCATATTCAGCCGCGGTCAATCCCAGTTGCTCTTGCATCAAGAACGGGAACAGCGATAACGACACCAAGCTCGCCATGTAACTCATCCAATTATAACTCGCGCTGCTGATCACTTGGCGATTGGTCAACAAGCGCCCGTAGTTCTTCACTACTTGGCTGTCTTCAAAACGACTCTTTCCGTAAGGCAGTGTCTCGGGCAACACAAAGTAACCGAGAATATATATGGCCAATAGATACAATAGAACAAACAGGAACACCGCCTGCCAGCCTAGATGAAACGAGATCCAACCACCAAACACTGGCGCAATAATCGGCATGATAGAAGCTGTTATTGAAATATAAGACAGCGCCTTAGTGAGTTGAGAGCCATCATAACTGTCCCTAAGAACACTACGCCCGAGCACCGAAGCACTGCCCGCACCTAAACCTTGCAACAAGCGGCCAACTTCTAAAGCGGTCATATTGTCGGAAAATGCAAAACAAACGATAGTACCAATCAGATAAACACCCTGACCCAACAAGAAGATAGGTCGTCTTCCCACTGCATCAGACATAGGGCCATAAAATAGCTGCGACAAGCCAAAACCCACAAGAAACAGTGTAACGAGCAGTTGCACATCCACTTGGGTAACACTTAAGTCAGAAGCGATTAATGGCAATGATGGGAGGTAGATACTCACACCCACTTGCCCCGTAGCAATGATCATCATCGCTAAGAGTAACGGCGTTTTTTTAAAGGTCGATTGGCTCAAAAAATTCCCTATTCGTTTGTTATTTGTTCATGATATAAGTCTATATTCAAAACCAGTAATTGATAATTAACCAAATTGGAATTTGATTAAGTCCCAGCAGGAAATAATATGGATTGGATTCTTAATGTAAAAAGCTACGTAAGAGTAGTTGAAGAAGGCAGCTTCAATGGAGCCGCACGTAAACTGAATACCACCAGTTCTGCGATCAGCAAAAGAGTGAACTGGCTAGAAGAACGCATTGGCACTCAACTATTAAAGCGCACGACTCGCTCAATTAGCCAAACCGAAGCAGGCGCACTCTTTTACCTGCGAGCCAAAGATCAGCTCGATAATTGGCAGTCGATTATTGACGAGACTCGCTCAGTAAACCAAACACCAGCAGGCCTGCTAAAAATAGGGGCGACCATTGCCGTTGGCTCTAAGTTTCTCGTGCAATACATGGACGACTTCTTAGAGAAATACCCAGATATCAAGGTACAGCTCATCACCACCACTTCTGGGCAATTACCTGAGCTTGGATTGGATCTTGTGATCAGTCGAGAATTGGAACAGCTTAACTCTTTAAGCTTCAAGAAAACGCCCTTGTTTGAGCACAAAGCAGGGTTCTATGCAGCACCGAGTTACCTCGCCAAACACGGTTACCCCACCTGCGAACAAGATTTAGAGCAGCATAATTCCTTAATCTGGGGAGAGCGCCCGACTCGAGAAGTGACACTCACTAAAGGTCAGCGAATCACGTTGAATGGAAACTTCGCGACTACCAACCCAGAGGCTTTGTTTCATGCGGCAAAGCGAGGAATGGGCGTGCTTTTAACCATCAAAGCAATGATCAAAGAAGATCTAAAACAAGGGACATTAGTTCCAGTCTTGCCAAATATAACGGCCGACGAAGTGATGGTTTACGCGTACTACCCTAAGCTTGACTACTCACATACACGAACAAAGCTATTTTTGGATCACCTGAAAGACAGGCTAGACAGAGAACGTAGCACTCAGGTTTTGTGAAATAAGTCACAACTGAGTTTGAAAAAATGCACAACACGACCAATAATAAACTAGACGCATATTAATTATGTGTGCCGTTTTTATGCATACAAGACGATACACTTAAAAACTATGCTCATAAAAATCATACACATACAGCTTACACACTGATTCTGGTTAGCTACGGATGGTGACTATGACTCAACATACGCACAGCAGCATGATAGATACAGAGCGCATTGGCCGTTTACTGAAATTGGAAGGTATCGACCTTTTAGAGTCGGCCGTGCTTACTTTGCATCAAACATTTGGTACTCAATACACCAGCATCATTGAGAAAAAATACTTTCCAGACCAAATGGTACCTTTGGTGATTGCGCAATCTGACCACGTACTGCATGACAAAATCAATCCACGTCATGGTCACATCTACCAACAAGCCGTTAATCAAAGTCACCCTGATTGTTCTTTCGCTCAATACATTGTTAAATCTTTGCCAACGTCAGCGTTCAGGCAAGAAATCACCTCTCAAAACTCGATCGCGATTCCCACTCGAACTCAGAGTGGCGAAGTCATGGGTGTGCTATTTTCGACCTTCACATCACCTCTTAGCCCAGACCAACAACAAGAAGTGATCAAACACCATCAACTTTTCGCAGACATCGTCATCCACACCTTACGTGAGATGTGGTTCAACGACCGATCTGAGCAGTTGGTCAATCAACTCAGTTATGAAGTTTCACACGATAGTCTTACTGGGTTGCTCAACCGCAGTTGTTTGTCGGATACGTTAGAGTCCATTACTCAACAGAATGCGACCCCTTTTACTGTGGCTCTGTTAGATATAAACAGCTTCAAAGCCATTAACGACATGCACGGTAATTACATTGGTGACAAGGTATTGCAGCATGTCGCTGAAACCCTACGCAGAACATTACCAGAGAACAACTTAACCTTTCGAACAGCAGGTAACGAGTTCGCTTTCATTACTTATCACAACGACCCAATCGGTATCTGCGAACAGATAGTAACCAAAATAAAACAAGGCTACTGCAGCGTTGATTTGAAGATTGATTTTGATGTCAGTATTGGTATCGCTCGCTCAGACGGAAACAATAAAGATGTAGAACAGATCATCTTTAATACCAGTTTGGCTTTAAAAGAATGTAAGCAGCACACTGAAACGCACATCCAATGTTACGACACCCATTTAAGAGCTCGCTACCAAAGAAAAACCGAGCTGATTGCGGCTTTACGCAGTGAGCTTGAAGGCTCAATATCAAGTAAAACGGTATCTAATGGCAATCAAGCCAATGCCCCTTCATCTGAAGGCAATGGAATGTATGTGGTCGTCCAACCGATCGTAGGCAAAGACGATACGCGCTGGGAATATTTTGAGGTGCTCACTCGTTGGAAAACAACTCAACACGGAGACATATCTCCAGTAGAGTTTATACAAGTCGCGGAAGAATCTGGCCTTATTGTCGAGTTAGGTGAACGTATTATCGAACTCGTTTGCCTAGCAAAAATCACACTTGAGCAAGGCTTAGGCTATAAGATCAAACTGGGTATCAACTGTTCAGCTCACGAACTTAGTGACTCCAAGCGCTACCTTGCATACCTGACTAAAACGATCAAACAGTACAACTTCGAAGCGAATGAGTTTGTTATTGAATTAACCGAAACCGTATTGCTTTCACCAACACCTGAAGTCAAAAACGCCCTCAACTATCTTCGAGAACAAGGCTTCACCATTGCTTTAGACGACTTTGGTACTGGCTATTCAAGCCTGAACTACATCCACAGCTACCCTATCGATTGCATTAAAATCGATGCTGTCTTTATCCAGAACCTGTTAACCAACTCCACATCAGAAAGCGTCGTTTGGTTGATCATTCAATTGGCGCAAAGACTGGGTGTCTCACTCGTCGCGGAAGGTGTCGAAGAACGTGAGCAGTTAGATAAACTCCACTCAATGGGATGCGACAGTATCCAAGGCTACCTCTATTCTTGCCCACTCCGCCCAGAAACCATCGTCAGCAATATAAATGCGCTGAGCGTATGACAGCAAAAGTCTTCAGGTCTATAAGATCTCTCAGTTTTTGGTTTTTGGCTTTTGGCTTTTGGCTTTTGGCTTTTGAGAGAGTGTAGCTTAAACAACAAAAAAGCCGCGAAGGCAGAATTGAACACTTAGGTATTCAAATCAGCACTCGCGGCTTTTCTATGTTTAGATATATAAGTGACCAAGCTATTCGCTTATTCACCGATTAGACTCATCGCGATATCGACTCGCTATCACTAGCTGTTGTTAGATTGCTCTTCCAACGCTTTCTTAAGCAGCTTGTCGGCTTCATCTCTCGATGCTACGAATGTCGCTTTTTCCTTTTTCGGCACAGAATCGGCCATCGGAATGTTCGCTGTCATCGCGTTAACAGGACGACCACGTTCGATCAGTTCGTAGTGTAAATGCGCACCTGTCACTCGGCCAGTTTTACCCGATAAGCCAATACGTTGACCACGAGACACCGTTTGCCCTTTACGAACAAGGATCTTACTTAAATGCAGGTAGCGTGTTTTGTAAGTGCTGCCGTGCTGAATCACCACGTAGTTACCCGCGTAAGGGTGTTTACGGGTCATTATCACTTTACCATCACCGGTAGCTTGAACTGGCGTACCAATTGGCGTCGCGAAGTCTGTACCGTTATGTGGTGAGATTCGACCTGTCACAGGATGTAAGCGCTTAGGGTTGAATTGAGAACTCTGACGCCAGCTACTGCTCACAGGGTAACGTTGGAAAGCACGTTGTAGGCTATCACCGTCCGCATCGTAGTATTGGCCATCGGTATGAAGATAAGCAGAAACAACGCGATTTCTGTTGATGATCTTAATCGCTTCAATTTCACGTTTTCCGGTTGCAACACCGTCAACAAATTGAGCTTTCTGAAGCACCTCAAACTGATCGCCAGCACGTAGGTCACGGCTAAAGTTCAACTTGTCTTTAAGAAGAGTCACAATATGGTCAATCTCAAGACTGTTCAGGCCGACTTTATTCGCCGACATAGAGAAGCTGCCTTGAATATCGCCCACTAGAGGTCTTTGCTTCCATTCACCAGGAATAGAGATGTCTTCAAATTCGTAGCTACCGTCATCAAGCAGTCGGTAAACCGCTTTATCAGCAACACTAAATTGAATTTCCATCTTAGACAGATCGCCCGTCGCCTCGTCACGCCAAAAGCGTAATGTGTTACCAGGTCGAAGCGTGTCTAGCGCAAGGAAGTTTAAATCCGTTTCCATCACGCTCATCATCGATTTATAAGAAAATCCAAGCTGAGTGAAAATGCTGCTTAAGTTATCGCCCGTTTGAATTTGATACTCAAATGTCGGCGGCTCGATAATAACAACAGAAGAAGGTGACAGAATTGACTCAATCACGGTTGAGTCCGGTAAATCAAGATCGATCGTTTTGGTCAGATCTGATTGAGAAGTTTGTAAAGCAACACCGATAACTGCAATAAGTGGCAGCCCTAAAATAGCTGCTTTTTTTACAGGTGAAAGCTCAGAAAACGGAGAGGAGAATATTTTTGAATACACGGTAAACAGGTCTTTCTACGATATAAAGGCATAGGATATGCTTTTCAAACGCATAAATCATCAATGCATTGTCATAATATGATGCGAATCTTACTCATCGCACCTAAGTCATTGAGTTACCGTCCTTGTAAAACACTTTATCGCAAATAAAATTAACCGCTAAATTTAAAAATAAAAAAGCAGAAACACCTGGTTTCTGCTTTCTATTGATTTAGGTTATCCCGCTTTGCTTAATTAATAAACAAGCTGTATTGATCGTGAAATCTTGACTGAATACGCCCGTAGAACAGTGTGTCTCACGAGTCAGCAGTTAAGCAATTAAATAACTACGTAACTACGTTAAGGTTAAGCAGTAACCGTCGATACCAAACAGTTATCGCCACCAAAATCATTGGGGATATAACGATCCGCATTCGCATCGTTCACCCACTCTTGATCATCAACAAGGTAACGAAATTGAAACTCGCCATCTTTAGGCAGACGAGTTTTGAATTTGTAGACTTTCCCTTTCGCCAACTTTTTCATTGGGGTTGCTTTCCAATCAAGGAAATCAGCCACAATCGAAACTGAATTTGCTTCTTGAGCTTCCAGCTCGAAGGTCACTTCCACTTCATCTTTGGTTTTAAAAAAACGTTTATTAATCATTCGCAAGCTCCATTTGTAAAAATATAAGCAGACACAGCCTTGAGGAGTGTCTAAATTTCATTCATCTAACTACGATAATATGTAATTTGGCTCACATAAACAACAGATCCTTATACGAACAAAAACGTTATTGCTTACCAATTGATTGCGTATCAAAAGAAAAACTCATTAACACCTTTTCAGACGGTGCTTCTGCGAATGATTGTTCCGCAGAATGCTGTGTAAAGCCGATAAAACCTTTCCCTGTAAGTTTACTATTTGTCGTATCTTCAGGGGGCTGAGTCACATCTAAGGTTTGGATTTTCACGCGATCGCCGAGTAAAAGCTGGTCTACGAGCACAACACGGCTTCGCTGCTGATCGTGTTTAAACAGTCCAAGGTAATAAAATACGCCGCTGCCTTGGTTCGATATCCACATTGGCGCAACAAAGAAACTCGCTTTGCCCAATGTCACGGCAGAAATACTTTTGGTGTCTACTATCGCCATACCGCGTTCAACACCAGAATCATAGCGCCCAAACGCGATTGCTTTTGTCTCATCGACTTCATTGATAAAAGCGTAAGCGTTGGTCTCAGGGACTTTAATTGTCCATGGGTTGGTCGTCTTCAAATCAAAAACAGTTTCAACGACTGGGTCATAACTGACTTGTGAAGAAGGGAACTTCGCCAAGATCTCTTCGTCACTTAAGCTAAAGCGATAGATACCCGCCAGTATCACCACGACTAGCATGACAATCGGAATCAGTAAAATCAGAGGTATAGGTAAGATTTTCTTTTTCATGAGCGATTATATTCTTTTATTTTCATCCAGTTGTGCAGACCATAAAGGGCTTTAGTATAATTATCAATACAGGGTTAACTGGAAGTGGAGCATGGATGGATATCAATCATATTAAAGATAGAAATATCAGAAGTTGCGAATGCCGCTGTGGAGCAGTCAACCTAGTATGTAGAGGCGAGCCTCAACGAACCTCTGTCTGCCATTGTTATGAATGTCAGAAACGCACCGGAAGTGTGTTCGGCGTTCAAGCTCGATACCCAATAGAGCAAGTAACGCTAAGCGGAGAAGTCACCTCTTTTTCACGTATCAGCGATACTGGCAATGAAGTCACCTATCAGTTTTGTCCTAAGTGTGGCACCACCATGCTTTTACAGTCCGTAGCCGCGGCTGATTTTTATATTGTCCCGCTCGGGTTATTTAAAGAGCAAGACTTTCCGTTACCAAGCTTTTCAGTCTACGAAGAACGGAAACACGGTTGGGTCAAATTCGACCATCAAATGAATCACTACAACTAGCTTGCTAATGACCGTTATCTTTATAAAGCACCCGTATTAAAACAAACTGCAATACTGTTGCCTAAGATCAAATATCAACGCTCCACAACGCTAGCGTATCTTTTCGCTAGCGTTATAATCTGCTCCTCTTTTTAACCCAGGGTGAACCACATGATTTCTAAGCTACCTCGCTGGGTTGAATACGGCGCCTTACTGTTAGCAGGCCTAGCTGGCAGTGTTAATGCTATCGGCTTACTCGGCTTCCAACACCAAGCCATCTCCCACATATCCGGCACTATGTCTCTGTTGGGCAGTAGCTTACTAACCCCCACTAGTGCTTCAATACACCTATTATTGGTCATCATGAGTTTTATGTTGGGCGCTGCTTTCAGTGGATTCTTTATTGAAAACCAAGCTCTGAAATTGGGTCGTCGATACGGTGTTGCTCTGTGTATTGAGGGTGGATTGCTGTTTTTGGCGCTTTGGGCACTACTGGAAGGTTTTACTTCAGGGCAATACTTCGCTTCAGCTGCATGTGGCTTGCAAAATGCGATGATTACCACTTACAGCGGTGCGATTATTCGTACCACACACATGAGTGGCATCATTACCGATCTTGGGATCATGATTGGCGCTCGCCTCAAAGGCACACCGTTTGACCGTCGAAAAGCAAAGCTACTCATGTTCATTGTGGTTGGCTTTTTGTTTGGGGGCTTAACCGGAGCTTGCCTGTTTCAACGCTTTGAGATTAACGCACTGGCTTTTCCGGCTTCATTTGCATTCATTATTGCGTTTAGCTACTGGCTATATCTAACCTATCGGACTGAAACTCCAATCAATTTATAAATATCTGGCAATATATCCTCAATATACGTAACATCCGCAACACTTTATTCTAAACTCTTAATGAGTTGCAGAATAACCAGTGTGAATAGTTAGCGATATTTGATGAATAGTATTGCAAGCACTATCAATACTGGGTAATCTTGCAGCCAGTGAGAAAATACGGATGTTTAGAGAATAAAAACGCCAAGGATGTGGCTTTTTTACATGTAGAAATACGAGAACAATTAACATGTCTAACAACACGAATACTGCTCAACCAGAGAAATCTAAAGGCAGTTTCTGGGTTTTCTTAATCCCATCTCTGATTGGTTTGTTCCTTTTCATGGCTCCAATCAGCTACCAAGGTGATCTAACGATCCCTGTCGCTATTCTAGCGAAATCAATTCAAGCGGTTTTTGGTGAATACTTAGTTTCTATTATCACTGCAATCGTTGCTTTCATGTCTGTAGCTTCCGTTTTAAGCACCATTTTCAAACCTACATTCATTACATCAAGCTCTTTCTTAAACGGTCTTTTCAACCCATCTCCACTATGGTTGTTGGTTCGTCTTATCGGTGGTGCTGCTGCATTCATGGCTTTCTTCCAAGTAGGCCCTGAGTTTATCTGGGAAGAAAACACTGGTGGTCTTGTACTAGAAGGCCTACTTCCAACACTGTTCTCAGTATTTATCTTTGCAGGTTTACTATTACCACTTCTACTTAACTTCGGTTTGTTAGAACTGTTCGGTACGCTGCTAAGCAAAGTAATGCGTCCAATCTTCAACCTGCCAGGTCGTAGTGCTATCGACTGTATGGCTTCTTGGTTAGGTGACGGCAGTGTTGGTATCCTTCTTACAAGCAAACAGTACGAGAAGAAGTTCTACACTCAGCGTGAAGCTGCGGTTGTTGGTACCACTTTCTCAGCAGTATCTATTACGTTCAGTCTTGTGGTTATTGCTCAAGTAGAACTGGAGCACCTATTCCTGCCTTTCTACGCAGCAATCTGTCTAGCGGGTATTGTGGCTGCGGTAATCATCCCTCGCCTTCCTCCACTAAGCATGAAGAAAGACACCTTCATTGATGGCAGCAAGCCACACAAAGACGCTGACGCGATCCCTGCGGGTCACTCAACGTTCTCTTGGGGTCTTGAGCTAGCAGTAAACAAAGCGTCACAAGTTAAATCAGCTAAGTCTGTATTTGGCGAAGGCGTTCGTAACGCCGTGGATATGGTATTCGGCGTACTGCCTGTAGTTATGGGTCTTGGTACTATGGCTTTGGTTATTGCGGAATACACCTCAGTGTTCTCATTCCTAGGTCAACCTTTCATTCCATTCCTAGAGCTACTTGGTGTTCCTGAAGCGGTTGCAGCATCTGAAACGATTGTTGTTGGTTTTGCGGATATGTTTATCCCAGCAATCCTTGCTGCTTCTATCGACAACGAGATGACTCGCTTTGTTATTGCAGCAATGTCGGTAACTCAGCTGATCTACATGTCTGAAGTAGGCGCTCTGCTTCTAGGCAGTAAGATTCCAGTGAACATTCTAGAGCTGTTTATTATCTTTATTCTGCGTACTTTAATTACGCTTCCAGTTATCGCTGGTGTAGCGCATCTAATATTCTAAATTAGACGCTACTTATATAACATCCTCTATTAAAGCCTCACTTTTGTGGGGCTTTTTATTTTCGTTGAAGATATTCACCTTCTCACCCAAAACTCCATCAATATATAAAACCTGCAGTTCGCTTGATTTCATATCTATTTATCCTCTCCATCGTTTTTTAATAGAAAACCACACACATAAACGTCTAATTAATAAATTATCAATACCCGCTGGCTCTGGGCTCGCGTGTATCTTCAACTCATTGAACCAAATACTAAAAGTAACAAATATGTGATTTAGTGAATTTTGTATTGTTTAGGTTGTTGTATTTTTGTAGTCTATTTTGTGAAATTACATTCAAGTAAATTTCAATCTCGTCGATATATATAATTAGAAAAACACGATTAACTTTAGACTTCGCAAAGCCTGTGAGAAGGGGAACACTCAATGAAATTTAGCCATAAGGTGGTTGCTGCATCATCAGCCTTGCTGCTAGTGACAGTATCATTGCTTTCAATACAACAACTTTACACTGTAAGAAGTGCTGTAGAAAACCACGTCAATGCGAGCCTGAAAGAAATGGTTTCTGGCGTTAAGAATACCGTCGAATCAGAGATGAACGCTAAGAAAGCGTTGGCTCAATCGACGACTGAAGTCATCGAGATCAACCCAGAAGATCGTACATACGTAAAAGAAATCTTAGAGAAACCAAAGCTTAAAAACAGCTTTCTTGCGGTTGGCTTTGGTTACGAAGCAAACGGTTTCGTCATTGAAAATGATGACGGTTGGGAAGCAGGTCCAGATTACGACCCACGAATCCGCCCTTGGTACATTGATGCTAAATCCAAAAACAGTTTAGTTGTTACCGCTCCTTATGTGGATGCATCAAGTAAGAAAGTCATCATCTCAGTGGGTACGCCAGTTAAAGACAACGGCCGCTTCACTGCTGGTATGTTCTACGATCTAGAATTGACCAACCTTGCGACATTGGTAAACCAAGTGAACTTGTTTGATGCAGGCTACCTATTCCTAGTCACTGCTGACGGCACAACAATTGCTCACCCGAATGCGAAAAACAATGGGGAAATGCTCTCAAGCTACATGCCACAAGCAAGTATTCGTGAAGGCTCTCAAGAAATTGAGGTCGACGGCAAGATGTTCCTAGTGAACTTCACTCACATCCCAAGTGAAGATTGGTACATAGGCGCAATCCTTGATGAAGAAATTGCTTACCAAACCGTTGAAGATTTGAAAAACAGCTCAATGATCTACTCGTTGATTGCGGTTATTCTCAGCATCATTGCACTGACTATTCTGATTCGTGTGTTAATGCGTCCACTGGATGTGCTTAACCAAGCAATTCAAGATGTGGCGAGCGGTCAAGGTGACTTAACTAAGCGCCTAGATACCAACACCGACCAAGAGTTCTCTGACCTTGCGAAAGGTTTCAACACCTTTACCGAAAACCTGCAAAATCAGATCATTCAATCGAAGGCGATTGGTGTTGAAATTAAACGTGGTACAGAAATCACGGTGAAAGGAGCAGGCGAATCAGCAAATGCGATGAACACGCAACTGCAAGAGCTAGAACAACTAGCAACCGCAATGAACGAAATGGCAGTGACTGCAACAGAAGTAGCAAACAATGCTCAAGGCGCCGCTGCAGCAGCTCGTGAAGCTGACGAAGCAACGCTAGACGGCACATCTGTCGTCAGTGACACCACACAAGCCATTGATAACCTTTCAGCGCGTATCGACCAAGCTGTAGCTGAAGTACAAGTACTGGAATCAGCGACTGCGAACATCGAAACGATTCTTAAGGTAATCAACGATATTGCAGACCAAACGAACCTACTGGCATTGAACGCAGCGATTGAAGCGGCGCGTGCGGGTGAATCAGGTCGTGGTTTCGCAGTCGTAGCCGACGAAGTTCGTACTCTGGCGCAACGTACTCAAGAATCGACAACCGAAATCCGTAACATGATCGAGCAACTCCAAGCTGGTGCAAGCTCGGTATCTAATGCGATGAATCAAAGTAAAGACACAGCCACTGACGCCGTTGAACGGGCTCAGCAAGCGAACTCTTCACTTGACCGTATCCGTGACGCGATTCAACGTATCTCAGATATGAACATTCAGATTGCTTCAGCAGCAGAAGAGCAGAGCTTGGTCGCGGAAGAGATCAATAACAACACAGTTAAGATCAAAGACCTTTCAACACAAGTATCCAACGCAGCTCAAGAAGCAAACACGGCAATGCAGGTACAAACTGACAATGTTCGTGCACAGGATGAACTACTGAACAAGTTCACGGTTTAATATAACCTGTCTGTTTAACTAACGCTCCGCTTAGTAACCAATAAACAGCTTCAAATAAAAAGCCCCGCTTACTGATTGCTAGTAAGCGGGGCTTTTCGTTTTTTTGAGCAATGCAAGTTAGCTTGAAACAGGCTCGAACTAGTTCGTCGTCAGCATCATGCACTGATTAGATTCAACCTTAATGGTTAAGTCCTTACCAACACATTCGAATACATCACCAGACAACAGATCCGTTACTGCGCCAGTCCAATTTAATGAGGCTGTTTTGCTTCGTTTAGACTTGTTGATTACCACAATGCCTTTGTCACCACGGACAAACACCAGCAAATCATCATTCGCTTCAACCACACGCATCGCTTCGCCATGAACATGGTTGTGGAATTGAATCATGCTTTTCATGTAAGGCGCTTGCCAGTCGTTAAGCCAACGAGGCTGACCGTTCTGATCCAGAATACCGCTGGTGCTGAGTTCACTGTAAACCAGTGGCACACCGCCATCTCGGCCCAAAATGAAGGCGTGAGCCAATCGTTCGTCGACTTCATCCATCACATGCTCCAAAAACACCTCGTTGTTTGGAATATCATGAGTGACGGCAAACGTGATCGCTCGCATGTTGGATAGCGCCTGACCAAAACAGTAAGGGTTGATCAGAGATTTAAAGCTGCCCTGCTCTTCAAAGGATTTGAAGATGGTATTGAACAGCGGGAAATCGTAAGCGCCTAAGCGAGTGTGTTTGAGGTAAGGCTCAAGGAACAGCTCGTACTCTTCTTTCGTCGCGCCGCCATCGGTAATGATCTCACCGAAGATGTGCATTTCTTCGCAGATATCATCAGTCCACACCTTACGCAAATGTGACAATGTCATGTGTTTCGCAGCATCAATGCGGAAACCTTTCACACCAATTGCTTTCAGAGCTTTTAGGTACGCTCGCTGCTGTGCAACCACATTGTCGTTGTCTAACAGCGTTGGCAAGCCAGGATCGCTGGCTCCACCAGTAATACGCCCGTTTTGCACTTCCCAGGTGTCTTTCCAGTTCTTGATACCAAACGCTTCTACAAAGTCGTTTTCATCGAATAAAGGTTTAGAAAGATCACCAAACAGGCGTATCGATTCGTAATACTCAGAATCTTGTTGGTAAGACGCCATGTCCTGTTGGTTGGGATATGTTAAATCACCACGGATACCCGATTCGTTAGCCATGTGATTAAACACAACGTCTACATAAGTTCGGAGCCCATGCTCCTTCAACGTGTTCACCATCGCAGTGAAATCTTGCGTGTCACCCAACTGATTATCGATCACACGATAATCTTGTGGTTGATAGCGCTGCCACCATTGGGTGCCAGAATCACGGTCGCAGCCTTTAGGTCCGCGTAACGACTTCATCGCCGGTGATACTAAAACAGATTTATAACCCAACTCTTGGATCAGTGGGGCGTTCTTCATTACGTCAGCGTAGCACCAGTCAAAAGCATGCAATATGACATCTGTCGCTGGGTTGCTTAACATAGCTGAACTCTCCATGTTGTTCTCCTACCAAACTCGTTTACAGCTTTCTAGATAAAGACAAAGGCTAAAAGGCAAAGCTGCATAAATTTCCTTAAGAATGGTATTTATTATATGAGTTACTCATTAAAAACCCTCCTCCTCCCACCGATTAGTCACGGCGGATAGTTGAGGGCGTAGCAGAAATTATCGCATAACGTCTGGGATGAACACTCAGCCATTGTGCTTTTAAATGCGCCAAAAAGTCACAAAAAAGGAGCGTATATACGCTCCTTTTATTCAATCTAACACATATTTATTACTAAGTTCTGTAAAGAACCTTAACCACGTGCCAACCGAATTTTGTTTTTACAAGATGTGGTACAAGCGTCTCGCCAGAAAAACAAACCTTATCAAACTGAGGCACCATTTGGCCTTTTTTGAACTCGCCAAGGTCGCCGCCTTTTTTGCCCGATGGACACGTTGAATGCTTCTTCGCTAGCGTTTGAAATTTAGCGCCCTTTTTAAGCTGCGAGATGATGTCTTCTGCTAGTTCTTTATGCTTCACCAAAATATGAAGCGCTGCTGCTGTTCTTGCCATGATAATTCTCAGTTTGTTGCTGTCTGCTTGCCGACTTACATTCATCGACAGCGAGTATTTAGCGTGATTTTAACCCAAGAACCGCCATTCTTCACTCTATAACCGAAAACAACTGCCTTAAAGCCCTTTAAAAACCGCATAGTGACTTGCTGCGGCTTCCGTTTCCCTTTAAATTAATCCTTATAAATTAAGCGCGTATTAAGTAGGAGCCTCTTATGGCCAAACCGATCAGTAAAGCGAGTCAGTCTCAGGGAATGTTGATGTTCAAATTATCCCTTACTCAAAGTTTTGCGATAGGCACGCTTAAAGTCAGAGAAATCGTCCCTTTCCAGCCAATGACCCAGATCCCCTACTCTCATCACCATGTGATTGGTACGGTGACCATCCGCGACCTTACGGTTCCTGTCATTGATATGTCTGCTGCGATTGGTTTTCGCCCTATCACACCCTCGGAGTACCAAGATTGCGTGCTCATCGTCACCGATTGTTTAAGAACCGTCGTCGCATTCTTGGTTCGTTCGATTGACAAGATCATTGAGTGTGACTGGAAGAGCATTGAATCGCCACCCGCGAGTGTGGGTCGCAATGTGTTTGTGACAGGAATTACTCGCTTTGAAGATCGTATCGTGCAAATGCTCGACGTGGAGCTTCTGCTTTCTAAGATCTACCCTGCATATGAAAACGCGCATATTCCAATGCTGACTGATGTCGAAAGGGAACGCCTAAAGGCGCTGAATATCTTATTGGTGGATGATTCTTTGATTGCGCGTAAACAGCTATCAGATGCCTTAGACAGCATCAATATCCCTTACAGCATTTGTAATAACGGCTTAGATGCAATTGACCTGATGCGACGCCAAGCCAGCGTAGGCAATGCGATTGATCTTCTTGTAAGTGATATTGAGATGCCAGGACTGGATGGTTACGAACTTGCGTTTGAAGTGCAAAACGACAGCGCACTGAGTCATGCCTACTGTATTCTGCATACTTCACTATCGAGTGAGATCTGTGTCGACCGTGCCAATCAGGTCGGTGCTCATGAAGCACTTGAGAAGTTCAATGCGGGCGAGCTAATCGAAGCCATGCTACGCGGTGCAAAAGTTTTAAACGAAGCCTCTACGGCTGCTTAAATGATATTTTGGAAGCTAAACCTAGCATCATGCTTAATGGTTTAGCTTCTTAGCTTCTTAGCTTCTTAGCTTCTTAGCTTCTTAGCTTCTTAGCTTCTTAGCTTCTTAGCTTCTTAAGGATTAGATATTAGAAATGAATCAGTGTAGAGCTCTATCTTAAGATTTCTTTGGCATAGCATAGCTCTTACTCACAAATTCCACTTCCTCGACTTCATTAACATGATTGGTAAAAGACGCCAATGCATAGAGTGTGTTTGCCACTAAGTTAGCGTATTTAAAAAGAATCGAGTCTGGCGACTTTTTGCTTTCATGATGTTCAATACTCACCAATGCTCGCACGACTTTTTTAGCCTGACAGCGACATAGGTGAAGCTCGCTGGACACTCGGTGCCCACCGGGCAAAACAAACCCTTTGAAACCACCTTCTAGCTGATCGCGAATGTGATGATAATCTTGCTTGAGCTCGACCAATTCAGACTCGGTGATGGCTAATTTCCCACGTACAGAACCATTCAAGTGATAGATGTTCGGCTGTAGGCGTTGCAGGATCCCACGGACTTGAGGTTCCAACTCCAAAGACAGCACCAACCCAACTCGACAACAAAGTTCGTCCGACAGAATCTCAAAATCACAGATAGGACTGTCTTCATAAATAAACGGGTAGCAGAACTCGTCCCAATCTCGACTTACTGGTTTCACGTACCGATCCTTACACATAAATATTAATCAGACGCCAATATACCAAACTCTTTGATTTAGACATAAAAAAGCCCTCGCATTGGAGGGCTCCTGAAGAAATCGGTTAAACGAGATTACTCGTTAGACACTTTTTTATGGCCTTCTTGTAGGTGAACGAAATCCACCAGATCATCACCAGACACTTGGTAAGCCTGACCAAAGCCTTTTACGAACAGGCCATTCTCAGCTTTAAGGTTGAATAGAGAGAAATCTTGAAGCTGGCTCAGACCATCGATGATCTCGCCGAAACGCTCTTGCATCTGGCCGATCACTTGAGTCCAAAGCTCCGTTTCACGCTCTACAACACTTGCCTGAGCATCAAACGTTAAACGCTTACGTGCGTAAAGCTGCTTCGAGCTCTCTTCATCTTCAATCATCATCAAAGACACTTGAGGGTTTGCTTTCAAGTTACGAGCATGACGAGCAATATCAGAAATTAGAACAAAGTAACCTTCTTGGTTCTGAACGAAAGGTGCGTAACTTACGTTCGGGCGACCTTCTTCATCAACCGTTGCGAGTTGAAGGGTACAGCGCTCTTGGCGAAATTCTTTAATTTCTGGACCAAGGCGACCTTGTAGACGTTCTTGTTTTACTTGCTGTTCCATGGGTAATTCCTTTCTTCACTTTCTCTGATTTATTATGTTTGCTCGAGGTTGAGCGATCATTAGCGAACTAAACGATCCTCGAGCATTGATGTACTGTTTAAGCGAGTAGACAACCTTATTTAAGCTTGCCGTTAAGTCTGCTTAAGCTTGTTCTTTTAGTGCTTTAAAGCGTTCAACTTGGTCGGCAATAAGTTCACGCTTTTCATTGCGACCTAGGTAGATCTTAAAAATGTTCTCGCCCGTTTCACTGAAGAAACCGAAGTAATGACTTTCACGGCCCATGAACGCCTTGCTCACCAAACCAACATGTTTGATGTTGTCGAGTTTCAGGTGACCATGAAGCTCGCCCTCTTTGCCCATTAAGTTGTAGTAACCACGCGCGACTTTACCTTTAGGGAACGGCGCTTTTACTTCGAAGATTGAGCCGAATGAATGCATAATTGTGGTCACTGGACCCCAACCAACCAAACCTTCTAGAATCTCTTGAGCACGGCTGCCATCTAGCATCACTGCCATGTCGTTTGGAAAAGCAGCAACCACTTCAACTTCTGAAACACCTAGCTTCTCAGCAATTGCTGTCGGCAATAGTTTTGGCTCTTCTTCTAGAATTCGAGCTACGCTTTGTTCTAGAGTTTCTGTCATTTCTAATGTTGTATCTGTCATTGAATATGTGTCCGTATAAACGAGTAATTTGCGTAAGTTTTAAACTAAAAATTCGATATTAAGCGTGCTTCAAGCTTGCATGCGGGTGAACGCCTGAACCTGATGCTTTCGGTGCTGGGTGCATCGCTTGATATTCAGCGTTAAGCACTTGAATCACACTCTGAGCGAGGCTTACTGCCCAGAAGCTACCAGCAATAGTCAGGCTCAGGTAATTCTCTGAAAGCTCAACCAAACCATTCTTCTCCCAATGTGAGAACAAAGGCTTCAAGTAATCGAACGTGTCTTGTCCCATAAAGGTCGGCAACGTACTTCTTCTAACAACACCAGAATCAAAACCAGCCTTTAATGTCGAGAAGATTGGCTCTAGTGAGCTTTGCTTCGTCATCATGGCAATCGGTAATTGACCTTGCTTTATAGACTCCATGTAGCTGTCTAAAGTTCGATGTTGCATCACTCCATGACCACCGATGTTGCCACCAGCACCACAACCAATCGGCAGAACTTCGGCATAAGTTTTCGCTAAGCTGTTGTAAATGCTGCGTTCTCGGTTATCACGAGTCCAGTGATTCACGCTCAGTTGCTTGACCTTATTTTTTGCCATGAACTCGACACCCGCCAAGTACATGCTCGCTTTATCTGGCGTATTCGCCGGTGGTGGAATTTTTCCTTTCTCAACGAGATTAAGCATAGGAGCATTACCCCCAACAATCAGTTGGTAGAGGTCAATACCGTGAGCACCAGTAGACATGTAATCTTCTAAGTCTTGCTGGAACACTTCCATAGACTGGTATGGTAATCCGTACAGCAAATCCAGAACGATGGGGGCTTGCTCGGTGCGGCTCAAAGCACTGATACGTTCTAACACCACTTCTCGGTCATCTAGGCGCTTGGCGCTGCGTCTAACTTGAGTGTTGAAACTTTGAATACCGAATGAGAAGCGATTGAAACCACCTTCAAGCGCACGATCAAACATCTCATCGCCAAAGCGATTGATGCGTCCTTCCAAGGTCATTTCCACATCATTTGCTAGTGGGAAATATTGGCGAATAGCCTTGCCTAACTGCTCTACTTGTTGAGGAGACAAATCGGTAGGTGTTCCACCACCAATGTAGACGGCGTGAAATAATCCAGACTGAGCCCAAGGGGTTTTAGCTTTTTGCTTCAACTCAACCATCAGCGCATCGAAATACTCATCCACTAATTTGCGACTTGCAGCATTTTGGAAAAAGTTACAAAACGTACAACGCACACGACAAAAAGGAATGTGGATATACAGACAACGCTTATCCTGTTTTTTTCCCTTCACTTAGCATCAGTTCGTCAAAGAGCTCCAACTTCTTGCTCGGATCGACCGGAATTGAACTTCCTCCGGCATGTGCAGAATGCTTTTTCGCAAACGCAAAACGAAGCGGATCAGGGCTAGAAACACCCAGAATTGATTCGTCAAATTTATAGATATCAAGACTCATATAATCCCTCTAAACACTTACATAGCAAAGTCTGGAAGACTATTCGCTAAAAACTGAGAGAATCATAAATAGACGCAAATGATAATGCAATTGATAATTGATCTTATTTAGATTCTAAGCAATAATCCGGTACAGATTTTAGATTTGGTAAAGGATTGAATGTGAACGTTCCTAGATATGTTATTGCAGGCGGTGCATCGTTAGTGATTCATGCGGCGCTATTGTTTGTCGCTCAAGAATCCAAAGTATTTGCGATGCCTGCAGGTAGCCAATCGAACACGGTATCGATCAACTTCACGCCTAAGAACACGCCTTCCCCTGCTCAACAAAAAACCATCACAGAGACGGTTGAACCAGAACCAATCAAAGAAACGGTCTCACAAGCTGAACCTAAACCTGTCGAACCCAAGGCCGTTGAGCCAAAACAAGCCAAACCGACGCCAAAGAAAAAAGCGATCACCAATAAGCCTCAACCTAAGAAAGTAGAGAAAAAGGTTGTTGAAAAGAAGCCGATTCAAAAGAAACCAAAGACTGAGAAAAAGGTCGTTGAGAAAAAACGCCCAGAACAAAAACCAGATCCAAAGTCCAAACCAACGCCTCAACCAGAAAAACTGGCCGACAAGAAAGTCGATAGAAATGTGGCCGAGTCTGCCAACCAACCTCAGGAAGTAAACCAAGGCGTATCAAACCAAGAGCCCGTATTAGTGACTAAGCCCTCTTTTTCTTCACGCCCGACACCACCGAATTACCCCCGCCAAGCTAGACGTCGTGGCGTTGAAGGTGTCGCAACTTATGAGGTCTGGTTAGACGCTGAAGGCAAACAAATTAAACAAGCATTAGTAAATTCATCAGGCGCACTAATGCTCGACAACGCCGCTTTAGACGCCATTAAACAATGGAAATTCTCACCTCACACTGTCAATGGTCGAGCTATTGCTCACCGTGTACAAATACCTGTTCGTTTTAGGTTGGATTAATCATGCAACAAATCAGTTACTTACAAGATCAACTTGGCTTAATGACTTGGCCTCTTCTCATCTGTTCTGCATTAACAGCAATGATCATCGCTGAACGTGTCTTCCAAGTGATGTTAAGCATTGGTGTTGGCAAACGCGCCATTCGTCGCGAGCTCAATCACATATCACCAACCAACAGCAAAGAGATTGAAGCATTAGCGCAATCTATCTCAGGAAAACGACCGCTACTGTATAAGGGCGTGTCGATGTTGCTTGCTCACCACTCTTTCTCAAAAGGACTGCGTGAAGATGCTGCTGGGATCTGGCTACAAGAAAAACGCCACCAGCTTCATGCAGGATTGAGGCTACTTGGTTTGATCGGCGTGATCAGCCCGCTCATTGGCCTACTTGGTACCGTTCTTGGGCTTATTGAGATGTTCAAAGGGGTTGCTGCTACAACCGGCAGTATTACACCGAACGATCTAGCTGACGGCCTTGGCTTAGCAATGAGAACCACAGCGGCAGGCTTGATGATTGCGCTTCCTGCGATCTCTGGTGCTCAACTGCTTGGGCTGTGGGCCGACCGAGTACTGGCTCAGTTAGAACATACTCTGAACTATGTGAATGTGTGGCTAGAGGGTATGTCGATTCAAACCAATCACTCTGACGAGACTAAAGGCTCATCAGTAAACAAAGTCGGTGATGTGAGCCAAGCATGATTAAAACGCCCCACTCATCTCAAACACAAAGTTTAGCGCCAGATTTAACACCGCTTCTCGACATCATTTTTATCGTGATGGTTTTCCTGCTTCTGACAGCATCGGTGAAGTTGGAGTCATTAGAAGTCGAACTACCAAGCTCTGATATTAAGAACGTTTCTGAAGTTCATAAAGATTCGATAAGCGTCAATATCTTAGATCGCGAACCTTACTGGGCGATTAACGGCAGAGAGTACATCGACTGGGAAAACTTCAAAATTGCATTACTCGAAGAAACAGGTTCGGCGGATAAAAAGCCGATCATCATTGGCGCGGATAAAGCAGCCAACGTTGAGAACCTAGTGAAGTTGCTGTCATTCCTTCAAGAGAATGGAATACCAGCGACTCAATTACTCACCGAAGATGGCTAGAACAACGCTCTACTTTCATGAGGTTAAGCTCTAGTTACTAAGACCAAATAACCAGAGCTAAACTTCTCTATCGATACGAACTCACAATGCGAACGGACTGCTCACTGAGAATCTTCGCGAAACAAATAGATAATATAAAGAAATGATTATGAACAACTTAAACGTGCTCAATAAATTAAAGACCAAGAGACATCTCCTTTCAGTAGCAGCAATGAGCTTGGTACTGACTGCGCCAACGGCAATGGCCAACGACGTAGAACAACCTCGAATTATAAGTGCGGGTAGCGCTGTTACCGAATTGGTTTTAGCTCTGGGTGCTGAAGAGCAGCTAGTGGCAATTGATGTGACCAGTCACTTCCCTCAATCAGAGAATCTGCCGAAGATTGGTTACCACAGAAACTTGTCTGCTGAAGGCTTGATTGCCTTAGAACCAACGACACTCATCGGCTCAGATGAGATGGGGCCAGACAACGCCATTTCTCAATTGAAGTCTGTGGGTATCGATGTCGAGATTGTAAACACCGAAGCGAACGTTGAGGGGTTATTAAAGCGTATCGATCAAATCGCAAAAATCACACACACCGAAGCTCACTCCGAACAAGTCAAAGCTGAAGTAAATCAGAAGATTGCGGCACTAAAAGCAAACCAAGTACCCAACAACGAAGCAAAGAAAGTGCTGTTCCTATTGTTGCATGAAGGTCGTCCTGCGAACGTTGCCGGTGGTGAGACTTCACCCAACGCGATCATTGAATTGGCTGGCGGTGTTAACCCTGCAGCTCAAAGCCTAACCTCTTACAAACCATTATCGATGGAGTCACTGGTAGAAATGCAACCAGATGTGATTTTAGTCAGTGGCCGTAGCTACCAGAAAATGGGCGGCGCTGATGCCATTCTTAAATCGTTACCTATGCTAGCGGCGACGCCAGCAGGCATGAACAAGCAAATCATTACTGTGAAGGGCAGCGCTTTAGTTGGAGGACTTGGTCTTGAAAGCCTTTCTGAAGCGAAGCGATTAAACGCACTTATCTATCCGTTATAACTTATCTACCCGCTATAGCTCGACTACCCTATTTCTACTGTTGCTTGCTTAATGCTCATCACCGTCTCGTTTTTTGCGAAGTCGGTGATAAATATTGAAGCGAGTGATAGACATTGAGGCTCTTTATGTTGCTACGATCCGTCCCACTAAAAACATCGATGTTAGGCCTAGGAGCTGCCTTAGTCTTCGTCGCGCTGTACTCGATCACTGTTGGGCCAATGAACATTAGCTTGGCTGACAGCACAGCCAGCCTGCTCCAACCAAATAATGACTTAGCACCTCACATCAATTTGGTGATTCAAGAAATTCGCTTACCCAGAACGATATTGTGCATGCTAATTGGCGCAATTCTCGCTTTGTGTGGCGCGGTAATGCAGGGCTTATTTCGAAACCCACTTGCCGAACCAGGAATCATCGGCGTATCAGCCGGAGCCTCATTGGGTGCTGCATTAGCCATCGTGCTTTTCTCTGAGCTTTCACTGCAATACCCCGCTTTCATGAACTTTGCAGCTGTGCCTATATTTGCCTTTCTAGGCGGAGCCTTAACCACGCTGCTCGTTTATAAGCTGGGTACAGGCAAATTCGGTACTTCAGTCACCATCATGCTGTTAGCGGGTGTCGCGATCAGTGCACTATCAGGAGCAGGTATTGGCTTCTTGAACTTCATTGCTGATGACCAAATGCTGCGTGATCTTTCATTGTGGTCAATGGGTTCATTAGCGGGTGCTAAGTGGTCTGGCATTTTGCTTGCTGCTGTCACGCTCGTTGGATTGTTTGTTATTTTCTATCGTCAAGCTATGTCACTGAACGCGCTGCTACTTGGGGAATCAGAAGCGCAGCATCTTGGTATCCCGGTACAGAAGCTTAAGCGAAGATTGATTCTACTGACGGCCGCAGGCGTTGGCGTTACGGTTAGCCTATCTGGCATGATTGGCTTCATCGGCCTTGTTATCCCTCATTTAGGTCGCATGTTAGCAGGCCCAGATCACCGAATTCTGTTGCCCCTTTCAGCGGTACTAGGTGCATTACTATTAACAGCTGCAGACATGTTCTCACGCGTGGTACTTGCACCAGCAGAGCTACCAGTGGGAATTGTCACTGCGATTATCGGTGCTCCATTCTTCTTGTACCTCCTATTCCAACAGAAAGGGAGAATCCTTTAATGTTTCCTTCAGCGTTAAAAGCGACCGACATCGAAGTGAAGTTCGGTAGTAAAGTGATATTAGATGGTGTTTCTATTGAGATTGAAGCCGGAAAGGTAACCACACTGCTTGGGCCAAATGGCGCAGGAAAAAGCACGCTGCTTAAGGCGTTATGCCAAGAGATTTCGAGCACCGGTGATATTCAATATTTTGGACACACCAAAGACAAGTGGCCTTCTCAAAAGTTGGCAAAGCACTTGGCTATGCTTCCTCAGCATAGTACGTTGACCTTCCCATTTTTGGCACATGAAGTTGTCGAACTTGGTGGTATCCCTCTGCAAGAGTCCAACAAGAACCTCACCAACATCGCTAGCCAAAAAATGGATATTGCTGATGTGACTCACTTAAGTGAAAGGCTCTACCCTTCGCTATCTGGCGGTGAAAAACAGCGTGTTCACTTGGCTCGAGTGCTAACCCAGCTTCACTATTCTGGTGACCAATGCATCTTAATGCTTGATGAACCTACATCAGCACTGGATCTTGCCCACCAGCACAACACCTTAAAGATCGCGAGAGAGTTAGCCGATAACCACAATGCCGCGGTTATCGTAGTTTTGCATGATCTCAACTTAGCCGCGCAGTATTCCGATCGATTAGTGGTATTGAAAGATGGCAATTTAGTGTGTGATGGCAACCCTTGGGATGCGCTTAAACCTTCGATGATTGAAGATGTGTACGGCTACAAAAGTATTGTAGAAAAGCACCCAACCATGAGCTTCCCTCAAATTCACCCCGCCCAATAAGTTCGGTTTAGGATCTTCTCATTTTGAGTATTCGTTCCTAGTAACAATGACGTCATTCTAAGCCTCGATCTGTTCGAGGCTTTTTATTGGCTCATAGCCCCTCTCTCGTCTTAAACTCAATTTTGTTAGTTACCACAGCAATAACTCCTAAAACGTCTCACCCTGAACGTTTGAGGCTCTAGAAATCAACATTATCAATTGGTGTTACTTAGCTTTTCGCCTTGGAGTGAAAGTATAAGGCGTGAACGTAAGCATATAAAAAGAAAAGAAATAACTCCATTCAACACAAATGCAAAGATTGGTACAACGGTATACGTACGGCAGAAAAACGAAAAGAAGTGATAGGAGAAGTGAAATGACAGGCACAAAAAAAGCTCCCTCAGGAGCTTCTTTCATTGTGTGTTGATTATTGGCTCATACGAATCAATGATTTACCAATCAACCACTCTAGTTCTTTACCGCTAGTATCACCAAATTGAGTTTCAGTTAGCTTGTAAAGACGATCAATACCGTTTGCCGCAAACTCATGTGCACTTTCAGCAGTAACGATATGATGGAAAAGTAAACGTAAGATTGCTAGGAATTCAGCGTCTTCAAGTGCTGTAACCCAGCTAGCAGAGAATGCATCAAGACCATTTTCGAAATCAATGTGTTCCATGAACATCTTGAAGATTCGACCGTCTAGCGCTGCTGTAAAGTCTGTTTTCTTTGGAAAGTGGTGGCTTATACCTGTACGAGAAACGCCCGTTTGCTGACTCAACGTCGTGTATGACATCTTGTCGTAACCCAATCTTAATAGCTGGTCTACAACGGCATCCATGATTTTCTGGATAGTGATTTCTGTATCTTCTTTACTACGCTTTGGCATATTCAGGCTCTTCTCTTTGTAAATCCATCTAACTCAGTCAATTGAAGTCAGAATGCAAATCGTTATCAGCATTATGTGAGCAAGGTGTTTTATCGCAAGTATTTATAACTACATTCACACAAATACTATGTACGAACAATTCGACAGTGACGCCTCTTTGGACGCTTAGTCTAATTATTCTTCGAATAACCACCTTACGATCCTAAGCCGGTAATTTTAAATAACGACTTAGAATATGAAATACCCAACGAAAAATTCATTGTATAAATACCTATCAAGCGATAGATAGTCTTATAAAATCATTCCTGACGCAACTAAGTGAATGATATTCTGACAAATTAATAACATTAATCTTCAGCAAAACATGATCAAGATCACATAGATATTTTGCGCCGCGAATGTTCATATTAATTTCACCTCTGTTCAAACAACATAGCATACCAGTGTAAATTAGTTCAAAGATTTTAATTTTTGTAGATACAGATCAAATTGCTCGTTAGAATAACCTCAGATTTTGTAAGAGGATTATTTATGAGCCAAGATGTTGGTAACAATGATGTATGTGAGGCTTGCGGCTGCGCAGGTGAGATCGGTTTCATCATTAAAGAAGGCGATGAGGTTGCTGAGGTAACTGTTTACGGTTGCTCTAAAGCCCTTATTGAAGCTGAGTTTGCTAAGTACGTTGAGTTAGCTAAGCAAGTGTCTAGCAATGTCGAGTTTGAAGCGTCAGAGATGACAGAAGAGAGCACGGAATTACATGCACGCTTTAAATTTGAAGTAAGTGCTGAGAAGATTATTTTCGAACTTAAGACTCGCTCTCTAGCGCGTTAATTTAAGCACTAATATTCATATCACTAAAAGACGAGTTTATTACTCGTCTTTTTTTATAATTTCAATCCACCCTAGTGCACTATTGGTCTCAAAATCATTTTCAGCCGCACACCGAATCAAAACACCTGAAACTTCAACGACAGCACCGAGACTATAAGCCTTATCATCATAATAACAAACTCGTTGCTGTGAACCGCTCTGAGTGACGACGACAGCAGCCTTAGCCGGCGTGGATATTATTTTATTAGCATTCGCTGATACTGAACAAAACACAGAGGTTAAAATCACAAAACC
This sequence comes from Vibrio lentus, assembly GCF_030409755.1. Lineage (NCBI taxonomy): Bacteria > Pseudomonadati > Pseudomonadota > Gammaproteobacteria > Vibrionales > Vibrionaceae > Vibrio > Vibrio lentus. The sequence continues at coordinate 870,520 of NZ_JAUFQE010000001.1, forward strand.
TTTTAGAATTTGACGCTTTATTTTAATCACAGATTCACCTTTCATTGTGCTCTATACCTTTTTACCTACCAACAAATGAGTAAAACACTATGCGAGAATAGTTTTTTCATTATAGTGTTAACGTCTTTCGTAATAAGAAGCTTGTTATGCTCCGAATAATTGCACTTATTATTGGTTCTTTAACCATAACAAATGTAGCCGCAGAACCACTCGATCAGTATCAAATATTGAACCATCTCGATAATTACGGAAACTTATATTTACGAAATAAACCTTACACGTCGCTTCCTACGGGTTTAGTGGTCGATGGCAACCTCAATATAGAAAATACTGCGATAACACGCCTACCCAAAGGGTTAGAAGTAAACGGCAGCCTTAAAGGCGGTAACAGTCAACTCGCCCGAGTTCCGTCGGGAATAAAAATAAAAGGTTATGCCGACTTGATTGGCAGCCAAATCACCAGTTGGCCGAGAGGCGTCAGAGTTGGAGGGTTTATTAACCTGACCGATACTCCGCTTCAAAGATTGCCTAACGGTTTTCGAGTGAAAGGCGACCTCAGTGTAATTCGCACTCCTTTGACAGAGCTCCCGAATGGGATAGTCATTGATGGAGACTTATATATAGGCGGTTCTGCGATTACTGCATTCCCCGATACGATGACAGTGAAAGGAAACATCTACCTCGGTGGTAACACGATTACCACGTGGCCAACCAATTTAGATCTTGGTGGCGCGGTTGCTCGCTAATCTTCATTTCGATTAATTGATTATTTGGTTGATTGTTTTTTTGGCTTTATGGCTTTGGCTTTGGCTTTGGCTTTTAGAGAAAAACACAGACACGCAGATACAAAAAAGGAGCCTAAGGCTCCTTTTTCAATTCAATCTCTTGTTGGTTAGCAGCTATGCGCACTAACCAATAGCGACCTAGCCAATGTTCTTCACTGGATTCGCATAGCTATCAATTAAGTACTGACGAGCACCTTTAGGCAGGCCTGATAATTTTTCTTCAAACTCTTTCTTAACGACTTCTGTAATAGACTCATCATCTTTTTCTGCAGCCAGCAGGTTCACAGGAAAAAGTTTGTAGTTGTCATGGATCTGGCGGTCGATTTCTTCAGCAAGCGCTTCTGGCGTTTCAAAATCTTGATCGATAACTTGACCGAAACCGACATGAACACGTCCTTTGTTACCGATGATACCTTGAATGATACTTTCGATATCTTCAAACTCACCTTTTTCGTAACTGCCGTTTACATCTTTTTCAAAAAGCTCTATTGCTTTCGCTGTATCACACGGATCGTTTTCGTATGAAATAGCCACAGGAACGATCTTCAATGATTTCACGTACTCTGGAAATGCGATTTTTTGCTTACGCCCTTCAACATGGAACATCTTCAGAATTGCTGGCTCTGTGAAATCATTGCCGTCTTTTGCACGACCTTCTTTCTGAGCGATCCAAATAGAGTTACCTGTTTCTAGAGAGTGCTTAATGTACGAAGACAACTGCCCTAGCGCTTTCATCATTTCACGTGGCCCTTTTAGAGAACGTTTTACGATGAAGCTTTTGTTCAGACGCATCAATTCAGTCGCACATGGCTTCTTCAGCAGATTGTCACCAATAGCAATGCGACAAGTCTGGTGGTTATTTTGATGCAGAGCGTAGTTAACAAGTGCAGGATCCATAGCGATATCACGATGGTTAGAAACAAACAAATAAGCTTGATTCGCATCCAGTGACTCTACGCCAGTGTATGTAACACCATTAGTAGTCTTAGCTAGCGTGTCGCGTAAGTACTTTTTAACTTCAATCTGAATGGATTCAACGCTAGTCAGCTTGCTCCATTTCATTTTCAAGTAAACGCGTAAGATCGGGCTCATTAATGCTTTAAACCAAGACGCATGGTTTGAAAAACGATAGTGCAGGATCGCACTGATAAATTCTTCATCATTAATAAGACGGTTTAGTGCCGCTGGGATTTCATCATCGCCGTAAGGACGAATATCAACATATGGATCGGTCGGAGAGGTCATTTTTTAATTCATATAATAAATAGCTGGCTCATTCTACGCGTTGTTTTGACTTCTCGCAGCTACAGAACCCATACTTTTGACAAGGTCAGACCAGAAAGATTGAAAATCCCCTGTTATTGTTGGCATTCTTTAAGATTAGCGGTAATCTTGACGTCCCAAAACTAAGGTACTATCTATGAACTTCGCTATTGAATATACATCGGCTTACTTTTCACACTTGGTGATCACACCTCGCAAGAAAGTACTAAAACATAGCCTTGTATCGGTTCAGAGTGGTTTGGTTTTAATAAAGCTCGGTAAACAAGAGTACGCAGTTGAACCCGGTCAAAGTATTTGGGTTCCATATGACTGCTTAACTTCACTGACCTATTTCCCGAATACACAGGTTAATCGTGTCGATTTTTCGGTTCGCTTGACGGATTCGTTCCCAAGACAAGCGGGTTACATCACGCAAACCAACCTCTCTTCGGCGCTATTAGAAAAACTAGAGCAAACCAAAGCTCGTACCTCCAATGCCAATAATACGGAACAAGCGTTTAAAGATATGCTTTCTGTATTGAAGCAAGAAGTGTTCTCGTTTAAACCACTGCTTTGTGAAAGTGCTCTGTCTCAGCGATTCAATCAGTGGAACATTGATGATTCGAATCTGCCACAAGAACACACCTTGGTGATGGTGATGCGCGAAGCGAAGAAACGCATGCAATCAGGTCAAAAACGTGCACTTGTGATTGATGATTTGTTCTCTGGTAAAGAAGAAGAGTTCGAACAGCTGTGCATGCTTGTTTTTGGTGAAGATTTATAGCTTGGCGATAGCTGATATTTAAAGCAACAAACCAGATACTAAAAAGCCGCAAAAACTGAGTTTTTGCGGCTTTTTTAATTCTTAGCATTTAGACGTAGATTAATGATTAGTAACCTAGAATGGCAATTCAACCTGCATCATAAGGTCTGCGTCTCGAGAATCATGCCAACGGTAATCAAAGCGCATACGAGGTTGCCCTTCAACTTTCTCGCCAAAACCTATGCTCAACTGAAGACCATGATTCATCAACCACTCTTCAGTCGACATATCATACTGCTCATCTTCAAGATCTTCTGGGAACCACATACCCAAACCAACATAGTTGGATTCAAGGCTCTGAGTTAACAGTGGCGTGTCTTTGCTTTGAAGAACCCAATCAGACCAATAGTCTGGAGCTTCAGGCTCTTCATCACTTAGCCCGCTGATTTCCATCATGCGTTGGCCAAAAGACTCAATACTCGAAGAGAAGTCTAAGCAGCTGTTTTCATCATCAGAAGTCAACATGATCGAATCTAAACTAAAGAAATCACAATCAGCTTGAGCAGGCATACTGCATGCTGCAATGATCATCGTCGCTGGTATCGCGCGCTTTAGCATAGTCATCAGACCTCTTGAATTAGTGAATTTACATTATTGTATACAGTCCACTGTCTTGCAATATCTTTGTAACTGACTTTGTACTCAGTTTTGCCACATTGCTCCCATTTTGCAAAGCATTGCGAATATCGGTGCTTCGAATTTTGATTTTTTCAGGGCAAGCCATCACAGACCATCGCTCGGTAATCTCATCTGATTTATAGAAAGAAGAAAACTTAAAGAAGTTGTCAGGTCCAATAACGAACGTGAGTTCCGCGTCACGATATAAATTTTGAAGCTCACTGAGCACTGCATAAGTGGTCACGCTTTCACCTGGGGTAAGCAAACTCTTTTCGATCAAAGAAAGCTCAACTTGATCCAGTGAAAGATCGCTAATAAATGCGTTAACTAACTGACATCTCGTATCAAAGTCTAGCATCTCTTTTCCCCAAGCATGAGCAATGCTTGGAACGAGTAGAATTTTGTCGAAGTGAGCCAGTGAATCAATCACACTTTTATGACCTAAGCTCGGTGGATTAAACGCACTACCGAAAATGGCTATTTTTTCCATGGTTTATTGCTGCCTTCTCTTTCTAAGCTTGTGCAAAGAGGTTTTTAAATCAGATGATTTAGGTATGATAACACTAGATTTTTAATTTGCTTGCAGGAAAGGAATACGAATGGAACAGTTAATTCGTGACGAAATGCGCGTACTACCTTCTATCGACCCTCACTTTGAAGTGACTCGTCGCGTGGATTTTATCAAAACTAAACTTCAACAATCTGGATGTAAGTCTCTTATCCTAGGTATCAGCGGCGGTGTCGACTCAACGACATGTGGTCGCCTAGCGCAAATGGCCGTTAACAGCCTAAATGAGACGTCTGGCAGCAACGATTATCAATTCATCGCAGTTCGTCTACCTTATGGCGAGCAAAAAGATGAAGACGAAGCACAGCTCGCTTTGTCTTTCATCGAGCCTTCTCAATCAGTTTCAGTAAACATTAAAGCGGGTGTTGACGGGCTTCACGCAGCCTCTCACGTGGCTTTAGAAGGCACAGGCTTACTACCAACAGATTCTGCAAAAATCGACTTTGTGAAAGGCAATGTGAAAGCTCGTGCTCGCATGATCGCACAATACGAAATTGCTGGTTACGTTGGCGGTCTTGTGATTGGTACTGACCACTCAGCGGAAAACATCACTGGCTTCTACACTAAGCACGGTGACGGCGCATGTGATTTAGCACCACTGTTTGGTTTGAACAAACGCCAAGTTCGTGAGCTTGCAGCAATGCTGGGCGCTCCAGAGCAACTTGTTAAGAAAGTACCCACTGCTGATCTAGAAGAGCTTGATCCACAGAAAGCCGATGAAGCAGCCTTAAACCTTTCTTACGATCAGATTGATGATTTCCTTGAAGGCAAAGAAGTACCTCAAGACGTATCCGATCGCTTAGTTGGCATCTACAAAGCAACACAACATAAGCGTCAACCAATCCCAACGATCTACGATTAACTTTTAAATTAGTCTCAGAATCAAAAAGGCCGGAAGCTCATTTGCGAACTTCCGGCCTTTTCTATTTAGTGTTTTTTAATGCGTTTTTCTTAATGATCTAACGAGACGTTAATCAACAACTTCGATATCAGTTTGCGGAACACTGCAACACGCCAATATCTGACCCATATTACGTTCATGCTCTTGCAGCGCTGGCACATCCGGTTGGTGAACTTGCCCAGACTCAAGGGTCACTTTACAAGCACCACAGAAACCCGCGCGACAACTTGAAGCAATAGATACCCCCGCCGATTCCGCTTGCTCTAGCAAGGTTGATTGATTATTACCTTCGAACAGGTAGCCGTTCACACTTAACTGCAGTTGCTTCACAGCTTCCTCGGTCGACTGAGCTACACCAAACGCTTCTTGATGGTAATGCTGAGGGTTGAGTCCCATTTGAATCAGCAGTTTCTTTGCATTATCCATAAAGCCGTCAGGGCCACACACGAACGCTTGACGCTTGTGTAGCGCTTCAATTTTAGCGACATGCGACACGCTTAGACGCCCAGATAAACCATCCCAATCTTTGGTTGGTTGGCTTAATGAATAAATCACACGAAGACCCGCGTGCTCACTGGCGATCTTATCAATCTCAACTTGATAAGGGATGTCTTCTTCACTGCTGCATTGATGGTAGAAAACCACATCATCAATTTGACCATGGTCGGCTAGGTAGCGAAGCATCGATAGCATTGGAGTAATGCCGCTGCCTGCAGACAAAAGCAGTAACGGGTGAGTTGGATTTGCTTCTAAGTAGAACGCACCATCTGGATTTTGAGCAACCAAAGTATCACCCACTTGGAAGTGATCATTTAACCAGTTAGAGATTTGACCATCGTCCACTCGCTTCACTGAAATCGCTAAACGACCCGCTCGTGAAGGGCTAGAAGATAACGTGTAACGACGAGAAACCTTCTCACCATCGATCTCCATCTCAATCGGCAGATGTTGCCCAGGCTGATAACTTGGCAATGAATGGTTTTCTTTCGCAGGTTCTAACCAAAAGGTCGTGAAGTCACGAGCGATCTCTTCACGCTCAACACACGTTAAATGTAACGACTCAACCCAAGTGTCTTCATAGTGTTCTTTCTCTTTGGTTTCGAGTACTTCAACCACATCACCCGCTTTAACCAAACCTTCATTTTTAGCCACAAGATTCTGACCAAAGAAAACGCCACCACGCTCGTTAGCTCTGAATGTAGAGAAGGTATTAAGAGGCTCTTTTGTTGCTCTAAATTCGCCACGCTCAACATCAACTGTCGTTAGGATACAACGCTCACAAGGCTTCACCGCTTCGAACTCAACCTCACCAATTCGGATACGCTTCCAGCCATCTTCAGCAAAGGCTTCGGTATTTGAAACAACAAAGTTAGTGCGGAACTGATCCATCGAGTGAACTTCAGGGCTGCGGCGATTAAGCTCATCTAGAGAGGCTTGGCTGATCACTAACATTGGGTAACCATCAGCGAAACTGACATTCTGACCGAGTTTTTCACGAACACGATTCGATTGCTCACCAGAGAACAATAGCTCAACACGAACTCCGAGCACATCACTGAACCAATCATCGGCTTCATCATTGGTGGTGTAAGCAGTAAAACTGTCTTTCCAAACCGTTGCTGGTGCTTCTTGCATCTTGAAATTTGCATACTTTAGACGCAAAGGCTCTTTGCCTTCATAAGTGAAGATCAAACCGTCAGGCTGCAAGCTTGAAGATACCTTGACCATTTTCGGATACTTACGCGCCGTGATCATTGAACCGTCAGCCAGTGCCAACATAAAACGTCTGTCGAAAGTAAGACCCTGTTTTTCGACCCAAGCAGAAGAGAGTGCGATCCCGCCCACTGATTTAACCGGAAACACATTAATTTGAGATAAGGAGGGCTGTTGACCTGAAGGCTCTTGCTCCAAAGCCTTTTGATCCAAAGGTGACTGCGACATAACGATTCCAATGTTTTGTTGTTTGTCCCAATGCTAACAAATGGTTATAAATAGATAAACTAATGACGATGATGCCGGACACACTAATGCGCCTGTTCAGCTACCCAACAGCATCTATGTTTTCTGATTTTGAAAACCAACAAAATTTAACTTCAGCGCCAAGTCCCCTTCTTGCTCAATAAACATAATGAACCCAACGCTATATTTAAGGAGATGAGCAATATGCTGTATCTTGTTTCGACAGTTGATTTAATGAGCCCGGCTTACCTAAGTGATATCCTTGGAAGTAAGCTATGCCCTGAGACTTTGCGAAACGTAGATCTTCATGGTTTTCTATACCTTCTGATAACAATTCAATCTGATACTTTCGAGCTAAAAATCTCAGACGCTCCCAAAAGGTAGAATTATCGCTCCGATTTCTCATCAACGACCGGTCTACTTTCACGATGTTCGGTTTAACTACCTTAATCAAAGCTTCGCCAATGTTATAACCACTGCCATAATCGTCTATCGCAATTTTAATCCCAAGGCCACGACATACTCCGAACTGGGATATCATCCTTTTTTCGTCGATCCCAACGGGGTATTGCTCATTCTCAGTAAGCTCAATCCATAAGGTTATACCTAACTTGTTGCATGCTTGCCAAATTGGGTAAATATCACGTAGAAAAGTGAAACTTAAAACGTGACCAGGCGATATATTAATAGTCAGAAAATCAATCATTTTCTTCTGAGACAATAGTTCTTCAGACACTCTTAACAAGAATTTTTGAGTAAACCATGCAATTTTCTTAGAGTCTAATAGACAGCGGATTGACGATTCAACGTCATGCCCTTTTTCCCAACGTAATAAAACCTCAGCACCGACAGTTCCATTGCCATTAGTTATCGGTTGAAAAACAGGATAAAACAATCCCTGATTAACATCGTCAATAAGTGCTTCGGCTTGCAAATTTTCAGACAACATACTCGTATTCATAAACAAACCTCTTCTTGTGATTGATCGATACTACAGATCAATATTTAGCAAGGTTTAGCATGAACAAATCATATGTGGCTTTACATGCCTACTTCTTAACCGCGTAGAACAAACTGCATTAGTAGTTAAACGAACTCCTGTGCAGATACATAATACCGTTTAAAACAGGTGGAGCTACTTTTCAGAACTAAGATCTATTGGCTCCTTTGAGTCAGATACTTTTAGATATGTTACTAAAAAGACACCACAATCCATCTTGAATAGCTATACTTCAATAAAATCAAATTACACATAGGGATAATGAATGTTTGGTGACTATTTAAAGGAATTAAGACTCTCGCTTGGCCTTACACAGAGTGAACTTGCTGCTAAGTTAAACCTTGCTGACGAAGAGTTTAGATCACTCGACGTGGTAACCCTTAGTCGCTGGGAGAGAGGAAAAACTAAACCAACACTCGCAAAGTGCCTGAGGGTTTTACGTTGCTTGCAACTTGACTTAAGCGATTTTTATGAATTAATACCAAATCCAAACGAATCAAAGCTATTAAATGAATTTTCTAGACTACGTTTTAATAACCAGCTGAGCAGGCTTTCATCGTCAAATTACGAAACGGCGCAAAAGCCACAAGTATGTTTGATTACTGAGTTGCCACTTCTTCTGAAAGACGATGATAAAATACTATATAACCTTAAAGCGTTTTACGAAACGGCAAGCTATATTCCCAAAGGGCTATTCGACATCAATTTATACGACTATCAGCAAAACAAACGAGCTATTTTCAAAAGGTTTACGACAAAAAGTGGGCAACTTATAGGCCATTCACTTAGTTTTATCTTTGAAAGTGAATATTTTGACAAGGCTATCCATTCCAAAAACTTCGACATCAACTTAACAAAGACTGTCAGCTATAAAAGTACAACTAAGCTAGCGGTTTGTAATTATAATCGTTACTCTTCTAGTTTCGAAGTGTTTCGGTGCATGTTAGTTTCTCAGTATATAAATCTGATTCGCTATTCAAATGTGCAACGTTATTATTTCTTTAACGCATTACCTGAAAGTGGACAAATTTTAGAACAACTTGGATTCGTTAAGGTAGCATTTGATACTGAGTCAGAGATAGGAGGTTTTAAATTGGGCAACCGGGCATTCGAACATTGTTTATATGAAATTGACACTGCGACACTTCTCTCTCACCCTGAAATAATAACCCTTATAAAAACAACAAAGTGGAATAATCAGAACTTAAATCAAAGCAATTAGGCATACCCAGAAAACGTACACACTGCAATGCCTACCAGATTAGAAATCCAGACATAATAATACTGCGCCTTATGCAAAATATTGGAGAAAGTAACTGTGTTTGGCGAGTACTTAAAAAAATATCGAATTGCGAATGAAATGACACAAAGTCAAGCCGCGACAAAACTCAACTTAATCGGAGAGGATTTATCAAATATTGATACAGTGACACTCAGTCGATGGGAAAGAGGTACAACAAAACCAACTCTTAGTCGTAGTATTCGTGTTTTACGAGAATTTACGAACGACCTTGAGCCTTACCTATCTGAAATTAGTCATTTGCACCAACAAGAAATCGCTTCTAAAAATAGGGTCGATCATTTCGACATTTTGATGGAAGAAAAGTATCATAGCTTAAATAATTTGATCGCCAAGGCAAACTATCAGTCGTCATCGATGTCCGAACATAACGCTATTTGTGAATGTCCGATAGTAAACCCCAATGATAACGACACTGTAAACTCTGTTCTTCATTTTCATGAGCAAACATCTGCTGATTATATGAAACATGGGCTCAGTAGAATTGATTTATTAAGTTATTGTAGTCAAAAACGTTTCATCGCTTATAAATATGTTGATAGCATAACTGGAAAGTTACTAGGACATAATATAGGTACTATTTTCACACCCGAAGGGATAAGCTCTGAGATTGAAACACTAGACCAAAAATCAATAGATGAAATCGATTTAAGAAAAACCGTGCCTTATAATCAAAACCGTAAGTTAATCTATTTTGCAGCCAGTCAGCATTCATTGTACGAGCGACCTTTTCGCCTACAACTAAATCGCGAATTCAGATTTCTAGCAAACCACGCTAACATTACCGACTACTACGCAACAGTTGCAGTAAGTAGCTCAGCGGAAGTTCTTGAAAAAATGGGATTCTCTGTTGTTTCGTACGAGAAAAAATCAACAAACGGTGCAATAAAAGTTGGTAAACACTATTACTCAAAAGCCTTAATGCACATAAAAACAAGTCAGTTGTTTGCTCAACCTGAATTCTTGAGTTTACTTACTAGCTGTCAAAACTGCCCAAATCGATGCTCAGTTAGCTCTCAATGCTGCTAGGCGGTCCCTTTCAGCACAAACCAACAGGAGTATCAGCCCATCAAAAGATAGCTCTGATGGATGAACTCCTGCTTGTTTTAACCTTTCAAAACACAACTCTACCGTTTTAACATTCGTGTTCGATATTATTGAACCAATATACCTCATCTCTTACTCTCTTACTCTCTTAAGTTATCAATACAAGTTATATATTAATTGACTAAGCGATTGAGTATTAAAGCAGATGGTCAAAAATTAGAAGCTAATATGCTATGTTCGCTGATTACATATCAACTTCACGAACAATTACATCATCTATTTCATTGTTTAATAATGTCACATGACTGCTATGAGTCATGCCTCCTAAAGCTTGCGAATTTTTCATGTCATCCACATTCGTTAGACTCTTTTCAGAATATATTGCTCGTATATCTCCGCCGACTCTACCTGAAAAGGTAACATCATCGGTACTCAAAGAAGCATTAGCTAAGTTTGCAATAAATAAAAATGAACATAAAACGACCGATATATTAACAAACGACTTCATAAACACCTCAAATGTAATTGGTTACATATGATAGTTTAGCTTATTCGCAGAAAAAAAGAAGTCAAATGCCTACCACCCACCCCTTCGTCCGTGAGTTAGATTTATAAACGTTAATTTACAATGATTTTTTCAGCATGGTTCCATCCATAACCATCATAATAGCAACATAAATATGACCAAATACATTCATAAAAATTATACACATGTGTGACGTTAGCCATTTGATGGTAGTTAAACCTTAGGGAGAGACCGGAGAGTAAAGAGCTAATACATATCTTGCAGAACTTCATAATAGTTCAATGATTTTCATATTAAGAAAATTTAAGTCTATCTATCTTCGTAATCTTTAATACCCTAACCTAAGATCTGGTATGTAAACAATGATTCTTGGCAACACTTGATTATTCACATCAACGTAAGCTATGCAAGATCATAGATGAAGAGTTAGACAGATTTAATCGAGTGCAAAAAAAAGCATCACCATACCTTATAAAAAATAGGTCTAGTAATACTTTTAATATTTATCAAGTTATCGGTAAGAAGTTTATTCTAATACTTGACCAGGGATGATCAAATCAGGGTTTTCAATGTCATTGTTTTGAATAATATCTTCTAAGTCAAAGCCATAGTCTCTACGTAATTGGTATAACCAATCCCCCTCTTTTACAACATAAGGTAAGCTTACTTTGTCTTCTACCTTTTCTTTTAGTTTTGTTTTTTTGTCAACATCTGTATCTACCCGACATTCATTTGTGTCAGGTTGTATTTGACATGCCCTACTTGAGTTAGTATTTAAAGAGTAAGGTCTGGTTTCAATGTCACCTGACGAGTTCCTTTCACTGCTATCAAAGAAGAAGTATGAAAAACCGACAACCACTTCTCTTTGATTCTGTCCGAAATCGTCATTCAAAACTTGGTTTAAAGCAACATTCATTCCAATGTTACTATTAATAGCGTACTCGGCAAGATATTCTATTGTTGGATATTTATCTTCTACTCCGAATCCTACCTTTAAATCAAGTTTTTCTCCATCATGTATACTATAAAGTAAACCTAAATCAGGTATGTACTCCGAATTATCCAATAACTTGTAATGCTTGATACCTAATTCCAATTGAAGTCGTTTATATTGGTAGAGAAAATAAATAGATTGAGAGTTCTCAAACATATCTCCATCAAAATTATACCCATAGTTTGCCCCTACCCCAAAAATATGAGCAGTTGGCTTCTCTGCAACCGCTGCACCGCTGGTTAGGAGTAGAAACATAAAACAAATATTATTAATTAGTCGGTTCACAGGTTCACCTCATAAACAACATTAAACGATCCTTGGTAATTACCTGAACTGAGTGCATTTCCATCGACATCAAAACTAACGTCGTATGCTACATCAACTTTGTTACTTCCTTCCCCATTCACTGTAATCACTTCTGAATCAGGGAAAGATGTCGTATTAAGTATGCCGTCTTGAACTATCACCTTGTTAGGGCTCTCACAACCGACAGCACAAGTAATTGTGTAGGGTATCTTTTCTAGCGAGTTATCAATATTTGTAAGCTCATAGTCATCTGACGTAGGGCTAAACGTCATAATGACGCCTGTAGGTAATGTCCCCAACAAGCTAACATCATACCTCGTTGTACCAGAGATCCTTTTTGTTGCAGTATCATACTGGGGTTCAATATTCCCATCTCCAAGTACCGTTAATGATTCAAGGATCGCAGCTTGATAATCAATCGTGATAATTAACGTCTCCGGTACTCTGGTATAAGTCATCGTACCGGTTTGGCTTGTAAAAAAGTAAGTGGGTGAAAGGTTAATTGATGCCGTATAAGTTCCAGAACCAACAGGGGCTGCGAATACATCATTACTGATATTAGGCAAAGCGAAAACAGGTCGATAGAACTTAAACGGTTCGACTCGGCTTGATGCTACATAACCCATTCGTGACACGCACAAAGTCGATTCTTGTCCCACCTTTGCACTCGACCCACTTATATTTGTAGCTGCACACTCATTGGCAACTCCCATTCCCACATTTGACCCGTAGTCTTTTGATGTGAAATAACTAGCCGAGCTACCCAAATTGTACTCAACGCCTAACAACTCCAGGCTGGTGGTAAAACTTTCACCTGTAGAATGATTAACAAAGCTAACGTTATTAACGGGTTGGTTATCCATCGTTGCGGGATACCACTCTGCCGTTGGTTGCTCTTGCGCTATCGTCCATGCAGATGGAGATATAGCTTCACTACCGAAATAACTATTTGGCGCTGCATTGTTCCAAACCACAGAGTTGTTTGCTGTAATCGTTCCGTATACATCTGCAGCATGGCTACTATCTAAAGCCGTGAATAATAGCGCTATACTAATTAGGCTATTTCTTTTTAATAGTGATATTTTTGTTATAACTGTAATCATGGTTGGCTACCTTAACGGATAACGAATCGACATTTTGCAGGCCTTCTGATAATTTTATGGTTTTCTTTCGACCAGATAATATTGTATTAGTTTGTTTACATTTGTTACTAACAGAATTCGGTTTACAGTTATCAAACTGTATGTAGAAAAATGTGTTACCATTATTTTCCACATAAACTTCTGAACCGTTATATTTAACTTTGTAGTCAACATCAGCATTTTTTGCAGGTACAATATAATAAGGAGCATAACCATAATTAATACCAATTCTACTTTCTTTTTTATCTCCATCGATAACGCTAGGCATGAAAGTCACTTGATAAACTTTGTCCTTCTCTAAATCATCACAATTAACCTGACATAAATTCTTTACTGATACACGACGTCTTTCCCCCGGATTTAATATCAGTTTATTTGGTAATAGCGCAAGATCCCATAAAGGTAAATTATCTTTTGTTAGCTCTACCTTTTCTAACTCTCCGTTTTCCACCTTTACTTGGCTAACGCTACCCTTTATATATTCAGGTTCAGTTTTTGAACTAGTCAGAGTAAAAACTCCATTACCATCTTCTCCAGCTATCAGAAGCATTTTATCTATGCTGAATGCATGACTAAAAGAGCTCATCATTAATAGTATCGAAGTTAATATTACACGTTGCATAATTTTCTCTATGTTAGTTATAAGCATATGGTGTCATCTCCATATGAACTGCATAATTAATTAGTTCATCGACATACAGTTTGTTTGCCGTAGTTAGTTGCTCTGGAGACTTAGCAAAAATATATAAATAGTCTCCAAGTTTTTTATTTATAATGTCAACACCTGAGTCGTTAAGCTTGTTCTGATAGTTCAATACAATACTACTATCCTTGTATTGTCCCAAGTAGTAGTAATAAACGCCATCCACTAGAGCTATCTGATAACCTTCACTATTTTCTTCGAATGATGGCATACAGAAGTTATTACCTAAGTTCAAATTATTAACCGATGATAGCTCCGGTATTACACATTGATTTTCCTTAGATATAATTTTGTAAGGTTGTTTATCTTTCACTTTAAATTGATACACACCTTCAACCAGTTTATCAGTAGAAACACAACCTCCACCGATACATTCAACCCCGTCGACCGGGTTTCCATTTATATCACTAAACGTCGATATAAATGATTTTAACTCTGACAACGACGTGTCCAAACGAATAACGGTCCCAGGATAACTAGTAGCCGACGTATAAGACTCACCATTGTTATAAAAATCAGAAGCTTCCGTATCAAGCTTGAATTCATATTCATGGAATTCTTTTAACGGATATACTGTCAAAGCGTCTCCACTAACATAAGCGTTGCTTTGTTTTCCATTCTGCTCGGAGTTAACTACCGCCAAGAACTTTCCGTCCGAAGATAACTCCCCTGTGTCATTATTTGAAATAAAATACGTAGATGATTTTTCACTCGTAAACTCTATTCCCTGAGATGTTACGATATTACTTGTACCAATATATGCAGAAATACTTGTACTGCTACTTGAATTGACATAAGCATAGGAATTTGAGTCAATATACTTATTCTTATAATTCGCAGATAATGATAAATCGGCACTGCTTTCGTCTTCAGTAGAATCTTGATAATAAAGACCCGCAGAACTTGATACATTTAAATTATTTCTGTTGATTAGACTACTGGTGACTGTATCTCTATGCGATAGCGTAACATCACCACTATCATCTTTTTGTGCTTGTGTACTATGTGTATATGTATTTTTCTGACCTATTGGAATGATTATGGAGGCCATAACACCATAATTTATATCGCTCGATTCACTTGCTGATAACTCTAAGTTCACCTTTGAGTCCAGTGGTAATGATGATATCTGAACACCACTTCTTGCAGACCAGCTTTCTGATTCGTTGTTATAGCCATTACTAAAATCTTGATATTGGTTTTTTGTTAATATACCCGATATATATGATGATACATTCCTCGTTAAGTACTTGTTGTAGTTTACAGATAATGACATATAGTTCGAGTTACTGAATAAAAGGCGAGACAAACTGATATCACCAGTAATATTATCATTTTCACTATCGAACTTTGTGTAAGATACACTTAGGTTATAAATACCAACATCAAAGTTATAAAAACTAGAGCCATCGTCAAATAACCCTGTTACTGCAGATATCCTGGACACTTCTCCTAAAGATAAATGACCACCAACATAATTATAATTGTCTTCCCCTGTAATAAACGAACCGGCACCCAGTGCGAAAAAATCCGTAACTTGATAGCTCAATTTCCCATTCGTGAACATTGGACTTTCATAATTATCATAAGCAAAGTTGATGGAGTTCTGGTCAAAATCGTCCTCTAGTCCCGTATTCGTCAGGTCTCTTGATAAATAACCGGCTGTAACATGATAATCTAGTTCTCCGGTTTTAATCGACGAAGAGTCTGTATTGACTATCAACCTATCTTCTGTATAAAACTCTTCACTGCCATCAAATATTCGAATTGTCGCAGTATAAGTCCCTAATGGTAGCTCGTTATAGTCAAAGTATTCTTGCCCTGCATCCACATTACGACTTAATAGAACACGGCCTCTATCATCATTGATTTCTAGTCGACCTGCCCTTGAAATGTTTAAATATACTCGTCTAGAAGTAGAAGATGATTTTTTTACTAGCTCTCTCGTCGATCCTATCGACAACATATAACCAGAAGTCTTACTACTATTTTCTAAAAACTGTGTACTATTCCAAGGACGTTCCTGGTATTTATACCCGACAGAAAAACGAGCGTTACCAGCAACATAGTTATATGATGAGTCATCTGAACTGAACCCATTGACATCACTAAAGTTTAGATCATTATGCAAATAGCCATACTTACCAAAACCTGCGTAGTTTTCATGTTGATAAGCATAAGTAGATGTATAATCAGCGTTGTCACTGTAAGAACCAGATAAATTTAGACCATGTGACATAATGACCGCATTTTGATCGATCTCTTCTTTTACAAATTCTAACTCAGGCTCTTCAATTATCTCTGTTAAGAATTGTGAATTGACATGAAGAATCAATGATTGGCTATCTGGCACATAAACAAAGTCATATAAATCAGGTAGTAGACCACATTCACTTCGATAGCCTTTACAATCAAGGCTCGACTCAACCCCATTTACCAAAGTTGTTGCCATCGCATCGCTAACATCTTTCTCAATGCCAAGTTGATCCGCCAATCCTTGTGCTACAAGTTGTTTTTGTAAAATAGGGATTCTTACTTCATCACCTGAGGCAAAAGCTTCAGAATAAAATGATTTATTGTTATCCGCGGAAAGAATTAGCTGCATTCTTATCAGCTTCTCTTCAAACATGTCTTCAAAGCCTTCGGGAACATTTGCGAAGGATTTTGAACTATATACAATAACTGAAGAGAATATGATTAGTAAATTTAAACCAAACCAAAGTCTAATAAACATTATAGCTGCAGCTCCACATTAAACGTAATACGACCATTACAATCTAATGGCTCATCACTCGGTATGTTTTTATTTGTTACTAATTCAAATTCATTGGTAGAGTTTTCATACCCAGTATTTTTAATATTATTAAATTCAAAATTTGGTATATCTAAAATATCAGAGTAATGCTTTTTATCGATATAGAGATCGACAAAGTCATCATACAGAGTCTCACCGCTATCATTGAAAACACATTTAGAAGTGAACTCTGATATGTTATAACTGTATTCAAAAGAATCCCCAGAGCTTGTTGGTATATTCGTTCTAACATAAGAAAAAAACCGTCCATTTTGAAACGTTTCGTTCTCACGATCATACTTCAATACAATAAACTCATTAGATAGTTCTAGATTGATCGAATAGTCATATAAATTCGCTCTATTTATTTGTGTGCTTACTGGAAATAAATAACTTTCATAGCCAAAGCTATTGAAGCTAAAAATAAGAAGTGTTAATAAAAAGAGATAATTTATATATATATTCATTTTCAATAACCTCAAAAAAATAAGGCACTTAACTTAAGTGCCTAAAGAACAATAATATTTTTTCTTATGGCAAAGTTGCAATCATATCAACGTTAACAATAATTTCTGTACCAGCAATATCATCTGGAGTTGAGTGTGCAATATCGTTAGCAACATACAGTTGAATAGTTTCGCCTGAGGCAAGTTGAGTAGCAGATTGTACCTGTGCTTGATCAAGTTCCATGGTAGATACTTGGTCGCCTACTTTGATACTTGGTAGAATTTCAGCCATAGCTGCAGGAAGCACATTCACTTGTGATACAGTCCAGTTTGCTGAGGTTAAAGCACCAACCGTCGAACCATCGTAGGCATGAGCTTCTAAAACTACTGGTTTAGTCGTTTCGAACGTACCGTCAGCGTTAACCTGCAATGTACCGATGTAAGATGCAGAATCTGTATTACCGCCCGCACCAGTCACTAAGATCTCACCGTTTGCTACAAAGCCTGGAACGAAACCGCTGAATGTTGCAGCACCCGTTGAAGTATCGCCAGTTGCGGCAAAAGCAGGGACAGCAGTAATAGCAGACAGTAAAGTAATGAGTGTTAGTTTTTTCACTTTTTTTTTCCTTCGATATATTTATATGTATTGCGTTAGCCTCTCGCTAACCAGCCAACACATATTATCCAACGAACTAAGTTTGAGGTTAGCAAGTTGAAATAACCGAACAACTTATATGCCTAGTCGATGCATTTTTTATAAATTCATTTATTTAGCAAATGAACGATATAATCTAAACACAAGATTAGCCCTATGCTTAACCTTGTGACTAGCATCAGTTGTTTATATCTATCGAATTTTCTGTCATGCCTAGATATAAATCGAAGTATGATTAGAAATAGTAAGGAAAATGACTATTTAATAATTAACAAAAAGCGAGAACTGTAGATCGTAATTAGGAACGTTGTTATGTACGATTCAAGCATTGAATCATCATGGAATATAATGATCGACGTATTTTTAAGTTAACACTGATAGCTCCGATAAGTGTATTCAAGAAAGTAACGGACTTGGTCCCCCCCTGTTGATCTTACATTGATATGAATAGACTGTCCTTAATACACGAGGACGTATAAAAATCCGATTTTAGTTAAGCTTTTTATTCGACATAGATAATTTTCACTGGAATTTACCAGTAACGCCAATCGCCTTAAGTTTTGACTATCGAACACAATATTCATTCAACCTCATATTATTATTTTTGATTTGGACTATGCCATATGCTCCCTACCCAAAACTGAGCGCTAGGCATATTAACAACCTCCTTATGAGTGCGTGCTAATTTCAAGCCGTTTTGCCTTGTTACTATACGCAACCTAGATATAGAGACGGTAATGTCTAGGTTTTATGCCCATAACATTCACTAATGAGTATTTAATACATGATGAGAATAAACACATATGCACCTTTTCATAAGTTATCCCTGTCAGTAGCAATATCATTAGCTCTGTTTGGGTGTGGTGCATCTAACGACGAAGCAACAACTAACTCCAAACCTGAATCTTCAACGTCAGGAGGGACTCTGTATTATGCTCAGGATATCATCCGTCAAAGCACTCCAACAGATACCTTTTTTGTTGACTTGTCGAATGGCATGGAATCATCTGATGATTCATCGGTTACATTAACGACAGTGACGCCTTTAAATGATAACTATAATTGTGATGTCATATCCCAAAATGCCAATGGCTTCACTATTAGCGCTCAAAATGCAAAAGTGTGTGACTACCGCTATCGAGTTGGCGCTGTAGCATCTGCTGACATCATGGCGAGCTCTCATAGTAACTACGGAGAAACACCTATTAGCGCTACTTCAGCAACATCAGCAACATCAGCAACATCAGGGGATGGTTTTGCTGAAGCAACGGTTCGTGCTGCTGTCGGCGAATCAACGGAGCAGCTTGTACCGATTTCTGGAATGACCTCTTCTTTCACATCAGTACCAATAGATATTACTAAAGAACTAGGCGACGCAGGCTACTCTCTAGACACAAGCACATATACGTTAGCAACATCGGTTACATTGCCCAATGGTGATACGACAAATTCAACTGCGATTGCAAACACATCAACTAATACGATTGATTACACCCCCGGGAATGGTATTCCAAGCGGCGTAGAACGGATCCTCTACACATACAGTGATGGGTCCAATGTGCTGGCTGGCAGTATTGATATCGCAGTCTCTACAGACACAAACAGTGCACCAGTAGCCGAATCTATCAGGAAAACCAGTTTTATAGACCCAGACTCTGGCGATGAGGTGTCTAAAGCCCCTTATGGCAAGGAGTTAAGATTCGATATAGGCGATCTTATAAGTGATCCTGATGGCGACACTCTTCATCTCGTTGACGTGCATAGCTTCGGTTCGACAATTGTGATTCCGAGCGATGCGAACAATGATGGTAATTTGTTCAATGATACAGAGTTTGATTTCACTAGCACCCAACCAGGTGAGACCTCTATATCCTATGTTGTATCTGACGGTAAAGGAGATTATGCGACAGGGGTTATCCAAGGTTACGTCGGTAACCCGTATGAGCCAATAGTCTCAACAAGTATCTATCTACCACCGCTACTGTACGCAGATGCTCAAGATGCTTCGATTTCATCTACACCTCAAGTAGGTAACGGTACTACCGCTTTAAATGGGATCAAAACGGCATCTCATGACTGGGACACCGCCAATTACTTATGTCTAGCAAAAAAAGCTCGATTACCAAGTACTAGCGAGCTTCAAAGACTATATGATGATGGCAATACTAATGGCGATTTGTTTATTAACCATAATTGGCCAGTTGATATTAATTATTGGGCTTCTGACCAAGGAACTGGTGGTTCTAATTATCACCGCTCCGTAAATATGTCTAATAAAGCTATTAATACGAATGATGCCAATTCGAGTATTCGTTATACTGCTTGTATCGATGAAACTCCTCCGGGGTATCCAGTTAAATACCTAGGTTACAACTCTGGGACTAAATACCTTTTTGATGTGCGTATCGACACATCTATTTATTTCCGTTGCGGTGCCGTTGTCGATGCGATGTACCAACCGGGAGGAGCCCGTATCGGGGGTACTGGAGGGTCTGCAGCCTCTGTGGTTGTGAGAGACGTAGGTCAAATAGCAACTAAGTATGGATATTGGAGACATGGTAATGGTTACGACATGACTAATGTAAGAATGTGGGATCGAAGTGGCAAAAAAATACTCGATTGTGGTACTGGCTCATATAACGACGGAAATACTCAATATTCTTCCAGCTATACCTTAGCCCCAAACGAAATATTAACTGGCTTTGAGGCTAGAGGAGACTCTTTCCTCAATGGGTTCGAACTTTGGATACATGTACTTTAATTTGTATCAATACCCTTCACTAAGGAAGCATGGATATTTCACGCTAAGCAAGCGGCTAATATCTTAGCGGAAGGTATGAAAGAACACATAACAACGTCGATTAGCACAATCTAACATATATAGCCCCCCCCTTATCTAAGCAACACTGAGGGTGGTATTTATAGAATGGATATAAATCGATAAACTGGCAAGCATCAAACACCTGATATTAAGATAGTATATTGAGATAGTTATACGGCTGCTTTATATACATTAAAATAGTAATAAAGTAGCACTCTCATACGTTCATAATTTAAACATGGTTATTGCATTTAACCCTCATCGTATATAATTAAAACATGGTCACGACCAGGTTGAACTTACATTAATATGAATAGACTGCCCTTAATAAACGAGGACGTATAAAAACCTGACTTTAGTGAATCTATTTATTCGACATAGATAATTTTTACTGGAATTTATCAGTAACACCAGTCGCCTTAAGTTTTGACTATCGAACACGATATTCATTCAACCTCATATTATTATTTTTGATTTAGACTATGCCATATGCTCCCTACCCAAAACTGAGCGCTAGGCATATTAACAACCTCCATATGAGTGCGTGCTAATTTCAAGCCATTTTGCCTTGTTACTATACGCAACCTAGATATAGAGACGGTAATGTCTAGGTTTTATGCCCATAACATTCACTAATGAGTATTTAATACATGATGAGAATAAACACATATGCACCTTTTCATAAGTTATCCCTATCAGTAGCAATATCATTAGCTCTGTTTGGGTGTGGTGCATCTAACGACGAAGCAACAACTAACTCCAAACCTGAATCTTCAACGTCAGGAGGGACTCTGTATTATGCTCAGGATATCATCCGTCAAAGCACTCCAACAGATACCTTTTTTGTTAACTTGTCGAATGGCATGGAATCATCTGATGATTCATCGGTTACATTAACGACAGTGACGCCTTTAAATGATAACTATAATTGTGATGTCATATCCCAAAATGCCAATGGCTTTACTATTAGCGCTCAAAATGCAAAAGTGTGTGACTACCGCTATCGAGTTGGCGCTGTAGCATCTGCTAACATCATGGCGAGCTCTCATAGTAACTACGGAAAAACACCTATTAGCGCTACTTCAGCAACATCGGGGGATGGTTTTGCTGAAGCAACGGTTCGTGCAGCTGTCGGCGAATCAACGGAGCAGCTTGTACCGATTTCTGGAGTGACCTCTTCTTTCACATCAGTACCAATAGATATTGCTAAAGAACTAGGCGACGCAGGGTACTCTCTAGACACAAGCACATATACGTTAGCAACATCGGTTACATTGCCCAATGGTGATACGACAAATTCAACTGCGATTGCAAACACATCAACTAATACGATTGATTACACCCCCGGGAATGGTATTCCAAGCGGCGTAGAACGGATCCTCTACACATACAGTGATGGGTCCAATGTGCTGGCTGGCAGTATTGATATCGCAGTCTCTACAGACACAAACAGAGCACCAGTAGCCGATTCTATCAGGAAAACCAGTTTTATAGACCCAGACTCTGGCGATGAGGTGCCTAAAGCCCCTTATGGCAAGGAGTTAAGATTCGATATAGGCGATCTTATAAGTGATCCTGATGGCGACACTCTTCATCTCGTTGACGTGCATAGCTTCGGTTCGACAATTGTGATTCCGAACGATGCGAACAATGATGGTAACTCGCTCAATGATACAGAGTTTGATTTCACTAGCACCCAACCAGGTGAAACCTCTATATCCTATGTTGTATCTGACGGTAAAGGGGGGTATGCAACTGGGGTTATCCAAGGTTACGTCGGTAACCCGTATGAACCAATAGTTTCAGTAGATATCTACCTACCACCGCTACTGTACGCAGATACTCAAGATGCTTCGATTTCATCTACACCTCAAGTAGGTAACGGTACTACCGCTTTAAATGGGGTCAAAACGGCATCTCATGACTGGGACACCGCCAATTACTTGTGCCTTGCCAAAGGAGCTCGATTACCAAGTACTAGCGAGCTTCAAAATCTATATGATGATGGCAATACTAATGGCGATTTGTTTATTAACCATAATTGGCCAGTTGATATTAATTATTGGGCTTCTGACCAAGGAACTGGTGGATCTAATTATCACCGCTCCGTAAATATGTCTAATAAAGCTATTAATACGAATGATGCCAAATCGAGTATTCGTTATACTGCTTGTATCGATGAAACACCTCCGGGATACCCTGTACAGTTTTGGGGCTATAATACTGGTAGTGATTATTTATTTGACACTCGTATTAACTCAGAGGTTGTGTTTAAGTGCGGTGGTATCGTCGATTCAATATCTCAAGTTGGAGGAGAGCATATTGGAGGGAGTGGAGGACATACTACATTCGTCATAAGTATGATCGACGTCAGAACAATAAAAACCACCTGGGGAAACACAAATTTTGGTAACACTATAGCTAGAATTGAGATGTGGGATGAAGGTAATACAAAATTAATGCAATGTGGCAACGGTGATATCTCAGGGTACTCTAGCGACTCATATACACTAAATTCTGCTGAAACATTGACTGGATTTAGAGCTTTGGGAGGCTCATACGTTAATGGGATTGAACTCTGGATCGATCATCTTTAAAGTTCCCTCAACGTTAATCTATTGTTCTTTTGACGTCAATCTGCAGTTTTGTAGCTGATTTGACGCAAAGAATTAGAATATACTCTAGGGCGCCATCTACTTGCTAGTCGCCCTTTCCCGTTGACCACATTTCGGCTTAACGTCCCCTTTATCTATAGCCATTTCCCCCAGAACTAACAAATGGTTATAAATAGATAAACTGGCAGGCATTAAACACTTGATACTAAGCTAATATCTTGAGATGTTTAAGCGACTGTCTTCTATACATAAAGACAGCAATGCATTAACACTCTCCAGACGTTCTATAATATGAGCACGGTTACCGCATTGAACTTTCATTGAATAAAAAGGATTTATCATGAACAAACTCGTCATTATCATCTTATGTGTACTGCTTCCACCTGTTGGTGTGTTCTTCGCTCGCGGCGCCGGGAAAGATTTGGTGATTAATATCATTCTTACTTTCTTCTTCTGGGTTCCAGGAATGATCCATGGTCTGTGGGTAGCCACCCGCTAACCCTTATTTACAAATAGATACCGAATAAAATATCCATAAAAACAAGCTCCTAGCCCTGAAGAGTTAAAAATAGGATGAAATGAAAGTGCTTTTCCACTATCATCCTGTCGCCTAAACGTAAGCGATTGCTTTCACAGATTTCGCTGAGTTTAGGCTCCAACTACATAACACTTCAAATGGTGGGAGCCTTCAATGACACAACTTACGATTACTCGTCCTGACGACTGGCACGTTCATCTACGCGATGGCGAAGTATTAAAAGATACAGTCCGCGATATCAGCCGCTACAATGGTCGAGCGTTAATCATGCCAAACACCATCCCACCGGTAACCGATACCGAAATGGCTCTTGCTTACCGTGAACGCATCATGGCAGAGCAGCCAAGTGAACAGTTCCAGCCTCTAATGGCACTTTACCTAACAGACAACACAACACCTGACGAAATTCGCAAAGCGAAAGAATCTGGCGCTGTTGTAGCGGCGAAGCTATACCCTGCTGGCGCGACGACAAACTCGGATTCAGGCGTAACTTCAGCTCAAAAGATTTACCACGTGTTAGAAGCGATGCAAGAAGTGGGTATGTTGCTGCTTGTACACGGTGAAGTAACGGCTCACGATGTTGATATCTTTGACCGTGAAAAAGAGTTCCTAGACACAGTTCTAGCACCGATTGTTAACGATTTCCCTAACCTGAAGATCGTTCTAGAACACATCACGACGGCAGATGCAGCGACTTTCGTTAAGAACGCTAACGAGAACGTAGCGGCAACCATCACAGCTCACCACTTGCTTTATAACCGCAACCACATGTTGGTTGGCGGCATTAAGCCACATTTCTACTGCCTACCTATCCTTAAGCGCAACACACACCAGTTAGCACTTATCGAAGCGGCAACAAGCGGTAGCAAGAAGTTCTTCTTGGGTACAGACTCTGCGCCACACGCAAAAGGTGCTAAAGAGTCAGCATGTGGTTGTGCAGGTTCTTACACAGCGCACGCTGCGGTTGAACTGTACGCTGAAGTATTCGATTTAGAAGGCAAGATTGAGAACCTAGAAGCGTTCGCGAGCCACAATGGCCCAGACTTTTACGGCATGCCACGTAATGCAGACACCATCACTCTTGTTAAAGAAGAGTGGAATGTTGCTGAAACGATGCCTTTCGGTTCAGACATTGTTGTGCCAATCCGTGGCGGCGAGACGATTGCTTGGTCTGTAAAATAAGCGCTTGGGCTGTTAAGTAAACGCCTTCCATTTAACGAAAAGGGTCACCATAATAATTATGGTGACCCTTTTTTTTTCGATGAAAGACTGTCTTATTATAAAAAATAATTAACGATTACTTACCGCGTATTTTTCCAATCGCAGTCCAAACAGCAACGACAATCAATCCAGCTAAAACCCCAATCACACCATTTAATAGCGTCGGTACCACCGCTGTCGCGATCGTATGTCCACTAAAATCCATAATAATAGGTTCAATTAAATGATGAATCGCGGGAACGTTGTGCACCACAATACCGCCACCAACCAAGAACATCGCAGCTGTACCGACCACAGCAAGCATCTTCATCAGCTTTGGTGTAAAGGCGACTAACCCATTACCCAATCTAGTTTTAATGGTACTCCCATTCGATGTGCGCTGGAGATAGAAACCTAAATCATCCAACTTTACGATCCCTGCCACTAAGCCATAAACACCAATCGTCATCACAACGGCTATCAAACTCACGACAAGAATCTGAGTAAGGATACTTGTACCCGTTACGGTACCTAACGCAATCACAATGATTTCCGCAGATAATATGAAGTCGGTACGAATCGCGCCTGAGACCTTTCTCTTCTCATATTCCTCTATGGATTCGCCAGTACTCGTATCCTCTTCCTTCTCGCCATCTTGATGAGCATGAGGAAAGAGCTTCTCTAAGATTTTCTCCGCCCCTTCAAAACAAAGAAACAGACCACCAATCACGAGAAGTGGCATGATCAACCAAGGGATGAACGCACTGATCAATAATGCCGCCGGAACCAAAATCAGCTTATTTTTAAATGAGCCTTTTGCGACCGCCCATACCACTGGGATTTCTCTTTCAGCAGAAACACCGGATACCTGCTGAGCATTAAGGGCTAAATCGTCACCCAATACGCCTGCGGTTTTTTTAGCTGCCACCTTAGACATCAGTGCGACATCATCCAACACGGTTGCAATGTCATCTAGCAGTGTTAATAAACTTGCTCCAGCCATTTTATTGTCTCTTTATAAAGGATTGAACCATCGATGAAATGTAACATCATCAATTCACTCATCAAAGTTATGAGTCTGTAAAAAATAAAGTCACAAGTTGTGTTTTCTATTGCTGTCTCTGTTAGACAGGAATAATCTGTCTTAATCTTTCACGAACATAAAAGAAAAAGTATAGATGAAAAGTGAATCTACCTACCCAATTGGTAAGCCAGGACAAAAGTGGCAACAAGCAGAACGTGAAGCATGGTTTGCTCAAAGAACAGTTAAGCGTGAATACCAACAAGAAGTTGTGCCAAAGATTAAAGCACTTGCAGACCGTTTTGATATCGAACAATACGGTGCACTGAGCTACGACCAAGCTCGCTTCCCACTTTTCGCAATTAAGAGCAAAAACTGGGATGAGTCAAAGCCGACCATTCTCGTTACAGGTGGCGTTCACGGTTACGAAACCAGTGGTGTGCATGGCGCTATCAAATTTGCAGCGACCCAAGCAGAGAAATACACAGTGCACTTCAACATTGTAGTAGCACCTTGTGTAAGCCCTTGGGGTTACGAGGTGATCAACCGCTGGAATCCAAATGCTGTTGATCCAAACCGCTCTTTCTATGACGGTACGCCAGCAGAAGAATCAGCAAACCTACTAGCTTTAGTGGCCTCTTTGCCAGAAGTATTGGTTCACGTTGACCTACATGAGACGACAGACTCTGATGAAACTGAATTCCGACCAGCACTCGCTGCTCGTGATGGTATTGAGTACATCGAAGGTATGATTCCAGATGGGTTCTACACGGTTGGCGATACAGAAAATCCGCAACCAGAATTCCAAGCGGCAATAATTGCTTCAGTAGAAAAAGTAACGCACATTGCGCCTGCGGATGACGAAGGCAAGATCATTGGTTCAGACGTCACTCAACACGGTGTGATCAACTACCCAATGAAGAAGCTTGGCTTATGTGGCGGCGTGACCGACTGTAAGTACGGAACAACCACAGAGGTTTACCCAGACAGCGACAAAGTGACTGACGAAGAGTGTAATGACGCTCAAGTTGCTGCTGTAGTCGGTGCTTTGGATTACGTAATTCAACATGAATTGAACGCGTAAGCTATTAGCTAATAGCTAATAGCTGCTCCCTAAAACTAAAAAGAGCCACAAGTGACGATTCACTTGTGGCTCTTTTTTTTGTCTTTTCTACTTGTCTTTGATTTCTTCTTGGGCATAAAAAAGCTCCCTTGCACACAGTACAAGAGAGCTTTGAAATAACACTGAATAAGGAGTAATTAGCGAACTATATACTCCCCATACTCGATTACTTTATTTAGCGGTTTCACTAACGTTTTCTTGTCCTTTATCTACTTCAGTCAGTAGACCTTTCAACAAGCTAAAACAGCCAATCAGAAGAATGATCGTAAACGGCAGTGCAGCAATGATCGTGATCGATTGCAGAGCTTGGATAGATTGAGTACCACCAATCCACAACATCACCATCGCGATAGCACCTGAGATAACCGCCCAAACCACTTTCTGTTTCACTGGCACTTCTAGTTTACCACCCGCTGTCATGCCATCGATAACGATGGAGCCTGAGTCTAGCGTTGTAACGAAGAACACAATGATCAGTGCGACTGCGAGAACTGACAGAATGCTACCGAACGAGTAAGCATCTAGCATGTAGAACAAGCTTAGAGATACGTCTGTAATGCCTTGGTCGAGGCCAAGTTGTCCCACATGGTTAATTACTTGCTCGATAGCCACGCCACCGAAGATCGACATCCAAGCCGACGTTACCAATGTTGGGATAATCAGTACGCAAAGTAGGAACTCACGAACCGTACGGCCCTTAGAAATGCGCGCTACGAACATACCGAAGAATGGTGCATACGCAACCCACCATGCCCAGTAGAACACAGTCCAGCCATGCAGCCATGTTGTGTCTTCACGACCCGCACTTTGGCTCAAAGCTACGATGTTTTTCACATAGCCCGTTGCCGCAGTCGCCACAGAATCAAGCACTGTCGTAAAGTTCAATACAGCGATAAGACCAAGGAATACGAACGCAATAACCATGTTCAGGTTACTTAGGAACTTAACACCACCGTCCATGCCACGCATAACAGAGATGATCGCCAAGCCCATAATCAAAACGATAATAGATTGCTGAAGGTAGATGTTGTTTTCCAAGCCAAACACGTGGCTAATACCACTTGCTGCTTGCGCACCACCTAGGCCCAATGACGTCGCAAGGCCAAACAGAGTAACCAGTACCGTTAGTACGTCGATCACATCACCTGTTTTACCCCAAACTCGTTCACCCAGTATTGGGTAAAACACAGAACGCATTGATAGCGGTAAGCCTTTGTTGTAAACAAAGTACGCTAGACAAAGAGCCGTCATGCCATAAATAGCCCATGCATGAAAGCCCCAGTGGAATACGGTTGCACCTAGTGCCAGTTCACGGCCTGCTTCTGTAAAAGGTTCTGCATCTAATGGTGTGCCGAACCAGTTAGTGAAGAATGCCGTTGGCTCAGCAACACCCCAGAAAATAAGCCCGATACCCATACCGGCTGCGAATAACATCGCAATCCAAGATGACATCGAATAGTCCGCCGTCGCGTCTTCGCCACCCAGGCGAATCTTACCTAACGGTGAAAATGCTAGAACAACAGCAAACGCTAGCATGATGTTAGCTCCCCACATAAACAGGAAGTCAAACTTTGATAAAACAGCACCCTTAATAGAATCAATAGCAGCTTTAGCGTCTGCTGGAGGAAGAGCAAGAAGAGTGATGATGAAGAGAAGAGATAAGCCTACTGAAGCTATGAAGACGGTGTTGTGGACATCCATGCCCCATTTACTGACGTTATCTTGACCAACTTGATAGTCAGTAGAATCGATACTGTATTTTTTTGATTTAAAACTCATAAATTATGATGTTCACATATCCGAATCAACGAATATAAGGACGCTCTCCATATCCAATTACTACTTGATTGGCTCGCCGCACCACCTAAATAAAGGCGATAAAAATCACAATGGTTGGTGATAAATGGACTTACTGGCTCAATCCCAAGGCGCGTATTATAGCACAGGTCGAAGCATTTTGACTGAGTTTTAGCTCAATAGTTACCCAAGACACCGTTGATAGTGATAGTTAACCCAATAAAAACAGAATAAAATAAACAGACAAAAACCTTAAAATACAATACGTTAAATTAAAATGACGCACCGTAAAATCTCATGCAAACTTTCTACAGATAATATTAACAACAGCCTGATTTATTTATAGCTCTAATAAAAAAGCCCCGCTATAGGGGCGGGGAAATTACCAAAGGTAAAAGAGAAATCAGTATTCAAATGTCAGTGCTATGTCTTGCTGCGCTTCTTGCCACAGAGACTACACATTTCAAAGGCAGTACATTAGATCGCGAAGCAAAAGCCTAGGTTGTAATCTTCGCCATTCTTTTCAGTGAACTCTTTATCTTCACTCGATGCGCTTGGTCGGCCGCTTTCATCACCCTTCACTAAGCTAACCCAGTGGCGAATACCAGAAGAGAGGTTCGCTTCAGTTTGACCAAACGTGGTGCATGTCTCTAATTGAATGTCTTCGATGTTCACCAACTCTAAGTTGCCAGTGCCTTTACGAGCACCTATTGTCACTTCAACATGAGTTCCACTCTCGTCTCGAAATAGAATTGACGATGGTTTAGATTTATCACCCGCATAAGCGACAAAGTGCTTCGCTCTTTTCAGGCCGGTGTGCTCACCGTTTTTGAAGTAAACCTGAACATGTCGATAATCAATCTCGTAGCTCACTGCATCTTCGTGTGAACCCGCCTCTAGAGGGAATAGAGTATCAAGCAACTGTTTCGCCATTTTTTGTTTTTCGAGTTGCTTGTCTGCTTTCACCATTTCTACGGCAAAGACAGCTTCAGCAATAAATGTTGAATGGTTTCTGTGAAGTTCTGTTTTGTCTAGTGTCAGCATATTCATAATCTTTCCCTCTTACGGCTTTGAATTTCATGTAGGTCAAAAATCCTGATTGACCCTTTTCAAATGTGTTCTTTACTGTGTCGCTTCCATGTATTTCATACTACTTGTATTTTTTAAACAATTTCACAACAAAAATTTCACAGTGTGAATTTTACTAAATTGATTTTTTACACAAACCGGAATTTCCGCCCCCAGCCCTTTATCTAATTGGGCTGAGAGCTCATTAGACACACTTTTACGTGTTGTTTGATTTTGTGTAATAACCGACCCCAACCAACTTATTGTCAATCACTCGATAATAGGTGTGCTTGGTTTCGACTTTGCTCGACAGGGGATTTAGCCATCGATAGGTGTAAACACCACGGCCATTTTCTTTGGCGAGATTTAACATCTCAGTGAGAATTGGCTTATCGTCAGGGCTTAGAATTTCGTTATGTGAACGTCCAACAAGCTCAGGGGATACACCATGTGCAAGTAGCTTTCCGGAGCTCATATCCATCACAAATACATACAAGTCTCCTTCAACAAAGCTACCCTCAGCGTCATTGAATTCAGTCAAGCTCTCTTGTTCTGACTCCACTATCGCTGTCATGGCTCTCGCCAATAAATTCTTTGCCTCAGCAGCACTTGAACGTTCTGGGTAATAACCCACAGCGACGATCACATCGCCCACTCGTTCAAAGAAGGTGGTTTTCGGCTCCCCCATACGATCAGTCGGATTGGTCCAGTGATACTTAACTTCACCAAAACCGTTGTGTACTGCTTTAGTGATCATTTCACGGAAAAATGGATTACCGTAAACGTCCTGAGTGTCTAAAACACTGTCGCCCACCAACACCATTGAAGATCCGCCACTGGCGAGGAATTGGCCATCAATCCCCAAAGCGAATACATACAACTCACCATCTATGTATTCAGCATCGCTCATGAAGTCTTGAACGCTTTCATCGCCTTCTTTTTGAACGTGCACTACAGCTTTCGCAAGCAGGGTTTTGGCTCTTCTTTCCGCGTCACTGACCACATGTGGCTCTGAAATATCGAGCACATTCACTGGCTCGTTTTCTTTGGCTGTTTCTGAATGTTCAGCACGCAATCCAATGCCACTGATCACTGCAAATACGGCACAACCAATAAGGATAACTCTTGATATATTCATAGTGACTTCTCCTAATAGCCCACTAAGGACGGTAGCCAAAGCGTAATTTGCGGGAAGAAAGCGATAACGAACACGCCAATGACGGATGCAAGCACAAAGGGATGGATCTTCGCGGTGATCTGCTCGACCGTGGCTCCACCTATCCCCGAGGCGACAAAGATATTTTCACCGAGCGGCGGTGTAGCAAAACCTATCGATAACGTACACACCACCACAATGCCTACGTGGGTTGGATCTGCGCCTAACATGTACATGATTGGCAACAGCACTGGCACGATAATCATGATCGCGGCTAGCGTTTCCATGAACATACCGACGAAAAGCAATAGCACAATAGTCAGTGCCCACACCATGTACATGTTGTCAGTGAAACCTAGCAATGACTCAGCCACCACGACCGGAATTTTTTGTTCGATTAACAAACGACCAAATACCGTTGCCGCGAATAGAATCAGCAACACACGCCCAGTAATCCATGTAGTTGTCGATAATGACTTGATGGTGCTTTTGAACGATAACTCTCGGTGAATAAACACACCCACAAACAGCGAATAGAAAATTGCCACAACCGCTGACTCTGTTGGTGTAAACATACCGCTATAAATACCTCCGAGAATCAAAAATGGAGCCAATATCGACCATATGCCACGGCGTAAAGCATGTCTTACTTCGCCAAATGACCAATTCTCAGACAGCCCTTTATAGCCTTCTCGCTTGGCAATGAAGTAGTTAGTGACAACGAGTGTAGATGCCATGATGAAGCCAGGAACAACGCCTGCAACAAACAATTTAGGAATAGATAAAGAAGCAAATTGCCCGTGTTGAGCGATGGCTTCAGGCGGTGCCATTAATCCCATTGCTGAGATGCCGAAAATAACTAACGGTATGGATGGCGGAATGATGATCCCCAAGCCCCCTGATGCAGCCGTTACTGCCGATGCGTAACTCTTATCGTAATCTCGCTTAACCATTGCAGGCACCATTAGCATGCCTACCGCTGCTGTGGTTGCAGGGCCTGAACCTGAGATAGCACCAAAAAACAAACACGCCATCACGGTTGCAGCGCCAAGGCCACCCGTCACGGGTCCGGCTAAGCTCTCTGCAATATCCACCAGACGTTTGGAGATACCCGCCGCCTCCATTAATGCGCCAGCAAGAACAAAGGCTGGCAGCGCCATTAACGGGAAGTTACCCACCGAAGTAAACGCGATTTGTACTAAAGCGATGGGATTTTTGTCGAGCAACATATAGGCCGCCATTGAAGCGCCGGCCAGTGATACTGTGATTGGTGCACCCAGAATTAACAGGGTTAAGAAGCCACCAAATAAAATTAGAGTTAAATAGGATTCCATTATTACATCTCTCTATTACGGCTATTCTCTGTGACGACTACTGTGATGACTTTTGTGCCGTCATTTTGCGCAGTTCTTTGACTTCAGGATCTTCGTTCTTAGCGCCCTTAAATAAGCGCTCGTAGTTGTTCCAGATAATGCGCAGCATCATTAGAGAAAATGCGATTGGCAAAATCATATAGAAGTATTTCATTGGGATGCCTGTCGTCTGAGACTTCCAGAACAAATTCATTTTGTTGAACACGAAATCGTAGCTGAGATAAACAAAGTAGCCGTTAAACAGCAGCCATAAGAAGTCAGCAATGGTTTCACAGACGGTCTGAACAATCGGGGGGAAGAACTTGAAGTGAAAACTGACTCGGTTATGCGCCGACATCTTGGCCGCAACAACAGCCCCTAGATAGGCAAACCAAACAAACATGTAAGTAGCGACTTCATCACCCCAAGGTATGGAGTAATCGAAAAGCTGACGAGTAAGGATTTGTGTGAACAGCAATAGGACAAAGCTTGCTAGCAACAAACAACATGTATATTCCTCAATGTTGTTAAGGTGCTTTTTTATTGTTTTAGCGACTGACATATAACCTCCAATGTTGATTTCCACATGACAACCAGTCGCTCGCGGTACTAAAAGATCAGGTACTGGACAGATCAACGAGTAAAGCCATGTAAATGCCCTATCTAACCGTTCTATCGCGAGGTGATTAAGTAGCGAAGAGCAGCAGATAGGGCGAATCTAATCGTTACTTTCTACCTAGTAACTCAAGAACGTCGTCTAGCTTGTCTTTGCCTCCAATGCTTGAATAGAACTTAGGCCAAACTGACTTAGTGACTTTGCTGATCCACTCTTGCTCGTTGTCTGCTGGGTCAGTGAAGACCATGCCTTTTGCTTGCAGTTCTTCACGGATCTTGTTTTCAGTATTTTCTAAGTATGCAAAGCTGTGCTCTGTCGCTTCCTGACCCGCTTCAAGAATGATCTTTTGCATTTCAGGCGTCTGTTGTTGGAAGACTGTTTCACTGACGATAAGCGGCTCAAGTGAGAAGATATAACGAAGGTTTGTGACGTACTTTTGTACTTCATTGAACTTCATCGCATGCACAGTGATGTATGGGTTGTCTTGTCCATCAACCACGCCTTGCTGTAGGCCAGTAAATGTTTCTGACCATGCCATTGGTGTTGGGTTTACGCCCCATGCTTGGTAAGAAGCAATCATGATTTCGTTACGAGGAACACGAATCACTAGTCCTTTTAGATCCGCTGGTGAAGCCACTGATTTTTTAGAGTTAGTCAGAACCCTAAAACCAGAATAAGCCCAGCCAACAATACGAACGCCAGCATCACGAATGGTGTTATCGACAAGGTCTTGACCCACTTGGCCTTGAGTTAATAGCACCGCTTCTTCTGCACTTTGAATGACATAAGGCATGGTCAATAGACCAACCGTTGGAGAGAAAGGCGTCACGTTGTTGATCGCCAATACTGAGAAGTCGAGAAGGCCGATTGCCGCGTCGTTGACGGTGTCTTGCTCGTTGCCCAATTGACCATTCGGGAACAGGTCGATTTTGACTTTACCGTCTGTTTTTTGCTCCATCAATTCAGAAAATGATGTCGCTAATTCCCACTGAGTACCACCAGCAGCATCGCCGATAGCCATTTTAAAATTTGCTGCTGCCGCGGTATGAGATAGCATCGCTGTTGCTACAATTGTGACGCCAGCAATAATTTTATTTTTAATCAATTTCATAGTCTTAACCTTTCATATCATACAGACTTCCTGCCTGTACTTTGCTCACAAGGTGACCTGGTACAACTTTCCTGGTCGTAGTTCTATTTCCCTATTTTGGAAACAATGTTCGAGTAGCTAAAGCACTTCATCCTTTAACGAATACCACTGATAAAGGAACTGTTGCCCTACTCTTCGAAATGGTGCAAACATCTCAGATTCCACCACTTCCCTCACGTTGGGGAACGGAAGTTTTGATTCAAATATTGGCAAGTCAAGCTTATGACCTTCACCTGCGATCCACTGAGCGAGGCGCTTGCCTGCTTGAGCGGAGTACATCACACCATTGCCGCCATACCCTAGTGCGTAGAATATGGATTGCTTTGGATTCGGCTGATAGATTCTTGGCATCATGTCGTGGCTAACATCCACCCACCCCCACCATGAATAATCGATTTTGATCTGATCAAGAGAAGGGAATTTTCGGGTTAAATCCGCTCTCAACATGTCTTCGTATTTCTTTTCAGGTGCATTCTTGCCACTGATGGCACTGCGTGTACCGATCTGCACTCGGTTATCGGGTAACAAACGGTAGTAATGACGCAGGATTCTGGTATCAGTAATCACCTGATTGGTTTTGAAGTTACACGCGGCAATTTCGTCTTGAGTTAACGGACGTGTCACCATCGAGTTAGAAAGTACAGGTAATAGGCGATTCTTAAGCTCTGAATGCAAACCTTGGCTGGTGTACCCACCGGTACAAACACCGACAGAACGGGCCTTCACCACACCACCTGGTGTTTTTAGGTAGTGCACACCGTTACGTGTTTCCCAACCCATCACAGGGCTTGCTGGGTGAACTTTTACGCCGAGTGCTCTCGCCTTTCTTAGATAACCAAACGCCAGTTTCCCTGCATGGATGCCAATACCTTCTGGCTCATGCATTGCGCCTGCCGCTTCTTGGTCACCAACGTAATCACGCTTTACGGTTTCCGCATCTAAGATCTGCGCATCGTAATCGAAGGTGTCACGCAGCAACTTGGCTTCTTTCTCGAGTGTTGCCATCACTTTTGGACGGTGAGCAACGTATAAGTGGCCACCCGGCTGCGGGTCACAATCAATGTCTTTAATCAGAGACTTAAAGGTGTTCATACCATCGATGCATTCGCGGTGCATTTTTAGCGCGGTTTCCAGTCCCCAACGTTCAATCCACTGAGAACGCTTCAAACGTCCTGACGCACACTGAGCCTGACCACCATTTCGGGTACTGCAGCCCCAACTCATGCGGTTAGCTTCAATCACAGTCGCTTTAATGCCGTACATTTCAGCAAGGTGTATCGCGGTACTTAGGCCTGTGTAGCCTGAACCGATTATCGCCACATCGACATCCATATCCGACGTAATTGGGCCATCATCTTCAGGTGGTGCGCCTGCGGTATCTACCCAATAAGTCGGGGCGTATTCCTTACCGTGACCTGGGCTCTTGTCTTTAAGTGGATCGTATTTTGGATCGTATCTTTCTTTTGCTTGGGTACTTTCTTGTGCTTGGGTGCTTTCTTGTGCTTGGGTGCTTGTCACCTTTGGCGGCACATCGGCTGCCGGTTGTTCCATTACTAAACTCATAATTCGACTCTCCTAGTCATAACACGTGAACGGGTTGTGGTTTCGTGTCTAGCTCTTGGGAGTGTTGTTAGGAGTCAAAAGAGGTCTTGTTTTACGGAAGGCATTTTTTACGCTGATTTTTCCATCTTTCAGGGTAAACACATCAACCATACGAGCTTCGATGACAGTGCCATCAGGGTTAGTCGCAGAGAACGTTGATTCGCTTACCGCGCGGTCGCCACACACAAAGTGGACAGGGTCGCTCCAGGCTGCATCTGGAAAGTTCTGCCAAACCAATTCAAAGCTATTGCGAACGGCTTCGTACCCTTCGATAGTGTTGCCAAGTTCGCCTTCTCCTGCCACGGTGTGGAAGACACAGTCTTCGGTCATAAACGACATTAGCGCTTCAATATCATGGTTATTCCATGCATCACTAAAAGACTGTAAAAAGGCGGTGTCGACTTGGTTTTCCAGCACGAATGTCGCTGCATTGGTTTGCATATTCATATTCCAGAATCCTTTATGTTTTCGTTATTGGTTTAAATTTCAGTAGCTTTGCGCCACTTTTTATTAGAGTGTTTAAACTAGATCTGTGAGAATTTAACAACTTGATAACAAGATTCGCCACTCTAACTTCGAGTTACTTTATAAACAATCTTTAAGCTCACAGATTTCATCTTTTTATAAATTAATTGGTGTTCTAATTTTATTTATCTCGTAATCACTAGATTTATATGAGCTCTAAATAAAATCAGTAGAAATATTAGACTTTAGTCGAAATCAAAATCTTGATGGTACTTTCGGCCATACTGCTCAAGCTGGCGATCATGAGTATTAACTTGTAATTCGATATTACCCTCACCTTTATTCATTGCTTGATTACTATCTACATGGGCTTCATTTTTTAAATCAGCCAGTGTCTCTTCAATATATTCTGTCGGTTCATTTAAAACATTCATGGATATTAATTCCTTTATCAGATTTACTTTCGCTGATGGAAGAATATGAACGGACACTAGACCGTTTGAATATTCTTTCTCATCGTACAAAGGCTGAATGGCATCATTGCCACCTTCCTTAAATGGGTGAATGGAATACCACTTATCTTTTCGTTGCTCTTGCTGATCACAATCAGCCACATTGAATATCTGAGTCTTATTGAAGTCACAGGGTGAGTTAAAAACACTAACCTTATGATAATCAATGGCTTTAATAATATTGATACAGTCTTTACTTTGGCTATGACATACAGACCACAGCGCATTAATCAGGTTATCTGTCCACTCAAGTAAACGGGTTGGAAACCCCTGTTTCTTGGCTAAACACATCAATAACCAATCGTTTATTTCATGTGCACTCAACGAATGCCCGCCATAAACTCTCACGGTCGAGAGAAGCTCTTGTTCGACACGGCGAATATTCTTTCGATTTGAGCGACCTAAGCTTGGCATCAGGTTATTATTTTCATAATCACACACGTTATAAATCAAACCACGATGCCCACTACACTCAGCAATGAGTGAATCGATTATTTCATACAGCTCTTCAAGTGAGCTTATATAACGTTTATTTTTCACAACATTCATACAATAAGTCACTTAATTTATATTCGGTAAAGTTAAAGCATTAATAATCACGTTAATCAATGGTTAAATTAGTTTCGTTGTAATTATTGAAAAATGATAATAGGTATATATCTTCGTCAAAAATGACCATTTATGGATCCATTAGTTAAGGATCGAACAATAATAATGAGTGACAAAATTTATATAGCTAGAACCACTTATGTACCGATGGAACATTTAATTAGTGTTCTAATGTTTAAGTAGAAATTATTGAACTAAGCGTTTACGTTCTTCACTTAAGCACTTTGCCAATACCCGTTAATATTGTCCGACCACGCTCTTTATAATGCGGTGGCCGGACAAACTTCCTATGACTTATACGTAATCTTTGTATTTATCTAGGAAACGAACCGGTGTTGATAGTGCATCTCGGCGGAACGGGTCGCCCAATTCCTGAGTACACATGATTTCAATGATGGTTGTTTTGCCTTCGTTCATCTGCATGTCGATGGCTTTTTGCAGGGTTGGACCTACATCTTCTAGCTTATCAACCGTGATACCTTCAGCGCCCATAGCTCTTGCGATTTCTGCAAAGCTTTGGTTTTCAAGTTCACCAGCAACAAAGCGTCGGTTGTAGAAGTCGACTTGGTTCTTCTTCTCAGCACCCCATTGACGGTTGTGGAATACCACGGCTGTCACTGGAATGTTATGGCGAACACATGTCATGGTTTCCATTAGGCTCATGCCCCACGCACCATCGCCTGCATAAGAAATAGCGGGACGATGAGGTGCCGCCGCTTTCGCACCAATGATGGTCGGGAACGCATAACCACAGTTACCGAAACTCATTGCAGCAAAGAAGCTACGTGGTTTTTCAAAGCGTAAGTAGCTGTTTGCCACTGAGTTGATGTTACCGATGTCCGTCGAGACCATTACGTCTTCAGGCATCGCTTTTTCTAGCTCACGCAATACTTGGCGTGGGTGTAGATATTCGCCACCAGAGAACGGAGTCTCGTGTGAGTTTTCTTCAATCATATCTAAGCTGAACGAGTCACGTTCGTGTGTCCACTCATCAAGCTCTTTTTCCCACAGTGCTTTCTCTGTTGCCACTGTATCTTGACGAGCGCCTTTGTTGTCATCACACAACAGTGCGCGGCCTTCCAATCTTTCAGATAGAGCAACCGCAGCTGCTTTCGCATCTCCACAGATACCAACCGAAATCTTCTTAACTAGGCCAAGCATCTTGTTGTCGGCATCAATCTGAATGATTTTCGCGTTCTTCGGCCAGTAGTCCATGCCATGTTGAGGCAAGGTACCAAATGGACCGAGACGTGTACCCAAAGCGATAACCACATCCGCTTGAGCCATCAACTTCATTGCCGCTTTCGAACCTTGGTAGCCTAAAGGACCACACCATAATGGGTGACTCGCAGGGAAAGAGTCATTGTGTAGATAGCTGTTCACTACGGGTGCGCCCAATCTTTCTGCCAGTGCCGCACACTCTTGAACTGCATCAGCCATTACCACACCGCCACCAGAAATGATGACTGGGAATTTCGCTTCAGCTATCAGGTCTGCTGCTTCATTCAGAGATTTCTCGCCACCTGGACCACGGTCTAAACGCGCGGGTTTAGGGATCTCGGTTTGAGTTTCGCCGTAGAAGTAGTCACGTGGAATATTCAGTTGAGTTGGACCCATTTCACTCATCGCGCGGTCAAAACATCGACCCGTGTATTCCGCCATACGGTCTGGGTGTGTTACGTGTCCTTGATACTTAGTAAACTCTTGGAACATTGGAAGTTGGTTACACTCTTGGAAACCACCTAAGCCCATTGTTTTAGTACCAGTCTCTGGCGTCACAATCACGACTGGGCTGTGTGCCCAGAATGCAGCTGCAATCGCAGTTACACAGTTACTAATACCTGGGCCATTCTGCCCGATAACCACGCCATGGCGACCAGATACACGAGAGTAACCATCTGCCATGTGAGCAGCACCTTGCTCGTGTACCACTGGGACCAATCGAATGCCAGCAGGAGCAAAGATATCCATTGCGTCCATAAATGCTGACCCCATGATGCCGAACATGTCGGTAACATCATTAGCAACCATAGTTTCAACGAACGCTTCTGATGGTGTCATTGTTACTGTGCCGGAAACAACCGTACGTTTTTCTTGCTCACTCATTCTTCCATTCTCCTTGAGTTAACCAAAATTTCATTTTTCGGAATGAATTGTCTCTTTTTCGAATTCATTTTCACCTTAGTAGTAGAATTTTTGCGCGTCAACTTTTTATATTAAATTGGAACAATTCATTCTAATTAATAAAACTGGATCACATTATTGGTAGTTTTTCGTACAAAAAGTGCCATTAACTTAA
The DNA here is from genome assembly GCF_030409755.1 of Vibrio lentus. Lineage (NCBI taxonomy): Bacteria > Pseudomonadati > Pseudomonadota > Gammaproteobacteria > Vibrionales > Vibrionaceae > Vibrio > Vibrio lentus. Next base: position 910,294 of record NZ_JAUFQE010000001.1, read on the forward strand.
GAGGAGCTGTTAATAATCGATGTCATATCGCGATAGCAGCGACAAGTGATGAGCTATATAGAGGGAAATATGATGAAAGAGGCGGAATTGATACCAACGCAACCAGTAAGTGTGAGAGAACGCTTTGAGATCGACAGTAATCTAACCGTGATGGCATTTGAACATGCGGGCGAATATGTGCCGAAAGTCGATCCTAATTACTGTTTTGACCCCGAAGTGACGCTAGCTATATTAGCGGGGTTCACCTCCAATCGTCGCACACTGATTCAAGGCACACATGGGACGGGCAAGTCGTCTCACATTGAGCAAATCGCCGCGAGATTGAACTGGCCATGCTTGAGGATCAACCTAGACGGACACTTAAGTCGCTTGGATTTCATAGGTAAAGACAGCATCGTAATTAAAGACGGAATGCAAATAACAGAGTTTAAAGAAGGCATTCTTCCGCAGAGCATTCAACAACCCATTGCACTGGTGTTAGATGAGTACGACGCTGGTCGCCCTGACGTGATGTTTGTGATTCAACAACTATTAGAGCAAGACGGTAAATACACCTCTTTAGAACAAAACCGAGTGATCACGCCTCACCCTTCTTTCCGCCTGTTTGCTACCTGCAACACACTTGGCTTGGGTAACTTCTCAGGTTTGTATTCGGGCACTCAAGTGCTTAACCACAGTCAATTAGATAGATGGAACATCATCGCCACGCTTAACTATTTAGATCCACAGCATGAAACTAAGATCGTGCTATCCAAGCTTCCAGAGCTGAATAATGAAAGTGGCCGACAACTGGTTGAGAAAATGATCGCCACCGCAGGGTTAACGCGTAACGGGTTTCGAGCTGGTGACCTTTCAACGGTGATGTCTCCGCGAACGGTGCTCACTTGGGCCGAAAACATCCAAATATTCGACGATGTAGCCACCGCATTTAGGCTGTCATTCTTGAATCGCTGTGAAGACGAAGAAAAAGAACTGGTTAGCGAATATTATTTCCGTTGCTTTGGTGAAGATTTAGAAACGCCTACTCAAAACTATTCGCACTCGGAGTCGTAAACCATGGCCAATGTTTCTTCCCAGCAGAAAAAGATCCTCGATCTTGGGGTGTCTGTCGCCAGAGCGATCAGCGGTGAATTGAGTCTGAATTATCGGGGAGAACGTCTCTATAAAGGCAATAGCCCCTGTTATTACCAGTCCGCACATACTAACGATCTCACCTTTGTTTCTCGCCACGAGTTGAAAAACAGCAAGCTTTCAATGCAAGGCAAGATCGATTCATCGGCACTGCGATTATTACTTTCAGACGCTGATCTTCACTATTCATTACGACCGAAAAACGAAGTCGAACGTCTGTTATATGATTTCTGCGAGCAAGTACGAATTGAATCGCAAATCCCGTCTTATCTAAAAGGCGTGACCACCAGTATTCAGTTCAACTTTGCTTATTGGAGCGACCAATATCATCAGAATGGCTTCACCGAATCACGAATCGGCATGTTGCTGTTTACTCTGATGCAAGTCATCCACACCCGCTTAACTGGCGTTCCGGTGTCTGAACCCATTGCTGAAACCATCGAATCGACTCGCGCCAGCATCGTGCCTACTTTCGGGTACAGCCTGAAGCGCTTAAAGCAACATAGAACCGACCAACAACAGTTTGCTCACTGCGCTAAGGAGCTGACAGCCCTTGCACAAGAATTAATTATCCAAGAACAAGAAAGTGATAACTCGCCCACGCCTACGGTCGAAGAAGACATTAAGATCCTTGCGCAGCTTGCCTTGATTGTTGATGGTGACATTCAAGATGAAGACGTCGATACCGACATCACAGGGAGTAGCAAGGTATTCGAACTCTCGGGTGCCAATTATCAGGTCTTTAATTCAGAATTTGATCAAGTTATCGCGGCAGACAAACTCGTCAGGCGCGCTCTATTACTCGAACTGAGGCAGAAACTCACCGATGACATCATGGCGAGACAAGTCAACACTCGCCGTTTAGCCGCTATGCTCACTCGCTTTGTTGCCACGCCACAAACGAACCGACGTCAGGATCATTTAGAAGAAGGTATTGTTAACGCCACTACCATCACCAAGCTCATCACCTCGCCATTGGATCGCACTGTCTTTTATCAACCTGATATCGGCGCATCTCATCAATGTGCCATCACGTTTTTGATGGACTGCTCAGGTTCAATGCAGAAACACAGTCACAAGCTAAGTCTACTGATGGATACAATTCTCAAATCCGTTGGACTGGCCAACATTCCATTTGAGATTATTGGCTTCACTACCAATAACTGGAACGGTGGCAAAGTCTATCGACAGTGGCTTAAACAAGGCCAACCGAAACACCCAGGCCGCTTAAACGAAGTTCGACATATTGTGTTTAAAGATTTTGATACCCATTGGAGACGCTCTCGCCTTGGCATTGCCAGCCTTCGTAAAGCAGACATCTTTAAAGAAGGGATTGATGGCGAAGCGGTGCAGTTCGCTAGTCAGCGGTTGCAGCAGAACAGTGCGCAAAGAAAGGTTTTGATCGTGTTCTCAGACGGCTGTCCGATGGATACCGCCACCAGCACCGCCAACGATCAGTTCTATTTAGATAACCACCTCAAACAAGTGATTGAACGTGAGTCGACCAAAAACGGAATTGAGATTCATGGTGTGGGAATGGGCGTCGATTTAAGCCCGTACTACCGCAGTAACATCACCTTAGATGTGCAGGAGAGTTGCTTATTTGGATTATCTAAGAGCGTATTTGAGATGCTAAAGCGTTAAGGTTTTTGTTTAACGTTAAGCTTTTTGTTTGGAGATGTACGCAGTGACCAATAACGTTTCGGGGAGTTGTGAAGTATCGGCTAGCAAGCCGCTAGCCTTTTATCAGAATGTTCTTAAGAGGTAGCAGCAACTAAAAGGCAGCGAGTAACTAAGAAATAACGAGCAATTAAAAGACAGCAAGTAACGACCATGCAGAGACAGCCATCAAATACCCACCAATCAACATCAACACAATGAACACCAACTTTCTGAGTTGGTCATTGGACAACGGCGGTGGGAAACGCCGAGCAAACATTGTGACAAGCGCCACCAGAGGAACAGCAATAGCGGATAACCACAATATGCTCGCTTCCATGTCGCCTGCAGCGTAGACATTGACGGTACGGGACATTGACGTACAAGCGAACACCATCAGCAGTGTGCTTCGCACCAGATCGAGCGTAAAAGGCTGCCGATAGAGATGGTAAACAATCGGTGGGCCTGCCATACCGAATAACCCACCCGCGAGCCCAGAACTAAAACCAGATAACAAGAACGATACCGTTGCCGAACGGTCCTTTCTGGTTTTAGGTTTGAACATAAAGCTCAAACCTGCGAATAGCACCATCGCCCCCAATAGTCCTCGGAGAATATTCGTGGCTGAATCGCTCAACTCGTCTAGCAAGAACACCCCCATCGATACGCCGGGGATAATACCGATGACCAACACCACCAGAATCTTGAGTTCACCAAGCAGTGGCTTACCCATCAACGCGACCAAGCAATTGAACAAGGTCACGATACTGACCACAGCGGCAATCACGGGTAAAGAAACCAAATTAAGGCTGACCGTTAAACCAATCACGATGATACCGAGGCCAAAACCCGTGACGGTTTGGAAGTAGGTACCCACCGCGATAGTGGCAAGAATGGCGAGTAAAACAGGTAACTCCATTAGCAATCCTAACTAGGTTGTTTGGGGTTGATTTGAATGTGAATATCAGCTTCAGGCACTAGATTTTAGTATCTAAAATCAAAGGTCGATTCTTCTCTTCTTTCAGAATCAGCCGCCGCGTCAGTCGTTGAATTTGGTATTTTCCCTTGCTGCGCTTGTACGGCAGTCACCGCAATTACATTGAAGATATCTTCCGCGCTACACCCTCTGGATAAGTCATTGGCAGGCTGATTCAATCCTTGCAGTAACGGGCCAATCGCGACTGCGCCACCTAACCTTTCTGCGAGCTTATAGCCTATGTTCCCCGCTTCTAAATTAGGGAAGATCAATACGTTAGATTGGCCTTTCACTTCTGAATCGGGCAGCTTTTTCGCGGCTATTTCAGTAACAATCGCGGCATCGAGTTGAACGTCCTGATCGACAGCTATTCCGGGACAACGTTGTTTCACTAACTGAGCGGCATTACGAACCTTATCGACTGATTCGTGTTTCGCACTGCCGTTAGTAGAGAACGACAGCATTGCCACTTTAGGTTCTTCCATCAGTAGCGTTTGAGCACTGTTTGATGCCGCTACGGCAATCGAAGCCAGCTCGGTTTCATTGGGGTTAATCACCAAACCACAATCACTGAAAATCATGCCACCTTTAAGATTATGGAAAGGCTCGCACAACATCATCAGAAAGAAGCTAGACACCAATTCACTGTCTGGTGCTGGCCCAATAATCTGCAGCGCCGCTCTTACTACATCAGACGTGGTGTAAACCGCGCCATTGACTGTGCCGTCAACCAGCCCTTCTCGTACCATCAAGTTGGCAAAAACCAGTGGGTCCTTGACCTTCTCCAATGCATCTTCATAAGTCATGCCTTTGGCTTTTCTTAGTTCATAGAGCCGTTCAGCCAACACAGCTTTGAGTGCTGATGTTTGTGGTGACACAATATGAATGCCGACGAGATTAATGTGGTTCAACTGCGCCGCTTCGATAATCGCCTTTTCATCGCCGATTAGAGTGATGTAAGCGAGCTGTTTATCTATCGCCAATCGCGCCGCTTTGAGTACACGAGGGTCTTCTGCTTCGCTTAAAACCACTCGCTTACGATCTAAGTGAGCCTTATCAATAATCCGTTCAATCGCCTTCATCTTAAATTCCATTTATTGAGATTAATTGTTCCATAATTTATATTTATATTATTGAAATAATAAAAAAGGTCAAATTTTATTCAGATAATTGAAGATTTTTAATTTGGTATGTACACTCTTATACATAGACATATCGCAAGGATGAATCACTGTATGCAAACAGAAACACCACAAGTTCAAGGAGATACGCCCACTCTCCGACTTTTTGCACTATTAGAGGTGATAGCGCAAAAAGATGAGTTTATTTCTCTTCAAGGGCTCGTCGAAGAAACCGGACTACCGAAACCAACTCTGCACCGCATGCTGCAACAATTAGAAGCTGCGGGCATTATTCAAAGAGATGGTGACGAAAAGCATTACAGCTCTGGTATTCGACTCAGAAAGCTTGCTGAAAACCTGCTGTTCAATAGCACCATGCACAGCGCACGACGTACTATTCTTGAAAACCTTCGAGCAGAAGTCGGCGAGAGCTGCAACCTAACGGCACTGTCGAGCGGTGAAATCATCTATCTTGATCGCGCAGAAACCGAAGCCCCGCTTCGCTTCCATCTACAACCCGGCTCTCGCGTGCCCGTACATTGCTCAGCCACAGGCAAATTGTTTTTGGCGCACATGTCGAAATCACAACGCAGAAGACTGATCGAAAGTGTGCCCCTCACTCAATACACAGTAAAAACCATCACCGACTATTCGACGCTAGAGAAAGACATCGAAGAAGCGAAGATCCAAGGTTTTGCTATTGATGATGAAGAATTCTTACCCGGTTTAGTCTGTATCGCTGTATTGATACCGTCTTCTACTGGTCAATCCAATCTTGGCTTAGCAATACAAGCGCCAGTGATTCGCGTAAAACCAGACGAAGCGATCAAGTTTCTGCCAGCTCTTCAAAAAGCAGCAAAAGCGCTCGCTAAAATCGAGTCTGATAACTGGGGCTAGTGAGCAGAACTATCTCAGAAAATGACCAAGATTAGCGAATCAACATCAATGAACTTCGACCAATCAACATTTGGTCGAAGTCATTTCAACACATGCCACCCCGCACATAAGCAACACGTCTAAAGTAATCACAACAAAGGAATCACGATGCTAAACATTAAGAACCAGCACTTACTCTCTTTTATGGTGACAGAAGCGAACAACGCAGTTGCAGTCACAAACCCAGCAACGGGTGAGCTTATTGGCCACGCACCAATCTCATCTGAGGCAGAGTTAGAGAGCGCTATCGAACGTGCTCATGTTGCGCAGAAAGAGTGGGCAAAAATTCCCGCTAAATCCCGTGCTGCATTGCTAAGTGGTTGGCATCAACTGATCCTTGAAAACAAAGAAGATCTTGCTCGCCTAATGACCATTGAACAAGGTAAGCCGTTAGCAGAAGCAACGGGCGAAGTGGTGTATGGCGCGAGCTTTATTGAATGGTTTGCCGAAGAAGCCAAGCGCACCTATGGTGATTCTATTCCTAGCACCGCCGCTGGCAAACGCTTGGTGACCATCAAGCAACCTATCGGAGTCGCATGTGCCATTACGCCATGGAACTTTCCGATTGCGATGATCACTCGTAAGGCCGCTCCTGCCCTTGCTGCCGGCTGTAGTTTTATTGTGAAGCCCTCAGATGAAACGCCGCTTTCTGCATTTGCTGTGGTTGAATTGGCTTACCAAGCGGGCATTCCTAAAGATCTACTTCAAGTCGTACTTGGCGATAGCCCTGAACAGATTGGCGAGCTTTTCACATCACACCCACTGATCAAAAAGATCTCTTTTACTGGTTCGACTCGAGTCGGCAGTATCTTGATGGCTCAAGCTGCGAAAGGCATTAAGCGCACCTCAATGGAACTGGGTGGCAATGCACCGTTTATCGTGTTTGACGATGCGGATATCGACGCTGCCGTTCAAGGCGCAATGGCTTCAAAATTCCGTAATGCAGGCCAAACCTGTGTTTGTGCGAACCGTTTCTACGTTCATAGCAAGGTGCATGACGAGTTTGTAGCAAAATTCGACCAAGCCGTTCAGCAGCTTAAAATCGGTAACGGATTAGATGAAGGCGTCACTATTGGCCCGGTTATCAGTGAAAGGGCGAAACAAAACATTCAAGGTTTGATTGACCGAGCGATTGAACAAGGTGCGCAGCCTGTAACCCCAACTCAAGCGCTTGACGGCTTGTTCATTCAACCTGTGGTTCTTAAAGATGTAAAACACAGCATGGACATCGTTCAACAAGAGATCTTCGGCCCAGTCGCACCTGTGATGAAATTCGAAACTGATGAAGAACTTATCGAGATGGCCAACGATACCATTTATGGTTTGGCGTCTTACTTCTACAGCCAGAACATTCACCGCGTATGGCAGGTAGCAGAAGCGCTTGAATACGGCATGGTTGGCATTAATGACGGTATGATCTCAACCGAAGTCGCGCCTTTCGGTGGCGTGAAACAATCAGGTATTGGCCGTGAAGGTGCGAAAGAAGGCATCGATGAGTACATGGACATTAAGTATCTTTGCTTTGGCGGAAAATAAGGTTGGTAGTAACTAGGTTTGGAAATAATTAAGTCTTAGTGAGCACTAACCTGCCCCATTCTCTCCCCTTCCCTCTCTCAAAAAAACCAAAAAAAAGCCGCGCTAAATTAGCGCGGCACCTTGGGCTCGGTTCAAATAAGGGTACTTCTTTTTTTATTATTTATTGTGCGGTTCCTTTCAGCTTCAGTCGCATCGCATGCAACACTGGCTCGGTATAACCACTAGGTTGAGCACAGCCTTCGAATACCAGCTGACAAGCCGCTGAGAAAGCAATGCTATTTTCAAAATCTGGCGCCATGTTTTGGTAGCTTGGATCCCCAGAGTTTTGCTCATCAACCACAGCTGCCATGCGCTTCATGGTTTTCATTACTTGGGCTTCCTCGCAAATACCATGACGTAGCCAGTTAGCGATGTGTTGGCTTGAAATACGTAGCGTTGCGCGGTCTTCCATTAGCCCTACATCGTTAATATCTGGCACTTTTGAACAACCGACTCCTTGGTCAATCCAACGCACTACGTAGCCAAGAATACCTTGTGTATTGTTATCCAATTCATTTTGGATATCTTGAGCAGTCAGCTTTTGATTGCCTAATAGCGGGATAGTCAGGATATCGTCGACGTTCGCTCTCACTCGCTCCCGAAGCTCTTTCTGACGACTTGGTACACTCACCTTGTGATAGTGCAAAGCATGCAGAGTCGCGGCAGTTGGAGAAGGAACCCAAGCGGTATTTGCACCTGCTTGTGGGTGACCGATTTTCGCATCCATCATCTTGGCCATGTTGTCCGGCTCTGGCCACATGCCTTTACCGATCTGGGCTTTACCTTGCAGGCCACAAGCTAAGCCAAGATCAACGTTTTGATCTTCGTAAGCGCCAATCCAAGTCATGGTTTTCAGCTGTGTTTTAGGAGCAAACGGACCCGCTTCCATACTGGTGTGAATTTCATCACCGGTTCGATCTAGGAAGCCTGTGTTGATGAATACAACACGATCTTTAGCCGCGCGGATACATTCTTTAAGATTGACTGAAGTACGACGCTCTTCGTCCATGATGCCGACTTTGATCGTGAATCGATCAAGGCCTAATGCATCTTCAATACGGCCAAACAGTTCATTGGTAAACGCCACTTCTTCAGGACCATGCATCTTAGGTTTAACAATATTGATGCTGTTCGCGGTCGAGTTTTGGTACGCGCTGTTGCCTTTTAAATCATGCATCGCGATTAGTGAAGTGATCATGCCATCCATAATACCTTCAGGCACTTCATTGCCTTGAGCATCAATAATGGCAGGGTTGGTCATTAGATGGCCCACATTGCGGATAAACAACATGCTGCGGCCTTTCAGCGAGATCTCGCCTCCCGTCACGCTGGTGTATTGGCGATCTGGATTGAGGTTACGAACGATGGTCTTGCCATTTTTCTCTAGCGACTCTTGTAAGTCACCTTTCATCAAGCCTAACCAGTTACGGTAAGCCAGTGCTTTGTCTTCACCATCAACCGCCGCTACCGAATCTTCGCAATCCATAATGGTAGTGAGAGCCGATTCCACCAGCACATCTTTAATACCAGCCACATCAACGCTGCCAATTGGCGCGCTAGGGTCGATTTGAATTTCGATATGTAGGTTGTTGTGCTTAAGCAGAATGCTTGAAGGCGCACTTGCATCACCTTGGTAACCAATGAACTGGTTGCGATCGATTAGAGTGACTTCTTCGCCGTTGTCTAAGGTCGCTGTCAGTGTATTACCAATGCTAACGTTGCTGATGCTGTATTTAGTCACGTCTTTATGGGAAACACCGTTTAACGGTGCAGCATCATCAAGGAAACCTCGAGCGTAGCTCACTACTTTAGCGCCACGAACCGGGTTAAAGCTTCCACCCTTTTCGGCACCATCACTTTCACTGATAACATCGGTTCCGTAGAGCGCATCGTATAAACTGCCCCAACGCGCATTCGCCGCGTTAAGTGCAAAACGTGCATTCATAATAGGCACAACGAGCTGGGGGCCCGCTTGTGTTGCAATTTCCGGCTCAACGCTTGCGGTGGTTACTTGAAAATCTTCGCCCTCAGGGACTAAGTAGCCTATCTGTTGCAAGAACTGTTTGTACTCTGCCGCATCTAGGGTTTGGCCTACACGCTCTTGGTGCCAGACGTCAATTTGATGTTGAAGATCGTCGCGCTTAATAAGCAATGCGCGGTTCTTTGGAGCCAAATCTTCAAGGATGGTTGCAAAAGATTGCCAAAAGTCTTCAGCGACAATGCCTGTTCCAGGAATGACCTGATCATTAATTAATTGGTAGAGGGTGCTATCAATGTTCAAGCTTCCCTGTTGAATACGACTGCTCATAAAATCTCTCTCAAGCTAACTGATGGCTACTCAATATATTTACTTAACTGACTTAAATTTCAATAACTCATTTAAACTTACGCAACGGACATAAATTTAGCTAATTTATGCCAGTTATACTGGATATTCATATAAAAAATACCCTACAAACTGTGTTATTCCGTCACACCACTCTCTATTTCATTGGCGACACTTTTAATCAATCGGCGCATCCATTGGTGGTCAGGATTGGTTTGTAATAATGGACTCCAAGCCATTTTCACCTCAAAGGGTTCAATAGCAAATGGCGCAGGTTTGATCAACAACCGAGGGTTGTTGCGCTGCAATTGTGCCGCTTTGGTTGGAATGGTCAGGATCAGGTTCTTCTGTTGAGCGAAGAGAATCGCCGACAGGTAGTGTCGTGTGAACACCGTGATATTACGCGTTTTGCCAATGCGCATTAGTGCTTCATCTATCCAACCAAGTTTTTGCGCTTCGCTTGGGTTAATCCCAACGCCGGTGCCCATACCCGTCTTACTTACCCAGATATGTTGCGCCTTTAGATAAGACAAAATATCGAAGTTGTCCGCTATCGGGTTATCACAACTAAATAGGCAAGAGAACCCGTCGTGCCAAAGGCTCATCTGATGGAACGACTGTGGAATGTCGTCAAAACGGTTGATAATGATATCAACAGTGCCTTGTTCCACATCCTGATAACTCACGTCACTTGGCGTCATGATATCCAAGCGTATTTTCGGTGCTATCTCGCTCAACTTTTTCAATAGCGGCTGAATAATGGTCGACTCGGCATAGTCACTCGCCATGATACGAAACACACGCTCACTGTCTTCTGCATTAAACTCCGTGGTCGGTTGCAATGTCTTTTCTACATTCGCCAAGATGTTTCTAATCAATGGCTGCAGTTTATGTGCTCGCTCGGTCGGTATCATCCCTTCACTGGTTCTCACCAACAGCGGGTCTTCAAACAGATCGCGCAATCGACGCAGGCCATTACTCATCGCTGGCTGAGTTATTCCTAACTGATTTGCTGCTCGTGTTACGTTTCTTTCACGTAGCAACATGTCTAAATACACAAGTAAATTAAGGTCTATACGAGCAATATTCATAAGAAAAATACCGAATATAATAACTATAAATTAACAAAATTATCACATACATGGTTATTCTTTGTCCATGGTTAGATTTAATCCAAATCGAATGACCTCGCCAAATTGGCCAACATGTCCACGTGAAACTAAGGAATAGTTATGTCGCAAATTACACAAGATATCGAAAAGATTGAAGTTGCAAAAAGCGCTGCTGGTGCTCCATGGGATGCAATCAACCCTGAATCTGCAGCTCGTATGCGAGCTCAAAACAAATTCAAAACAGGTCTGGATATTGCGCAATACACGGCAGATATTATGCGTGCAGACATGGCGGCTTACGACGAAGACAGCTCTCAATACACTCAGTCTCTGGGTTGCTGGCACGGTTTCATCGGCCAACAAAAGCTGATTTCTATTAAGAAGCACTTTGATGGCAAGACAGACCGTCGTTACCTATACCTTTCAGGTTGGATGGTAGCAGCACTTCGCTCTGACTTCGGTCCACTTCCAGACCAATCTATGCATGAAAAAACGTCAGTTGCTGGCCTAGTAGAAGAGCTATACACCTTCCTACGCCAAGCGGATGCTCGTGAACTAGGTGGCTTGTTCCGTCAGCTAGACGCAGCACGTGAAGCGGGTGATGTGAATCAACAAGACCTTATCCAAGACAAAATCGACAACCACGTAACACACGTAGTGCCAATCATTGCCGATATCGATGCAGGTTTCGGTAACGCAGAAGCGACTTACCTAATGGCTAAGCAGATGATTGAAGCGGGTGCATGTTGTCTACAAATCGAAAACCAAGTAGCCGATGAGAAGCAATGTGGTCACCAAGACGGCAAAGTAACGGTTCCTCATGCTGATTTCCACGCAAAACTTCGCGCACTTCGTTACGCTTTCCTTGAACTAGGCATCGACAACGGCATCATTGTTGCTCGTACCGATTCACAAGGTGCTGGCCTAACAAAAGAAATTGCGGTAGTGAAAGAACCTGGCGACCAAGGTGACATCTACAACTCATACCTAGACGTTGAAGAGATTGATGTTGCAGATATGGCTGAAGGTGATGTTTGCTTCAACCGTGACGGCAAGCTAGTTCGTCCTAAGCGTCTGCCTTCAGGCTTATACCAATTCCGCGAAGGTACTGGTGAAGACCGCTGTGTATTCGACTGTATTGAAGCAATCAACGCAGGTGCTGACCTTCTTTGGATTGAGACTGAGAAACCACACATCGGTCAAATCAAAGAGATGATGGACGGCGTACGTGAAGTACACCCTAATGCGAAACTGGTTTACAACAACTCTCCATCATTCAACTGGACATTAAACTTCCGCCAACAAGCATACGATGCAATGGCAGCAGCAGGTAAAGATGTATCAGCTTACGACCGTGCAAGCCTAATGAGTGCGGAATACGATGAAACTGAACTGTCTGCAAGCGCTGACGAGAAGATTCGTACATTCCAAGCGGACGCATCTCGCGAAGCGGGTATCTTCCACCACTTGATTACTCTGCCGACTTACCACACTGCAGCACTGTCTACTGACAACCTTGCAAAAGAATACTTCGGTGACCAAGGCATGTTGGGCTACGTTGCGAATGTTCAACGTAAAGAGATTCGCCAAGGTATCGCATGTGTTAAACACCAAAACATGTCTGGTTCAGACATGGGTGATGACCACAAAGAATACTTTGCTGGTGAAAATGCACTAAAAGCAGCGGGTGAAGCGAATACGTCTAATCAATTTGATTAATCGTTAACAGCGTTTCCCCTCTAGAATCTCCCCCTCCCTTTTCCCTGTTAGGTGTCGGGAGGGAGGAGGTTTTGGGATGAAGCTTGTACTGCCGGCTTCATCTCAAAGCCTCAGATTTGTGTTCCACACCACTGTGACCCCGAAAAATTCTGTTTAAACTGATCACATTCGCGTTTGTTGATTTTCCTATTTATTGATATGCCTATTTATTGAGAGTGCCTATGACTTCAATACCGACACACCTACAAGATGCTAAAACACTGCTATCAGAAAATGGTTTCGCTACTGGTGATACTTGGTATCACGGCACATCTTCAGCCTTGCTAGCTTCAATCCAAGGCCAAGGGCTGAAACGCTCAGGAGACAAAGCACTCAATGAAGCCGCTTCAAAAACCATGGCAACCATTGGCAATAACTACACAGAATCCGTTGAGCCCGTTTTCTTAACTCAGAGCAAAGAACTGGCCTACTACTGGGCTCAGCAAACCATTCGCGAACGCAGCACTCGTTTTGAAGGTGAAGAGCGCCCTATCGTGTTAGCAGTCAATCTATCTGAAAAACAACAAGCCAAAGTAAGACCGGACGTTGGCGCAATGAGCCTATTAATGATGAGTGTTGGTGAGCAATTCATGGCTCACTTAACTGAGATCTATCAAGAGAACAACATCGCAGGCCCAGACATCGAACTGCGCACTGCGGATCGTATGGACTATCTCAATAAGCTTGGAATGGCCTACATTGATGAAGACATCAGCCGTGCTTGTGTGCAAGAGCTTTATGAACCAGAGCTGTCAGAGCCGGAACTGACCAGTTAATCAGGTTCATTACGTCAGCACTATTCAGAATAAAAAAGGGCTCCTAAGTAGGAGCCATTTTTAAGTGTGACGTTATTTACATGCTCGTTAATCAATGGGTTAGTTGATCAATAGACAAGTAAATCAATGGACTAGTTAATCAACGGACACAGACGACCTTGTTGTGCAGCTTGCGTCATTGTCATCTCACCCTGCAACGAACGATACACAATGGTGTTCCAAACTTCGCCATTATCCATCTCAAAATCGATAGCATAATTCAAACCACTGACAACCTGAGTTCGAACGCTCAAGATTTTATCAAGCTTCGCAGCGGTATTCATTTGTCCCAGAACCACATCTAAAGCTTGTTTTGCTTCTGGCGTGATATCACTTTGTGACCAACCACCTGTCAGGTTTTTTGTGTTACAGATCGGATTCGCTTTCTCTTGCGGTTGAGCGGGAACATCAGATTCCTGACTGCATCCAGCTAACGCAGCGACACTAAACACAGTTGCTAATCCAAGTAATGATGTTAATCGTACTTTTTTCATGAATCCTCTCTACATCGTTCATTCAGTCATTTACGAGAGATTACTCGTAATGATGTTTCATATGCAGGCAAGCTTAGACCTTAAATGTCATTACTTCATCAGAGATTATGGTGTAACTACTCTATAAATACAGAGCACTGTCAGAAAAACAAAGCCGGACACTGCTGCCCGGCTTTTTACCCGTCTATTCAATTGATATTTAGATCATTTAGATTAGGTGGCGTTTTCGTTAGTGCTTTTTAATTGCTGCCTGTTTTGCTAGTGAAAGAACACCAACATCTCGACATCACCCCCTTGCTGTTCAGCACTGAGTAAGAAGTGCACATAGCCTTCTTCTGTTACAGGGATTTGCAGGTACTCATTGCTCCCACGGTAATTAGAGGCATAATCGTGTTGCCCTGAAGTAGGCCAGTATGAACGACTTGCAAATAGATCTACGTTGCCAGCATTCGACTGTCCACTCTCCGCATTATCACTCTTATCATTCAACCATACTCTTACCTCTTGCACGCCCTGTGGAACATAAACCGCCGCATAACGTCGTTGGTGCACGGTGAGTATTTGAGGCTGACCTGATTCAAGTATTATTGGCGTTAAATCATCCTGTTCTTGTGATGGCGGCGTTGGCGTTTCTGTCTCTAGTGATGCCAACAGTGTTACGTCATTGAAATCGGTGCGTCCTGCAATACTCATGTAGTAACGACCCGGTTTGATGAAACCCGATGACTCTGGTTCAAACGTCACCATCTCATTACTTCCATTTCCGTATTGGCTGAATTCAAAATCATAGTAATGCGCTTCTTTGTTGTAGCTCATGTAAAGATCAGCGTCACCTTGGCTTTGGTCTATGGCATTACCTTCAATCGAAACCTCAAAATGCGTGGTGTTCTCTGGTACATCGACGTAGAACAACAGCTCGCTGTACGCCTCGCCGTTCAACACTACACCTTGGTTTGCTGCAAGCACTATGGCTTGGTCTGTTGGATTTGTAGGGTCAGTCGGTTCTGTGGGATCAGTAGGCTCTGTTGGTTCACTTGAAACGGTGTCTAGCCAACGCTCAAACTCACCATTGTATTGCTGGCCAAGCACTTTCACTTGTTGCGCCCATTCTGAAAATTTGCCAGCACGAGACAGTGCCAACAAGCTCTGCACTTCTTGAGGATGTTCTTCCATCATAAAGCGCACCGCCAAGTAGCCCCATCGATAGATACGGTTGGAATCATGGGAGTAGGTGGTCGCAAGCACATCCGATAAACTCATCTTCCCGCTGCTAATCAAACCAACAGCGGCATCGTAACCTTGCTTGTAATGCATGAACTCAGCAAAACCTTCTAGCCACCATACAACGTAACCATGTGCCAAGTTGTCGCTAAAGGAGCCGTATTGGTTAAAGCGGGCATCGAGATAGTGAGTATACTCATGCTCTAAATTGAGAATTGAAAGGTCATCGCCGTTAGCGTAACGGTAAGCGACGAAACGCGCCACGTTACCCACTTCTGCAGGGTTACCTTCTAAATACTGACCGCCGTTGTCGGTGGTGTTTCCAAACAAGAACGCAGAGTAATCGGTGTAGCTACCTTTACTGCCAAACACCGCGACTTCAACTCGCTCGTTATTATCATCGGCGACAGGTTGTTGGCCTGTGTTCGCAACTTGATGGAAGTCCGCCTCTTTCGCCGCGAGTACATCACATGCTTCAATTGATTGTGCTTGCGTTAAATCTTGAGAGCGAATAATCGCAGGCCCTTGGCACTCGTGACGATTGGGAAGTACACGCATTGCTAAATCACGCTTTGCTTGCTCTAGATCCAATCCATTCAAGCCGTCTGGCGCGTAATACCCCATCATCTCAACCGCCGCTAACCAAAGCTTGTCATGCTCACTGCCAAGTGGGTTTTGTACCATCACTTGCTGCATAAAACGCAGCGCTTTGTCTTTCGTTAATTTATCCGGGCTTGCCAGCAAACGACCAGTTTCACGGACTGCGTTATAAACAAGAAAGCCTGCATCAGTATCTAAAGCCCACGTGTTATCACGGGCGAATGCTGCAAGCGTGTCGATATGCTGGGTATGGCTCGCCATGTAATCATAGAAGTCATCTCTAGCTGCGTGCCCTGCCATTGCTCGAAACAGATTGTTTAACCCGTCGACCCATTGTGAGTCTTGCGCCGTTTCTTGGTTGAAGTGACGTAATGCCGCAAGTTGCGCATCCATTGTCAGTGGCAATTGTTTAACGTTATCGACCATTAGCGTCAGGCTTTTCAATGCACCCACTTGCTCACGACCTTGATCTAACGCATTAGGGTTAGCTAAGAAAGCAATGGTCGACTGAGCAAACCGCTGGCTCAACGCTTCGCTGAAGTCTTTTGCTTGTGCGTTATAGCGAACGTAATAAGCGGCACGAACAAACTCACCAAGGTTTTCAAGTTTACGGGCTTGTTCAGCTTCACCTCGGTAACGAGTTATTTCTAAGTTCAGCGCAGCTTGAATGCGGCTTAGGTTCGCTTCGCTATAGATATTATCTAGTGAATTATTCGATGCAGAGAACCAAGAACTGTAGCAACTGTTGTCTGCCGAAGAGACAGCGAGTGCAAGATTGGACGCCTGTTGAAGATCAAGCACCTCACACTGATTTTGAGCAAAAGAGAAACTGGACACACTGGCAAGCATACAAGCGATCGCCAAGCGATGACGTGGAAATAGACGGAGATGAGACATACTACACTCATTAGTTAATTATATATTTGAGCGCGCTGTTATATTCCTTAAAATCCACAAGGTTAATTGAGTTGCGTATGATTTATGAGCTTGGTTCAAAAAATAAACACTCAGAACCAATTTATAAATTCAAAAAGACATTCTCAGATTAAATAAATTAACTTCCACATATGATTAAACCATATAAGTGATTGAGAGCACTCTAATTTAGGGAATCATTAATTAATTCGTACATGACTAACCCATATTGTTAAGGGTCAGCACAAGTAGTAGACTTGCGCTCGATTATGCAACTTGTTTTTAAAAACAATAGACACAATTAGAGTTACGTTTGTTCATCAAAGTAACTTTATTTCAAATACTTACTATAAATCCGTGTCGAGTTGACTGGTGCAAATCAAATAAAAATAATTATATAAACCTAGGCTAGGTTCACACCATGAAATTAACGTCGTCTTTAGACTCACTGTTGGCTAGCAGTCTGTCTATTGAAAAGAAACAACAAGCGCTGATCGAGCTCATGATCAACGCTTATCAGCCACAAGAACGTACCGCTCTTTTTCAAACCGTCACAGACTATCGTAGACGACTATTGGAATCGTTCTTCCCAGAACACCAAAACAAAAGCCTCTCCGTTTTATTTGAACTGATGGACTATCGCGATCTTATTCAACGCTATCCAAGTTCCTTATCGAAAGAGATGGCACTGTTAGAAGCAGCCGCAGGCCAGTGTTACATGCATTGGTTAGACTTTTGGTGTGAATGTGAAATTGCAGCCATCAAAGCAAAATCTCCGTTGGATGTTAGCTCGCTCCCTTATATCGATCTGCCTATCAAAGACAGCGCTTACTATGCTGCAATCATTGAACGAATAGAAGATGATCCGCTTGTGGTGCAAACGCCCTGTCATCCTCAAGGAATGCCAATCAGTGATGCCATCGCTTTAAGTAACCTTGAGGTATTCATCAAAGGTGAGAAATGGTTTGAAATGCTGCCTTTACTGCACCTTTCGCAAACTGGTAAGCACTATATTCTACTTAAACACCCAACTGATGAAGTCTTTCCTACTCTGGTTTCTTCAGCGTTGATTCAAGGCTGGTCAAAGAATGACACATGGTTAAGCTATGCGTCGCCATTCAGTAATGAGCAATGGCAATACTGTTTGCCAAAGCATGGTTACGATGAACTCGCTAGGTTGCAGCTTTTCACGCCATCGACACTGTCAAAATGTTATTCTCTCCCAGAATTCGATAATCAATTCCAGTTACAATTGTCTGATACGCAGTCTATTTGTGAAGTACTGCGTTTAACCGTCAGCGGTAACACCCAACAAAAGCTCTACTTCCTCTATCTTGCTCAAAAAGAGCTGATGAGTGTATTACATCAAGTTGGGTATAAGATCGGCTTCACCATTATCGAGCAACCTTTCATGCTTCAGTTTTATCAAGCCATTGACCCAAAAGCGTATTTCCACTCAGGATATTGCGAGCTAAACGATGATGGCACCACCATTTATCGTGGATTTTGGAATTTCGAATTAATGGTCAACGTATTCAACGATACCGATTTTCGCCACTACAAACGTGCAGTGCGTGAGATCAGAAAGCTAGGCTCAGCAGAACAAGCGAACTTAGTAAATAAAACAAGCTCGGTAGATAAACCAAGTTCGGTAAAAAAGGATGAACATGTTTGATTTCGGCTTAGAGGCAATCGTCTACGCCAAAGCAATAACACTGCTGGCAACGGTGGCCGTCGTCGTGATGTGGTTACTCTACTATTGCTACCGCCTTAAACTCAAGAATGAAGCGATCGCGGGCACACACCATGTCGCGTATATCGCCTACTCTGTCTGTATTGTTGCGTGGATCAGCAGTAATGCTTACTTCCATACCGACTTACTACCACAGCTCGGCGCTTCAACAGCTGTGTTGGCTGCAAAATTTGCCAACCTCGCCTCTTTCTTTGCGTTTGCCTTTGCGTATTACTTCTCGTGTCAGCTCGCCGCAGAGCAACGCAATGGCAAGGTGCATGTATGGCAACAAGCGATTTTCGTCACCCTAACCGTCTACTCCTTCTTTATTAATTTAAGCCCAGGGTTAACCGTTGAAGACGTTACTATTGTAGGACCAAGCCAATTCGTGATTGAGTTTGGACCACACACATCGTATTTCTTCATTGGCATGATTAGCTTTGTCGTCCTGACTCTCGTCAACCTAGTCGCAATGCGTGCTAACAGCAGCAAGCTTACACTCACCAAGACCAGCTACATGATTGCGGGTATCTTGGTGTTCATGCTGTCGACGGCAACGATTCACCTTGGTATGACCTTCTTTTTGCGCGATTTCTCACTCACTTGGCTACCACCCGCCTTGTCGATCAGTGAGATGTTATTCGTTGGCTATGCCCTGCTGACTTCTCGCTTCTACAGCGTGAAATACCTTGCGTATATGAGCCTGAATGCTTTGTTAGTGTGCGCCATTTTAGTGATACCTTTCGGCGCGATCTTTATCCCGTTAACTGACGACAACCAATGGTTAATCGCAATCCCCATCTGTGCACTTATTGGGGTGACTTGGCATGTACTCTATAAACGTTTGGGTCGCTACGCCTCTTTCTTTGTCTACGGAAACAAGGAAACACCCGTCCAACAAATCCTTGCATTAGAGGAAGACTTCAAGCTATCAATTGATGATGCAATGCGTCGTTTAGGTAGCCTACTGCAAATCCCAGAAGACAAGTTGCGCCTTGTTAACAGCAACTACAACGAGACCTTCTACGAAGACTATCTTTCGACAAACAAGTCTGTTTTGGTGTTCGACGAACTGTCTGAAGAGTTAGATTACACCGCGCCAGCGAAAAGCTCGATCAAAGCGCTGTATGAAAAGATGAGTTCGAACAACACTGCCTTGGTGATGCCTTTGTTTGGTCAAGGTAAGTCCGTTACGCACTTATTGGTGTCATCGCACAAGAGCAATGATCAGATGTTCTCTAACGAAGAGATCTCTGCATTACAGACCTTACTAACGCGTGTACAAAGCACGATTGAAGCAGATAGACGCATACGTCAAAGCCGTGCATTGGCTAACTCAATCGCCCATGAAATGCGTAACCCGCTTGCTCAAGTACAATTGCACTTTGAAATCCTGAAGCAGCATATTGATAATCAAGCCCCAGCAAAACAGATCCTACTGGATATTGAAAACGGCCAAGCTGCGATTCAACGCGGTCGACAGCTGATTGATATCATCTTGCGAGAAGTCAGTGATAGCTCACCCGAGCACGGGCCAATTACCATGACCTCAATCCACAAGGCCGTGGATCAAGCTGTCAGCCACTATGGTTTCGAGAATGAGAAGATTATTGAGCGAATTCGTTTACCACAACACGCTGATTTTGTGGCAAAACTGAATGAGACCTTATTCAACTTCGTTATTTTCAACCTAATCCGTAACGCGATCTACTACTTTGATTCCTATCCAGATAGCCAAATAGAGATCAGTACCACGACGGGTTCTTACGAGAACATCCTCGTTTTCCGAGATACCGGACCGGGCATCGATGAAACGATTGCTCATAAAATCTTCGATGACTTCTTCTCTTACCAAAAAAGCGGTGGTAGTGGTTTAGGTTTAGGTTATTGCCAACGCGTAATGCGTTCATTTGGTGGTCGAGTTGAATGTAAATCTAAGCTTGGTGAGTTTACGGAATTCCATCTCTACTTCCCTGTCGTACCGAATGCACCGAAAGCAGATGCTCTGCGCACGCCTTATTTCAAAGATTGGAAACACAACCAACCAGCTGAAAATAAAGCCGAAACTGAAGCTGAAGCAAAACCAGAGAAGCAAGCACCAAGTGCTGATAACGATCCTGAAACTGAAATAGAAAAGACGCAAACAGCAAACCCACCAGTATCAAGTCATCTCGCACCCACCGTGCTGATCGTTGATGACAAAGAGGTACAACGCACCCTTGTTCAGATGTACTTGAACCGACTCGGTGTGAATAGCCTTCAAGCAAACAATGGTGAGAATGCGGTTGATCTGTTTAAAACGCATCAAGTCGACTTGATCTTGATGGATGTACAAATGCCTGTCATGAACGGCTTTGACGCAAGCCAGATCATCAAGGCGCGATCGCCCAACACGCCGATCATTGCTTTGTCTGGTGAATCAGGACAACGTGAACTCGACATGATCAGTAAGTTGATGGATGGCCGCTTAGAGAAGCCAACCTCATTAAATGCGCTGCAAGACGTGCTTGATAATTGGTTGAAAAAAGGCACAACGTCTAATGCTTCTAAGGAAGCCGAAGGTGAAGAGTAAACGGCTAACAAGTTAATCAACGACTGATTAAAATCCCCTCAAGAAAGGTTCTTGAGGGGATTTTTTTGGATATTTCAGGTATTCGAAGAAATACTAAAGCTCTTTAATCTCGATCTGACGCAGCGTTTCCATGTACTCCAAAGTTTCTTTCACATCGACTGGCTCGTATAAGCGTAACACTCCCGCCCAGCCTTCTGACACTTCAAAATCATAAGCTTCACCGGATCCACAATTAAATGTCACTGACACCGTGCCATCACCGTTATCACGCATGGACTCTCCCGACGCATAGAAATGCTCAGAATCAATCCAGCCGTCCGCACCATAAGTTGTCAAAGAGTAGTAACCTCCACGACCTTCAAAGTCCAAGTTTGGTGTTGGAATCGTCCATTCTTGGCAGGTCGTTTTGCCTTGTCCCGGAACACGCTCTAGATACTGCGCAGTGTCTGCTGGTAGTCCGGCATAACCAAATGCCGTTACGTATTTGAAGTGGTGATCTTCTACGTCATTCAAAGTCGCACCAAACCCTTTTAGTCCTTCAATAGGCGCGCCATGTTTCATCACGTTATTGATCAGTTTCAATCGATAGTTTTCAACGTCACTTGGGTTGTAGCCTTTGCCTTGATAAGGCTTGTTAGAATTGGCTTTGATAGAAAGTAGACTCTGACGACGCTTGGTATCTTCGATTGATTCAGCGATACGTGTTCTTGCTAGTACATGAACATGAGTACCAATCGTTAGATCATTGGCAGTCAGATTAAGCGTTTCACCGCGACGAACCACTTTATGAACAAGGTGATTTTCGTCCATGATATGAATAATCTGGAAGTAGTCATTGTCCTCGTCCGGCACATGGAATGTCGCACCTTCTGATACATCCACAACCATGGTTGAGTAAACGACATCACGATTAGAACGAATCACCGTTTGTGCGTCTTTGGATACTGGGTCAGCGTGCAGCCAATGGTTTACACCTACTTTGTTTTGCAGACCAAGGAAGTTCCAGTCAGACTCCGCTTCAGGGTAGTTATCCCAATTAACACCACCGATAGCCGTGTGGTCATAAACCTCTGAACTGCTATTGTCTGCAGCCGTTGCGCCGAATGCGGTTAACGCCAAGAACGTCACTAACGTCGTTTTCTTCATAATGGTTTCTCATGTTTGTTTCGATGAGCTCAGTATGTAGACGCACCATGATATACTCCAATTGATTATGTGGAATCAAGATATACAATATGAGTATATCTAAACCATTTCGATGATGGAGTCTCGCAATGATGAGTAACCGGTTTAAACGACTAGACCTCAATTTACTTAAAGTATTGAAGGTGTTGATTGAGGTGAAAAATACCCGCAAGGCTTCAGAACTACTGTTTACCAGCCAACCTTCAATCAGTCGCTCACTACAAAAACTACGTGATTACTTTGACGATGAGCTGTTCATACGCTCCCAACATGGCCTAGAACCGACCGCTAAGTTACTTGAAATTAAGCAGACTTTGTTACCAGTGTTATCGCAGTTAGAACAAGTGCTTGAACCAGAATCTGAATTTGACGTTGCTCAGTTTGATGGCACCGTGAACATCGCGATTAACGGATTTATAGCCAACAGCATCTCAGCAAAGCTAACTCAAATACTGTTAGCACAGGCACCGAAGGTGAAAGTAAATATTGTGGATTGGGGAGCTCATACGTTGGATCTACTCACCTCTGGCGAGGTTGATTTAGGGGTCAATTATTACCCACTAGAACTATCTAAACAGGTTTACCAAAAACGTATCTCAAGAGATGATTTTGTATTGGTATGCCGCACAGGACACCCACTTGCCAACACATTATTGATAAGTGACCAGCAAGAGCCTTTGCAATTAGCGAGCTTGGTCGTCAGTGATTGGAACGACAATATTGCGTTAGCACCGAACGTCTTAGCCGATGTCGGCATCAAGACTGAGGTCAAAATACGTTCGACTTACTTACACAGCTTATTGTCTATCGTAAAGCAAAGCGATGTGTTGTTCCCTTGCTCGAAGCTACTGGCCCATTCGCTCTCAGATGAATTTTCCTTTGTGCTGTTTCCTCACATGCCCAATATGCCTAATGGCGATATTGGCATGACCATCGGTCGTAAGCAGCGCAACCAACCGAAAATGCGATGGTTAGAATCGTGTATCGAAGAGGTGTTCAAAGAGTAGTTATATGTAGTTCTGAAAAGTAGAGACAAACAAGCATGTATCTTACTTGTGATTAGCGTCTGCCATCGCCGTTTCGATCAAATCCAATAACCATTTGTATTTGGCTGAGTGTTGATTTTTCTTGTTAAGATAAGCAAATACCGCCATATCTTCACTCCCCTCTTTTAGTCCTTCAATCACGATTGAGCGCAATACACCTTTATGTTGCTCAATCACAGGAGGCATACAAGGGGCGATAATATTAGAGTTCTTGATCGTTTCAATTAACCCAACGATGGAAGTCGTTCGAAGCGCCATGTTAATCGATTTACCTTGGCTTAATACTTCCTCTTCCAATCGCGAGTGCTTGTTTTGATCAAAATAAGCGAGGTCAACATGAGCAAAAGGAAAGGACAACAAATCATCAATTGTAGCGATAGACGCCTTGAAAGGGTGATCAGCTCTCACTGCCAATACAAACTTTAAGGTCACGAGAGGCACAGCTATGATCTCGGCAGGCAAATTCTCAGCTTCAAAATGAATGACAAAATCAATCTCGCCACTCTTAAGCCTTTCTAATGAATTGTGGGAACTCGTATGACTAATCAACCTTGAAAGTGGGCTTTCTACTGACAGTTGATGAAAAAGAGCGGGGGTCAACCAAGGGAGGACATGAGGATTCACCTCTAGCTTAAAATCTTCATTGAGATCCGCAGGTTTAAACTGCTTTCCTTCCTCTATCGCCATGACTAACCCGTCCAATAGCGGAAAAACTCGTCGATACAGGTCGTCTGAATAAGGCGTTGGTAGAAACTTCTGGTGAGATAAGACAAACAACTCTTCACCTAGCGACTCCTTTAGCTTCTTGATGCTCTGGCTAACCGCGGGTGTCGAGACAAATAACTTCTCAGCAGCTTTTCGCAAGCTCTTCTCCTGATACACCACCACAAACACTTTCAATAAGTTCAAATCGACATTGTTCAGTTTCATGAGACACCATAAATCATTGCTTAACGAATAGTTAAGTTTATATGAATTAACTTAATAAAGTCCACTTTGTATAGTTATCCCACCGTCACGAAGTACAAGGATGTGGTGAGATAATTCTATGAGGCAACTATGTTATTACGACGTTCCATCCTTACTCTAACCCCTCTCTTTTTAGCAAGTAACGTTCTCGCGGAAGAGGCCGAAATTCAAGACATGTCAGACCCGTTAGCCGTTTATACACAAGGTGGCTTCGGCTACACCGACAAAGGCTTAAACCTTAAAATCGGACAAACCTACGACACTGGCAGCGAAACAACCATGGGCATGAATGTTTTTGAAATCAAAGGTATCGCTGGTGAAGCTATTGGTTGGAACGATCGAGGTGCTGACGACAGTATTGATTCCATCCGCTTTAGAAACTTCGGTGTAGACCTAACCAATGGCCGAGGTACTCAAGTTGATATGTCTTGGGATTTTGATAGCAACCAAGGCAGTGCGTCTTACAGCTTTATTCAAGCATTGCCACAAATGGGCATGTTTAACTTCTACCCACTTGCAGGTGTCGGTATCGCTGCGGGCGAAGAACTGGTTGAAGGTACGGGAGGCGATCTCGATGCAGATCAGCTTAGTGACCGATATAACATGCACGGTACTTTCTACGTGGCAGGTATGTACGCCAAAATGCAGCTCACAGACAAGATTTGGCTGAACTATAACCCAATGTATTTAGGCACAATGTCAGGGTCTTCAACGTTCAAGGATCATGGTTTTGAGGGCAGCGATTCTGTACTCGCGCATGAATTTGCAGCGAGTTACCAAATAAACCCAAGAGCGAACGTTCGTTATTTCGCAAACTGGACAGAAAACACAAGTATCGAAGACGGTGATCACCGCATCGAATTTAACTATCAGTTTTAAGCAGTAATTTTCTGTGCGGATAAGCTCTTGCAGTCTTAACCCATGATTTCTGTTTGACGAGCTATTTCAGTTTTAACGAACAATTTTGAGTTTTTGAGGACACATTATGAATATGATATCTAAAGCCTTTGTCGGAAGTTTCACTTGCCCATTACGATCTGCTGCCATGCTCGTTTCTGTAACGGCTTTATTTTCAGTAGCGGCGATTGCTGGAAACGATAGCCCAACAGAAACCCTTCAAACACGTGCGGGAGATTTCACCTTCGAAACCGACTTTCTTCATGGCATTCCAACACAAGAAAGCTCAGCGAAACTGTTTGAACTGATGGACTATCAACGCGCATCACAAGCTTACATTTGGTCGGTGCCTTTGGTGTCAAACTACGCATGGAAACAAGCCTACGCCGACATGGGCGCAGAGGATGGTCAAATTACTTATGTTGAGTCTCATGAATCTAAGCTCGGAGGTTTAACTTACAACACCTCTACGCCTTACGCGATTACTTGGTTTAACGTCGAAAAAGAACCTGTAATCATAGAAATCCCCACAAATGAACTGCGTGGCGCGGTACACACCATGTGGCAAATCGGTATTTCACAGATGACCGAACCGGGTGTTTACGTGGTCAAAGCCAAAGGGGCTGAAACACCAGCCAACCTACCAAAGGGCGCTAAGGTTTTTGAGTCGGACACCAACTATGTATTCTTCGGCGTTCGCTTAATGGCAGATTCAGACCAGCAACGTATGAAAGACTTAGAGGCTCTCAAGATTACAGACCTCAACGGCAAGCCACTGAGTGATAACGGCGTAAACTTCCCTGAGCGTGGTGAAGATGCCAAACACCCAAGAGGCATGGCATTTTGGAATACGTTGAATGAAGCCATTCAAACTGAGACAGTAGCAGAGCGAGATCGCATGATGCACGACATGTTACGCCCACTAGGTATCGAAAAAGGCAAGGCATTTGAACCATCAGCTCAGCAGCGTGAGATCTTAGAGCAAGCCGTTGTCATGGGTGAAGCGATGGTGAAGAACATCGACTTCAACAAAACAGAGCGCTTGCCACACGCGGCTTATGGTAAGGAAGGTAATTTTTGGGAAGTCGCAACCGCTTCAACACCAAACCAAGATCGTTACTATGGTATGGATCTCGACGGGCGCGCAGCGTGGTTCTATGAAGCTGTGACTAATGACGTTGCAATGCACGGTTTTGAGAATGGTGGTTGGGGTCAGATTTACCTAGACAACTACCGTGATGACAGTGGTAAGGGACTTAATGGCAGCAACCACTACACTCTGACTCTGGATGGTGATGTTAACTTCGCCGATCTGTTCTGGACAATCACTGTTTATAACGTTGAAAACCGCGCCATCATCGACAATGACATTGAGCGTGCCGATGTTGGTTCAAACATCGAAGGTACGGTCAAAGACGCACAAGGCAATTACACCTTCCACTTCTCACCAACTAAGCCAGCAGGTGTGAATGAAGCTAACTGGGTGCAAACACGAGAAGACGAAAACTGGTTTGTTTACTTCCGTGCCTATTCTCCAAGCAAAGCGTTTGTAGAGCAACAGCCAGAAACCTTATTGCCTAACTTCAAACGTGTGAACTGATTATCTAGAGTGAATCACATATAACCTGTTCACGCCAAAAATAGCTATCAGGTTCAAAGAGCAAAACAAAAGAGAAGCCTCAGGGCTCCTCTTTTCTATCTTCATCTAGCAGCTAAGTAAGCTCTTGATAAAGTTAATCTAAAAGTGAACGAACGTAATCCGCAATGTCTGAGTTTTGGCAATGTTCAAAGAAGCATTGTTGGAAACGCTCGCTGCCAACCGCTGTTTTCACGAGATCTTGGTCGATTGCTCTTAGCGAATCAATAAAGTTGTCTTTTACCACCGCCGCTTTCACTTCATTCAAAATGGCTGCATTACGCTGTTGTGGTTCTGCTCGTTCTAACGGGTAACCTTGGCCACGCTCACCAGTGAAAGCCTTTTCGAAGATGTAACGAATATTCAGCTCACCAGCCCAGCCAAAGCCTTTAGCAAAAGCAAGAGCGATAGCATTGCCGTTGTTGATTTGGTTAAACAAAAAAGCATCTGATGGCTCTAGGCAGTAACCACAGACCACACCCGGATGCAGGTTCAGTGACATCAAAGCCCCTTGTCCTGTACCGCAACCAGTCACAACAAAGTCCACAGCCTTTGAGTTGATCAGAATGCTCGCCATGATACCGAGGTGGATATACGTTAAGTGGTGATCGTTCTCGTCTGTCATACCTAAGTTGAAAACATCATGGCCAATGCCACCCGCCACTGACTCTAGCTCAGCTGCAACCATGGCATTTTTACCTGCCTGACTGTTTTCCATCATTAAAGCGATTTTCATTTATCTTCTCCTGCAAGATTGCTGCAAACTCAAAATTTAGAATAAAAAACCAATTAGCGTGCTAACCAACCACCGTCAACAGCGATGGTATAGCCGTTAATGTAGTCCGATGCTGATGAGGCTAAAAACACACAAGGACCTGCGATATCTTGCGGTTTACCCCAGCGTTCAGCAGGGATGCGCTCAAGGATCGCTTGATTACGCACAGCATCTTCGCGCAGAGCTTGGGTATTGTTCGTTTCCATATAACCGGGTGCTATCGCATTGACGTTGATGTTGTCGCGCGCCCATTCGTTCGCCATCGCACGTGTCACTCCCATCACCGCACTTTTTGAAGCCGTATAGGAAGGAACTCGAATGCCACCTTGGAATGAGAGCATCGATGCAATGTTAATGATTTTCCCACCAGAACCTTGAGCCTTAAACTGCTTTGCAACGGCCTGAGACATAAAGAACACGGTCTTGGTGTTCACGTTCATTACGTCATCCCAATCTTGCTCTGAGAACTCAATAGCATCTTGGCGACGAATAATTCCTGCATTGTTCACGAGGATGTCGACTTGGCCAAACTCAGCCAAAGTACGCTCAATAATCCCGGGAATGCACGCTTGATCGAGAAGGTCAGCACGAACGTTTAGGAACGTATGACCTGCTGCACTCATTTTCTCAATAGTCTCTTCAGGCTCTGTACGGTTAACACCGACAACTTTGCAACCTGCTTCTGCTAGGCCTAATGCAATACCTTGCCCAAGCCCTGTGTTACAGCCCGTCACTATCGCCACTTTCCCTTCCAGACTGAATGACTCTAAGATCATGCTCGCTTCCTCAATTACATTGGATTCATTGCGTATCGTTATTACCAACAATTAAATCATACAATAAGATGTAAATACGAGAGCGACGTTGTAGAAGTTCGATCTTGAACCAAAATCAGTCTTACACGTTGAAACGATCACAACAAAATAAATGGATAGGATGGTGATTTGAAGAGGAGTGAATCTGTAACCGACGAGGAATAGAGAGCCAGAAGATTATCGAAATCACTTAATTCTGGATTATGGCAACAATTCCATGATTTATAAGGTAAAACGGTTTATACATAATAATGTGTTATTTAAAGTACTGAAATTATCATGACGCTCAAAGAAATCCTGAAAATTCCCAATGTCCGCTACTTCTTGATGTTTAGAAGCAGCTACTTTGCGCGTTTTTATTACCCTATTTTCACCTTACTCTATTTAGATTACGGATTAACCCTTTCTCAGTTTGCCATGCTTAATGTGGTTTGGGCGGCTACCATTGTGCTTGCGGAAGTACCATCAGGAGCGTTCGCGGATACCTTAGGGCGCAAAAAGCTTGTGGTGCTCTCTTCAATTGTGATGTTCATTGAGATCGCCATGATCGCTCTTGGACCGACTGGAGATGCCAATCTAGTCTTCATTGTGTTTCTGGTTAACCGGATATTAAGTGGCTTAGCGATGGCGTTAGCCAGTGGAGCCGACGAGGCATTGGCTTACGACACCTTGAAAGACCAAGGTAACGAAGAATTATGGCCGCGAGTGTTACAAATCCAGCTTCGTGTCGCCTCTAGTGTGGGGATTTTTGTCACCTTGATTGGTGCTGCAATGTACGATGTAAACTTTATGGCGAACATCTTTCATGCTCTCGGATTAGCAGAGCCAGAAAGCACCAAAGACCTGATGCGCATTCCTGTTTTCGCAACCCTATTTGTCGCGATGATCGCCATTTATGCCGCGGTTAACATGCGCGAAGAGAAAAAGGTGATGCCAAGCGATCAAACCAAATTAGCAACCACCATTGCCAGCCTTAAATTAACGGCTGACACAGGTAAGTGGGTACTTGCTACGCCTTACGTGCTGTTCATCTTGCTGTACTACAGCTTGTTCGAACACACCTCGAGAATGTTCCTAACCATGAACAGCCAATACTATCTTGCCATCGATATCCCTATCATCTACTTCGGTTTTATTGGCGCGGGGATCAGTTTACTCAAAATCATATTGGCAGGACAAAGCCGTAGGTTGGCAGAAAGCATCGAGCCTAAAACCTTCATTGTGGTCATGGGTTTAGCGAGCATGGTGACCTACTATTGGATCAGCTTAGGTTGGTCGATCTATGGTGTGCTCCCGGCACTGGTACTGATCTTTATCATCATGAC
The DNA here is from genome assembly GCF_030409755.1 of Vibrio lentus. Classification (NCBI taxonomy): domain Bacteria; kingdom Pseudomonadati; phylum Pseudomonadota; class Gammaproteobacteria; order Vibrionales; family Vibrionaceae; genus Vibrio; species Vibrio lentus. The sequence goes on from NZ_JAUFQE010000001.1 coordinate 939,885, forward strand.
GATGAACATATTCATCAGCTACCATCTGAACAAAAAGACGGAATCACACAACAGAGCCACCGTTCTCAGTTTCAAAGGCCTGATGTTTAACCTTGGGTATGGTTTGATCGGTATTTTATATGCCTACTACTATAAGTTAGTGTCTCAAGGCTACACCGCACAAGAGATAGAACAGAACCTCGACTTCTTGGCTTCACTGTCTTCGTTCTTCTACTACTTCACCTTATTGTTCGTTTCGATCAGCGCGCTGTTCTATTTCAAAAACAAGAAGGAGCCTATCTTTTAAAAAAACGTCGATCTTTTCAAGAACGCTCGAATACCGAATAGAGAGTAAAAGTGAGCCTCTGGCTATAAATAGACCATGTCGCTTCTTATCATGTGATTTTTTGTTAAGATAATCATAAAATTACATAACACATGGAAGCGTCATGTCTTTTAGTTGGATAGCTTTTACTCTTCTCGCAGCCTTCAGCCAATCTTGGCGCAATGCATTTCAAAGTAAACTAGCGGGCACAATGAGTGTGGCTGGCGTGACGTTAGCTCGCTTTATTTGGGCTGGCCCAATCGCGCTTATTTATCTCTATTCGCTGTACCAATGGCAGCCAGTCTCCACGCCTAGTTTTTCCGGTGAGTTTGTGTTCTACATTGTTGCTGCTGCGATTATGCAGATCCTTGCGACAGGCTTGATGGTGATGCTATTTAAGCTAGAGAACTATGCGATAGGTGCCGGACTCGCCAAATGTGAAGCTCCAGTTTCAGCGGTATTGTCCGTGCTGTTTTTTGGCACCGCTCTGACTATTACAGGTTGGGTTGGTGTACTTATTGGTACTTTGGGCGTACTCATAATGAGCAGTTCTTCTGGCTGGCGAAGCCTTTCTCCCAAAGTGTTTTTGTTAGGTATGGCTTGCAGTACAGCCTTTGCTTTAACGTCTCTTTGGGTTCGAGAAGCCAGCTTGAGCATCGGCCTCCCCTTCCCTCATAGCGCCGCATGGGTGCTGTTCCTAGTCATTTCCCTTCAGACAGTGATCATCTGTACGTATCTCTTTTTCAGAGAACGCGACACGCTGCGCCTGATATTCAAGAAGTCGAAACTGGTCGTCATGACAAGCCTAGCGAGTGTTATCGGTTCTCTCGGTTGGTTTAGCGCAATGTCACTTCAAGCCGTGCCCTATGTAAAAACATTAGGGCAAATCGAAGTGGTCTTTATGGTATTGATTTCTTACTTCTGGTTGGGGCAAAGCATTGCTCGCAAAGACATTCTTGCACTGATTTTGCTTTCTATCGCCGCGGTCTTAGTAATGTGGCAGTAAATGGGTGATACCACCAACAATGAATGAAGAGCGTGAAGGAATTAGCAAATCACCTTACCTACATATCCAAAGCTATATGTTCGAAGTTATACATCAAAAGCCATAACCTCAGTAAATATGTTGTGCCGCCGTATAAGTTTTACGGTGGCGTAAAATGATAAGAACCACTTCCACATAATTTCTATAGTGCACGTATCAGCTATTCGTAATTACCTTTACTCAATAGGATACAGCCAAATGAAAACACTCACTCAAATCGCACTCGCAACAATCGTATTTACAACCTCACTAATGGCATTCGCTGAACCTGCGACGAGAAATGAAGCCCAACCCGAAGCTTCGACCATGACAGTGAAACATGAATCAATGACCGTGACGCTAACAGATAAGCATTTTACGTCTCCAGACGAAGCTGAAACTGCTAACCCTCAGACGCTAACGCAAAATCACAAAACAAACTCAGCGCCACAACCTGCGATATAGTGATAGCACCAGTAAGACAAACCATTGGTTTACTCGTCATCAAAAACGTTCACATCAGCTTAGGTGTGGACGGCATTATTCAAAGAGGCGTACTACTCTCTTTGATCCTGAAAAACATAAAGCTGAAAGTAGATAGGTGAACAGGTAAACAAAGAAACTGCCACCAATTCAGTAACACAACATAAGGGTTAATTTACTGTCAGGAAATCGATAAGCACGGCATCGATGACTAGTATTAAGCTTAGATTCAACCATAATCTAATTATTGTTAACGTTAGCTTAAATGGTTTGTTTAATGGATCTCAATCTTCTCAAAACCCTAGATGCGGTAATGAAAGCACGCAGTGTGAACGTTGCAGCGGAAGCATTAGGCATTTCAGCCCCGGCGGTAAGCCAATCCCTCAACCGATTAAGAGAACAATACAACGACCCTTTGTTCATACGAGAAGGACGCGGAATTGCACCAACAAACTTTGCCATTGAGTTGCATGCAGAAGTGCAAGAGCCTTTGAATTTACTCTTAAATGGGTCTAAGTCACGCCAACACTTTGATGCCCAAAATAGTCGCCGTACCTTCCGAATATCCAGCCACAAAGACATCGATATATTGGTCGTTCCCGAACTAACCAAGTATCGAACCGAGCATGCTCCCAATACCAACATGGAAGCTGACATTGAACACCTTGATGAACAATCACGACAAGCCGATTTAAGACAACGCAAAGTCGATGTTATTTTGTCTACCGTTCCCCTAGAAGAACATGGTTACGACAACGTGAAGCTGTTTGAACAACGCCTTGTAGTAGTACTGAATGCAAGTCACCCTCGCATTCAAGGCAGCATAACGATGGAGCAATTTTTTGCCGAAGAACACATCATTTGGCAAACACAAAGAATGAATAACTACACCCTTGATTCGGTCAGTAACGTACCGTTGCCCGTACGAAGGGTCGCCTACAAAACAAGTTCCGCACTCACTGGATTGGTATTGGCTAGCCAGACAGAGTGGCTGTGTGTAACAGCGAGTTCCATTGCAGAGAAAGTGTCCAAAAACGATCAATATCGAATTGTTGAGTTGCCATTTTCAACTGAGCCAGTGCCCATTTATATGACTTGGCATCACTCTCAACGTAATGACAACGGACATAAGTGGTTTCGCGACGCGTTGATTTCCGCCACTCAATCCCTCACTTAAACTCCCTCTCCAATTAAGCCCCTTATATATCTAATTAAGCCAAAACGCACTCTGGATTAAGTAATACTTAAATGTCATTTAACCTTTACCCTATCGATTGGGTAAGGGTTAACTTTTATGCTCTCTAATTCTGCTGAAATTAATGGTCGATTTCATCTGTAATAGAGAGAACATTATGAACCTTACTTTAGATTACTTATCTTTGGGTATTTTGATCCTCGTACTACTGATCTTAGTGTACGGACTCGTTGTTATTCACGATATTCCTTATGAAATTGCTGTAAAACGCAATCACCCCCATCAAGATGCCATCCACGTAGCGGGCTGGGTCAGCCTCTTTTTCTTACATGTAATGTGGCCACTACTTTGGGTGTGGGCCATGTTGAGTGAGCCTTTGAGAGCAACGAATACCGAACAATCAAAGCTCGATGAGCTGGAAAAACGTATCGATGCGCTGCAAGCAAAAACCGAGGGAGAGCAGTAATGGAAACCTTGATAATTTTAAGCTATATCGCACTGTGTGTGATTGTATTCCGTGTATTAAAGCTGCCTAAAAACAAATGGACAATTACAACCGCGACTGTCATCGGAGCCTTCTTGGTAGGTTGGATATTCTTATACATGGCGATGTATCAGCCAGTAGCAAGAGTCGCTGGCGTATATAGTGTTACTACCCCAATCACATCCGAAGTTTCGGGTGAAGTCACCGATGTTTTTGTGCAAGGTAATGTTGCTTTGAAGAAAGGTACCCCTTTGTACCAAATAGATCCGACACCATTCCAAGCAAGTGTAGACAGAGCCACAGCGGAAGTAACCGCGACGAAAGCCGCCATTGATGAACTGCTTCTATCAAAGCAAAACATCCGCGAATCAATCAAAAAAACACAAGCTCAACTTGTCTTCAATGAAAAAGAATTGAGCCGTTTTATCGAGCTGGCAAAAAGTGATTTTGCCTCTCAAACAAAAGTAGACAAATTTACCGACTCCATTGCAGAACTCAAAGCAGTTCAGGCACAAAACCATATTCAACTTAACGTGGCGGATTCGAAGATTGCACAACAATTGGCCGCAAAAAAAGTTCACCTTGCCGAGCTCGATAAAGCTCAGTTCGACCTCAATAAAACATTGGTTGTTGCGCCGACAGATGGCTATGTCACACAGGTAGCGTTGCGCCCAGGCATGAAAAGCCGTGTCGTTCCTTTCCAAGGGAACCTAACGTTTGTGCATGACGAATCTAAAACCATTGTCGCAGCATTCAAACAAAACCCAGCGCGTTATATCAAACCCGGCTACGAAGCAGAAGTGACCTTCAAAACGATTCCCGGCCACGCTTACCGAGCAAAAGTCGTGGATGTATTAGACATCTTCAAACAAGGTGCCGTCACACCTTCGGGTAATCTAAATGATCCTCTTCAGAGAGTCGGTGGTCGCGTCTTAGTGAAAGTTGAGCTTATTCAACCAGAGCTATTGAATGGTCAACCTATCCCTGCAGGAACAGATGCGCATGTCGCCGTGTATTCACCGAAATGGGAAATGTTCTCTATCGTGCGTAAAGTGATTCTACGTATGCAAAGCTGGCAAAACTGGGTTTTTGAAGGTTAGCAATTAGCGTCAAAGCAATAACTGCGAATTTAATGCTATTGAATTCAAACCAGTAAAGATAACTAGAATGAACTCAACGCACATCACAAATACAACTGTAAAGAGCGTGCTTGTCGCGCTCGTATTGTTTGATGTAAACATAGAGGTAAGTGTAAGAAGGAAAGCCTAAGTTACTTGGTTGAATGACGACTGTCTGGCATTATGCGCCCAAGAAATCTGTGGTTATTACACGGTAAAGAATGAACGAAGGTAGTAAGTGGTAGAAAACAGCCAACAATTAAGTGACCGTTACGACGAACATGGTTACTTTGTTATCAGAAATTATTTCGATGAAGCTCAAATTGCATCGCTTAGAAAAGTCGTGCTGAAATTCCATGAATCATGGAAAGCAGACAACGAAGAGTTCTATCAAGAAGAGGCATTTAACTCATCTTTGATTACCGGAAGCGAGTATCTATCCGCCGACGATAGAACCGTACTGTTTGACTTCATCAGCTCAAAAAAAGTAATGGAAGTGGTCGATGCGGTAATACCGAACAAACCTGCCTTCATGAACACGCAGCTGTTTTTCAACCCTGTGAACCCGCAACAAAAAGACTTCTGGCATCGCGACTGTCAATACGACTACGACATTGATGACCAGATGAAAGTCATCATGGAAACTCAAGTATTGCACCTCCGTGTACCACTATTTGATGAACCCGGGATGGAGCTTATCCCCGGAACACACAAACGCTGGGACAATGAAGAAGAATACAACGTTCGCCAAGAAGAAAATGGTAAAGTGAGCAGCGATGATATCTCTGGTGGCAAGCAGATACCGTTAGAAGCGGGCGACTTATTGGTGTTTTCAGCGGATATGATCCATCGAGGTAGATACGGATTGGATCGTTTGGCCTTGGATATTTTGATCTTTGATTCTGCGGCCGATTATGTCGACTACGTCGATGACGATTGCTTACCAACTCCACCAATGTTGAACAAGATTACCGATCCTAGACTGTTTATGAACACGCTATACTTAAAGTCGATGCAGTGCTCATAAACCACGAAGGTGCCCGAACTATGACTGACACTAAGCAAAATACCCGAATTAGCCAGTTCCGCTTCGGTCAGCCGAAGGAGTCTCTCAAGCTAGAACATGTCACTTTAGGGACACTAGATAAGGATAAGGTTCGAGTAAGAGTTGAGGCGACCAACATCAATCCTAGTGATCTGTTGTCGATTTATGGTGTTGGGCAGTACAAGCACAGCCACCAGCCACCGAGAGTTCCGGGATTTGAAGCGGTCGGAAGGGTTGTAGAGTCCAGTATTGCTGAGTTTTCAGTAAATCAGCGCGTGCTCGTGGCAACCAGTGGAACATGGCAGAACTATGTCGATGTATCACCAGATGATCTGTTCCAAATTCCTCAGCATCTAGAAAGTGGCTACGCCTGCCAGTTGTACATTAATGCGCTAACCGCGTGGGTTCTGACGACAGACGTGGCTAAGCTAAGCCAAGAAGATGTGTTGATCATCAATGCGGGCAGCTCAGCCATCGGTAAGATATTCTCTCAATTATCAGAATCACTCGGCTTCAAAATCATTGTCGTTACATCACAGCCGAAACGATACCCGACAATTTCAAGTTGGGTGTTAGATGCAAATGATAATTTAGTTTCTCAAATTAAGGCGTTAGACTTGCCTATGCCGACCGTTGCCTTCGATGCGATTGGCGGTTCGCCCGGAACTGAGCTTATCCATACTCTTAGTAACAAAGGGCGCTTTATCAACTATGGCACGCTTTCTCTGGATTTTTACGAGCCACGTTTTTTTGAGCAAGCAAAAAGCCAAGGCATCGATTTCAGTACCTTCTTTTTACGTTATTGGGAAGAGGCTGAAGGCAAAGATGTTCGCCGTGAAAAGTTCACAAGCATGCTAGATCACTTCATCACAAACGACATACAGCTCGACGTTGACCGCTATCTGCTATTCGATGAAGTGCAAACCGCGATTGATATCATTGAATCGAAAACCACGCGATTAGATGGCAAGATCATATTGCTTCCGATTTAGAAAAAGCAAAAAATATTACCGCTAACAAAATCAATCTCACCATAGTCAGTCAGCATATTCACGACAATACCAAACACTGTGGCCTTGACCCTGAGACTCAATCGCACAAAGCGATTCCTATAACAACATCACTAACAGAATACTCACTCATAATGGTGCAGCTCTCCTTTCAGTAACGTGTAATATTTTCGACCGTTCAGACATAAAAATAGGCCTCAACAATGTGAGGCCTATCTGCAGATTATCACGACTTAAACGATAAGTAGCCTTTAGTAGAGTGGCTATTTACCAGAACTAAATGTCATTACAACACGCAAAAAATATGAAGCTTAGACTAAGCAGAAACTTTTTCCGTAACCGGATCTTCACTACTTTCAGTCTCTTCTTTATTAATCATAAGCGAGCGATTAGGAAGAAAACGGGTTGCAAATAACATTAATAGGAATGATACCGCGACAGAATAGAGCGCCGCACGATTAGATTCCATACGAGAAGTCGCGTTGATTTCATGTAACTCAACCATATCTTCCGCAGACACCTTATCACTCATCAAAACCTCAAAGGCATCATCACCTAAGAAATTAATGCTCGGCATTTGCTCGATAACTTGCTTCGTTTCATTGGTGATAACACTTGAATCACTTACTTCCGATTTGAAGCCGTTAGACATTGTTAGAAGCATAGTTACACCCATGATAGCGATACCAATAGAGTAACCTACATTTCGTGCTGCCGCTTGAATACCTCCAGACTGTTGTGCGTCTTTTTCATTCAAGGCATCAGTAACAATAATTGAACATTGCGTCGCCATTAAACCACAAGCTACACCCATCAAAACTGCGCCTGGAATAAGGAATGCTAATGAATATCCATCACTATATAGACCTAGTGATAATATGATTGCTGCAACTGCACCCAGAGTTAAACCCAACGTACATACAAATCGTGTTGTCAGGTGATTAAGACGCTGTGGAACAATAATAGATGTGATAACCGTACCAATCGCCAATGATACCCCAATGATACCCCAATGATGGCACCAGCCATTGCACCTGAGCCACCAATGATTTGCATATGAGGGACTAACACTACAGCCGGAGTTGCAAAACCGATCCAGAAAGCGCCACCTAGAATCAGGCCAACAATCACTTGCTTATTATTTACGATAGCTTTAGGCAACAAACAATTACCGTAGGTAGCTTCAAACTTACCTTCCCAGACGTATAGACCAGATAGAACAACTAAACCAAGGGCAATCATCAACGGTGCAGGGCTGATACCAAAGACATTGACGTCAGTAATTGGAGCCCAAAGCCCTAGCTCAGGAATCTTAAGTGCCCCAATGATAAAGAGAACTAAGCCGATACCACATAGAACGATACCGAAGATGTCGATTTTCGGTTTATGAGTAATTTCAAGCTCTTTGAGTTTAAACGAAGCCGCTAGGACACCAGAAAAATAGACTGCCATAGCAAGCATTGCAGCACTTAAGCCAAACGAATCAATTAAAAGGCCAGCCATTAAAGGCATTGCAGCTGAAGCGATACCACTTGCAGCGGCTACGCCACCAAAGGCTATAGCTTGATCTTTCCCGTTATAAGTACCAGCGATAATACCGAGTACCGCCGGAATAGCGAGACTGGCACCGAGACCAGCCATGACCCTAGCACCAAATATGAATGTTTCAATGTTCGGAGCAAAAGCGCCACAAATTTCAGCGCCAATAAGAAGACAGATACCGATACGGAAAGATCTTACCCAGCCAAAGACTAAGCCAAGTAAGCCACCCGCAATCATAAAGGCACCAGTCATTAGACTGAACATAGCGTTACTAAGCTGAACATCACTCATGCTGGCGCCAAGACCATTTATGAGCTCGCTTGCTGCGATACCAACAACAGCATTGTCTCCGCTGGTGCCTACCTGCGCAGCACAAAGAACAAGCAATACCAGCCACTTGGCTTTGCCAGAAGTTTGGTCACCTGTAGAGGTGTTTAATTTTGTCATGATTATTTCCCAGAGGTAGTTAATTATGAAACTTACAAGGGAATTGTATTCTCAGGTCATGGTTTGAGAAATAATGTATTGCTTATAGTAGGTATAGTCATTTTATAATGTGTCTAGAATATAAATATAATGTTTGAAAGATAGGCTCATGATGAATGACAAATTAATACGTTCTTGTATGTCTAATGATATTGGATTGTTAATTCCATTGTATATTTTATTACAAGAATGCCATGTTACGAATGCAGCAAATCGTCTCAATATTAGCCAATCTAGTATGAGTCAATATCTAGCAAAGATACGTAAATCTTTTCAAGATAAGATATTAGTTAGAAGTGGCAATGAAATGGTATTAACACCAGCAGCCGAGAAAATCTTACCTGAGTTAGAAATCATGTTTTCAGCAATGAACAACATTTATCATATTAAAGATTTCACTCCGGGAGAGATAAAACGAAAGTTTATTGTCGCAGCCAGTGAGATGAATGGTTACCTAGGGAAACGTTTTGTCACGTGGACAAGCTCGCATATCAATCAATACGAAGTTGAACTGGTACCAAGAACTCATCATGTGTTTGAAGAGCTTTCTAGTGGGCAAGTTGACTTTGTGCTCGGGAACCTTTCAAGCGTCCCTCAAGATTTTCACGTACGTAAACTTCGTGGGATTCGTTATAAGCTGTACGATAGCACGGCAAACCCTATCATAAAAAAACACGATAACGATATGACAGTGTTGGCACAAAAAAACTTCATTGCGTTGTCGGGAATAGGCCAAGCAGAAAAGTTAGCGGAAAGCCTCTTTACGTCTTTAGACCTTAAACGAAATGTCGCGTTTAGAGCTCTAACTTTAGATCAAGTTAAAGACGGTATTATTGATCATGATTTACTTGGTTTTTTACCTGAAATCTATGATACGCATGATGGCATATACAGTGTGGATGATAGCTTATCATTCATGGTTGATATTTGCTTATATTGGCACCCAAGAATGCAAAATGATCCCGAACATAGCTGGATGAGAGAAGAGATATATAAGATAGCTAAGCTTGATTAGTTGAAGAGTCTGCCCCTACACATAATAGAAAACACCGCGTTCAATATCTTGACCGCGGTGTTTTTATTCAAAGCTCGCAGAGTTAGATTTCGTTACTCAAGTCTTTAAACTCGAGAGTGGTATCTAAATAAGTCATAGAACGGATACCAGGAGTATCAAAATCGATCTCTTTTGTATCGAACTTCAGCCAAGAGTTTGTTCCATAATGGCTTTGGAAAAAGACACCCGTTGAGTTAGAAGCGATATGGCGCCAAGCACAGACATTGGAAACGTCAGCATCAATACCAAACCCTTTACCGTTGTATTTGATAGAGCCACTCGTTACGGTTGCTTTATTGGATAACTGGATGGCTTCAACCATGCCTTCATTCCAATTTTTTGGTGTTACTTGGTTTGAGTAAAATGCAGCGCGAACAAAACGACCTGCCGCGGTGTCATCTCCAGGTAGACCTAATGTACCGCTTCCAGCCCCTAGAGGTAGAATTGTTTCACCCTTTCTAAACTCAGTGGTTAAATACCCAGTATTGCTGATATTGGTATAGTTACGAAGATTGGCCAGATGCCAGTCGAACGTTGGAGCATTGGCTAAAGTACCGTATGGGTTGTCATATAGCTTCATTTCGCCACCGACAAACTCAATCACGAGGCAATATCCCAGTTTGTCATAAACTGCGAAGTGAATAGGTTGGGAAACATTACCAAATTCCGGGATTTTTTGGTCACAGACTTTAATTTTGGCAAGTGCAGCTTTGACTTCTTCAACATATTCAAATTGCGAAGAAACAAAATCAATAAGATGAACGTAGGTAATAAAGTTTCCATTATCTTGTTCAGACACGGTCATGTACTCAGTAAAGTCCGGTAGGTACAAACCAGTAACAGATAAGCCTTTTTCATTCATTGCGCCATGAAAGCGCTCGGTTGGACCGAGTGAGTTACCTACAACGCCATATTTGCCAACCCAACTCATTGGCTTTAAGCCTTCAGGTCCTTCCGAGTTATATTGATGACCTCTTGGGGCGACAAGCATTCTAGAGCCTGCCGCTGTAAATAGTTCCATATTCATAACGTGAAAATATTTCTGATCTTCAGTTCTTACTTGAAATGTAGTGCACATAAATACCTCTATATTATTTATTAATCTAAGTAGATGCCTCTTTTGTCTGTGGTTTTAATATATATTTCCATTTACTTCTTAGATATGGATAAGCGGTAATAACTATTATTATGTATTTTTAATATCGCATACTGACTATTAGTAAATTCTAATAGCCACTATTACCCTCTTTGTATAACTGTTTGGGTTATTATTTTCACCAACATAATTCCAATCAAAATATACAAGGTTTAATGATGAAAAAAACAATCATTTCTTTAGGATCCTTATTAATTTCTTTCTCTGCTTACAGTGACGAGAGCTTAAGCCCAGAATCACCAGACCCGGGTGACCACTCTAAAGTTTCAAATATGTTCGAGGCCACATACGGGGTGAAAGGTGTTAATCATGAGAACTTAAACCACGTTCAAGTCGCGATACAACAATCAGGTCAATACAACAATGGGCACTACTTCCTTGGTAAAGCTGAGCTAAAAGCTGACGAAGTAATTTCTAACGGCCATGGTGACACAGATTTTGAAATCACTGAATTTAGAACGAGGTACTTTCAACTTGCTCACATTGATTCAGATAGATTCCCTGTTGCGGGCGTCAGTTTCGATTACATTGAACGCGGTATGCAAGATGACCTTACCGAACGTATGTTTGCACTTGGCGCAGTAACAAGAGCAGTGACACCACTTAATAACTGGTTAGTCTTCCCATACGTTATGGCCGTTTACGCCCAAAATGATGATAGTTATGCTTATCCAGGTTTTGCAGATAAGAACGGTTGGGGTGTCCAAGCCAATGTTTTGAATACTTTCTATTTAAACGAGAACGGTGCGAACTTTCAATTCAATCCTTACTTTACGAGCCTAGATTTCGGTGGAGACTTGGGCACAGTAAATAGCTTAATGATTGAGTATTCACTTCAGTCTCCTATTACACAAAACAGAAAGCACTGGCTTCAAATAACGTATAACCAGTACTTTGACGACGCAACGGAATCATTTGAGCATCAAAGCGACCAAGCGGAACTACTACTTACGTACAATTACTTCTTTTGATCGCTAATGCATGTAATTAGGTAGCTATCGCAATAGCTCTACATACACGTAAGGAACAGACCGTGTAGGTGTACCGTTAGAAATACTGAAACAAGTTGGATGTTAAGTGTTTCTATTTGAGATTGTATTCTATGAACGCAGACATCGTGAGACCATCATTAACTGAATCCCGTAAGAATTGGTTCGGGCTCATTACTCTTATTCTTGCTCAAACCATCATTGTTTTAGACAATGTTACCTTAATGCTGTCCGCAGATTCCCTCGTCACCGAACTCTCTTTCACCCTTTCTCAACTGCAAGTTACCAATACTATTTATCCCATGATTGGCGCAACATTTATGATTGCTGGTGGAATGCTTGGCTTGATTATAGGCTGGCGGCGTCAAATTCAGATTGGTATGTCCATCCTTGTGTTAAGTTCACTATGGGCTACGTTTGCTACCACTACGTATGAGTTTACTTATGGTGCTCGTATACTGGCAGGTATTGGGGGAAGTTTATTGATACCTGCGGTTTTTGGCTACTGCACGGCTTTTTACAAAGGAAAACAGCAGGCGATTGCTTTTGGCGTGATTTCTGGAAGTATTGGCTTGACGGGGATGCTATCTCCGATAATTTTAGGAGGGGTCTTAGATACTTACAGCTTTAGAGCGGTTTACGCATTGATCGCTTTGTTCTCACTAATTGCTATTGGTTCTTCATTTATATTAAAGAAAGGGACAAGAGACAGAAACCTCAAATTTGATGCAAAAGGAATGGTCATCGCCTCGCTTGCTCTGCTTTCTACCATCATTGCATTGCTGAATATTGAAAGGTTTGGGTTTATTGAAGCAAAAGGAGATATAAATATCTTCGGCTATTCCCCAGTTCCATTTCTTTTCCTGTTAGGGCTCATAGCCTTTAAGTGGTTTTTCCATTGGGAATCTACACTAGATATGCGAGGTGAACGGACGCTTTTTCCTGCCAGCTTACGTAGCAATAAAAGAGTCTGGTTTGGGATGTTCTTCTGTGCAATGACCTATGCTTTGTATCCAACAATGGCTTTTATAACTGTCACTTACCTGCAATTCAGTAACGAGTTTTCAGCCCTTCAATCTGGAACTATTGTCGGACTTAATGCGTTTGGCATGGTCACAGGGTCAATCCTTACTCCAATTCTGTTATACGGACGATCAACGAAACTTATTATGACGTGTGCCAATATGTTATGCATCATTGGAGTTGTGATGATGCTAATGGCATACCAAGTTGGAGGCGTCAGCTACTTTATCTACTATGCTAACGTCATCTTTGGCTTAGGGTGCGGCATATTTGCAGCTCATAGCCCATTAATTATCACCACATCGGTGGCTCAATCTGATGCAGAGCAATCAAGTGGTATTCAAGCTACATCACGTAACTTTGGCAAAGCAATGGGCCTCGCTGTTATGGGTACGATTCTAACGTTTGCTCATTCTTCTTCATTTAAAATGAATACCCTTGAAGATGCTTCACTGTCTGTAGTAACACAACAAATGATTGTTGAAGAGCAAAGCATTCCATTCACCCATCAACAAACGGTACTCAATGTCTTGGAAGAGCGTCAAATCGATGAAGATGAACAGAAAATCATTGCATCCATCGCTATATTTGGTCGCTTAGATGCGATGCGTTCAACTTTAGGTGCATTTGTCTTTTTGATTTTGCTTAGTCAAGGAATGGCTTTGATGGTTCCGGGAAAGAGCCCAGAAACCGTTGAACCCTCCGAATAAATAACAGTTGTTCCAGTCATAGGTTGAAACTCATAACGTCAAGCGCCTGATATACTCCATCAGGCGCTTTTTATTTCAAGATCACTGATGATCTCTTTAGATTAACCATAGCCAAACTACTTCTTAAGATTCCGAGAAGCCGACGATGAAAAGTTCAACGCTACAAATTACCACATGACAATAGGATTAATCAGAACAAAAGAATCACCTTCCTAGCTGTGGAAAAGTAGAATATCGGGAGCCCAAAGGCCTCTGTATAGATTCAAATCTCTAATTAATACCTGACTTATTCCTCACACTGATCTATTTCCCTCTTTTCGAAGTACAAGTTATTAATAATTCGATATAAATCGCTCTAATGTTTTAAATTATTGTCTACAGTTTCATAGAACTTATCGCTTCGGTAATTGCCACAAGTAACGACACCTTTTGATGGTTAGTTTTGGTTGTAAGGAAAGGAAATGGAAAACCCTATTGTCACACTCACACATGCCAGCAAAAGCTTTGTTGATGGCAAAGATACCCATCACGTGCTGGAAAATGTCGACTTCGCTTTGGCTACAGGGGCAAGCGTGGCTTTGACAGGGGCGAGTGGCAGTGGAAAGAGTACTCTGCTGAATATCATTGCGGGGTTTGAACCTCTATCCGGTGGCGAACTATCTGGTGGAGAGTTGTGGCTCGATGGCGAGAACACATCAAATTGGAAAGATCCACAATGGAGCCGATTCCGCCATCAAAAATTAGGCGTTATCTTTCAACAGTTCAACTTGCTAACGCCACTCAACGTAAAACAGAACATCGCCTTCCCTCTCCATTTAAATCAACAAAAATGGGACGAGTGGTGTGATTACTTAGTGGAAGCGTTAGGCATCAGTGAATTGCTCGATAGGCATGTATCAGCGCTCTCTGGCGGGCAACAACAACGAGTGGCAATCGCACGTGCGCTAGCCCATAAACCTAAGCTACTGCTTGCCGATGAACCCACAGGCAACCTCGACCACAAAGCAGGTATAGAGGTTATGAAGCTGCTGAGTGAAATCACTACACAAGGTAACACTGCCGTGCTGTTGGTTACGCACAGCCCAGAATGCGCCAGCTTTATGCAGACAAAATTGGTGTTAGATGATGGTTGTTTAAAGAACGTAGATCTAAAACTGAATCAACACCAATCTTGTGAGCAATCCAATGAAGCAAGTTAAGTTCGCTCAAACTTGGCTTCCACACACCAAGCTCACCCTGAACCTATTCACGGCGCACTATCGCCAATCGCCCTTGCAAGCCGCAGCGATTCTGATCGGCATTGTGCTAGCGGTCACCTTGTTTGTCGCAGTGCAAGCCATCAACCTCAATGCCAAGCGCAGTTATGCAGAATCGACCGAGCAACTTAGCGCTCAAGCGCAGAACCTTATCATTCCACCAGCAGGGCAAAACTATTTGCCGGAATCGCTCTATTTTAAGCTAAGAAAAAATGGATTAAGCGCAGCGCTGCCCGTGATTGAAGGGCGAGTGAGAGACGAACAAGGTCGTCGTTGGTCGGTACAAGGCAGTGAGTTGATCGCAGCTCTCACCTCAAGATCTCGCTATTCTAGCGACAAGCTAGCCGAAAACGATAGAACGCCAGAAGACAGTCAAAACATATCCCTGTTCGACAATGCCTTACCTTTGCCGCAACTCTTGGCGGGTGAACCCATAGTGATGATGAGCGAATCGCAACATCAAAGTTTAGGCGAAGTAGATACACTTACTCTCGATGAAATAGTCACCCAAGTTGTGGTACTGCCTGATGAATGGCAACTGGGTAGCCGAATGTTGATGGACATTGGATTCGCTCAGCAGCTGCTTAACAAGCAAGGACAACTGAGCTATATCGCTATTTTTGACACTAAGAGCGACACTAACAGCAATACTCAGGATAAGTGGCAAAACCTTATCGGCAAACAGGGGCAATGGATTTCCAACAACCAAAGTACGGATCTCGGTGCAATTACCGATAGCTTTCACCTCAATCTCACCGCCATGAGTTTGTTGGCGTTTTTGGTTGGCCTGTTCATCGCTTACAACGGTGTGAAGTACAGTTTGCTCAAGCGAAATCGGCTGTTAGTACAAATTCAGCAAGCTGGGGTTGCGCCGATCATCGTGTTTTCAGCTCTGCTAATAGAGCTCACGGTTTTAGTCACACTAGGCGCATCACTTGGTTTCATTCTCGGCATTCAACTCAGCCACTGGCTACATCCAACCGTCGCGATAACGCTTGAGCAACTTTATGGTACAACACTGCTTCCCGGCACATGGCAGTGGCAATGGCTAGTGCAGGCTTTATTACTCACGCTAGCGGCTACGTTAGTCGCATGTTGGCAACACTTTAAGCAGCGTATTCGACAACCGCTCTCTTCTCATGGTGGTTTTTACCAAGCGCCAGAGGCTTCAAACGAAAACCAGTTGTTTACTATCGGGTTAGTTCTGACGGTTATCGCGTTAGCAGGGTTATGGCTCAGCGAACATCATCGCTTCACTATGGCTTGGCTTGGAGTGTTAGTGGTGTCGATTCCTTTATATCTACCCAAAACGCTCAGCGTGTTAGCAAGTTGGAGCGAACAGCGCACCAAGTCAGGGTTAATACAATATCTTTTTGCAGAACTGAGAGAGCTAATATCTCCCCTATCCCTTGCCATGATGGCGCTGCTTCTAGCGGTTACCGCTAACATGGGAATGAATACCTTAGTCGGCAGCTTTGAATCCACCTTGAAACAATGGCTTGAACAACGCTTACATGCCGATATTTACGTTAGCCCTGCCCAAGGTGAAATCGCCAATGTAGAGCGCGCGTTAGAACAGTTTGATAATGTTGAAACCGTCTACAAGCAATACTACGTCGATGATAACTTGCAGGGTTTACCGACTTTGCTCGGCACCAAAGACAAAGACACACTTGAGCAAACCATGGTGTTCCAATCTCACGTTGATGACTTCTGGTCACGCTTTTACCAAGGTGAATTGGTGGCGATCAGCGAACCCACTGCGGTGAAGCTCGGCTTGTCCCTTGGAAGCCAACTCAAGCTCGACGCGATCCAAGACAAAACACTCATCGTCGGGGCTATTTTCCACGATTACGGCTCACCGAATGGTGAAGTGTTACTTGCGCCTAGTCTATGGCTCGAAAGCGGATTTACTGACTTACCCTCCAGCTTGGGAATCAAAGTATCTGGCGACCCACAAGTGGTGTACGAACAACTGCGCCAGCAACTGAACCTGCACCCAAGTCAGCTTTACGATCAAGCGCAGATCAAATCGATCGCTTTAGATATCTTCTCACAAACTTTTGCCATCACTCGAGCGCTTAATGGCGTTACTTTAATGGTCGCGGTAATAGGGTTGTTCTGCGCCTGTTTCATGTTGCTCGATGCACGTAAAGCCGCTATTGCAAGGTTGTATGCGCTCGGTGTTAGTCAGCGAAAATTGATGGCGATGGTGGTCGGGCAAATCGTTGTTCTGGTCGCCTTCACTCTGGTTATCGCCTTACCGCTCGGCGCTATGGTCGGTTATGTGTTGACGGATATCGTCACCCTACGCGCCTTTGGTTGGAGTTTAAATTATGTATGGAATTGGAGTGATGCACTCAGCATCGCAGCCATCACCATTCTAGTGGCGGTGATTGCGACCTTAATTCCACTGTGGCGTTTGGTCAGTAAACCCGTGGTATCCAGTTTACAGAGTGAGGTGTTGTGATGACTCAACCAACAAGAGCTTTCGTTCTCACACTTGGCATCTTGCTCCTTTTAGGGTGCGATGAATCCACACAACAAACCGCTCAAAATATGGGTTCGATACTCGGTACTGAAACACAAACCGAGAATGAAACGGTAGTCGATCAAACGCAATTTTCTCCGGTAGTAAAAGGTATCGACATCACTTTCCCTGCCGACCATCAAGCACACCCTGATTTTCGTCATGAGTGGTGGTATTTAACCGCAAACTTAATTGATGAAGACGGCAATGCGTTAGGCGTGCAGTGGACACAATTCCGCTTCGCGGCTGCACCACAGGACAGTGGCAATGGTACTAAGAAAACCACGTGGCAAAGCCAGCAGATTTACATGGCGCACAGTGCTGTCACCACTAAAGACAAACACTACGCTGATGAGAAGTGGTCACGCGACCAAGCAGAACTGGCAGGTGTAAGCGCTTCCCCATTTCGTGTCTATCTTGATGACTGGCAATGGAACTCTTCAAGCGATGATCTATTCCCCGCAACCTTGAACGCTAATTCCGATCAGTTTGGCTACTCGCTTAAGTTAACCAGCAACGCGCCTTATCAAAAGCAAGGCGAGCTAGGCTACAGCACCAAAAGTGGCGATGGCAAAGTGGCTTCCTATTACTACAGCCAACCATTCATCGATGTATCAGGCGAAGTAACTATTGATGGCATCACACATCAGGTGTCTGGTAAAGGTTGGATAGACAGAGAATGGAGCTCGCAGTTTTTACTCGACTCGCAACAAGGCTGGGATTGGTTTGCGCTAAGGCTGAGTGATGAAACCAGTTTGGTGGTATTTCAGCTTCGCAACTCAACATCAGGCAAAGCCAGTTATGCTCACGCAAGGTTAATGAAGCAGGATGGCTCTGGCGTTGCGATTTCACAGCAAGACATCAGCTTAACTGCTATTAGGCAAACTGAAATCGATGGACGTGACTATCCAACAGAGTGGCAAGTTTCGATTCCAACTCAAAAAATAGAACTGACTGTCTCAGCACTCAATCCAAATGCTAAAATGCCGCTGTCGGTACCCTATTGGGAGGGGCCAGTCGTTATTGAAGGAACACACTTTGGTACGGGCTATATGGAGTTAACGGGATATTAAGCATACCGGCACGAACACCTTCTTAATACGGCACTATGCGCCTATTCAAGTTTTACCATTTACTCCTATGTTAGAATTCCATTTTTACGTTGAAGTAGCTTATGGACCACAATCACTTCCAAGGTAAATACGAAGTTGAGCTAAAGTATCGGATTGACTCGAGATCGGACTTCCTCGAAGTCTTACGGTTAATTCCTCACGAAGTTATGCTCGAAGATAATGTTGAATGTGACTGGTATTTTGATTTATCAGATAAAGCCTTGCATGCCGAGAACAAAAGCGTGTGTATTCGAACGATGGAACCTTCAGGTATCAAGCTGTGGATAGTCAAAGGACCCGAATCAGACCGATGTGAAGCGACAAATATTACTGACGCCTCGAAAGCTCGGAGCATGTTGGAAACTATGGGATTTGAAGTGGTACTAAAAGCGGAGAAAACGCGGAGTATCTACTTTGTTGGAGATTTTCATATTACCGTTGATTCCTTGCCGGGTATCGGTGATTTTGCCGAATTCGCAATAATGACTGATGATGAATCTA
Organism: Vibrio lentus; assembly: GCF_030409755.1. Taxonomy (NCBI): domain Bacteria; kingdom Pseudomonadati; phylum Pseudomonadota; class Gammaproteobacteria; order Vibrionales; family Vibrionaceae; genus Vibrio; species Vibrio lentus. The sequence continues at coordinate 958,907 of NZ_JAUFQE010000001.1, forward strand.
CGTTATCAGCCTACAAAGTTGAGTTGGAAGTTTTGGCTAATAAATTTGGCTTAACATCCACAGCCTTGCAAACGAAATCGTACAAGCAAATGTTCGTCGAAAAAGGTGCATAACAAGAAGCTATAGCATCGATAGCTAATTTTTCAGCTTCATACCGCAGACAATGTACATAAATAGCCTTAAAAACCAAGACCGATTCACATCAAAAAAGCCATCACGAAGATGGCTTTTTAATACGAATTACAGAGGCATACCTACTGCTTAGCGTTGTTCAGACGACAAAGCGACCAATCAACCGTTACATCGGCTGCCATAAATATCATTTACCCAGCTTGGGTTATCAACGAATGGGTTACGGTTACCTTGCCACTGCACGGCTTTTTCATGGCGGTTACGCTCCCAATTGTCTACTGGATCGGCGTTATGCCATTGAAGTAATGTGCATAGCTTTCCAACCTTAGGCTTGCCTGACGTACTCGAAACATCATCAACCAGATACAAATCAGGCATGTTTGCGTTGTTACCTTCATAACGTACGGCCATGTAGAAAATCGAACGAGCAGTATCACCCTTTACAGCATCTCTAGGTTCAAAGCTGTCATAATCGGTTTTGTTCAACGGCGACTTTCTCAATGGCGAACCACCAAAGTCAAAGTCTTTGTTTGAGCGGATAGAGTTAATCTCTGCGTCGGTGGGTTGCAGGTGATGAATGTCTGTATAGCCCCACTGATCTTTACGCTTAAAACCAAAAGATTTAGGCCAAAGGTGCTCACGGTTCCATGCATTTTTGTCGTTATTTCCCGACGACGTAAAATCTTTAGATTGTGAACGGCCGCTGTAATACAGAATCACGTTATTCGAGTTATTCGGGTCTTCGTTGGTATCTTTTAATGCCGACCATACCTGGGTATACGATAATTGCTTTTGCCCACGAGCAGCAATGACACCGAGCATGTCTTTTAACGCATTTCCGTTGAGTCCTTCAGCTTCAAGGTAGTAGCCGTCAGGGTATGTAATATCTGCAAGCGCAACTGGACTAAGAGCGGTAGAAATTAGGAAAAGGCTTAGATTTAAACGCATTTTCATTGTTTTAGTATCCTTATTATTGTTTTAATCACTCATCATTGATGAGTGTCCTAAGGCTCTACAAAACACAATTTATATGCAATCGTTTTATTTATAAAAAGGGAGGTCTAACGCCTTATTCTTGAAGGGATCAATATCCAGCTCTTAATAGGTAATAACTCGCAATGGATTCTAGGTACTTTAGTTTGGCAAGACTTAACGTTTTGCCGTGACAGACACCCGTTTCTAATCCGATGCCTCTCCATATACTAATTACAACAAACGATTCTTATATTGCTCTGGCGTTTGGCCTGAATATTTCTTGAACATACTAATGAAGGGGCTGGCTTGGTTGTAACCTAATGTGAGTGCCACTTCTTTCACCGACTGCCCATTTCTTAATAGGTCCATTGAGTACAAGTAGCGAACTCGTAGTCGCCATTCCGTGAAGCTCATACCTAACTCACTTTGGCAATGACGCGACAAAGTACGCTCGGTTGCGTGCACTTTCTCTGCCCAATCCTTTAGCGAGATATCGTCGGTTGGGTTCTCTTCTATCGCCGCAAGAATTGGGGCAAGATACTTGTTATCAGTTGAAGGTAAGAAGTGATGCTCGACTTGACGCTCTGCAAGTTGATCGAGTAACACCCGAACAAGCCTTTGATCTTGTTCGCTTTGTGCAACGTTAATATCGCGTTGGCGAAAGTCATCAATAATCGAAGACACGATTGGGGTGATCTTAATGAGGCTGGTTTTTTCAGGCAGATGCTGAGTTAACTCATGAGCAATGTTCAGTGAGCAATAATCCAATGGCTTACGGTTGTAGCTGCAGTGCATGACCCCAGCTGGCACCCAAATAGCGAGATGTGGCGGCGCGAGAAAGCGTATACCTTCTGCTTCCATTTCAAGAATCCCACCGCTGATCAACTGAACCTGCCCCCAAGGGTGGCTGTGTATACGAGTTTCGGTGTTCGATAAGAAAGCTTCGAAATTCATAAATACGTTGGATGGTGCCTTATCAATTGATAAGGACGGGTGAAGGTTTCTTGAGTGTTTTTTCAAACTTGTCTTCCTATCGCGTCTGATGTCTTTTTAAAGATATCTGTAAGTATAACGACCTGTCAAACTAGCCGCATCAAGTCATTTGCGACGGAATTCACATGTATTATCTATTACCATTTTTCACAGTCTGTATCTGGGGTGCAAATGCGATCGTCAACAAGCTAGCAGCGAGCACGATAGAACCAAGTGCGATGAGTTTTTACCGTTGGTTTATTGCGATGTTAATTTTGACGCCTTTCTGCATTCGGTCTGTGATTAAACAGTGGCCAATCATTAAGCCGAACTTGTCCAAATTAGCTTTCCTTGGTTTTTTGGGCATGGTGCTAAACCAATCATTGGGTTACTACGCAGGTTTAACCACCTCCGCTTCTAACATGGCATTGATTACTTCTTTGGTTCCACTCATCAGTGTGTTCCTCAGTGTGCCTTTGTTAAACAAGTCTATTTCTAGCCTGAGTATTGTGGGCGGTGTATTGTCTCTGGCTGGGTTGGCGTTAATGCTCGGTAAAGGCGACCCTCTGTTCTTCATCCATCAAAACCTCACCCAAGGCGATGGTTATATGTTAATCGCGGCCTGTGTTTACGCTTCTTACTGCGTGTTACTCAAACGCTGGAAAATGCCAATTAGTAGTTGGGTCGTGATTTATATTCAAGGGTTATTTGCTGTCGCGATGTTGACTCCTCTTTGGTTAACTAGCGAGCAACTACTGCCATCACAGCAAGCTCTTCCTTTGATCGCTTATGCCGCGGTTGCTGCTTCTATTTTGGCGCCTTGGATGTGGGTGAAAGCGATTGACACCATTGGTGCAGATTCAAGTGCGATGTTTATGAACTTGATGCCCGTTATCGCGATTGTATTAGCCTCCACTTGGCTAGGCGAAGAGATTAATCAGTTCCATATCATTGGTGGTGTGATGGTTATTTCGGGTGTCATTCTTGCTCAAATCAAAAGAAAACCAAGGCTTGAGGCTGCTCTACCTCAGCAAAGCTAGCTTTTCTTAGATTAGACGAACGAAAATTCGCGAATCACCCTCTCCTTACAATGCCTGCTCCCTCAGCAGGCATTGTTGTTTTCCTGTTTTGTTCAATTGTTCTGTTCACACCGTTTTCAAATTCCTTTAATGCGCACTTACTGTTGTTGCAACCTTGAGCTGACTCATGTTTAATGCATTGAGTACTGTTTAAGTTGTAAAAGGAATTACAATGACTCAACCAAGGATCCCAGTGATCATATCGTCACTGCTTGCTCTATCCTCAGCCTCAAGCTTTGCTGCCACAGTTCCTACTGATACACCATTAGCTAAAGAACAACATTTTGTACGTGGCAATGGTGCAGAGCCCAATACTCTCGATCCAAACTTTGTTAATTCTGGTATGCCCGGTGACATTATCGTCAATGATATGTTTGAAGGCTTTGTGATCGAGAACAGCGATGGGCAGATCATCCCAGGACAAGCTAAAGAATGGTCGTTCAGCAAAGACGGCAAAACCGTCACGTTTATGTTGAAAGAAGGTCTTCAATGGTCAAACGGCGAGCCAGTGACAGCATCAGACTTTGTCTTTGGCTGGCAACGTGCCGTGTCACCTAAAACGGGTAACAATACAGGGTTTGTTTTCTCGACGGCGAATATCGTTAACGCCAGTGAGATTCTTGGAGGAGATAAAGACCCGTCGGAACTGGGCATTAAAGCATTGGATGAACACACGGTTGAAATTGCGCTTTCAAAGCCTACGCCCTACTTCATGAGTTTAATGAGTATTAAAACCTTCTTCCCTCTACCCGCTAAGTTGGTTGAAGAGAAAGGCGACCAGTGGACTCGCGCAGAGAACATTGCAACCAACGGCGCTTATACTCTGAGTAAATGGGTACCTAACGAATACGTAGAAGTGACCAGAAACCCAAATTACTGGGATAACCCTTCAACCGTCATCAATAAGGTCACTTACCTTGGTTTATCATCTCAAAATGCTGAACTGATTCGTTATCAATCCGGTGAGATTGACATGACGAATCGCGTTCAACTTGAGTATTACCAAAAGCTTGTCAAAGAAAGCCCTGAACAGATTAAGGCACAGGCTTTGTTAGGGTCATATGTTTATTCGTTCAATACGCGTCAAGCTCCGTTTGATGATGTCAGAGTTCGACAAGCATTAAGCATGACAGTAAACCGAGAGATTTTAGTCGATAAAGTGACAGGACAAGGAGAGCCTGAAGCCTACAGCGTGACGCCTAATAACATCCCGAACTACACGGCTCCTAAGTCTTTATTCGAAGCGCTAGATAGCTCAAAACGTCAAGCCAAGGCCAAGCAGCTATTAGAAGAAGCTGGATACAACCAAGAGAATCCTCTTAAATTTACACTCACGTACAACACCAGTGAAAACCACAAAAAGATCGCCATCGCAATTGCATCAATGTGGAAACCACTTGGCGTGAAGGTAGAGCTAGAGAACATGGAGTGGAAAGCGTATGTCGCAGCTAAAGGAGCGGGAGATTATCAGCTTGCTCGTTCTTGGGCCTTTGGGGACTATCCAGAGCCTTCAGCTCTGTTAGAAGCCTTCACTTGTGGGCACACGGCCAATGAGAGTGGTTACTGTAACCCTGATTACGATGAGCTCTTGCAGCAAGCGAGCAAAACGGAAGATCAGTCTAAACGTTTTGCTCTATATCAGCATGCTGAATCGCTTCTTAACGAATCAGCAGCAGTTATGCCTTTATACCACTACAATCACACTCGATTAGTGCGAAATACACTTAAAGGCTTCCCGAACAATAATCCGAAAGGAAATATCTACGCAAAGGATCTATACTTTGTTCAAGAGTAAAAATGAGCTAAATAACAAAAGATTTTACTACCACTTTAGTGGTAAAAACACTAGAATCATTTTAACTAAACCAGATTAACAGCGGTTAGTTGGCAAACATAAAAAGGTACCGATATGAGTACCTAACGGCTTGAAAACACCTAGCACTGCGCTAGGTGTTTTTTTTGCTATCAACCTTTCTAGCTCGCTGATCAATATTTCTAATTGCTTGATCAATAATTTCTAACCACGTGTACAAGATTGCTTCATCCGTGTTTGCCACTTGCCTCAACCGCCTTTAAACATCAATATTCACCCGTTTGTCACTCGTTTGAAAAAATAGTCTCGATCGTGAGATTATCCACTTTAATTTATGTCATCTTAAGTATATTGTTATTAGCAAGTAACAAGCATGTTATGCAGCACAATAATAATGAAGGAAGATAGATGAGCAGTAACAATAGCCGACAAGATGGTAAACGAGACGTTACTCTGCGTTTTTTAGCTGAACCCGGGGATGTGAACTTTGGTGGTAAAGTTCATGGTGGTGCAGTAATGAAATGGGTCGATTTAGCGGCTTATGCTTGTTCTGCTGGATGGAGTGGTAAATATTGTATTACCGCTTACGCAGGTGGTATTCGATTCGTTGCGCCAATCCATGTAGGCAACCTTGTTGAAGTAAGCGCGAAGGTCATCTATACCGGTTCATCTTCCATGCACATCGCTATCGACGTTCAAGCTAGCGACCCTAAAGAACTCAACAACCGCCTAACGACTCACTGTATCGTTATTATGGTCGCTGTTGATGAGAATGGTAACCCGACTAAGGTGCCAGAATGGGTACCAGAAACGCCAGAAGACATTGAATTAAGAGATTCGGCTATTCGCCTGATGAACATGCGAAAGCAGATTGGTGAAGAGATGGAAGCGCACGTGAAGTACCTTAAATAAGGTCAATCGCTAGCCCTAACCTACAAAACCTAATTACGATGCCAAGCACATGCTTGGCATTTGTTTATCTAACTCAGATCCCCTATACAAACTCTCACAGACAAACCCGCGTCTTAACCAATACTGCTTATCTCAATACTACTTATGTCAACAAGGCTTATATAGCGTGATACTCAGCCAAGGGTTGAAATGAACCTGCTGTTGTTGAGCGATTTGCTCGAACTGTAATAAAGTCGTCATTTAGCTCTGATTAAATACCGCCAATCATAATGGATGTATTTGAATTTCCCGGAGCTACTCTTGAGCGTCACACGCACCACACTTAGCGAATCTACACTGAACAACCTCAAGGCAGTTGAGTACCAATGGGTCAGAACATTGTACGTAGAAGGTTACGATAGCAATGAAATTAACCACTATATCCAGACTTGTTTTGGCGGGGACAACACGTTTGCGGATCTCTTTCGCCGTGTCGCACTCGATCAAGAAAGCATCTATGTGTTGTTGCAACACTTGGGCTGTGCTCCCTCAAGCAAAGAGTTCTAGCTTTTATAGTTCATCGCTAGTCGTTCATAGGTCCTAACTGATCATAGTTCCTAACTGATCATTAGTCCTAGCGAATCATTTTCCTAACTAATCACAGCTATCTGCATCTAGCTTGAATCAGCGGCCGATATCAACCGTTAGTCATTCAATACTTCTCCACCCCATTCCATAAGTCAGGGATATAGCTCCCTGCAATTCACAGCCACCTACTGCCTCTATATACATTTTCTCTGTAACTTCTGTATTTGTTGCACGCAAATCATTGAAGTATCACGCATTGGATTATTAGCAATATATCAATAGACCAACAGCCCTTTATACTGAGTGTCTGATTTGTGAGACTCGTTCATGTCTTCAAGTAAGAAAAATGAGACAGGTGAGATTCGGGAGAGAAATGATTCGAAGCTTTAATGGCTAAAGCAGCTATAAGCACAAAAATTGACAGATAAAACAAAGACCAAATAGAAAGCAAAAAGTAGCAGGCATAAAAAAACCCAAGTAAATACCTGGGTTAGAGTTACAAAAACCACTAATCATTAATAGCGTAAGGAACCTGATTAATAGCCAGCTATGCGTAACCTGAGGGTTATTTTTATTACTGATCGGCGGCCAAACCAAATGATGTAATAAAAATGCCAATACAGAGCGACCTATAAGGTCGCTCTTTGTCTTTCTTATAGGGTACAGCTTATCCTTTTACACCACCTGCCGTCAAACCGCCAACTAACCAACGTTGAGCAAGTAAGAACACGATAGTAATCGGAAGTGCTGAAAGTACAGCCGCTGCCGCAAAGTCACCCCATAGGTAGTTCTGAGGGTATAGGTATTGCTGCATACCTACCGCTAGCGTGTAAGAGTTCACATCGGTTAGCAGGATAGACGCTACAGGCACTTCACCCACTGTTGCGATGAACGAAAGAATAAACACAACCGCTAGAATTGGCACAGACAATGGCAGTAGAACCAGTCTGAATGCTTGCCAAGGCGTTGCACCATCAAGTGCAGCCGCTTCTTCCAATGAGTTATCAATCGTTTCAAAGTAGCCTTTAATCGTCCATACGTGCAGTGCGATACCGCCCAAGTACGAGAAGATCAGACCGCCATGCGTGTTCAAGCCTAAGAACGGAATGTATTGACCAAGTTTGTCGAACAGCGCGTAGATAGCCACAAGAGCAAGTACCGCTGGGAACATTTGGAAAATCATCATCGCTTTCAGAATAGTTTCTTTACCTTTGAAGCGCATACGAGCAAATGCGTAAGCCGATGTCGTTGACAATGCCACGATTAAAATCGATGTAACACCCGCCACTTTGATCGAGTTCCATAACCAAGTCAGTACTGGAAACGGAGGTGGTGTCACCGAGCCGTCAGCATTCGTTACCGACATACCAAGAGCCAGTTTCCAGTGCTCCAGTGATGGATTATCAGGAATCAAACTACCTGTTGCGAAGTTACCTTCACGGAACGAGATCGCGATGATCATTAGTAGTGGGAAGATAATCATTGCCAAGAAGCACCACAACACTGCATGCGTTGCCCATACTCGGTATTTAAGGCCTTTACCTTGTACCATAGCCATTGTCGTGCTCCTTAATCTTGAGACAGTTTAGTGAAACGAAGGTTTAGTAACGCAAGTCCACCAACCAATAGGAAAATAAGCGTTGCGATTGCACTTGCTAGACCAAAGTCTTGACCGCCGCCGCCTTCGAATGCGATTCGGTAGGTGTAGCTTACAAGCAAATCTGTGTAACCCGCAGGCTCTGAGGTGCCAATCATGTTCGGGCCACCGTTCGTCAATAGTTGAATCATTACAAAGTTATTGAAGTTAAAGGCAAACGCTGCAATCAATAGCGGTGTAAGCGGCTTAATCATCAATGGGAATGTAATACGCTTGAAGTTATCAAGGAAGTTCGCACCATCAATCGCTGACGCTTCGTACAAATCATCAGGAATCGCTTTAAGCAGACCCATACATAGAATCATCATGTAAGGGAAACCTAGCCACGTGTTAACCATCAACACCATGGTTTTCGCAAGAATTGGGTCAGAGAACCAGTTCGGGCTTAAGCCGAAGATATTCTCAAGCACCATGTTGATCTCACCAAAGCTCTGGTTGAATAGACCTTTAAAGATAAGAATCGAGATGAACGCGGGTACTGCGTAAGGCAGAATCAGTAGTACACGGTAGATTGAACGACCTTTTAGCTCTTCCCATTGCACGATATTTGCCAGTACAAGCCCGATAACAAGTGTGAACGCTACGGTACATACCGAGAAGATCACCGTCCAAATAAAGATGCTGATGAATGGTTCTTTAATACCATCATCTTTCCAAACACGTTCAAAGTTATGTGTGCCAATGTTAACCACAAAGCCCGGAGAGATGGTGTTACCAGTAAACTCACCATTGGCATCGACAGGTTGATAGAAACCCTCTTCCATGTTTGGCTTGAGAACTTCACCCGTTTCATTGTTGATTAACGTTTCGTCATCATCTTGAAGCGTGTAAAGCGGAGCAACAGAAGCAAACTTACGTAAGCCACTCATGCGGATGTCGTCACCGTTAGGCAGATGGAAATCAACCGCATTGATCGCTGCACGGTTTTGGATGATCGCTTTGATCTTCTCTTTCTCACCTTGTGCAGACTCAATTGCAGATAGGTCCATCTCTGTTGCACTCATATCTTCAAAAGAAAATACGTCTGTTGCTAAAAGCTGGTCGCCATCTTTAACAACGATCTGGTGACCGTCATCAGTCTTGTACAAAGTAAATGGGTAGCTCTCACCGCTTTGAAAAGAACGGTCTAAAAGAACCGTTTGAGTACGCTCAAGAGACAGTTGGTTTTTTGCGCTGTAGTTAGTGAACGCAAGCCCTACGGTATAAGCCAATGGGAAAAGAATGAACAAGATCATTCCGGCAATACCAGGGTAAATATAACGGTGGGCGTAAGTTTTCTTACTACCAAAAATGTAAAGTGCCAAAGCCGTTAAAATCACAGTAAGCAGCGCAAAAGCGAGCTCACCGCGTGAATACATTAGAATTGTAGCGTAGCCGTTAATTAAGCCAACGCTACCAAGCAACCCCCATTTGATGAAGACGCTTTTACTGCCTGGAAGGCTTGATGGTGCTGGGATAGCATCTGTACCTTGAACTGACTGCATAGAGGAACCTGCTAGCGATATAGATAAAAAATAGAAAAGTAAGGAGAGGTTACCCTCTCCTTAAAAGGTAGTGCTTGGTTGTTACTTAGTCATGCGACCTTCAGCAGCTTTTAGTGCTTGGTCTACTGTTTGACGGCCGTCAACTACGTTGCCGATCGCTTCTTCCATGCTGTACCAGAACGTTGTGAACTGAGGGATGTTAGGCATGATTTCGCCGTTCATCGCGTTGTCCATTGTTGCTGCAATACGAGTGTCGCTGTCTAGTTGACGTTGGAAAGAGTTAAGAGCAACAGCGCCTAGTGGCTTGTCGTCATTCAGGCTCTTCATGCCTTCGTCTGTTAGTAGGTAGTTTTCCATGAACTCAACAGCTAGGTCGCGGTTTGGAGAAGCAGTGCTGATACCACCAGCCCATACACCAACGAAAGGCTTAGACGCTTTACCGTTGAACTTAGGTAGCGTTGTTACGCCGTAGTCAACGCCCGCTTTCTCGATGTTTGCCCAGCCCCAAGGACCGTTGATTGTCATTGCAACGTTACCCGCAACGAATTCAGACTCAGCAACTGAGTAATCCATGTCTGCAGAGATAACTTTGTCTTGTACCATTTTCTCGATGAAACCTAGAGACTTCTGAACACCTTCAGACGCTACGCCCGCATCTTTAATGTCGTAACCTTCAGCAGTTTGTTTGAATGCGTAACCGCCGTCAGCTGCAAGTAGAGGCCATGTGAAGTAAGCGCCGCCACGTAGAGGCCACATGATCGCTTTCTTGCCGTCTTTTTGAAGCTCAGCGTTAAGTGCTGGGATTTCTTCCCAAGACTTAGGTGGGTTAGGAACAAGTGCTTTGTTGTAGATAAGAGAAACTGACTCAACCGCTACTGGGTAAGCGATTGTTTTACCTTCGTAAGAAACAGCGTCCCATGCGAAGTCTACGATACCTTCTTTAGTTTCTTTAGAAGGTTTGATATCAACAAGAAGACCGGCTTCCGCAAAACCACCAAAACGGTCGTGTGCGTAGAAAATCATATCTGGGCCATCGCCAGCTGCTGCAACTTGAGAGAACTTCTCTTCTAGTTTGTCAGGGAAAGCGACTGTTACTTTAACACCAGTGTCTTCTTCGAAGCGTTTACCTACTTCAGCCATGCCTTCATAAGCTTTGTCACCACCAACCCAGATTGTTAGTTGTCCTTCTTCGATAGCAGCATTTGCACCAAAAGAACCCAGAGCAACTAATGTTCCTAGAGCTACAGCGCTTAGAGCGTTTTTCATGTGAATATCCTTTTTATATTTATACGTAGGGCACATCTACCAAGACGAGCCAGTTTTCAGGGCTTATGATCTGAGAAAATAGGCTCTAACTCATCATCCTAGCCACTACGCCCTAGCTATTATGGCTTAATTTCGTGATCGCCATCCGGTCAGATTAGAGACTAAAATCACAAAATGCATACTCATCGTGATCAACATCACCGTTATGGGGTGGATTTATTTGAACTGGATCGCCAATTATTAATAACCCCATTTATCTACTCCTCCCCTACTACTCCCCCTCGTTAAATTTTCATTGGGAGGATGTACCATTGCGCCAATTCACCGAAACTGCATTCATCCAAGAGTGGATAGTAAGAACCCTTTACCAGCGAATGTTATGCGTTGAAGCATTGTTCATTTAGTTGGCTTCACTGCCCGCTGTTGTCTTTATTAAGCATCGAGCTAAATCTGTGATTGAATCACGGGGGAGATTTAGCTGGATGTGGGGGAAATAGGCACCAGTTTGGCTATGACGGGTGGGCTTGGTTAAAGAATCCAAGTCTCACCCACTTTTTTCTTACTCATTCAATACTTACCAATTCCTACAGTTACTGCTGACCCAAAAATTTCTTATAATGATAAGCAGTAAAACTTAAAATTTGATCGATCGAGGACTAGCTAGATGGCGAGTGTCACGTTAAAAAACGTTTATAAATCATATGGTGATGTACAGATTTCTAAGGACGTAACCTTAGACATCAACGAAGGTGAGTTCGTAGTATTCGTTGGACCATCAGGTTGTGGTAAATCGACGCTATTACGCTGTATCGCAGGTCTAGAAGACATTACGTCTGGTGATTTGTACATTGGCGACCAACGCATGAATGACGTTGAGCCTTCAAAGCGTGGCGTAGGTATGGTATTCCAATCTTACGCGCTTTACCCTCACCTTAACCTTTACGACAACATGTCTTTCGGCCTGAAGCTAGCGAACGCTAACAAAGCTGAAATTGATAAGCGTGTTGAACATGCTGCAGAAATCCTTCAGCTTGGTCACCTTCTTGAGCGTCAGCCTAAAGCCCTATCTGGTGGTCAACGTCAACGTGTTGCTATCGGTCGTACTCTGGTTTCTCAACCAAACGTATTCCTACTTGATGAGCCTCTATCTAACCTTGACGCTGCTTTGCGTGTTCAAATGCGTTCGCAAATCACTAAGCTACAGCGTCAACTTGGTTGCACCATGATCTACGTTACCCACGACCAAGTGGAAGCGATGACAATGGCCGATAAAATTGTTGTTCTTGATGGCGGTTACGTATCTCAAGTCGGTAAGCCGCTTGATCTTTACCACTACCCTCAGAACCGTTTCGTTGCTGGCTTTATTGGCTCGCCGAAGATGAACTTTATGTCGGTTCACATCGAGCAAGCTGAAGCAGAGCGCGTATTGGTACAACTTTCAAATGGCATGACTTTCTGGATCCCGGTAGATGGTACCACTGTCAATGCTGGTGACCGTATGTCTCTGGGTGTTCGTCCTGAGCACTTGTTGTCTGCTGACACGGGTGACGCGACGATTGAAGCTGAAGTGATGATGGTCGAGAAACTAGGTAACGAAACACAGGTTTACCTAAACCTCGAAAGTGCTGATGCTGATGTTATCTACCGTCAACCAGACACGTTGACGATTGAGTCTGGTGACAAGCTAGCGATTGGTATTCCTGCGCACCGTTGTCACTTGTTCCATAGCGATGGTCGAGCATGTCGTCGCTTGTACAAAGAGTACGGCACCGACTAATCGGTTCGCCTTTTTAAGATATAACTTGCCCATATCGAATCCCTCTTACCAAGTAAGGGGGATTTTTTTGTTTAAAGGCGCCAACTACTTTCACTTTGATTGTTTAACTTTGCGCACAGCTCAGTTAGCTTTTCGCGCAGCAATAAAAAAGGCCTAGCGGATGCTAGACCTTTATCTGTTTGTACTAAAAGCCACCCTATCTAACGATATAGATTAGCTCTACTGAAACTTAGTGGATTGGCGTATCACTAGTTTTGTTGAACTGACCAAAATGCTTTTCTAACACTTCTGGTGTTAGTTTGCCTTCCGCTTCTAGTCGCTTAAATTCAGCAACGATCGCTTTTTGCTCTTCAATTGATGGCAGTTGTACTTCTGGCTCATCGCCCATCTCTTGAGTCATCTGCTCTAGTTCTTTTTCAAAATCGCTCATGATACTTACCTAAATATTAAACCTAATCAGATTTTACTCATTTACGCTCTGTGATGCTAGAGCGATTAAGTGCAAAGCCCGAAACCAGATCAAGCTAAAGCCAGTTAGAAGAAAACAGGCCCGTAAATAAAAAGAGCTGGATTCACGATTAAATGAATCCAGCTCTTCATCAATGCCCCTTTCTAAGCCATGCTACAGCTTAAAGGATTTAAAGCTTAAAGAGATTACAGCTTAAACGAGCCAACCATCTTATCTAGGCGAGAAGACAGGTCGCGAAGCTCTTGGCTTGCTTCAGCAAGTTGCTCGGCCGTACCTGTCGTCACTTCGTTGATAGCGTTGATCTCTTCAATGTTCTGGTTAATGGTGTGAACTACGGTTGATTGCTCTTCCGTTGCGGTTGCCACTTGTGTGTTACGGTCAGTGATGTCAACGATACGGTCTGAAATACCACCCAGTACGTCTACCGCTTCATCCGATGCTGATACGCCCTCAAGTGTAATCACTTTACCTGCACTCATTGCCGTTACCGCATCTTTCGCATCGCTTTGCAGTTGGTTGATCATCTTCTGAATCTCTTCCGTTGAATCTGCTGTGCGGCTTGCAAGGTTACGAACTTCATCGGCTACCACAGCAAAGCCTCGGCCTTGTTCACCGGCACGTGCTGCTTCAATCGCTGCGTTCAGTGCGAGTAAGTTAGTTTGCTCAGAGATATCACGGATAACACCCAGAATAGAGCCGATGTCTTGCGTTGTTGAAGCAAGCTGCTCCACCACTTGACCCGTGCTTTCAATATCTTGCGCTAAACGGCTGATCGCGTCTTTTGCTTTGTTTACCACAGAACGGCCCACTTCAGTATTGCCCGAAGCTTGAGTGGCTGTTTCTGCTGCTGTTGCCGCGTTTGATGCAATCTCACTGATGGTCATACCCATTTGATTAATCGCAGCCACCACTTGAAGGGTTTGATCTCGTTGCTCTTGGCTATTGTCGTGGGTGATGTGTGCTTTGTTAGAAACACTCTCTGCCGCCACTTGAAGCGCTTGGCTTGTTGAGCATACTTCTTTCATCGACTCGTGAATCTTTTCAATGAATCCGTTAAAGCCCTTTGAAAGCTGTGCGATTTCATCGTTGCCTTTGACTTCAATACGCTGCGCCAGGTCGCCATCGCCTTCGCCAAGGTCACCAAATCGCTTAGCCAGAAGTTTAATCGGTTGAGTGATACTGTTTGCTAGCACTACGCCCATTAAGATAAAGACTAAAGCCACGATAGCCGTCATGATCAGCATCTTTTGTGCCGTCGCATCGAGCTCAGCAAACACTTCATCAGTTGGTACCACACCAATAACGAACCAGTCCATTGACGACACATAAAGACTCGCGACGAATAGCTCTTGTCCTTGGCTTTCGGTGGTAATTAGGTTGAAACCCGACTTGTTCAACAGCTGGCTTGCTTGAGGGCCGTAAAGTTGTTGAAGTGACGAATCACTGCGTGAGCGCTCACGGTGAATTTGTACATCACCTTGGCTATCGGTCAAAAATACAAAGCCTGTATTTTCAATCTTGAAACCGTTCAGCAGGTTAACCATGTCATCCATCGATTTTGATAGACCTGACATCGCCAAACCAGAAGGCTGTTGGTAGTTGGCAAACATCTTCACTTCACCGTTGGCTTCTTGGAACATGCTCACCATAGTTGGCTGGCCTGACTGAGTAAAACCGAAAAACCAACCGTCTTGTTGTTGGTTAAGCTGACGTAAGAAACCATCTTGGTTCCAGTAGTAAGCTGTTTCACGGTTGGCAACCGACGCATCGTTTAACTGGTATTGGTTACGCACGTTATTCAGTTGTTTAACTAGCTTATTCTCAATATCCGCATCACGTTCAGTCGAATCGATAGCGTCAGAAATGAATTCATTCGAAGCAATTTGCTCCGCTGCCAACAACAGCTGAGAGACTTCACGATCAATTTCACCGTTGATTCGCTCAAGCATTCCAGGAAGCTCGATATCAACCAATCGATGGCTCAATACATCTCTTGCTTGTTGTTGCGCCATCGCACCTACGATGACCGTAGAAGCCAGAACCGCAAAAGTAATTCCAAGTACAACCTTTTGCTTAATACTCAGAGAGTTAGTTTTCAACATATTTGGACCTTTAAAAAGAATCGCTCTTTATTTATGTACCCTGAACAGGACTTTTTAGTGCACTCCAATCAGCAATGCACAATCTGAGTTATGTATCGGCCAAAACCAATATAACTAGAGACTTTTCTCTCAAAAAACTGCAAATATGATGTAACGACTCAATCATTTTCTCTTGGGATAAAGATTATCGAGGTCAATATTACTGCCTCGCAGGCATTTGCTTGGGTTATTTAATGATGTTTAACACGCTAACCCTTCAGATATAAAGGCATTAAGTTTCTCCTCATTAATGATATCAATGCGGCGATAACCTATTTCAATCATGCCTTCTTTCGCCAATTGTTGGAGAGATCGGCTGAGTGTTTGACGGGTACAACGAGACAGGTGTGCCAGTTTATCTTGTGTATACAAAATAGGGTTTAACTCGTTCGGCATCCCATTTAAACGACTGACTAATAAAAGTAACTTAGCAACGCGAAATTCATTTTTAAGCAGTACAGATTCTGTCGTCCACTCCATCAAGAGCCGGAATCGAAAGCTGATTTCACGAATTGCAATTTTATAGAGTTCTGGATAACGGTCAGCGATATCTCTCATTTTTTTGACGGGAATAGCCACGACAATCGCATCAGAAGATGAGTAAAAATTATGGTTGGTCGGTTGTTCATCAAAACAGCCTATCCACGTCAACCAGCTGTTTGGACCTAGCATGGCAATGCACGCCTCATCACCACTTTCACTGTAACTCATCAGTTCGATATGTCCCTTAACCACAAGGCGCATGGTATCGACAGCGGTATAGGCGGAATTGAGCAAAGTCGGAACCTTATAGGCTTCAATTCTTGCAGCACCGACTATCTCTTCAACGGCTTTCGGATCTAGCTGATTTAGCGTGGGATCATGTCTTAACACCAGCTCAAGCATCAAATGTTGTTCTTCACTACTCATCGTAGGAACGAAACTAGAATGTAAGATTTTACACATTGTTCTCATCCAACCCCTGATAGCTTGTTAATTAATTGTTAAATACAGACTAACAATTAATCGAATAAAAAAGCTAGGAAAAACCACAAGGTCGTGAAATGAGGATTCAAGAATGCAAATGCCATGCGTAAACACATTGAGCCGTTGGCTCTTTAAAGGCTCGATAGCAACAGTTTTAATTACCTGCGCTAGCTGGAGTACAGTCTCAGTAGCCAACGATAAATTTGAGGGGATCCCCGGCGAAAGAACCTGTTTCTTCCGTTATGGTCCCGTATCTGCAGACCCATACATCAACGTTGCCTATCCCGATGCTGCGGTAAAATATTGGGGAGCAGCTTTTACTGTACCTGATGGTGCCAAGCTAAAATTAGAAGGACAATTCCCACATTCTCGCTACATGTCGTTCATTAGCTATGATGACCGTGGAAGACCGGTACAATCTTTACCCGACTACATGATCAAACCCAGCCAAAGCAGCGTAAACCCTTTCAGAGAAGGCAGTCAGCGCGACAGCGTTCTTAGAAGCTACCAAGTCAATATTCTCAACGCTCAACCTAAAACTGATTACACCGCAGGCCAAATACGTGATGGCGCTGAAATGGATGAACTGCATGCGCCAAAATCTTCAGCTAATCAGCAGGTGATCATCTACCGCATCTACGCAAAAGACGAAAACAGTGATGGCACTGGGAATACAGCATTACCGCAGCCAGTCGTCACGCTTGCTTCAGGAGAGGAACTTCGCGGACAACAAGCGTGTGATTCGCTGCAAAGTGCGCAACCGTTAAAAGCTCAATTAAATGCCCTGGGAATCCCAGTCGAGAAGTATCGTGAATTGGTTACACAACCCAACAAGCCCGCAGGCTTCCCCGCAACCAATCCATCGACTTGGCACATTCAGCTCGACCGAGAAAGCTTGTTAGGTATTTACACAGGAAAAATCAATCCTGAAGCGAGACGAAGCACGGGTGGCTTCTACCCAAATCTTGATAACAACTACATTAGAACCGTCGTCAATCGCAAACATGGCCCTGTATTTGTCCTTAGAGCGAAAGCTCCTGTGACGCCGAAAACTTTCCATGGCGTTAAAAAAATGACCAAAGGTGACCTCCGTTACTGGTCGGTCTGCTCGAACAAAGGCTTCGCTGTAACCAAAGTCAACGACTGCCTTTACGATGAAGCGATTCCGGTGGACAAGGACGGCTATTACACTGTCGCCGTGAGCCGCGCTGCCGACAGACCACGTAACGCTTTTGCCCAATGTGGTGTCGGTTGGTTACCAATGGCAGACGATGGTGATGGCATTATTGATGAAGACGCATCGATTGTTCAAATCCGTCACATGCTCGCAGCGCCAGAGTTTAGCCACGCCATACAAAACATCCAGCAAGATAAAGATATCGCCCCGGTGATGGGGGAATACTACCCAAGAACCTTCTACACCACGACCAACAACTTCGAGCTCATGATCCCTTGCTCGGGGTAATACTCTCCATCTGAATAACCCATTAATAAACCTACGAAATGGCAGGTTCCCCGCCTGCCATCTATGACCAAATACCATCAATTTTCTGAGGTTGCCATGCTACTCAAACTACTACCCCTGTTGTCGATCATCTCTTTTCTTTTTACATCACAAGCAGCACATACAGAAGAACTCGAACCCGAACGAAAACCAGAGCAAGAGCAAGCACAAATAGAAGACCTAGACGATCCAACAGCGCTGAGCTCATTTCTGGGAATACGAACAGGAACCAATGGATATGGTGCCATCGCGCAATTTGGATTCAATAGCCCCGACAGTGCATTGGGTCACAACAGCTTCATTCAATTTAAAGACGATTTTGAAACTCTACATCTACGCCACTTTTCGATCTATAAACAGAGTGGGACGGGGTTGTTTGTCGATATGCAGCGCAACAATGCCAATGCGATTCCAGTTAACCGAGCTTCTGTTGGTGCCATCCAAATAATCCCTCTCTCAGACAAACTTAGGATCAACCCTGCCCTTCTATATGGCGAAACGTGGACAGACGACAAGCAAGTTCGAAAGACGCTGTTTCCAGATACATCAATTGTGACTTTGTATACCTTTATTCGCTGGCAAGTCGCCGACGACTGGTTCGTCAACTTGGTACCTCAATATACCTACAGCGTTAATGGACGAAAAATTCGTTTATTTGAGCTCGTCACTCAAGTTGGCCACAACATTACTAAGGAAACGAGCATGGCGATAAATACCGATGAAGACGACAACTTTTGGTTAACACTAAAGCACGCCTTTTAAGTCTGACTATGGTAAAACCATTGGGCTTAACTGTACTTTGGCTAAACACTTGTAAATCATTCCATTTTTGGAAAAATAAATTACGTAGATGTACTGGAACTTTTTCCTATTAATAAGTGACCAATACTCAAAATAAGAATCAAATGGCCCCCAGAGAGTCCAAAATGCATAAAAATAACTTCGAAATCCTTCAAAACTACCTAGAGTCTCAAATCATTGGTCAGCAAGAGCTCGTAAAACAATTGATGATCGCCTTACTGGCAGATGGTCATATCCTTGTTGAAGGGCCTCCGGGGTTGGCAAAAACCCGCGCAGTAAAGTCGCTGGCTGACTGTGTCGAGGGAGATTTTCACCGTATTCAATTTACCCCTGACCTATTGCCTGCCGACCTAACTGGTACCGATATTTTCCGTCCAGAAACGGGACAGTTCACCTTCCAATCTGGTCCGATTTTTAACTCGCTTATTCTGGCGGATGAGATCAACCGTGCTCCGGCGAAAGTGCAAGCCGCAATGCTAGAAGCTATGGCTGAGAAGCAGGTGACGGCGGGACGAAAAACCTATGCCTTACCCGATTTGTTTTTGGTAATGGCAACGCAAAACCCAATTGAGCAAGAAGGCACTTACCCGCTGCCAGAAGCTCAATTAGACCGTTTCTTGCTGCATTTAGAAGTGGCTTATCCAGACATGGAAAGTGAGCTGGAGATTTTGCGCCTAAACAGAGGTGAAGCTCAAGGCAATCAACCTGTTCAACCAGAGCCTATTTCTCAACAAACTATCTTCGAAGCTCGCCAAGAAGTACTCAACATTCACATGGCAGACACCATTGAGCAGTACATAATTAGACTGGTAATGGCGACGCGCCAACCTAAGCAATATAGCGACCAGCTTGATCAATGGTTAGACATGGGTGTTAGCCCGCGTGCAACCATTGCCCTAGACAGATGTGCCCGCGCTCACGCTTGGCTTGCTGGCCGTGATTATGTTACTCCACAAGATGTTCAAGCGATGGCATTCCCTGTATTGCGCCACCGCCTACTTCGCAGCTATCACGCACAAGCTGAAGGGGTCACTGCAAACCAAGTGATCGCACACCTTATCTCGTTGGTTGGTAGCGCATAGGGATAAGCGCATGAAGAATCAATTACCCAACCATAGTGACGGTGTCACGTTAAATCTGGACGAACTGCTGCAATACAAAGCGCAGTCTGTTCGCTGGTTGCCTCCAGCCAAGAGCCTGTGGTCGCAACTAAACGGGCAACACGAGAGCAATCGTAAAGGTCGCGGGATGAATTTCTCTGAGGTTCGTCAATATCAGGCGGGTGACGATATCCGCAGCATTGATTGGCGCGTCACGGCTAGAACCGGAAAGGCGCATACCAAACTGTTTTCTGAAGAAAGAGAACAGCCTGTGATTTTGTTCTTAGATCTGTCAAGCAGTATGATTTTCGGCTCAACCTTGTTGCTTAAATCAGTTCAACTCGCGCACTTTGCCAGCCAACTTTGCTGGTTAACCATCGCTCAAAAAGACCGTATTGGCGCAGTGATAGATACTGGCCAAGAGATCATTGAGATTAAACCCAGTGCTAGCAACCATGCTCCACTGCGTATTTTGCAAAAAGTCATAGAAATCAATAACGCAGCGCTGACCAACCCAGACAATCACAGCGACACAACCTTAGAGCATGGGCTGAAGTCTCTTCACCAGCTTTGCCCGAAAGGCAGCGATATCATTATGCTCAGTGATTTTGTTCGTTATAACGAAAGTAATTACTCACTTATCAATCAAATACGTCGACATAATCGAGTTCGCTTAGTTCATTTTTACGATCCATTAGAGCAAGGTGTCACTGCTTTCAAAGGTTCAAAACAGATCACCGACGGCAATAAAACGCAATGGTTTAACTTTTCATCAAGCAAAGAAAAGGAAAAGCTCAGTCACGCATTTGATCAGAAGCAACAACAACTGATGCAAATGAGCCTTTCTCTGGCGATCCCATACAGTTCATTGTCTTGTGCGCAATCGTTAATGAGCCAAGTATCAGGAGTTCAGTCATGAATCAACCTCTCGACCTGAGCCCGATTATTACGCCAAGCGCACCGTCATGGTGGCCTTTGGCATGGGGTTGGTGGTCAGTCATTATCACGGCCATCGTTCTGATCGCCTTAGTGTTTTTCATTGTAAAACGCAGACAAAAGAACCAATACGCGAAGAACGAAGCACTTGCTTGCTTTCGTAATAGTCAATCTTCAAATGCTTTGTCTCCGAGTGCAGCTCAAGACATCGTTCGTCAGGCAGCACTAAGCTATTTCCCACGCGACAAAGTGGCAGGCTTATCTGGTGATGATTGGTTGGCGTTCTTAGATGCACAATTGGCAAAGCCGTTGTTCTTCGCAAAGCAATCGCAATGGCAACAAGCGCTCTACCAAGATACAGCCTTAATGAACGACGAACAGAAAAAGGCTCAACAGCAATTGGTTAATGACTGCGAAACCTGGCTTCGTAAAGCCCTTCCTCCAAAGCGAGGTCGTTATGACTGATCTTTTAAACACGAGCTTACTAAATATTGAATTCGTTTGGTGGTGGATGTTTTTCCTCGCGCCACTGCCGGTTCTCGTTTACTTGTTCTCTCCTAAGGCGGAATCGAACAATGCCCTAAGGCTTCCATTTCTGCCCGAGGACAGCAATACCAAAACGCCGAGCAGTCGCTTACCCAAGGCGTTGTCGGTCATCATCTGGCTTTTATTGGTAACTGCCATGGCACGCCCAGTTTGGTACGGTGAACCGGTTGAGTTTCAACCGAAACACCGTGATTTGATGTTGGTTGTCGACCTCTCCTACTCAATGAGCCAAGAAGACATGCAGTTCAATGGCGAATACATCGATCGCTTATCTGCGGTGAAACATGTATTGAGTGACTTTATTGAGCGCCGTAAAGGCGATCGAGTCGGACTCGTACTATTTGCTGATCACGCCTACTTGCAGACGCCATTGACGTTAGATAGAGACACGCTTTCACAACAGCTCAATCAGGCAGTGCTAAAGCTGATTGGTACTCAAACTGCGATCGGTGATGGTATCGGCCTTGCCACCAAAACCTTTGTCGACAGCGACGCTCCTCAGCGTGTAATGATTCTACTCAGTGACGGCAGTAATACCGCGGGCGTATTAGATCCACTTGAAGCGGCGGATATTGCAAAGAAATACAACGCCACAATTTACACCGTGGGTGTCGGTGCGGGTGAAATGATGGTCAAAGAGTTCTTCATGACTCGTAAGGTCAATACTGCTCAAGACTTGGATGAACGTACTCTAATGGAAATCGCCAAACGCACTGGCGGTCAGTACTTCCGAGCGCGTGACAGCAAAGAGCTGGCAACGATTTACGACACCATCAACCAATTAGAACCCGTGACGAACGCCACTAAGATCTGGCGACCACAACAAGAATGGTTTGTCTGGTCACTGTCGGCGGCAATGTTCTTTGCATTTATGCTGTTAGCCATTAGGAGAAACAATGTCTAACTTTACTTTTATCTACCCATATTGGTTCTTGGCTCTTGCCGTGCTGCCCGCTATTTGGTGGCTTAGCAAGAGACAATCCAAGCAAGGGTTATTAGCGTCACACATCGCCCGTTATTTAGCTCCTGAATCGAGCAAACCCTCAAAAAACCGCAGCACTTATTTCGGTGTTTGGTGGTTGGTCGGTGTCATCGCATTGGCCGGTCCAAGCTTTGAAAAAAATGAACAGCCAAGCTTTGAAAAAACACAGGCGCGAGTTGTGATCATGGATATGTCGATGTCTATGTATGCCACTGATATTAAGCCGAACCGTTTAACACAGGCGCGATACAAGGCTCTGGATCTGCTTTCGTTATGGAAAGAAGGCCTAACGGGAATGGTGGCATACGCCGGAGATGCTTACACCATTAGTCCGCTAACGTCTGACATCAACACCATCAAGAACCTCGTACCCAACCTATCACCAGATATCATGCCCTTCCAAGGCGGCAATGCAGCATCGGCAGTTAAGCTTGCGATTGAGATGATGACTCGTGCTCATATCTATAAAGGCGATCTAGTACTGATTGCTGATGATATTGATGGTCAAGAGAAGAAAGATATCGACTCGCTACTCTCTGGTAGTAATTGGACGTTATCAGTCTTGGCTGTAGGTACGGAAAGTGGCGCGCCGATCTCGTTACCTACAGGTTCGATGTTACAGACCGACTCAGGACAAACCGTGGTTGCGAAAACCAACGTAGGCAATATGCGCGACCTGACTCGTCGCTCTGGCGGCACATTCACTGAATTGCAATTGGATAACTCAGACGTTGAACACATCGCAAGTTACCTCGACCGAGTTGCAACGACATCAGAAGTGACTAAAACCAATAACTCGCTCAACACCAGAGTGAACAACGGTTTCTGGTTATTACCGTTTCTGTTACTTCCTGCACTTGGGCTATTTCGAAAAGGGGTCATTTGGTGTGGTCTAGCTGTACTTGTCTCGTTCAGCCAACCGAATACTGCGTTTGCAAATCCTTGGAAAACCGATGACCAAGTAGGTTATCAGTTGTATCAAGATGAGGACTTTCAACAAGCCGCAGAACAGTTCGAACAGCAAGAATGGAAAGGCATCGCGCAATACAAAGCCGGTGATTTCGAAGCAGCCGAACAGACGCTACAAAGCCTTTCCGGCGAAGATGCTCGCTACAACCTCGCCAATGCACAAGCAAAGCAAGGTAAGTACGACCAAGCGATAAAAGAGTATCAACGTATTCTCGAAAGCAACCCTGAACATGCTTATGCGAAGAAGAACCTTGAGATTGTCGAACAGGCTCAGAAGCAACAGCAACAGCAACAGCAACAGCAACAGCAACAGCAACAGCAACAGCAACAGCAACAGCAACAGCAAGACGATTCTGAGTCCAAAGACCAAAATGAACAAGACCAGCAAGGTCAGCAAGGTCAGCAAGGTCAGCAAGGTCAGCAAGGTCAGCAAGGTCAGCAAGGTCAGCAAGGTCAGCAAGGTCAGCAAGGTCAGCAAGGTCAGCAAGGTCAGCAAGGTCAGCAAGGTCAGCAAGGTCAGCAAAATGATTCTTCGCAAAGCTCGCAGGATCAACAACAAAGCTCTACTGACAATGGGAAGTCACAAAGTCAAAGCGGCAACCAAGATCAAAGCAATAAACAAGATCAAAGTGAAAACCAAGATCAGAATACTGACCAGAGCCAAGCTGATAGCCGCCCTGATTCCAAGGCGGATGAAGAAAACGACAAGCAAGCTGTGCAACAAAACAAAGCGGATCAAGCAGATAAACAGCCACAGGACAAGGGTGACTCAGTATCTCAGGCAGCCCAAGCACAAGAGGATGCTAAGGAAGACACTGATAACAACGCTCAACAAGCTGCAGCACAAGTATCAGGTCAACCTATGTCGAGCGATCCTGATATGCGAAAACTTGAGCAAGTAGAAAGCGCTCGTGATCCGAGCCAATTGCTTAAAGCGCAAATGATTCTACAAGCACGACAAAAAAGTGCTCCTAACAACCAAAACAAAAAGTGGTAACCATGCGATTTTTAAACAAGCCATTTTTATCAATGCTGCTGACACTGCTAATCGGTGTTTTCTCGTCACATTCTGTATTCGCAGCGACCGCTGTGGCGAGTGTTTCGCAAAACAGTGTTACCAAAGATGAAGTCTTTCTACTTAGAGTGGCAACCGATGAAAAAGTATCGTCAGGTGCTTTAGATCTAACCTCCCTTCAGAAGAATTTCTACGTCGGCACCCCAAGCTTTGGGTCATCGATGCGAATCGTCAATGGTAGCCGCACTGTGTCTAGCGAGTGGAATATTACCCTTGCCCCACTTCGATTAGGCCGATTAGAGATTCCTAGCTTTGATATTGAAGGCGCAAAAACCCAACCGATCACCATCAACGTTGCGGTTAATAAAGCCGCTCCAAAGCAGAGTGATATGGCCGAGTTTCAACTTAATCTGAGTAAAGACTCGCTATACCCTCAAGAGGTCGCGGAGCTTGATGTAAAACTCATCATTAAGGCTGATCCTAGAAGACTGCAAGATCCTAAAATTGCACCACCAAGTTCAGCGCAATTAGACGTAGAACCGATTGGAGAGTCTAAGCAATTTCAAGATGTTATCAACGGACAAGAAGTCACGGTTGTTCAGCAATCTTTCCATATATCGTCACAGCAAGCAGGACAATTTCAGCTTCAAGGGCCAAAGTTAACCGGTGCCGTTGTTTACTCAACCAATAACTCAAGCACGACGCGCCTTTTCCAGCTCGATACGCCTGTTGAAACCTTAGATGTCACAGTGAATCCGGTACCAAAAGGCTATCAAGGTGAGTGGTTACCAACATCGAACTTCAAGTTGATTCAGAAATGGTCAGATAGCCAAGGCAATGAACTGACGGATGGTAATGCTTTAGGTGACGACAAACAGAAGATTGAAATGGAAGCCGGTGATTCGTTAACTCGTACCATTACTATGACGGCTAGCAACTTAACGCAGCACCAACTGCCGAAACTGAATATCACCTACCCTAAAACGGTACGTGTTTATGAAGAAAAACCGCAATTTGGCACCACTCAATCCGGTGATGCTGTCGTTGTTTACAAGCAAGTCTTGATTCCGAAAGAGGCTGGAAATATCTCGCTTCCTGATGTTTCTCAAGCTTGGTTTAACACTGACTCACAATCACAAGAAATCAGTAAAGCTCTTGGTCTTGAGTTGTCGGTTCAGGCAAGTGACCGTGCGACATCTAGCACATCACCAGTCACAGCACCGCCAACCCAACAAGCTAGCCCGACAATTGTTACCGTTGAAAAACCAGGAGTGTGGCCTTATCTAACCGCGCTGTTTGCAGCATTATGGTTAATCAGCTCAGCGTTTGCTTTCTACTTCTGGTCACGCCGCGGTACAGTAGTAAAACCAAAGCAAAAAGATGAACGTCAATCCGATACGGCAGAAGCGCTTATTGCCGCTCTGAAAATGAAAGACGGTGTGAAGACGAGAACCTTGTTTGAGCAATGGAAAGCAGAAAATCCAGACTTGAGTGACGAGACAATAGAAGTGATCGAAGCTGAGTTCACCAAGCTAAATCAGAGCCTCTATGCTGAAGCTGGCTCACCAAGTCAGTCATGGGAGCCTTCTGAGGCAATCAAAGCGGTTAAGAAACCAAAACGCATCTCGAACAAAGCACACAAGAGCACATTAGAAAGGCTTTAATTAGCCAGCGTTCTAAGTAAGCAGAAAATCTAAGTAAAAAAAGAACGAAGCCGTGATGACCACATTGTGAACATCACGGCTTCAGTCGTTTTTGAGAGCAAAAGAATAAACGCCAAACTAAATCAGTGGCGTCGCGACCTTTCTTCGCTTTAGAGCAGAGACAATTCGATTTCGCCCTGAATCTTTGGCTTGATACAAAGCTTTGTCTGCCTTGCCATACAGTAGATCGAAGTCGAATTGGCGTTGATCAGAGGTGATTGAAGCATAACCGACAGATGCGGTTAAGTATTGGCTAGTGCTGCTTTCACAATGAAGGATCTTCGCCTCTTCAATACATTTTCTGATCGACTCTGCACGCTGTTTAGTTTCAGAGTGATGAGTGCCGATCATCAACAACATAAACTCCTCACCACCAATACGGCAAAAGGTTTCCTTATCGCTATGAACATGGGCATTGAGTATCTTGCCGATGGTGCGCAGAGCAGCGTCACCTTCTGTATGTCCATAAACCGTGTTGTACAAACCAAAATGATCAAGGTCGACGAGTATCAATCCGAATGTGACTTCATCTTGTATGGCAAACGCCCCTCGATCATCGCAATTTAGATCATCTAACACCTGCGACAACATACGCCGATTTCCAAGACGTGTCAGCGGGTCTAATTTAGAGATGATATCCAACTGCTCATTGGCTCGTTCAAGCTCTTGAGTGCGCTTACTGACCTCTTGCTCGAGCGTCTCATTAAGCTTTTTGAGCTCCTCTTGCGCCATGGTTCTCTGTAGCACCTCAGCTAAACTAGAAGCGAAGATACGTATCACTTCACGCAGTTGTGACGTTAAAGGGCTGCGAGTTAACAAATTATCCGCGGCTATAAACGCAATCGGCTCACCCGTATTGGTGGTTAGCATCGTCATTGCCGTCCAACCGACTCCCACAATATTGAAATCGTGATAGATAGGCACTGATTCTTCAAAGGCGACTTGATTAGGACAAGCGCGAGCTGCTGCAACAATGTCACGTTCCACCAGCTCTGAGCGGTAATAGGACTCATCAACAATGTCGCCTTTTATATCCGTGCCCCACGTGCCTTGCATGTAATTGCAGCCTTTATCTGTTAAAAAAACCGCTAATCGGTCTATCCCTAAGTGCTGAATAGCAAAGCTAACCGCAGATTTACAGACTTCGCTTACGCTATCGCAGCGAGACAGTTCCACCATACTTGAGTGCAACATGCGGATGTTCTGTTCTTGCCGTTTGCGGATGTAGATTTGAGAAAGCAGGGAACCAAAGGATTCAAGCATCTGCTTTTGGTAATTGGTAATTGGTGAACGATGAATGTAGTTATCCATTGCAATCCAACCCACGGGTTTATCGCCTTCACGTAAGATCAACATTCCATTCCAGCCCTGCCCTACTACTTTTCCTTCGGTGTAGAGAGGTGCCTGTTCGATAATAACCAAGTTGGTGTGATTGTCTGATAACGCTTCGATGTATTCCGCTTCGAGTTGATGCAAGTCGTACTGGGTATGATGTTCGCTGTTGGTTCTACCGGTCTCATCAGTACCATAAGTGCCGCTAAAACAGCGCTTTTTCATATCAAGTAACATGAAGATCGCACGGTCAAAGCCTAGACGGTCGCGCACGGCTTCTACTGACGCTTTATACAATGCATCCAACGACTCAGGATTAGAAAGCTCTAACGCAACCTGATGAACCAACTTCATGTTCTCTACAAATAGCTCACGTAGCTTTATCTCATCAAGATACTGCGCTTCACGTGTGTCTCTGTATTTGATCTCCAGCGCAGCGTTCTTTTCTGCACGAATGCATTGCCAACGTGCTGCCGCTAATTGAAGAACATCGAGTCCTTGATCGAAGGTTTGGCTGATCTTTTCTGCATTGCAATTTTGGACAATTAAATAAGTTCTACAGGCAGGCGCGTTGTCTAGCATCATGATAAACGACTCACCACCCAACACCTCCATGTGCTCCCACTTACAGGTATTGATGGCCATTGGCAAGACACCATCAGCCGTGTCGAACTGCGACACCCAAGGCCAGAAGGTCGTGGGATAGCTTGAAAGAGACGTCACCTCACCAAAAGAAAATAGCGGCAACGACTCACTTTCCGGTATCGGCTCAGCAAATATTCCTATTCCTTTCGGAGTAAGCACCTCAACAAGGTAATCAAATAGAGATTCTGCCAACAGACGGTGGTCACGAGTAGCAGATATTTGTTTTGCAAAGGCTTTAACAGGCACAGCTTCCGTCCATTGGCGAATGAGAGTGAAGCAAAAATACCGAAGCATTGATATGCAATCAATGTAACTAAAAATGAGATGTTAAGCGGGTCGCAATTTCAATTTTTACATTATCACAAGCATGAGAAGAACGACAAAAATGGGATTTTCTGCCCAAAATTTCATCGACATTAGGACTTTTTTAGAGACATAAAAAAGCCCCACCTAAAGTGGGGCAAAACTTCCATCGCTTATAGTTATAGTGATAATTCTGTCGATCTATTCGATTATCTAACCTGCGTATCAGCTAGCGTGCTGGTTTTGCTAAAAGGCCAAACACAGCACATAACTAATCGATTAACCAAAGTCACCGTTTACGTAACCTTTAGTACGATCATCTTTTGGTTCGCTGAAGATAACACTCGTTTCGTTGTGTTCTACAAGCTCTCCCATTAGGAAGAAAGCTGTACGGTCTGATATACGACGCGCTTGCTGCATTGAGTGCGTTACGATAACGATAGTGAAGTCTTTCTTCAGATCTTCCATCAATTCTTCAATCTTGTGTGTCGCGATTGGATCAAGTGCCGATGTAGGCTCATCCATCAGGATTACATCCGGCTCCATTGCAATCGTACGAGCGATACATAGACGCTGTTGTTGACCACCAGACAAACCAAACGCGTGTGCTTTAAGACGGTCTTTCACTTCGTCCCAAAGTGCCGCACTGCGTAGTGAGCTTTCTACTACTTCATCAATGTGTTTCTTGTCTTTGATACCTTGAGCACGTAAGCCGTAAGCAACGTTCTCGTAGATGCTCATTGGGAATGGGTTTGGCTTTTGGAATACCATGCCTACGCGAATACGTAGGTCAGCCACATCAATGTTACCGTAGATGTTAGTGCCATCCATATCTAGCTTACCTTTAATGGTAACGCCTTCAATTAGGTCATTCATGCGGTTCAAACAACGTAGCAGTGTCGATTTACCACAACCAGATGGGCCAATCAGAGCCGTTACCTGACGCGTTGGAATTGGCAGGTTAATAGACTTAAGCGCTTGGTTGTCACCGTAAAACAGATCTAGGTTCTCAATATCAAATTTGTTCATTTTCGTATTCTCTAAATTCTTAAATTCGTGTCTAACTTGATGCTTTCTTTATCACGGGGGCTCTTTTTATTGTTGAGCCAGCTAATGAGCTTAGTAAGTTGCCGTGTTGAAGCGTCTCGCAATCAGTTTTGTAACCATGTTGATCAAGAGAACCAATACGATTAGGACTGTTGCCGTGCCGTAGGCTTGGTTCCACTCATCGATAGTAAATAGCTCTGTTGTCAGCTTATATAGGTGAACCGTTAGTGTACGGCCAGAATCAAATACCGATTCAGGAACACGTGCCACCATACCTGCTGTTAAGAACACAGGGGCTGATTCGCCAATTACACGACCAATACTAAGAATGACCGAAGTTAAGATACCTGGCATTGCGCTTGGTAAGATCAAACGCCAGATAGTGTAGATTTTTGAAGCGCCAAGGCCGTATGAGCCTTCACGATAAGTTTGTGGTACTGACATCAATGCTTCTTCTGTAGTACGAATGATTACAGGAAGAATCAGGATACTTAGTGTTAGTGCACCCGACAGAATCGAGAAGCCAAGACCAAGAATCGAAACAAAGAAGGTCATACCGAACAGACCAAAGATAATCGACGGAATACCAGCTAAAGATTCGGTACAGAAACGAATCACTTTAACCAGTTTACTGCCCACTTTAGCGTATTCGGTTAGGTATATCGCTGTCATAATGCCGAGTGGCGCTGCCACTGCAATCGATGCGATAACCATGTAGATCGTGGCAATGATCATTGGGAAAATACCACGTTCTTCACCGGTACGAGTGTAGTCGTCGGTGATGAAGTTCCAGTCTACGTATTGCAGGCCATTCGATAGGATGTACCAAATGATCCAGAATAAGAAACCAACGGTGACTGCCGCCGCCGCCCAGATAAAGCCTTTCAAGACATTATCTTTCATTTGACGTGCTTGTTTTAGTTTTACGCGATCCATATTACTTATCCTCGCCTACTTCGTTTTTTCACGATTAAGATAAAGCAGAGCACCATTCAACATCATGATGAATACCAGAAGCACAACGCCGGTTGCGTACAGTGCACTCGCGTGAATACCACTTGCGTAAGACATTTCAATAGCAATGTTTGCGGTTAGCGTACGAGCCGAATCCAAAATACCTTCTGGCATTGCTGGCGCATTACCCATCACCATGATGATTGCCATCGTTTCACCCAGTGCACGACCGATGCCCAAAATCACACCCGTCATAATGCCTGAACGTGCAGCAGGAACGAGTAACTTAAAAATCGTGTAGATTTTCGAAGCACCCAGAGCAAGTGAGCCTTCTTTGTACGTACGAGGTACAGCGCGGATCGAAGTTTCAGAAACCGTAATAACGGTAGGAAGAATCATTATACCCAGAACAATGATACCCGCGAAGATAGTGTTACCCGCTGGTACTTGGAAGATGTTCTGAATCATAGGAACAATGATTACCAGACCGAAGAAGCCGTAAACTACCGACGGGATACCCGCTAGAAGCTCAACTGCTGGTCGAATAATATCGGCAAGACGCTTAGGAGCAATCTCAGCAATAAAAATGGCGGTTAATACACCGACTGGTACACCAACAACGACAGCACCAAGCGTCGAGACAATCGAAGCAACAATCATTGTTGCAACACCGAATAGAGCTGGAGGTAACCAATCCACACCCAGAACGATGCCAGAAACACCAGCCTCTTGGAATGCAGGGATACTCTCTGCAACGATAAAGTAAGCGATAACGGCTAGTGATACGATGCCGATTACAGCACTCGATAAGAACAAGCCATGAAAGATTCTTTCTCTCCAGTCAATGCGCTTCTTAGCGCGTAGACTTGGCTTATTGATTTGAGTCGCTTCAGTATTCATAAGCTTTTCACTATTTGCGATGGTCATATATAAAATCTCAAACTTTGTGGCTCAATAAGAGCTCGAAATAGACAAAGTTGAAAGAAAAGGCTCAGCCTAAGTTAGGCTGAGCAATAATTAAGTGTTGGTCAGTTAAGATTAGTTAACTGTGATGTAGCCTTTCTTACCAGCGATAGCTTGAGCTTCGTCTGCAACCATCCAGTCTAGGAATTGTTGAGTTTCAGCTGTTGGAGCGCCTGCTTTGTAAAGAACTAGGAAAGGACGAGCAACTTTGTAAGAGCCGTTCTTAACGTTATCAACTGATGCTGCTGCGCCGTCGATAGTTAGAGCTTGAACTGTGTTATCTACAGTACCAAGAGAGATGAAGCCGATAGCGTATGGGTTGCTTGCTACAGAAACTTTAAGTGCGCCATTACCGTTTGCAACTTGAGCACGTTGAGAGATAGCCGATACTTTCTTGTCGCCAATCTTCTTCTTAAGTTTCATGATGTCTTCGAATGCACCACGTGTACCAGATGCAGTATCACGAGTGATTGCTACGATTGGCTTGTCTGCACCACCAACATCTTTCCAGTTAGTGATATCGCCTTTGTAGATTGAAGTGATTTGCTCAGCTGTAAGAGCAGATACTTCGTTATTTGGGTTAACAACAACTGCGATACCGTCACGAGCGATAACGAGCTCTTTCAGGTCAGCTGTTTTCTCTTCTTCTTTTAGGTCACGAGAAGAGATACCAAGGTCAGCACTTCCATTTTTTGCTGCTTTGATGCCTGCAGAAGAACCCGGTGCTTGAATTTCGATGAACACTGGTTCGCCTTTATTCATGTAGGTTTCTGCAAAAACTTCAACCAGTGGAGAAGCACTGTTAGAGCCAACTACAGAGATAGTTTCTTTAGCTGAAGCTGTATTCACTGTTAGAGCGCCTAGTAGTGCGATTGCACCGATAACTGTCTTTTTCATCACAAATTTCCTTTAGTGGCGTTATTGCCGTAATGTTGTTTTGCTTGAACGAGGCCTACTTTAGAATCCGAATGTGACAGTTGTGTTTCACTTAATTGAAGCCTATATGACAACTACAATTTATTTTCTTGTTTTCCCCCTACCAAGTAACCTTGAAGTAATAAATGAGCCTCACTCATAGGCACTGAATATTCATTCCAACCTATTTAAGCCAAACCGCTCAATATCTCGCCATCCCTTTTATTACCTAATACCACACAAGGTTCTGTGTTAAATAACCCCACCTAAAAAATGGCTAAAGCCTTGTTTGTACGATAAATAATCAGAATTTATGAAATACCTATCGCATATATCAAAATCGAATCTATTACTGATTGAATTGTCATTCTCAGAAGTTAGAATCACTGGCTAATAACAATAATAACAATTGCTTCTGCTCATTTACTTATTCAAAGAAGGACAATACATGCGACAACTTCTCAGTGGCTTATCTATAAAAATACAAATTCTTATTCCAGTACTCTTTTCTGTCGTACTACTTTTGACGGGTGTCATTATCGGTGGTGACAAACTGGAAAATGCTTTTAAAGATGTATCAACAGCAACAGATCAACTCATTCTACATAAAGAAGAACTTAGCGAAATCGTCGACAACAGCTACGGCATGCGCATCAAAGCAATCTATAGCTTATTTAATCCTGATGACGTCAAAACGCTTGTCGAAACGCTAAATCAAAAACGTGACCAAAATACTCGCCTACTAAGCTCGCTTGATACCGTACCAGGCATGCAAGATGAAGTGGCCGCAATGAGCAAAGCGATGAATCACTACGTCGACTTTTCTCGCACCACTATGCTTCCTCTATTAAGAGCAAAACATGGCAGCGCAGCGCTACCTTCTGACTTTGATAACCGCTATCAGATCGCAATCGACCAATATCGTCACGCGGGTAACGAAATGGTGCAAGCTATCAACCTCCTCTCAAAGCAACTGAACCGTATTGCCACTCAAGAAGTGGACATCAATGGCCAGCAACACACCAGCACACTCAATACCGCAACCATCGCACTGTTAGTGATTCTTTCAATCGCATTAGTCATCAGCTGGACGCTGGCTGGCATCATTGTTAAGCCGCTTAGCAATATCCAAGAAACCATGCGCGAAGTAGCAAAAGGTAACCTGCTAGTAAAAGCGGAAGAGCATGGCGACAACGAAATATCTCGCCTTGCCCAAGACGTAAACAAATCCGTTGAACAATTGCGCGACACAGTAAGTTCGCTATCTCGAATCAGTATTGAAGTGGCGTCTGCATCAACAGAGTTGGCGGCAGTAATGACGCAATCAAGTGCTAACTCTGATCAAGAGAAGCAAGAAGTGGAGCAAGTTGCTTCTGCCGTGAACCAACTTGAGAGCACAGCATCGCACGTAAACGAGAATGCAGTACAAGCCGACTCAGCGTCTAAGCAAGCTGACGAAATGGCGACACACAGCATGAGCTTGTTTAATGAAAGCAACAAAGCTAACGAACAGATGGCGATTCAGCTGAGTGAAGCAGCAAACGTTGTAGGCACGCTAAAAGAGCACTCAGAGCAGATTGGGAAGGTGATTGAAGTAATTCAAAGCATATCTGAACAAACGAACCTTCTTGCGCTTAATGCAGCAATTGAAGCGGCTCGTGCTGGTGAAAGTGGCCGTGGTTTCGCAGTTGTTGCCGATGAAGTTCGAATGCTGGCGGCACGTACCCAAGATTCAACCAAAGAGATCCAAGCAATTATCGAAGGTTTGCAGGTTCAATCGGGTAACGCCAATGAGAGCATGAGCAGTTCACTGTCTATGTTAGAGCACAACCAAACACTCTCAGACGAGGTGAGCGCAGCACTTTCTGGTATTGCTAACTCAGTAACCGACATGACAGAAATTAACACTCAAGTTGCCTCTGCCGCAGAAGAACAAAGCCAAGTGACTGCAGACATCAACCGTAATATCTCAAACATCTACAGCCTAGTAAGCCAAAACGTAACCGGTATTACTCAAGCCGCAGCAGCGAGCCACGAGCTATCTAACCTAGCCGAGCAGCAAAAGCAGCAGTTAGATTATTTTAAGGTGTAAGGTCTAACGTCAAGGTACAGGTACAGGTACAGGTACAGGGTTCAGCGCGTAAAATTCGAGGTTTAAGAAATAACGACACTTAGCTTTATTTATCTTGCAACTAACCTCAGAACCAAAAAACCAGTCACTCGTGACTGGTTTTTTATTTTTGATAGCAGGTTACCAACTCAGCAAACCTTACTGACCGTTCTCCGCGGCTTTGATTCTCTCAATCGCTTCTACCCTTCTCAGCTGTTGTGGCTGAAAATGAGCTTCTCTAAGCTGGGCAATCGTTTCTTTTTGTTCAATTTCTGAGAGTGCTGAGTCATTCAAAATGTCATTTCGTTCTGAAAAGTAAACATCTAACGAATTTTCAAAGTCCGCCCTTTGTTGATCAAGCGCTTCAAGCCTCTGTGTCGCTTCTTCGCCAACCAGTTCATTTCTCTTCAAGTATTTACCTTGTTCGTCTAGACCTTGTGAACTGGATAGTTGCTGTAATAACACCTGATTTTGATGACTGGACTGAACATAATCAGGTTGTTCAGATAGATAGGATTCAAGCCTTTGCTGATATTCTCGTTCTTCTAGCCCTTCTTGTTTCAGAAGTAACTTTTCTAAAGCGATTTCCCTCATTTTATTGTCATGGGTAAACAGAATACTTATCTCGCTCTCACTGAAAAATTGAGTTTGAAGGTCAAGCAGAGCTTGATTCAGTGCGCGTAAGTCCTCTGCGGATATTGAGGTGGTGTCGAATTGAACATCCAATGTTGTCAGTGCCGACTTGTACTCAAGATACTTTGCGAACAATGCTTCATCGACCACTGCGGCTTGTGATTGCTCGTGGTGTTTTGCCACATTGTCACGAATCTCTTCGAGGGTTAATTCTGTATTGCCTGACACGAAATATTCCATCATGTCTTTGGCTGACGCACTATCGATTTCCGTATCTTGTTGAGAGCTAACCTTCAATGAAGAAGCGCTTTGTGCGTTGTTATTATATGAACTTGTCTCTTCCTTCTTTAGATATAAAAAGACCGCCGCTGTGCTCATCAGGGCTATCGTGGTTATCGACAAAATGGCGGTCTTTTTCATTACATTTTCCTTATGATCTTAACTTTGGGCAGCGCGACTTACAGGCCAGCCAACTTCAATCGATTCGCGTGTTGGCGATATAGCGTCACGGGATCAGTCTCAAAGAGATGATGAATACCCAACAACCCGTTAATCTCGTCTAGGTGGTTCATTTTGTAATCATCACCAATCACTTTGCCCAAATGCGCGCTACATGCTCCCACTAACCCGTCATTAGGTTCATTAAAAGCTAAACTAAGGATTGTCATCGCTCCGTCGGTAGGATCAAGAAGGTTGGTAAAAGTGGAAGATCCTGTCCATGAATAGTAATAAACACCGTTGTTTGCTTGCCATTCACCATCACCACACGCAGACGTCGGAACGCCTTCAGGGTAAAACTGATTGAATGCAAGTGAACCTTCAGTGGTCAACGCTTCAAGAGATGCAAGGCCATCTTGGTCAAGATCCGTTCCACCAGATAACAGGTTGATGAGCGTCGTCAATCCACCAGCCAACTTAACCGCAATACCTTCCGCGGCTGAACCTTCTGATACGGTTCCACGTACGAGGTCGGCTACTTTCGAGCCTTTATGAACACCACCAATGCTTGTCACCGAAGCAACTAAATCAGGACGAACTGAAGCCACATAGCGCGCTGTTGGTCCGCCGTGGCTATGACCAACTAGGTTCACCTTACTTGCCCCGGTCGCGGCTAACAGTGTTTCAACTTGAGCCAACAACTGCTCTCCACGCACTTCAGAGCTGTTGGTCGCTGATACTTGCGCTACATAGACGCTCGCACCATCTTTGGTTAGGGATTCAGGTACGCCATAGAAGTAATCGACACCCGCTAATGTATCGAAACCAAACAAACCATGTACCAACATAATGGGGTATTTCGTTTGTGTGTATCCACTGACTTCTAATGCCGATGCGCTTGTTCCGGCATAAGCGCCAAAACTGAATAGGCAGGCTATCGTCCAAATTATTATCTTTTTCAATGCTCTTTCCTTAAACAGATCAGACCTCTGATGAGTAAAAGAACCGTAGTTGCTATTTTATAAAACATAAAATAGCAACTCGATATTTGTGATATTGAACTTGAATTAAACAGTTGTGATGAACATTAGACAAACAAAATCAGACCAAAATATCAATAGCATAACCAATTGATTGAATTAACATTTAATCAAAAACCATAAAGTTACGCTTTCAATTATGTCGACCCAATTATAAATCCAGCATCCACAAAACAATGAATCTCGTTTAAATCTACGACAACGAATTGGCGAGTCATAGTTCATCAAAATTGAATATTAAATGATAAATCACTCGCTTCGAATCGATTATTTCTCAATCAGAAAGTCGTTGGAAATTTGATACTTCTGCCAGTTATGAAACGCCAACAACCTGAATGTATTGACGAGAATTATTGATCTTAGATATAGGTCGTACCAGTTATTTACTTATCCAACTATCAACAAACAAGAGGCAATAAACAATAGGTAACAAGCAACAACGTTTTTGTTTGGCTCATCTAAATTAAAAGAGAATACAGTGATGAAAAATACGGCTTTAATACTCGCGTTAACCATACCGTTTGGGGCTTATGCTGCAGAAGACTCAGTACCAACACCAGAATCTATTACATCCGCACAAGTGTTCAGCACACAAGGTTCCGAAACCTATTCTTACGTTCGATGTTGGTATCGAACCGATGCGTCACACGACTCTCCAGCCACAGATTGGAAGTGGGCGAAAAAAGAAAACGGCGACAATTACACGATCAACGGATATTGGTGGTCTTCCGTTTCTTTCAAAAACATGTTCTACAGTGATGCCCCACAATCTGAAATCAAACAGCGTTGTGAACAGACTCTCGGCATCCAACATGATGCCGCCGACATCACCTATTTTGCCGCAAACAATCGCTTCTCTTATAATCACTCGATCTGGACCAACGATAACGCTGTCCAATCCAACACTATTAATCGCATTGTCACCTTTGGTGATAGCCTCTCTGATACTGGGAACCTATTTAACGGCTCTCAATGGGTTTTTCCGAACGCTGACTCGTGGTTTTTAGGGCACTTTTCGAATGGTTTAGTTTGGACTGAGTACTTAGCAAAAGCGAAAGATCTTCCCCTATATAACTGGGCCGTAGGTGGTGCAGCAGGTACTAATCAATACGTCGCACTGACTGGCGTCTATGATCAAGTCACCTCTTACCTAACCTACATGAAAGTCGCCAAAAATTATCGCCCTGAAAACTCCTTGTTTACTCTAGAGTTTGGGCTCAATGACTTTATGAATTACGACCGAGAAGTGGCCGATGTAAAGGCCGACTTCAGCAGCGCTCTGATCCGATTAACGGAATCTGGTGCAAGTAATATCCTACTGTTCACATTGCCCGATGCGACCAAAGCGCCGCAGTTCAAATACTCTACCGAACAAGAGATCATTAAAGTTCGTGGCAAGATTTTAGAGTTCAACCAATTCATCAAGGCGCAGGCCGAGTATTACCAAAGCTTGGGGAAAAACGTGGTGTTGTTTGATGCGAGTGCACTGTTCGCCAGCATTACCGAGAATCCAGAGCAGCATGGCTTTCGAAACGCGAGTGATGCCTGTCTTAATATCAATAGAAGCTCAGCTTCAGACTATTTGCGAAGCCACAGCTTGACTAATGATTGCGCGACCTATGGCTCAGACAGCTATGTATTTTGGGGCGTGACACACCCAACCACTGCTACTCACAAATACATCGCAGACCATATCTTGGCGTACTCGTTCTCGACGTTTAATTTCTAGCTAGGAAGAGCCCAGCGAGTATCATCAGTTACCGCCTGTAAGTACCGCAAGCTAAGGCTTACACAAAGTACAGATACAAAAAAACCGCCATTATCGGCGGTTTTTTATTTGCATCAACCTTTCAAAGCTAAGCTTTTAGGTCACGCAAGTTGATTACTCGTCGTCCACTTTTGGTGCGACTTTCTTCTTAGGGATAAACACGGTATCACCCACAGCCACATTTTGGTGGAAGCTCTTATCACGCTTAACCGGTTTCTTCGGTGTTTTCTTAACTTGAGTGTTGGTCTTCTTCTTCGCAGGTCCGCCTTTAGCAAAAGCAGGTTTACGAGGCTTAATGCCTTTGAATTTACCTTTCAAGCCTTCAAGCACAGAGAAAGTAAGATCTTGTTGAAGGTAAAGCTCAACACGCTTAAAGCTGTCCCAGTCTTTTGGACCAACCAAAGAAATCGCATCGCCTTTGTTACCTGCACGGCCAGTACGACCAACGCGGTGCACGTACTCTTCTGTATGTTTAGGCATATCAAAGTTGATCACGTGGCTTACGTTTGGAATATCGATACCACGTGAAGCAACATCGGTTGTTACCAAGATCTTGTAAACCGCACGCTCAAATTGGCTCATGATGGCATTACGTTGCGTTTGGTTTAGGTTGCCGCTCAATGCCACTGCTTTAAGCTTCTTCTCGTTCAACTTATCCGTTAAACGATCAGTATCGGCACGAGTTGCAGTGAAGATCATCACCTGACGGTATTCAGCTTCTTCAATAACTCGATCTAAAATCGCTTCTTTATGATCTAGATGGTCACACAGATAGAACTTCTGAGTGATATCAAGGTGCTGTTCGTTAGAAACACCAACAGAGATACGCTTAGGTGCGTCTAGCATTTCATTTGCAATGCCATTCACTTCCGCGTGGTCAAGCGTCGCAGAGAACATCAACGTTTGACGACGACGGTGCTTAGCTGCATTCGCAATGCGACGTAATTCAGGTGCGAAACCTAAATCCAACATACGGTCAGCTTCATCAAGAATTAGCGTTTCAACACCATCTAAAAACAGTGAGCGGTGCTCAAGGTGATCAGCAAGACGGCCTGGAGTCGCAACAATAAAACGAGGGTACTTACGCAGAGCTTTAACTTGGTCGTTAAAGTTTTCGCCACCCAAGATAAGTGTCGCTTCGTAAGACAGACCACCAAGCATGCTACGCAGCTCGCCGTAAACTTGTTTTGCTAGCTCACGAGTAGGAGCCAAAATTACACCACGGGGATCTTTAGCAGAAAACGCTTTTGTTTTTAATGCTTTATGTATCATCGGCAACACAAACGCCAATGTTTTACCTGATCCCGTTTTTGATGAAGCCAATAGATCCTTACCAGCAATAGCAACAGGGATCGCTTTTGATTGGATCTCTGTCGCCTTCTTGAAGTCGTAATGTTTTAAGTTCTTCAGTAAGCGGTTATCTAAGCCTAAATCTTTAAAGTGCAAAGGACTCTCCAGTCATGATGGTATTGAATAAAATTAATTTAACGTGACATGATACCGCGAAAGTACTTTATAAGGATAGAGATCACAGTAAATTTATCCTTTTATCTAATGTTAGCCAGAATATTGTATGCACCGCGAGCAAAGGGGTGACTCCCCCCTTCACTGCCTTATTGCCGCGCCAAACACTTCATCTCAAAAATGAGACAGATTGTGATACCGAGCTAATTACCTCAAAAATTTAGCAATTTCTTTAGTTATTGTTTTTGCAGTTAAAAAATTAGTCGCTACAATCATTAATGAAGCGACTATATGATAAAGAATGTATAGCGCATCTTTTGATGATAATTAAGCAAGGAGTTCTTATGAATAAGACGTTAATCGCAGCTGCAGCCTCAGTATTTATTTTAGCTGGTTGTTCTTCAGAGCCTGAAGAAGCAGCGGTATCAGAAATGGACCAACTAACTAACCAAGTTGCTGAGCTAACCAGCGAAGTAGAAGCACTTAAGAGTGACAAAGCTGCTGCTGAAATGAAAGCTCAAGAAGCATCCGCTGCGGCTATGGCAGCAAAAGAAGAAGCGGATCGTGCTAACGACCGTATCGATAACATTGCTGAGTCTTACACTAAGTAATTGAGATAGAAGCTCAATTAAGCTGTAGATTTCAAAAGACGTATATACATGCAGTAAATTGACAACACCACCTCTTTCGAGGTGGTGTTTTTTATTTAGGGAGAAGAGAAAGAAAGCTTTAAGGCTTTATTCACAACCTATCAAATTAGAACTCAATCACAGGCGATGCGATTTCAACAGGCACACCATTTTGAGCAAAGATAACTGCTTTTGCCTTTGAGTTAGGAAGGTCTGCATCTTCAAGCCACCATTTCAATTCAACAGGGATTTGCAGTAATTTCTTAGAGCCGTCACTTCGCGTCAATGGTTCGTGCGCTTCAACAAACACGCTTCTATCAGGCTCTAAAGACACTTTAATAGGCTCATCGATTATCGTGACTTGTTCACCACGACTAACCTGTTCAAAAAGCCACTCAATATCTTTAGGTTCCATACGAATACACCCGGAGCTGACTCGCAAACCAATCCCAAAGTCTTTATTGGTGCCGTGTATCAGGTAATCACCGGCACCATAAGCAAGTCGCAATGCATACTCACCCAAAGGGTTTTCAGGCCCAGCAGGAACCACTCTTGGTAACTCTATGCCTTTCTCTAAGTACTCTTTGCGGATTGAGTTTGGAGGAGTCCAAGTCGGGTTTGGACGTTTTTGGCTTATCTTTGTGATCATCTCAGGAGTATCACGCCCTACTCGACCAATACCGACAGGGAAGACATGCACCTGATTTTTCTCAGGCTCAAAGTAGTACAACCTCAACTCAGCAAGGTTAATCACAATGCCTTTTCTCGGAGTATCCGGCAGAATTAAACGGCTAGGAATGCTTAACACATAGCCTTCAGCAGGAAGAAAAGGATCGACCCCTTTGTTTGCCGCCATCAAAGAGAGAAAGCCAATATCATATTGCTTTGCAATAATAGCCAACGTTTCACCCGCCGCAACTTCATGTTGCTGGATTCTACCCACGATACGACTTTCTTTTGGCGGCAACTCAAAAGTTGCAGCAGACACCCACGACGAAGTCATCGCGCCGGCAAGCAGAGTTGTTACCAGAGGGAACAAAGTCGTTCTCACAGTAAGCAAGGCGATCTTGCGCAGTTTTGTTTTCATAACGAGCAAAGGCATCAAGTTAGCGCAATACGACATACAATTCCTTGGTTTGTCTTTTATCAAAGTTTAGATTATCGCTGATCAAACGTCTCTACAATGTATTGTTGTCTCTAAACTAATATGCAATAGGTTTATATCTAGAGATTTGTCTGTAGTTAGCTTGCAAATTACCCATACAAAATCGATTGCCTTTAAGCTTTCAACATATTTGGTTATCAATATTAATAAAACTATAATGTTGGATCCATTTTGTGACTAAAGTCTCATGGAGCCTCGTTTTAACTCGCTAATATTGCCTCAACAAAACGAATTCAATTCAACAGAATCGGTAATTGATTAAATCCTGTTCCTATAATTACCGTTTAAACTTTGGAGAACGACCATGGCTACACCTCATATTAATGCTCAAGCTGGTGATTTCGCAGAAACAGTACTTATGCCGGGCGACCCGCTTCGCGCAAAATACATTGCTGAAACATTCCTTGATGACGTGAAGCAAGTTTGTGACGTTCGCAACATGTTTGGTTACACAGGCACTTACAAAGGTAAGAAAGTTTCTGTAATGGGCCACGGTATGGGTATCCCATCATGCTGCATCTACGTACACGAACTTATCGCTGAGTACGGTGTAAAAAACGTTATTCGTGTAGGTAGCTGTGGTGCAGTACGTGACGACGTTAAACTGATGGACGTTGTTATCGGTATGGGTGCTTCTACTGACTCAAAAGTGAACCGTATTCGTTTCAACAACCATGATTTCGCTGCTATCGCTGATTTCGGTCTTCTAGAAGAAGCTGTTAACCAAGCACGTGCACAAGAAGTTCCAGTTAAAGTTGGTAATGTATTCTCTGCAGACCTTTTCTACACTCCAGAAGCTGACCTTTTCGAAAAAATGGAAAAGCTAGGCATCCTTGGTGTTGATATGGAAGCAGCTGGTATCTACGGTGTTGCTGCGGATCTTGGTGCTAAAGCCCTAACTATCCTAACAGTTTCTGACCACATCATCCGTGGCGAGAAACTAAGCTCAGAAGACCGTCAAAAATCTTTCAACGACATGATGAAAGTTGCTCTAGAGACTGCAATCAACATCTAACAGTTTGATAAAAGATACATTGAAAAGCGTTACCTCGCAGCCGAGTTCACTTGGCTGCTCAAATAATCCCGAGGGGGAGATCGTGTCTAACGACAAGCTGCCAAAAGATGCGGATGGTTTGCAACTCAACTTTTGTAAAACATTGGCGTGTGACAACTTTGGCTTGAGCGATGCAAAACGGTATGTTTTGCAACACGCGAACCCTAAGCGTCCAGCGATGGTTTGTCGTGAATGTGGAGCTTTCCCCCCCTTACTTAACAATCGTGAAGTGTTAAGCGAACTTCATCGCCTGCGACAACTTCACAGCGATGGCCTTCCTGCTTGCCGCAATGATGATTGCGATAACTTTGGCCTATCGGTTCATACCCACAAACATCTTTACCATGCCTTCGGTTACAGCGGTGACAGGCAACGTTATCGATGCAAAGACTGCCAATCGACCTTCGTTGATAAGTGGTCTGGATCCAATAAAAAACTTCATTTTCAAGAGAACCTCATGGGCTTATTGTTCATGGGTTATTCCGTACGTGAAATCTGCAGAAAATTAGAGATCAACCCAAAGACTTTCTATGACCATGTTGACCATATCGCCAGCCGATGCCGTCGCAAATTAGCGATGATCGACGCTCGATGGGTTAATCATGCTAAGGACTATCAATTCGCTTCCCATTATCAGCGCTTACAACCACAAAGTAACAACGGTGTGGTCTGGATAGCGACAGGCGAAGCGCATTCTGGATATATCCTTTGCCAACACGTAAATTACTCACAAAATGAAGAGCCATCAGGGAATGTAGATCACAACCCTTATGATGATGTCGCGCGCTTTGTATCCAAAGAGCACTCTTCAGAGGCAAACCTTGAGCTTCCTCAACCGTCAGACAAACTAAAAGAGCGTATTGAACAGCAATACCAAGTGATTCTGGCGAGAGGTAACGTTGAAGATCCTATGGGTAACCTCACAACGTTTAGCTACCCGTCTAAAGGGGCACTCATTCGACCGCCTTACACTTCTTACGCACACTTCTTACATGTTTTGGATATGTGTGATGAGAATAAGCATGTCGCTATTTATATGCCACAAGATCCATTACTAAGATCTGCCGCCCTAAGCGTTTGCTTGCCGCGCATACAGAGTCAAAATATTGACCTTATGTATGTAGAGGAAGATCCTAGCTGGCAAGACGATCAAAGTTTTGAAAAGATCGACATTGTGCACATGAGTTGGTGGCGCGATCGCTGGGCTATCGCAAACCAAGGCGATCAACAAAAAGGCATTTGTTATCTAACGGGTAACAATCCAGAACCAAAACAGTGGTTTAACACTGCATCTATTCAACAGACTAAATTCTATCAACAACGCTTCCAAGTTCTGTTTGATAGCTTCATTAATGAACCAAGACGTAAACTTCGTCCTGGCGGCATTCTTCCGTTACTCGACATATTCAGGGCTTGGCACAATCTGTGCTACCAAGATAAGCAAGGGCTAACTGCAGCACAGCGTTTAGGTGTAACTGAGCAGCCATTAACCCTAAAGCAACTACTTTCATAGATACCTATAAACCAGACATTTACTTGGGAACTCATTGATTTAAAAGCAACAACATGAGGTAACACCCATAAATGGAAAAGATACATGTTCCTAACATGCTCTACGAAAGATAATTAGTGCTTATCCTAAATCACACTCTTATAATGATTGTGTTATCAATATGTTCGATAATTATGGACCTAAGCCTTGGACAAAAATCAGTATCTTCTTGAAACAGAACTAGAACAACTCAAAACTCGTGTCGACTCTGAACCGTTGGTGATCCTTGAGATTGCACAACAGTGCCTCGTCAGATCTGAGCAAGTTCTGTTTGAAGAGGGAGCGATCCAGTCACTGATGTTAATGGC
Organism: Vibrio lentus; assembly: GCF_030409755.1. Taxonomy (NCBI): domain Bacteria; kingdom Pseudomonadati; phylum Pseudomonadota; class Gammaproteobacteria; order Vibrionales; family Vibrionaceae; genus Vibrio; species Vibrio lentus. Next base: position 1,002,993 of record NZ_JAUFQE010000001.1, read on the forward strand.
AAAGTGCAGCTGGAACCTGATGGATTATCAGACTGGTTTAAAGCACATCAAAGAAGCTTACAAGCGGCAGAACCGCTTAGACACCGACGTTTTCCTTCCTGAAATCCTTCACCTACACGCGCTCCAATTCTGGGGGCAAGCCAAATATTATTCAGCTCAACAGTTTTGGATCAATGCCTTAGAGCAATCTGCGCTGGTTGATGAAGTTGAGATACAAATTGAGAGCTTGATTGGCCTCGGCAACATTTGGCGAATGACCCACGAGTACAAATTAGCACGCTCTACCCACCAGCTCGCTGTAAAAGTGGCGAATATTAGCCGCATAGGCTGGCTAGAGGGCAAAGCGAGGATACTACTCGCTTGGGATTACTACCTACTCAACAATTACGTTGAGATGTTATCGGTGCTAGATGGGGCAGAAGAAGCACTTAGAGAACACAAAGATAATACGTGGCACGCAGAAGTGTGGGACTTCAGAGGCCTTGCTTTACTTGGCTTAGAGCGTTTAGATGATGCAGAAAAAGCCACCGCAAAAGCGCACAGCCTTGCAGTAGAACACAACCTAATTTGGATGAAGGCGCACTCTTATATCAGCCGAGCTCGATTAGAACTTTTGCGAAAAAGACCTGAACACGCCGCTGAATTACTCAAATTAGCTGAACAATCTGCAAACGAGTTCGACAACGGTGAATTACTGAGCCAAATCTGCTATCAACAATCTTTGGTTGCAGAAGAAAACCAAGATTTTAAAGCCGCGTTAATCGCATTCAAGAAATACCGTCAATATTCTATCGGTATGCTTCGCGAACAAACTACACGAGTTGGCCTAGATAAAGCGCGCAGCTCCAAACGCCAACTTGAACAAAGAGCTCGAAAGCTTATAAACCGCATTCGTGGTCAACATGAATACGATCCAGAAAAGCACTTTTCTTTTGTTGTCTCTGAGACGTTTTGGTGGGAACAACTGGTTCTCTTCAAAACAGAGCTCAAACGTTCGAATCACAGCATCATCATGTTTCAGCATGTCGACCCCGACTACTTAGATGTCTGTACCGAAATCGCTCATACCCTATGTAATCAAAACGATTTCATTTCAAGGCTAAGCTCAGAGCGTGTGGCTCTTATGCTTTCCGAAAAAGGCGATGCGGCAGAACAAACCTTCAAAACGCTGACTACCATGCTCGATATCTACCCTTGGCACCGAAAAGGATTAAAAGGTTCAAACCCTACCGTCAGCCTCAATGACATTTTGACGTTCCCGTTCACTCTTGAACAGCTAGAAGAAGATGATGCCGAGGTAAGAGATTGATGGAAACGCTATTAAGTAAAATCACAGATGCTGGCTTAGATCCATCATCGGTATCGGGTGAAGAAGCGATCATATTCTGGGATCATATTCGCCAACACGTATCTACGACCAAAACAGAACAGGCACACTGTTACATCATTAGTTCGGAATACCGTGCTGAGCTGCAACAAAATCAAGCCAGCATTGATGAGCTCAGGTTAGCACTCGACCTACTCGATTTGCCTAACGACATAGAAGACATTCTTACCGTCAAAACCAGCCTAAGTGATCGTCTTGTCGAAATTGGGGATTACACTTCAGCACTGAATGAATTTGTCAGTTCATCTTCAATCGCTGTTGAACACGGCCACATCGATGAGTACGTGTTAGCTATTTTAGGCATGGGTAACCTGTGCGATGCCTATGGAGATCACAGCCGAGCACTACGCTACTATCAAAAGATCAATAGCATTGATCATGCAATAAGCAGTCGTTCACTTCGCCTTAAGTTCAAGCTGCATATGGTCGCGAGCCTTCTTCTGCTCAACCGAATTACTGCCGCTAGTGATCTGCTCAATGAATGCGAAGAACTGAGTATTCTGGTCAGTGACAAACTGCTGACCGCCCAAATCCTGCTTTATCAAGCGAAAGTGCTTCGAGCAAAGAAAAAATACCATGAGGCACTGCGCTGCTTATCCAAGGTTCACTACTCTGCCAATAATACCCAAGCTAGCTGGCTTTCAACCATGACTCGACTTGAGTTAGCACATTGCTTGAATGCAACGGGTAAGCAAGAGTACGCAAGCATGATCTTGCTGAGTACAGACAAGCGTGTGAAGGACTACTCTTCACCTGTTTTAGCAAAACGATTCTACGACTCGCTAAGCGATGTGTGCATGAATCAAGGCCGTTTCCATGAAGCGCTAAGCTATGAGAAAAAAGGCTATCGAATTGAAACGGATCTCATGAAGCAGATCCCAATCAGTGAACTTGGATCTAACCAATTGCGCCGCCTATCTCGCTTCGAATTACAGCTAAAACTCATTCTCTCTGAGCAAGAAAACAGAGAGCTGAAAGAAACAACAGAGCAGCATAAAAACGCGGTGGCGCAACTCCAACAAGATGTATTTACCGACCCTTTGACTGGCTTACACAACCGCCGCTGGTTGGATGTAAAACTTAAGGACATGCTGCTACACGAAACACCTTTTGCATTAATGGTTGTCGATATTGACCACTTTAAGTCGATCAATGATGAGCTTAGTCATTTGGTGGGTGATAAAGCGATTGTCAGCGTCTCTCAAGAGCTGCGTGCTTACTTCAAGTTTAGAGGGGCATCTTGCGTTCGATTTGGCGGAGAAGAGTTCTTGGTTATCCTTGAGAACACCAACCTTGCCAAAGCAGAGATGCACTCAGAAAATTACCGCGAGCGAATCTTCCAATTTGGTTGGCATGAGATACTGGGTGAACGCGGTTTAACCGTTAGTATTGGTATCACGTTGCATCGTGAAGGAGAGAATACTCAACGTACTTTCTATCGTGCAGATAAAGCGCTATACCGAGCTAAAGCCAACGGCCGAAACCAAGTGTGCACTGAATAGTACAAATGACAGGAATGAGCGTGCAGAATCATTCGTATTCTGCCTCCCCCCTCTCAATAATCAGTCGCTCTGAATAGAGCAACTGATACTCACAAAACAGAACTATTGATAGAAGAACAGAGAAATCCCACCCAAGGCGACAAGCGTCCCTATTACGCTTTGTTTTGAAACCTTCTCTCCTTTGAGCGCATAAATCACCAAGATAAAGACTGGACTGGTCGCTATCAATGTTTGAGCAATCGCAGGGTTGGCATTTTTCAACGCAACCTGCTGAAGCCACAACGCGAGAAACGTTCCGAAAAATATCGCCCCTAACAGCCAAAGCTTGTCGAGTTTGGTCATCGCCCACAAATCTCTTTTTATTGATGCATAGGGCTTTTTCTCAACAAACGGAATAACAAGCATCACAGCAAGCACACCAATCGTCAGGCGAACCAAAGCACCTAACAACGGCGGAATATCACCTGCTACTAAAGCGTAATGGGAAATGACCACGCCCGAAGCCTGACACACACTCGCCACAAGCCCATATCCAATGCCGCTCCATTGTGCTTTGTCACTAGAATCACCACTCGCCGATTTAGACGGTTGAAACACGACGAAGGTTACCGCTAACGTCGTTATCACCACTCCTAACCAGCTTTGCAACGTTAGCGCTGCGCCAAGAAACATTAAAGCTAATACACCGGAAAGAGGGGGCGCTAAAGATTCGAGTAACAAGGTTTTATTGGCACCAATTCTTTTCAATGCAGCGAAATAAGCACTGTCACCAATCGCTATCCCAATGACACCTGAAATGGCCAAGATCCAAAAATGGTTGGCACTGAGTTCAAACTCCGGCATCGGAATAAGAGGCATCACAAGCAACATCATTCCAGAAGCAACTACGCCTTTAACAATATTCAACTGCATAGCTGAAAAACGATGCCCAAACTGTCCGTAAATCCATGTCGCACAAGCCCACACAATCGCGGCACCAATTGCAGCAAGTTCACCTATATACATCCGCATTTATCCTTTGTGATTGTGCACGTCATTTAGAATCATCATTGTCATCAGTTCAACTGAATTTCCAACAAGATTTCCGAAACCGTTCCTTTAAGTGTGATTAGAATTTTATAAGATCCATCCATGCATTTATTCGCATTAGAAGCGACAACACATTATTTTCAATTCGGTAAATCATTTTTATAACAATTACTTGGATGATAGCGTAGTATATTTATAACTAATATCTAACATTACAAGGATCTGTTATGTTTTTAGACTACTTTGCGCTCGGCTTACTTATTTTCGTAGCATTAGTAATCTTTTACGGCATCATCGTTATTCACGATATTCCCTATGAAATTGCGAAAGAACGCAATCACCCTCATCAAGATGCTATTCACGTCTCAGGCTGGGTTAGCCTATTCACCTTACACACTATTTGGCCATTTCTATGGATTTGGGCAACATTATGGCGCAAAGATCGTGGTTGGGGCTTCGCTAAGCTTGAAGAAGAGCAACACGACATTCATCACCGTGTAGACACCCTAATCGACCAAGTCAGTGTGCTTCAGGAAGAAATCGCACAGCTTAAACAAACGACACCTGCGCAGACCAACACTCAACAAGATCAGAATAACGCTCAAGATCAGGAGGTTAAGTAATGGATTTACTGCTGATAATGACCTATGCGGCGCTTTGCATTACGATTTTCAAAGTATTCAATATCCCGCTAAACAAATGGACAGTACCCACTGCCGTTCTTGGTGGCGTGATCATCGTAGGTACACTCATCCTGCTGATGAACTATAACCACCCTTTCACGCAAATTGGTAACCAAGTTTACTCAACCACGCCAGTCGTTTCAGGCGTTAGGGGTAAAGTTATCGAAGTGCCTGTAGAAGCAAACAAACCTCTGAAGCAAGGGGATATTCTTTTCAAAATCGACCCCGTTCCATTCGAAGCTGAAGTCGCAAGGTTAGAAGCTAAGGTAAAAGAAGCAAGCCAAGGTGCGCTTGGAATGGAATCAGAAGTAGCCGAAGCGGAAGCTGCAAAAATCAAAGCCATCGCAGAAAGAGATAAAGCCCAACGTGAGTTTTCTCGTTACAAGCGCGGTTATGACAGCGGAGCCTTTACCGAACAACAATTAGATACTCGCAGACAAGCTTACAAGGCATCAGAAGCCGCAGTGAAAGTTGCAGACGCTAATCTAGATCAAGCAAAAATTTCTTTGGACTCAGAAATAGGTGGCGAAAATACCGCTGTTTTAAGTTTATTAGCTGAATTGCGTAAAGCTCAGTTCGACTTAGAACAAACCGTAGTAAGAGCACCAACCGACGGCTATGTAACTCAACTAGCTCTGCGTCCAGGTGTGATGGCTGTTCCTCTTCCTCTCGCACCGGTGATGACTTTTGTTCACACTGAAGCTCAGTATTATACGGCTGCGTTTAGACAAAATTCATTGCAGCGCCTGCAAACCGGGTTTGAAGCAGAGTTCTTATTTAGAGCGCTACCTGGGAAAGTGTTTAAAGGCAGAATTGATGAAGTGATTCCAGCGATTGGTGAGAGTCAATTCCAAGCGCGTGGTGCGTTACTTGGTACAGATGCACTGCGTACTAGTGGCCGTGTGTTCGTTAAGTTGACCATCACAGATGACCTGTCTGACTACCATTTACCTATGGGTACCGCGGTTGAAGTAGCGGTATATTCAGACAGCTTCACTCACGTATCTATCATGCGTAAGGTACTTATTCGTATGAAGAGCTGGCAAAACTATCTATACCTAGATCACTAAATGGTCGTAGATATACAACGAGCACGCTTAACGCATTGTTAAGACGAATAAAAAAGCCAGACCTGTTCTGGCTTTTTTTGTTGCTTGATTAACCGTAAAAGTGCGCTTATTACATGAGATTTGAGTGTTCAGATGGAATTTTAGACATCTAGACACTTATCTTCCCTTATGGAAGGGTTCTGCTATATAATGCGCGCCTTATTTTTTATATTTGCCCAAAAAACGATCTCATTGAGACACATATTAATAGTGGCGAGTATTGGTTCTTTATTATGCTTTATCTTTCAGTATTCGAGGTTATCTATGAACTTTTCAGCTAAAACAGTCGTCGTTATCGCTATTGGCGCGGCACTGTATGGCATTGGTGGTTTACCTATGTTTGGTGTGCCAGTGTTTGCTAACACGACATTAAAACCAGCAATGGCAGTTCTAGCACTGTTTTCTGTTCTGTTTGGCCCGATTGTTGGCTTCTTAGTTGGCTTTATCGGCCACTGGGTAACTGACCTGTTCGCAGGTTGGGGCGTATGGTTAACTTGGGTGTTAGGCTCTGGCATCGTGGGTATGGTTATCGGCTTATTCCCAATGATGACTAAAAACCGCCTTCAACAAGGCGAACTACCAATGAAAGATTTTGCACTGTTCGTGATACTTGCCCTCGCGGGTAACGTCGTGGGGTACGGCTGCTCTGCGTTCCTAGACACCATCCTATACGCAGAACCGTTTACTAAAGTCTTCACACAACTGTCTATCATCGCAGCGGGTAACACCGTTCTGATCGCTGTTGTAGGCTTCCTGATCCTCAAATCAGTCGCTAAGCGTAACAAACAAAGCCGCAACCTAACTGAGGCATAAGCGCTAATGACTATAGCATTTTCGAACTTCTCTTTTAGATATGAGTCGCTGGATAAACCGACGCTAAAAAATATCAATCTAAGGATAGAGAAAGGAGAGAAAATCGTCATTATTGGACCAAGTGGCAGTGGTAAATCTACCCTAGGTCAATGCCTCAATGGCCTGATACCTCATGCCATTAAAGGTGAGGTAACGGGCACTTTAGAGATCAACGGTAAGAATATCTCTGAGTTTTCAATGCACGACTATACCGAGCAAGTAGGCACAGTATTGCAAGATACTGACAGCCAATTTGTGGGGTTAAGTATCGGCGAAGATATTGCGTTCGCATTGGAAAACCAGTTGATATCGAACATTGATATGTACCCATTAGTTAAATCGACCGCAAAAATGGTCGACCTAGCGGGTATGCTTGATCGATCTCCTCATGATCTATCTGGTGGCCAGAAACAGCGTGTATCATTAGCTGGCATCTTAGTCGATGATGTTGATATCTTGCTGTTTGATGAACCTCTAGCAAGCCTTGACCCTAAAACTGGCAAGGCAACGATTGAGATCATCGACCAGCTGCATAAAGAGACCAACAAGACGATTGTAATTATCGAGCACCGTCTTGAGGATGTTTTGCATCGAGGTATTGATCGTGTGATCTTAATGGAGCGCGGCGAAATCGTTGCAGACACGACACCCGATGAAATCTTAGCTTCAAAATTACTTGAGACGCACGGTATTCGTGAACCTCTTTATCTATCAGCGCTTAAAGCAGCAAAAGCTCCTTTGACTAACGAAGATAAGCTGTCAAACCTCAAAGCGTTGGATTACAAAAGATTCCGCCCTGCTATGCAAACTTGGTTTGCCGAGCGCCCTGCCCCGGTAGCAGAGAAGCAGTACACACCTTTACTCGAAGTACATGGCCTAACTTATTCTTACGACGGCGAAAAGAATGCACTCGAAGATGTCAGCTTTAAGATTGGCAAGGGTGAGTTTGTTTCAATATTGGGTAAAAACGGATCGGGTAAGTCCACCATCACCAAGATTATTATGGGTGTGATTGACGCAGATTCAGGCTCTTCATACCTCAATGGTGAAGACCTGTCTGAGCTTTCAATCTTTGAAAGAAGCCAAAAAGTCGGCGTGGTCATGCAAAACCCGAATCATATGATCTCGCATCATATGATTTTTGATGAAATTGCTTTTGGCCTTCGTAACCGTAGTGTTGAAGAAGAACTGATCACAGAAAAAGTTGAGAACGTTCTTGAGTTATGTGGGTTGAGCAAGTTCCGCCACTGGCCTATTGAAGCATTGAGCTACGGTCAGAAAAAGCGCGTGACGATCGCCTCTATCTTGGTGTTGGAGCCTGAGCTTCTGATCTTAGATGAACCAACAGCAGGACAAGACTACCGTAACTACACATCGATGCTGGCGTTTATTCAAAAACTCAACCGCGACCTAGGTATCACCGTTGTGATCATCTCACACGACATGCACCTCGTTCTAGAGTACACCACACGTTCAATCGTGATTGCAGACAGTAAGCTGATTGCCAATGCCGCGATGACAGAAGTATTCAGTCAGCCTCCGCTGTTAGAACGCGCAAATCTTTGTACCACCAGTATTTATGAACTCGCGACCATGATGAAAATCGACGACACCAATGCATTTATGCAGTACTTCATCGACTACGAGAGAAGCGCTCAATGAATGCATCAAAAGTAAAATTCGGCATCAACTACATTGATACGAAATCGCCGCTGCACGCCCTCAATGGCATCACGAAATTTGCACTCTTCTTAGCTTGGGTAACCGTAGTATTGACTACGTTTGACCTTAGGTTGATTACGCTGCTTATCGTGACCGGTTTATACCTACTAAAGCTCACCAACGTACCTTTACGTGTCTATAAGCCTTTATTATTGGGGACCGCAAGCGTGCTGAGCTTAAACGCATTGTTCATGTACCTGCTTGCTCCACAGCAAGGCACTGAACTCATCGGTAGCGAAACCATATTGCTAACGCTTCCTGGCAATTACTCATTGAGCCAAGAGACACTGTTTTACTTGGTAACTGTTACCCTGAAGTACATGAGTATGTTCCCAATAGCGCTAATCTTTGTCTTCACAACGCACCCTACAGAGTTTGCGGCCAGCCTCAACCGTATAGGCGTTCCATACAAGATCGCCTATGCGGTAAGCTTAACACTGCGCTATTTACCTGAAGTTAAAAAAGACTTCATCAACATCATGCACGCACAACAGGCTCGTGGTGTCGAACTATCAAAGAAAGCACCACTTATCACGCGCATCAAAAACGTCGCCAAAGTGTTAGGCCCATTGATTTTCTCGAGCTTGGACCGAGCAGACGAGATTTCAAACGCAATGACATTACGAGGTTTTGGACGACACAAAGCACGGACTTGGTACAGCTATGCACCTTTAAAACGTGTCGACTTTGTTTGTTTGAGTGTTATCGTTTTTATCGTTGTGTTGGCCATCGCTAAACGCGTTCTAGAACCACAATTGTTTTGGTACCCATTCTAGCTGTCTAAATTAACAAATATAAACAACAACTTTAAATAACACACTGCTCAATAGGGCGGTGTTTTAACATGTATTAAAATTGATTAAAACTTGAGCCAAAAATTCAATGCTGGCTATTCCTGACGGAAAATTGACCATTTCTTTGCATTTTTGGTTTGAGTTCTAATGAGTAAACTCTTATTATCCTCGTTTACAGAATGCTACACTCAATAGAGATTTGTAATGGCTCGAATTACTCAAGTACAGAAATTAGAAAACCAAAAGAACTACGATGAAATCGTACTAAACCTTTTTCTGGCTGAAGGACATGAAGCACTAACTTATGCAAGGATTGCGCAAGAAATTGGCATTAGTTTAACGACGCTTCAGGGCTATTATTCATCGACCCGCGCTATCCGCTCAGTGTTACACCAACATATGCTATCGATTGTTATCGAGAGTTTAGACTTCTCTGCAGAAGATAGATTTATTCAATCTTGGCAAAGTGCTCTAGATGATGAACAATTCAGATACGTTATCAAATTAATGTTTTTCCATGCATCACAGGTCAAGAACCCAGAACAATTTGATCTCAGTTCAAACGGTGAATTTCGTGAAAAAATGTTTAAGAGCTTTGGTGCAGACTCGGTTCGTATCCTTGAAACAGTTGTAGGACGTTCAATGTTCTATTTAACGAACTTTAAGCAGCATTAAGTTGAATATTTAAAACATAAAAAAAGGGAGCCCAAAGGCTCCCTTTTCATTTCTATTTTTCAACTAGTTCAGCTTATAGAAGACGGTCGATAACGGCGGTAAACGCAACTCAATCGATGTATCTAAGCCTTCGCTTTCTACTGATTCAATCTCAGCCGTCTGCTTCACTTCAAAGCCACTGCCTGCATAGTCAGCCGAGTCAGTATTCAGCAACAGTGAGTACTTACCTTGTGCTGGAACACCTAAACGGAAGTGCTCATGAGGAACAGGCGTAAAGTTAGAGACTACCAACACGCGCTCGCCAGACTCACTAATACGCTCATGCGCTAGAACACTTGCTTCAGCAGAGTCTTGAAGACGCCATTCGAAGCCTTTTGGATCGAAATCAAGATCGTGCATAGCAGCCTCAGAACGATACAAATTGTTTAAGTCTTTGGTTAAACGCTGTACACCTTGATGGCGTTCATAATCTAGCAAGAACCATTGCAGTTGATCGTCATGATTCCATTCTGCCGTCTGACCAAACTCAGCGCCCATAAAGTTCAGCTTCTTACCCGGCTGCGCATACATGTAACCCATGTAAGCACGCAAGTTCGCTGTTTGTTGCCATTCATCACCAGGCATCTTGTCATGGATAGAACCTTTACCGTAAACCACCTCGTCGTGAGACAGAGACAATACATAGTTCTCACTGTGTGCATAAACCAGTGGGAAGGTAATCGTATCGTGGTGATATTTACGATTGATTGGATCTTCTTGAATGTAAGACAAGCTATCGTGCATCCAACCCATGTTCCACTTAAAGCCAAAGCCTAAGCCACCCATAAAGGTCGGTGCTGAAACACCAGGGAAAGCCGTTGATTCTTCAGCAATCGTCATCGCATTCGGGAAGTGTTTGTACACTTCTTCGTTCATCCACTTAAGGATTGCGATAGCGTCGTAGTTTTCATTGCCGCCGTCAGCATTCGGGATCCATTGGTCATGGCTACGCGAATAATCGAGGTACAACATCGAAGCAACCGCATCAACACGAATGCCATCGATATGGAATTGTTCGAACCAGTACAGAGCGTTTGCCACCAAGAAGCGACGAACATGCTCTTTGCCTAAATCGTAAATGTACGAGTTCCAATCTTGGTGCCAACCACGACGTGGATCGGGATCGTGGAACAATGGCGTACCATCGAAGTTTGCTAAACCGTGATCATCACTTGGGAAGTGAGCAGGAACCCAATCGAGAACCACACCCAAACCAGCTTGGTGACATTGATCGACGAAGAATTTGAAATCATCTGGAGACCCAAAACGACTCGTTGGTGCGAACAAGCCTATTGGCTGATAGCCCCAAGAACCGTAAAACGGATGCTCTGAAACTGGCATCAACTCGACGTGTGTGTAGCCGAGATCCGTTAGGTATGGGATTAGCTCTGCCGCTAGCTCACGGTAGTTTAAAAATTCACCTTCAGCGTTACGCTTCCAAGAACCGGCGTGCAGTTCATAGAACGAAAGTGCCTCTTTACGCTTTTGCGTTATTGGGCGATTCTGCCATTGAGTATCTTGCCACTCGTAGCGAGCGTGATCGTAAGTAACCGATGAAAATGATGGGTATTGCTCTGAGTAGAAACCCCATGGGTCAGCTTTATGTGGTAAGCCTTCGCCATTGGGTCCTTTTAGTTCAAACTTGTATTGAGCGCCTTCTTCCAGTTCAGGAATGAATAGGCCCCACATACCGTAATCTAAGCGTTGCATTGGGTGGCGACGACCATCCCAAGCGTTGAAGTTACCCACCAAACTTGCCGCAGTTGCATGCGGTGCATAGACTAAAAATCGAGTACCCGAAATAACCTGACCATCACGCTCTAAAGTAACAAATTGAGCCCCCATGTGATGATACATATCTTTCGGTGTATGAAGATCTTCGTAGCTAGCATAGAGCTCATGGTACTGATACGGATCATCAATGATCTGCTCTTCCCCAGCCCAATCTACTGCTAACTTGTAGTGGGTAAAACGTAAGTCTCTTTCTTGCTTAAGAATGAAGCCACTTTCACCCTCTCGCGCTAACTCAATACGAGGTTCCTTTCCAACAATCAACTCGACTTTATCCGCCCCTGGAATCCATACGCGCAATGCACCTTGATCAGAAGGTAAGTATGGCCCTAGAAAAGCAAAAGGGTCAGTAAAACAAGCCTGAGATAGTTGGGTATATATTTGTTTTTGCTTTGAAATCGAACTTAGTTCCAAAACGTTTCTCCCTAACCAAACATCCAAAAAATATAATACAAAAATGCCCGCTATTAGTGCGGGCAATATAACGACGGTTTATTCTACCAGATGAGCATTCATTATTGAGTGACCGAGGTTGTAGTTTCGTACGGCGTAAGCAAAAAACCACGTAAATTCAGGCCACTCATAATCATTACTTACCTGCTTTTTCTCGAACGTCTGTCAGCTTAGAAGCGATACGATTTACCCCTTCGTGCGCGAAGATTTCGTCTAAGTTCATCGAGAGTTTACGACGCCAGTTAGGGTACTCATCCACTGTGCCAGGAATATTTACTGGCTTGTCCATCTCTAGCCAATCTTCCAGTTGAACGCTGAGTAGTGTTGAACCACCAGCCGCCACGTGCAACTGAAGTGCTTCAGCAAGATAAGAGTCCATCGGTACTTGGCTTGCATCGCGGCCAACACCTTCAGGTAGGAAACCATGCCATGCTACTGAATCTAAGATACCTTGCTTACACTCAAGACGGTCATCGAACAGAGTTTCTAACTGTTCTGCATCTGGGTATAAACCAATCTCTTGACCCATCTTCAAGTCATCACAGTGCCAGAAGCCACGTAGCGTTGGCATATCGTGAGTACACAGTGCTGCCATCGATTGTGATGCATAGTGTTTTGGTGAGATGAAACCACCATCGTCTTCAGAAGTTTCGAAGAAGAACACTTTGTAAGAATGTACGCCCGCATCCGCTAGAATATCGACAATCTCATCCGGTACCGTTCCTAAATCTTCACCGATAACGCTACATTGGTAACGATGAGACTCAAGCGCCAGAATCGACAGCATATCTTGTACTGGGTAGTAGATGTACGCGCCTTTCGTTGCGTTCTCACCTTTTGGAATCCACCATAAACGCAGCAGACCTAAAACATGGTCAATACGAAGTGCACCACAGTGCTTCATGTTGGCGCGAAGTAGCTTGATGTAAGCGTCGTAGCTGGTTTCTTGAAGTACTTCTGGGTTTAGTGGAGGTAGACCCCAATTCTGACCCAGAGGACCAAGAATATCCGGTGGAGCACCAATGCTCGCATCCATCACTAGGTTGCCTTCATCAGCCCATGTCTCGCTGCCAGAATCTGCAACGCCTACCGCTAAGTCACGGTACAGGCCAACCGCCATGCCTTTCTCTTCTGCAAGAGACTGTGCATCGTTGATCTGGCAATCCGCTATCCATTGCAGGTACATGTAAAGATGTACTTGCTCTAGGTTCTCTTTGATGTATTTCTGTGTTGCTGGGCTATCGAATGTACGGTATTTCTCAGGAAATACTGGCCATCCCCACATACCTGAATCTTCAGCATGTAATTCACCGTGCAATGCATCAAACGCCGCTTGATGCATTAGGCTTTCACCGCCCTCTTCAACGAACGCTAAGAACGCTTGTGCGCGGTCGCTGTTTTTGTCTAGATGACGAGTCTTAAATTCTGCGAATAGCAGAGGTAAGATGCTCATCTTCAGCTCAGACACTTCAGTGTAATTCACCCAGTGCGCTTCACGAGCTTTCTGCAGGCGCTGTTGGAACTCTGCGCTGCCTACGGTTTGTTGTGCTTCTGCACTTAATGCAAATTCAGGTACTGAGCTCACATCAATGTAAAGGATGTTTAACCAACGACGTGAAGACGGGCTGTATGGGCTTGCGCCTTCAGGGTTCGCTGGGAACAATGAGTGAATTGGGTTTAGGCCAACGAAATCACCACCGCGAGACGAGATATCCGCAACAAGCTGTTTTAGATCGCCAAAATCACCAATACCCCAGTTGTGCTGAGTTCTTAGCGTGTAAAGCTGAACACTTGGACCCCAAAGTTTTTTACCTTGCTCGATTGGCGCCTGCTTAAAACACGCTTTTGGCGTAATAATCAGTGTCATCTCGTAAGGCTTTTTACGGCGCTTACGACTCACAATTAGCTTGTGATAACCCCATGCCAAATCACTTGGCAGTGCAAACACTAAAGGGCCACCCTCGGCACGCTCATCACGAACGACTTGAGATTGAAGATAGCCTTCAAGTACCTCTCCTTGCTCGGTCTCTAAGCGCCAGCTGAACTCACTTTCACGAGCACTAACACCTAAATTCAACGCCACTTCTACTGGCTCACCATCACGCAAGACAAGAACTGGGTCTAGTACATCTTTTTTGTGTTTTCTTTCTGCTGATTTAAGCAGAGCATCATCGCTGCTTGTATCGTAGCCCAATGAAGCCAATAGAGACGTAATCGTTTCGTCTGATACCTGTGCTTCATCGCCCCACGCACTAACGTAACTGTCGGCAATATTTGCCATTTCTGCGACTTGTTTTAATACGGTCTGTTCTTTCATCGCTCTCTCCGAAAACGTTCTAACGCTTTCAATTTTTGTAGGGTTGTCTATTTAATTTTTTACTAATCAATTAGCTTGTGACAATCAGTTTGTAAGCATTGCTATCTGAATAAGCCGTCTGTTTGCTCACAAGCTAATTGAGCCAAGACAGAAACTGCCTTGGCTACTTTTAGAACTATTAACGTTTAACGGCTTCTAGTTTCCAGATGTTGTTCACGTAATCGCGGATTGAGCGATCTGATGTGAACTTACCAACCAATGCTGTGTTAAGAATCGCTTTCTTAGCCCAACCTGCTTGGTCTTTGTATTGCGTGCCCATGTCTTCGTGTGCTTTCACATAAGATGCGAAGTCAGCTAGACATAGGTAAGGGTCACCGCCGTCTAGTAGGCTATCAAACGTTGCACGTAGAAGGCCGGGTTGACCTGGAGAGAACTCATCGCCAGTCAATAAATCCAGAGAAGCTTTCAGTAGTGGGTCTGCATTGTAGTAGTCGTATGGGTTGTAACCCTGAGCTTTCAATGCAACAACACCGTCAACGTCTAGGCCGAAGATGTAGATGTTTTCATCACCAACTTCTTCACGAATCTCAACGTTTGCACCATCCATCGTACCGATAGTTAGAGCGCCGTTTAGAGCCATCTTCATGTTGCCCGTACCCGATGCTTCTTTACCAGCCAGTGAGATTTGCTGAGAAACGTCTGCTGCAGGGATGATGATTTCAGCCATGCTTACACGGTAGTCAGGGATAAATACCACTTTCAGCTTGTTACCGATGCGAGGATCGTTGTTGATCTTCTCTGCAATCTTGTTAACCGCGAAGATGATTTCTTTTGCTAGGTGGTAACCCGGTGCTGCTTTCGCTGCGAAGAAACATACGCGTGGCTCACACTCGAAACCAGGTTCATTAAGAATGCGGTGGTACAGAGACAGAATGTGTAGCAAATCTAGGTGTTGACGCTTGTATTCGTGTAGACGCTTGATTTGTACGTCGAAGATAGCGTTAGTATCTAGTTCGATACCCATGTTTTCTTGAACCCAATCAGCAAGACGCTGTTTGTTTTCTTTCTTAACAGCCATGAATTCTTTTTGGAATTTCGCGTCTGTTGCAAACTTAGCGATGCCTTCAAGCTGCTCAAGTTTTGCTGGCCACTCAGTGCCGATCTTACCAGTGATTAGCGTAGATAGACCTGGGTTACAGAACTTCAACCAACGACGTGGCGTGATGCCGTTCGTTACGTTAGTCAGTTTACCTGGGAAGATTTCGTTGAACTCAGGGAACAAGTCTTTCTTAACCAGTTGAGAGTGAAGTGCAGCTACACCGTTTACTTTGTAAGAACCAATCACACATAGGTTTGCCATGCGAACCATACGGTGGAAACCTTCTTGGATGATAGAAAGCTTCGCTTGCTTCTCACCGTCACCAGGCCACATCTTGCGAACTTCTTGCATGAAGCGGTGGTTGATTTCAAAAATGATTTCCATGTGACGCGGAAGAAGACGGTTGATCAAAGATTCAGACCAAGTCTCTAGCGCTTCTGGAAGTAGCGTGTGGTTCGTGTATGCGAACGTATGAGCACTGATTTCCCATGCTTGCTCCCAAGATAGACCTTTCTCGTCAATTAGGATGCGCATTAGCTCAGGAATCGCGATCGTTGGGTGCGTATCGTTAAGCTGAATCGTTTCTTGTTTAGGCAGATCTTCTAGAGAGAAACCTGCTGCTTCGTGACGACGTAGAATATCGCGAACAGACGCTGCTGAGTGGAAGTACTGCTGCATTAGGCGCAGTGTCTTACCTTTCTCGTGGTTGTCGTTCGGGTAAAGTACTTTAGTGATGTTACCTGCATCGATTAGCGAGTGTTGCGCTTCGAAGTAATCACCGTTGTTGAAGCTTGCTAGTGAGAATGGTGCAATTGCCTGACATTCCCAAAGACGCAGCGGGTAAACCGTGTTTGACTCGTAACCTACGATAGGTAGATCCCAAGGCATTGCTTTTACTTCCATACCTGGAACCCAAGTACGAACTTCTTTACCGTCGATGTATTCAACTTCTACATGACCGTAAAAACCAATGTGTTGTGCTAGTTCTGGACGAGCCACTTCCCATGGGTAACCTTCAACACCGCGCCACGCGTCTGGTGCTTCTTGTTGGCGACCGTCTTGGAAAGACTGTTTGAATAGACCGTATTCGTAGTGAAGACCGTAACCTACTGTTGGGTATTCTTGAGCGGCACAAGAATCCATGAAACAAGCAGCAAGACGACCAAGACCACCATTACCGAGTGATGGGTCGCGCTCTTCTTCTAGAAGGTCTGTTAGGTTTTGACCTAGCTCTTCCATTGCATGAGTGATCTCTTCGTATAGACCCATGCTGATTAGGTTGTTACCTGTAAGGCGACCAATCAAAAACTCTAATGAAAGGTAGTTAACGCTTTTCGCGTTTTTAATTTTTTCATCATTTTCAGTTTCTAGCAGGTCGAATGTTGTGAGTTCTGCTAATGCGCGACCCATTGCTAGGTACCATGCGCGGCTATCCGCGTTTTCAATCGTTGTTGCGTAGGTTGCAGATAAATGCTTCTTAACGCTTTCTTGGAACGACACTTTATCGAAAGTTTTTTGCTGAGTTGGTTTCATTTCAGAAATCTCGCTTTTAATAGTTCTAATTCATCTGTGACATATCGTGCATGGTCACCATTAACTAAACATCCTCCCGCCCGTACGACTAACTAGGAGTAGATGATAGGGCGTAGGGGGCGTACCGACATAGGGTTAGTGATCTGACTCTCATGTTCTGAATGAGAACAAAAACTTGGAGTGACTGGGATCACAAGCTCCCGTTCGATAACTTAACTTCAAATGATGTGACTTTTATTTAACCCAATTGAAGTCATTGCCAAATCTGAGTTTCAGATCACGAAAATATTTTCCGCCTCTCATCTTTTGCAGAGAAACATGTGTAGGTAAGGACAAAGTCACATTCACAAACCACCCCGCAAAGTGAGCAAAGTCACAAATAAAGGGCGTAGAACACTAAAAACATGCAGGAGTGCAAGGTTTCTGAGGAGGATCATAGTCGGTAACGTTTTGCTTCACGTAATATGAGTAAAGACTTAAGTAATCAGGCTAATATCATTGGACTGTACTCAACGATAGATTGAGATATTCCAGAACATAGCCACGGAATAGGTGTAAAACTTCGACATGTGGATCCCTTCGAAACTGACTCGTCCCGGCCGCTTACACAATGCAATCCTGCGACCTAGAGTTCTCGATCTGCTTCAGAATGCAGATTGCTACAAGCTCGTATTGTTCCGCTCTCCTGCGGGGTATGGCAAGACCACTATGGCTGCGCAATGGCTGGTAGATAAACCCAATGTGGGTTGGTACAGCATTGACGATAGTGACAATGATGCCTTTCGCTATATCAACTACTTACTTCAATCTCTTAACAAAGCGACTCAAAATGCCTGTCCTAATGCCCAAAAATTGGCAGAAAAGCGACAGTTCTCATCACTGCATTCTTTGTTAAGCGAAGTATTCGCCGAGATGTCTGAATTCCACCAAGAATGTTTCCTTGTGCTGGATGACTACCACTTAGTTAATAACGATGACATTCACGAGGCGATGCGCTTTTTCCTCAAGCACATGCCCGACAATCTAACGCTTGTTGTGACTAGCCGTGGGACACCACCACTTGGCACCGCAAACCTCCGCGTTCGTGATTTGATGATTGAAATTGGCAACGACTCTCTGGCTTTTGATACAGAAGAGACGACGCGCTTCTTCAATCAACGTGTCGCCGATGGCGTAGATGACACAACCGCTGGCAGTATCTGTACTTATGTTGAGGGGTGGCCTTCGGCGTTACAGCTTATTGCCCTTCAAGCTCAACATCAAAAACGCACGCTGGCACAGTCTGCTGAATCTTTCTCTCACTTTAACCATGCCCACCTTTGGGATTACTTGGTTGAAGAAGTATTCGACCTGCTAGACAAAGAAACCCGACAATTCTTGATGCAGTGTTCAGTGCTTGATCATTTCAATGACGAATTAGTCTGCGCGCTTACACAACGTGAAGACGCGCTGGGTATGATCGAATCACTCAACCGATTTGGCTTATTCATCTACCCTCTTGAAGGCGAGAAGAACTGGTACCGATTCCACAATCTGTTCGGTGAATTTCTTGCCCACGAACGCCAAGCTCGAATTCCACAACAAGAAGCCGAGTTGCACAGAAGTGCCGCTAAAGCATGGATCAAACAGAAAACGCCTCATCAAGCACTGCGACATGCACAACGTGCTGAAGATCCAGAACTGATCATTCAAATCCTGACGGAACACGGTTGGCCGATGTTCAACCAGGGTGAGTTATCTTCGTTAGAGATGGCGATCAAACAGCTAACCACGGATCAGCTATACAGTGAGCCGAAGCTATCGATGCTGCGCGCTTGGCTGGCACAAAGTCAGCATCGCTATGATCAAGTGGGCACTCTTTTAGAAGAAGCGGAAACGCAGTATCAAGCTCGAAACATCGAACTGGATACTCAGCAACAAGGTCAATACAACGCCCTGCGTGCGCAAGTTGCTATTAACAGCAATGAGCCAGAGAAAGCATTGGAATTAGCTGAGCTTTCGTTGAGTCAGTTGAACACCACCGTTTATCGTAGCCGCATTGTTGCGACCTCTGTTGTTGGTGAAGTGAACCACGTAATGGGTAACCTGAGCCGTGCTCTGCCGATGATGCAACAAACGGAGAAACTGGCTCGCCAGTATCAGGTTTACCATCAAGCACTGTGGGCAATTCTGCAACAGAGCGAAATCCTGATTGCTCAAGGTTATGTTCAAGCGGCCTTTGAGCTGCAAGACAGCGCGTTCAAATTGATTGAAGAACACCAGCTGCAATACGTGCCTCTGCATGAGTTCTTACTGCGTGTTCGAGCTCAAATCTTCTGGTGCTGGAACCGATTAGATGAAGCGGAAGAGTGTTGTTACAAGGGCTTAGACATCCTTGGCCACCACTCACCAAGTAAGCACCTGCACAGCTATTCAATGTTGGCTCGCATATCGCTTAGCCGTGGTGAAATTGATAAAGCATCTAAGTTTATCGACCAAATTCAGCACTTGTTACGCCAATCAACTTACCACGTGGATTGGACAGCGAATGCATCACTTTCATTGATCTTATTCTGGCAGGTAAAAGGTGATAAAGACGCCATCCGTGACTGGCTAAGTGTTGCAGTTCGTCCTGAATCGGCGAGTAACCACTTCTGCCAGCTTCAGTGGCGAAACATCGTAAGATCTCACATCATTCTTGAACAATATGAAGAAGCGGAAGAAGCGCTGACCTTCCTGAAAAGCGAAGCACAGCGTTCACACCTGATCACGGATACCAATAGAAACTTGATTGTTGAAGCCGTGCTGCGCACACAGATCAACGATGAAGACAGCGCTCGTTTATTGCTTGAAGAAGCGCTTCATATGACCAATCAAACCGGAATGGTAGGTAACTTTTTGGTCGACGGTGGCACTATCGGGCACATATTGGATAAGTTGAGTAGCAAGCCAGGCCTAGGCGATTTAGAACGTCACCGTGCTCAGCAGATCATGAAAGATATCTCGACGACTCAACGTAGCCGTTCGGTTCATTTTGACGAAGACTTTGTGGAGAATCTGGTTAATCACCCGAATATTCCAGAACTTGTGCGCACTAGCCCACTCACCCAGCGGGAATGGCAGGTGCTTGGTCTGATCTACTCTGGATTCAGTAATGAGCAGATCGCTCAAGAACTTGACGTAGCAGGTACGACTATCAAGACTCACATCCGTAACCTTTACCAAAAGCTTAACATTGCCAACCGTAAAGAAGCGATCAGCACAGCAGAAAACTTGTTGCAGTTGATGGGATACTAAAACGGATTCGAGATTCGTGAGAAAGCAGAAGCTAGTCACTAATGGTGGCTGGCTTTTTTTTCGCTTGGACATTCAGGAAATAGCAGACAACAGAGAGCAGAGAACCAAATGACAGGCAAAAAAATAGCCAACCGCAATAATCGCGATTGGCTCTATATATATGTGAACAAATCAAAAGTTCACTAACAACGTCAGTTGGCTAGGTGACCCTCGGCTTAAGAAGGGTCAATCTATACAATGCAGTTAGCGTGCCAACTTTAATTTGGCGTTTTATAAGCTCTGCATCGCATAAAACCCTCGAATTTAACATGCGAATTGCAAAGTGCATTTGCATAATGCAACCACGATGCAATATCGATAAGATACCAGTTTCATCAATACCCTTAATGACAAATCACTAAGTGCTTGTATTTTAAATATTAGGCAAATGTTCACTTCAACTTATTGCCTTACAATTAAGAAGGTAATAAAAGCGCCTCGCTAAAGGCATATTCATACTTTTTTTACACTAAAGTTTGTATACTGCACAAAATCACCCTCAACTCTATGAAGCAATGAACTACTTAAGTACTTTTTTCAAAGGCATGGCAATGGGCGCAGCCGACGTTGTCCCTGGCGTGTCGGGCGGAACCATCGCATTCATCACTGGTATTTACGATACGCTGCTAGAAAGCATTCGCAGAATTAACCCTAGCGTTCTTGGCTTATGGAAACGCGAAGGCTTCAAAGCTGCGTTTAACCACATCAACGGATTTTTCCTGATTTCACTGTTCGCTGGCGTTTTCACCAGTATTGCGACATTCGCAAAACTGATTTCTTGGTTATTGGTCACGCACCCGGTTCCTTTGTGGTCGTTCTTCTTTGGCCTTATCCTGGTGTCGGTTTTCCATATTCTTAAGCAAGTAGAAAAGCGCGATATGATTCGATTCGTATTTTTGCTGCTTGGTGTTGCCTTCGCTTATAGCATTACTGTGCTTAAGCCTCTGCAAATGGAGCCAACGAGTATAAACCTGCTGATTGCGGGCGCGATTGCGATATGTGCCATGATCTTACCTGGTATCTCCGGCAGCTTTATTCTATTACTGATAGGCATGTACAGCCCTGTGTTAGGTGCCGTAAAAGAGTTCCAAATCGATGTGCTTGCGCTATTTCTTAGCGGCTGTGTGCTTGGGCTATTAACCTTCTCACACGTACTTTCATGGCTACTACGCTCATTCCGCGATTTCACATTGGTGTTCTTAACCGGTTTGATGATTGGCACGCTACCTAAGATCTGGCCTTGGAAAGAGACCATCAGCTGGCGCACTAACTCAAAAGGTGAACAAGTTCCTCTGATTCAAGAAAACCTATCGCCATTCGACTTTGAAGCAGTGACCTCTCAGCCTTCTCAGTTGGTGTTGGCAATTGTGATGATGCTTGTAGCGATTGCTCTGGTCCTTGGGTTAGAGAAATTTGCAGAGCGCAACGCGGACTAGCTATTCAGAAAACAAATGGGAAACGTGTTACATGGATGAGTCCCGTAAATACTGAGTTCAACATCCCTATTATTTAAATAAAAGCGAAGCCTATGGCTTCGCTTTTTTAGTTCTACCATACGCACAAAATTGCTTTTTGATACAAGCACGTATTGAGGGGTGTGATAACATCGCCGCTCTTATAAAATTAGATGAGAACACGACATGCACTCTGCATTAAAGGTTGCTGCTCTTGGGATCGCTCTCGTGGCAGGCTTTTATGGGCCGCAAGCAATTCAGCAATTTAAATCAGCGATGGAGCAAGCCTCTGCTGACGTTAACTTAGATGATTACTGCATGCTTTCAACCACATCGTGTGAGCAAAATGCGGTTGCGATGACACTCGATAGTGAAACAGCTCAGCCACTCGTTCCAAGCAAAATCAAAGTAGTTTGGGAAGGCGCAGCTTCTGACACATTAATGCTGTCACTTATTGGCTTAGAGATGGAAATGGGATCTGCGCGTTTTCAATTAAAGAGCATTGGCAATAATACCTATGAAGGTGATGTAATTTTACCTGTATGTACTTTAGATAAAATGACATGGGTCGGTGAGCTCACTGATGGTGTCGATACTGTAAACCCTGCAATAAGGATGGCAAGATGAGTAGAAATTGGTCGTTAGCATTGGTTGTCGCTTTTGTACTTGGCTTTGGTGTCAAAAGCTATCTTGATGGACAAAACGAAGTTCAAGAACAACACGCAGCAAAACAAGAGTTCTCCGCAACGACTCTTTTCGGCAAGGACAACCAGCCAACGAAAATCTTTGACCAAACCGATGACAGAATTCGTATCGTTTACTTCGGTTTCACACGTTGCCCAGATGTCTGCCCGACTTCTTTGGCGATGTTAGCCGGAGCACTTAACCAAGTCTCTGACGAAGCAAAAGCGAAAATTCGCCCGATGTTTGTTTCGCTTGATCCTGAACGTGATGCAGCAGAAGCCTCTTACGAATACGCGCAATACTTCCATCCAATGATGGAAGGGTTAAGTGGCCCGTTAGATGTAACAACAACGCTTGCGCATAACTACGGTGTTATTTTCAGAAAAACAAAGCTTGAAGGTTCAGAGTTGGAATACACCCTCGACCACAGCTCATATTTTTATTTTTTAAAGCCCGACGGCACACTGATTACCAAAGTGCCGCATACGTTAACGCCAGCGCCAATTGTTGAGGCCATCAACAAATTGACGCAGTAAAACGTAAAAATAAAGAACTTACTCAATAAAGTTCGAACTAAAAAAGTCAGGTCCCAGACCAAAACATAAAAACTAAGGACAACAACATGAAGTTAAAAGCTCTTGCTCTAGCAGGCTTACTGCTTGCACCTCTTGCTCATGCTAAAGGTGACATTATGGTTCACGACGCTTACGCTCGCGCAACACCACCTTCAGCGGTCAACAGCGCTGTTTTCACCACCCTAATGAACCACAGCGATAAAGAACGCTCTATCGTAGCGGCAACGACACCTGCAGCAGGTAAAGTAGAACTTCATGATGTCATCATGGATGGCGATGTAATGAAAATGCGCCAAGTTCAGCAGATCACGATCCCTGCAAATGGTGAAGCGGTACTTAAACCGGGCAGCCTACACATCATGTTATTCGATCTAGCAAGCAGCTTAAAAGAAGGCGAGAAAATCGAAATGACACTGACTTACGCAAACGGTGAAACTCAGACATTCGATGCACCAGTGAAGAAAGTAATGAGCGGCATGAAAAAGATGGATCACGATCATCACTAATTTGGCACCACTTGATGTTCAACGATACTGATTATAAGTAGAAGTGAATATTAGACAAAAATTAGACAAAATTAAGCCACGATGACTTCTCGCCATCGTGGCTTTTTGTTAAACTGGGTTCGCTTTCTATTTGAAGCCTGAACCCATTAATAACCCAAGGAGAATAGAAGATGATTGTAATCAAAACACTAAAACTGGCAGTAAAAGTAACGCGTTAATTTGTTTGGTTAATCCAACTTAAATATCGATCGACCAACATCTCGTCACCCGTTGACTACCGCACACTTTTACCCGGTTTGCTATTGATCCGTAAGAGATCAATCTCTCATGCCAATAGCGCATGACTAAATCCGGGGTCCTATCTATTTGAATTCGACCCAAGCTCAAACATTTTTGACGTCTCGACGCTTTTTAATCTCAGCAATACTTTTTGGTCTCATTACCTCTTTTGATCTCATCAACAAATAAGAGGTCTCACAAGATGTTAATGCTCTCACAAGAAAAGAAAGCTCGCACGTCTGGGTAAATAAACATGAATTCACAAACAGCATTTTCTCATCCAATGTCACTTCAACAGCTTGGATGGCAACCTGTATTTCAGCAACAACTGACACTCGAAGACTATGACAACTCCGTCATTGCTCGTATTACCGCACACCATCGCAGCGGCTATACTCTGGCGTCAGAACAAGGCGAAATCGTTCTACCCGTTCATCAAAACCAGCCAGCAATGACGGTTGGAGACTGGGTGATATTAAACGCTGAGCTACAATTCGACCGCTTGCTAGAACGTCAGTCGATCTTCAGCCGTAAAGCGGCGGGCAGTCGCGTAGCAGAACAGTACATTTCAGCCAATATCGATACCGTGTTTATCGTGGTCTCGTTAAACAATGACTTTAATCTGAGCCGCATCGAACGCTATCTAGCGCTCGCCAACGAAGCGCAGGTTGAAGCGGTTATCGTCCTCACTAAGAAAGACTTGTGTGACGACTACGAAGACAAAGTACAACAAGTGCAAAGCTTAGATTCGATGTTGATGATCGAAGCGGTGAACAGCCTAGACCAAGACTCGACTCAAGTATTGTCGCCTTGGTGTAAAACAGGCAAGACCGTTGCTTTAATGGGTTCATCCGGTGTAGGTAAATCGACCTTGGTCAACTCGTTGCTTGGTGACTTTCAGCAAGCTACTGGTGGCATTCGAGAAGACGACAGTAAAGGTCGCCACACGACAACATCACGATCATTGCATTTATTGTCATCTGGAGGCTTGTTGTTAGATACACCGGGAATGCGTGAGCTACAACTCGCCGATTGTGCCGAGGGTGTAAGTGAAACATTTTCCGATGTGGAAGAGTTAGCCATGCATTGTCGCTTCTCTGATTGCAGCCATGAGTCAGAACCAGGATGCGCAATACGCAGAGCCATTGAAAGCGGTGAGCTTTCTGAAAGACGATTCTCTAACTATGAGAAGCTACTCAGAGAGCAAGCAAGAAATGGAGCGTCATTGGCAGAACAGAGAGCGAGCAGTAAACAGCTTTCTAAAATGTACAAAACCGTGCAATCAGAGAGCCGTAATATCAAGAAATCGTCTAAATAGCCGTTTCTTAGAGTAGGTTTTACAGCACATAATTAAGCCCCATGTCCCTAACGTGCCTTAGCTTATCTAGCTTATTAACGCATTAGGCTTGGGGCTTTTTTGTATCAGCGGGGTTTCTTTGCATCAACAGGGCTTCTTTGTATTAACAGGAACTCGATGGGATCATTTCTGCACACAATGATCTCGTGATTGGACACTGACACCACTCTCACCAGAACATTGACCCGAATGAGTATTATCACACAGATTTATATCTCAATCAGAGTACAAAAATTTAACATTTAGCTCTAAAAACACCACGTAGCGCAAACAATCACCCTAAATCTAAACTATTCCTAGACACTCCGTAGGATCCCGCTAATATGACCGCCCATTCCACTAGTGTATAGTTGGATTTGGTACAACTTTATAAAAAGATACATCACTATAATAAATTAACAATTGCAGGTATTTTATGCAAAATCACAACATGTTCGCCCGCATCGCTCGTGGAAATCTCGTTCTACAGATCCTTGCTGGTATTGTTTTCGGTGTCGTTCTCGCCATGGTTTCTCCATCAGCTGCTCAAGATGCAGGTCTACTAGGTAGTCTGTTTGTTGGTGCGCTGAAAGCTGTAGCCCCAATTTTAGTCTTCATTCTTGTAGCAGCTTCTATCGCAAACCAAAAGAAAGGTCAGCATACTCATATGCGTCCAATCATTGTGCTTTACCTGATTGGTACGTTCTCTGCTGCACTAACAGCAGTAGTATTGAGCTTCATGTTCCCAACCACGTTGACTCTGGTTGCTGGTGCTGAAGGTGCTAATCCTCCTCAAGGTATTGCTGAAGTTCTTCATACCCTTCTATTCAAGCTTGTCGATAACCCAGTTAGCGCGCTAATGAACGCGAACTACATCGGTATTCTTGCTTGGGCAATCGGTCTTGGCCTTGCACTGCACCACGCATCTGCAACAACCAAAGCGGTTTTCGAAGACCTAAGCCACAGTGTTTCACACATTGTTCGCTTCATTATCCGTCTTGCACCATTTGGTATCTTCGGTCTTGTTTCAACTACCTTCGCAACAACAGGCTTCGATGCACTGGCAAGCTACGGTCAACTGCTAGCAGTTCTTCTAAGCTCAATGCTGATCATCGCACTTGTGGTTAACCCTCTGCTTGTCTTTGTGAAAACAAAACAGAACCCATACCCACTTGTACTGCAATGTATTCGTGAGTCTGGTGTAACGGCATTCTTCACTCGTTCAAGTGCTGCAAACATCCCAGTGAACATGAACCTTTGTAAGAAGCTAGAACTAGATGAAGATACTTACTCTGTATCTATCCCTCTAGGCGCAACGATCAACATGGCGGGTGCTGCAATCACCATCACTGTGTTAACACTTGCAGCTGTACACACAATGGGTATTGAGATTGATATCTTCACTGCAATCCTACTAAGCCTTGTTGCTGCTGTATCTGCATGTGGCGCATCAGGTGTTGCTGGCGGTTCACTACTGCTTATCCCACTAGCATGTGGCCTATTCGGTATCTCAAACGATGTAGCGATGCAGGTTGTAGCGGTTGGTTTCATTATCGGTGTGATTCAAGATTCAGCTGAAACAGCGCTTAACAGCTCAACAGACGTCGTGTTCACTGCGGCTGTATGTAAAGCTGAGCAAAACAAAGCTTAATAAGCTTTTAGGTATTAGCTTTGGCCTTTAGCTCTAAGCTCTAAGCTCTAACAACAAATAGCACATAAAAAAATATCCGCCTTCTTAGAAGGCGGTTTTGCTTTATAACCCCCTAGAAGGGGGCGTCCACGCTATCAGTTCTTCAATAACTGCAGTTGTTGTTCATACTCTATGTCCTGTTTATCTTGGTGTCGGACATATCGTCGAATGACTTCTTCATTCACACCGACCGTATCTACAAAATACCCTCTAGCCCAAAAGTGATTTCCCCATAGTTTCTTACGTATATGTGGAAATTTATTGAAAAGTCTAATTGCTGTCCGGCCCTTTAAAACTCCTAACAAACTCGAGATCGACAACTTGGGAGGAATAATGACAACAAGATGAACATGATCTGGTTGAACATTTAACTCTAAAACCTCGCAGTCTTTCATATTGCACAAAATATAAATTGAACGATAAAGCTCCTTTCCAACCTTATCTTTCAAAATCTTATATCTATACTTTGGAGTCCAAACTATATGGTATTTGCAACGCCAATAGACATGTGATGAACTTCTGTAATCGCCCATGTGGTTGTTTCCTCTTACTTGTGGTGAATAAGAGGTTACTTCTAACATGGGCACTTCTTCAGGCTATAGCCTAGAGGAACAATCACCACCGCCCTAGGCGGTGGTTTTGAGGAGCCAATAAAAAGGGAAGCATCAGCTTCCCTTTTTTGATCCTGTCATTCCTAACTCAGAGTGTCCCGTCTCCAATGGAGTGTGACTAAAACAAGCTGAGCTGACCTAAATGAGAGTTCAACTCGCTCTAACGCTCATCTCATCAAGCTACTGACTTAATTTTTGTTACTCCAATTGGTTTGGCTAAAGTCTAAAGACGCACTGCTAGGCGCTGGTGACGATGCATTATCTGTGGTTTGAGCCGAACCCGTTTGGGACGCTGCGTGTTGCTCTGGAGAATATTGTTGGTTGTGCTCTGGGTTGGAGTTCGGGGTTTTCATCTCGAAACTCATTTCAACATCGCTGCCTTGCACATTCGACTCGTCAATTTCCTCTTCTTCAGTAACCTCTTTCACCTTTTTAGGGATCGGGATGTTACGTTTGTAGAGTTTATTCAACGCCTTAATAACCGAGTGTTTGGTGACGGCTTCTTGAGTCAATTTGGTCATGATTGGTTTCGTGAGAGCCTGCAGTCCTACGACAGCATCAACTCCAAGTTCACCCCCAACTTTATCCCTCAACTGTTTTGCTTCTGAATAACCAAAATGAGCGGACAAAAATAACCAAATATAGGCAATCGCATTACCGTGTTCACCATGGTCAATCCAAGCTTCACCGGCTCTAAACATGGCTTCTGCACTGTTCTTTTCCGCGGCAGTCTCAAAACAGTAAACAGCCTCACCATGATTGGGCTCGACACCAACACCATTCAAATAACTCAAACCTAGTTTGATTTTTCCGTCTAAGTTGTTTTTATCTGCGGCCTTTTGGTACCACTCAAATGAGCTTTCGGCTGAGTAATCTGGGTTTTCTTTGTCTAGACACCACTCACCCATAAACAGCATCGCCTCAGTGTTTCCGCCCGTTGCTGACTCTTCGATGTAGGTATAACCCTTGGGAATGTTCTTATCGGTTCCGCGACCAAAAACGAGTGCTTTACCCATCTCAAACTTCGCGCCCATATCGTTATCTAAAGCTGAGATCGCGAGCTGCCAAAAGTTGGCTTTTTCTCTCAAAATTAGGTCTTCTTTACGCTTCATACTCATGCGTACAATGCCGTACATGCCGGTGACATTATCTAAATGCGCGGCTTTGTCGTACCAATATAGGGCTTCTTTAATATTGTTACGTTCAGCCTCTTTCGCCAAATACAGAATCGATGGAACATGTCCA
Organism: Vibrio lentus; assembly: GCF_030409755.1. Classification (NCBI taxonomy): domain Bacteria; kingdom Pseudomonadati; phylum Pseudomonadota; class Gammaproteobacteria; order Vibrionales; family Vibrionaceae; genus Vibrio; species Vibrio lentus. Next base: position 1,031,673 of record NZ_JAUFQE010000001.1, read on the forward strand.
GTTTCGGCTTTGAAGTTACGCTCTTTTTGCTCTTGGATGCGTGCTTTTTCAATCGCCTTTCGGTAAGCGACAGCACGAGCTTTACGTTCTTGTTCCACTCGCTGCTTTCTTAACGACAAAGAAACCAACCATACGGCCACAAGTATTAACGAAAGAGCCGTCGCACCAATTGCGATTCCCATTGTACTCATAAAATATTTTAACCTAACTCGGCAGATACAAGACTCGACGTTGAGAGTGTGTTCTACCCATAGTGAATGTTATGTTTCGAATTACAGGGAAAAGTGCAGTTACTTACACGTTCCGCCTTAAAATGAACTTAGTTCAGTATCTCAGGATTACATTGCGATAAGAAGCCTAGGGGGTTCAATCCGTATGCAGTCCATAGACGATGTGATCTTGCTTCAATATAGATAAATCATGAAGGCTGCCTTTCATCAGAAAAGTCCTAAAGCTTGGTGACGCAATTGATTTTTTTTTCATCAACAATTTCGTGCAACTGCCGTACAGCTTTAGTTTCGTTTGGATAAAGAGACAGCTCTATGCCTAGGTCAATTGACCGTATATGTAAGCCAACTCGGCAACCGTCTTCGCCGAAAACTTCTTCATCAAACTCGCTCGGTGTACTTCCACCGTTCTCATGGCAATACATAATTCATCGGCAATTTTCTGGTTACGTTTGCCATCTATGATCTGCTTTAGTATGTCTATTTCACGCTCGGTTAGCGACGCATACGCTTGGCGATACACATTCATATGTAAGTGCTTTTCAGAAGCCTCTAGCCCTTGCTTGATTGCCGTAGCCAATTCGCTGCCTTTAACCGGTTTTTGAAAGAAGTTCACCGCGCCCGCTTGTAAGGCTTCTACCGCCATTGGCACATCGCCGTGACCCGTCAGATAAATCACCGACAATGGGCTCTGCGCTTTCACCATCAATTCATGAACTTGTTGCCCTCTCATTTCAGGCATTCGGCTGTCTAACACCACGCACCCAGCAGCACTCAAATCCACTGAATCCAGAAAGCTTGGGCCATCTTCATAGGCTGACACCGTGAAATCATGCTCTTCCAATAGGAACACCAATGAGTCACGCATCGACTCATCGTCATCAACCACATAGACCGGCAACGTTTGATGAAGTTCAGACATAACAAGATTCCTTATGAATCATTTGAAAGAGAAAAAGGTAACGTCACAGCGACGTGACAGCCATGAGGAGTTAATGATTTGATGGTCATTTGGCCGCTGTGGTCTTCAATCACATCTTGGCAAATCGCAAGCCCTAAACCCAAGCCATTTTCTTTGCTACTCACAAAGGCTTGAGTGACTTGTTGTTCGGTTAAATCTAAACCCGTTCCGTTATCGATAACCGACAGCATCATTTTATCCGGTTGATACTCGGTAATCACTTTAATTGTTGGTGGTTCGCTGTTTTTGTTATCAATATCAGACGCAGCGCTTTGTTCGCGGTGCTGTTGTGCGTTACACGCGTCAGTCGCATTGTTGATCAGGTTTACAATCACTTGCTGCAATCCCACAGGATCGACATGCAGTTGGATAGGCTTACCTACAGCGTGGCGCTCAATGGTTATCTTGTGTTTCTGTAATCGAAATTGGAGCAACTCAATGGTGTCTGTGAGTAACTGCTCGATGTCCGTCTGAGATTTTTCCGATGAGCGTTTCTTTATCATGTTTCTTAAGCGTTTGATGATCGCGTCTGCACGATCCACTTGAGACTGAATCTTCTCAAACACAGGTTCAATATCGGTCAATGGTTTGTTCTTCGCAATCCGTAATAAACCGCCTTCGCTGTAGTTGCGTATGGCCGCCAAAGGTTGATTGATCTCGTGTGCCAAGCTGCTTCCCAGTTCACCAACCACCGCGATACGTTGCGAATGTTCCAGCTGTTCACTCTTACTTTTCAGCTTGTGTAGCGTCGCTTCTAACTGTTTTTTACTGCGGCTGAATTTGTACTCTAACCAGAAGTGGTAAGCATTCAGTAACACTACAAAAATAAAGAACGCCCAAGCCCACTGTTGATTGTATTTAAGCCAGATTAACGCTTCCTTCCACCAAGGTTGTTGTAGTGGGTGCATGTCGAGTTGCTGATAAAGCTTGTCGATTGAGAGCAAACTTGTGGGTGACGTCCAACCCGAGGCATTCGCTGCAATGGCTGGCACACTGCTTTTGGGCATTGAAAACAGCACCTGACTCATTTGCTTAGCTAATGCCGAAGAGGCTCGCTCTGTTTTGGCAAACGACCAGTTGGAATACAGAGGCGTAGACACTTGGCATCGAAAGCCTTCAGGCGCTTGATTACCGATAACGCGATACTGACCCGCCACCAGCAAGCCTTCACTGATCATGCTCTCGACCAAACAAGCTGGCACCACAGCCGCTTCAATGTGTCCTTCTCGCAGTTGGTACAAGCTGGCATCGATAGGGAAACCTAAGAACTGTGTATTGGAAAAAAAGTGGTTGGGATTAAGCCCTTCTTGCATCACTTGGTAACGCATTGTTAAGTAACCACCAAATGCATTTTCCGAGACCGCTGCAATCGGCTTACCGCTCAGTTGTTCAAAAGAAATATAAGGCGACATTCTTCTCACCACCAAGGCCGAACCAATACTTTGCGTATTATTGGCACCCGGTTGTTCAAAGTTATGACTGGTCATGGTCGCCATCCAAGAGAGCGCGTACTGACGTCCTAATCGAACCGCCTGTCCTGGATTAGTAATAACAAAATCGACAGTGACTCCTTTCACTGCTTCGGCCATCTCTTCCAAGTTGAAAGGCTTGAGAACAAAGTGCTTACCCGCAATACGCTCAGACAACCAATCCATGGTTGGCTGCCAACGCTGCTGTGCCGAAAGTTTGCCTCGGGTCGCCAACACGCCAACCTCGATAATCTGGTCGGGTTCAGTGATCTTTAGGTTTGGGGTTGTGCTTGAAGCTGCTATCGCTTGTTCAGATTGAGCCGCGAAACACGCACCCGCGGTTAGGCTTAACCAGCAAAGGCTAACGATTGTCATTAGTTTTCGAACGGTCACTAAAATCTCTTTCTCCAAACCGACTGTTTATTCATTTTATTCTGTCGTCATTTCACTTCGTCTCACGCTGACGACATGTTTAAGCTTAACTTATGCCTTAGATCGCCTTAAATAAGCCTCTAAAACAAAGCATAACAGCTAGATAGCGAAAACCACATTTGTTCTAGATCAACTTTGATCTGGGTATGTGGAAATCCACAATACCCCGTGTGCGGTCAAAAACTGACAATGAGCCTAACAGATCGAATACCCATTTATAGGTACCTCTATGGACTCATTGAAAAGACGGTTTCTCAGCCAATTCGGTAAAGTTTCCGCCGGCGCTGCGCTCATTCCCATTACCGGAATCAACACCGCAGTCGCGAGCACAGCCATTCGCAATAACAACCAGCCTGACCGCAAAGGCGAAGTAGGCAAACGCTACGCGATGGCGATTGATTTACGTAAGTGCGTTGGCTGTCAGGCATGCACTGTTGGCTGCAGCGTGGAAAACCAAGCGCCGATTGGCCAGTTCAGAACCACCGTAAAACAGTATGAAGTCTCCCTTGATGATGGTTCGACAGCTCAACAAGACGTGAAATCATTCATGTTACCTCGCCTATGTAATCACTGTGACAACGCACCCTGCATCAAGGTTTGTCCTGTTCAAGCGACCTTCCAGCGTGAAGACGGCATTGTGATGGTGGATAACGAGCGCTGCGTAGCCTGTGCTTATTGCGTTCAAGCCTGCCCTTACGATGCTCGTTTCATTAACAACGATACGCTTACCGCCGACAAATGTACCTTCTGCGCACATCGCCTTGAAGACGGCTTACTGCCCGCTTGTGTAGAAACCTGTGTCGGTGGCGCGCGTGTCATTGGCGACCTTAAAGATCCAAACAGTGAAATCAATCGTCTGCTCAATGAAAACCAAGACGACATCAAGGTGCTCAAGCCAGAGCAGAATACCAACCCACATGTTTTCTATATCGGCATGAACGAGCGATTCGTTAGCCATATCGAAGGCCAACCTACGATTTATGATCCAGCCTCCATCGATAACTCATCCTCTAGCAAACAAGAATTGGCAATCGCGACACAAGGCAAACAAGGAGAGACAGCATGAATATCACTGAGGTGTTAGTTCCCGCTCAAGAGATCGCTTGGCTACCGTGGGCGGTTCAATATTTCTTCTACATCGGTTCGGCTTATGCGGCGGCTATTCTGTTTTTGATTGCACTGATATTCAAAAACTCAACCAGCCATCAATTCCGTTCTGCCCTTGTGCTTGTGATGGCCATCGGCGCGATTGTTGGGCCATTAGCATTAACCGGTGATTTGCACCAACCGGGACGTGCTTGGCACTTTTACGCCCACATCACGCCTTGGTCATGGATGTCATTAGGCTCTTTGTTTCTACCTCTATTCTCTGGTCTGGCTGTCGCGACTGCTTGGGTTTACCTGCGTGACGACATCGCACAGCTTAAACAAAGTGAAAACCCATTTCTAAAACGTTTGTCTTGGCTGACGCTAGGTCAATGGCAAATATCGTCAAAGCTGATGATTGCACTCGCTGCTGTGACGGCTATTTCGGGCCTAAGCATCGCGCTTTACACAGGCGCAGAGATTGCGATTTTGGCGAGCCGACCGCTTTGGCATCAACCGGCTTCTCCACTACTTTGGTTCACGACCGCATTCTTTGCTGCAACGGGTTTAACTCTATTGATTTGGGCTCTGCTGCCTTCAAGCAAACCAAGCTTAAAACCAACAGACCTAGCTCTAATACAAAGAACCATTACCTTAACAGGTGGCCTTGCCATCATTCTCACGTCGATTTGGGCATCTAACCATGGTCACTTCAATCTCTATGAGAACAACGCTTGGGGAATCAATCTAGGCATCATGACCACCAGTATTTTGCTGTGCATGATCTTAGTGCTCCCCCTACAACGCTTATCGCAAAGCAAGCTAGGAATTATCTGTGTAGCACTTGCGACCATGATTTCAGCATGGGCGGTACGTTGGGTCACCATAATGGAAGTTCAAACCATTCCACGTTTTGATGTAGGCCCATTCCCTTATGAACTGCCTATGGGTAGCGCTGGGTTACTTGGCATTATTGGTATGTGCGGCCTTTGGTTAGCGCTTGCGTTGTTCGCTTCTGAAATCGTGGCTACTGGATCGTCAAGAACAACTGGCTCTGCAACAAAGACAGCATCTAAGCCAAACCAAAACACACCGTCACCACTTAACCGCTCACATAGCTTGTAGTCTGAGGAATCATCATGGATAACAAACGTCGTCAATTTTTGAAAACAGGCCTTGCTGCCGGTGGTGTTGGAGCTTTTGCTGCAGGTTATGCGACAACCACAAAACACATGGTTCACGGTGCTATTGATGGCACCGCAGGTAAGAAAACCAATCACATCCATCACGGTAACTCACTCGAGACGGAATACAGTGTGGATGAGCAAGGTAAGATTTCGCCGAATCCAAACCAACGCGTTGCACCATCAATGTGTTTTGGCTGCTGGACATTGTGTGGCTTGCGTGTGCGTATCGATAATCGCAATGACGAGATTTTGCGCATCTCGGGCAACCCTTACCACCCGCTATCAAGCGACCAACAGATCCCGTTCAAAACACCTGTAAAAGACGCCTACATTGGCTTGTCTGGTGAATCCGGTATCAATAACCGCTCGACAGCCTGCGCCCGAGGTAACGGCATGTTAGAGATTCAAAACAGCCCATACCGAATCACTCAACCGCTCAAACGTGTCGGTAAACGTGGTGAAGGTAAGTGGGAACCGATCAGCTACGAGCAACTAATCTCTGAGATCACCGAGGGTGGTGACTTATTCGGTGAAGGTGAAGTTGAAGGCTTACGATCGATTCGCGACATCGAAACACCACTCGATCCAAACAACCCTGAATACGGACCAAAAGCCAACCAACTGCTTGTGACCAATGCCGGTAATGAAGGCCGTGACGACATCTTGAAGCGCTTTGCATTTAACAGCTACGGTACTCGCAACTTTGGTCACCACGGTTCTTACTGTGGCTACGCGTTCCGCGCAGGTTCAGGTGCGATCATGAATGATCTAGACAAGTTCTCGCACTTAAAGCCTGACTTCAACAACGCAGAGTTCATTCTTTTCATCGGTATGTCTCCGGCTCAAGCAGGTAACCCGTTTAAGCGCCAAGCAAGACAACTGGCTGAGGCTCGTACCAACGGAAAACTGAGCTACACCATAGTGACTCCAAGTCTTCCAGCTGGATCTTCAAGCCTTGCTGCGGGCGATCGCAACAACTGGCTACCGATCAAACCGGGCACCGATTCAGCATTAGTACTGGGCATGATCCAATGGATCATCGAAAACCAACGCTACAATCACGACTTCTTGTCTCGCCCAAGCGCACAAGCGATGCAAAAAGCAGGCACCACGCATTGGTGTAATGCTTCACATCTTGTGATCAGTGACGAAGCACACCCACAAAACGGGCGTATGCTTCGCGCATCGGATATGGGTTTGCTAGAAACAGGCGAACCTATGTCTGACGATGATGGATTTATCGCACTAGATGTGACAACGTCACTGTTATCATCGCATATTCAGGTGAATGAAGCGGCTCTGTTCGTCGATCAAGACGTAGAAATCGATGGTCAAACCGTTCGTGTTAAGTCTTCTCTACAAAGATTGAAGGAAGAAGCCTTCAAATACGACCTTGCTTATTACAGTGAGCAGTGTGAAATCCCGCAAGACCAAATTATTGCACTAGCGAAACGCTTCACCAGCTACGGGACAAAAGCAGTTGTTGATACTCACGGTGGCAACATGCACACCAACGGCTTCTACAACTCGTTCTCTATTCTGATGCTGAACGCGCTGATCGGTAACATCAATGCAAAAGGCGGTGCGATGGCGAAAGCGGGTGGCTACCCAACTTCTGTTGCAGGCCCACGTTATGACTTTACCAAGTTCAAAGGCAAAACTAAGCCTCAAGGCGTATTCTTGTCTCGCAGCAAATTCCCGTATCACAAGACCAGCGAATACAAGCGTCGCGTTGCTGCAGGTGAATCACCTTACCCAACGCGCGCGCCTTGGTACCCAATCTCAGCACCGCTGTTAACCGAGCATTTATCAGCAGCCATTGATGGCTATCCTTACCGCGCAAAAGCGTGGATCAACCACATGGCAAATCCACTTTATGGCGTTCCGGGGTTAGATAACTTGCTAGGTGAGAAGCTCAAAGATCCAAAACAGCTTGGCTTGATCGTCTCTATCGATGCCTTCATCAATGAAACAACAGCATTATCGGATTACCTCGTACCAGACACGGTTACCTACGAAAGCTGGGGCATGGCAACACCGTGGCATGGTGTTGCGACCAAAGCGATCACTGCTCGCTGGCCGATTGTTGAGCCTAAAACCTCACGCACTCAAGATGGGCGCGCCATCAACCTAGAGAACTTCTTTATTGATGTGGCGAAAACACTTGGCTTAGGTGGCTTTGGCGATAACGTAATCAAAGACAACCAAGGTAACTGGCACGGCATCCATAGTGCGGAAGATTTCTACCTACGCTCTGCGGCTAATCTAGCGTTCGTTAAAGGCGGAGTGCCGAATGTAGATGCCGAAGATATCGTTTGGTCTGGTCTAGAGCGCCTAGTGCCTGTGATGAACAAAACGCTCAAGCCAGAAGAGATGCTCAAAGTGGCGTATATCTTTGCGCGTGGCGGTCGTTTTGAAGACGCAACCAATGCCTACACCAATGAAACCATGAAATACAAATGGACCAAACCTTTGGCTATCTGGAATGAAAAGCTGGGTACCTCTCGCAACACCATCAGCGGCGAGCAGTACATGGGTTGCCCGACATGGTATCCACAGAAGCTGGCAGACGGCACACCTTTAGCAGAGCAGTTCCCGACCAAAGAATGGCCATTTACTCTGACCAACTTTAAATCCAACATTCACAGTGCGGTGTCTAACTTGTCACCACGTTTGGAGTCGATCAAAGGCGTGAACCCAGTTTACATTCACCCGCAAGACGCCTCTTCTGCTGGCATCAAAACAGGCGACGTATTTGCCATTGAAACACCGAGTTCAACTACACACGCGTTGGCGATGGTGATTGATGGTATCAAACAAGGCACATTAGGCTTTGAACACGGCTTTGGACACAAAGAGCTCGGTGAACGTGCACACTGGATTGGTGACACACAACAACCAGTGAAGATGAAGTCGAACGATGGCGTTAACATCAATGATATAGGCTTGATTGACCCGACGAGAGAAGGCAAAGGCGTCATGTTAGATTGGGTTGTGGGTTCAGCAGCAAGACAAGCACTTCCGGCTAAGATCTACAAAGTCTAATCAGTGATCCAGCATATATCCCTAGTCATTCCTGAATAGGGATACAACCGAGCAACTTCGCCATTCGAGGTTGCTCTGTTTTTAGCAGTCAATACATCGACAGCATTCAATCCGCGACAACCAATCCACCCCGCAACAACCAATCCAGTCGCGACAACCAAAGATTCATCACTTCTCTTTTCTTCTGTTCACCACAACTTTTTTAGTCAGTATCCATAAAGCGGCTATGCTTATAAAATCGGTGCCATAAAAGAGCCTTAACAAGCAGTTACACCGAGGCGAACATGGCAGTTCCCTTGCATTTCGTAAACAGCGATTGGATTGGCCTAACGGAATTCACATCAATACCATTATGGTGGTTGAGGTTATTAATGTGAGACCCACCTCAAATTCAAAGTGAATTAATGTGGAAATCCACAATAGCGCGAACAATCAATTATGTCGAAAATGCGTGCACTACAACCAATAGCGACGCCTCATGACTAAGCTGAAAATTAAAACTCAAACATTAACGCTTTGTATCGCAGCTCTGGGAAGCCTTTCTTTATCTGGTTTTGCACAAGCAGCGCCTAATCCAATGCCAGAAGCTGCAGAAACCTGTAGTGGCTGCCACCAAGCTGACGGTAAAGGCTTGCCCAACATTGCCCCTATGCTAGCAGGGCTCAATGCTGACTACCTTGAACATCAACTGGTTCTATTCTCTAGTGGTGAGCGTCAAAGCGCGATCATGAAGGGCATGGCGGATGGTGTATCAGATCCTGCTATTCGTCGTGAAGTAGCAGAGTACTTTGCTTCACTACCTTCATACGAATTTAGCGATTTAGAACAGCGCGGCTCACAAGCGGATATTGATAACCCCTACCGTAAGCTTGTATTCCAAGGCGATTGGGACAGAAACATTCCTGCTTGTGCAACCTGCCACGGCCCAAGTGGTATGGGCGTAGACAAATTCCCACGCCTAGCGAGCCAGCACGCCGACTACATTCAAACTCAGCTCAATGCTTGGAAAAACGGCACTCGAAAGGGTGATGATTTGAACATGATGGGCAATATCGCCGGTAAGTTAACTGACGATGAAATCAAAAACCTGTCTTACTACTTCGCATCTTTCCGATACTAAAGGGCTCGCATGAAAACATTACTTCTAATTACCGCAACCCTTGCCTCTGGAATCACTTATGCCGAAGCTGAGTTGCCCGATCGCCAAACCGAACTGCCCGCCGTTGAAAAACCACAAGATAATAAATATCTGGTGCCACGTGACTTGGTAGATATTCCTGATGGGGAATTTGGCGACAAAGTCAAACTGGGCTACTCGCTGTTTGTCGATTCTCAGCAGATGCGTGGGACGTTCGTAGGCAATGAACAAAACTGTGTAAACTGCCACATGCAAGCGGGCATGAAGGCAAATGCTGCACCTCTTTGGGGAGCGTACATGGCTTACCCTGCTTACCGTAAGAAAAACGACAAGGTAAACAGCTACGCAGAACGTATCCAAGGTTGTTTTACCTATTCAATGAATGGCTTACCACCAGCAGTAGGCTCAAAAGAGATGGTCGCGCTTACGGCCTACTCATACTGGTTGGCGATGGGTGGCATCTTAGATAAGAACGGCATGCAAGACACGCCCGTCCCTGAGATCAGCGATGCGGATTTACAAGTTGGAGGAAAAGCGGAGAGCTTCCCTCTTCCAGAAGAACTGTTAAGCAAATACCCAATTGATGATCGCAGCAAGCTGGCAGGTCGTGGCTACCCTAAGATTGCTAACCCTGAACAAGAGCCGTCGATAGCGCGTGGTGAAAAGGTTTATCAAACCAGCTGCCAAACGTGTCATGGTCAAAATGGCGAAGGCATTAAAGGGGCGGATGGTCGCTCATACCTGCCACCACTTTGGGGCGAAAACTCGTTCAACTGGGGCGCAGGTATGCACCGCGTGAACACCGCTGCCTACTTCATCTACGAAAACATGCCGCTTGGAAAGAGTAAGCAGCTTTCGATTCAAGATGCATGGGATGTGGCCGCTTTTGTGAACAGTCATGAACGCCCACAAGATCCTAGATACAAGGGTGATGTTGCAGGCAATGCTAAGCGTTACCACAACCACCAAGGTTACTATGGTAAAGAAGTCGACGGTGATGTACTGGGTTCTAAAGCGTACCCAAGTGGCAAGGAAGCGATTCACGAGCACTGATCTCGAGTCATGAGCCTCTATTCCCGAGAGTAAGAGCTGCTCAGGCCAGCTATAGCTAAGCTTTACATTGTAAATTAGTGACTGCAGGAAAAATAAAAAGGAGCCAGGTCATGTGACGATCTAGCTCCTTTTTTGTGTTTAAACTTTTAGAAAGACAACTAACCTTGCTGCATCTTTTCCCAAATGGTCGGAGAGCCAATATAGTCTTGAACCGTAGTAATGAACTCTTTGACCAGTTTGGTCTGCTTACGGTGCGGATACACAGCGTAGATTGCGGTATCAATCGTAGAGATCGGATAATCCGGCAGTAAAGTGACCAAGCCAAGTTCTTTCATTGAGGCATACAGGTTTGATTGATCAAGGAAGCCATAACCTAGACCATCTTTCACACAAGACACCATAGTACGAACATCACTCACCTTATAGTTGCCACGAATCGTTAGGCTTTGGAAGGTATTACCGTGCGGCTCTTCACTGATACGCAGATGATCGACCGTCATATCACCATTGGTATAAATCACGGCAGGTAACGCGAGTAGATCTTGTGGCGTCTTCGGCTCACCATGCTGCTTCACAAAATCATTCGATGCGACCAACATGAAGTTACTGTCGGCAATCTTCTTCGCAATCAAATTCGATTCAACAAGCTTACTGAAGCGAAACGCGATATCAAACTGCCCAGCAATGATGTTGGCGATCTTGTCGTCCAATGACAGCACAATCTGAACATCAGGGTACTTTCTCATGAACTGAGTAATGATAGGTTGCAAGTATTGTTGACCAAAATAGATCGGCGACGTAATTCGTAGCACACCTTTGGGTTCAGATTGGTACGAGTCGGCAATGCCTTGGATCTGATTGATAGTATCTTTCAGTACATAGGTTTGTGCGAGAATATCCTCACCCGCCGACGTCAACGAGAACGAACGCGTAGAACGGTTGAGCAACTGAACACCTAAATCTTGCTCGAGTTTTTTTATCTGTTTAGAGAGTGATGAGTTGTCCATATCATGCAAGGTTGCCGCTTTGGTAAACGACCCTTGTTGAACCACATCTAAGAACAATAACAACTGATTAGTATTTGGCACTGCGCCTCTCCTGAAATAAAACTCGACTAACGTTCATCTTTGGGTGTATCCATAACAACCATGGTCGTAATGGATTGAACCTGAGCACACTCCCCAAGCACATCGGCATGAAACTTCTTATAGCCCGGTAGATCTTTGGTTTCTACCCTTAGCAAGTATTCATTGGCACCAGTAATGTTGTGGCACTCCACCACCTCTTTTTCCATACTGACATGCTGTTCAAACTCTAGTTGAGCCGCTTTGCTGTGGCTCGATAAACCAATCGAAACGTAAGCAATAAAGCCAACGCCCATCAGGCCATTATCCAGAACTGCACGGTAACCTTGAATGATCCCTTTACGCTCGAGATCTTGTACTCGCCTTAAGGTCGCTGAAGCCGACAAACCAATTCGTTCAGAAAGCTCAATATTGGAGATTCTGCCGTCCAATTTAAGCTCTTGCAATATCCTTTCGTCAAATCTATCCATAAGTACTTATTATTGTGCATTAAGTGATAATTGAGGAAATAAAAGCACATAATTGCCTCACTTTCCACCTACTATGTTTCTCAACACGTGAAAGTCATGACCGGTCAGTCACTTCGTTCATTTTACTGCTGGAGAATCACAATGCCTTTAGAACAACTTAGCGCACTTGCCTTGTTTGCGTTTGTCTCGACCTTCACACCAGGTCCAAATAACATCATGCTCATGACATCAGGAGCCAATGTTGGCTTTGCCCGTACTATTCCGCACATGCTGGGCATTGCTCTGGGGTTTGCAGCCATGTTGCTACTGGTTGGCTTCGGCTTAATGGGGATTTTTAACGCCTATCCGGTCTCTCACCAAATCTTAAAATACCTGAGCCTTGCTTACCTCGTGTACCTTGCGATTAAGATAGCATTGAGCGGCAAAGCGAAAAGTACTGAGGCTTTTAAACCAATGACCTTCATCGGCGCTGCCAGTTTTCAATGGGTGAACCCTAAAGGTTGGTCGATGGCTCTGACTGCGATATCCGTTTATAGCAGTGGCAGTTCATGGTGGGAGCTTGCAATCATCGCAGCAATTTTTACGCTAGCTAACTTGCCATCAGTGACATTCTGGACGGCAGCAGGCAAACAACTGCAACACTGGTTAACAACACCAGTACGCATCAAGAGCTTCAACTACGGTATGGCAGGCTTACTTCTAGCCTCAACGATTCCGATGTTGTAACCAGATAGTTTCCCTATGATGGTTAGTAAGTGATTACTGGCCATCAATTTCATTACAAGTATCCAATAATCTCGCTAAGCCAACGTCCAAATATCGCCTGCCCGCTCGGGGTTAGCGTCCATAAAAATGCTGCTACATTGATTACCACAGTCAGCCAATAAATCGCCCTAAACGGCTGCTTTTGCGTTTTGTGGCGTAGCTTATCTTGAGCGATCAACGCCCCTAACCAGCCACCAGCAACAGAAAAAATATGCAAAGTTTTCTCTGGCACGCGCCAATTGCCATTGATCGCAGCTCGCTTGTCCTTCGCGTATACAAAAAACGTCACCAATCCGATAGCCAGATGCCACACCAACAGCGCTTTAGAACTTTCTGCAAACAACACAGACACGGCCACCAACACCAGATAAGTGATGGCGATTTGAATAGATGAAGACAACATCAACTCCTTTTGGGTAACAGCTCACATACTGTAGCAATTACGCCCTGTAGATTTTGATAAGGATGAGTAAGGCATATTGTAATTCGGTTAGCCTGCAAAAAATAAACAGCCCTTTCATCCCTACATAACATGATGGAAGTTAAAGGAATTATAAATATGTACAACCAAAAGTACGCCATCTACCAAGTTTTTACGCGTTTATTTGGCAATAAAAACACCCAACATGTTCCATGGGGCACAATCGAGCAAAATAGCGTCGGTAAGTTCAGTGATTTTACCGACAAAGCGCTGTCAGAAATCCGCAAACTCGGTATGACTCATATTTGGTATACCGGGGTGCCACATCACGCCGTCATCAATGATTACAAGCACATCGGGATTTCAGACGATCACCCAAGTGTAGTTAAGGGACGCGCAGGCTCGCCTTATGCGGTCAAAGATTACTACTCAGTCAATCCTGACCTCGCCAACAATCCTGAACATCGGTTAGAAGAGTTTGAAGCGTTAATTAAAAGAAGCCACGACAACGGTTTAAAAGTGATCATCGATATCGTACCGAATCACGTTGCGCGTCACTATAAAGGCTTAAACAACCCACAAGGCGTCTGTGACTTTGGTGCTCACGATGACACAACGCTGGAATACCACAGAGACAATAACTTTTACTACATCCCCAACAGCACCTTTGAACTGCCAGATATCGAGCCCGCCTTTACCCCACTTGGTGGTGAGCAGCACCCAAATCTAAGTTCTCCATTTATCGAAAAGCCCGCCAAATGGACGGGTAACGGCTCACGTTTAGCCAAGCCTAGTTTCGATGATTGGTATGAGACGGTGAAAATCAATTATGGCGTGCGACCAGACGGTTCAAAAGACTTCCCTGAACTACCGAATGACTATGCTCAACGAGATTACCGAGAGCATCATCATTTCTGGGAATCGGTCGCTGTGCCTAGCTCTTGGGTTAAATTCCGAGACATCGCCTTGTTCTGGTTAGACAAAGGCGTTGATGGGTTTCGCTACGATATGGCTGAGATGGTTCCAGTCGAATTCTGGAGCTACCTCAATTCATCGATAAAGATGAAAAACCAAGATGCCTTTTTAATGGCTGAAGTATATCAACCGGACTTATACCGCGACTACATTCATCTCGGCAAGATGGACTACCTCTATGACAAGGTTGACCTGTACGACGGCCTCAAAGCCATAATGCAAGGTAAGGCTTCAACGGCAATCATCCCTGAGATCCAACATCAAATGATGGATATTGAACATCACATGCTGCACTTCTTGGATAACCATGATGAACAGCGTATCGCTTCTCCTAAGTTTGTAGGTGACCCGAATATCGCCAAACCAGCAATGCTCGTCAGCACGTTATTGAGCAGTTCTCCAACCATGATCTACTTTGGACAAGAAGTCGGAGAACCCGGTGCAGAGAATGCAGGGTTTGGACAGCCCTCACGCACTTCTATATTCGATTACATCGGAGTCCCACAACATCAAAAATGGATGAATCACGGTGCCTTCGATGGCGGATTATTAGACGAAAACGAAAAGCAACTACGTCACTTCTATCAAAAGGTAATGAACTTTTCGCTTGAGCACTCTTCAATGACAGGTGAATACCGAGACTTACATCAGAGCAATAACTTGAGTGATTCAGTCTACGCATTCCTGCGCTATGACCACCAAGAACTCACCATCGTTGCTGCTAATTTCAGTCAACATACCACCGAAAGTATTCACTTGAAGGTCCCAAATGATGTCATCCAAAAGCTTAAAATAACGGATGGCAATTACTTGCTAGATGAACATATTGAGGGCGTTCACCAACAAGTATTCAACATTGAAAATAGCATCGGAAAATTTAGTATCGAATTAAAACCGCTCGCATCTTTGGTTTGGGTATTATCGTTAGATGAAGACCCTATCGATCAATATTAGTTACCGAACAACTATTACCCTACTAATTGATAATTAACTTAATTCCCACGTTAAATTAACAACCTCTCAATTCGATACCTTCCTCACATTAATAAGGATGAGCTCTCATCCTTATTATCTACTCCTAGCTTCTACGCCTTAGGTTATTAATATCGAACATATGAGCTATTGATCCAATTAATTTCACTTAAACCAAATACAAAGCG
Source organism: Vibrio lentus (assembly GCF_030409755.1). Lineage (NCBI taxonomy): Bacteria > Pseudomonadati > Pseudomonadota > Gammaproteobacteria > Vibrionales > Vibrionaceae > Vibrio > Vibrio lentus. The sequence goes on from NZ_JAUFQE010000001.1 coordinate 1,047,147, forward strand.
TGATACTGACACTAGGTTTCCTATTTTTACGTATTAAAAATAACTTTACATATAGCCATCACAAATAGTTGGCCATCATTCGGACTAGGATATTCATCTTCATAAAAAGTGAAATATGGATATCAAACGTGAACAACATAAATATTAATAAGAACATCACTCTACAACGCACCTTCGACATTACAAAAAAGAGAAGCTTCAGACGGTCAACGCTAGCCAAAGCGATTCTACCTCTCTTCACCGCCACCCTTATCGCAGGCTGTGGTAGCGATAACGACAGCGACACGGATGCTGGCAACAGTGGCTTATACAAAGCAGGCGAAAACGAAGTCGTTGTGTATTACAAACGTGATGTTGCAGCTGCAAGCACTTCGGGGTCTACTTACGACGGCTGGGGGCTTCACCTATGGAATGGCGAAGGCTGCACTAGCACAGACTTAGTAGCCATGGGGTTAAGCGAAACGGGCACTAACTGGGAAGCACCTTACGAATTTGATGGTATCAGTGATACCTATGGCGCTTACTATGTGTTGAAAGTCGATCCAGATGCTTCTGACCCACATAAATGCATGAATTTCATCTTACACAATGGCGACGAAAAAGCGTTTGGTAGTGCCAATTCTAAAATTGAGCTAACCAAGCTTGGCGATTCACAGGGCGTATTCGGGTTCCATGGCAGCAGCGAGTTGTATTACGACCCAATTTCAGAGCGTCCCGTCAATATCGATGGCCAAAAAGCGCATTGGTTGGACGCAGAGACCATCGCTTGGGAAGCCGCTGGTAACGCCGATTCGGTGAAACTGTTCTACGCACTCGATAACAGCATCACTATGAACGACGACAAAGAGATCGTGGGTGGCACTGCAATTGAACTAAGCAAAGATGGGGAATTGTCTTCTGAATTGAAAGAGCGTTTCCGCCACCTTGCAAGCTTACCGGCCCTTGCTATCGACGTTGACGACAACACATTACGCACCATCTTAAAATCTCAGATAATTTTTGTTGCCTACAATGCCAATGGCGATGTTATCTCTTCAACTGAGGTTCAAAAGCCAGGTGTGCTTGATGCGGTATTTGCTAGCGAAGATACTGGTAATGCAATGGGTGAAGAATTAGGTGCGATTGTTGAAGGCAGTGCGGCTACCTTCAAACTTTGGGCACCAACAGCGCAAGATGTAGAACTCGTCCTATACAGCGAAGATCTGCAAAATTCACAAGTGTTCCCAATGACGGAGAGCACTGAGACAGGTATTTGGGCGACTGATGCTGTGTCTAATGCAGTCAACAGTTACTACCGTTACCAAGTGAAGGTCTACCATCCAACCACAGGTAACATTGAAACTCGCCTAGTAACCGACCCTTACTCACTCAGTTTGTCAAAAAACTCTGCATACTCTCAAGTTATCGACCTTAATGATGCTGCATTAATGCCTGAAGGTTGGGTTGGATATAAGCGCCCAACGGTAGAGAAAGACGAAGACCACGTACTCTACGAATCACACCTGCGTGACTTTAGCTTCAGCGATACCCTAGGAAAAAAAGAATGGAACGGCAAATACCTAGCTCTCACAGAAGCAGACCGTGAGTCGGTCAAGCACCTACAAGCTTTGAAAGATGCAGGTTTAACGACGCTGCATATCTTACCGGCATTTGATATCGCTACCGTCGATGAAGATGAAGCGAGCCGTGTCGATATTACTGACACCGTTGGTAAGCTATGTGATGTAAAACCGACTGCCACGTTATGTGGAAACGAAGACGAAAACAAAGTCATCGAAGAAGTACTCGATGGTTATGATCCTTCAACAGGCGATGCGCAAGCGCTAATGAACGACCTGCGCATGCTCGACAGTTTCAACTGGGGTTACGACCCATTCCATTACACAGTACCAGAGGGAAGCTACGCGACAGATCCTAACGGTTCTCAGCGTATTCTCGAATTCCGTCAAATGGTGAAAGCCACGCACGACATGAATCTCAAGCTGATCATGGACGTGGTATACAACCATACCAATGCGTCTGGTGTGAACGATAAATCAGTACTGGATAAGATTGTCCCTGGGTATTATCACCGCCTTAACGTAAACACAGGTGGCGTCGAAAACTCGACTTGTTGTGACAACACTGCGACTGAAAACCTAATGATGGGTAAGTTAATGGTCGATTCACTTAAGGTGTGGGCTGACGACTATAAAGTGGATGGTTTCCGTTTTGACTTAATGGGCCACCAGCCAAAAGACGTGATGGTAGAAGCTCTTGCTGAAGTTCGTAAAATCGACGAGAACACACTGTTCTACGGTGAAGGTTGGGACTTTGGCGAAGTAGCCGATAACGCACGCTTCGACCAAGCGAACCAAATCAATATGGCAGGCACAGAGATAGGTACATTCTCTGATCGATTACGTGACGCCGTTCGTGGCGGTAGCCCGTTCGACGGTGGTGTCGACTCAGAAGGGAATCACCCGCTTCGCTTTAACCAAGGCTTCGGTAATGCTGCGAATGCCAATGAAGAAACCAAGACAGATCAAGACTCAATCAACGGTCGCTTACACAACCAAGACCTTGTTCGTTTAGGTATGGCAGGTAACCTCGCAGAATACGTGCTAATTGATTACAAAGGCGACACCAAACTGGGTAAAAACGTCGACTACAACGGCGCGCCCGCTGGTTACACAAAAATGCCTTCAGAGAACATCTCTTACGTTTCAAAACACGATAACCAAACGCTTTGGGATAACAACGCTTACAAGATCGCTGCAGGTACTAGTTCTGCAGAGCGTGCTCGCATGCAGTCTGTATCGCTTTCTACCGTGGGTGTTAGGCCAAGGTATACCATTCATCCATATGGGTTCTGAACTGCTACGTTCTAAGTCTATGCAGCGCGATTCTTACGACTCTGGTGATTGGTACAACCGCGTCATGTTTGATGGTACTAACAACAACTGGAATGTTGGCTTACCACGTGAAGACAAAGATGGTGCTAACTGGGATTTGATCAAAACTATCATTGCTGACAGTACGGCTAAACCAGACGCAGACGACATTGAACTAACTAAACAGCAATTCCTAGAGCTATTGAAAATCCGCAGCTCAAGTGAACTGTTCCGCTTAGACACAGCAGACGAAGTCATGAAGCGTGTCGACTTCCGTAACGTTGGCGAAGATCAAGTCGAAGGCCTAATCGTGATGTCTATCGATGATGGTGTGTCCGCAGGCAAAAGCCTTGACTCAGCCAACGATGCGATTGTCGCGATTGTAAACTCTACCAATGAATCTCAATCGTTCAAAATCACAGGAGCGACAGGTTTCACACTGCACACAGTTCAAAAAAGTTCAGCTGATGACACAGTGAAAGGCGCAAGCTTTGCCGCTGAAACTTTCACTGTACCTGCGTTAACAACCGCAGTGTTCGTACAAGCCCAAAATGGCGTCGTACAAGGAGCAGGTCTACCGGTTGATAACTCAGGTAAAGATGTATCTAGCATTCCGCCTTACGGCCAAACGACTGTTTACGTTCGTGGTGACATGAATAAATGGGGCGCAACTGATGATTGGGCGATGAGCTTTGTTGCTAATGGTGTTTATTCTGTAACAGGCAACTTAGAGGCTAATAACTATGGCTTCAAGTTTTCGGATGCAGATTGGGGAACACCTAACCTTGGCTGCAACTCTCTTGAACTGGCTTCTGGATCTATAGCCCTCGAGACCACAGATGATGGGAACTGTAAGCTTAGCGTCACTGAAGCTGGCAGCTACACATTCACTCTGAATGCGATTCATGAGTTAGATGACAATGTAGAAAAAGCGGTCGTTTCAGTAATCAAGAATTAAGCCTTATGATTCTAATAAACAGATAATAAAACCAGCGAAAGCTAGCCTTTTGGGAGACGTCAGTCTCCCTTTTTTTATCCTCAATAAACTCCAATCCCAATGCACCACACCGTTGCTTTGCTTCTCATCGAAAATACTCAGTGTTAAGTGATAGACGAGCCACCTTAGTTCTTAGTAGAAAGCATAACGACTTCGAGTGAGCGTCTAATTTAAGTGTGTGTGAAATTTAGGAAGCCGAGTTTAGATTTAGGTTGGTAAATGAAATGGCGATTCGTCAATAGAGTTCGTATTCAGATTTTTGAGAGGATTAAAATAGACGAGAGTGTTTGAATTAGCAGTGAGCAAATCAAGACCATAAATAGCCAAGAACGTCCATTTATATTATCCCTTGATTATTATGTGTACGTCAGCGGTTATTTAAACCCCAAGTACTCAGTGAATGTAAATGTTATTTTTTACTTATTGCAGGCAATAAAAAAGGCCCCTAGTTAGGAGCCCTTCTCTTTATATCAATCGGTATTAACAAACTCGTCGACTACTTTTTATTAACGGCTTTTACAAATACTTCTTGCGCGCCTTCAATACCTAGTGCTTTTGCTTCATCTAATAGACTCAGAGCTTTTGGAATATTGTCTTCACTTACTGCTGTTTGAATTGCATTATGGTAGTAAGTTTGCGTCTCTGGTTGAATGGTATCGATCTTAGCAGCCGCTGGTTTAGCATTAGATTCACTGTTTGATGAACCAATTGAGAAGAAGCTCGCTTTATCGATTGTTACTTCTATCTTACCAACGTTAGCATTTGGAATCGGGATATCTTTCACTTCAGGTAAATAGTTACCACGGCCTTCCGCGTCCAAGCGAGCTGGATGAATCACATCAGTAAAACCACCAAGATCAGCTTGATCTGTATAGATAACTAAATAAACTGATTTTGCTGTTGTCGGTGGGTAAAAATCGTTCTCAGCAACGAGGCGGTTTCCCAAGTGTAGCCTTGGTTTTGCGTATTCGAAGCTCTCTTTACCATAACGCTCTAGCTCTCGACCGTTTTCGTCATAGATGACCGCATTTGGTACAAACGCTGTGTCACCGATAATGCTCGTGATATTAATCGAGTACTCACCGCGATCTGCAGGCAGTTCAACCGCTACTACAGGGCTGTTTATTCCTTGGTAATTTAATACTTGGCTATTTGGCGTCACATCAAAAATTGCCGAGCTTGGCAGCTTCATTGGGGCAAATTGAAGACCAGCAATAGAATTCACTTGTTCTGCTTGTGCCACTTGAACTTGCTCGACTACTTGCGCAGATTGGCAACCAGCTAACGCAACACAACCACTCAACATTAGAGCGCGAAAATACATAGTTCTTCCTTATTTTTATTTTTTTAAGAAATTTACTTAGTTAATTACCATAACGAAAATAATTAACCTAGGAAACCTTTTTACTAATCGTACATTCCTTAAAAAAATAGCCGACGCAAGCCGGCTATGAATTAGGACAGTTTAGGATTTTAAGCTAAGTGGCTTACCACCAAGCTTCAACTTGGATACCAACAACGAAGTCGTTGTCAGCACCTTTAGCTGTTACATCTCCGCTCGCATCTTTCACTTCGCCGAATGAATCACCTTCTAGATCCATTAGGTAGCTACCGTATACGCGGATTTCAGGACGAGCCCAGAAGCTGTCACCCATTGCCCATGCTTGAGCAACAGTAAATTTAGCGCCACCAAAGTCAACGTTGTCTACTTCACCAGCGTTATAGCCAGCTTCGAAGATAGTACGCATTGTGTCGTTCCACTTATACATTGGACGAGCCACGATAGAGTATTGGCTTGAATCATGCTTATCAACACCTAGGTCTGAACCTGCTAGGTATGCAAGTTGGTGACCCATTTCCCAAGATTCGCCTAGGTTCATTACACCCCAGTTAAGAATACGGTAACCAAAACCATCATCTTGAGCACCAGAGCGATCATAGTAAGCACCAGAACCCCAGAAGTTAGCCATTTGAACGCCGTAACCAGCAGTACCTAGCTGAACAACTGTTTGGTTAAAACCGTTGCTCATGTTTTGGTGGATAATACCTGTAGCAAGTAGACCATCATCACCATCGTATTTGCCATTCTTGTTTTCAGTACCGAAGTTGTAAACAACACCAAGCTCTAAACTAGCATCTTCCCATAAACCGATATTCGCTAGGCGAGCATCAGCCATGTAACCAGCACCGTTCTCATCTTCGCCATCTTGAATAATTGCTAAAGAAAGTTTTTGGTTACCAACTGAAATATTTTCAATACCACCACCAGTACCAGATGTATTTAGGTAGTAGAAGTCAGTGATGTGGATGTCTTTACGTTGGTAGTATGTTTTACCAGCCCAAAGAGTCGCTTCTTCATCAAAAGATAAAACACCTGTTGCTTTAACAGCGAACTGAGCAACGTTAAAGTCACCGTCTTCCCAACCATTTGCGCCATCAGCACCAGAAGCAATCATTGACTCTAAACGCCAAGTTTGCTCACCAGTTTTCAGTTCTTCAGCCAGACCAAACTCAGAATAGTTGTCGTTTTCATTACCTAGACGGCCAATACCATTCTTCATGAATGAAACGTCACCACCATCATTTCCGCTAATACCAGTACCAGCACGCATGTAGCCATTAAAATCTACAGCGAACGCAGAGCCAGCAGCTAATGTAGTTGCCACTGCAGCAGCAATCAAACTTACTTTTTTCATTCTTAACTCCATTAAGGACGATTTATTTTAGGTTTTTATATTTTTGCTCTCTTGCGGCAACCAAAGGCAGTAATGGCGGACGTAAGATAGAGAGGTTTAGGGTTTCCCCTGATTCGTTTCAACGGAGTCAATATTAAGAGGGGATGACAAGTTTGACTTCCTCCACCCCTCACTTAATTAAGGGGGACTAGAGGGGAGTAGAAAATATACAGAATGGTGTTTTAAAGAGGTAGATCACTTAATCTAGGAGGAGTAGGCAGCACTCAGATCTAATTATTCAGCATAAGTGAGATCTACTTCAAATATATAATTTGAACTTCATCGATGAATTATTTTTTTCATCGTAATTATTATGTGAAGTTGCTTGACCTTACTGTGACAAAGCTTTTTACTAATAGTTCACTGATGTTGATAAACGAACAAGAAATCAAGCAATGACTAGAACGCTCGCTCGCCCTTATCCGCTAGGCGCAACGCTAGGTAACACTGGCTGTAACTTCTCTATTTATTCTCCTGACTGTAAATCCCTCTCCCTCGCATTATTCGATGAGAATGACGAATTTGTTACTTATAAACTAGATAACGAATACGCTGATATTAGATATGTGTTTGTTGAAGGCATAAAAGCAGGACAAAAATACGGTTTCCTTGCTGAAACTGATGAAGGCCCGATCCTGCTTTCAGACCCTTACGCTAAAGCAATCAGCGAACCACTCGATTACGTCACGCCATATAGCAATGAAAAGAGCTTTTCGATGGCAAAATGCCTTGTTGTTGATGACACCTTTGATTGGCAAGACGTAGAAAAGCCACGTATCAGCCGAGAAGATACTGTTCTTTTTGAAACCCATGTAAAAGGCCTCTCTCAACTTCACCCAGAGGTAGCGACCAATACCAAAGGTCGTTACATGGGCCTAGTTAGCCCTGAAATGCTAGCGTTCTACAAACAACAAAACATCAACTCTCTACAACTTTTACCTATTGCTGCGTGTATGCATGAACCTCATCTTCTAGACATGGGGAAAGTGAACTACTGGGGTTACAACCCATACTTGTTCATGGTGCCAGATCCTCGTTATGCCGAGAAAGATGCTGTGACCGAGCTAAAGACAGCAGTTCGTGAGCTACACCGCAATGGTATTGAAGTCATTCTTGACGTGGTCTACAACCACACGGCTGAAGGCGGCGAAGGTGGTACTACCTTCAACCTAAAAGCGCTCGATAGCCGCTACTACATTAAGCATGGTTGTCATTACGCTAACTTCACTGGTTGCGGTAATACGGTCGACCTTACTCACCAGCCAGCACTGAACTTGGTTATGGATACCCTTCGTTACTGGGTCAGCGAATTCCAAATAGACGGCTTCCGCTTTGATCTGGCAGCAACGCTGGGGCGCGAAGGTGATAACTACAACCCTGAAGCTGCTTTCTTCAAAGCCGTTGCTCAAGATCCAGTGCTCAAAGAAACCAAGCTCATCGCAGAACCATGGGATATCGGCCCGAACGGCTATCAGGTGGGTAATTTCCCACTCGGTTGGAATGAGTGTAACGACAAGCTCAGAGACATCACTCGCAGCTTCTGGCGCGGTGATCAAGGCTACCTGAAAGAGTTTGCAACTCGCTTGATGGGATCTCGCGACATCTACAGCGCCGCGCATTGGCCGTACAAACTCACCGTCAACTACATCACGTATCATGATGGCTTCACCATGCAAGACCTTGTCTCTTACAAGCACAAGCATAATGAAGAGAATGGTGAGAACAATCGTGATGGACATGGTGACAACCGCTCAGACAACTATGGCGTTGAAGGGGAAACTGAAAACCTATTAGTGATTGCGACTCGTGAAAAACAAAAGCGCAACTTTATGGCGAGCTTGTTATTCGCCTTTGGTATTCCACATATTCTGACCGCAGATGTACTGTCTCACTCTCAGAAAGGCAACAACAACGCTTACTGCCAAGATGGTGTAACCAGTTGGTTAAACTGGGAAGACTCAGAGCGTAAAACCTACTTCAAGAGTTGGTTGTCGGAAATGATTGCGGCACGTCAACAGTACATGGTGCCATTTATTAAAGCATTCAGTGGCGAAAAGCGTAACTCTAACCGCATCTTCTGGAGCCGTGTTGATGGCACACTCATGGAACATGATGATTGGAACCGTTTGAGCTCGGTGGCGTTGCATTTAGGTATCGGTAAAGATGGCGATGAGTTGATTTACTTGATCAACCAAACCAATGCACCAGCTCGCTTTACGTTACCAAGTGATCGTGACCAAAACTGGGTGACCATCTGTGATACCAACTTAAGAAACGTAAAACCGGGTCATGCAGAAGGTGAAATGTTGCTATCGCCGACTTCAATGGCTATTTTGCACTATTCACCAGCCAAGACTAATTTGATTTGATTTGATTTGATTTGATTTGATTTGATTTGATTTGATTTAGGTTAAAAGCTCAGTCAGCTTAATAAAACATCAAAAACCATAGGAGCCAGTTATATTTATAGCTGGCTTTTTTGTTAGCTGAATATCACAGAAATCATCCTTTTATATGGAATCATTTGCATTGATGTGATTACGAAAACTGTTTAGTATGGCCGTACTATAAAAATGAATCTATAACGTCTTTGGATATCATGGCTTTACCTAAAACACTTATTCGGCTTTTCAAACCTTACGTACTCTTATTAACCGGAGGAATGCTCTATCTCGCAGCAACGCAATTGAGCCAAGCAGAGAACTCAGCAGAATCTCAATCATCTTCAAACATCCGCATTGCCACCTCAATTATCAAGTCCAATATCGAAGCGACCTTCGGCAAATTGTATTTCTTAGAAACTAGCCTTGGTGACATAAAAACAGGGGCAGTAAACAGCGATAAATTTGTTGAATTAAGTGAAAACATTCTAAAAAGAACACCTAATTTTGCCGATATTATTCGTTACCAACCTCAATCTAAGCATTACATCTCGACTCGGGACACCCCACTCTCGGCAAGCCAAATTTCAGCTATTGAATGGCAACCTTTAGATACCGTCGTCGATGATTTCTATATATCTTCTATTTACCAAAAGCCTGATGACCGCTGGGTGTTCGCAGTCAAACATACCGTGGCTAAGCTCAATGAAGAAATATGGATAGAATTTGATTTGCTGCATACCACACAAGGCTTAAGAGACTTAAAAACACTCGATAACGGCTACGTGTTTGTTGTTGATAGAACCACAGAACGACTCGTATTCCACCCAGATCCGAAACGCGTGGGCTCCAAATCGATCAGCTATCATGCAGGGATCAGTCACTTATTATCTTTAGGTCAACTAAAGGGTAATCATGAGTACTACTATCAGGATAATTTCAAAGTCTCGGTGTTTGACGCTGACAACAGCCTCAATTGGGTATTCATTGCCGGTACGGATAGAAAAGACATTCTCACCAGCTCACACCAGTTTACGCTGACCGGTATTGTTATCGGATCGCTTTTGCTGCTTTGGGTTGTAGCCAGCTATCTGATTCACCGACTTAATTCTGCACTATCCTCGCTTAATCGAGTGAACGATCTGGTGAGTTTTAAAGATCAATTAAAATCGATAATCAATAGTTTCACCTATCACAACGGTATTCAATTTTGTCTGTATCAAGCCGAGTGCCACTCGTTCTGCACTATTGATTATCACGGTAATAAGTCAATTGTTCACATAGACCAAGCATTTGCAGACAGCTTCTTTCCAGAGCAGTTAACCTATCAAAATGGCAAGTACGCCGATGTATTGGCGCGAAAACTCAAGATCCACCAACGCCACTATTGCATCCCACTTCATGCTCGTAAGCAGCTTATCGCGGTGATTTATATCAACAGTCGATTTCCGATCAATAAATCTATTCTGCGTATGATCCGTAGTTACGCCGAAGTATCGTTATCTAATTTACTGATCCACCTACAAGTTAGCTGTAAAGACTTGATGACCCAACTCGACAATAAAGCGCATTTTGATGAAGCTTTACGGGTACATTCGTCTGAACCCGATACCTACGTTGCTCTGTTAGATATCGATAATTTCGACCACATAAATCGAGCTTATAGTGAGTCGATTGGCGATAAAATGATCAAGCTAACCGCAGAAATCTTACGTTCCCATTTCCCGAAGCCCAAAGGGATCTGTCTATCTCGCTTAAACGAAAAAGAGTTTGGGATCGTATTCAAGGCCAATAGTGCGCAAGACGCGAAACATCAGCTTGATCAGTGTCGATTAAGCATCGCTACCAAAACTATTGAAGCGCCTGAAATAACACTCTCACTCAGTGCGAGCATTGGGTTTTCGCAGGTTGAAGGGGCCGTCGATACCGCCTTAGCCTTGGCTGAACAATCTAAATTGATTGCACAACAGCTGGGAAAGAACCGAGTGGAAGGCCATATTAGAGCCGTCGCGCAAGCTTCATAATCCGCCGCAGATTCACGTGTACACATAAAGCACCTAGAATTTAACCTCTAGGTGTTTTTGTATAAAGTCATTACAATGCGCCTTCGATACGACAACGACCTATCACTTTCTAACGACACGAATCTTATGAAGCTCAGCAACCGACTGCAAACTCTCCACTCTCTTGTCAGCAATGACTACCAACACATTTGGGATTGTTGCTGTGATCACGGTTTTTTGGGGGTTCAACTGTTGTCAGACAACAAAGCGCCTCTGATTCACTTTGTTGATATTGTCCCGTCTCTGATGAACGAGCTTCAAGGCAAGTTAACGCGTTATTTTCCTCAAGATAACAACGTTGAGCAACACAAGCAGAGTCAGTGGAAAGTCTATTGTTTAGATGTCGCAGCCATTCCGCTGGATAAGCACACTGGCAGACATCTCGTTATTATTGCTGGTGTGGGGGGCGATCTGACTCAAAAGCTCGTCGACGACATTCATCGCCAGCATCCAGACAAAGATATCGATTTTTTGCTTTGCCCTGTGCATCAACAATTCGAACTAAGAAGCCATTTAAAAGCGCTCAAGTTCGGCCTTATTGATGAAGTGTTGATTGAAGAAAACCGTCGTTACTACGAGATTTTATTGGTGAGTAACAACCAAGGTGATGCAGAAAAAAGCCAAAACGTTAGCGAAATATCAAACGTCGGTGACAAGATCTGGACACCAAGTAGTGATGAGAAAATGAAGGTATCACAGCAATACAAAGCCAAAACATTGCAGCACTACTTACGTATCCATCAAGGACAAGAGCAGCAAGGTAAGCCTAGCGAAGTGAAGCACATCATTGATGCTTACCAAGCGATTTAGCCCTCACACGTTCTGCATATAGCATTGATTCCAATGCCACTAGATTATAGTAAGTACTAACTTTATCGCTTACCTCTAATACACCCAATTCAATAAAAAAGCCGATAGTTCAATGAACTATCGGCTTTTTTATTGCTATCAATTTGGTTTGAGCTTACTGCTCTTGTTTCTTGTGAACCGCATCAGGCTCATCAGTCGTTTCAACCTCACAGGGCGTATCAACCCCATAAACCGTATCAAGATAGTCGTCTTTCTCTTTCCACGTGTTATTCAACCAACTGTGGAAACGGCGTTTAAACGCTTTATCTTCAAAATAGTTACCGTTGACGTTCTCATCCATTGGGTGCAATTTAATACGCACGACCACCTTTTTCATCTTACCTTTCAGCATGTCTTCAAACGGAGAAGTCTGATTCTCTGGGTAAGCTAAAGTAACGTCGACAATACCATCTAATATTGGGCCCATTGCAGACAGAGCAAACGCCACACCGCCGGTTTTCGGTTTTAGTAGGTGTCGATAAGGTGTCTTCACTGTCGATAGCTTCTCGTGGTTAGCACGCGTTCCTTCGACAAAATTGACCAATGTTGTCGGAGCAAGTTTGAACTTGGTACACGCCTTATTAATCGCATCAAAATCATCATTACGACGTTCTGGGTTGCGCAATAAAAACTCACGTGAATGGCGTTTCATGAAAGGCATGTCTAAGCCCCAGCAGGCCAGACCGACAAAAGGAACATACAACAGTTCGTGTTTAAGGAAGAACTTAGTCATCGGCATCTTGTCTTTCAAAATAGAAGACAAAATCACAATATCCGCCCAGCTTAGATGATTCGACATCATCAAATACCACTGCTTGGTCGAGATATCTTCCCCACCTTCAACTTGCCACTCGATATCGTTATTAACGTTAAGCATCCATAAGTTAAGAGAAGCCCAGCACCAGAACGTAAAATTGGCTAAACGAGTACACACTTTTTGAACCGGATGTATCGGGAGAATCAGTTTGATGAGGCCAAAGAAACTGACGGTAAAAGCCGTCATGGCAGTATTGATTGTCACGAACAAAACGTTCAAGACCATACGAAGATTATCAAGCATAAAACAAGGCTATATTGAGATCGAAAGCCGCCATTATACTCATCTGTAAATTATTCTCTTCAGTTATTGGTGGAATCGTTCAAGGGTCAAACCACTCATTGAGTTTGATCAAGCTCAGTTCAAAACTAGCCATAACCAAGTCACCACGACCCAACCTTTAAATGAAAACAAAAAGACCACTAAGAGTCATTGAGACACTCATCTATACAAGTACTTTTGACTCTATTGAAAGTAATTCCCTTTGCAAATACAGTATTGATAAGCATTCTCATTATTGGCATGGTACATGCAACTCCAAAAAGTAAGATAGTTGAGTATCCTTAATGAGATAACTTCTCTAAATAAAGGTGATGATATGACAGATATTCCTCATGGCTTAGTAACCGGAAAAGTCGTACACAAGACCGAATGGACGGAGCAACTGTTCTCTCTTCAAGTCAGTGCACCAGTCTCGCCCTACCAAGCAGGGCAATTCACTAAGCTGGGACTACGTAACAGTGAAGGCGAGTTTGTTAGACGTGCTTACTCAATGGTGAATTCGCCAGAGCACGAACACGGTCATCAGTCGCTTGAGTTTTTAATTGTTAAGGATCAAAACGGTCAGCTCTCTCCTCAACTTCATCAATTGAAGGTAGGCGACGACATCTTTGTCGGTAAAGACCCAAGTGGGTTCATGACATTAGAGGAGATCCCAGAGATCGCAGATGATCTATGGATGCTTTCAACCGGAACGGCCGTAGGCCCTTTTATCTCTATGCTCGAAAGCCTGTTGATAGAACAACAAGGCAAAGTAGATTTCAAAAAAACAACGTCGTTCAACAACCTTGTGCTGGTTCACGCTGTAAGAACAGAGCAAGACCTCACGTATCAAGATCGAATCAATCAACTCGTTGAACACTTTCAGGGGAAACTTAAGTATGTGCCAATTATTTCTAGAGAATCAGTCACCGGAACTTTGCGCGGACGAATCCCAAGCTTGTTACTTGGAGGCGACCTTGAACGAGCCTCGTCTATCACTATCAACCAAAGACATAGTTTCTTCTATCTTTGCGGTAATCCCCAAATGGTTCGAGACACGAGCGAAGCACTAATATCGTTGGGATTGCAAAAACACTTACGCAAGAAGCCAGGTCAATTTAGTAGCGAGAACTATTGGTAATCCTGACTGCTAGTTTCAATACATGAGTAAAAACACAGTTCGAAAAGAGGTTTTATATGAGTCATTTACGTATTCCGTCACACTGGAAAATTCAACGTTCCACACCATTTTTCACCAAAGACAACATACCGGCTGCATTGCTTAATCACCACAACACCGCAGAAGGCGTATTCGGCCAGATCTGCGTAATGGAGGGGACGGTCACCTTCTATGGCTTTGCGGATGCCGACGCAACGGAACCAGAAAATGTTATCACGATCCAAGCTGGGCAATTTGCCACAAGCCCACCTCAATATTGGCATCGAGTGGAACTGAGTGACGACGCGCAATTCAACATTAACTTCTGGTCAGAAAAAGAGACCAAGAAGATGTTCAACACCCGAAAGTAAGATCCATTCAATATTGATGAACTTATAAGCAAGCTACTTCGTAATGTGATTTTTAATGTTCAAAAAGTGATGATAGAAGATCAAATAACCATATTAATTACAATGACTAATGGTGATAGACAAGAGAAAAAAACTCTAGCACACTGAAGAGAGTTATTAGTTTTAGCCCGATTTTAGATTAATAAAACAGACGGGTTATTTATATTTTAGGTAAGAGAGGAAGCCATGCTCAACATTGCTTTTTTTAGCTCAAAATCATACGACGAAAAATCATTTGAACTTGCAAAAGGCGAACTCAACGCCGAGTTCCATTTTCACGATTTTCGACTCACTACAACAACAGCAAAAATGGCGCACGACAACGAAGCGGTTTGTGCGTTTGTAAACGACGACCTATCTCGAGATGTGCTAGAGATTCTAGCGAAAGGCGGCACTAAGCTGATTGCGATGCGCTGTGCCGGTTTTGATAAAGTCGATTTAGATGCAGCCAAAGAGTTTGGCCTGCAAGTGGTTCGCGTTCCGGCTTATTCACCAGAATCGGTAGCAGAACACACGGTCGGCATGATGATGTGTTTAAACCGTAAACTACACAAAGCATACCAACGCACTCGTGATGCGAACTTCTCTCTTGAGGGTTTGGTTGGCTTTAACTTCCACGGTAAAACTGTTGGTGTGATCGGCTCTGGCAAAATTGGCCTAGCGACTATGCGAATTCTGAAAGGTTTAGGCATGAACATCTTGTGCTACGACCCATACCCGAATCCATTGGCAAAAGAACTGGGCGCTAAATACGTTGAGCTCGACGAGCTTTATAAAGAGTCTGACGTGATTTCTCTACACTGCCCAATGAGCAAAGAGAACTACCACCTATTAGATGCAACGGCATTTGGCAAAATGAAAGATGGCGTGATGATCGTCAACACCAGTCGTGGTGAACTGCTGGATTCAACCGCTGCAATTGAAGCGTTGAAACAGAGCAAGATCGGCGCGCTTGGCCTTGATGTCTACGACAACGAAAAAGAGCTGTTCTTCCAAGACAAATCTAACGATGTGATTGTCGATGACGTATTCCGTCGCCTATCTGCTTGTCACAACGTATTGTTCACTGGTCACCAAGCTTTCTTAACAAAAGATGCTCTGTTCAACATTGCCAATACAACGCTCACCAGTGTTGATGCCTTCTTTACAGGCAACACCAGCGGCAACGAACTGGTTTAACAACAACTTGAGTTAATAGCAGACTGAGTTAGTAATAGACTCAATCTAAAAATAGAAAGCCACGCTAATTCTTAATGAACAGCGTGGCTTTTCGTTTATGCGATTATCGAAAAGAAATACTAGACGCAGAAGTGACAATCCTCGTTATCCAAACCATAAACGCCTTTGCGAATGGCCAGATGCTCTGCACCTGCCTTCACGCCCATATGATAGCCTGCGTCCAGAACAGTTTGATCCATAGTGAGTCGCTTAACCGCGAACGCTTCCGGTGGCGCAATCACCTTGATGGTCGCATCTTTGGGTGGATTACGAATAAACTCCAAAGACTGGTTATAGTTTTCAGCTCGCACCGCCATCGACTCTGCAATGTTTGGGAATTTCTTTAGCAGCTTTTTCAGCATCCACTGATACTTCTGCGGTTTCATTCGGTAGCTAAGTGGGTGAGAAAGAATCACGGTAATGTCTCGCGCACCACGGCGATAAGCTTCACGAACTGGAATTGAATCGGCTACACCACCATCGGTATAGCAACCACCAGAGAAGCACGGTGTTTCACGGTAAGCGATAGGTAGAGCCGTTGTTGCTTCAACCACGTTAGAAAGGTTTTCAGGCTTGATATGATAGTAATCGGCACTGCCAGTATCGACGTTAGTTACAGCAGCAATTAAAGGAACACTTGAGAACAGCTGGCCGCAATCGAGTGGGTAACGTTGGTTAGATTCATCCCACAACCACTTCACGTCGACCAAATTGCCACCTTTAGCAAAGCGAGCAGGGTTAAAGAACGTCTTATCGGTCGCCATAGTAGTGATCACGTTATAGCTGCGTTTAGGCGCTTGAGATAAGTAGCCAACCAGATTGGACACACCTGCAGACACGCCAATGGCAAAATCATAGGGACGGAAATCGTCTTGCATAAAGGCGTCCAAAACTCCGGCAGCGAAGATGCCTCTCATAGCCCCACCTTCAACGATTAATGCGCTTTTACTCATCTCAAACTCTATTACTTTATAAACTGATAGCTGTAGGATAATCCCGTCCATTTTATAAAGATAATGGGATGTGTTTATCAATTCGATAGGCAAAAACTATCAATAGAAATGGTGCTAATTTTCAAGTAATTGGTACTACTTACATGACTCACCTAATACATATAATGATAAAAAAGGCCGCTGAGTGATTAACTCAACGGCCTTTCATTTAACTAATCAAACTTACTGATTACGACTTAAATTCGCTTACATCGATTTCAAGCAGTTTACCAATGCCTTCACCGTAAGCTGGATCGGCTTTGTAACAGTGTCTTAAGTGACGCAGTTGAATCTCTTTAGGCACGCCACCTATGTTACGCGCTGTGTTATCAAACAGAATCGCTTGTTTCTCTGGCGTCATCAGGCGGAACAAGTCACCCGGTTGCGAGAAGTAATCTTCATCTTCGCGGTGATCCCAATGCGCTGCAGCGCCATCTAGGTTCAATGCTGGTTCTGCAAAGTCTGGTTGCTCTGCCCATTGGCCTTCGTTGTTTGGCTCATAGCCAAGTGTGCTACCAAAGTTACCATCAACACGCATCGCACCATCACGGTGGTAGCTGTGTACAGGGCAACGAGGTGCGTTTACTGGGATATGCTGATGGTTAACACCCAAGCGGTAGCGTTGCGCATCACCGTAAGCAAACAAGCGACCTTGCAGCATCTTGTCTGGCGAGAAGCTGATACCTGGAACTACGTTCGCCGGGTTGAATGCCGACTGCTCAACTTCTGCGAAGAAGTTTTGCGGGTTACGGTTCAATTCAAACTCACCCACTTCAATCAATGGGTAATCGGCATGTGGCCAGATCTTAGTCAAATCGAACGGATTGTAAGACACTTTCGCCGCGTCCGCTTCTGGCATCACTTGTACTTTCAGTGTCCATTTAGGGAAGTCTTGGTTATCAATGCTATCTAGCAGATCACGTTGATGACTTTCACGGTCATCACCGATCACTTGTGCCGCTTCTGCATCAGACAAGTTCTTAATACCTTGCTGAGATTTGAAGTGGAATTTCACCCAGAAACGTTCGTTGTCTGCGTTAATAAAGCTGAACGTGTGGCTACCAAAACCGTGCATGTGACGATACGTAGCAGGAATACCACGGTCACTCATCACGATGGTAATTTGGTGAAGCGCTTCAGGTAGAGAAGTCCAGAAATCCCAGTTGTTCTTCGCACTGCGCATATTGGTGCGCGGGTCACGCTTAACCGCATGGTTTAGATCTGGGAACTTAAGAGGATCACGAAGGAAGAATACTGGGGTGTTATTACCCACCATATCCCAGTTACCTTCTTCAGTATAAAACTTCAATGCAAAGCCACGGATATCACGCTCAGCATCAGCGGCGCCACGCTCACCGGCAACCGTTGTAAAACGTGCAAACAGGTCGGTCTTTTTGCCTATTTCAGAAAACAGTTTTGCCTTGGTGTATTTGGTAATGTCATGCGTAACAGTAAATGTACCGTAAGCGCCTGAACCTTTCGCGTGCATACGACGCTCTGGAATGACTTCGCGGTCAAAATGCGCCATCTTTTCTAAAAACCAAACATCTTGAAGAAGTTGAGGACCGCGCTTACCCGCAGTTTGAACATTCTGGTTATGAGCAACAGGACAACCCGCAGCTGTAGTTAGTTTTTTACTCATGATCTATTCCTTAAGGTCCAAAGGTGCAGCAATAGTGAGTGCACCTTGATATTTATACTGGCTTCCTTTCAAAAGCCCCTGAAATACTATGGATATAGAATAGACCTCTAATGGCATAAAATATAATCGTTTCTATTTATCGTTATAATCTATAAAACCTATTAAACGACTGATTTAGGAATCATATTCTAAGGCACTGACTAATCGAGTATTTTCCTTCCTAGTTTAAGCGTCGCTGCAATATTCCTAGCCGTTCTTGTCAGATTGTTTTCCGCCTCCTGCAGAACTTGGTCAAGTGACTGAGGAGAACGTACCGTCCCGAACAAGCTGCTCATTTCTCCATAAAGTGCTTCTACCTCAGTTCCCAATGAGCCAGCAATGCCTATGGTTGGAATACCTTGGAGACTTGCTCGCTTAGCAATTCCGTAAGGTGTTTTGCCTTGCAGAGTTTGGTTGTCCATTTGCCCTTCGCCAGTAATCACAAGGTCGGCACCTTTCAACACGTCATCAGCTTGTAAGACATCCAGTACCATCTCGATACCGGGTTTGATTTGCATGTTAAATAGCAAACCAAGCCCCATCGGTGTGCCACCAGCCGCGCCATAACCCACGCGGCTGTGAACAGGATCATCACCACCAACGCAACCTTGCGATTCAGCAATTTGAGCAAAATTCGCTAGCGCCTTATCAAGCAGTAAGACTTGTTCAGGCGTCGCCCCTTTTTGTGGGCCGAATATATGGCTGGCGCCGTTATCACCACACAATGGATTATCAACATCACACGCGACGATTAACTCTATATCAGCACAGCGTGGATCTAGAGCTGTTAGGTCAATAGATGCTAATTGCGCTAACGCAGCGCCACCTCGGCTGAGCTCTTGCCCTGTGCTATCTAATAGTGCTCCACCTAACGCTTGCACAATGCCCGCTCCACCGTCGTTGGTCGCACTGCCACCCAATCCAAGAATGATGGTTTGAGCACCCTGCTCTATCGCTTCTAATATCAGCTGTCCTGTCCCAAAAGACGAAGCAACCAAAGGATCGCGCTGTTCTGGTGTCAGCAAGTCCAAACCAGACGCGGCAGCTATCTCTATCAAAGCCGTTCTCTTGGAGCTCTGAACTGACGGTTCTAACATCGCCCATTCTGCACTAACCAACTCACCCAATGGCCCTTCAACTTGATGTGTTCGCTTTTGTCCGGCTAAACCTTGCAGTAACACATCGACCGTACCTTCACCGCCATCAGCCAGAGGTAAGGTCACATAGTCAGCGTCTGGGAAGATTTCACGAAAGCCCTTTTCAATGCACGTCGCCACCGATACAGCAGATAAAGATTCTTTAAACGAGTCTGGTGCAATAACAATTTTCATAATGCCGTTCCGTTGAGAGTTGTAGACGAGCTTAAAAAAGAGAAATGACACCAATTAGTATAAAAGCTCCCTAATTAGTGCGCCCCAAAGCTGCCATTTGTTGTGACGTCCCTTTTAGTTTTGACGACGGTAAAAGCAAGATCCGTAAAGTTACTGTTCCTTAATATCTCCACATTTTGCAAAGTTGGGACGAAACAACAATCAATTGACCACAGATATTTGATTGAAATCCAATATGGATCACACCACCTGTTCCACATTGCGGAATTTACCAGTCTTTTTGTTTCAATTTTTAACCAGTTAACAGTTATTAGAGAAAAACTTAATAAGGAAATATTTCGTAACTTTGCTCACAGAATATTTTCGGAATAAAAACAATAATTCATTCCGTATTATGGAATTAAACTTATCGGAGAACACAGATGCCTTTAGTATCAACTGAAAAACTACAACAAGAATACGAACGAATCCTTTTGGCTCGCGACATGAAACCAGAAATGGCAACCAAGCTTGCGGCTGGTTTTGTTGAGATGGCAAACGAAGGTACTTACTCGCATGGCATCAACCGTTTTCCAGTGTTCATTGACCAAGTAGACAAAGGTCAAATCAAATTAAATGCTGAACCAGAATGCGTTAACAGTATGGGTGCACTAGAGCAATGGGATTGTAACTACGGCCCTGGCGTTCTTAACGGTCTTATCTGTGCAGAGCGTGCCATGGAATTGGCTCGTGACTACGGCATTGGCATGGTCGGTATGCGTAATTCTAACCACTGGATGCGTGGCGGTGCTTACGTATTGAAAATGGCTCGCGAAGGTTTTGCAGGAATTGCATCAACCAACTCAATCGCAGTGATGCCAGCATGGGGTGGTAAAGATCACCGTGTTGGTTCAAACCCTCTCATCATGGCGGTTGCGGGCGATCCACCGGTGGTTGTTGACTGTTCAATGAGCCAATTTTCTTACGGCCAGCTACAAAACTTCGTGCTTGCTGACAAAGAACTCCCTGTTGTTGGTGGCTTTGACAACGAAGGTGAACTCACTAAAGACCCGCATGTACTTTGGGAAAACAAACGCCTGCTTCCAATGGGTTTCTGGAAAGGTTCATCAATGGCCATCGTACTAGACATGATGCTTACGGCAATCACTGGCGGCCACTCAGTACCAGCGCTGACTGAAGATATGGGTGGTGAGTTTGGTGTATCTCAATTCCTTATCGCTATCGACCTAAGCAAAACAATGGATCAAAGCACTTACGCACAAGAGATGAAGCGCATCCGTGATTACGTGCTTGAGTCAGAGCCTGCAGAAAGTGGCTCAGTGATGATTGCTGGTTCTGAAATTGAAAACTTCATCAAGAAACACGAAGCAGCTGGCGGCATTGAAATCAACGATGGGATTTGGGAACAAATTACGTCTCTGTAATTAGCCAAAGGTAGGGAAAGCGTTATGCAAAGTGTATTAAAGAGTATTTGGAAAAGTATCGATGTCATCATGGCGGTCATTCTGACCTGTATGGTTGCGCTCGTATTTACTAACGTAGTTTTACGTTATGGCTTTTCTTCTGGTCTTCGTCCCTCTGTAGAACTATCTCGCCTTGGTCTTGTATGGGTTGTCATGCTCGGTGCCGCCGTTGTGCTGCGCCGAGGTGAACACCTCGCTGTTGCGGAGTTTTCTGAACGACTCTTCCCAAAAGCAGTACCCGTATTAAGACGTATCTGCTGGGTAATAGTACTGATTTCTGTCGGCATGCTTTACGTCGGTTCATACCGTCAAATGATGTCTAATTGGTCAGATATTTCTCAGCTTACAGGGCTTCCTTCAGCATTATTTTACTTAGCCGGTGTGGTGTCAGGTTTGTTAATGGGCGTGATTGCCTTTGTTCGAATCTTCAAGCCCGACTGGCAGCTAGATAGCTTAGATGAGGAGAAAGAATAATGACGTTAGCCATTTTCTTATCGGTATTGATTGTCTCAATCTTACTTGGTCTTCCTGTTGCGTTTGCACTGTTATTGTCTTCAATGGCGCTGATGCTTCACATGGACTTCTTTAGTGCAGACATTCTTGCGCAGTCTTTAATTAATGGTGTCGACAGCTTCACTCTGCTTGCCATTCCATTCTTCCTCATTGCGGGTGAAGTAATGGCATCGGGTGGTTTGTCACAGCGTATTGTTCGCCTAGCAACCACTTACGTGGGACACCGTCAAGGTGGCTTAGGTTACGTTGCTATCATGACTTCGGTACTGCTTGCTGGCCTTTCTGGTTCAGCTGTAGCAGATGCAGCAGCCTTGGTCAGTATTCTTTACCCAATGATGAAAGCAGCGAAATACCCAGAAGCACCTTCAATGGGCTTACTTGCTTCAGGCGGTATCATCGCACCCGTTATTCCACCTTCAATCCCTCTGATCCTTGTAGGTGTTGCTGGCGGTATCTCGATCAAAAACCTATTCCTAGGCGGCATCGTTCCTGGCCTGTTAATGGGTATGACATTGATGTTTGTGTGGCGCTGGACAGTTCGCAAAGAAAACCTAGCGACATCAGAAAAAGCGACAAAAGCAGAAAAACGCGCAGCACTTAAAGATGGTGTATGGGCCTTAATGCTGCCAGTCATCATCATTGTTGGTATTCGCTTCGGCATCTTTACACCAACAGAAGCCGCTGTAGTAGCCGCAACTTACGCAATCTTCATCTCTACGTTTGTGTACAAAGAGCTCTCGATTAAGAAGTTCTACCACATCGTACTGAACGCTGGTCGCTCGACCGCAATGGTTATGTTCTTGGTGGGTTGTGCAATGGTTGCAGCGTGGCTAATTACTGTTGCTCAGCTTCCTCAACAACTCGCAGAAATGTTAGGTCCACTGGTGGATAGCCCACGCCTATTAATGGCAGTAATTATGTTGCTCGTACTTTGTGTCGGCATGGTTATGGACTTGAGCCCAACGATTCTAATCCTTGTACCCCTTTTAATGCCTGTCATCAAGATGGCTGGAATTGACCCAACGTACTTCGGCCTACTGTTCGTTATTAACTGTTCAATTGGCTTGATTACGCCTCCTGTAGGCACCGTACTAAACGTAGTGTGTGGTGTAGCGAGAGTACCAATGTCGACCGCAGTGAAAGGTGTATTGCCCTTCATCGCTGCTTACATGGCTCTGCTCACACTGTTTGTCATCTTCCCAAGCATTATCACTGTGCCAATGTCGTTTGTCATTGGTTAATCCTCGACGGAGAAAATAATAATGAAAACCCTACTAAAACTTACTTTACTCGCTTCGACTATCGCAATGAGCTCTAGCGCTTTTGCCGCGACGACTCTAAAACTGGCGCACGCTGCACCAGAGTCGGATTTGCAACAAGACCTATCTTTGTTCTTTAAGAAAGAAGTAGAAGCTCGTTCAAACGGCGAAATCAAAGTAAACGTCTACCCACAAGGTCAATTGGGCAGTGATAAACAGATGATTGATGGTTCACGTGCTGGCATCGTTGATATAGCGATGGTTGGCTTGAACAACTACAACGGCCTAATGCCTGAATCAGCAGCCTTTACTCTGCCGTTCATGTTCCCAGACCGTCAAACAGCATACAAAGTACTTGACGGCGAACCGGGTAAAGAAGTGCTAGCGAACTTTGAAAAATTCGGTCTTAAAGGTCTTGGGTTCCCAGAAAATGGTTACCGCAACATGACCAACAACGAAAAACCTATTCGTATTCCTTCTGATGTTGAAGGCCTACAAATGCGTGTGAATGGTTCTAAAGCTCTAAACGACATGTTCAACGAGCTAGGTGCTAACCCGCAACAACTTCCTGTATCAGAACTCTACACAGCACTTGAAACCGGCGTTGTTGACTCTCAAGACCACCCAATTTCTGTAACGCTATCTTTCAAGTTTGACGAAGTACAAAAATACCTAAGCCTTACACAACACGCTTACTCACCACTCGTTCTAACAATGAACCTACGTAAGTTCGACAAGCTAACGGAAGACGAGCAAAAAATCATTGAAGAAGTCTCTGCTGAAGCGGTTGCAATGCAACGTGAGCTAAGCATTGAAAAAGAAGACAAGATGATTGCTCAACTAGAAGCGAACGGCATGCAAGTAAACCGTGACGTTGATGGTGCTGCTTTCCAACAAGCTATCCAGCCTGTTTGGAGCGCATACATCGAGAAAAATGGCGATGTGATGATCAACAAGATCAAGCTAGCAGCTAAGTAACGCGATTGAGTGCGATTGCCTAGCCCTCTTTTAATTAGGGAATTTAGCTAGGCAATCCGCTCGTCATTCACTAAATACAACATGGGCAAACACAATGTCTCAAGAACAAAAAACATACCAAGAATTAAAAGAACGCGTGTTCGCAGCAAACTTGCAACTTCCTAAATATGGCTTAGTGACTTTCACTTGGGGCAATGTCTCTGAAATCGACCGCGAACGTGGCGTGATTGCAATAAAACCGTCAGGTGTTGAATACGATGTAATGACGGCAGATGACATCGTTGTTCTCGATTTAGAAGGCAACCGCATTGAGGGCAAGTTGAACCCTTCAAGCGACACGGCTACGCACATTGAGCTTTATAAAGCCTTCCCAACCATCGGTGGCATTGTTCACACACACTCTCGTAACGCAACAATATGGGCACAAGCCGGCCGAGACATTCCAGCACTTGGAACCACACACGCCGATTACTTCTACGGTGATGTACCTTGTACTCGCCTGCTAACAAAAGCTGAGATTGAGTCGGATTATGAGAAAAACACAGGCTTAGTGATCATCGAAGAATTCAACCAACGTGATATCGACCCGCAAGCAATGCCAGGCGTCATCATCGCAGGCCACGCCCCATTTACATGGGGCAAGGATGGTTCAGATGCCGTGCACAATGCAGTGGTAATGGAAGAGATTGCAGCCATGGCAACAGCCACTCGCGCTATCAGTCCAGAAGTAGCGATTCAACCTGAGCTGCTAGATAAACACTACAACCGTAAACACGGCAAGAACTCATACTACGGACAGAAGTAAGGCCTCGCACATGCATAAGTCATCACCGCATAAGTCCTATAAACATACATTGGATAAGCACAAGCTATTGGCATTAGATCTCGATGGGACGGTGCTCAACTCGCAGCACACGATTAGCCAAGAGTTAGTCGAAGCCATCAAGCAAGTCGCTCAACACACTCATGTGGTGATCGTTACGGGTCGCCATCATGTCGCGGCAAAACCTTATTACGATCTGCTTGGTTTATCGACTCCAATAATTTGTTGCAATGGCACTTACATCTTTGATTACCAGAACGATACGGTCATTCAAGAAAACGCCATCGACAAAGAAATTGCGGCTGAGTTTATCACTCTATCTCAAGCTCATGATCTGAAGATGGTGATGTATGTGCGTGATGCAATGCTCTACTCGAGAGCACGCCCTATTGAATACATGGAAGCGCTACTGACGTGGTCTCAAACCTTTCCAGAAAGCCAGCGACCAAACATTCAAAAGGTCGACGACTTCCAACATGAAGCACAAATTTCAGAGTATGTGTGGAAGTTTGTCGTTGAAGGTGAAGTAAACACATTCGCAGAGATTCCTTTTGTGAAAGAGAACTTCAACGGCGAACGATCTTGGATTGATCGTGTCGATTTCGCAGCAACAGGTAATAGCAAAGGTAATGCCTTGACTCGCTACATTGAGCCGCTCGGTATCAGCCTAGAGCAGTGTGTCGCGATTGGTGATAACCACAATGACATTTCGATGCTTAAAGCAGCAGGACTTGGCATCGCAATGCAAAATGCAGATAACACCGTAAAAAGCTCAGCCAACCTGATCACGCCTAAAAACAATGACGATAAGACTGGGTTAGCGACGCTTTTACAAGACCTATTTAGTGCCCATTAATTTAAAGCATCGGCTTTATTAAGCTGTTTATATTTAAAGAGAATTTTTTATGTTAGTCGGAAATACTCAACCTACGCAGATCAGTAAGTCGTACCCTGTCGTTATTCAAAACGTGCTTGAGTACTTGAACAGTCTCGACCAAGAAAAACTCGCATTAGGTCGCCATGAACTCCCTGGGTTTGATTCAAAACAGGCATGGTTTGTTGTATTGGAATATGACAAAGAGCCTCTAGGAAACTTCCAACCTGAAGTCCATAAATACCATTCTGACTTGCAGATCATTCTCGAAGGTTCTGAAGTGATGGCATGGGCTATAGACACTGGCGAACACAGCAACGCACAACCTTATAACCAAGAACGTGACCTTCAGTTTTACGAATACCCTGGGATTGAACTCAGCTTCATTCATGCAAAACGCAATCAATTTTATTTATTCACGCCAAATATCGTGCACATCACCAATATTGAAAATGATGACAGTCAACCGGTAAGAAAACTGGTGGTGAAGATTCACAACGATTTACTGGAAGCCAAATAATGAATTACTACATTGGAATTGATTCTGGCGGGACTTTTATGAAAGCCGCGTTGTTTAACGTAAAAGGTGAACAACAAGGTCTTGCCCGCGTATCGGCGAGCGTCATCAACGAAAAACAAGGTTGGGTAGAACGCGACCTAAACGCACTATGGGGTAACGCTGTCGATGTCATTAAGCAGCTTTTAGAGACCACAAAAGTAGAACCGACCTCTATCAAAGGCTTGAGCATTTCAGCCCAAGGCAAAGGCGTTTACCTTCTTGATAAAGAGGGACAAAACCTCGGCCACGGCATTATGTCTTCTGACTCGCGTTCACTGCCTATCGTTAAAGAGTGGCTAGAACAGGGTAAAGCAAAAGAGATCTATCCAACCACACTGCAAACACTGTGGACAGGTCACCCTGTATCGATTATTCGCTGGATCAAAGAAAACGATGCCAAACGATACAACAACATTGGCGCAGTGATGATGTCTCACGACTACCTTCGATATCGCTTAACGGGCGAAGTCGCAGCAGAACTGACCAATATTTCAGAAAGTAATTTTTTCAACTCCATCACTGGTGAGTATGACAAAGCACTTTTGGAAACCTTTGGCATCGAAGAAATTTGGGATGCGCTACCACCCGTTGTAAAACCTCAGCAACAAGCAGGGAAAATCACTGCGGCCGTTGCTAATGAAACCGGACTAGCAATAGGTACGCCGGTGTTCGGCGGTTTGTTTGATGTTGTGTCTACCGCGATCTGTTCTGGAATCAACTCTTCAGAAGATACCCTGAATTACGTAATGGGCACATGGGCGGTCACGTCTGGTATCTCAAAGCAAGTGACTCAAGAATCACACAACTTTGTTTACGGCCATTACGCCGTCGATAACGAATACATCATTCATGAAGCGAGCCCAACTTCTGCTGGCAATTATGAATGGTTCGCCGACTACCTTGGTGAAAATGGCCAGATTAACCACCAGCAAAATCAAGCGTTAGTCGAAGCATTAGATCCGGCATCAAGCAGTATCTACTTTGTGCCATTCCTTTACGGTTCAAACCAAGGGCTTGGTCTAAAGTCAGGCTTCTATGGTCTGCAATCGCACCATACTAAAGGGCACCTAATTCAAGCCATTTGGGAAGGCATTTTATTCTGTCACAACATTCACCTAGAACGTATGCGTCAGCGTTTTCCAAAAGCCAACATACTAAAAGTGACAGGCGGCCCTGCATCTAGCCCTGTATGGATGCAAATGCTGGCTGACCTTACCGGCATGACCGTTGAAATATCAGACGTGGATGAAACCGGCTCATTAGGTGCCGCAATGATGGCAATGGTCGGCGCAGGTGAGTTCGCTTCATTAGAAGAATGTACTCAAGCCATCACTAATTCTACGTCACGTGTCGAGCCGAATCCTGAACACTACGACATATACCAAAAGAAATATAAGCACTATCAAAGACTGGTGCAGTTGTTTAAACAATTTGAGGATGAAATGGATGCCTAGCACCGTATTAAAAACATCTAAATCTTTATTAGAATCATCTAAGCCCCTGTTCAAATCACCGAAGCCGTTGCTACAAATGGCACTTGATGCCACTGATATCGACACAGCATTAGCCTCAATAGAGCATGTTGCAGATAAGTTAGATGTGATTGAAATCGGGACTATTTTAGCCTTCGCTCATGGCGTAAACAGCGTAAGGATTCTGCGAGAGAAATACCCAAATCACATCATTGTCTGTGACATGAAAATCACCGATGCCAGCGCCATTTTAACGCGTCTGGCGATGGACGCAGGCGCTAACTGGGTAACAGTCAGTGCAGCAGCACACATCGAAACTATTCGTTCAGCGAAGAAAGTAACGGATGAATTCGACGGCGAAGTGCAAATTGAGCTGTATGGGCACTGGACAATGGAAGATGCGCAAGCTTGGGTCGACATGGGCATTAAACAAGCAATTTATCACCGTTCTCGTGATGCGGAACTTGCTGGTGTGAGCTGGACCGAAGAAGATTTGATAAAAATGCAGAAATTATCGGATATTGGAATTGAACTATCCATTACTGGTGGTATTGTTCCTGACGATCTGCATTTGTTTAAGAATCTGTCTGCAAAATCGTTTATTGCTGGCCGAGCGTTAGCTGGTAGCAATGGACGTGACATC
The DNA here is from genome assembly GCF_030409755.1 of Vibrio lentus. Classification (NCBI taxonomy): domain Bacteria; kingdom Pseudomonadati; phylum Pseudomonadota; class Gammaproteobacteria; order Vibrionales; family Vibrionaceae; genus Vibrio; species Vibrio lentus. The sequence continues at coordinate 1,075,498 of NZ_JAUFQE010000001.1, forward strand.
GCAGAAAACTTCCATACTGAAATAGGTAAACACTGGTAGCACATATATGAGTGAGCAAATTAAATCGTTGTCTAAAGCACTGACCGTATTGGAATTCCTTGGGAATTATCCTAATGGCGTTTCGCTACAAAAAGTGTCTGAAGGGACTGGCTTCAACAAGTCATCTGTCCACCGTATTTTAGCAACGTTTGAAGCCTCTGGTTATGTTGCTCAAATGTGTTCAGGTAAAGAATATCGCTTAACAATGAAGTTGGTTCAGCTTGGACACGCTGCTATCAACTCTGATGTCACTGGCACCGTTAAGCCATACCTATCTGAGCTACTCGACGATGTGAATGAAACGGTTAACTTCCTCTCTTTTGATGCTGACAACATCATTTTTAAAGACAAGTTTGAACCCGTTAATTCTTCCTTTAGAACTCGAACCTACGTAGGGCTGCATTCTCCAATGTACTGCTCAGCGGCAGGTAAATGTTACCTAGCATTTAGCTCTGACAGCGTTCGAGAAACCTATTGGAAACGCAATGTCAGCACAATGAAGCCGTTAACTGAAAACACGATTCTCGACAAGTCTCAGTTTTTTGGTGTTCTCGATAAAATTAAGAGCCGTGGTTATGCGCTCGATGATGAAGAGAATGAAGCGGGTATTTCTTGTGTTGCTGTCCCTATTTTTGACAAGAACAATTCTCCTGTATACGCGGTTAGCGTCTCTTCGCTTACGCCAAAAATGAAAGCTCTCGGCTACGAAGAAATTGCTAACAGAATTCAAGACATAACAACGCGTATAGAACAACAACTCTTTTAAGGAAAAAGAATGTTTGATTCTAAAAACAAATTCAGATTAGGTATTTACGAAAAAGCGATGCCAACCACCCTTACATGGGAAGAGCGTTTGATTCACGCCAAAGAAGCTGGCTTCGACTTTGTAGAAATTTCAGTGGATGAAACCGATGAGCGCCGCGCTCGTTTAGATTGGTCAGACGACGAAATTTATGAGCTTCGCCGTCTATGTGAAAAGCACCAAATGCCTTTCCAATCAATGTGCCTAAGCGCACACCGTAAGTTTCCGTTTGGCTCAATGGATGATGCTATTCGCACTGAATCGCTGATCATCATGGAAAAAGCGATTTCATTGGCTTACAAGCTTGGTATTCGCTGTATTCAAATGGCGGGCTACGATGTGTATTACGAACCGCAATCGGCTGAAACTCACGCTCGCTTCATTGAAGGCATGCAACAAGCCACCAAAATGGCGGAGCGTGCAGGCATCATGTTAGGTGTAGAGATCATGGACACTCCGTACCTAAACTCATTAAGTAAGTTTGAAGTGCTTAAGCGCGAGATCCCATCACCTTACTTCATGGCTTACCCAGACGTAGGCAATATTTCTGGTTGGAACTACGACGTGTGTACCGAGCTAAAATTGAGCCGCGATCACCTAGTACAAGTTCACCTTAAAGACACACTACGAGTTTCAGAGACCTGTAAAGGTCAGTTCAGAGATCTGGTGATTGGTGAAGGCCAAGTCGACTTCCCTGCTATTTTCAAAACACTCGCTGAAATTGATTACAGCGCACCATTAGTGATTGAAATGTGGGCTCAAAATGACAACTGGTTAGACGATATCAAACAAGCGAAAGCAACATTGAAATCTATCGCAAACCAATCTGGCTTTGAACTGTAAGGAAACGACCATGACTATTTTTCGCACCGCTTTTTTTGAAGCTGATTTAACTGAAGAACAAAAACAAGATTTCTACCAATACATGGAAAATGAAGTCGCGCCTATTATTCGCACATTCCCGAATAACCAAGGGTTAACGCTGAATAAGCCTGAAGCGATTGAAGCTGAAAGCCATAAAAACCTACTGCTTATGATGCAACACAGTTACGAGAACGAGTCAGCAATGGCTGCTGCTTTGGATTCTGAGCAACGAATCAAAAGTATGCATGCGACCAAAGTGATTATTGAGAAATACAACATTCATGTTCATCACATCAATTTTGTTCGTGATTAACAGCTTAATAGGCAATACACCGTAAAGTCTCAATCGAAAAGCAGAAGATCATCTTCTGCTTTTTTTATCGCTATCAATAAGGAATCACTATGAGAGTATTCCCGTTAAAAGATGCCCCACTGGTCTTACTGTCTCTGATCTTTTTTATCTGGGGTTTAATTACCGTTTCAAGTAACTCGCTAATTCCACATTACAAAGAAGCTTTCTCTCTCGATTATAAAATGGCGATGCTATTTCCCATGGCCTTTTTTATCACCCGAATTACGGTGTCGCTTCCAACGTCATTTGTCATGGCAAAAATTGGCTATAGAACTACGCTGAAGTTCTGCTTGATATGGTGCCTTCTGGGCTGTCTAGCCATGGCATATTTAGTACGAGGAGAAGAGCTTGTTCCAACACTCATCGGGATCTTATTGATGGCCTCAGGTGTGTCAGCAATTCAAGTAGTGAGTTCACCTTACGTTTCACTTCTCTCGACACCCGATAAGAGTGTTATACGTCAAAGTGTAGCAACAGCATCTAACTCCGTTGGCACTGTGCTTGGCCCGCTAGTGCTTACCGCTGTCATTCTTGTGGCAGCAAGTTTTAACGTCGACAACACCGCCCATCAAGTTTCGTATCTGTTCTTATTCATCGCCCTGTTCTTTTTCGGCTTACTGGTATTTTTTAGCAAAATGACGCTTCCAGATATCAAACCAAAACAGATGACTGGCTTTTGGCGAGGGTTAAGGCTTCTAATTAAAAATCAGCAGTTTATGAAGTTAGCGTTGGTACTGTTGCTGTACATCGGTGTAGAGGTCAGTTTTGGTACTTTTACTATTGCGTATCTTGCCGACCAGCAATATGGCGACCTTGGTTTGGTCTTCGCAACACAGATCATCGCTCTTTATTGGGTATTAATGTTTGTTGGAAGAGTGTTATTCGCCAAGTTTGGAAACACTGTAAACAAGCACTATCTCTTCTCACTGTCTTGCGTTATTGCCGCTTTGATTAGTGCCGTTTCGGTCTATCAAAATTATGTTTGGATTGGCTATTTGATGCTTGTCGTAGGGTTATGTAATTCTGCGCTCTACCCTATCATTTACGCACAAGCGCTACATGCATCAGGTAAGCAAAACTCACAAGGAGCAGCAATTCTCATTATGTGTTCAATTGGAGGTGTTGTTTTACCATTCGTACAGGCGAGTTTGATTGATGAGCTTTCGTTGAGCACGAGTTATATTGCGCCCGCACTAGCGTATGTATTAATGATGGTTTTGTACTGGTCTAGTTTAAAGCATCGTGTTTAAACCGTTGGTTTAGATAGGTAACTTGGTTTAGTCAATCACTTGATTCAGTAACTAAGTCGATGACTAAAAAGTCGGCCTGATTGGCCTAGAAGATAGAGAAAGTGAACTGGAGAAAGATAAGGAAATGAATTTGGTGCTTCTGACGTTAGTTTGAATCAGTGAGTGGCTAATCACCACCACTGATCACACTTAACGCGGGTTATTTAAGAAATTAAACCCAAGCAGAAGCAACAAGTAGGATAATTGCACCCATGATAACGGTAGACTTAGCAAAAAATAGAACTTCATTCATTACTGAAGGTTTTGCTAGTGATACGTTGTTTTCATTCGTGATTACTGTAGCGTTCATACTGTGTTCTCATCGTTATGTGATCTGAGGTCAATTTTGCGCCGTTATGTGACCAAAGTCAATAATAACTGTAGTTTTATTACACAATAAAAAAGCTATAACTGAAGAGAACTCCAACAACGCAACCTCCCTTACTCCACGGGGTTTTTCATTAAATCAACATCTATTAGATACAAAAAAGCCCGAAGCCTGATACACAGAACACTTCGAGCCTTTATGCAGCAGTCGATACACTACTTAATTCAATTGAGCTAACTCCGCTCGCATTGAATCGATAGCTTGTTGATAATCTTCACTATCAAAAATAGCAGAGCCCGCAACGAACATATCGGCACCCGCTTCAGCAATCTCTTTTATGTTGTTAACTTTCACACCACCGTCGACTTCTAAACGAATATTTCGACCTGATTCATTAATGCGCGATCTGATTGACCGCAGCTTATCGAGTGTGGCAGGGATAAAAGATTGACCACCGAAACCTGGGTTAACCGACATAACCAATATCAGGTCAACTTTATCCATGATGTAGTCAAGGTAACTCAATGGCGTTGCAGGGTTTAGTACCACACCAGCTTGGCAACCGTGCTCTTTAATTAGCTGCAAAGTACGATCGATGTGCTCTGATGCTTCGACATGAAAAGTAATCATAGTCGCACCCGCTTTAGCGAACTCTGGTACCAGTTGATCCACAGGCTTCGCCATTAAATGCACATCGATTGGCGCTGTAATTCCATAGCCTCGTAATGCCTTTAATACTGGCGCACCAAAAGTCAGGTTAGGGACATAGTGGTTATCCATAACATCAAAATGAATAACATCAGCTCCAGCCGCGAGAACACGTTCTACATCCTCACCAAGACGCGCCAAATCGGCAGAAAGAATCGAAGGTGCGATAAGATATTGTTTCATTTTTTTCCTAGTTATTTTTGTATCGTTAAATTCTATTTAGCTCGCTGGAACAAATTTAGTTATCTGCCCGTTTTCAACCATGTAGCAATCCATGCCTGCCGATGTCGCTGCTTGCTGGCCTATAATCGTATCTTCAAACACCACACAATCGCTCGGTTCAAGCTCTAACTGGCTAGCGACTTTTAGAAAAGTATCCGGGTTAGGTTTGTGATTTTCTACGTCATCGGAAGTCACAATCGTACGTATCATTGATGGGATATCGGTTGTCTTTAAAATCGCCCTTGCATGCTTGGCTTGAGCACCAGTGCCGATGCCTATCTTTTTCAACTGATACTGTTGCTGTAAGAGTGCATAGGTTTCTGGAATAACATCCCCTTTGTGCTCAATGGCTTCAAAGTTGGCAATTTTGTCCGAAGTAATTTGTTGAGCATCAAGAGTTAGATCGTAACGCTTAAGGATCTCTTGAGTCACTTTTCGCGATGGCATCCCACCAAGTTGATCGAGCCACTCTTTGTCGTAGGGAATACCAAACTTCTGACAAGTTTGTTCCCATGCATGAGCGTGTGCCACCATAGAATTGACCAGAGTCCCATCGAGATCAAAAATAATTCCTTTATATTTATCTAACTTTGGCATCGTCAATCTCTCATATTGTTTTGAGACTCATACTACTAATCACCATACATAAAACCTATTCATGATCGTCTTAATATGATCTTATTCAACAATCCGACAATTAAACGAATTGATGCAATAAAAGCCGTTGTTTTACTATTGAAATCATATTTTGAGCACATCTCACCCATTTTTACTTAAACCAAGTAGAGTTGCATAAATTGAAGATGGTATAGTCCACGAAAATCAAACATCTTGGACATCATCATGCATTCTAGTGACATCATCAAATTGGCAAATTTAGGCGTTAATATCGAAATTTCAAAAGACTCTTCATTGCATCCTTCTGATGCGTTGGAAGTGGTAAAGATTGTTGCTGAAATCGGTAGCCAAATCGTCATCAAAAAGAAGTATCACACAGACTACCTGATTCAGATGGCTGAAGTGGGTCGTGATCATGTGACGATCGCTGTTTAAGAACAGCCACTATTTGAAAATTGACAGAACCTCAGCTTCAAAAGTTTTGAGCGACATGTTGATATAAAAATGCAGCATATTGGGGGCAATATGCTGCATTTTCTCTTTTCGTTAGGAGCATCGAGAACGCAAAGAGAAACCCGTTAATCATTCTAAGTAGAGCTAGTGGTCAAACAATCTCGGAACACCCGTTTGCACACAAACATCATTCAAACGTTTTTGTGCCGTGAGAATGTTCTCTTTCCAACGTTCATCTTGAGCCCACATCTCGATCACGAGTGGTACAACGCACTCAGTCTCTTTCAACGTTTCAAAAATGGCATTGAAGTCAACTTCACCATCACCAATCACTAAGTCTCGAAACTGCCCTTTGTACTCGTCAGTCACTTTATAAGTGTCTTTGAGGTGGATCTGAGTGATATGAGGCTTACTCAGTTTTAGCTCAGTCACTATGTCGTAATTCCAACCAGAGATATTGCCCACATCCGGATACGCCGTGAAATACGGTGAATTGACTTCGCGACTCAGCACTTCGAACTTACTCAAAGAGTTCAAGTAATCGGTATCCATGATTTCCACAGCAAGCATTACGCCCGACCTTTCAGCCAACCGCGCCGAAAGCTTCATTCCTTCAATGAACCTGTGGTGAGTCACTTTATCGGCTGGCTCGTAGTAAACGTCATACCCAGCCAATTGGATGGTACGAATACCCAATTTGTAAGCGAGTGAGATAGCTTTTTCCATATGGATGATAGCTTGTTCTCGAATCGCAGGATCTGCTGAACCAAATGGGAACTTGCGATGCGCGCTTAAACACATGGATTGCAGCGGTACACCATGCTTTTCACACAGGTGACGCAAGGCATACACTTCTTCGTCATTCCAATCTAGTCGACTGCGACGCTCGTCTGATTCGTCTACCGATATCTCAAGAAAATCAAAGCCGAGTTCTTTGGTTTGCTTAAGTTTATCTTCCCAGCTGAGTTTGTTAGGTAGAGCCTTCTCATAAAGCCCAACACGGTGGCGTAACAAGTTTTGATACATAACGCCTCCTAGTTCCAGTAGCGATCGATCTGAGCTTTTAGTGCTTCTGCTGTCTCTTTACCTTTGTCACCCGCAAGTGCGCGACCTGCGATAAAGGTTTTCGCCTTAATGCCTTCAAATAGGTATAGGTCTTCAGGCACGATGCCGCCTGTGATAGAAAGCTCTATGCCCATTTCAGACAATGCACGCATCTTCACGAGATCTTCTTCAGTCCAGCCCACACCAGCCAATTCAGCGTCACGAGAACGGTGATAGATAGCTTGAGAGATACCTAGGTCGACCCAAGATTGAGCGTCATCCATTGTCCAGTTACCATAAATTTCGATTTGGATTTCACCGTTAAATTCATCAGCGACTTTCTTACATGCACCAATGGTTGCGATGTGTGCAGCAGCAGAAACGGTAATCCAATCAGCGCCCGCTTCGAATGCCATACGAGCCAAAATAGCACCGCCATCGGTGGTTTTCATATCGCATACAAGGATATGGTCTGGGTGGTTTTTACGAAGCGTAGAAACCGCCGTCATGCCTTCTGCGAAAGCCAAAATAGTGCCCACTTCAATCACATCAACGAAGCTTTCAACGTTGTTTGCCACTTCAATGGCAGCAGGAAGATTTGTTTGGTCTAGGGCGATCTGAATCATTGGTTTAGTCATGTTGTTATCCTTTAATTTGTTTACGTATTAGACGGGCTAAGCCATCATGGTTGTTATCTGTTGAGCACACGCATTGAACGTGTGACTTGACGATGTCATCAGCATTGAGCATCGCTACGCCTAACCCGGCGTACTTGAGCATGGAAATGTCATTGTGGTTATCACCGACGGCAATGACGTCATCGGCTTGATAACCGAGTTCTGCGATGTATTCAGCAAGGCGTAGGCCCTTACTGTTACCTTTTGCAGCAAAGTCGATTCGATTTGACCAAGAACGCTCACCGTTGAAGTTCTCTTCTATCCATGGGTGTTGCATTAAACGGTCTACTGAGTCTTGGCTACCTTCCACCACAAACTTCCAAACGTGTTCGGCTTGCTGAGCCGTTTCAATGAATGATCCCACTTGGTAAATTTGAGGGCGATGCTGCTCTGGTGCCGTTTCTGCCCAACTTTCCAATGCCAACATGTAGGCAAATGGGTTGTAGTGTGAGTACGTCATGGCATGCGTGATGTACATGACCATTTTGAGCTGAAACTCGTCTGCCATATCGATGAAGGTCAGCGCTTTGTCTTTATCTATCGCGTTTTGAGTCAGTACCGTTTCAGTTTGATAGTCATAAACATAAGTGCCGTTACAGCAGATGATTGGCGTATCTAACCCCAATTCGTAGTAATAAGGTCGTGCTGCTGTGTGGTGTCGACCAGTCACAATCACGACATGACAACTTTGTTTGGCTTCTTGGATCGCCTTTTTCAGTTCTGGATGAATCGTGTGATCATCCTTTAACACGGTTCCATCGAGATCTAACGCCAGCACTTTATACATAGAGTCCTCTCACTTATTCCCTGAAGTCGGGCCTAATCAATATTGAAACTACTTAGAGTCGAAGCTCGTTAAGCGGCTTACTTAAACGGCTTATTTAAACAAAAAGCCGATTTACTGTTGGCCGTAATAAGCATTTTCACCGTGCTTACGTAAGTAGTGTTTGTCGGATAGTTCTGGCTGAATTTTGATGCCGCTATTCAAGGTGCGCGTTGCCAACGCCATTGCAGACACTTCTTCTAATACCACCGCGTTGTGAACCGCATCGTTGGCGTCTTTGCCCCAAGAGAAAGGCGCATGTCCTGCAACAATCACGCTGGGAACAGCCATTGGATCGATTCGACGCTGCTTGAACTCTTCAATGATCACCAAGCCAGTATTTTTCTCGTACTCTTCAGCAATTTCAGAGTGAGACAATCGACGTGTACATGGGATGTCACCGTAGAAATAGTCCGCATGAGTAGTGCCCAAGGCTGGAATATCGATACCGGCTTGTGCCCAAATTGTGGCACTGCGTGAATGCGTGTGAACAATGCCACTGACCTCAGGGAAAGCTTTGTAAAGCTCTAAATGAGTTGCGGTATCACTTGAAGGATTAAGTTTCCCTTCAACAATGTTGCCTTCTAGATCGACGACCACCATATCTTCAGCTGTCATATCGCAGTATTCGACACCTGATGGCTTAATCGCTATCACGCCATTAGTACGGTCAAACTCAGAAACATTACCCCAAGTGAATGTCACCAAACCATACTTCGGAAGCTGCAAATTGGCTTCTAAGACGCGTTGTTTCAGTTGGCTATATTTAGACATAGTTGTCTCCTTACGCTGCTTCCGCTTGCAGTAACGCAGCATCAATTAAACGCGCCACTTCTTCTGGGCTTTTGCATGCGCGAAGTTTTGAGAAGTCTTCATCGAATTCAATTAGGTTCGCCACTTGCATCGTACCTTCGATGTGCTCTTCTGAATCTTTACCCGCTAGCGTGATCAGTACGTCAACAGGCTCATCAACACCTTCAAAAGTAATCGGGGTTTCCAGCACGGTTAACGCAAACCCGGTACGAATCACACCATCTTCAGGGCGGCAATGAGGCAGAGCGAACGCATCGTGAATACAGATATAAGGGCCTTCTTCACCAATCGCTTTGGTAATCGCGTCGTAGTAACGCTCTTCAGCAACACCGGCTTTAACCAATGCGTCAGTACCTAGCTTGATCGCCGCTTTCCAGTCAGTGGCTTTTGCGTTCAGTAGGATAGAGTTATTCTTGATAAGAGATTCTTTTAAGTTCATGTTATTGCTCACTTATATAATTGTTTTTATTGGCTCAGCAGTGCGATACCACTGAGCCGCTTATCATTATTTATGGAAGTTGTTCTCGATGATGGAAACAAGCTCGTCACCGAAAGTTTTCACCATAATCATGTTCTTAACCGCTAACTGTTGCTTACCTTCCGGCAGGCCCGTGATCTTCGCTGCAAGAGCAACCGAAGTAACGATGATGTCGAATGAACCAAGGTGCGATTTGTAATCGGTGATAGCGCTGTTAAAGGTCGAGCTTGGGATGCCTTTCTTGTCTAAGTACTCTTTGATTTTCTTAGAACACATCATTGAAGAACCTTGCCCTGAACCACAGCACACTAAGACACGAACCGGTTTCTGATCAGCTGCCGTTGTAGAAGCTGAAGGAGCTTGAGCAGTTGCTGTCGATTGTTGTGGAACCGCAACTTCAACCTCAATGCCTTCAGGTGTTACTGCGGTCATTGTTTCAGCGGCAGCTTCTGCGTCTTCTTCAGCTCGTAGTTGCTTAGAAGCGAAGAACATGTAGACACCAGCCAGAGCCAAAATCACAAAGAAGAACATGCTAGAGCTTGAGATACCTTGCATGATAGGTGGGAATACCAGAGCCCAGTCAGCCATACCCATCCAGCCATTAAACTCAGTACCAGATTGAGCAAAGATGTGGATTGCCCAAGCAGAACCAACCACTTCGATGATGCCCATCACGAAACAAATCTTCATTACTGCTTTCCAGCCACCAAAGTGGTTAGCAAACACGCCAATGGTTGCGTTCGAGAAGAACATTGGAATAAAGCCAGGGATGATCATGATTGGTGCGTCAAACGCTAACATTGCAAGAACAGCGGTGAATTGACCAACCGCACCCCACATGAAGCCGAACACCATTGCGTTTGGAGAGTATGCATAGATAGCTGCACAATCGATTGCTAACACAGCGTTAGGAATAAGACGTTGAGAAATACCGTTAAAGGCCTCGGACAATTCCGCTACGAACATACGAACGCCGGTGACGATAACTTGAATCGCTACTGCGAATTTCAAACCCGTTTCGAAAATGTAGATAAACCAGTGTGTTTTACCTGCCATGTCTTGAAGGTTATCAAGACCAAACGAAAGAAGAATGATGCCAAAGAAAGCCGTCATTACGAGTGTTGTCGCTGCAATGCTATCGTGGAAAATATGTAGCCATTTAGGCAGTTTAATGTGGTCGACGCTGTCATTCTTGTCGCCAAGCTTAGGAGCAACCTTGGTTGCTATCCAAGATGCAAACTGTTGTTGGTGACCTATAGAGAACCCCGCTCCGCCAGTCACTTCTTGAGTCGGCTTGAACATGATGTTTGACGAGATACCCCAGTACAACGCCATCAATATTGCAGAATAGATGATGGTTTCCCACATACCTGCGCCAAGCACGAAGTAGAAAACAGCAATGAGGCCAGCTTGCTGGAACATGATATGTCCCGTCAGCATGATGGTTCTGATACCAGTAATACGGCGGAAGGCAACAAGTAGAATGTTGAGCCCAAGTGCCATTAATACGGCATAACCAACCCAAGAGTAATTGTCGCCCATAGTTTCCATGGTGGACATCATGGATGTGTACGGGTCAATCACCGACCCTGTCAATCCATGTATTTCACTCATTTTCTCGATAACCGGTTTAAAACCCGCTACCAATGTTCCTGCACCTACCTGCACTATCATGAAACCAACGATGGTTTTAATAGAGCCGGAGATAATAGTTGTTGCGTCACGCTTGAGTAGAATGTAACCCAGACAAGTAACAAGACCGAGTAGCAACGGTGCTTTGGTCATTACCTGACTGTAAAAAATATAGAAAATATCATATAAGAATTCCATATCTTTACCCCTGATTAATTTTTAATTTTAATGGTATGTAGGATGTGATGATGTCTAGTTTTGCTCACGAACTAGACTTTACCAATCAAAAGTAATCATTCAATGCTCACTTGTGATTACTTTGATTTATATCAATTAACCACACCCAGAATGTGCCTAATTGAGCTTCGGATCACACCAAAAAACAACAAATCAAATAAAATCAATGACTTATAAATCATTGTGATTAAGATCTAGTTTTTATAGCAATGTGGTTTGACAATCATGATGGTGATTATTAGAATCAAAACAAATCAAAAGTAATCATCAAATTGTCACAACGACATAAAGAGTGATAAATATGAATGAAGTACAAAGACATAACGGCATCGTGTCGCTATTAGAAGATATGCAGACAATAAACGTCTCACATATTATTGATAAATTTAGTGTTTCACCTGCTACTGCAAGACGTGACATCGCTAAATTAGATGAAGTTGGCCGACTTAGAAAAGTTCGAAATGGCGCTGAACGAATAGAGAATCAGAAGAGAAAGTGGTCACCACTCAATATTAACAGCACTGAGTTTTATGAAGAGAAAGCTGAGATTGCGCAAGCAGCAGCTGGACTTTGCGAGGCTGGAGATACCGTTGTGATCAACTGTGGTTCTACTGCGTTCCTACTTGGACAACAGTTATGTGGGGAAGATGTACAGATCGTAACGAACTACTTCCCACTCGCAAGCTACTTGATCAACGAAGATCATGACGATGTCATCATCATTGGCGGTCAATACAACAAAGCACAGAACATCTTTTTAAACCCAGCACCGAATTCATTAGGTGGTTATGCCGGAAACTGGATGTTTACCTCTGGTAAAGGCTTAACCGATGCAGGGCTCTACAAAGCCGACATGTTAACCGCAGTCGCCGAGCAACAAATGCTTGAACAAGTCGATAAACTCGTTGTTGTTGTCGACAGTTCAAAGGTTGGACAACGTACCGGAATGCTCTTTTGCAGCACCAAGCAAATAGACATCGTCATCACTGGTAAAGATGCCAACCCCGAAGTCGTTAAGCGGATTGAAGCTCAAGGGACGCAAGTCATCCTAGTTTAAATCGAAGGGCTAACTAGCCCACCAATAATAATAAATTTAGCTCAGTGCCTTAATCAAAATTAAGGCGCTCGGCTCCCTACATCCAAAATTAATCAAATTATTGAAATAAAAGGTATTATCATGAGCAACGTAAACGAAATCACTCGCGAGTCTTGGATTCTAAATACATTCCCTGAGTGGGGCACATGGTTAAATGAAGAGATCGAGCAAACTGTCGTGCAACCGAATACATTTTCTATGTGGTGGCTTGGCTGTACAGGTATTTGGCTAAAATCGGAAGGTGGTGCAAACCTATCAATGGACTTCTGGTGTGGTACTGGTAAAAAAACACAAGCTGTTCAAAAAATGAAAAACCAGCACCAAATGATGCGTATGGGCGGTGTTGAAGCACTTCAGCCAAACCTACGTACTGCAATCTTCCCATTGGACCCTTTCGCTATTAAAGAGATCGATGCGGTTATGGCATCTCATGATCACGGCGACCACATTGACATCAACGTTGCTGCAGCCGTTCTACAAAACTGTGGTGAGCACGTTAAATTCATTGGTCCTAAAGCGTGTGTTGATTTATGGATGAAATGGGGTGTGCCAGAAGATCGTTGTGTTATCGCGAAAGTTGGCGACGAGATTAAGATCAAAGACGTCAATATTAAGGTTCTTGATGCATTCGACCGTACTGCACTTGTGACACTTCCTGAAGGCACTTCTTCTTTAGACACTGATATCTTAGGTGGCATGGACGATCGTGCAGTGAACTACCTAGTAGAAACGACAGGCGGTTCAGTTTACCACTCTGGTGATTCTCACTACTCAAACTACTACGCTAAGCACGGTAATGACCACAAGATCGACGTTGCACTGCTTTCTTACGGTGAGAACCCACGTGGCGTGACTGACAAAATGACATCTTCAGACATTTTACGTGCCGCTGAATCGTTGGATTGTGAAGTCGTGGTTCCTTTCCACCACGATATCTGGGCTAACTTCCAAAATGACCCACGTGAAATTGAAATGCTGTGGAACATGAAGAAAGAACGTCTGCAATACGGCTTCGCACCTTTCTTCTGGCAAGTCGGTGGTCGATACACTTACCCAACAGATAAAGGTCGCATGCACTACCAACACTTCCGTGGTTTTGCAGATATCTTTAAAAATGACCCAGAACTGCCATACCGCGCATTCTTGTAATCATTAAGATCAACATTATCTAGGGAGCGATTCGCTCCCTTTTTTAATCATCGAATAAGGATATTGATATGGTCTTGCGTGAGTTCAAAAGCCACTTTAGTCGTGGCGACCTTAAAGCCGCAATTGGTGTCGTTTCACCAGGAGCCAATGGTTATTACTTAATGGTGAAGAGTAACAAATGGGGCGTGAACAGTTTTCTCGAGTCCGACAGAAAGATGCAACCTAGAGTGTTTAAGACTCAACAGGCGTTGTTGAACGCGGCAAAAGCAATCGGCTTCCCTTATCACTCCATTGATATTCAACATTTGTAATCTCGTATCTAGAGACTTGATATCAAGCGTTCCAGACTTGATTACCCGCTCCGAAACATTCCCTTATCCACTCGACAAAAATAATTCTTACAATTAAGCGTTTATATTCATTAATAATATTGTCATCAGACGGCATAATGGTCACAAATCCCTTCAGCGAGTCTGGTTATGTTCTACAAGTACCTTTTGCCATTGGCTTTACCACTTACTTTTGTGCTTCCTGCACAGGCCGAAACATTTAATAAGCGAATGGAACGTATCAGACAAGAAAATGCGCTTGCGAAAACCATGACTGACACGCAGGTTAAATTGATACAAAAAGTAGTGCAAACCAACCACTGCGCTAAGGTGGCATTAACTCACCACCAACGCATTTTAGGTCAATACCAAGTTGAGACATCCTCTTCCGAGTTGTTCGTCAAATGGCGTAAACTTGGCAAGCAACTAGACAAGAAATATGAGACCGATTACCCCGGTTATCCAAAGCATGTTTTTCAAGAATATCCGGCAGCCTCAAGCAAAGTCGATGGTTATTTATTTGCATTGATCGACAACGGTTTAAACGAACAATCTTGGATCGCCAAAGAGTTCAAACAGTGTAAAAGCAACAAGCTGATTTCACGAACTTAAGCTCGAATTAGCGTGAGTTCAAAATAACGCTAATTCGTATTCACCCTAGCTCAAGTACTCTCTAATACTCTCTAATACTCTCTAATACTCTCTAACTAAACTCTAATAGAGCAAAAACAGCCCCTCATAACCGCCAATTTGAATCTCAGTCACATACTCACCGATGTTGCCATTTTCATCGACGGGCTTCATTGGCACATCCAATGTAATCGTCAGCTTTGGCGTTTCATAAAAGCTCATATTCTTACCGTGGAAATCAGTGCGATATAGCACTCGTCCACTGCTAAACTCTCTTGCCAATACCATATCCTCAGGGCCACCAGCCACGACTGAACGTGCAGACTGATACAAGAAATAGGTGTGCGTGGGAGACAGGTGAGTCAGTCCATTGGGTAGGTCGGCGTGCACGACTTCATTCATCGACGAATCACCAACGATGGTGTAATCCGCAGACTCTGGTGTACTGGTCGACATCATCAAAGGAATGGCATTAAAACCGTCAGGTATTCGTGCGTTAGGCTCACCTAAATCGACAGCCAATAACGAACTGGGTTGATAGGCGACGTTTTTGGGTACCCCACTCTTCCAGAAATTGTCTTGAGTCGTGTTGTCACTCCCATAGACATAGCCATTGTTCCATTGATTAAAATAGCTGTGTTGCGCGTGATGATTAAGATAATAAATAGCCAACGCTGAATATTGGTCCTGTTTCCAGTTCTGTTCACTGCTTCCAAAGAACTGAACCCTACCAAAACGAGTCGTCGCTTGGAAAATCACACTTTGATCGGCATACGCCAATGCGGAGTTATCCCAAGATTTAGAGATACCTGAATAGCCACTAAAGCCTGTAGACGGGAACAAATAATGCTCTCTGAGGTACAAGGAACCAGCCTCAACAAGATGAGATTGACCATTACGACCAAACAAATTGGCCGTTCCAATATTCAAAGCAATGAGAGCATCACTATTGAGTGAAGCGAGGCTTTTTAGGAAGTGAGCAAATTGTGTTTTATAAAGCTGATCCGCTTCTGGCGAGCCAGCAATCAACCCAAGCTCTTGAACAGTGCCGCCCGAATGAACATAGAACTGGTTTTCGCCAAGCAACTTGTTGGTGTCATCATTGTAAGCGCCATTTAGCCCCTGCTCAGCCCAGCTTTGCTGATAGTAAGCG
Source organism: Vibrio lentus (assembly GCF_030409755.1). Classification (NCBI taxonomy): domain Bacteria; kingdom Pseudomonadati; phylum Pseudomonadota; class Gammaproteobacteria; order Vibrionales; family Vibrionaceae; genus Vibrio; species Vibrio lentus. The sequence continues at coordinate 1,091,234 of NZ_JAUFQE010000001.1, forward strand.
TGAACCGCCGATAAGTAGTCAGGATTAGCAACGTTAGTCAGTGCCCATGAAGAGTTCTGGCTCCACATTCGCCCGAATGGCACCACACGAGACTCCCAACGAAATCGAGCGGTGGCTTTTTTATTGGTGCGATTTTTATATTCACTTTGTGACAAGTAATTGTCTTGATTAATGTCGGCCGAGACATCAAAACCACGGATCTTACGCCACTGGCTGATTGCACTTCCATCTAGTGTGACTTCCGGTGCATTGGTTACCTTCACCACCGGAAAACTGTTTCTCAACTTCACATCTTTAAGGTGCGGCCTCTCATCTGCGTTATCACCTTGCCAACGGATTCTCACCACATACAAACGTCCGCCATCGCGTACAAAAGTCGAGCCAAAATACTGACCGCTGCCATAGCTGGCGCCGCTACCATCGTGTGTGGTTGCCCTAACCCAATCAGATGGAAGATCCCATAGCACTGATTGGTTCTTAGTCATATTAATGGTTTTGTCTTTCTTTAAATCCAACACAGACCATTGTGAAACCTGCCCATGGGCATCAACTTCAGTTGGATACTCAAGCCAAAACTGACCACCCGAGGCAAATTGAGAGAACTTCAGCGTCAACCTGTCGAACTGCTCGGCGTGATACACATAAAGCGCACCGCCTTGTTCGAAATTTTCAAACACATCAACATCCCAAGGCGGTTGTTGATAGAGCCAAAAGCCCGCATGGTCTTCACTTGCGGTATAACCGACGATCATGGGCTTGCGATTTAGGAGAGTGTTTTCACCGTGAGTTTTGTCGACTTCAGCAATCACAGTATCTTCAGAGAAGTGCAGGAAGAAATCTTCAAAATTAACGCCATTTAGCGCTGCGTTATTACGAAGATCGTCTTCTAGCCAACCAGAGTTGAGTTCCAACTTTTGGTTGTACATGTAACCAATCGCAGTAACTCGTTCATTGTCAGATTTGTCTGCATAAGAGCCAAACACGATGTCGTTATTGGTAATTTCCCAATCAATAATTTCACGTTCAGACATTGGAGAGTTGTCTAAATCAACAGCCTGCTGATGTAATCCAGGTAAAACAATCGCAGTGCCAGCAGCAAAAGAGTAACTAGCGGTTAGGTATGAAGGAATGAGAGCTAGTAACCATAAAATGTAGGTTTTCATTATTAAATTGTCCTAATCGATACAGCCGTTACTCGAAATACGAGACGAAAAGTCAGCCAACTTACGTGTCAATTTAGGAATCAAAATACGAAAAAAGTATCGGTTAGAAATGTGTATTGATCAAGCGTCAAGGTGTCTTGTTAACTTGCTATCCAAAAACGACTTGGAATACCCGATTTAAGTCAGTATGTTAGAAAGAAAGCTAAAAACTTATAATCTTAATTTTGCTGACAAGCCAAGTATTCGATTGTCACGATTCTCTGCTTCACTTTTTCTCATTATGAGAATTAAGTCGAACGAACAGTGAACGCACGATAACCAAAAAGGCAACTCAGTTTGGGATAGGTTAATCTTGTTGGTCGAAGGAAAACGGAACGCGGGAACTGGATTTACTGCATCTAATCTCAATTTCAATGCCACTCTATTGAAACTCAATTGGGATAGGTTAGTCTCGGAAGCTATATAGGAACGATGACGATAGAGAGTGGTAAATAAAGCAATGTACGTTGACTATCATAAGCGGCTGATTCCCGTTGTCCGCTATTTAGAGAAACACTTTAACGAGCCACTCAACCTAATCGAAGTCGCGGCGTTAGCCAACTTTTCACCCTACCATTTTCATCGCACCTTTAAAGCCGTTCAAGGCGAGACGCTTGCTGATTTCATCAGGCGACTGAGGCTTGAATCCGCAGCTGATGATCTTTTCAAATCCAAGCAACCAGTCCTGAATATCGCACTGGAATATGGTTTCTCGTCCTCGCAAAGCTTGGCCAAAGCATTCAAACAGCACTTTGGAGTAACTCCTACGGCATTTCGTGATTGTGAAGATTACCAAGCGTTTTCTGAGTTGACACGAAGTAGCAAGATTGGACACACGTTGCGCAAGAATGGAAACGCAGCAACCGCAGGCAATTCATATACTGACTCCGAACCAACAACATGGAGTAGGACAATGAAAACGCAACAATTCGAACCGTCAAAACTAGCGTATGTACGAGTGACAGGCCCCTATGGACAGGGTTATGAAGAACCAAGTGGTCGTCTTTATCAATGGGCCGAAATGAAAGGGTTAGCGGGTAACAGCTGCATCTTTATCTATCATGACAATCCAGAAATCACGCCGAACGATAAATGCCGTACTGACATCTGCTTGATGGTTTCAGACGACACTGAAGTACCAAATGGGATCGAATTGAAAGATTTTCCCGGCGGACAATATGCAGTGATGCGCCAAACCATCACCGAGCCAAGCCAATACGCTAAAGCGTGGGACGACCTGATGAGTAAGGTCATAGAGTCCGGCATCGAAACCGAAGACCGACCTTGCTTTGAGCTTTACCACAGCTACGATCAACAAACTCAGCATTCAGACGTTAGCTTCTGCACCGCAATTAAATAACAAAAAAAAATTCAGTAACAAAGCCTGCCTCGCGTAGGCTTTCGTTCTTTAGTTAACGAACCAATAAGGACTCTTACGAAAGCTTCTTAAAGTCTATGGTTCCACTTCCCTTGATGGTCGCGGTCGCAATTTTCTTGTGTATCGTAACTGACGTGCTTATCGATATTCTTCAATGTAATCCCAACCTGACTAAACGCCTTTTGGATAGCAACAGAGACCTCCTGCTGACCTCCTCCGTCTAAGAAGTTCGTTCTATCCTGATTGGTATCGAATACGCAGACGATTTTCAAACTTTGCGGGAATGAAGAGAAATTGACCGTATGAGTCACCCAAAGAAAACCATCGTAGCTTTTCAACGTATCTTCACACACGTCCGTTAACACGTCTCTGATTTGATTTTCGATCTTCTTATCTGATTTGCGCATGAAGCAAAGTTCCTATTTAACACCTTAAAAAATAAGGTTTTTCGGTCAATATTGTCTTAAGCGACATTGGACACTGTGGCTGTTTCAAATGCAAAGTATTTATTGAGGAGCATGGGCTAGAGGGATTAGAGAAACACCTCATGCTTGATCACTGATGAGGCAATCAAACATGAGACGAATATAGAATTTACGAAGATCTCAGCTTGCCGCTTGTTCCCAATCCGTCAGTAACTTCATGATTACCCGAGAGTCTTGATGAGTCGCCATTGGCGCAGCAAGTTGTGTGTCACCTCGCTCAACCGCTTGGCGAATATTACGCACTTGATAATGGAAGCCATCGCCTTGCGCTTCGACTTTCACTTCACGGGTCGACGTTTCATAGATCTCAACCGTAAACGTGTTTTCTGCAGTCGGTAGCCATGGATTTGTGTCGAGAGTGATACAGCCTTTACTACCTAGAATCGTAAAACCATGCTTTAAGCCGTGGTCCTCTGCAGTATGGATTTGAGCAGTGAAGTGGTCGTTGAAGCGTATCATCGCCGATGATTCACAGATATTGCCATCTTGGCCTCGTCGACCGATTGCTGAGATCTGCACATCATCGAACACGCTCTCGCCAAATTGCTGCTGCGCAACAGAATGAATCAGCGACATTGGGTAACAACCTAAGTTGTACAACGCGCCTTTGCTCGCAGGGTTAACGAACTGGTCAATCGCCGCAACGTAGGAACCTTGGATCGAGCGCACTTCGCCAATCTCACCTGTCGCCAACTCTTGATGAAGCTTAGCGATAAGTGGATGGTTTAGATACATCAAACCTTCTGCGAAGAACACGCCAGATGCTTCCACCGCTTGCAGAGCTTGCTCAGTTTTTTCCATATCAACCGATAACGATTTTTCACACAAGATCGCTTTGCCTTTTTGAGCGGCTTTAATCACGTATTCGTGGTGAACGTGGTTAGGTAACGCGATGTAGATAATGTCGACTGACTCGTCTTCAATCAAGGCTTCATAGTTGTTGAAGATCAGTGTTGGTTGGTATTGGGCTACAAACTCGTTCAGTGTTTTCTCTGTGCGCCCTGCGACGGCATACAGCTCGCTTTGTGCATCGCCTTTGATCGCATCCGCCATTACGCCTGAGATAAAGCTGGTTCCTAGGATTCCCCATTTCATGGCTTAGATCTCCTTCTTATGAGTTTCAAATGCTTGTACTAATTCCGTTATATCACGCTCAATAAACGCTTGAGTATGCGGCATCACAAAATGCTGATTGATTGCTTCACGGTTTGCGTATTGCTCAAGCAAAATCACACGATCGCTTTGGTTTTGATCATAAGTTGCAATCGCTTGTAAGCAGCCCGGCTCACTCTGCATATCTAGGCAAAACTGTTCGATGGCTTCAATCGCAGCCTCACGATCAATGTTGGTTTTAATCTTAAGTTCGGCAGTAACAAAGATGGCTTCATTCGTTTGAGGCATTTCACGCTCTTATTTTAGTTAATTATCGGTTTGCCATTAATATAATTAACCCCTAATAATTGATAAACTCTCCTTTTGTTTATTATTTATCAACCGAGAGTGTTCAATGGATAAGTTAACCAGCATGAAAGTCTTCATTTACGTGGTAGAGCAAGGCAGCTTTCGCAGTGCCGCCAACCACTTCAACTTGTCGGCAACCATGATCAGTAAACATGTCCACCACCTTGAAACGAGCCTCAACTCTCAACTGATTCATCGCACCACGCGTAAGCAGTCTTTAACCGATTCAGGTCAACTTTATTATCGAGAATGTAAGCGAATTCTCGAAGACATCAGCAATGCTGAAAACCTAATTCAAACCTTGGAGAACCAGCCACAAGGGACGGTAAAGATAAACTGCCCGGTCACCTATGGGAACAAGGTGCTTGCCCCGATTGTGGCTAAGTTCCTCGCGCATCACCCGACGATTAATGTCGAACTCGTGTTGAACAACGATCTTGTCGATCCTTATTCATCCGATATTGATTTGATTGTGCGAATTGGTGAGCTGTCTGACTCCAGTTTAGTCGCCAGATACTTAGGGGATTATGAGATGTGTTACTGCGCGGCTCCTGAGTACCTTAACCAACATGCTGAGATCTGCGTGTTGGAAGATCTCGCACAACACCCATCGCTTGGATTCAGCTATAGCAGTCGTCGTGATGTGAATGGTCGTGATTCACAAATTCGTAATACGCAAAACAGTGAATCGCAACTCCTAGCCCCTCAGAACTACCAAGCAACACATAGCGCGGTGAATAAAGGGCAAGTACGTTTGATGTCGAATAATGGGGATGTATTGCGATATGCTGCCCTTCAAGGCGTAGGCGTCTTGTTACAGCCGACTATCTTAGTTGCAGAAGAAATTGAGCGTGGAATGCTATTGGAGATCTTGCCCGGCATGGCACCGTTACCCAAACCGATTCACTTACTCTACAAAACCAAGCAACTGTCGTTGAAGAACCGAACCTTTGTCGAATTCTTGTTAGCCACTCTTTCTGAGTAACTAAGCGCTTTCTAAACAACAAAGAACACTAGACTGTTTGCCATTGGCTCATCAAGCGCTTGCCAAGATCAGAGGGCGTGGTGTTATGGACGATCATCTCATCACATTGGTTGAACACCATGAAGTGTTTTAGTTCATCGCATAAAGCATGAACCAACGACTCATGGTTTTTGATTCGATCTTCCACAACCAAGTTACGAATATTGAGCAAACGGGTCTTCCTGTCGACCTTACAATCCATTCGTGCCACCAGTTCACCTTGCCATAAAATCGGCAAACTAAAGTAACCAAACTGGCGCTTGGCTTCTGGAACATAACACTCAAGAAGGTAATAAAAGTTGAACAGTGATTGCATTCGCTTTCGTTGAATCAACAAATTATCAAACGGAGACAGTATCTTTAACTTGGTTCGAGAAAGAGGCTGATTCAACAGCTCAAAAGCATCCGGCAACACATAATAATCCGAGCCTTGAACACCCACTTTCATCAACTGCTTATCTTCAAGCATCTGCTGGAGTGTCTTCTGTATCAATGGCTTAGTGTTCTTGAGTAGATAACTCATCTCCGACGCTATTCCCACACCATTAGCTTCTAAATAACGCGTAATTAGATGCTCGATGTACTCTTGTTCCGTTGGTTCTGAGGCATCAATACCACTCGGCAAAACTCGTTCAGTTAGGTCATACACCTTATGGAAGTTCACTCGGCTTGGCACCATTAAGTCACCTTGCATAAACAAAGTTTCTAGTGCCTGTTTGGCCGGTTTACCGCCCCATCCTCCAGGGTTTGGCCTATCCCCTTCAAAATCTTTCGCCATTAATGGCCCTTCGTTCTCAATACGTTTGAGAACATGCGCCATCAGTGCATCATCCTTTTTATACCAATGCTTAAGCTTACCACTCGCAAACCCGTTCTTTCGATGCAAGCTGAAACGATAATCACGCATGGGTAAATACGCGGCGGCGTGCGACCAATACTCAAACACTTCTCGACGCTCTAACAGCTTATCCAGATGATCAAGCTTGTAGTCTTGATTACGATTCCACAGCGTATGATGGTGAGCTCGCTGAATCACAGAGATGGTATCAATTTGAACATACCCAAGGTTTTCAATCGCAGACAGCGTGTTCGCCAAAGTGCCGCCATTGCGTTGCTTTTTAGGTGGCAATTTTTGCGAAAGCAGTACAATTTTTTGCGCTTGAGCGAGTGACAATGATTCCATGTAATTCAGACTCTAATTGATACCAATAATCAGCTTATGATTCAGCAATAAGCTCTTGAAGAATTTGCTTGTATGTTTCTACCGTCTGCGCACCAGTGACTGCACTCTTGCGGTTGAATACCACGGTAGGAACCGCTGAGATTCCCATGCGTTGCCATTCAAACTCTTGCGCTTCAATTTGCTTCAAGTTATCGGTGTTCTTTAGGCGTTTCAGCGCTTTCGTTGAGTCTAAGCCAACCGCTTCAAGTTCTTGTGCGATAACCTCAAGATCAGACAGATCTTTCTGCTCTGAAAAATGAGCAGTAAAGAAGCGTAGCTTTAACTCAGTCTGTTTGCCATGCGCCAACGCGAAATCGAGCAGCACATGCAGGTGACGTGAATTGACCATTCTCATGCTGTCATAGAAATTGAAATCGAAACCAACCGCTTTGCCACGCGCCGCAAGCTGTTCGCGTGAACTTTGACTCTCTTCTGCGCTAGAGCCGTATTTTCTCATGATATGATCACGCAGGTTTTCACCCTCTTGCGGCATATCGGGATTCAACTCAAACGGCTGCCATTCAAGTTCAATCTGCTGTTCTAAGCCAAGTTCAGAAACGGCTTGCTCTAGGTTTTTGTAGCCGACCACGCACCAAGGGCACATTACGTCAGAAATAATATCAAGTTGAAGTTTCTTGCTCATCGTCATTCCAAATATCGTTGATAAAGCGTACCCAATACAAGTGAATACCCATCTTTATCACTAAGACTACTGATTAACTACAAGTTACACCACCTTGAACAATCGTTCAATACAGATAAACACACTAGCTGCCAACAAAAAAGCCAACTCATCTTCACGAGTTGGCTTTGATAAAAATCGGATTGAGCTTAACCGCGTTACGCTAGCAGTTTCTCAAGTACTTGGAATACACCGGCATCGACGTTACTTGGCGCGCCAAAACGCGCAATCTCTTTTAACTTTGGATGTGCGTTTTCCATCGCGTAAGAGTGATAGCTCTCTTTAAGCATTTCCAAGTCATTTAGGTAATCACCAAAACTCATGGTCTGCTCGTAAGTGAAACCTAATGTGTTCTGTAGATGTTTAATCGCCGCACCTTTTGACGCTTCAGCGTTCATCACATCCAACCAAATTTTTGCACTCACAACCACTTGGTAGTTCTCACCGAATTTGGCATCAATAGTTGGGTTCACTTTCTCTTGTGAACCGTCGAAGTGACAGATAGCCACCTTGATGAAATCGTCTTCTACCGCCAGTAAATCTTCTACTTGCTCACGGCGATGGTAGTACTTAGAGATCTCCGCTAGAGCACGCTCATCTTTGGTTTCGATGTACGCTGATTTCTTACCACAAAGCACCACATGTGCACCTTCAATGGCACGCGCTTCTTTGATGATGTCTTTGATGGCATCAGTATCAAGTAAGCAGCTGTAGAGCTCTTGGCCTTTGTGCATCACTAATGTGCCGTTTTCAGCAACGAACATCATACGATCTTTTAGCGGGGAAAAGGTTTCCATCAAGCTGTAGTACTGGCGGCCCGATGCTGCAGCAAAAATGATGTCTTGAGCTTCTAGTCGCTCATAAAGATTGAAGAATTCTGGGTCTAACTTTCCGTGTTCATTAAGCAGAGTGCCGTCCATATCAGCAGCGATAAATTTGATGTTCTGTTGTGGCATTTGAGGGCTTACCTATAAGTAAAGATTAAAGTGTAAATTATGATTTTTCGTTATCTTGTGTAACGGTTCTGCGTTCGATTATATCGCTAGAATAGCCAGTGAATGCAATGCTTTTCGGTAGGCTTGTCTGTTTGAGTCTGACTTTGAATCAAGCTGACCAAATTCACCTCTTACAATAAGTCCTTCGATAAAAGTCATAACCGATTCACTGCGTAATTCGAGTATTGCAGTGTCTACTTCTTCATTACCTCTTACCACATCACGAATGCTGTTTTTGAGCCAAACCTTGTGCTGTCGCGAGAGCATCGCAATGTCATCTTCCGACTCTTTAAATTCGGCTAGCGCGTGCATAAACATACAGCCTTTAAAGTCAGGTTGTTCAAACCATGCAAGGTGCCAATCTAACAGCGCATCCAGTTGGTTTTGTAATCCAGACGTTGATGATAGCGCCGCTTCTAAACTCGACTCGAAACGCTGATGACGCCTTTCTAACACGGCTTCAATCAGCTTGGTCTTCGAACCAAAATGGCGATACATGGATGTTTTGGAAACCGCAGCCTCATCTCTAATCATATCCACCCCAACAGCGGTATAACCAAACTGATTAAACAACGATTCTGCTACATCCAGAATCAGATCTTTTTTACTCATCGTTCATCAACCTCAAATCGCTCTGAAATCGTAGAGCTCAATTTCTCATTGCAAGAAGTGTACAGATCTGTATCATTCAAATCAAACGGTACAGATCTGTACACTTAATATAAAAGAGATAACGAAGAGGAAACGATTATGATCAGCAAACTATCTGGTGGTGGAGCCCTTCCTCCGAAAGCAAGCATTAGCCAGCTTATTAAAGGTTTTATTGGCGGTACACTGGGCATCTTAACCTTGTGTCTATTAGCCGAAAGTTCTGGTTTCCCGTGGTTAATGGCTCCATTTGGTGCGACGTGCGTACTGCTGTTTGCGGTGCCAACATCGCCGTTAGCTCAACCTAGAAACGTCATTGCGGGACACTTTATTTCAGCTGCTGTGGGCTTAATCGCGTTATATGGCTTTGGGGATTCTTATTTGACTATGGCAATCGCTGTCGGCTCATCCATCATGCTAATGCAATACTGTCGAGCGGTTCACCCACCCGCTGGCGCTAATCCGATTGTGATAGCCTTGGCAGGTACCGCACATGTGGATTGGACGTTCTTATTCACTCCCGTATTAGTAGGCACCATCGCTTTAGTTTGTATCAGTGCGCTATTGAATAACAGCGATTCACAACAAAAGTGGCCGTTATACTGGTTTGGTTCATCCAAGTCTTAGTCCATTGAATTTCAATGATAAATATGGATTTTGGCATCCAATTTAAAAGCAAATTGAAAGATCACATTGACCCTTATATAAAATGGGCTTACTATTAATCGTCTTTTAACGATTATGGAAAGCGAAACATCAATATGAACGAAACTTGCTCTACAACTGGTGGCTGTGCTCTGCCAATCGGACATGGTGATGTCGAAGCTGAAAAGCAAATGGCAACTCTAGCGAAAGCGCTCGCTCACCCGGCAAGAGTTCGTATATTGAGTATCCTTTCAACGTTAGAAAAATCGGGCGGCTGTTTGAACAGTGACTTGGTGAGTGAATTAGGTTTGGCTCAATCAACAGTATCAGAGCACCTAAGAATCTTGAAAACCTCTGGCTTCATCACTGCCGAATCGATACCACCGAAGATGTGCTATCGCATTAACCGAGATAATATTCAGCAATTTGAATCGCTTATCGACATCATTTTAAAATAGATTAACCACGCTTAGTTTGTCGAACACAATAGACTAAGCGTATTTTTTGCCTTTAAATATCGTTTTTCGACGATTAACGATAACAACCAAAGAGATAATATAATGAAACCAAAATTAGGTTTTCTCGATCGCTACTTAACGCTGTGGATCTTCATCGCCATGGGCATTGGTGTACTGCTTGGCACCTTGTTCCCACAAATCGAACAGTGGAACGAATCAATGTCTGTTGGCACAACCAACATTCCACTGGCAATTGGCCTTATCTTAATGATGTACCCACCTCTGGCTAAGGTTAACTACAACCTGTTAGGCACCGTGGTAAAAGATAAGAAAGCGATCAAACTATCTTTGATCATGAACTGGCTTGTCGGCCCAATTCTGATGTTTGTGTTGGCGCTAACATTCTTAGGTGACCACCCAGGTTACATGGTCGGCGTGATTCTGATTGGTCTTGCTCGTTGTGTGGCAATGGTTCTGGTTTGGAACGACATCGGCGGCGGTAACAAAGAATACGGTGCGGCATTAGTTGCTCTAAACAGTGCATTCCAAGTGGTGAGCTACAGCTTTATGGCGTGGCTATTCATCAGCGTTCTTCCACCAGTATTTGGTTACGAAGGCATGATGGTTGATATCTCGATGATCGATATTGCACACAGTGTACTTATCTACCTAGGTATCCCATTCCTAGCAGGCTTCCTAAGCCGTAAGATCCTTGTGTCGATGAAAGGCGAGCAGTGGTACAACGATGTGTTCATTCCACGTATCTCACCAATCACTCTGATTGCTCTACTGGCGACTATCGTGCTGATGTTCAGCCTAAAAGGCGAGATGATTGTTGAACTCCCAATGGACGTATTGTTGATTGCGGTTCCACTGACTATCTACTTTACAGCGATGTTCTTCATCAGCTTCTTCATTGGTAAGAAGATGGGCATTGAGTACGACAAAAACGCATCTATTGCCTTCACTGCGACAGGTAACAACTTTGAGTTGGCTATTGCTGTAGCAATCTCTGTATTCGGTATCAACTCAGACCAAGCGTTTGCCGGCGTTATCGGTCCACTGATTGAAGTGCCCGTGCTGATTTACCTAGTGAACGTTGCGCTTAAGATGAAAGACAAGTACTACAACGGTCTGACGGTTAAATCTAGCATCTAGCATCTAGCATCTAGCATCTAGCAGCAGATTAGAAAAACTAAGGGCTTACCTTTCGGGGTAAGCCCTTTCATTTGTCTATGGTTTGGAAAAGATCAATCGAGTAAGGTTTTGAGGTTGTCTTCCAACCACAGCAAGCCCGGCCCTTTCATCGCTTTCTTGGAGATCACCAAATCGACAGGAGGCGACCATGTTTTATGGTCAAACGAGACGTTTATCTGGTTAAGCTTTCCTTGTTGAATCTCATGTTCCACCAAGTAACTCGGTAAGTATGCCCAGCCCACTGAGCTATGTACGATCATCTCCTTGATGGCAACAAAGCTGTTCGCCCACCACACCTTGCCCGCGACTACAGGGAAATGGTCAATCACCTTACCTTTGTTGCCTCGTAGAATAAGCTGTCGATGAGAAATAAAGTCGGGCAACTTCGCAACCGACACTTCAGCTAAAGCATGACTTGGATGACACACAGCAACAAAAGGCAGATTACCGATAAAGCACGGCTCTGAATCGGCATGAAAAGCGAGGTCAGTAAACATCAGGCCGATATCTGCGCGGTCTTGTGACACCAAGCGGTTCACATCGGTACTCGCCGCTGCCATTAACTCAATTTCTGTCGCTGGGAATGTTCGGCTGAACTTATCCAACACCTTCGGCAATGAAGGAAGTAACAAGGCATCATCTAAAGCGATACGCAGTAGCCCTTCCTCTTGATTATTGATGGCATTGACCGATGAATTGAGATCTTCCACTTGTAGAATAATCGCTTTGACCTGTTTGAAGATCTGCTGACCTTGCGCCGTCAGCGTTGGTTTGCGTGTCGAACGATCAAAAAGTTGAACATTAAAATCTATTTCAAGATTACTGATACCTTGGCTCACCGCCGACTGCACCTTGCCCAACTCACGAGCACTGGCAGAAAATGACCCTAATTCAACGGCATACACAAACATCTTCAACTGTTCTATGTTGTACATTCAGTTTCTCCCAATACTTACTATCACCATATGTGATGCTAACTATCTTTATATTATCACTTAAATAGATATTATCTAGACAAGTCATTAGCCCATAGAGGCTAGAAAACATAAAGAGAGTAAAAAGATGTCACATAAAGAACGCATGTTACACATGGTGCTATTTGAATTAGCAGCTTTGATTTTGATGGCCGTGGCGGCAACTTACATTGTTGGGGGCGGAGCTGTAAAAATGGCAGGCTTGGCGCTGTCTTTGTCGCTGATAGCAATGACATGGAACTACGTCTACAACTACGGTTACGACAAGATTTACGGCGCTGACCGCAGCAAACGAACCAAGAAAACACGTATTCTGCACGGCTTAGGTTTCGAACTGGGTTGATGCTGGTGACGTTCCCGCTACTGATGTGGGTACTTCAACTCGATTTCTGGACAGTACTAGTAATGGATATCGGAATTGTTATCTTCTTCGTGCTGTACGCGATTGCGTTCAACTGGGTGTATGACTCGATCCGAGCTCAGTTGGTTGCGAGAGGAAAGGTTGCAGCTCTGGTTTAGAGCTGTAAGTTCTTAACTTATAACAAGAACAAACATCCAAATTGAAACTGCCAAACTACAACTTAGTTGGCAGTTTATTCATTTATGCATATAAGCTCATTTGTTAACGCCCTTGTTACATAGCAAAAACATCACACAGCCCTCCCTAATTAAGTCTAATAATCCGCCACTCACGAAGTAGCATCACAAATCCAAACACAAACTCCTCGTACCAGTTGCGCATTCATTTACATATAGGTAGTTTGAGCGACTTCGCAACCTATCAATTCGAGCAATGACGTTCATGCGAGCATCTTTTTCGAGCAAAAGTGTTCGGATTAACATTTCAAGTGACTTTAATTAACAATTTTATGCTCAAACGCTCACTTTTGATGTTCGTTTATTTTCGAGTTCGCAAATATATGCACAATACACGTGCTAGATAAGCAAAACTAAAAAGGACTCGAACATGACAACAAACAAACACCCTTCTTTATTTGGGCAATGCTTGGCTGAATTTATCGGTACAGGATTACTCATATTCTTTGGCGTTGGCTGTGTGGCCGCTCTGGTATTAACCGGTGCGACATTCGGACAATGGGAAATCAGCATCATCTGGGGCTTCGGCGTTGCGATTGCAATTTACTGTACTGCTGGCGTTTCTGGCGCACACATTAACCCGGCGGTAACCATCGCACTGGCCATGTTCCATGGCTTTGATAAAGCGAAAGTGGTGCCTTACATCATTTCGCAACTGCTTGGCGCATTCTGCTCTGCTGCGCTGGTATACAGCCTATACAGCAACCTATTTACTGATTACGAAATCGCACATAACTTTGTTCGTAGCAGCCAAGACGCACTATCAACAGCAGGTATTTTCTCAACATACCCACATGCTTCACTTTCTTTCTTTGGCGCTTTTGCTGTGGAATTTGTGATTACTGCTGTTTTGATGTTCGCTATCTTAGCGTTAGGTGATGAAAACAACGGCGCATCTCGCGGTGCAATGAATCCTCTACTGATCGGTATTCTTATCGCAGTAATTGGTGGTTCTTTAGGTCCACTGACTGGCTTTGCGATGAACCCTGCTCGTGACTTTGGGCCAAAACTTTTTGCTTACTTTGCAGGTTGGGATTTCGCACTAAGCGGTGCTCGTGATATTCCTTACTTCATCGTTCCAATTCTTGCTCCAATTGCTGGTGCGTGTTTTGGTGGTTGGTTGTACCCACGTGTTATCGGTGCTTACCTACCAGTAGAAGGCCAAGGCTGCACAATTCCAAACCAATGTGAAACAGAAGAAGAAGCTGAACAAGCTCAAGCTTAATCCCTAAGCGACCTTACATTTACTAAAATATAAATAACGAAAGAAAAAGGATTCTTACCATGACCGAGCAAAAATACATTGTTGCCCTAGACCAAGGCACCACAAGTTCTCGCGCTGTAATCCTCGACCACGATGCAAACATCGTTAGCTCTTCTCAAAGAGAATTCACTCAGATTTACCCGAAAGCGGGTTGGGTTGAGCACGATCCAATGGAAATCTGGGCAACTCAAAGCTCTACATTGGTTGAAGCACTTGCTAAAGCAGGCATTCGCAGCGACGAGCTAGCGGGTATTGGTATCACTAACCAACGTGAAACCACCATTGTTTGGAACAAAGAAACTGGCAAACCGGTTTACAACGCAATCGTATGGCAGTGTCGCCGTACAGCAGATATCTGTGAAGACCTTAAGGCGCGTGGCCTAGAAGACTACGTACGTGACAATACAGGTTTAGTCCTTGACCCGTATTTCTCAGGTACCAAAGTAAAATGGATTCTAGACAACGTTGAAGGCGCTCGTGAAGACGCTGAAGCTGGCAAACTACTGTTCGGTACGGTTGATACTTGGTTAGTTTGGAAGATGACTCAAGGGCGTGTTCACGTTACGGATTACACCAACGCGTCACGTACTATGTTGTTCAACATCAATGACCTATGCTGGGACCAGAAGCTACTTGATGAAATGGGCATTCCAGCAGTCATGATGCCTGAAGTGAAGCGCTCTTCAGAGGTTTACGGTCAAACGAACCTTGGTGGTAAAGGCGGTACGCGTATCCCAATCGCGGGTATTGCGGGTGACCAACAAGCTGCACTTTACGGTCAAATGTGTGTAGAAGCAGGCCAAGCTAAGAATACTTACGGCACGGGTTGTTTCCTTCTAATGAACACAGGCCAAGAGAAAGTAACATCGAAGAATGGCCTACTAACAACACTAGCATGTGGTCCTAAAGGTGAGCCTGCATACGCACTTGAAGGTGCAGTATTCATGGGTGGCGCATCTATCCAATGGCTACGTGATGAAATGAAGCTACTGGCTGGTGCAGAAGACTCTGAGTACTTCGCAACCAAAGTAGACTCTTCAAACGGCGTTTACGTGGTTCCTGCATTTACTGGCCTAGGCGCACCATACTGGGATGCTTATGCTCGCGGTACGATTGTCGGCCTAACTCGTGGTGTTAACTCTAACCACATCATTCGTGCAACGCTGGAAGGTATTGCTTACCAAACGCGTGACGTACTAGACGCGATGCAAGCTGACTCGGGCATCAAGCTAGCGAAACTACGTGTTGATGGCGGCGCAGTAGCGAATAACTTCCTAATGCAATTCCAATCAGACGTGCTAGATACTGAAGTTCACCGCCCTGAAGTAACGGAAGTAACCGCTCTGGGTGCCGCTTACCTTGCTGGCCTAGCGGTTGGTTTCTGGGACAGCATTGATGAGCTTCAAGACAAAGCCGTTCTTGACCGCACGTTCATGCCACACCACGACGAAGAGAAGCGTAACCGCCGTTACAAAGGCTGGAAGCGTGCTATCAAGTGTGCACAGGTTTGGTCTGAACTGCACGATGACGACGAAGAGTAATCTAAGCTTGAGTTAACAGAGGAGCACGAATAATCCCTTCTTAGTCGATTAGATTGTTCGAACCTCAGCAAACGAAACTAAAAAGAGCACTATTTTGTGTTCTTTTTTGCGTTTCAGGCTCAAATTCCATGTTTTGAGCAGCGTTTTTGCGGTTTAGACATGATTCCTTACCATCATTACTTCTCTCTTTTCATCAATTCGAGCACAATAGCGTGAGTTTATATTTTCGATTTTGACGCGCTAGAGCCCTTTGCGCGCAGGGAGTGGTAAGTTAAGTGAAGCAGATACCAAGACACCAGCAGATTGTAGATCTGGTAAAAACACAAGGATATGTGAGTACCGAAGAGCTCGTTGAAAAGTTCGATGTCAGCCCACAAACCATCAGACGAGACCTCAATGAACTGGCCGATAGCAACAAAATCCGTCGCTATCACGGTGGTGCAACCATTCCTTTAAGCTCGGAAAACACCTCTTATAACACGCGTAAAGCGCTTAACTTCAACGAAAAAGACGTGATTGCAGACGAACTGGTTAAACACATCCCAGATGGTGCAACCCTGTTCGTTGATATCGGCACTACACCAGAATCAGTCGCACGCGCACTCAACAAAAATCACAAACAATTGAGAGTCGTGACCAACAACATCAATGTTGCGAGCATCCTTCTACCGAACCCAGAGATCAAGGTTATCTTGGCGGGCGGTGAAGTACGTAACCGCGATGGTGGTATTGTTGGTGAAGCGACACTCGATTTCGTGAAGCAGTTCCGCCTCGATTTCGGCATCTTAGGTATCAGTGGCATCGACTTTGACGGCTCACTGCTCGATTTTGACTATCACGAAGTTCGAGTAAAACAAGCCATCATCGAGAACAGCCGCAGCATCTTCTTAGCCGTTGACCACACAAAGTTTGGTCGTAACGCCATGGTTAAGCTCGGCAAGCAATATCTCTCAAGCGCACATGGTGTTTACTAATAAGCAGCCACCGGAAGAGATTCTCAACATCCTTAAAGATTCAGCAATACCATTAGAAGTGATTGATACCGCTCGTCCTGTGAGCGAATAACTCAACATAAGTGCTCAGTGACGCCACTTTCTTAAATGAATCACGATTCTTTATAGAAAAGTTAAAAAAGTAAAACTTGCTCACTACCAGTGTCGCTTCTATGCTCGAATTAGATTTATTTGAACCTCTGCTTTCATAAGCAGAGGTTTTTTTATGTCCAAATCACATAAAACGCGTATAAACGAAAATAATAAATGACCGCAAACGAAAGTTAAGATAGGATTCACTTATGTTCTAAAATGCTCGTTCGCTCAGCAAGAGGTCAAAATCATGAGTGCTCAACAAAATAATTCAAACAACAGTACATCTTCCACTTTAGACTTGATCGTGATTGGCGGCGGCATCAATGGTGCAGGTATCGCGGCAGATGCAGCAGGTCGTGGTCTCAACGTTGGCTTATACGAAGCAAATGATTTTGCTTCTGCTACTTCATCTGCAAGTTCAAAACTGATCCACGGTGGCTTACGTTACCTTGAACATTACGAGTTTCGTTTGGTTTCGGAAGCGCTTGCAGAACGCGAAGTATTGTTAAGAAAAGCACCTCATGTTGCTCAACCAATGCGTTTCCGTTTACCTCATCGACCATTTTTACGCCCAGCTTGGATGATCCGCTGTGGCCTATTCCTTTACGATAACTTGGGTAAACGCACCACACTTCCTGGAAGTAAAACGGTGAACTTGGCTAAATCAGGTTTACTGAAGCCAGAAATGAAGACCGGTTTCGAATACTCAGATTGCTGGGTTGATGATGCGCGAATGGTATTGCTCAACGTTTTGGCAGCAAAAGAAAACAACGCTGAAGTACGCAACTACTGCCGTGTTGAAAAAGCGCACCGTGAGGGTGGTATTTGGCATGTGACGATCCTTGATGTGATGACAAACCAACGCTTTGAACGCAAAGCAAAAGCGCTTGTTAACGCTGCTGGTCCTTGGGTTAAACAGTTCTTTGATGATGGATTAGAGCAGGCTTCGCCTCGTAACATTCGTCTGATCAAAGGCTCACACATTGTTGTGCCACGCATTCATGACGAACCACAAGCGTACATTCTGCAAAACAAAGATAATCGCATTGTGTTCATGATCCCTTACCTAGATAAATTCTCGATCATCGGTACTACCGACCTCGAATACAAAGGCGACCCACGCAACGTTGCCATTGATGATGTCGAAGTGGATTACTTGATTGATATCGTTAACCAGCACTTTGTTAAACAGCTTGGCCGTGAAGACGTGGTTTGGACATACAGTGGCGTAAGACCACTTTGTGACGACGAATCTGATTCACCGCAAGCGATCACTCGTGACTACACGCTCGAATTAGACGCAGAGCTGGATCAAGCACCACTACTTTCGATCTTCGGTGGCAAGTTGACCACTTATCGTAAGCTAGGCGAAGCAGCACTTAAGAAGTTAGAACCACACCTAACCAACATGGGTGCGCCTTGGACAGCCAACAACACGCTTCCAGGCGGTAACTTTAGTTGTAGCAGAGAGCAGCTTGCGAAGATGATCCACACTAAATACCCTTGGGCGTCTGAAGCGTTGTTACTTCGTTATGTGACTCAATTCGGTACTTACACGTGGAAACTACTGGAAGGTGCGAATAGCGAAGCTGACCTTGGCAGCCAATTCTCAAGCGAAGCCCATGGCGTTTATCAAGTTGAAATCGATTACTTGATCAATGAAGAGATGGCGATGACTGATGAAGACATCTTGTGGCGCAGAACCAAACTTGGCCTGTACATGAGCGAATCCGAGCAGCAAGCAGTAACGGATTACCTGAAAGAGAAACTACAAAGCAAGGTAGTGAGCTTTTCTCAAGTAGGCTAATCCCACCAGCCTAAACATGGTTCAAGAACATACTTAACAACGAAGCTTAGCGTCCCCCGCGCTAAGCTTTTTTATATCCGCCCTATTGACAAAACCTTAGTGCTAATTGAATTTACCTATATCTACGGTTTCTTGTATCCAAATATTCTTATGCGTTCAGATAGAGACTGGAACGCATAAACAAAAAAAACTCCCGAAGGAGTTTTTATTGTCTCAATCTGCAATTTGCTAACTAACTATTTAATTTAGCTATTCAGCAAAATAACCCGCTAGCTAGGCAATTAAACGAGCATGCAGTGAATCTTTAAGCTCAGAACGATCATGTTTTAGTTGGTGCATCGAGCCGTCATCAATGGGTGAATCTTTCAGCTCTAGTTTACGAATCTCTTTATCAAGGTTGTCGTATGTCTTCATATCTGCTGCAAAGCCATCGTCAGTTTTAGCAAGCTCAGCAATTTTGTCTTTCATTTCAGGAAATTCGTGAACAAGAGAGTGATTTTCACCTAGCATAGAAACCTCTTAAGTTGAGTAAAGTGATTGGTATTAAGCACATTTCATTATTAACCTTAGCAAGTGCTTCAAATAACAAATGAGATCCAGTACACAGCCTAGAATATAGACAATTCAGATTCACAAATTTACAAATTTACAAATTTACAACATCAGTCGGTGGGATACGCTGTTTTACATAGAAGAAAGCCTCGTGTAATCACAAGGCTTTTTATGGGGGTCTTTATAAGAACAGTGACAAAAATGATAATAACAGCAGCTAAAAAGGTGTTTCTGAAAAAGAGATTAACTACTACACCCACTCGTATCCACTTTATTCATTTGATCATGTGAAGATGTGTCAGAGCCTGTAGATTGGCATCCTGCCACAAACAATAGCGTTACAGATAAGATAAGCCATTTCATAATTAATCCTCTTTTAGTCATGACTAAAGCATAGTGCTTTTAAGTGCAGATACCTCAGTCATTAACTAAAGCCTTACCTAACGATAAAGCCTTGGTTAATGAACAAAGCATCGCTTCATTAATTAACGACCTGCTTTTGTACAAAAAACTTTCACTCAACTGAATAAAAATCGATCAAAAACTGAAAGAGGACAGTTGTGGATCCATGACGAGGATCTAAAAAACGAGTCGCTAAATGTTAGTCGCTCGTCGCCAAACGTACTGCCGCTTCAGAGTGAATTGCTGTCGTATCAAACAGTGGCACATCGGTATGTTGTTGCTGAATCAGCAGGGCGATTTCAGTACAGCCCAGAATAACGGCTTCAGCACCTTGCTGGCTTAGCTTCTCGATGATTTGACGATATACATCTCGAGACTCTTTTTTTACTTCGCCTCGACACAGCTCTTGATAAATGATGTTGTGCACTTTCTGTCGGTCACTCTCATCTGGAATCACAACATCGATACCAAACTTGTTAGTCAGGCGGCCTTTGTAGAAATCTTGTTCCATCGTGAAAGCCGTACCAAGTAATCCTACTTTCTTTACGCCCTGTTCAAGCAGCTTCTGCGCGGTGGTATCAGCGATGTGCAAGATAGGGATCGTGATCTTCTCTTCGATCTCAGGAACGACCTTATGCATGGTATTGGTACAAATCAGAATGAAATCAGCCCCACCCTTCTCTACCGATAAAGCCGCGTCCGATAAAATGTCGGCTGTCTCTTCCCAACGACCTTGATGTTGGAGCTTTTCTATCTCATCGAAGTTCACGCTGTACATACAAACCTTTGCAGAATTGAGCCCACCAAGGGTCGCTTTAATGCCCTCGTTGATGGATTTGTAGTAGCTTACTGTCGACTCCCAACTCATACCGCCGAGCAAACCGATCGTTTTCATGTTTCTATTCCTTTATTTTTTCGACTATCCGATTAAACCGTCATGAGTTAAGAACTTATAGTACGTTCTTGCTTATAGCGAGGCATTAAGCCTTCATTGTTTTTAAACGTTCATTCCAAACCGCTGATTTCAAAAACGTCCGCGAACAAAAAAGCTCGAATTAAAAATCCGAGCCTTTATGATTTGACCAAAGGTAAACTAAGCGTTAGTACACCTCACACCAATCTGATTTCATGTCGATCAGTGTCCAGTCATCTCTAGAGTTCGCTTCATCGAGTGCTTTATCTAATTTACCAACATGGGACTCACGATCGTACTTCCATTCTCGCTCGGCATCGGTATGGTGAACAATCATAGCCATTGAGTTGGGTTGGCTCGTTGCCCACTGCATCATCGCTTGGTCACCATCTGAGTTGCCTACTACTAAAATAGGCTTCTTACCGATGATATGCTGAATGTTAGTGACCTTTCCGGCTTTGTCATCAATCGTCAAAATGGACGAATTTTTGGTAACGATCGGCTTACCATCGTTGTAGCTGTAATTATATTTAAGCGCGCTGCCGATAATCTGCTCTGGCGGGATGTTATAAGCTTCTGGAGCCCACGCTCGCATAAAGTCAACGCCTCCGCCTGACACGATGTAAGTCTTAAAGTCATGCTCTTGTAGGTAAGTCAGCATCTCTTTCATTGGCTGATAAGTCAGGTCTGTGTAGGCTTTATTGAAACGTCCGTCTTTTGCTATCTCTAACCATTTCTCAACGTCTTGTTGGTATTGCTCAACAGTCATACCAGAATGTGTCGCCATAATGATTTTCAGTAACCCTTCTTCACCGCTACTAAGGACGCCCTCGATATCATTTTCAAGCACAAACTTAAAAGGGGCTTCGGTTTTCCATTCAGGGTGATCTGGTGCCATTTCTTTTACACGGTCTAACGCAAACGCCAATTGGAAGTAGTAAGGCTTTTCCGACCAAAGCGTACCGTCGTTATCGAACACGGCGATACGATCTTCAATCGCCACGAACGTATCAGACTCAGCTTTGGTGGTTTTCCCAACATAGTCGACGATAGCGGATTTGCTCTCACTATCTTTCCAAGAAGGCAGCAGATTAGGGTCACAGTCTTTAGCAAAAGACGAGAAAGAGAGACTAGATAAAATCGCGACAGATAAAAGGGTTATTTTCTTCATAGCAACTACCATGTTGTTGAATTAATTGTAGGGTTTAATTCAATTCATCCTAGTTGGTCTACTCTGATTTTCCACTTATGGACACTATAACCAATACTCATATTTCTATTGGAACAAACGTAAAACGAGGGTTAACCTCACGGCCAACCCTCGTTGTTTTGATGCTACATAGAACGCTTAAAAGCTAGGCGGGGTTCCCTCACCATTGGAAGCAATTGCATCAATTTGCACCAAAGCCCCCATAGGAACATCAGACACACCGATAACCGTACGCGCAGGTAATGGACCGTCAAAATAGTGCGTACAAACGTCATTAAGCACATCTAGATCTGCCATGTCTCTTAATTGGATATTCAACTTCACGATGTCATCCATCACGTGGCCAACACTTTCAATCACTTCTTTAATGTTATTTAGGCACTGCATCGTCTGCTCTTTTGCGCCTGTCGTAACAATTGCCCCAATTGTTGGGTCTAGCGGTAACTGAGCGGAGATATTGTTGTAGTGAGAAAAAGCCACGGTTTGCGTGGAGTGCCCACTGATTGGTGCAGCTTTGGTATTGTTTGCCTTAATCACTATTCCATGTCGATCTTCAACCGCTTGTGGCGGAGTGCCATCGCCGTGTGACACGATCGCATCCATCTGCACTAACGCTCCCATTGCTAGGCCTTCTACAACCGTCACCGAGCGCGCTGGCATGTAACCGACAGCCCTCGCAATCGCGGAATCCGGGAAGAAGGTGGTATACACTTCATTGACTGCTGCAAGGTCATCAAGGCTTCTCACATGGATATTCACTTTCACGATGTCATCAAACGGAACATCTACATTTTCCAGTATCGATTTGATGTTTTTGAGGCATTGAATCGCGTGCTCTTTTGCTCTACCAACAACGATGCTGCCCGATTGCGGGTCAATCGGTAGCTGAGCTGAAATGTGATTATAGTGAGAGAAAGCCACCGTCTGAGTCGATAAAGAACTGACTGGTGCGTGTTGAGTATTTCTTGCGATCTTTACTAACTCACAAGCCGCTTGTGGGTAAGTGCCTTCACCATTCGAGATCACTGCATCCATTTGTAAATGAGCACCTTCGAGCGGTAAATCAGCAACAGCGAGTGCCGTGTATGTTGGGACGTAGTGTTGGAAAAAAGACGCGTAGGTTCCATTAACTACATCGATATCTGCAATGTTTTTCAAGTATATATTTACTCTCACTACATCGTGCATATGGTGTCCAATGCTCTCCACAATCGCTTGAATGTTTAATAGGCACTGCTTTGTTTGATCTTCTAAAGAGCCAGAGATCAGGCTGCCTGTTTTAGGATCGGTCGGTAATTGAGCAGATAGGTTATTGTAGTGTGAAAATGCCACCGATTGTGTTGAGAAAGGGCTCAGCGGTGCATCTTCAGTGTTTCTTGAAACTTTAATAATATCGGCACTCATGTCGATACATCTCCTATTCGAGTATTGATGTCAGATAGAGCCAATCGGCCACGTGTTTATCGACATTTCAAAATAAAAGGCACAAAAATAGCCGAACCAATAAATCGTGATAAATACTGGTCCAGCTTAATTCACTTTAAACAGTGGAGGCACTGATGCCCCCACGAATAAACCTCTACAGCGTGCTTAGGAAGCTGCTGATTTTTTCTTCGTGATGCTTAACGGTTTCTTGTGTTGGGATAACCGCATCTTTGTGTGTGAAGTACACTAAAATTGCCATCTGCGCAGTGAGTCGGTTTTCGGCTTCATCGAACGCCACTGAGTATTCACTTTCTAGTGCGCCGCGAGTCACTTCTTCTTTGTCATTCGCAGGTAGGCAGTGCAGCAGCATTGCGCCTGGGCGAGCCTTAGCCATTAGCTCTTCAGTAATCACGTAGTTAGGCATGAATGCCGCAAGGCGCTCTTCCTTCTCATCCATTTGCGTGACCCAGTAGAAGCTATCGCCGTACACCACATCACAGTCACTGATGCGCTCTACATCATCAGTAATTTCAATCGTGCCACCAGACTCTTCACAGAAGTTCAGCGCCATGTCGATCCACTCTTGTTCCATTTGGTATTTCTTAGGACCAATTTGCTTAAAGCCCATACCGTACTTAGCACAAGTCAGCATCAGTGAACGGCACACATCCGTCGCGTCACCCATGAATGCTAAGGTGAGATCAGACAACTTACGTCCATCAGTGATGTGTTCTCTGATCGTATAGAGATCCGCAAGCATTTGAGTTGGGTGGAAACGCGTATCAAGGCCGTTGATCACTGGCACTGTCGACATTTCAAGTAGGCCATCGAGTGTTTCGGGGCTATTGGTACGAGCCATGATGATGTCGCACATACGCGATAAAACACGAGAAGTATCATCAATCGACTCTTTACCACCTAAGTGAATGTCTTTTGGTGATAGGAATAGTGCATGACCACCCAATAATGTTGCCGCCACTTCGAAAGAAACACGTGTACGAGTAGACCCCGCTTCGAAGATCATCCCTACTGACTTGCCTTTGAACAGTGGCGGAATAGCGTTGTCTTTGCGCGCCTGTTTCAGGTGAGTCATCAACTCCATCATGTTGTCCATTTCTTGAACAGAGAAGTCTTTCATGGAGACCATATGCTCTAGGTTTGCTTTGTTTAGTTCAGTTGCGCTAGAAGAAGGTAATTTCATAATAAGTTCCTATTTTTCATAATTTTGTGCGCGGTTCTTTCAAGTTCACTTTCATGGCGATTTGATTTTGAATACATGCCATCACTTTTAAGAACCGCTGCGTTTGGGATTAAATTGGTTTTTCTGTTGTAACTAAACTCTTGGTACTTGTTGGGTGATGCAGTGGATGTTGCCGCCACCTAACAAAATTTCTCGAGCTGGGACGCCATTCACTTCGTAGCCTGGATAAATGCCTTCCAAGATTCCGATAACATCGTTGTCGTAGCGTGGATCGAGCAACGGCAACACGATTTGGTTATTGGTAATCAGGTAATTGGCATACGACGCCGCTAAGCGCTCACCCGCTTCTCGCTCCATTCCGTCTGCGATATCGATACCTGCCGCTTCTTCCTCGGTCATGAAAAGAGGACCTGGCATTGGCAGCTTATGTACTTTTATCTGACGGCCTTTGGCATCAGTCTGACTGGTGATGTAGTCATAGGCTTCGTTGCTGATCTCATATTGAGGATCGTTCTTGTCATCGCACCATGTGAGAACCACTTCACCCGGCTTCACGACGTGGAGAATGTTGTCGACGTGGCCATTAGTTTCATCGTTATACAAACCACGAGGCAGCCAGATAACTTTCTCAACATTGAGGTGTTCACAAAGCACTTCCGTCAGTTCTTCTTTGCTCATATCTGGGTTGCGGCTTTCGTGTAATAGGCATTCTTCTGTTGTGTAGAGCGTGCCTTCGCCATCAACGTGAATTGAACCGCCTTCTAGTACTATTGGAGCGCGGTATCGAGAGTCACGAATGGTTTCACACATCTTTTGAGCGACTTGGTTGTCGCGGTTCCACGGTGAATACAATCCATCCACAAACCCGCCCCATGCATTGAATTCCCAATCCACTCCTCGGCGTTCACCGCTGTCATCAACAACATAAGTCGCACCGATGTCGCGCATCCAAGAGTCATCAGTCGAGATTTCCAATACTCGAATGTCCTCTGGTAAACGAGATACTGCGTTATCGTATTGGTCTGAACTCGCGAGCATGGTGACTGGTGTCGTATGGCTGATCTTGGTGGCAACATCAGCAAACACCGCTTGTGCTGGTTTTGCTCCATTGCGCCAGTTGTCGGTGCGCTCTGGCCAAGCCATCCAAATTTCGCTGTGTGGCTCGTGTTCCCCTGGCATTCTGAAGCCATCATGTTTTGGAGTGGTATCAATCAGTTTTTTCATCGTTATGTCCCTTAAATTATGCTTGAGCTTCTTTTTTATTTTGTGTCTCGGTCGTGTCGTTATCGTCTGAACCTTGCTGCTTCTTACGTTTTAGAGCGCCTAGAAGAATCCATTCACCAGCAAGGATGGTGGCAATCACACCAATCAAAACAGGTCCTGTGTATCCCCAATCTGCAACGGTTAAATCAAGAGCCTCAGGGAAAATAAACAAGATCACGGCTTGAAGGACGACCAAGAAACAAATAATCGACATCACCCATTGAGCCGCCATACCACCCGGAACTTTGAATGGGCGTTCGCGTTTACCATCAACCACTCGAAGCTTTAGGTATGCCGGGAACATGAACAGGTAAGGAAGTAAGAAAATGCAGCTGGAGAAGGCAAATATCGACCAGAACAGATCATCATTGCCCTGAGCAAACAGCGCGTAAGACAGAATGACGACCGTTGATACCGTACCAGTAATATTGTTTGCACCAACCGGGGAACCTTTCTCTGACACTTTCGCGACAGGGGCTGGAAGTTCACCTTCCTGAGCGGCTTCAGCAGCAGCTCGGCTGGCACCCATTGTCCAACTCACCATGTTGCCGATAAGCGTTAACAAAGCGAAAGTGCCGAAGATGTACACCATCGCTGTACCAACCACACCAGTGCCGAAAAGTGTTCTAAACGTATCGATAAGGCCAGACACCAAACCAATGCTTTCGACAGGTAGCGCCATCAAAATGCCTACCGTACCGAAGATGTATAAGAAAGCGGTGATACCGATAGAGAGGAAGACGGCCTTAGGCATATCACGAACGTCTTTCATTTCTTTAGTCATGGTCGCAACCAGTTCAAAACCCATTAGGTTGAACACAATCGCGGGTAAGAAAGAGACCGCAGAATCCAATGAAGGCATCATTGCGGGCAACGTAAACTCGTTGGCAACGCCGTTTTTCATTGCATAGATAAAGCCGCCCACACCCAATGTACTGATCACGATGATTTTTAATATAGCGCCAATATTTGTGACCCAAACACCGATGTCGGCAGACACATTACAAATCAAAACCGTTAGCCACGTCAGTAATATACAAATGGCGATTTGTCCCCATAAAGACAGATCTGGCATGAAGAGCTCAGCAAACATCCCTGCAAACATGATGTATACCGCGGGCATCCATAAACCAACGTTAATCCAGTAAAACCACGTTGTTCTGACTGCCCATTTAAAATTGAAGGCTTGTTTTACCCAATCGTATATCCCACCTTCACCTGGGTAAGTGGTACTCAATTCAGAAGTAATTAAGCCATATGGGATAACAAAGAAGACCAGCATTAACACCCACCAACCAATGGCACTGACACCAATACTGGCTGACGCGGTTAATGTGTCGACCACCAAAACTGCACACAGTGTAAAGAGTGCAATTCCCGTAACCCCCATTTTTCCTTGCGTTTCGTTACTCATCTCTTAGCTCCTTAATCTCTAATTCGGGATTAATTAAACGGCAAAGCGATGTAGTGAACTGGGATGAAAATTGAATATCGGTTTTACACAAACGAGTTCGGGGTAAAAACAAAATAAACCCAACAAATATTAGATTTATAATGCTAAAAGTCGGAATACTTGATTTTGGTCAATAACCATTCGATTAATAAATACATTTTCTATTTCAAAACCAAGATCACATATCTAGTTAATCTAGCGATAATTAGGACTTTCTGTGACATATAGGCGACTAAAAACATCAAATATTGAGCACAAATCGAATTGTGATTTTTATCCCCACGACACTGACAATATTTAAATACAATTCAAACCAACTTATTTGCACTGAGCAAAATATTATTTGGAGAGTTAAACATGTCGAAGCCTATTATTGTTGTTGCTGTCGGTGGGAACGCTTTACTACAACGTGGTGAAGTAATGAGTTGTGAAAACCAAAAAAAGAGCATCGCACAAACCGCCAGCTCTCTGGCTGAACTCAGTAAAGACTACCGTTTAGTGGTTGTGCACGGAAATGGCCCTCAAGTAGGGCTACTCTCATTACAAAACAATGCGTACAAAGATTGTCCTCCTTACCCATTTGATGTACTTGGCGCTGAGACTCAGGGAATGATTGGTTACCTTATTCAGCAAGGGTTGAATGCTGCGATTCAAGACCGCTTTACTACCACGATTCTGACTCGTATTGTGATTGACGAGAACGACCCTGCGATCGCCGACCCAACCAAGTTTATTGGCCCTGTCTATACAGAAGAACAAGCCAAACAACTCGCAGAAACCAACCAATGGATTGTGAAACCTGACGGCGCACACTGGCGTCGTGTGGTTCCATCACCTTCACCCAAAGAAGTATTAGAAATAAAAGCCATCAAAGACTTACTAGAAAATGAGCACCTAATTATTTGTGGTGGCGGTGGCGGTGCTCCAGTCGTCGAAAAAGATGGCGCTTATGTAGGTTTTGAAGCAGTAATCGACAAAGACATGACAGCGGCTCTTATCGCAGAAGAAATCGGCGCAGAACATTTACTGATCCTTACCGATGGGTCTCATGTTTGTTTAGATTGGGGAACACCCAAAGAAGAGAAGCTTGAAAACGTATCTGTTGCACAAATGAAGAAATACACATTCCCAGCAGGTTCTATGGGGCCGAAGGTAGACGCATGCTGTCTTTTTGTTGAAAAGACAAAACAACACGGACACATTGGTGATCTATCTAGCGCACTAGAGATCATAGAAGGTAAAACGGGGACACATATTAACGCCTAACATTGGGTTATCATGGTTTATATAAATAAAGGGTAATAAAGTCTAAGTTTTGGTATTCCAATTGGAACTTTGCTTGAAAACCCTTTATGTTTTTTGTGTTCCAAATAACAATGAGGATCATTAGATGCGCAAAGTAACCACCGAAGAAAAGTTAATTCGAATTCATGATGCTGTTGTGCAACTAATGGAACGCCGCGAAGCTACTGATATTTCAATGTATGATGTTGCTAAAGAGTGTGGAATGGCAACATCCACGGTTTATCATCACTACCCAAATATAGAGAACTTATTCCATAACTTGCTAGATGACGTATTTATTGATTTCGACTCTCTGCTAGGTAAATGTATAGATGCCGAGCATGTTAATCATTGGACTGACATCAACCGCATGATTGAAACAGCGTATGTTAATTATTACAACGATCACCCTATTGCCAAAAAGCTTATTTTGGGTCGTCATACGTTCACGGAGTTGGGTCATGCAGACACCGAGAATGACTTAATTCTTGGTAAAGAAGTAGAAACGATTTATCGACAGTTTTTTGATGTTCCTCAATTACCACAATCCATCAACGTCTTCGCTATCTCACTGCAAGTCGCTGATAAAATATACTCTTTGTCTTATCGCCAACATGGACACATCACCCCTGAACTGGCCAATGAAGCCGTTAGACTGACGGAATCATACCTTCAGTTATACATCCCTCACATTTGCCCTACAACAATGAAAAGCCAAACTCATTAGTCTTCGACAAAGGCAGTTTTTGAGGTTTACCCCAACCACAAATGTCGTTATGGTGATTTGTAAGACATCATAAAAACAAGGACTGTCTGAGAGTTATGAACAGCACGATTGAAACCATTCTGGGGCACCGCTCCATTCGTCAATATACAGATCAACCAATAGAGCAGCAGCAACTCGATTTAATTGTTCAGGCAGGCCTTGCCGCGTCATCATCGAGCTTATTACAGGCTGTTTCTATCGTGAGAGTGACAGACAAAGAGAAGCGAAAACTGCTAGCCGAATACGCAGGTAACCAAGCTTATGTTGAGAACGCGGCTGAGTTTTTGGTGTTCTGTATCGACTATCAACGCCACGCTCAAATCAACCCTGAAGTGAAAACCGACTTTACTGAACTGACCCTGATTGGCGCAGTCGATTCTGGCATCATGGCGCAAAACTGTATGCTGGCTGCGGAGTCTCTTGGTTTAGGTGGCGTGTACATCGGTGGCTTGCGTAACAGCGCGCAACAAGTCGATGAACTACTGGAACTTCCACAACACACGGCCGTGCTATTTGGTATGTGTTTAGGTCACCCTGCGCAGCAGCCTGAAGTCAAACCTCGCCTTCCTGCTCACGTGGTCATGCACGAAAATCAATACCAACCGTTGAGCTTAGATGAAATTGCCAGCTACGACGATTCAATGCAAAGCTACTACGCGAACCGCTCAAGCAATCAGAAGCAAAGCAGTTGGTCACAACAGATCACACAGAAGTTGTCTGGCGAATCTCGCCCGCACATTCTGCCTTACTTGAACAGTAAACAACTGACCAAACGATAGCTCGAGAACAGCTCTGAAGACAGAGAAAGGTTCAGAGAGGTTAGCTCCGTTTCGTCATCACAAACAAAAATGTCAGCGTATAATACGCTGACATTTTTCATTTCTGGGATACTGATACTCTTAGAGGTATTTCTCTATCGGCAACAGCTGCAGGAAGCCTGACTGCATTCGTTCCCACTTGCCTGTTTCTGGTTCGCTGTCCCAACTTTGCTCGCCTGAATACCAATACACGTCACCGTCTTCGAGTTCCAAGCGCCAACTGTTGTCTTCACCCATCGCTTGCTCGATGGTTTCAGCTAACGTTTCAGCAATATCTTTATTCTCGATGATCAAAACCGATTCAGTATTGAGGTAGGTAGAACGTAAGTTGAAGTTGAATGAGCCAATACTCGCGATGCTACGGTCAAATACAACTGATTTGGCGTGTAAACCATAGGCCGTCTCAGGCGCACATTTCGACACGTCTTGAGTTGAAGCTTCACATAGCTTGGATTCTGGTTTTAACTCAAACAGTTCGATGCCATGATCCAACATGTCGTAACGTCTGCCCGCATAAGCGGAGTGATTAGTCACAAGATCATTAGACGCCATAGAGTTAGTGAGCGCTTTTATCTCAACGCCCTTATTGTTCAATACCTGCCACTCTTCGAGTTGACCGTCATCGAATACAAGGTAAGCGGATTCAAGTAAGATCTCTTGCTTCGATTCACTTGCAAGCTGTCCTAAAAGAACCGCCGTTGCTTTCGGTTCATCGGTATTGTCTGAATCGATAGGCACTGGGCGATCATAAGCAAAACGAGCATTCACCCAAGTCATCTCATCAAGAGTATCTTTCAACAAGCTATCTGCCGCTTCACGATTTAATGGCAACTCTGGGTAGTTTTTGTATTGTGGAACAGTTATATCGTCAATCTTTGAAAGATCCGGTTGTTCTTCGTCACCTAACATATCGACAGGGTAAGACCAACGGCTGTCCCAATACTCAGTAAAGCTGGTTTGGATCGTGGTAACGACTGAGCCCATCACTAATACATCACGATCTCGGAAGTTGATCTCGTCAGAAAGGTCGAAATATTCATCACCAATATTACGTCCGCCAACCACAGACAAGATGCCATCTACGGTAAACGACTTATTATGCATGCGGCGGTTTAAGCGGGAGAAATCCCCAAGGAAGCTTAACCACTTACTAAAACCACGGCGTGTTGGTGTTGGGTTGAAGATTCGGATCTCGACGTTTTGGTGTGCATCCAGTGCCGATAATAGGCCTTCACGCTCGTTAAGGTTGATGTCGTCGAGCATCACTCGAACCTTAACACCACGATCAGCTGCGGCTAACAAACGACTCGCTAGGTACCTGCCTGATTCGTCAGAGTTCCAGATGTAATATTGAATATCGATGGTGTGTTCTGCACTTTCAACCAACGCCAATCGCTGCGCTAACGCATCCCAACCGGATTCTTGTAAACGAACAGCGGTAGTCGCCTGTTCTGATGCTGGTTGATATTCATCCGCTAAAACCGACAAAGTGCTTGGTCCATAAGAGGTGTACGGTTCTGCTGGGTGGTCGATGCCTTCTGGTAATGAAGAACAGCCGCCGAGAATAGCGACTAAAATTAAGGTTAAACTGATGCGTTGGAGCACAGGCATGTGTCTGACTTCCTTTTCACGGTAACGTCTTTAGAAACTGTCCCGACAGCTTTGCGACTCACAAGCTGTTCAGGTCTATTCATTGATTATTACTGCTAAAGCCTGAAATTTATAGGTAATTATCCAGTATAAATTTAAAGGTCAGTAAATAGTCTACAAATCACTTAAGTTGAGTCAGCGCCAAACAATATAAACTCAGCGGGTTTTCTACCATTTTGATGGTGAGTTCTGTTCTGTCTGGGTGATACTTCACCATTGTTTGGAGATCTAGTGTCATCGCTTGATTTCATACTAAAAGGCGCCACGACTTACCTTGATGAGATAGTGCAAACTCACTACTTACGTAAGCGTTAAAGCTGTTGTTGATCTAAAGGGCATGTAAGGATCAACACCGAAAACATTGTTCACGCTGCATAACCTTCATATCCCCTACCAAAACCTCCCCTAAAGTAGTAGCATTTATCGCATCTCATTCTTAATGGTATTTGTATATTATGAAGCTTTTAGTCGATCGCACTGGTGAACAGTTTTTAGAAATTCTGGAAGAGTCAGGAGATAAACTTACGGTTCAATTCATTAGCAATGAAGGCAATCGAAAAGGTAAACCGTTCCAAGATAGCTTGAGTGGATTATTCCTCACAGGTTGGAAGCCTCGCACGACCTCAACCGCGATTGGCTTAGAACGCTTTAAACAAGGAAAGTTGCAAGACCCTAAAGTCAGCTTCGCTTTGCATCAACTTTACCCACTAGGCAGAGACGTAAAATTGCCTTCTGGTGACATTGCGACCATCGCTAGTTACGCGAATACCCATGCCGACGGCTACTATATGTTTGTGCGCCTCAACGATGAGTTAACACGACTCAAGATTACACCCGATTGGGAACTGCAACCTTCCGTTCAAAGGTTAGCACTGCCTTATTACCCAGCGCCAAGAACCAAGGAAGAGCTCGACAACATTGACGATTTTGATGCGTGGGCAGGCGGTTTTTAAACAGAAAAGTGAGTAAACAATATTGAGATCACATCCTTCTATCAAACCTCAATACAAACATGCGCTCTCTACACATTGATACGAATACCCAACCTGAAACGACTCAAATAACGATTGGCAGTGTGCTGCTAAAGAATGTTTCATTGTTTCCTACAAGCTCAACCTTGGCTGTATAAAATCAATAAACGCCGAGATACGTCTAGAGACAGAAGACGATTTATAATAAACCGCATTCACTCGCTCTCGGTCTGTATTGGCAAGTTTATCTTGTTCCAGAATAGGGATTAAACGACCCGCTGCCATATCTTCCTGAACCATGAATCCCGATAAACAAGCAATCTCATTTCCAGCTAGTGCCAGTTGACGCACCGTTTCACCATTACTCGCTGTCACGGTAGGCGCGACATAACTTTGGTTTGGTAAAGGCCAATGGTTAAGCACTTTGTTCCCTGAAAAACCCACAATTTGATGCGAACTCAAATCTTCAGGTTTGGTGGGTAGCCCACGCTTAGCGAGATAATCAGGTGACGGCACAATATGGAGTAAGCTTTTTCCTAGCGGGCGAGCGTTCAATGTTGAATCGGACAATTTACCGATTCGAATCGCAACATCGGTTCTTTTTTCTAGAAGATCAACGAAGCCTTCGTTGGAAGTAAGTTCCAATTCAATGTCTGGATAAGCCTCTTTGAATGACTGCACCAACGGCACTAGCTGATGGAATACGAATGGACTGGCGGCATCGACTCTTAAACGACCTTTTGGCAACTCACCGCGCGACACGATTTCCTCTTCCGTGCTCTGGATCATCTGCAACCCCAATCTTACTGAATCGACAAACTGACGCCCTTCCTCCGTCAATTCCACGCGTCTCGTTGTTCGGTTGAACATTGCTGCCTTCAACGTAGGTATTGCATTAGGCTCGTGGGGTGGTGGTTTGATTGTTGCTAAGTCTGGATTAATGAACACCCCTTGGGTAGGTGCTGTGATTGTTTTGATCGCCCTTGTTCTGACTCGATTCAGTGGTGCGTTAGATAATAGAGGCCAAAAAACAAGCACCACTATTCAAAATATCTAGTTGTTCACACTGAAAATAAAGTGGTGAATAGACCTATCTATTCGCAATTCCCTTTATTGGAAATCACCCTTACCAAAAAGTGTGCCAGCAATAACTAATATTAGATAATCAACGTTGCTCCAGAAATAGTAATAGCGGATATTATTAAATAATTAATTTTAATACCAATTAGTTATTTAATTTATTTTTTAATAATTTACCCACTAACTTTGATTTGGATCAAAACCAATTGTTAATAATGTAAAACTTTCAAATCAAAGCTATATTATTTATTTTTCACCCAATTGGGTGATGATAAAGTCGTCAATTATTGACTAATATCTAGATGAGATAGTAAAAAATAAGACAATATAAAACTATCCACTTGCTGTAAGCTTAAGGAATGAGAGATGCAGATATCAGAAAACACTATTACGTTGGGTCATGGATTTAATAAATCCCCTTCTGAATTTGAAGAAGAAATTAAAGATAGCCTCACAGGCATTGGGATTGAACATGCCACTTTAGTTATCATATCAAAAAGCAAAAACCCTGTTTTCAAATATATCAAAAGCACTAATGGACGAATTTCTATCTCAAAACGAGTGACAGAGAAGCTTGACTCTTACCTGTCTTTGATCTCAATGAACAAAAAAGGTCAATTATTCCATAATCAAGATACAATAATCGAAAATCGAATTTTTGATCATCGAGATCTGTCAATCCTTGAACATGCTCTAAATAACTACTCAATCACAGATGAACTTTCTTACAATTATGAGATCGTCATTATTTTTCACAGCATCAATGCACTAAAACCAGAAGAACTCCGTCTACTTGAGCTCATCTGTGACATCACGATCGCTTGGGCAAATTCTAGGATAGCTCACCATACAATGTTACTGCATTGGAACCGCTACGCAGAGCCTACAATCACAGACCTTCCCCCAATTCTTACAAAGTCAGAACTTGATGTTTTAGAACTAATAATCAAGGGGTTAACGGGGTCAGAAGTGGCGCAAGTACGCAGTGTCTCCAAAGAGACAGTAAGAACCCAAATCAAAAGTATTCTTCACAAAACACAATGTAAAAACCAAAACCAACTGATATCTCGATTTGGACAAGGACAGTGGCTCACAAGCCCTTCAATACGTTCTGCCTATATCTAATTCGCTTCTGTTGCCAGGGAAGGCTCAAAGTATGCAAAATAATCGACCAGCACCTTACACATGCTTGATCACTCGCAGCAATACCTTGTCGCGAGTAATCCGAGATTTATTGAAACTTTCTTTCCCACTCAATCAACTTCAAGTTATCGAATCGTATTCTGAACTTGATCTTGAGTATAAAGGCATTGTGCTTTTAGACAGAAGTACGATACCGATGCCGGACAAGTGTGGTGTTTCCATTATCAATAGAAAAGATAAGTGGATCGCCATCAATATTAAATGCAGTTCTTGTTACGATTACCTAAAGTTTGGTTTTTTTGGCCAAATAGAAGTGAATCATTTTGAATTTATTCCAAAAGCCATTAAATCTGTTCAAGAAGGAGAGCTTTGGTTTCCTAGACATATTATGGAAAGCTTTATTATTGACCTTTGCATCAATAGTACTTATAAAAAATCGTATTCCATCACAGAAAAAGTAACATCAAAGTTTTTTTTAACAAAGAAAGAGCAAAGAGTCTTTGAATTAATGATTCAAGGATTTTCAAATATACAAATAGCAAACGATACAAATGTCAGCATAAATACAGTAAAAACACACGCTTACAATGTGATGTCCAAGTTGAATGTACATTCTCGACATGAACTATTCGCTAAAGCTCATGAATTAACCTTTTAAAACTAGCACTGTTTTCATACTTATTTATTCGATATATCACCCCTCGTTGCGAGGTATGTTTTTAAAATCCTAATTACTATGTATTTGTTGTCTGGAATAACAAGAGTAATGAGGGAATAATTATGAAAAAATTAATATTAGCGGTAGCAGTAGCCGGTGTCATGTTCAGTGTAAATAGTTTTGCTAGTGGTGGTTCAGGTGGGACCAAGTTAGAAGCTAATGTAGTTCAGTTTGGTGGCGCAACTAGCGCCCTACTCACCAATGCAAGTAACACTGATGGAGCACACATTCGCATGGAAGGCACGATTCCACAACGTTGTGTACTCAACTTAAAGTCAGCACAAGCCGGAGAGTTTGTGAATGGCGATATCCACTTAACGAACATGTTGGCAGATAGCAAGAATTTGCTCCCAGGGCTAACTGCTAGTAAGCCAATTGCAAGCCTTCGCGCGTGGTGTAACTACGGAAAATCAATGGAAGTCGATATGACAGCCACACCTTTCAAAATGACTCGTTTTGGCATGGCCATTGGTAAAGAACGTATCGATTACACGCTACAAGCAAATCAAACTGACATTTTCGATACAAGCAATGCAAGTGATGGTTTGTTTGGTCATACGACAGGTAACTTCCAAGTTAAATGGAGTGGCGAACACCAACAAGCAAGAATTGCAGAAGTTCCTCTTAGTATTACTACAGAGGGTGCAGCTCTAGCAAGAGCCGGTAATTATCGCTCTACAGTGTATGTGAAACTCCAAGCGAAAACTTGTCATCGCATGTGTGGATTTTAGCTCATAAATTAGAGCCCGCAAACGTGGGCTCGTTTTACCTAGGAAGGGTTTTATGAAAAACATTACTTTATTTATCAGTCTGCTACTCTTCCACACCGCCGCTTTCAGCTACGAAATTACCCCCATGTATCAAGAAATGAACGAATTTGGAGGAAAGGCTCTCTCAAGCTATACGATCAATAATCCTCAAGACCGCTCACTTCCAATTGAAGTTGTGGTGTATGACGTAAGTTACGATGAAACCGGTGAGGTGCTAACGCTTAATGAGGATAGTTTTCTCATTTTGCCTCCTCAAATAATGGTAGATCCACAAAGTTCTCAAAAAATTCGGGTGCGCTATATCCCTAGCGATGCTCTCACAATGACCAAACTGTACCGAATCGAATTCAACGAACTAGAAGTTGAAGGGCCTGAAGATAGTGACAGTAAAATAAAAACACTTCTTAGTTTTTCGACCTTAGCTTTTGTATCTCCTAACTCAATAAAGCCGACTATGAAGCCCTCGATTAAAGACAGGAACATAGTGGTAGAAAACACCAGCCAAGTCTTAGTGAACTTGCTTCATTCAGTATTCGAACTTCAAATGAATGGCGAGAAAAAAGACCTACCTTGGAGCCAAATAGACACTAAGACAAGTGGTTACTTAATGCCTGGCGCCACCGCCTATTACCCTATTCCAAACGAGTTCAAAAAAGTCACTGGTATCACCATTAAAAAAAATGATTAACACTGAACCACCGGCTTCTACACGAGCTTTATTGGGAGGTAAACATGAGCCGATACTACACAGTTCTTCTGTGCGTCTCTCTATGTTTGCTAACCCAACCTCACGCCTTTTGCGCGGATTGGCTATTTCCATTCCCAATCAACTATTTGGGCTCAACTGTGGGCGATATCGATGCTTTCTCTGATGGCAAAACTATCTCCAAAGTTCATACTGTTCAACTGCATACACTGATTGGTTCAGCGCTTACAAATGAAGTATCAGGTAAGTTATCTTCGTACAACGACACTTTTATTTCAGTTGAAACACTAAAAGATTGGGGCGTGTTGCTCTCCTTCTCATCGTCTGACATGTCAATCTCATTATCTTTCGTTCAAGATGCACGAAAAGAGCAAGCGCTAAGTTTCAGCGCCCCTTACTCTCCTCCCATTTATTCCACGTCGGCCTTCTTCACCAACATCAATAACTTTAACTTTGGCCTATCTGATACACGAGGAGTTGAGACTCAAAGTGAAGAACAAAAGTGGAATATAGAGTGGGTCTCTACAGGGAACTTTGCTGGTGCACGAGGAGTTAATTATAAACTTTCAGGCTATTTTGATGGTGGCACCGATGAGGAACAAACTTTCTATCGTGGTGATATATCGGCCTTTATTGATCGTGCAGAAATCCCTTATCGAGTGACTTTTGGCGACCAAGTCAACAGCACTTCAGGTCACCTGCCTAGCCAGCAATTTGGCGGAATCGGGTTCGAACGTAATTACTCAGCATTACAACCGAATCGCAGTATTCAGGTAGGAGGCACTCAAGCCTTAGTGCTTGAAGAGTCTGCCGATATCGAACTGTACATTAATGGTTCTTACGTGACAGAGTTTCGACTTCCACCAGGACGTTACATGCTCGATAACTTGCCGCTGTCTTCAGGTAGCAACGACGTTCGTTTAGATATTGAATATCAATCAGGAAGACGAGACTCCATTCTCTACAGCGTGTTCTACAATTCAAAACTGCTTAAAGAGGGTATATCTGACTTTGGCGTGTATTTTGGTGCTCCTTCAGAAATAGCAGACAGCCACTATA
Organism: Vibrio lentus; assembly: GCF_030409755.1. Classification (NCBI taxonomy): domain Bacteria; kingdom Pseudomonadati; phylum Pseudomonadota; class Gammaproteobacteria; order Vibrionales; family Vibrionaceae; genus Vibrio; species Vibrio lentus. Next base: position 1,129,286 of record NZ_JAUFQE010000001.1, read on the forward strand.
AGTACGATACCCAAAGTTTAATCACCAGTGCCTATTATGACTATGGCTTAACCGAACACTTAACGCTTGGGTTAAATGGCTTTTATCATAAAGACGGATTCATACTGGGAGGGATCTCTACGTTTGGTACCCCCATCGGTAATCTTGGCTTTCGACTATCAGGCAGCCAATCGAGTGAATATGATGAAACCGGTTATATCGCAAGCATCGATTATGCCGCCTCGCTCTGGGATCAAAACAATTACAGTGCCCCCAACTTACGTATCGCGCTTGAATCTTATGATACCTATTCCTATCAACCCTGGACGGAAGAAGGAACGACAGGCCATTCGGCAGCTGTCAGCTATACCTTAAGCATTACCGATGATGTTTACTTATCCCTCTCATATAACCTTGATAAACAGAATGGTTTCGATACGGAATGGACCGCAGAAGCCTCAACGTCTTGGTCTTACTCCAATGTGGTGATTGGTTTAGGTATCACTCATGAAGAAGACCCAAACGAGGGAATTTCGAACACAGAGGGGATCGTGTCTGTCGATTGGACATGGAGTTCTGATGACGGCCAATATACCGCAGATGCAGGATATGCCAGCGATACTGAGATCTTACGAGCAAGCTTCAGTAAGCCAAGTAAAAACCAAGTCGGCCAATATGGCTATTCTCTAGCTGCTGATATCGAATCAAGCCAAGGACAGTACCAATTACGTGGTGACTACATAGGCAACCGGGTTAGATATGATGGAGATATTACTTATTACAACTCGACCAATACCGAAGACACTGTAGTCACCTCGTTTAGACCCAGCACAGCATTCACGATTAGTGACAGCAATCTCTCTTGGTCACGCCCAATATACGGTGCGGCGGCTTTAGTGCAAGTTCATGAAAGCTTAGAGTCGGATGCCCTGATAAATAGCGATGAAGACGCGCATGCAGAAGCGATTTCTCAGCAAGGTTACCCCAATGCTATCAGCCTCTCTACAGCCCATATCACTCAGAGTTTTACTGTTGATGCGCCAGATGCACCTGTTGGTTATGACATCGGCAATTATATGTACAACATCACCCCAGGCGCCTATACCAGTCATCTCATCACCGTTGGGTCCAATAAATCTAAAACCATAATAGGCAAGTTACTGCTAGCTAACGGTCAACCGCTTGCGTTAACTCAAGGCTATTTAACCGATCTCGATGACACATCTTATCCATTCTTCACCAACAAAGGCGGAAGGTTCGTTATTGAAGGCATAGGCAGCGGTGATTATCGAATCGAAACGATCAACTCCGACGCAACGGGGAGCATCAGCATCCCTGAATCAGACGATAACCTGTTGAGGCTTTCTGATATTCAACTAAAACAAGGAGCAAACAATGTTCAAAGTACCTCCAATGAAAAAAACTAATTGCCTGCTCACATTATGCATTCTCTGGCTGCCTTCACCATTGCTAGCACAGAGTTGCAACGGAGTATGGAGCTTAACCCAACTTAACAATGGTCCGATTGAGTTTGATAAATCGGGATTTGCGAAAATTCAATACGAGCTCAAAAAGCTACGCACTCAAAGCGGCGAATGTTCATTAAAATCGGTTCGGTTGAAAATCCTCAATACACAGGACAAAAATGGACCTTATTTCGTCAACCAAAGCCAAACATTACTTGCTTACGATCCCAAAGAACGAGAGTACTTGCTATACGCAAAATACAATTCTCCGGTCCGTTTTTACTTGGTCGACCCGAGAGCAAAAATTAACTACGCTGCAAGATACATCGTACCTTTTATTGCCAAGCTCAAGTATGAGGACAACCCAGTATCAACGCTAACAAGTACCGCGACTTACAAGATAAAGTCTTTCGTTACCTTTGATTGGTCAGGCCGTGGGAACAACATTCACCGCTCAGCAACTGGATACAGTTGGCAACTCGGTGAACTATATAGTGGCAAGCGCTATCAAGCGGACTTTGTGATCCGTTCTAATTCTCAAACAGAGCTTTGGGTTAAACCTCGACATGGCAAACTGATCAACATTCAGAACCCTGATTGGACTATTACCTATCAGCTTACCGCCGATGGGATAGAGGTCTCTAGATTGCACCGTATGACATCCATAAAAACCTATAATCGCGGTCAGCACATCATTCCTTTTTCACTCTCGATCACTGACAACACCAACCTGTCACGAGCAGGAAGTTACCGCGACGAATTACATATCCAAGTGAAAGCGATAGACCCTATTTACTAAAGTAGCGCAGTGACATTTTTAACAAAGGTACACCAATATGAATGCTATCAATTTAGCTATGAAACAAAGACATTGGGTAATGGCTTGCTTCGCTTTGGTCATCCTTTATATTCATATTGGTGAAATACGTAAAACCATTCATTATATCGAAAAAGATCAAATTCACAGAAGCGAGCTCATTCAAACGCTGGTTCAAAGTAATGTCGTTCGAACATTGAATATTTTAGGCGCTTCTTTACGTTCTGGAGCGACAAACTCCAACAAACCTAATCTGGGCGGTGTTTATTATCAGCCTGCACAACCTTTCTCAAGTTCTGACACTCAACGCATCGCACAACGATTCAATGTCAGCACGTCATCACCTCAATTTCTTGCCATGAAAAATGGGGAAACAACACTATGGGGATTTAACATCAATCATCCAAAGCCTCATACCAGCTTAATCGCAGGGCTCGTGTCGCGGCAGTCATCCCTTTACCACGAGGCAAGTGTCGACCTGCAATATTACTTCCCAGGAGTCAAGGGTACAGCCAATACGCTTCTTTTGATAAGAGACAATCAACATCAATACTTTATGCCTTCTGGAGAAAAGATAAATCTAGATTTCTCGAATACGCACACCATACAAACTTCAGAAAACTCCGCTTTCTATGTAAGTAAAGTGAAACTACTAGACGTCATATTTTTTCGATTAAATAATGACAATTCTCGGTACTTCCATCTCGTTGAAGTTCCTTTGCCACAACTCCGTGCGACCCTTTTTATCTTTGATAATATGACCAGTTCCGTCGCTGAGATAAAGGGGGAGATTCAAAGCTTTGTTGAGGTCATCGCATTGTTAGGGATCGGCTATGTGTTACTGATTGCCTTTTCTCATTATCAATATCGAACTTCAATTGCTTTAGAATCAGATGCATTAACAGGGTTGAAGAACCGCTCGTACTTAGAAAGTGCAAACTCTCGCATTCGCCATAATAGAACGAGTAAAAACAATCGCTGTATCGGAGTCATTGCCATTGATCTAGACCATTTCAAACTGATCAACGACAACTACGGGCACCATGTCGGCGACAACGTGTTAGTTCGGGTAAGCGAGATATTATTGGAAAATGTAAGAAACAACGATGAATGCTATCGTATCGGTGGAGATGAATTCATCGTAATTCTCAAAACGGAAAGTCAATCCGATATCATTAAACTTGCAGACCGTATCCGAGATAAAATCGCCTACGATCCACAACTCAGAAATATGATTAAAGGCGGAATATCAGCTTCGCTTGGGCTTGTGGATTTATCGACTGGGCAGTCGATTGAAGAGGCCATTATTTCCGCTGATGAAATGTTGTATCAAGCTAAAAATCGAGGGCGAAATTTAGTTCAAAGTTCCCTTATCTAAACCAATGAGTTTGAGCAACTACGGCGACAGTTATTGAAGTTCAAAGGAGCGTCACATAGCCCCTATAGTTCGATGAGTTATCGTGATTACACATACAAAAAGACCTACCTGAAATATAAGTAGGTCTTACACTCAAACGAAAACAACGATGTTTACTCGTTATCGATCGATTTCAGAACCTTACACGGGTTGCCGACTGCAACCACATTGGCTGGGATGTCTTTAGTTACCACACTGCCCGCGCCAATCACGCTGTTTTCGCCAATAGTCACGCCAGGGCAGATGATCACACCACCACCTAACCAAACATTGTCACCAACGTTAATTGGTATGCCAAATTCGACGCCTTCTTCTACTCGGCCTTTCACATCGAGTGGGTGGCCTGCGGTAAGAATTTGAACGTTCGGGCCAAGCAACACATTGTCACCAATAGTCACTTCAGCGACATCTAAAACCACGCAGTTAAAGTTAGCGTAGAAGTTCTTACCCAGCTTGATGTTTGAGCCGTAATCACAACGAAATGGGGGCTCTAAGTGCGCGTTCTCGCAACCCGGAATAAGCTCTTGCGTCGCCGCTTCCCACTCTGGTGTATCGGGAATACTGTTATTAAGTTTTTGAAGCGTTTTCTTACACTCAATTCGCGCTGAATATAGCTCTTTATCCCAAGCTTTATAAGGTTCACCCGCTAGCATTTTTTGTTTTTCTGTTTTCACGTTACTTACCTGTTTCCCATCACTTAGCTAGTGTCACATTACTTAACTAATGGTGGTCAATTCATCGAACCAAAAACGCAATATCGCACATCTAAATAACAGTGAATAATGAGTGTTTAAGCTTGGTTTAAGAGATGCGCAGCTCGTCACTTTTTGTAGGTAAAATATGAAACTCAATCACGGTTAACTGAGCCTAAACACGCGGAGCAACCGAGTCGCGAATCACCAAACTGCCAGTAGTACTTAATGCCTCAGATTGCTCAGTATCACCGACAATTTTCAGAATCGCCTTTTGTGTCATTTGCTCTAATGGCACGCTGACAGACGTTAGGCTTGGCGTTAGAAACGCACCGACTTTACTGTTATCAAATCCAACGATAGAAACATCTTGAGGCAATGAATACCCAAGTTCAGTTAACGCCTTGATCGCGCCAATCGCCATGTCATCGTTTTCCGACAAGATAACAGTGAAGCTTGCTTTATTCTCCACTAAAGCTTGAGCCGCGTGGTAACCGCTCCCCATTGTCCAATCACCCTGAACAACTTTGGACTCATCCAATGCAATACCATGTTTAGTTAACACATTTTGATAGGCTTGGTAACGGAGCTCATCGGTCGAAGAGCCGGCTTTACCACGAATGACCGCAATATCTGTATGACCTTGCTCGATGATGTGTTCAACCATCAAGCAAGCACTTTGATAATGATCGGTGGTGATCGCGTGATTGGGCTTCGACGGCATTTCACGATTGAGCACCAAAATCGGTGTATCAGTGCTTTCGATGATCTGAGCGATCTCGCTTTCCGTTAAACATTGCGGATAAATGATGATGCCCGCGCACTTCATATCCAGCAGGAAGTTGATCGCCTTTCTTTCGTCTTCTGCGCTGTGTTTACCATCGGTGATCACCAATTGGTGATTCGACTTTTCACTGTAGGAAGCGGCGTGATACATCAAGGAAGAGAAGTAAAGGCCATTGAACAACTCATTGGTGATCACAAAGCCGATGAAGTTGGTCTTCTTGGTCGCCAATTGCTGAGCTAAGAGGTTTGGCCGATAACCTGTCTCTTGTATCGCATCGAATACCTTTTTCGCCACATCTGGGCGCACGATGTTCTTGCCATTTAAGACACGAGAAACGGTCGACTTAGATACGCCTGCGCGGTTCGCGACATCAAGCATGGTTACCATTGGCTTCTTTTCCTTTATAAAAAATTAGTCGACATAGGCCGACTAATTCATTGCAAAATCACAGCTCACAGTTCGTATAACTGCGCTGGGAAATGCATTCTAAATAGTGGCACCATTAGATGCAATCACGCCTTTGTACCACTCGAACGACTTCTTGCGCTTGCGCTCTAAAGAACCAGATTGATCGTTGTGCTTATCTACATAAATGAATCCGTAGCGTTTTTTCATTTCGCCCGTGGTGAACGACACCAAATCGATGCAGCCCCAAGGGGTGTAGCCCATCAAGTCAACGCCATCGATCGCAACGGCTTTTTTCATTTCTTTGATGTGGTCACCAAGGTAAGTAATACGATAGTCATCATTAATGCTGCCGTCTTCTTCGATGGTATCGATAGCGCCAAAACCGTTCTCAACGATAAACAATGGCACTTCATAACGTTCATACAAAGACGCTAAACAGAAACGCAAACCGGTTGGATCAATTGGCCAGCCCCAATCGCTAGACTGGATGAACGGGTTATCGACCGAGTTTTCATGACCGCCGTCCATCGCTTCTTCTGTAGATTGGTGAGAAGAAGAATCCAAGGTATTCGACATGTAGTAGCTAAAGCCAAGGTAATCCGCTTTACCTTCTTTCAAGATTTGCTCATCTTCAGGCTGCATCTCAATGTTGAAGCCTTTGATTGCCCAGTCACGCTTGGCGTAGCTTGGGTAGTGGCCACGAACCATCACATCCGAGAAGAAGTAACGATCACGCATCGCTTGCTGTGCCACCATGATATCTTCTGGCTTTGAAGAACGAGGATAGAAAGGCACCATCGCACACATTGCGCCAATCTGAAGATCTGGGTTGATCTCGTGACCTTTCTTAACCACTAAAGCACTTGCAACAAACTGGTGGTGAACCGCTTGATACATTGCTTCTTGCGGCTTTTCACATTGTGGGAACTTCACGCCAGAACATAACCAACCGAAGATGTCTGCCGAGGTGTTCATCTGGTTATTGATCTCGTTAAACGTCATCCAGTATTTCACTTTGTGCTGATAACGATCCATTACCGTAGTCGAGTACTTAACGAAGAAGTCGATCACTTTACGGTTCATCCAACCGCCGTATTCTTTGGCTAGATGGTAAGGCATTTCAAAGTGACTCAGTGTTACCACTGGCTGAATATCGTATTTCAACAGCTCATCAAACAAATCATCGTAAAATGCTAAACCCGCTTCACACGGTTCAGTTTCATCACCATTTGGGAAGATACGCGTCCACGCGATACTGGTTCGGAAGCACTTAAAGCCCATCTCAGCAAATAACCTAATGTCTTCTTTGTATCGATGGTAGAAATCAACAGCGACTTGGTTTGGGTAGTTTTCGCCATCAATCACACCATCGGTGATTCGACGTTGTACACCATGAGCACCCGCTGTTAATACGTCGACGACACTCACACCCTTGCCATTCGCATCCCAGCCGCCTTCTAGTTGATGCGCTGCAACCGCACCACCCCATAAAAAATCGTTCGGAAATTCGTTGTTCATACCATTACTCGCTACAAGTTATTCGTGAAAAAGATCAGGATTTGAGAGCTCATTACAGCCCTGAAACCGATTTCAATAAAAGCAAAGATACAGATTGAAACCGGTTTCAGCAAGGTGGTTTTGATCTTTTTTTGATCGAAGGCTCAATGAAACCTCATTAAGAGTGAGCCTTGATATCATCAAAACAACGGCCAACTCAAAAGGTAAATACAGGTAATTAGACGCGAGATCTAAGTAAGGAGTGTGTACTGACTCACACTCATTTAACCCTCCCTCCCTAAAATGGCAAACGTTCCCTTCACTGACATGAGCACGCTATGAAAAACCTTAAAATGAAACCTTTATGTTTTGCTGTCTCCGTATTAACGACAGTGGCTTCAATGCCAACCTTAGCCGAAATAAAAGAAATCACCCTGCTTCATACCAACGATATTGAAAGTGTTTACGAGCCCGTAGATGCGTTCTGGAATGATGACATTGAGCTGATTGGCGGTATCCCTTACTTGGCGACGTTGATCAAAAACGTACAAGCTGAGGAAGGAACCAGTTTCCTATTAGACGCTGGTGACATTTATACGGGCGCACTCTCTAAAAAATCGGAAGGCAAGCTGCCTTTCGACCTATATAACTCAATGGGTTATGACGTAATCACACTCGGTAATCATGAATTCGAATACGGTTGGGAATCATTGGTAGAAACCATGCCTCGTGCTCGTTTCCCTGTACTCAACGCGAATATCTTCCATGAAGCTTCTGATTCTATGTTTGCTCAACCTTACACAATCATTGAACGTGATGGAGTTAAAATCGGCGTGATTGGTGTCATGGGAATTGACGCGTTCTACAACACAATGTGGAAAGGAAACCGTAAAGGGTTAACCGTCAAAGATCCTACGGAAATCGCTCAAAAATGGGCTGATAAGATCCGCGATGATGTCGACATGATCGTGGTACTAACGCACCAAAATAAGACGGCTCCAATGCAAACCGACAAAGAAGCCGACGCTGAAGTTCAGCGCGGATTCGATGAAGATTACGCAATGGCAGGAAAGCTAAAAGGCGTAGACGTTATTTTCGGTGGTCACTCTGACAACGGCTTAATCGAACCCGTTGTACATCCAAAAACCGGCACCGTTATCGGCTTAACCTTTGGTCAGGGCATGCACCTTGGCTACACTAAATTTACTGTCGATACTGAAAAACACGATGTGAAATTCTTAGGCGGGAGACTGATCCCTGTCGAGTCAGCCAAGCTTAAACGTGATGAAGCAACATACGCTTTGATTCAAAAAGTGCGAGATGATAATCCAACGCTGGCTGACCAATTGGCAACCCTTGATCGTGCCGCTTCACGTCGTTATTACCGAGAGTCGAATGTTGGTAACCTTGTGGCTGATTTGATGAAAGATGCAGGCCAAGCCGACATCGCGATGATCAGCTCAGGCAGCCTACGTGTTGACCTAAATCCAGGTGCAGTCACTCGTGAAAATGTAATGAACCTTTTCCCGTTTACTGACACACTAACAGTGGTCGAACTCACGGGTGACAACGTTCAAGAGCTGCTTGAATACAGCTACACATTACCTTACGGTCTGGCGCAATTCTCAGGGATTAAAGCCACTTACGACAGTACAAAACCGGAAGGTGAGCGTTTAATTAGTTTGAGTATCAACGGCGAGCCCGTATCCGAGAATCAGAAGTACAAAGTTGCGACATATTCGTACGCAGCCAGTGGTGGCGATGGCTACACGGTATTTAATAAAGGCGAAACACTATCGAACGGAGATCCGGTCATGCAAGTACTGATTAAAGGTTTCCAAGAACGCAAAAACATCATAGTTCCTGAACTTGGTCGTCAAGTCGATGTAAGTCGTCAGTAACAGAGATATCCAACAGCCAACGTCATAAAATATGTATCAGGGATTAGCAGGTACAACGCTCATGAGAACTCAGTTCAATTGCTGTAAAACATATAACTGTAGCAACCTTGCTAACCCTGATCTAAGCCTCTACCAAACTAGTTCTCAACTTGGTTTTGCGTCTTACAAATGCCCCTTATGTGGGGCATTTACTCCGATATTGGAAAACGAACCTATTTTGTCCTTAACCAGACAAATTGAATCCAACCAACTCCAATTGCCCAATGTCGAATGCCCTACTTGTCTAAAGCAGACCTACACTCACGCTTATGGTTACACCAGAATCGGCACGCCACGGCTTAAATGCCAGCAATGTTCATCCGTTTTCAGCTTATTAAGTCCAAACAAAATTGCTCGCACACTTCAGCCTTTACTGGCTCTGTTGTTGTCTGGAACATTACCTTGTGAGCTCCTTCAGAAATCGCAACTCAACAGTAAGACTTTCTATGTACGTATCAAGCAGCTATCTTCGCTACTGAGGCAACTCAACCAGTTATACATTCAACAATATCTAGGTGAATCTGAAGGCTGCCTATCTCTGCACACGGCAAGCTTTACCTCGCTGTCACGTTCAGGACAAGGGCACAGCCTAAAATGCTGGAACCTATCTACAACAGAATGTCGCTACGGCTTTCATGTTTTAGATACCGATAATTTGTACCTAAATAGAACACAAACCGAGACTGTTGGGCTTTATTATTTAGATACAGTGGAAGCACTCCCTGCCTTGTCAGATTCTTCGTTTCAAATGGTTCAGGCAACATATGACAAGATTTTCGCCAGAACTAAATTTGACGAACTAGGCTATGCGATCCAAGCAGAATGCCAATCAAACAATGGCGAGATACTTCGTCCTGTTTACGCCGCCCATGCTCACTGGATAAGCCTTTCCAAATTATTACCTAAGTACCATTCATTCGATTTCTTTCTCGAACACGAGAGTTTTATTCGAGGCGGTGCGATCACCAACCTGACGCCAGAAGTGATATCTGGCAATTACAACCTCTACTACTTATACGCACAGCGATCGCTAGCCGTTACGCCCTCTCTTATCGAGCACAAAAGCATTGGATGGTGGGGAGAAACATGGTCGACACAAACTCGGCATTACCCAAGCGGCTACTGGGATATCACCTTCTGTGCATTAACGGCCAATAAAAAGCCAACTCTTGAGTTTAATGGTGTTGAATGGCATCAAGACTACCTTGAACAGCTCCACCAATGGCTGCCACTTGAACATCAAAAAACGCTCTCCTACGAGATGGCTAAACATTGGCGAACGATCTTTACCTATTTATACAACTTCACCTACAGCCAACAGAGAAGCGCGTTTTTTGGCGAATTTGACTTCACTTCTATCACAGAGATAGCCTCAGCACTTAACCAGTACGCTGCAAATTCACCACATAGGAAATAGTCGAACAATCCTGTTTGACCCGTCTACCAGTGTAGGCTTTAGACTTCATACTCAATTTACATCGAGGTATGTCATGTCTATCAATCGTTCCTTTGCAGTGCCTCAACCACTGCTGTCATTTTTTAATTCGCTATCCGACCCAGCTAAAGGAATTGCACTCGCGCTTATCTCGAACGCGCTGTTTATTTTAGTGGGTGTGATCGTGCGAGAGTTAAGCCATACCATCGACATCTTCCAAATTCTACTGTTTCGTCAGCTTGTTTTTGTGACTCTGTTAATGCCTTCTATCGTCAGTAACATGGATGCGATGCTCAACCCTAAGATGGTGTCGATGCATGCGTGGCGCGTCACCGGGGCGTTCATCGCCCTCTACTTTAGCTTCTTAACCGTAAGTAACATTCCGTTTGCCGACGCGACCGCGTTAGGGTTTATGAAGGTGTTGTTTGTTGCGGTCATCTCAAAGATGTTCTTGCAAGAAAATGTTGGATTCGCACGAATGACCACGATTCTTCTGGGTTTTACGGGAGTAATGCTGGTTGTGCAACCGACGTTAGAAAGTGAGTCTTTGTTCTATATCGGGACAGGGTTGGTTGCTGCATTAGGTGCCGCGATAGCAGTTATCTGTGTGAGAAAAATGGCCAATGTAGAATCCAAGGTCGTGGTGTTGGCTTATCAAGCGATATTCGTTGGTGCAGTCGCTCTAGTTCCGGCAATTATTGAGTGGAAATGGCCAACAGGTTCTGAATTCCTGCTGTTGATATTGGTTGGTGTGATCTCGTCTATTGGTCAATGGTTTGGTGTGACGGCCTACAAATGGGGAGAAGCGAACGTGGTTTCAAATGTTGAGTACTCACAAATGATCTACTCAATGATTCTTGGTTACTTGTTGTTTGCTGAACTGCCGAACTCTGTCGCTCTAGTCGGCGCAGCTGTTATCGTATTGAGTGCCATCATGCCTTTTGTAATCAAGGCTAAAAAGAACAAATAACTCGAAGCTAATCACTGCTACATCCATACCATCAAGCCCCTATTGTATTAAATTGGGGCTTCTCTTCTCTCAAATCAATGCTGCTCGAAATACTGGTCATGTTGAGATTTTCCAGATTGGTCTTGGGTTCCAGGATAGAACTGAACAAGTGTCTGATCGGCTAAAGTGAGGTGAATCCAACCTTCTTTAACTTTCAACCAATTGGTGCCGTTTGTCTCGTAGACGATGGGGAAACTGCCCCAGCCGGATTCTGATACCTGCAACTCTTGAAAACGGTCAATTGGAGTCAGTATATTGCTGTTGAAGTCAGCATCGGAGTAAACCAACAGAGGCTTAATAGCATCGTTTGGCTTAAATGTATAACAGCTTACAGAGGCGGAAGTGCGATCAAACCACTGGTAGGGTTGTGCTCCTGTAAAATCGTAGACAGTACAGTCATTAAATTGAATGGCCCACTCTTGGTGAGCTTTAAAACCAAGGTAGCCTATTGGCTGTGATGGTTGCTCAGGCTTCGAGTCAGCTTCTGGTTCATACACCGGTTCTGAGGTAGCACATCCCATAAGCCCAAGACTAAAAAGGAAAGTTACAGCAAGCTTCATCATTGTCATACCTCAGTTCCGTTAGTAGATGAGTAACTCAATTAAGTCTCTACATTAAACGGTAAGTTCCAAGCGATTACCATCGGGATCGAGTACACAGCTCTCATAATAGCCATCACCTGTTCGTCTTGGTCCGTCTAGGCGCTCATATCCATCCTCAATTAGGCGACTTGTGAGTTCATCGACCGCCTCTTCAGATCCTAGTGAAATCGCCATATGAATGAAGCCCGTGAATTGATCATAGATATCATCTTTCGATTCAGGAACCGAATCCATTTCCATGATCTCTAAGCGACTACCACTTTCAAAAGACAAGAAATATGAAGAGAAACCTTTGCTTGGATTGTGATATTTCTGGTTAGACTTCGCACCAAAGTAATCCTCATAAAAGCGTTTAAGCACTTCGAGTTGTTTGGTCCAAATCGCGATGTGTTCGATCTTCATTTTTATCACCTCATGTTTACGTATGACACTAGATTACTTGCCAAATCAGGAAGGATAAACAGAACATAATTGATCAACGGTGTTCCTATTTTATAAGTCATTTAATTATCAAAATCACAACAATTAGCTGCACAGTATTAACATCTAAGCTTGTGTAATATATAGCTTTGATCAATAGTCGGTGTTTTACATAATCCGAGATTTAACTGTGAGCTTTTTAAAACTGATCATGCTAGCTGCCATATGGGGAGGCTCGTTCCTTTTCATGAGAATTGCAGCCAATCCTTTAGGCCCAGCAGTCCTAATTGAAGCGCGAGTTCTGTGCGCGGCAATCACCCTACTCTTGGTTTCTTTTTATCTGAAAAGGAAGCTCTCTTTTAATGCTCATGCGAAACACTTTTTCATTCTTGGCTTGTTTAACACTGCGCTTCCTTTTTTGTTTTTCGCTTATGCGGCTCAAACACTCAATGCGTCGACCCTTGCCATCCTTAACTCCACAGCGCCAATTTGGGCTGCGATCATCGGGGCGATATGGACAAAAACCGCACTTGAGAAGAAGGTGTTACTCGGGTTAGGTATTGGTGTCACGGGCGTATGTGTGTTGGTCGGTTGGGACGCGATGAACATCGGCCAAGAAGCGATTGTGCCAATTTTCGCTGCCGTGATGGCTGCATTCAGCTACGGCATCGCCTCTAACTACACCAAAACAGCACCAAAAGTTGAGGCGTTCAATAACGCACACGGCAGTATGTGGGCGGCAGTATTGATCGTATTGCCATTTGTGTTCTTTATTCCGATGAGAGAAGCACCCGATCTCACGATCACGACTTCGGTCATCTTGCTCGGCGCGGTGTGTACTGGTTTAGCATACTTACTTTATTTCAATCTCATCTCTGAATTGGGCGCACCTTCGGCATTGTCGGTGACCTTCCTGATTCCAGTATTTGGTATTCTTTGGGGCAACTTGTTCTTAGATGAAGCCATCGGTATCAACACGATCATTGGTTCGATTCTTGTTATCACAGGCACCATGTTGGTGACTGGAATGTCGCCAATGAAAATGCTCAAAGCCGCTCGTCAAAAACGCGCGCAATAAACAGGCTTAACCCAAAAACCTTAATTAAAATTCTGATGTAACAGAGACAAAAACGGCATCCAAATGGAGGCCGTTTTTCATTAAATCGTTAACAGCTTTGAGAACTCGTCATGTATTGCTGAATCTTGGTTCTTAACCATTGATGTGCCGGGTTTAAATCTGTTCGTTTATGCCAAATCATATACTGCTTCATGGGCAAGACCTCGAACGGCTGGTCGAGCACTTGCAATTGGAATCGCTCCGCAAACTGATTAGCAAAATCACGAGACGTACTACCAACACAGTCGGAGCCAGAGACCAACACACACATCGTCATCAATGAATCACATTCGGAGCTGACTTTTCGCTGTTGTATCGGGCTTTTCGTAAAGTAATCTGCGGTATAAAGGCGAGAACGACGCATTCTGAAGGTGATGTGTTTCTCATGATAATACTGCGCTTCCGTCACCGATCCATCAATCCTTGGGTGCCCTTTCTTTGCGATCAACACGAGCTCATCTTCGATCACTTTCTGGTTCATATAACCATTCACTTGTGGATAGTGAATATCGATCGCTAAGTCGGCTTGCTGCATGCTCAAACTCTGCAGCAGATCTTCTTCATTGCTTGGCACCATATTGAATTCAATCGAGATGTTACCAAGCGTATCGTCCTTTTCCACAAGAGGCTGAAGCTTGGTTAAACCGATCTCGTTGACCAAAATTCGAAACACATGATGCTGCTGATTATCGAACTGCTTTAGCGTACTGACCGCGCTGGTTATCCCGTCCAGTGCGGGCTCTACACGTAACGCCAACTGCATCGCTGCATTGGTCGGCGTTATACCTCTACCCTCTCGAATAAAAAGGTCTGTACCCAATTGTGCTTGCAGCCGTTTCAAAGCGCCACTGACTCCAGGTTGAGTCATACCAAGCGATTCCGATGCAAGTGTGATCGATTTTAATCGATACACTTCTAAGAACACGCTCAATAGATTTAAATCCAACTTTTCCACGTCGCTCACCGTTACTCTCCCTGTCAATGTGGTCTTAACCAATCATAGGTCAGGTTTTATCTTCGTTCCCTAACCATTACACGACTCAATACATAGCCAATCGTGATGTATTAACTAAAGCTTACTTTATTTTTTGCTATATGTCTTAGTCATATAATTACCTCAACGAAACGAAATCCCGAATTGAAGAGGCACCTATGACTCCATCACGCACTTTCAAAAATGCATCACTGTTCCTAGCAATCTCTCTTGCGTTTCCTGCTGTTGCAGCTAACCATGACCATGCACACTTTAGCGATATCGGCGATCAGGGTGGCAAAAACGCGACCGAGATGACGACGAAAGCAAACCAAGAATTCGCGAAAACGCTGAACTTCGAAGACACTCGCGCGTTCGACAATAACAACAAAGGGTTGATTGCGAGCTTCGATCAAGAAACTGGCGATATTATTCGTAACAGCTTCAACTTCATCGACCCTAGCGTGAACAATGCCGATCAAGCGCCCGATTCAGTGAACCCTTCGCTTTGGCGTCAAGCCGTGCTGAACCAAGCTGCTGAAGGTTTGTACGAAGTTGTCCCGGGCAAGGTGTATCAAGTTCGTGGTGCTGATCTGGCGTCGATATCTTTCATCCGCAGTGACAATGGTTGGATTGCTTACGACGTTCTTCTCACAAAAGAATCCGCGGCTAAGTCATTAAAGTTCTTTAAGAACAACGTGCCCGATGGTGGCGACTTACCTGTCGTAGCGATGATTTACTCACACTCACATGCCGATCACTTTGGTGGTGCACGAGCAATCAAAGAAGCTTACCCAGACGTAAAAGTATACGGTTCTAAAAACATCACTAAAGAAATCGTCGACGAAAACGTACTGGCAGGTAATGCGATGTCTCGTCGTACCGCTTATCAATATGGCGCAACACTGAATCGTCATGAGCACGGTATTGTGGATGCGGCACTCGCGAAAGGCTTGTCGACAGGTACCATTACTTACGTATTGCCGGATTACGAACTTAACCATAACGAAGAAATTGAAACGCTGGTTATCGACGGCCTAGAAATGCAATTCATGGATGCATCAGGCACTGAAGCGGCATCAGAAATGGTGACCTACATTCCGAGCATGAAGGCACTTTGGACTGGTGAACTAACGTATCAAGGCATGCACAACCTCTACACATTACGCGGTGCAAAAGTACGTGATGGCTTGAAGTGGTCTAAGAAAATCAACGAGATGTTGGTCACTTGGGGTGAAGATACCGAGGTGTTATTTGCCTCTCACTCATCGCCAATTTGGGGCGAACAAGAAATCTCTGACTACCTAAAAATGCAGCGTGACGCTTACGGTTTCACTCATAACCAAACACTTCGCCTTGCGAACAATGGTGTCGTTCTGCAAGACATTGGCGACGAGATCTACAAAGTCATGCCAGACAGTATTCAACAGTCTTGGCACACTAATGGTTACCACGGTACTTACTCGCATAACGCTCGTGCGGTGTACAACATGTACCTTGGTTACTTCGACATGAACCCAGCTAATCTGAACCCGCTACAGATTCACCCAGAGTCGGTTAAGTTTGTTGAATACATGGGTGGCAGTGACGCAGTGATTGAGAAAGCGCAGCAAGATTTCCAAGAAGGCGAATATCGCTTCGTTGCAACAGCACTGAACAAGGTTGTCCAAGCGGAACCAGAGAACAAAAAAGCGCGTGGTTTACTGGCCGACACTTATGAACAGCTAGGCTACCAATCAGAAGGTGCAGGTTGGAGAAACATCTACCTAACGGGTGCTCAAGAACTGCGTATCGGCACACAGCCGGGCGCACCAAAAACGGCTTCTCCGGATGTATTGGCGAACATGACCATCGAAAACTTGCTGGATTACTTAGCGGTAAAAGTGGATTCATTGAAGGCGCAAGACACGCCGTTTACCATGAATATCCAATTACCTGACGTGAAAGAGTTCTACTACGTAGAGATGTCGAACGGCAACCTCAACAACATTCAAGTAGCTGAACTTCAAGATGCCGATACCACACTGATCATCAACAAATCAGATGTATCAGACATCGTACTGAAGAAAACGACACTCAACCAATTATTGGAAGATGGCCAAGCGGGCGTGAAAGGAGACAAAACATCGTTGAACAAACTGCTGTCTTCATTGACTGAAGCGGATACCTCTTTTGAGATTGTTCCTCGTCCAAACAAAGGCGAAGAAGTTGATGCAGAGTTGTACCAAGATTCACACGAGCACGCTCACTAAGCCGCTCTAAGGTAAAATAATTACAACGTCAAACTGGCCTAAATAGGCTGAAACAAGGCTAATACGACCAAGCCTCAACCATTAAACTGGTTGAGGCTTTTTTGATTTGAGCTTTATTCGATATCAAGAAAATAAAATAAGAACCCCCACTCACAGCACTCAAATAGCATTGAGTAAAACTTCTTATCAAGCCCAGAAAAACAGTACTGTGTTTGTTAAACCACACCCTTGTTTCACGGTTTCTCAATCGCAATACACATCCGTACTTTCTATATCTCAGCATGTGAAGTAGTAGAAACTTTGTGCAATCAAACTTTGTTATAAAAGTTGTCCGGACTCTTTATTCAAGGAAGGAAGATGCGAAAAAAGATCATGATTACAGGTGCGACAGATGGTATCGGTTTAGAGACCGCGAAAATGTTAGCCCAACAAGGGCATCACATCCTTATCCATGGGCGTAACCCAACAAAACTCAGCAAAGTAGAAACCGGCCTTTCTCGATTATCCAAGGATGCGACTATCGAAAGTTATGTTGCTGATCTCTCTTCTCTTTCTGAAGTTGAAGCCCTCGCCAACCAAATAACGTCGAAGCATGAACAGCTCGATGTACTCATTAACAACGCTGGCGTCTACAAGGTTTCCGAGATCACCACCAAAGACAATCTCGATGTCCGATTTAGCGTCAACACCATTGCCCCTTATTTACTGACTCAAAAGCTGCTACCACTTTTTGATGCCAACGGTCGCATCGTCAATCTATCTTCAGCCGCTCAGTCATCGGTCGATCTCGAGGCGCTTATCAGCCCAAATCCTGACGCTTTAGATGGCCCCATCTACGCACAAAGTAAATTAGCGTTAACGATGTGGTCAATCCATCTTGCGCACCAATTAGGAGATCAAGGCCCCCTAATCATTCCCGTTAATCCGGCCTCATTTCTTGGCAGTAAATTGGTTAAAGATGCGTATGGTTTGGAAGGTAATGACTTAGGGATTGGCGCTGATATCTTATGCCGAGCGGCACTATCGGAAGAGTTTTCTAACGCTTCTGGGAAGTATTTTGATAATGACTCAGGGCTATTTAAAGACCCTCATGCTGATGCATTAAATTCGGATAAAAATCAGAAGCTGGTGACGACTCTCGACCAGTTGCTTGCAGAACAGCTCTAGCTAATGCCACGCTCACTAGTCAGATACAATGAGTGCTCCGTATTTGGGAGCACTCCATAACATCAATCTGTATTCAGCGCAGCCAACAAAAATTCCGTACTTGCGCGAGCATGTTGCTCAATATCTTGTAGGTTTGGTTTGACCATCCCCATTAACACACCACTTCTTAAGCTTAATAGCATCCCCGTCCACAGAGTAACCTTCGTGGCGACATCTTCGGTATCAAACCTATCCGTGAAAAACTGAGCGAGTGCAATATCGGTTTCGTTTTCACCTACCGACATAAAGCTTTCCAAGATAGCGGGAGACTTACCGTCTTCTGCAATCAATAGCTTCAACGTAGCGATATGTTCGTCCGACAAATGAAACGCCAAAAAGGCCGTCGCGAACCCATACAATGCCTGATAATTATCAGAGATTTTTAACTGCTCGACAGAATGCTCATCAAACTGAGCCCCCATTTGCTGCAATGTCGCTTTGAACAACACATCTTTTGATGAGAAATATCGATAGAGCGTTTGTTTAGTCACCTGGGCTTCACTTGCGATCACATCCATGCTCGCGAGCGTAAAACCTTCAGCTAAAAAAACAGCTTTAGCCGCTTTCAAAATAGCCTGTCGTTTCTTCTCTTTATTCTGCTCAATCTTGCTCATTACTTCATCCACCCCAAAACAGAGATCATACTTTAAAGTATGATTTGTGTTGACTCAACTAATTTTTAAAATCATACTCGTGAGTATGATTTATTGATAACAGATAATTGGATAGAGAAATGACAACAATGAACCTCCCTAAAACTGAAGTAAGAAACACTCGAACCCTCGGCTTTACCTTTGCGATCGCAGGTGCCGTATTAATGAGTATTGACCCCATCTTTATTCGTTATGCGGGTGTCAGCGGATTTGATACGGCCTTCTTGTTCGGCTTATTCAGCGCAATTTCGATGCCGATTTTGCTTAAATTCAACGACAAACGCGGAATACGAAAGGCAGTAGCACAAAGCGGTTGGCCATTGTTAGCAGCGGGTATTCTTATGCTCGGCAGCGCATCGGGCTTGGTGTTCAGCATCAAGATGACTTCAATCGCTAATACCTTTGTGATCCTCAGTGCAGCCCCTGCGGTTGCCGCCATTTTCAGCTGGTTAATATTGAAAGAAGCCACCAGCCGTTCGACTTTGGTTGCGATTGTGGCTGTGATGGTTGGTATTACGATTGTCGTTTCAGGCTCGTTTTCTTCGGGTAATTGGATGGGTGATGCTTTAGCGGTATTCGCTGTGATCTGTTTATCTATGATGTTTACCTTGCTGCGTAAATATCAAGACGTCAGCCGATTAGCGAGCGTTGGCCTAGGTGGCTTGTTGCTCGCGGTTGTGATGTTTTTCTTCGCAACACCATCAAGCTACAGCGTTGAAACGTGGTTAATCATGGGCATGATGGGCTTGTTTACCGCACCGGTTGGACGAGTGTTATCTATGGTCGCAACACGCCACATTACCGCACCAGAGGTATCAATGACTCTGATGTTAGAAACGGTGTTAGCGCCAGTTTGGGCGTTTGTCTTCTTCACCGAGATCCCGCCAACGACCAGTATTATCGGTGGTGTGGTGATCTTGATTACGATCTTCATCTACACCTTAGTGACGATGAAAAATGATGACAAATAAAGAGACTAATAAAGAATTAAATAGGAGCTAAACATGTCTGAAGAGCTGAAATTAATTGGTCGAATTACTACGCCGTATCACTCGATTTCGGAGTGTCCGAATAACATCCAACCGGACAACGGCCCAATCTGTGAAATAATCTTAGATGACGTTTACCAACAAGGCTTGCTTGGCTTAAACCGTGGCGACCACATATTGATCTTGTATTGGTTAGAAGGCGGCAAACGAGATGAATTGATCCAAAGCCGGGATGAAGAGACACCGACCAAAGGCACCTTCGCACTGCGCTCACCACACAGGCCAAACCCAATCGGTGCTGCCGTACTGCCGATTGAAAAAATAGAGAATGGCACAGTGACCGTAAGAGGCTTAGATTGCTTGAACAACACACCGCTGTTGGATATCAAGCCTGCAATCTATAAAGAGAAGGGATAAGCGAGAAACTGGCCTTCCTAAACCAAGATCGAGCTGTGCGTTAGCGAAAGGAAGACATTACGCATACTTGATGAAAGCTTGGCTTAACCGCTGAAAGAGTGAATCTACGTTGGGAAGGCTCGTCAAGTGCGCGGACAACAGTGTATGAACCTGCGCATCCACCACGGTCGGGTTATCGCAAATTTGATTATAAAAATTCACAGGCGCAACGATGTTCTCCAAGTCGGCATCTAACAAGATACAAGCTTGCGAAAGTACAATTTGGCCGCCCCCTTGTTTAAGCAATACACGCTGCGCAGTACCCACTATTTTTTGTTTATTGATATTGAGGTTGTAGTCACCATCACAATAAGAACCGGGGGTTGCGTGTACATCCACATCGATGCCCAGTTCTTTAAAAAACAGGGTTAATACATCGCATAAATGTCGATACGCTTTTTGGATATTGTATGCTTCATCACGAGGCCAATGGTAAATGTGCGATAGGTTAATGATCCCCGGCAATTGGGGAACGGGAGCGCCACCGGTTTTTCGTGAGGTGAGTTGCCAGCCTTGTTCCGCAAGCTGCTTTCTAGACTCTACCTTCACTGGCCACTTCTTACCTGCAGGCAAAACGAGTGTCGGCGTTTTTGCTTGCCAAAGCATTAAGGCTTGCGCAATCTCACCGGTCTGTATTTGCTGCAATAACTCAGCTTCTTTTTCAAACGCACGATCAACATCAATGTGCGGGTAACGTACGAGTTTATTCGTTAACTTCAATGCACTTTTCCTCTACAGATTGTGGTGACTTAGTATTTAGCGTTCTGGGATGGTTGATGACATATGGGACTATGTGGAATGAAAACAGCGCCAAAAGTTAGTTATTGGCACTATAGTCGTTTGTTAGGCAAAATTTACAGATACGCACCGACTACTGACATACAGTGCTGAACCGTGCTTTCTTTTTCACCGACTGGCGCGACATAATGAATTGCCGATTCAGCATCCGCCCTACTCGACAACTTGCTAATTACCCAGGTAGCCAAGTACTTTGATGACAAACAACCACCTGCTGTCGCAAGATTACCTTTAGCATAAAAGGGTTGGTCTAAAACGGTAACTCCTGATTCGACAACCCAAGGTTTCGTTGTTAAATCGGTACAAGCTGGTATTTGATGCAGTAAACCAAGTACTGACATGAGCAACGTACCTGAACATTGTCCACCAATTAACTGAGTTTCAGGGTTTAGCTTTAGCCTTGAAAGTATATCTCTGTCTTTCGCAATATCGCACGTTAGTGCACCACTGCCAAATAATACGACGTTGGCTTGGTTAGCAAACTCGAGAGGCTGTTGAGATTTGATTGTCACTCCGTTCATTGAAGTGACGTATTGAGATGGACTCGTTATTTGCACATTCCAACCGGCGTCTTTCATGCGGTTCAAAATGCCCGCAGCTATAAATGAATCCAGTTCATTAAATCCGTTAAAAGTTAGTACAGCAATATCCATATTTATTCCTATTTGCCTAACGCCTGCATCTTGCGAATCCCCTCATAATCAGGCTTAAAAACAATGAGGTAGACGTGCATCGCCGTCTTTGATCTAATGAATATCGCTGAACACACATTTCGAACAAGTGGGTTAATAATGCGCGACATTCAGATTCTACAACAAACCATACAAAACCAATGCCCCTCCATTCACAAAAAACGCGTTAGTTCTCTGATACTTGCTACAAAAAGTGTACTTGACGGCTCAGACTTAACGCTGACTAAACTAGGTCGCAAACTAGAAACTAATACCACGGTAAAACATGCGATCAAACGCGTTGATAGACTGCTTGGAAATCGCCAACTACATCGTGAAAAAGACCTTATTTATAAATGGCATGCCTACTTAATAACGGGCGCTAACCCATGCCCTGTGATCCTTGTGGATTGGTCTGATGTTCGTGAACAACTTCGTTATATGACGTTAAGAGCATCCGTTGCACTTGATGGTCGAGCCGTCACAATCTTTGAACAAGTTTTTGAGTATGGCCAATACAATTCACCGAAAAGTCACCAAACATTCCTCGATAAATTGCAGAGTATTTTGCCGAATAAAATCAGTCCGATCATCGTTTCTGATGCGGGTTTTAGAAATACTTGGTTCCGCCAAGTTCAGGAGAAAGGTTGGTTTTGGTTAGGTCGTGTCCGAGGTGAAGTATCAATCAAACAACCTCAAAAACCTTGGGTCTCAAATAAAACCTTTTATCCAAACGCTGTCCATAAACCCAAATATCTTGGCAACTGCTTATTAGCAAAGAGATCACCGATATCTTGTGAAGCCTATGTTTATAAGGGATTAGAAAAAGGCCGAAAAGCCCAGCGCCATAGTAGAACCAGCCAAAAACACTCCGCTACACATCTCTATCAACGCAGTGCAAAGGAGCCGTGGCTACTCGCGACTAATGTCCCTCGACATATCTTAAATGAAGTACAAATTACCAATCTGTACGCCAAGCGTATGCAGATAGAAGAAGCCTTCCGCGATCTAAAGAGTACCGCCTATGGGATCGCACTTCGTCACAACAGAACTCGCTGTACTAAGCGATTAGATATCCTGCTTCTTATTGCGTTGCTCGCTGAAATCTTGATGTGGTGGAATGGCCTAATTGCAGTACAAGCCAAATGGCATTTTGACTTCCAAGCCAACAGCATTAAACACCGCCGAGTTCTATCCATACCTCGTCTAGGGAGAGAGGTACGAAATCATCGGCGATATCAAATTAATGAATCCCAATATCAATGGGGAATGTTCGAATATCAAAGGCTCACACACAACGCAGGACTAGGGAAATTATGAGGGGATCCGTCAGCGCCTGCATAACACATTTACTACTATGCAATTATACTTAATATTGACACCTTAAAACGAGAAACACTCGGCAAACTGAGATTGCCGAGTGTAGTAAATCGTGTTAATGCATTTGTTAGTAGCATACTATAAGTCTGCTTGGATACTTTCTAGTGAAACCACTCGAGACATTAGTACTTTCAGATCTGCGGCCAAATGAAAGTCCAGATCATTTTGAATAAAATTTATCATATCAGGAATATCAGCATCATTTTTCACGAAAATGTATTTTACATCTTTTGGTGAAAACTTTAATGCTGCATGTTCTTTCGTTTCGGCATTGGCAACTTGGAGTAATTCTAAGTCGTCAAACTTGGCCTTTGTCAAATAAGCTTCAATATTTTCATTTTTTGGTACATAGCGCCACTCAGACTCTTGATAAAACTCTTTTTCCACCGGCTTTCCATCAACAATCATGTTGCCATCTGATGGCTTGATATGCATGTATAGATATCGCATCGTTTCTTTGGCCGCAGTAATTTCATCTTTTTCAGAACAACGATGAGCATGGTGATTTAATGCTCTAGTTTCAGCCATTAAGTTATTATCTGAAGCTAGATATAAAATCGGGTTTAAACCATTAGCATTCGCCCATTCTTTAGTCATACCTAAACCATAATAACCGTAAAATCCAACATGTTCTGAAATTCGGCTTAGTGGAATATCACAAAAACACACCATAGGAAATGCCATATAATCAGCATCATCCTGATTCACCCATCGAATATCTTCTAAACAGTACCTTGGCCAGAAACCATTTTTAAACACTAGTTTTAGAGTTTCTTTTGTTTGAGTAAAGTGAAACAAAGTATGTGACTTTGGAGCCATTTTGTTACCTCATAATTTTATTTGTTTGGAAGCTACTAACGAATGACATGGATTCTCCCCTACCGAGGATCTGCCACACTTATGTGGTACTTAAATGCATCGGGAGTGGCACAAACACCGACGGCGTTAGGACGGCAATATAGCTTCGGCTGTATTGAACCACGAGCATAGACTGAAGACAGGTGCCACGACGGAACAAGTAAGGTAGGCTCTACTCATCAAACGATGAGCAATCCACGTATATCAGCATGAGAACCGACGACATTACTTGCTTCATCTATGCGGTAACACTATCCCCTAAGCAACAAGAAAAGCTCTGATAATACAGGAGAGAAACTTCTATGTTTTTAATTGACAGTGGGGGTCATATCAACGCCAAATTAAGCTGCCAAAAACGCACACACGTAGTTTATGAAAACCACCGTAAACACGGTGCTCAATGCAAACTGAAAATGCCATGCGGTTTTGGTCTGCTTGAATTTTTTGTTAGCTTTTTCTACTCTTAAAACGCTCAAATTTTGGACGTATATCATAGATTAACTCCAATATCGCATCTAAGAAATCCAGCCCATCTTCTACATCTGACGCTTGAAATAAAATATCATTTGCGTGCGCTCCTTGATTTCTAAGTAAACGTAACTCTGTCGCCCATTCGTACATTTCTGAACTCAACACACCGTCAGATTTCATTTTATTCAGGCCAGTGTAGATAGTTTTCGCATTAGAATCATAATCAATGCACGTTGCTTCCAATGCCCTACCGATCATCACACTAGCAGCTAAATACAAGTTACTTTCAATTGATGCTACAGCTTCAGCCCTTGATAATTGAACTTGCTGCGGAACAGCAAAACCTAGCCCCTTGCTATCTTTATTTGGCCAAATTTTTTGTTTTTCGTATATTCCATCAGGTTTGAACTGCACAAAAAACTCAGGATCTTCACGGTAAAATAGAGCTGGAGTACCACAAATCGAGCAATGACAAAAAGTATATTCTTCAGGTGAACCTTCATACTTATCTACATAGTTATATTCGTAAATAGTTTTAAAAATCACAGTTGCCTCGCAAGTCAGACAAACGTCCGTTAAATCTAAATCATCCATTTTTCCACCAAGTTTCGAATGAAAAGCTAACATTTTGATATCGTGCAAGCACGAATCCATCCGCTTAACATATCAAAAAGGTCGCTCATAACCAACTGAATGCTATGCATTTAATATAAAGTGGGTCTAAACATTAAGTGTGAAAACGTGCAAGCACATATTGTCGACTATGTAACGCTCGGCCTCACTCTTAACCACTCACAAATCTTCAAATTAATCAACAACTTAAAACAAACCTCTCGTTAAATTCGTGCTCAATCAGAGTTAAAAACCACTCTTTTTTAAGTCATTAATTATTCAACAAGCAATAAACTGTCTGTATGTACAGATTTTGTGAGGGGGATATATGGCGAGTCAATTCATGCAGGCAATTTGCGAACATATGACGATGCGAGGCTATAGTCGCAAGGCAATCAAAGCCTACTGTTATTGGATTAAGTACTACATTCATTTTCATAAGCTTAAACACCCTGAACAAATGCATGCCGCTGAAGTTGTCTCCTTTCTTTCTCATTTAGCTAATCAACAAAAAGTCGCCATCAATACTCAAAAGGTTGCCCTCAATGCTCTAGCCTATCTGTACAATCAATTTATAAACAACTTCTAAAGTCAGGCTCCGATATCAGAACGGTTCAAGAGCAACTGGGGCACAGTGATGTTAAGACAACTCAGATATACACTCACGTTATTGGGCAACACTTTAGTGGCACGACTAGCCCGCTAGACGGCCTATAACGAAACTCCCTCATCGATAGTTGAACCTTGGCTTGATGGCTTCTGTCTAGCAAAGTTGTCTGATATGGTGACGGCAGAACTTCAGCAATTGTTTAGATAGTATTGAATATGAAAACACTAACCATACTTGATGGCGGCATGGGCCGAGAACTCAAAGAAATTGGCGCGCCATTTTCTCAACCGCTTTGGAGTGCTCAAGCGCTGATTGAAGCACCCGAATTTGTCAGCCAAGCGCATCAAAACTTTGTCGATGCTGGTGCTGAAATCCTGATCACCAATAGCTATGCCTGTGTACCTTTTCACTTGGGTGAAGAGCTATTCAAACAACAAGGTTTTGAACTAGCCGCACTGTCTGGTGAGCTGGCTAAAGCGGCTGCCGACAATGCTTCCCATACAGTGAAAGTAGCGGGCGCGATTCCACCGCCATTTGGCAGCTACCGACCTGACTTATTCAAAGTAGAAGCAGCGGCACCAATCATCCAAACCCTTTACGATGCACAAGACCCAAACATCGACCTTTGGATCGCGGAAACGATCTGTAGCCTGCAAGAATTCGAATCCATTCATGCGGTACTCAAGCAATCAAACAAACCGTGTTATTACGCATTCAGTTTGGAAGACACCACGGGCGATTCAGCCAACATTCGTTCTGGCGAAAGCGTAACAGACGCCATCAAACTGGCTTGCCAATCCAACGCGACAGGTATCATGTTTAACTGCTCTGTGCCTGAAGTGATGGATCAAGCCATCATCGATGCTAAAAAAGTAATTGAAGAGCTAGGCAGTGATTTAGAAATTGGGGTCTATGCCAATAACTTTGCGCCGATCAGCAATGAACATGAAGCCAATGACATGCTTCAAGAGATGCGTGAGCTGGATGGCCAAGGTTACCTAGTTTACGCAAAACGCTGGCACGCACTTGGCGCGAATATTATCGGTGGCTGTTGTGGCATCGGGCCGAAACACATTAGAGCTTTGGCGGACTGGAAATTAAGAGACGTTGAGCCAAACTAATTATTCGTGTTGTTGATAACATCGCACCACTTAAACTCAATTTATAAATCAAACGGTTAAAGCATGAAACTACTTCTAAAGAGCTCAATACTGTCTCTATGCGTTCTATCATTCCATAGTTTTGCGAGTTCGCAGTGTGAAGACTTATCCGGCTGTGAAAGAAAGAGCTGTGAAATCGAGTATCAAATAGACAAAGCAAAGGAATACGGCAATCAACACAAAGTTGATGGCTTAACCAAAGCACTGAAAGAAGTGAAAGCTAACTGCACCAATGACGGCTTGAAAGACAAAATCGCTGAAAAAATAGAATCGAGTGAAGAAGATCTCGCAGAATACCGAGAAGATCTCGAAGAAGCGAAACAGTCTGGTAAGACTCAGAAGGTGAAAAAGTACCAACGTAAAATCGAAGACGAAATTGCAGAACGTGACCGTTTAGTGAAAGAGCTGGCTGAGATCCAATAAGCATCGCGACGCTACATTGATACGTCTACTTTATACTTGTCAGCCTAGCTTCACGCACCTGCTTCGCTTGTCTACTTAAGCAAACTTCAAATCTATCGCCTCTCAATTCGAGAGGCGATTTTCTTTATCTCTTAGTCAGATTCACCTAATCAACAAGCGCTAGCTCGGACTCTTTCAGTAAACGATTAGCCACGAGGTTGGCGGCAGGCGTAGCTATCGTTTGTTGGCATCTGGTTTCAAAATTTTCAGCCGTAATCATTTTGACTTCCAGCAGATATTGCAGCTCACTTAAGTAGTTCGCCTCAAACACCGCTTGCCCAAGTGGTGTACATTCGTATCGACTCGATTCTTGGTAACCAATCGCGGTCAGTACAGATTCTGGCAGCTCCCAAAACTTAGCAATGGTGTATGTCAGACGAATAGAATAGCTGTTCATCAATCGCTTCAATGCCAACGAGTTAGGCGGCACTGAAGGGTCAACATGCTTAAATGCTTCCACCATCATCTGGAAAATGATCATCTTGCCCAAGTTACGAATCAACCCAACAAAGTATGCCGCGGCTTGATCTTCTTGGGATGAAGAGCCTTTCATCAACTCCTTAGAAAAAGAGGCGGTTTGGACACTGTGATTCCAAATTTTCTCACCGAAATGACGCCAGTAAATATTGTTGCCCGGCGTGAAGTTCTTCATGTAGCTATTCACTACCCCTTCTACAAGCCCTTGAGAACCCATATTTAGAAATGCTGTTTTTAGGTCAGTAACCTGTTTTTCACCACGCTTATAGAAAGCACTGTTAGCCAGTTTTATCACATCGGCAGCCATGCTTGGCTCGCGTTCAATCACTTTTAGCAATGCATCGACATCAAATTCGTCACTCTGTAATTCGGCCATTAACGTGGTCACAGAGGCTGGCATCACTGGCAGTTCATTAAGCAAAGCTTTTGGAGAGCGAATCAAGCGCTCGATTTGGCAGGCGACAAAATCGCTAAACGGGTCTGACTCCGTTCTCAGACGGGATTCGCCAAACAGATAATCAAGAAACTCACCATCGTGAAGGCTTATTACTTTATCGACAATGAGTGATGATGGCTGGACGGACGAAGGCGGAACAAAGATTGAAGACTGAACAGAATCAGTAGCAACGGTTTGTTGTTGCTCTTTTTGGACAGGCTCTGCAGAGGGTTTGTTTTTTGAATCAACAAAAGGCGAAAATAGTGCCTGCAATACCCTTTTAAACATCAATACGGCTCCTAGATGAATACAACATAGATCGGGATATAGAACGGCGGCGATTATCGCACACACAATTCATAAACCATACAATGATAAATGAATCACTTATTTCTTCGCTGTATAGGATCTGTTACTCGGCAGAAGACAAGACTAGGCTCGCCTGTATTGGCCAGAAACAAAAAGAGTGAGCAAATAACGCTTGCTCACTCTTTCGCAGATTTGAATCGTGAAGCTGACTAAAACTAGCGCTTAGCAACTTCCAGTACGATCTTACCGACGTGCTTTTTCTTCAAGAATTCATCTTGTGCTGTATGAATACCTGCCAATGGGAACGACTCCGCGACAATCGCGACAATCTGCTGTTTCTCAATTCGGTTAACCAAGCTTTGGAACACTTCAGGCTCTAGCACTGTACAACCAAAAAAGCTAAGGTCTTTGAGATACAGAGTACGCACATCAAGCTCAACCATAGCTCCACCAATCGCGCCTGATACGGCATAACGACCGTGTGGTTTCAGCACTTCAAGGAATTCCGGCCACTTATCACCGGCGACTAAGTCGATAACTACATTCACACTGTTTGTGCTTAAAGCCTCAACTAAATCAGCATCACGAGCAATCACCTCATCAGCACCCAGTTCCAATAACTGCTGGTTTTTGCTTGGGCTAGTAATCGCAATCACGTAAGCACCGCGAGCTTTCGCCAGTTGAATCGCCGCCGAGCCCACGCCACCTGATGCGCCAGAGATAAGCACGCGATCACCTTCAGCCACATTAGCGCGAGTCAGCATGTTCTCTGCTGTTGAGTAAGAACATGGGAATGACGCTAGCTCAACATCCGACATTGTGCTGTTCACCGCATAAGCATGTTTCGCTGCGACTTTGGTGTATTCAGCAAAGCCACCATCGCACTCAGAACCGAAATACCATGGTTGTGGTAAATCTCGTCCGCACACTTCAGTCAGACAAGGTTCGATAAGAACACGCTCACCAATACGATCAGCAGAGACTTCATTGCCGACTGCCACGATAAAACCACACACGTCAGCACCTTGAATACGAGGGAACTTCAACGCTTCACCCGACCAACTTGCGTCGTCTGAGTCATCACTTTTAGAGTACCAACCGATTCGTGTGTTGATGTCGGTGTTGTTCACGCCTGCGGCCATCACCTTGATCAGCACTTCATTAGGTTCAATTTGAGGAACCGCGATATCTTCACGGTAGCCAAGCATGTCTGCTCCGCCGTGACCCAACATCTCTACGCCTTTCATTGTTTTCGGTAGTTCGAATTTCATCGTGTTTCCTTGAGTAATTTTGTCACCATATTCTGTGCTGATGTCACCGCTTCTTCGCCTAATACTGGCCACGCGCTTGATACACCTTCATGAAGTAGAAAAAGCTCTGAAGCCAGATCGTCTCGTTGACTCTGCTTACCCAGAAGTGCTTTTACTTCTCGTTTATGTTCAGTAACAGCTTGATTAATTATCTCGTTGTCAGGAAAAGCCGCCATCGCATTCATCGACATACAACCGTGTGGTGCATACTCTTTCATCCACTGTTGTAACTTGTCGAAGATATCAAGCATGGATGCTAGGCCATCATCAGGCGCACTCTCCAATAGGAAATTTAGGTAACGGTGATGACGGTGCTCTAAGGCGCCCACGATCATCGCTTCTTTCGATGGGTAATGCTTATACAGCGTGCGAAGGCTGACATTACACGCCGTCTTTAGCTGAGCCACACTCGGCTCTGCAAAACCATATTGACTAAACGCAACCTCAAGGCTCTCTGCAATTTGTTCTCTTAACATGCGGATCTCTTATACCTGACTAAAGGTAGAATGATTGTTCTACACATATGGTAGAGCGATCATTCTACTCATGTCAATATCCAAATTTACGAAGGGATAAAATGATAAATCCCGCATCAAATAAGACGCGGAATTTATCAATATGAATGAGAGACTTACCGTTAAATCTAGAGTCGGCTGCGTATCGTCACCAACACAGATAACACACCACAAAATACCAACACCACACCTAAGTCTTGAATCATTCCCGCTAAAGCGAGCCCTGAACCAATCAAGGTGTAATACATCAAACCAAACAGTGCACCTGTGCTTCCAGCTTGAGATTGGTAACGCACCAATGCTCGGCTCAAGACATTAGGAATCGCAATACCGAATGCCATAACCACCAACATCATCGGAAGCAAGAACCAGATCGTGTGTTGTAAAAAGTACACACCCACTGCGCCTACCGTTTGAAGCCCTGCCGCTAAGCTAATCAAAGAGATAGATGAAACTTGTCGCTTCAATAGCGCCTTATTAACCAAGCTTCCCAACAAGGTTCCGAACCCAAGCACGACTCCACTATAACCAAACTGCTCGATACCGAATCCAAGCTGTAAGAAGGTGAATGAACCCAGTTGGTAATACGAAAACAGCGCAATATTGAACGACGCGACAAGCAGTGCCGATAGCCAAATATCGCCGTCTTTGATCATGTGGATACTGAGCGATTTTAATTGCAACGGCTGCTTAGACTGCTGCGTTTCCGGCAAAGACCATAAACTGTGTACTAGCAGCGCCAACACCATGATTAACAAGGCAGTAAACACATATTGATGCCCACCCGCCTTGCTCAATTGGCCACCTAGTAATAACCCGATGATTGGGCTAATCGACAGCCCCATGCCCATGTAACCAAACACCTTGGCCAACTCACTACCACTAAAGGCATCTCGTAATATGGTTTGGGTGACGACAGAGCCAACCGCAAGCCCGAAAGCGCCCATCGCTCTTGCTATCATCAACCACGTAAAGCTATTGGTTTGCATAGCAATGAGTGCCGAACAGGCGAATAGCCCCATACCCAATAACATGGTAGGGCGACGTCCCCATTTATCCGCTAACACGCCCCATACCACCACACCCAACGCAAACGCTGAAAAGTAGATCGAGAGGGTTTGTGCCGCTTGTGTGTAACTCACATCAAAGGATTTCGATATAGAATCCAGAGTCGGGCTATAGATGGTTTCTGCGATTTGAGGGAACATCAACAGCAGTACCATTTGCCATAAAGAAGGTTTTGTTTTCATCATTTTTCCAAGACCAGTGAACTTGACGGGAAGTCTAGAGGAAACTAACCTTGGCTCGTTAACAACATTAAAACCAAAAACAACAAGATTGAGACAAATGGCATTTATCGATGACAGCTGTGCTTTTGACGCCGATAGCATTGAAGCAAGCGTAGTGGGAATAGCGGCAGAGCTAGGACAGCATGATTCAGGTATTCATCAGCATCGCAAAGGGCAATTACTTTACGCGCCGCAAGGGTGCATTACCTTAACACTGAATAATGCTTTGTGTATTCTGCCTCCAACTAAGGCTGTGTGGATCCCGCCACATGTTCCACACCGAGCACAAATGACCAACGTGGTCGCGTATCGTTCTCTGTATTTTGATACCGATGTATTTGAGTGCCCAGAAGAGATCACAACGATTAAAGTTAACGATTTACTGAAAGCGCTGATCAATAAGATCGCATTATGGGAATGGGATATCGCGGAGCACAAGACACTCAATACGTCTGCGCTTTTTTGGGAAGAATTCCATTCCTTAACGCACCAAACCTTAATGCTTCCACTCCCAACAGACCGACGATTGGCGCGTTTCTGCACACAAGTCAACAAAGCCGATTTTATCGTCCCTCCGTTGAATGTATTGGCATCATCCGTTGGAGCGAGTAGTAAAACCATCACTCGTCTATTTAAAGCCGAAGCAGGCATGACCTATCAAGATTGGCGTCAACAATGGCGTTTGATTAAGGCGATCGAGCTACTTGCTCAAAACCGAACCGTTACCGACACAGCACACTATTTAGAGTTCTCTTCGAACAGCGCTTTCATTGCCTTTTTCAAACAACAAACCGGACAAACACCACTGGCTTTTACCAAGTTGGGAACGTGATTGTTGTGCTATCAATTCATGGCTTTGTTAAGAGCAGATACAAAAAAACCAGAACATGAGTTCTGGTTTTTAGGAGTATTTTAAAACTCGATGCCGTCGTTACTTAGTATAGAAAGCACGTTTCAATGCCATTTCTAAGCCGCGAACTTCAGCCAAGCCTTTCAATCGACCAATCGCCGAATAACCTGGGTTAGTGGTTTTCTTCAGGTCATCCAGCATTTGATGACCGTGATCCGGACGCATTGGAATTAAACGGTGATCGCCCACTTCTGCACGACGATTTTCTTCATCCAAAATTGCCATTACAACGTTATACATGTCCACATCACCATCTAGGTGCGCTGCTTCGTGGAATGTCATTGGGTTGCTCTCTTCGCGCTTAGTAGAACGCAGGTGCGTAAAGTAAATTCGGTCACCGTGCTTTTTGATCATATTGACCAAATCATTGTCGCCACGTACACCGTATGAGCCCGTGCACATCGTCAAGCCATTCATTTTGCTTGGCACATGCTCGGTCAACCAATCAATGTCTTCGATCGTTGAAACGATGCGAGGCAAGCCTAAAATTGGACGCGGTGGATCGTCAGGATGAACCGCCATCTTCAAACCATTTGCATCACAGATAGGCATCAGCTCAGCAAGGAAATGAGACATGTGCTCACGTAGTTTATCTTTGTCGATGCCCGCATAGCGGTCTAGCTGTGCTTGAAACGCTTCAAGTGTGTAGCCTTCTTCAGCGCCCGGCAAACCGGCGATAATGTTGTTGGTCAGTTGCTGAATTTGCTCAGGCGTCATGTTGTTGAAGTAATCCAACGCTTGCGCTTGCTCTGACTCTGAATAGTCCGATTCTGCACCCGGACGCTTCAAGATATGCAGCTCAAATGCCGCAAACGCAATTTGGTCAAAACGCAGTGCGCGAGAGCCATCTGGCATTTCAAATTCTAAATCAGTACGTGTCCAGTCCAACACAGGCATGAAGTTATAACAAACCGTGTCAATGCCACACTCAGCAAGGTTAGACAGAGTTTGCTTATAGTTATCAATCCACTGCAGGTAGTTGCCAGTTTGAGTTTTGATCTCTTCGTGCACCGGCACGCTTTCTACGACCGACCACGTTAAACCTTTCTCTTCGATAATGGCTTTACGCTTAAGGATTTCTTCTTTTGTCCAAACTTCACCATTTGGAATATGATGCAGTGCATTCACAATACCAGTTGCGCCCGCTTGACGAATATCGTCTAGCGAAACTTGATCATTAGGGCCGTACCAACGCCACGTTTGTTCCATGAGACTTACCTTTCTTTAAGACGCACTTAGCCGGCTCGAATTAATCAAGCTAAATGCAATAACGACTTCTTAATGGCAGCAATGACAATTACTGCCCGAGATAGCACCGGTCTACGCCGGTCTAAAGACGATTACTTATCTACAACCTAGTGAATGAATCAGCTTTCAAGAGGAGCCTTGTCGCTGAATTCAACGTTAGCTTTCAGAACTAACTTTCTGTGCTAAGCAGCACCACTGGGTTGGAACTAAATAAGTAGCCATCAAAGTTTGGGTCATCAATGTCTGACAGCGCTAACAAACGCTGTTTAACATTCTCAAGGTGTTGCCACATTGCGTTCTTAGCAGCGACAGGATCTTTGCGCTGTAAGGCGGCGAGGATACGAGCGTGATCATCTAACCATTCTTCACGGTAATCTTGACCACTGATGTGAGAGTGGAGTTTATTCCACATTGGACTCTTTTCGCGTCGATCCCAGGATTGTTTCAGCATATCTACCAGAACAGAGTTTTGAGTGGCCTCTGCAATACACATGTGAAATCTTTCATCTCCGCTGCAATCGGTGGTGCCGCTTGCAAGCTCTTCGCGCTCGAGTTCGAGTGCAGAGCGCATCTTAATGATGTCGCCCGGAGTGACCTGAGTTGCCGCAAACTCCGCGATATTACTTTCCAGTAATTGGCGGGCCTGCAGCATCTCGAATGGACCAGCATCATCGCTGACCACATTCTCGCGAGAATGAGTTGGAATGTTCAGGACATAAACACCCGACCCTTTTTTCACCTCAACTAAGTTTTCAAGCTCCAGCATGATGATCGCTTCACGCACCACTGTGCGGCTTACATCTAGACGATCAGCAATATCGCGTTCTGGAGGTAATCGATCTCCAACCTTATACAGGCCTTCAATCAGTTCTCTTCTTAGTACTAACCCTATCTCCTGATAAGGTCTTTTCGGCTCGAAAGGCATCATGATGATATTGTCACTTCTTTCCATTGTATTTCTCTCGCCATCATAATGACCAAATATAATTGGTCAACCTCTATATCCTAAAATGCAGTAACACCTTGTTTTTGTATTACTATTTTTTCTATATTTGTTCGTTATTCAACAGACTGAATACGATCAATCAATGCGCTCAATTCTGGATCCGTTTTATCTAGCGCGTCATACATAGGTTGAACCGCGAGTGCGAACGCAGCCTTGTCTGGTTCCACAAAAGTAACGCCCATTTCCTCGGCTTTAGCACGCTCTTTTGCTTCCGATTCAGCCCACAATTTTTTCATCAATTCAGATGAATCACTTGCCGCTTTCATTAGCGCATCTTGTTGTTCTGTAGTCAGTTTATCGTATGCTCTGGTTGAGATAACTAACACATCCGGAACCATCGTGTGCTCATCTAAGCTGAAGTATTTAGACACTTCACTGTGACGGCTCAAGCTGAAAGAAGGAATGTTATTTTCAGCCGCATCCACTACACCTTGCTGCAGTGCTGTGTACAACTCACCGTAAGCTAGTGGCGTTGGGTTACCGCCTAACGCTTTCACCATCGCAATTGCTGATGGGCTTGGTTGAACACGAACTTTCAAACCTTTCAGATCTTCTGGCGTGTTAATTGGCTTATTGGTATAGAAGCTACGCGCACCAGCGTCGTAGTAAGTCACACCAATAAAGCCGCTATCACGAGAAGAGTTAAGAATGTCACGGCCCACTTCACCATCAGTCACACTGTAGTAGTGCGCTTGATCGCGGAATAAGTAAGGCATGTTGAATGATGAATAAGCAGGAGAAAAAGCTTCTAGCTC
This sequence comes from Vibrio lentus, assembly GCF_030409755.1. Lineage (NCBI taxonomy): Bacteria > Pseudomonadati > Pseudomonadota > Gammaproteobacteria > Vibrionales > Vibrionaceae > Vibrio > Vibrio lentus. The sequence continues at coordinate 1,164,678 of NZ_JAUFQE010000001.1, forward strand.
AGCAGCATTGCTTTTCACCATATCTAAAGCGCCGTTCTGCATCAGCTCCATAGATTCACGCTGTGTACCCAATTGAGCGTCAGGGTAAATACGAATACGCACCTCACCATCAGTCAATTCACGTACTTCTTTCGCCATAAACGTCATCGCTTCATGTACTGCATGGTCACGAGGGTGGTTATGGCTCAGTTTCAATGTTGTCGCTGCATAAGCAGAAGCTGTTGCTCCAAAAGTGAAAGCAGCACCGACAACCGCACTAATCAAAGTTTTACGCGTCATCATCATTCTTATTCTCCGTGGATTGGTTATCCAAAATGTAGGGTGTTTTTTGTTATGGGCTCATATTGGGGCTCAAAAAAGGAACCGTCAAAGCTGAAATTAAAATTGATTGACCAATATCACAATAAAAACCCATAAATTGGTCAACCAAAATCATTTGTGAAGTTGCTCACGCCAACCAAAAAATGAATAGCTTATGATTCAGCCAGATTTTTGAACATACTATCCCTACATAGAAACAGTTTCTTACATTGGTAAACCAATTGTTATGAGATACGCAATTTTGTTGAAAGGAAATAAACATGAATAAATTGGTCAGTTACATAAATAGAGGGTTGGCCGCCTTTACAGTGTCTCTATCGTCTTTCTTAGTGCTATGTGTGATATGGCAGGTTTTATCCCGCTATGTTATTGGCAAACCAAGTACTGTTACCGACGAGCTCGCGCGTTATCTCTTTATGTGGGTAGCCTTAATTGGTGCCGCCTATACAACGGGTCTGAAACGCCATCTTGCCATCGACCTGCTTACGATGAAGCTGACTGGCAAACGTAAATTAATCAACGAAATCGTTATCCAAATAGCCATCGCTTCTTTCTCTTATATCGTTCTGGTGCACGGTGGAAGCCAACTTGCTGCTAAAACGCTTGCGATGGGACAGCTGACTCCCGCTCTAGGTTTAGAAATGGGCTACATCTACTTCTGCTTGCCTATCAGTGGCGCTTTGATGATTTTTTACTCCGTCGTATTTACTTACGAACGCGTTAAACAATTAATGTCAGGTGACGATTTGATCACCGACTCACAACTTGATTGATAGAAGGATTTCACAATGGAATGGCAAGTAATACTGACCTTATTCGGTAGTTTCGCTGTACTGCTTACAATCGGTGTACCGGTCTCTTTTGCGATTGGTTTATCGTCACTAGCAACCATCTTAATGAGCTTACCGCTTGAGCCGGCTATCGCGGTGGTTGCTCAACGCATGGCCGCTGGCCTTGATAACTTTGCATTACTGGCAATCCCGTTCTTCATTTTGGCGGGTAACATCATGAACCAAGGCGGCATTGCGCTGCGTCTGATCAACTTCGCGAAAGTGTTGGGTGGTCGTCTGCCGGGTTCATTGGCACACGTAAACGTGATGGCAAACATGATGTTTGGCTCTATCTCAGGATCAGCGGTAGCATCGGCAGCTGCAGTTGGTGGCACCATGTCTCCTCTGCAAAAGAAAGACGGCTACGACGAAAACTTCTCTGCGGCGGTTAACATTACTTCGTGTCCTACTGGTCTATTGATTCCACCAAGTAACACGCTGATCGTTTTCTCTTTGGTTTCTGGTGGTACTTCAATCGCGGCATTGTTCTTAGCGGGTTACATCCCAGGTCTCATCATGGGGCTAAGTATCATGATTGTGGCGGGTATTATTGCAAAACGTCGTGGTTACCCTGTTGCAGCGCGTCCTTCACTATCAATGGTTTGGGATACCTTCCTAAAAGCAGCGCCTTCTCTGGCACTGATCGGCATCATCATGGGTGGCATCATTGGCGGTATCTTTACTGCAACTGAAGCTTCTGCGATTGCCGTGGTATACACGTTTGTTTTAGCCGTGCTTATCTACCGTGAAGTAAAATGGCGTGATATTCCAAAGATCATCCTTGAGTCTGCAGTAACAACTTCTATCGTTCTATTACTTGTTGGCGCATCAATGGGGATGTCTTGGGCAATGGCGAACGCCGATGTGCCTTACATGATTGCTGATGCATTACTGGCGGTTTCTGATAACCCGCTAATGATCCTACTGATTATCAACGTGATTCTGCTGATTGTGGGTATCTTCATGGATATGACACCTGCGGTACTGATCTTCACACCAATCTTCCTACCAATCGCGCTAGACCTAGGCATCGACCCTGTGCACTTCGGCATCATGATGACCTTCAACCTAGCTATCGGTATCTGTACGCCGCCAGTAGGTAGTGCGCTATTCATCGGTTGTTCGGTTGCCAACATTGCCATCGACAAAGTCATCAAACCTTTGCTGCCATTCTATGCAGCACTGATTGCAGCCCTAATGGCCGTTACTTTCATCCCTGAGCTGAGCTTGTTCCTACCTGAATTGGTACTGGGCTACGGTTCGTAATTTGGTCACAGATAGATTCTAAGACTGCTAAACACTCAAACGCTTTATCAAAAAAAATATCCGCCTTCTTAGAAGGCGGTTTTGCTTTATAACCCCCTAGAAGGGGGCGTCCACGCTATCAGTTCTTCAATAACTGCAGTTGTTGTTCATACTCTATGTCCTGTTTATCTTGGTGTCGGACATATCGTCGAATGACTTCTTCATTCACACCGACCGTATCTACAAAATACCCTCTAGCCCAAAAGTGATTTCCCCATAGTTTCTTACGTATATGTGGAAATTTATTGAAAAGTCTAATTGCTGTCCGGCCCTTTAAAACTCCTAACAAACTCGAGATCGACAACTTGGGAGGAATAATGACAACAAGATGAACATGATCTGGTTGAACATTTAACTCTAAAACCTCGCAGTCTTTCATATTGCACAAAATATAAATTGAACGATAAAGCTCCTTTCCAACCTTATCTTTCAAAATCTTATATCTATACTTTGGAGTCCAAACTATATGGTATTTGCAACGCCAATAGACATGTGATGAACTTCTGTAATCGCCCATGTGGTTGTTTCCTCTTACTTGTGGTGAATAAGAGGTTACTTCTAACATGGGCACTTCTTCAGGCTATAGCCTAGAGGAACAATCACCACCGCCCTAGGCGGTGGTTTTGAGGAGCCAATAAAATCCCGCTGGTTCGCTGGCGGGAAAAGGAACTGAATAATGAAGACTGTTGCTAACTCTACGCTGCCAAACACTGTATTACGACCTGACTACGACCGTTCAGCACTCCAAAGCCGTATTGTGCACCTTGGTTTCGGTGCATTTCACCGAGCGCACCAAGCGCTATTCACCAATGAAATGCTAAGCAAAACCAACACTGATTGGGGTATTTGCGAAATTAACCTATTCGGCGGCGAAGATTTGATTGAATCACTTCGCGCGCAAGACCACCTTTACACCGTTGCTGAAAAAGGCGCTGAATCCACAGACGTTAAAGTAATCGGCTCAGTGACTGAATCACTGCATCCAAACCTAGACGGTATCGAAGCTGTTTTAGAAAAAATGGCTGAGCCTCAAGTGGCGATCGTGTCGATGACGATCACAGAGAAAGGCTACTGCGCTGACCCAGCGACCGGCAAACTCGACAAAAATAACCCATTAGTCATCGCTGACCTAGCTAACCCAACTCAACCTAAATCAGCATTAGGTTACATTGTCCAAGCCCTAAAAATTCGCCGCGAACGTGGCTTAAAACCATTCACGGTCATGTCTTGCGACAACGTGCAAGAGAACGGTCATGTGGCAAAAGCAGCAATCATTGAGTTCGCTCAACTGCTTGACCCAGAATTACGTGATTGGATTGAAACTAATGTCACCTTCCCATGCACCATGGTTGACCGCATCGTACCCGCAGCAACCGAAGAGACACTGACAGAAATTGCAGAACTGCTTGGTTGTGAAGACCCGTGTGGCATCGCCTGTGAACCATTCCGCCAATGGGTGATTGAAGATAACTTTGTGGCAGGCCGCCCAGACTGGAATATTGCTGGCGCAGAGTTCGTAGAAGATGTGGTGCCTTACGAAGAGATGAAACTGCGTATGCTCAATGGCAGTCACTCTTTCCTTGCTTACCTTGGATACCTTGGTGGTTACGACCATATTTCCGACACCATGACAGATGCAGGCTACCGCAAAGCCGCTTTTGACATGATGATGAAATCCCAAGCACCTTCACTAACTATGCCTGAAGGGACTGATTTGGAAGGTTACGCAACCTTGCTGATCAACCGCTTCACCAACCCAAGTTTGAAACATAAGACATGGCAGATTGCGATGGATGGTAGTCAGAAGATCCCTCAGCGTATGGGTGGCAGCTTGCGATTCCATTTAGAGCAAGGCTCAGACTTCTCATGGCTTGCGACGGCCATCGCTGGCTGGATGCGCTATGTATCGGGTGTTGATGAGCAAGGCAATGAGATCGATGTTCGCGACCCAATGGTAGATACACTTCGCCAGATCTGCGACCAGCATGGACTCAATGTATCTGTGGTTCCGGCGTTGCTTGCGGTTGAAGCGATTTTCCCTGCCGAACTAGGTCAAAACCCACAGGTGATTGATGCGGTAAGTTCAGCGTACCAATCATTAATTGAACATGGTGCTGTTGCGACCGTGGCTGCGTTATAAGGAGTACAAACAATGAAGAATTTCTTATGTGAAGACTTTTTACTGTCGAATGAGACTGCACGCCGTTTGTACCACGAACACGCAAGCCACCAGCCGATTTATGACTATCACTGCCATCTAAACCCAGCAGAAGTGGCTCAAGATCGTCAGTTCGAAAACATGTCTAAGATTTGGCTTGAGGGTGACCATTACAAATGGCGTGGCATGCGTTCAGCAGGGATCGACGAACGTCTGATTACTGGAGGCGCAAGCGATTATGATAAGTTCATGGCATGGGCTAGAACCGTCCCTCAAACCTTAGGTAATCCTCTTTACCACTGGACTCACTTAGAACTTCGTCGCCCATTTGGTATGACTGGCACTCTATTGAGCCCAGAAACAGCTGACCAAATTTGGCACGAAGGCAACGAGCTATTAGCGACACCGGAATTTAGTGCTCGCGGCATCATGAAGCAAATGAATGTGGTGATGGCCGGCACGACAGACGATCCAATTGATTCTCTTGAACACCATAAAGCGATCGCTCAAGACAATTCATTTGATGTGAAGGTTCTACCAAGCTGGCGCCCAGATAAAGCGTTCAAAATTGAACTTGATGGCTTTGCTGATTACCTGCAAAAGTTAAGCATGGTTGCTGATATTGAGATCACACACTTCCATCATCTATTGAGTGCTTTAGACAGCCGCCTAGCGCATTTCAACGATCATGGTTGCCGTGCAGCAGACCATGGTATCGAAGTGGTTCGCTACGCGCCGATTCCATCAGAATCCGATTTGGATGCTCTGTTAACTCGACGCCTCAACGGCGAAACGCTCACCGATTTAGAATATGCACAGTTCTCAACAGCCGTTCAAGTGTGGTTAGGTAAGCGCTACGCCGCAATGGGTTGGGTAATGCAGCTTCACATTGGTGCTCAACGCAATAACAACACGCGTATGTTCCAACTGTTAGGCGCAGATGCAGGGTTTGATTCGATCAGCGACAAGACATTTGCCTTCGAGCTGGCTCATCTGTTGGACGAAATGGATCAAAGCAACGAGTTGCCTCGCACCATCCTTTACTGCTTAAACCCTCGCGATAACGAGATGATGGGCACCATGATTGGTAATTTCCAAGGTGGCGGTATCGCGGGCAAAGTTCAGTTTGGTTCTGGTTGGTGGTTCAACGATCAGAAAGACGGCATGCAACGCCAAATGGAGCAGCTATCTCAGCTTGGTCTGCTTAGCCAGTTTGTCGGCATGCTGACTGACTCTCGTAGCTTCTTGTCGTACACACGCCACGAATACTTCCGCAGAATTCTGTGTGACATGCTTGGTCGTTGGGCTGAAAACGGCGAGGTGCCAAACGACATGTCACTGCTTGGCCCTATGGTCGAAGACATCTGCTTTGGTAACGCAAAACGCTACTTCGAAGAGAGGGCGTAACCCATGAAACATATCGCCATTATTGGTGAGTGCATGATCGAGCTTAACGGCAAACCGTTCGGCTCAATGCATCAAACGTTTGGCGGAGACACTCTCAATGCTGCGGTCTATCTAAACCGCGGCTGCGAGGCCAACCTCAATCCAAATGACATCAAAGTGTCCTACGTCACGGCTTTGGGCGCAGACCCGATTAGCAAGGGAATGTTAGAACGCTGGCAACAAGAAGGGCTGTCGACGGACCTAGTTCTACAAGACAGTCAACGTACCCCAGGTCTATACCTGATTCAGCTTGATGACGCAGGTGAGCGTACCTTCTTATACTGGCGTAATCAGTCAGCAGCACGGTACCTGTTGCAACATCCAGATTTTAGCCAGATAAAACAAGCTTTGCGCAACGTCGATATGGTATTTCTCAGCGGCATCACATTAGCAATTTTGCCTGAGCAAGATCGTATCGAACTATTGAACATCTTGGTTGAATTGAAGACACAAGGCGTTGAAATCGCCTTCGACAGTAACTTCCGCCCTACCCTTTGGCCACAGGACGAAAACCAAACCGTCAAAAACAGCTACCAAGCCATGTATACATTGACGGATTTAGCATTGGTGACATTCGATGATGAACAGTTAATTTGGGGAGATAGCTCTCCAGAACAAACTATCGAACGTCTAACTGCGCTGGGTGTTAAGCGATGCATCGTCAAACTGGGTGCAGATGGCTGCCTCATTCAAGATGCCACAATTCAAAGTGACATAAATCTAAACTCTGGTACCGCTTCGGCTCCACGGGCGGTGCCGACCCTACCTGTTGAACATGTCGTTGATACGACCTCGGCAGGAGACTCATTCAATGGCGGGTTTTTATCTGCTTACCTTGCTGGCGAAGACTTAACAACGTCATGCCAGCGTGGCAATACCATGGCAGGCGTCGTTATCCAACATCGCGGTGCCATTATTGCAAAAGAACTTACTCAAGCGGCCATCACAGCCATTTAAGGAATACCAATGAACATCAAACAACAACTAAAAACACTGAAAGTTATCCCTGTGATCGCTATCGACAACGCTGAAGACATCATCCCTCTGGGTAAAGTGTTAGCTGAAAATGGTTTACCTGCAGCAGAAATTACGTTCCGTTCTGAGGCTGCTGTCGAAGCTATTCGTCTACTTCGTGAATCACAACCAGATATGTTGATCGGCGCAGGCACTGTACTCAATCGTGAGCAAGCGATCGCGGCTAAAGAAGCGGGCGCAACGTTCGTCGTCTCTCCTGGCTTTAATCCAAATACTGTCCGAGCTTGTCAGGAGATTGGTATTGACATCATTCCTGGGGTCAACAACCCAAGTACAGTAGAAGCCGCTCTAGAAATGGGCTTAACCACATTGAAGTTCTTCCCAGCTGAAGCATCGGGTGGCATCAACATGGTTAAGTCACTTCTTGCGCCTTACACCGATATTGAGATCATGCCGACAGGTGGCATTAACCCTAACAACATTAAAGACTATCTAGCGATACCTAGAGTACTCGCATGTGGCGGTACTTGGATGGTGGATAAGAAGCTGATTGAAGAAGGCAATTGGGAAGAATTGGCTCATTTAACTCGTGAAGCCGTTAAGCTAGTCAATTAAACCTAATGCAATAACACTTTAACGTTATATCTAACCCTCCTTTTGGAGGGTTATTTTATGGTTGAGCATTATTCCTTCAAAGTTAATATTTAATCGTGATCGATAGCATCTAAAAATAAAGGCTAAATATGGAAAACTGGGTAACACAGGGAGTTGGAGGTCTCGCTTTCTTTATCGGCGTAATGGCCTTTTGGCAAAAAGATGATATGAAATTTCGCTATCAAATGATGATCTTTTGTTTTGTTATGAGTATCCATTTTATATTAATGGGCGCTATAGTTGCCGCCATTGGCGTAATTATCAATGCTATTCGAAGTTACGTATCAATAAAAACTCAATCCCGCAAAGTGATGTGGTTTTTCATTGGTTTAATGTGGGTAATGACATTACCTAACATGAATCATTTCTTTGAGTTTATTACGGTTGTTGGTTCATCCGTAGCGACATGGGCACTCTTCTCTCGACAAGGTATCACGCTGAGAACCTTAATATTATTCAATTCTTTCTGTTGGGCTAGTCACAATATTTGGATTGGTTCTATTGGCGGATCTTTTGTCGAAGTCACCTTTATTGTCACAAATTTAGTCACAATCTACCGTTTACATCAACGCAGATTGTTAACTATAAAATAGGCAATACATTTTTTATTCTAGATTTAAAATATGGAAGTAATACACCATTAATTAAATGAAAAGTTAATTGGATATCAAAAAAGTAAATCTAATTAAGTTTACGTTATTTAAACGTCGTCAATATATTTCCAATACTAAATTGAATCAAATCACCAATTAAATTTATATGGTGATCCAAATCTTTAGTTTGATTTATTTTGGTTAACCAATATTCCGTTAATTATTAAAATTGGTCATGTACTTATTATTATACCAACAATAGGACCGTGACCATGAAGCGTCTTACCCTGACACCTATAGCAATCGCGTTGCTTCTTGCAGGATGCAACTCATCTGATAGCGACAATAACCTCCAACAGCCCCAAGTTAACTCTCGTGTTCATGATGTATTGAACGTTGATGGTTACCAATTCCGAGATTCTAACGGCAGTGGAACACTGGAACCCTTTGAAGACTGGCGATTATCTCCTGAAGAGCGAGCAGCAGACTTGGTTAGCCGAATGACACTAGACGAGAAAGCCGGCATGATGCTCATTGACACCTTAAACTCATCCGAAGGTGGGCTTGTTAGCAGTAAAGGGCAAGACATGATTGCCGATGCCCAAATGACTCGCTTTATCTTTCGTAACAGCGTAGTTGAAACCCCAACTAATGTACCGGATTGCGATGCAGGACGTTCAGGTTGTCAGATAACCCCAACAGAAGCGGCCCAGTTCATGAATAGTGTTCAAGAACTGCGTGAACAAACTCGAATGGGTATCCCCGCTCTATTCAAGTCCAATGCTCGTAACCATATTGATCCATCAGCTAAAGCAGGGATCAACGTTTCTTCAGGTGCCTTTTCTGCTTGGCCTAAAGAGGCAGGTTTAGCAGCCACTCGCGACATGGATTTGATCACTGAATTTGCTGGTATCATGAATGACGAGTGGTCTTCAATTGGCCTGCGCAGTATGTACGGATACATGATGGATTTGGCGACAGAACCTCGCTGGTATCGAGTACACGAAACCTTTACCGAAGATGCAGATTTAGCGTCTGACATTATGCGTTCACTGATCAAAGGGTTACAGGATGGCGGTGAAGTCAACGAAGACAGTATCGCGCTAACCATCAAACACTTCCCTGGCGGCGGTCCACAAGAAAACGGCGGTGACCCACACTATGACTTTGGTAAGAACCAAGTCTATCCCAAGAACAATTTTGACTACCACCTAAAACCGTTTATTGCCGCGATTGAAGCTGGCGCTTCTTCAATAATGCCTTACTACGGCATTCCGGTAGATCAAAAATGGATGCCAAACGATGTTGGTATGTCCTTTTCAAAAGGTATTGTCACCGACCTGCTTAGAGACGAATTAGGTTACACAGGTAACGTGAACTCAGATACCGGCATTATTGGTGAGCGAGCATGGGGTGTGGAACACAAAACGATTGATGAGCAGGTTGCAATGGCGGTCGAAGCTGGAGTCGATGTTCTTTCAGGCTTCCATGATAAAGAAGTCATCGTGAAACTGGTCGAAAAGGATCTGCTCACCGAAGAGCGTGTCGACCTATCAGTAACACGCTTACTTGAAGAACAATTCAAGCTTGGCCTTTTCGAAAACACTTACGTTGACGAGAAAAAAGCCCGAGAGGTTTTAGGCAATGACAAGTACCAAGAACGCGCTGATTACGCACAGAAAAAGTCTGTCGTCTTACTTCAAAATACCAATAAGACTCTACCTTTAGCTGAATCAACCGCACAAGCTCCTGTTGCTCTGTATGTCATGGGAATGGATGAAAATATTGCTGGAGACGACAAGTACAACTTTACCGTGACTTCTGGTGATTACGAAGCGGGAGAAACGCGTCCACCAGTACCAGCCGATACGGACTATGCGGTTATTCGTGTTCGCGTATCTAACGAAGGTTCAGATCCTGATCTTATCTTTGGTGGTGCGAACCCAGATGAACTCGATATTCTTGCGTTCAGTGAAATGGCTACAGCTGCATCTTGGCATATTGAACCAAGCCTAAGTGATATCCAAGCCGTTATGAACGAAGTGGGCTCTGACAAAACGGTCTTGTCTATCAACTTTAGACAACCCTTCGTATTGGACGATCAAAGTAACCTTAAGCAGGCCGGCGCGGTAATAGCGACATTTGGTGTCTCGGACAGCAACCTAATGGAAGTACTTTCAGGCAACTTTACACCTCAAGGAAAACTGCCATTTGCTTTAGCGAACAGTGCCCAAGCCATTCAAAACCAAGACTCAGATTATCCTGGGTATGATCAAGCCGACACCCTTTACCCGTTCGGACATGGTTTAAATTACGAATAATATTTGAGCTAATTCAGGCAGTGTTGAGCACTGCCTTTCCTTCTTAGATACCAAGGACAAAGTCATGGAACATATCTTACAACTGGGTTGGGATGATCACGCTATTCCACATAAAATCTGGATAGAACAATACTACGATGGGTGTCGTATCTGCTTGAAAGTCGTAAAAGACGTTGAGCCAGAAATGCTCTCACTGATTGTTCCAAATATTGATGTGCAAACCACTAATAAGGCGTGGCAAGGCAAAGCGACGAACATTACACCGGCCTATGATGACGGCGTGTTGTTCACTCAAACTCGCTCGCTATTCAATTTACCTCACGGCTGCGTGATCTGGGCGGTAACACATATCCAGATGCAAAACGGCTTAAAAATGTCGGCAGACAAATTGTGCTTCGTACCAAAATACAGCAATCAAGATTCTTGTTTTAAGGTTCCAGCATAACGCAACGACAAGCTGAGTCGCTTATCCAACTTGGCGCTAATCTGCGAAGAGCCATAAAAAAGGCCAGCGTATACACGTTGGCCTTACTGCTATCTGTCACTGTTCAGAATTAAGCACTAATCAATCAACACCAATGAATCGAGAATCCCCTTTCCGCTGTGGATCCCGCCTTCATTCTCACTCGCAGGTTTGCTACGAATAAGATATCCCGCGTAGCCGCCGAACTCTGTAACTGGTTCACCTTGATAATACGCGGTGAACAAACCCACTTCGCTGACTAAATCTGTCACTAGCGTTTGTTGAGTGTCACGCACCGCAATGGTTGGCACGTCACGTTCGTGTGGGTACAAGCGCTGCATCAATGCCCACGCATCGTACTCTTCTGGCTTAAGTTGGCTCAATTGTTCGCTGATGTCGTCACCAAAGACACAATGGCCACCGCCCTCACCTTGGTTTTTTAGCACCCACTCTTGCTTGTTAGCTTGTGTGTTAAACCATTCAATCGATTCACTGGTGATTGGCTTCATATCTGCTAAAACACTCTTCACCAATTCCGCTTCTTCTCGCGTTAAACCCCAACGTGCGTATTCAGATGCAGGCATCATGGTCAGCAGCATTTGCATGGTTTTACTGGTCGCTAATTGTTGGCTGATAGTCGCGTTCATTGCAACATGGTGCTGTTCCATAAACACGCGCGTTTGGCTTAGTGTATGACAACAAACCGATTCGTTGAGTTCTGGTGCCCAGTAATCTGAATACTGATAGCCCGCTCTTAGGTAAACCACATCAACCGCGCCGACATCTTGCAGTAACAAGCGTTGGTTATCACCCGATGAAAGCTGACAGCTCAATTGTTCAAAGGTGCGACGAACCGTACGCACACCCTGCTTTTGCAGTTCAATTTCAAGTAGGTGTTGGTCATACACGTTGTCTTCGTTCTTCTGTACTACCATCAAGAATGTTGGCTTATCTGAATCATTAAAGTCAGCTCGCACTTTTCTTGCTGAAGTCGCAATACCATAAGCCAGTTGCTTTAAGCCTTGGTTTTCAGCAGGTGTGGCAGATTTATCTTCAAGCCAGCTCCGATAAGTCTCAGGCCATTGATTGTGCATGTAATCATGGAACTCTGTGGCCTTTTGCCCGAATGGAGCCATACCTGCAGCAATGCCATTAAACTCGATCACTTTCGCGCCATGTTGACGATCGTCCATGAAGTCAGTACGCATTAATAACAACGGTTGGCGAGCAGGATAAAGACGATGAGACACCTCGCCATGCGCTTGTTGATGCAGCTCCATCAAACGGCCAAAAAACGGATCAGCTTTGGCCATATCACTCAGTGATGACTGCAAGAAATCATGATCTTCGGAAACATTGCTGATTAACTTGGTGATCAGCGGTGTTACCTTCAACAAGTGTTCAAAAACCTCACGCTCCATAGTCATAGGAGCAATGCTGAAAGGACAATGCCTAGCGGTATTATCTGGCTGGCGAAACGCAACACCGTGCATGATCGCCCACTCACACGCGTCTTCAATAATTTGTTGTGGTAACCGTGGAATTGTCATCTCTCATCTTCCAAATAAAAATAGCACCCAGAATAAGACGAAGCTTAATTCCAAAAGACGAAATAAAACTGAATTTTTTATCAAACAATTACGTTTATCTTATCTTTCAAAAGCTTGAATAGATTATACATCTCAACTATCGAGTCTGCTCGATGATCAGATCGCGCAACCATTTATGGCTCGGTTCTGAATCGAAATATTTGTGCCATAGAAGGAACAAGCCTCCCGGCACCAAATCAACAGGTACGGGCTTCATCACCAACTCTCCGCTATCAATGTAATCGCGTACTGAGTTGTATGGGTAACACATAAGCAAATCGCTCTGCTTACACAGCTTAATGGCACTGGTGATGTCTGAAACATTAGCGGCTTTGTTGATTTCAAGCTGCTTTGAGTTAAGCACTTCCATCAATAACCAGTCACCCGCTCCACCCGTCACCAACTGTATGTGTCGATACTTCAAGAAGGTGTCTAGGTTCCACTCTTCTTGCAAGGCAGGGTGGTCATTGCGCATCAAACATACAGAATAATCCAAGCACAGTTCCACGAAATCCAACTCGTCAGGAATACATTGCACGTGGGTAGAAGCGCGCTCATCTAGCTCAAATATACCGATACCAAAATCCACCTCACGTTTCAGTAAACGCTTGAAGCTGTCGCTGCTCCACGTCGAACTGTTGATGGTAATGTGCGGCGCATCGGCAAGTGCTGTCGGCATAAAGTGCGGATAGATCGCTGTGTAGGCGGTTTCAACAAGGTCTATAGTGAAAGTACGCTCACTGTCTTTAGGATCGAAAACTTCGGGAACGGTCAGCTTTTCGATCTGCAGTAGAATTTGGTGAATCTTAGGCGCTAACGCGAGTGCTTTGGGTGTGGGGAATAGCCCTTTGGATTCTCGCTCAAACAGCGGATCATCAAACAAAGCTCTGAGTTTGGTGAGCTGTTTACTTACCGCAGATTGGCTCAAAAAAAGTCGCTCTGCGGTTTTGCTCACGCTTCGCTCTTCAATGAGAACGTGTAGGCAAAGCAGCAAATTCATATCGCATTTAAGTAAGCTTTTAACATCTACCATGATATTCCCTAAATTCAGGTTAATGATGATTAATTGTCACTTTAAATCATATCATTGTCTTGGTAAATTTAGCGCATGTGAGTTAACACGCTCAAATAATAATAGAATTAAGGAATACTCATGGATTTTCTAGCACTACCAAAGATTGATTTACACTGCCACCTAGACGGAAGTGTTCGCCCAGATACGATTATTGACCTAGCAAAACAGTACAATATCGAACTACCTGAAGATCGCGACGCGGTTGTTCAATCTCTAACGGTGCCAGAAGATTGCAAAAACCTAGATGAGTATCTGGCTTGTTTCAGCCTGCCACTACAAGTAATGCAGACTGAAGAAGCGATTGAACGTATCTCTTTCGAGCTTTACGAAGACGCTGCACTAGAAAACGTTAAGTACCTAGAAGTTCGCTTCGCACCAATCCTGCACGTAAATAAAGGTCTGTCTCTTGATACGATCATTGCAAGTGCAGTAAAAGGCATGAAGCGCGCTGAAGAGAAATACGACATCAAAGGCAACTACATCATGTCTGTGCTTCGTATGTTCCCTAAAGACTCTATCAAAGACGTAATCGACGCAGGCCAACCCTACCTAGGTAAAGGTGTTGTGGCGTTTGATATCGCAGGTGGCGAAAAGCCAGGCTTCTGTGCTGAATTCCCTGAGTACACGCAATACGCTCTTGAAAAAGGCTACCGCATTACCGTACACGCTGGGGAGCAATGGCACGGTCAAAACGTTTACGATGCTGTGACAAAGCTTGACGCTGAACGTATCGGCCACGGTGTTCACATCCAAGGTAACGAGGACGCGTACAACATCGTTAAAGAGAAGCAAGTTGCGCTTGAAACTTGCCCAACAAGTAACGTTCAAACTAAATGTATTCACAAATTCAGCGACCACCCAATTGCTGAATTCAAGAAAGACGGCATCGTTGTTACGATCAACACAGACAACCGTACTGTGTCGAACACAACCATGACCAACGAAGTGAAGCGTGTGTGTGAAACATTCGGCCTAACAAAAGAAGACTACGTAGAGATCTACAAATACTCTGTAGAGAGCGCTTTTGCTTCAGACGAAGTGAAACAGCACCTAATGGGTTTCGTTGAGCAAATCTAATTTAAGCAATCTTGATTGCTAAGTAGAAAAATAGGAAGAGAAAGGCTGAGGCTTTTCTCTTTTTTTATGCCCGAAAATCGCTAATCTTGCAGTATTCGTCATTTATACCAATCACAGTAAGTAAGTGATCATAAATAGCGCAGGAAAAAGGCTTAAGAACAAGGCAGAAATTTTCGATAAGTAGTTATTCTACAATCAAAATTTCTAACGCAGTTATTGAGCGTTTTAACCAGCTAGGATGACCAGTTATTTACTACGATTGGTATTAAACCGAGACTCTCGGAAAGTGGGCAAGCATGAGTAATACAAACGTTAAAACTGAACTAGAAAAGATGCTATCTGGGCAAGTGTATGATGGTGCAGACCAAGAAATTGATACCATGCGTTCCAATGCCAGAAAGGCGCTAATGGCTTTCAACAACCACCAAGACCCAGACCAGCAACACACATTGCAAGAGCAGCTATTTGGTAAGGTTGGTAGTAGCAGCTTAATCCAGCCCCCTATTCATTGTGAGTTTGGTAAAACCATCGAGATTGGCGACGATACCTTCATTAACATGAACGCAGTAATGCTAGATGGTGCGAACATCAAAATCGGTAACAATGTTTTAATTGGACCAAGTGCGCAATTCTATACGCCATCACACTCCCTTGATTATCGTAGCCGCCGTAAATGGGAAACCTTTTGTTTACCAATAACAATCGAAGATGATGTGTGGGTTGGCGGTAACTCAGTGATCAATCAAGGCGTGACAATTGGGGCTCGTTCAGTTATTGCAGCGAACTCAGTAGTCAACAGTGATGTACCGCCAGACTGCCTATACGGTGGTACACCAGCGAAGTTGATTCGACATCTGAATACCGAACAATAAAGCTAATTAAAGAATAAATAGAAAAGAGGCGATGTTCATATAAAACATCACCTCTTTTTTTGATTAGTTAGACGTGTCTCTTCTATCGAATGGATTTCGTTCCATGGCCTTTTCATACTCACTTTTCGGGCCACTCAAGTACGTTGTTTTGACGAATTTTTTCCAATCAGAAAACAGCGATTCTATTGGCTGGTCGGTAAACTGTGATGGATCCCCATTGCTTTTAATGAGATCAACAAACGCCCCCTCTCCCCATGAACGTTCAATAAACTCACCGACCGTATACCCAAGCTCATAAACAGCCGAGCTACTGTTTGGCTTGTGGTATAAATCCTGAACTAGCCCATCGAAACGGCGACTGATGGCATGCCTGTTACTCAGGTGAAACCAATAGTCTTCAGATTTGTAGATAGCGATAGCTTCCCATAACCAACGCGGGTTATTCGCGAAGTTAGGGTTCACTTGCAGAGTCAGCAAATGTACGAACTCATGCAATGCGGTTTTATGGATCTCACCACCAAAATAGAGCAGCCTAATTTCATTGCTTTTAGGATCAATATACCCCGTAGAGAAAGCATATCGATACCCTATGCTCCGCTCCTGCTCATCCAAATAGGCTTTTTGGTTTCGCCAAACCCTAACGGTGACTGGCGGCATAGAATCAAGCTCGAACGTTTTCATTAAGGGAGTGCGGTTAATCAATAAGGTATTATGGATGCTTGGAATAACAGAGGGCGACGTTCCATCATAGAGAACATATTTGAACTGCCCTTTGTCTGATTCGTAGCAATCAACACACGTTGGTTCTCCGCGAATTTGAAATGCTGCCGCAACCAATAAAACCAGTGTTGATAACGTTAAAATCAAGAATGTAACGATTGATTTAGACGGGTATCTTTTCATTTTCTACATCCTCAAACGAAAACATTAGTCGATCGAGTGTCAGTGTTTCAGATTGACACAAAATGCCGCACATCAAGATTCATGATTAATACTGATAAAATAATGACCTCTCGTATGAGATACAATCAATTGAGCTCAAAAAAGACCATCATTTCGATGGCCTTCTCAATATTCGCAAGTGGAACAATCCGTTAAAAATGAAGTGATGCCGCTTCACGAGTTCTGCTTTTTCCATTGGTACGGCGTGATGCCATTGGCTCGTTTGAAAGCTCGAATAAATTGCGACGCATCGGCATACCCTAAGTGCTGAGCAACATCTGCTATCGAGTACGCTTGATCGGCAAGTACACGCTTTGCAAAATCAAAGGCCAATGACTCTTTAACCTCTCTAAAGGTCGTGTTTTCTTGTGAAAGCGCTCGTTGAATGGTGCGTTTCCCGAGCGAATTTAAGTCGCAAAATGTATCCAAGTCGAGGTCCATTCGCCCAATGTATGGAGACAGCGCTTCAGCGACTTTACTGGTATCTGTCATCGACTGGGCTTGCACTTCCAAGGCACATTCCTTCGCCAGTGGAGGGTACTGAATACATGTATTCGCCTGACCTAAATACTGTGGTGTGTCCGTTTGGATTTTTAGCTCACTCAGTTGTTCTGAACTTCGCGTAACTAGGTCATAACGGATCGGTTTTCCTAAATCGGCATAATGCGATTTAAAGTAAGCGTGGGTATAAACGATAAGAAACAACTCAGACTCAACATGGCTTGCCACGCTCGTTGTCATTTTGAATGAAATCGACAAGCCTCCTGAACCCTGCTTTACAAGCAAGTTACCAACTGGAAATTGAAGTAAAAAATCTTGTATGGAAAGTTCGGAGAATTGCAGTTCTTGAGCTGCGTGGTCTGCACTCTCTAACAGTAAAGAAGTAAACGCAGAGGGGCTCAGGTGACCCTTTAAACTCCTCAAGAAAAGCGCAAATACATTAAATGGCACATACCTCGCTGATGACGTATCCATGCTGAATGGCAAGTTAACATCTGAAGCCAATTTTGCTGGCGATGAGTTACTCAGAACAAGCCATTTTTTTTCTTGCAAGCCTTGTTGAAAGTGATGCACCACGCGCTTATCTATCAACGGAATATCAAGACCCATTTACCCTTCCTCTTCTAATTTACCCATGTCGCTAAATGCACATTTATCATTTTCAGCTTAGCTACAACAGACTCAAGTTAACAAGCCTTAACTAGAGTTTTCATCAATAAAGTGAAATACATATCTAACAAAACAGATTTGATTTCGAAATATGACAGGGTTATCAATTTTAAATAACTCCACGATACCGTCAGGGTCTACTATTAAATTTAGGCATAAATATAAATGGACTTAAGCCAGTAATTGAGAGGTTTTCATGTTTAAAAAGATAACGTTAGTCGCGGCGAGCATTGCAATGAGTTGTGGTGTTGCCCAAGCGAGTATCGAAAGCAAAACTTGGCCAGCATCAGACAAAGCCAAAACATTCGTTCAAGATACTATCGTGATTGGTATGCTCGCGAGCCCGTACGGTGCAGGTTGGAAGGATGACCAACAGCTATTGGACTACTTTCAAGGCGCACGCGACGCGGGCATCACAGGGCATGAGTACACGGTAACCGCGGCTGACCATAACTTTGATGATTTCCTATTCCACCATCACAAGCATCGTTCAGCCATGGCTAAGCAGCCTGAGAATTTCATCATAGCGCATTCAAACCACGATATTGAGAAAGCTCACACAGAAGGAAAAACTGCGGTTCTTTGGAATAGTCAAACCGCTACTATCTTGGACGAAGATGTCACCAAAATGGCGATCCTGAAGGACATGGGTCTAAAAAGCATGATCTTGGCTTATAACGACATTTTCAGAACCGGTTCAGGGCAATTAGCGGCCTACAATGGTCGAGATATAGGCCTCACCCCATGGGGAAAATCCGTTATCGACTCAATGGTTCAATACGATGTGATCCTCGATCTCAGTCATACGGGTTCTAAGACAGCCAATGATGCGATGGATTACATGGAAACAAATTATCCTGGAACGCCATTTGTTTACACGCACTCAGTGCCTGCTGGCCTTTATAAGAGTGAGCCAAATGCAACGCCAAAAGGTTGTTACCGTGCCATTCCTGATGATGAAGCGATACGCGCAGCGAAATCAGGAGGCTACATCGCCCCGACATTTACCGAGTGGATGATGGACGGTGTTTGGCCGGAAGATATTTCTCCAGTCCAAGCCGCAGATATGATTGATTACTATGTGAAACTGGTAGGCGTAGACCATGTCGGTATCGCAACGGATGATATGTTCTCAACGGACATGGTAGTCGATTTCGCAACCAAAAATGCCAAAATGTACGACGATGGCGGTTACATGATTGAAGCCTTTAACAAAGGGGCGACGGGCAATGGAGAATTAGCGAAGATCCTTGCCGCGATCACAGATGAGCTTTGGAAGCGTGGCTACAGTAACGACGACCTTGCCAAGATCTACGGCGGCAACAAGATGCGAGTTTTCGCTCAAGAGTCTGAAAATGTTGACCCTGACGAATTCCAAAAAGAGTATGCAAAACGCCTGAAAGAGTTAACCAAGCTAAGAAATGAAAACTTAGCGAAGCAGTAGTTGTAACTCGTTAGCTTACTGAGAATTGAGCAAACACAACTGACTAAAAGCACGCCAATGATGGCGTGCTTTTTTGTTTGAACGAACTCGATAACGTGCCTAACAAACCGTTAATACCATCACCTATATGGCCTTCTATGTTATAATTTCAAGCCATTAAGAGCGTGCTGAATCCCTGATTTAGTTCATAATTCTTTAATCACTGTGAATACACTTTAAAAGTTATTGGCCTATGAAAAAGTACGAATTAGTTGTTCAAGATATTGTGAGCAAGATCTGCCAAAACAGTATTAATCACAAACTGCCAGCTGAAAGAGAACTCTCTGAAATATATGGGTTATCTCGTTTCACCATTCGAAAGGCACTCGCAAAGTTAGAGGCGATTGGAATGGTAAAATCGAAAATTGGGTCTGGGTATTTTGTTAATACTTCTTTAATTGGTACTCCCTTAGTCTATAACTCAATCACTGAAAACAGCTTTGAAGAAATATCTTATAAAAAGATTCAATTAAATAAAACGCTACCAAACCAACATGAACAACAAATATTTTCGTTATCTGATGATGAGTATATTTGGAAAATTAGACGACTGAGGTTAATAAATAATAAAGTCGTTCAGATTGAAGGAGCAAAGATACCTGTCAGTATCTTCCCTGAAATGAATACAGAGATCATTGAAAACTCTATTCAAAAATACGCGTTAGCACACGATTTAGAGATCGATAGTTACCTCACTACCTATCAAGCGATCAACGTATCCAAAGATGACGCTGACCTTCTGGGTTGCAAAAAGAATGCGGCAGCAATGAATATCACCAACCGAGGGTTCTTAACCTCTGGCGAACTGTTCATTGTCAGCGATATCATCGACATCAACTACCAATGCACGTATCACACGCCTTTTAACAGTGAGAGCATGAATTTCAGAGATAAAAATAGCCGCTAGTGCGGCTATTTTATTGGCTCCTCAAAACCACCGCCTAGGGCGGTGGTGATTGTTCCTTGAGGCTATAGCCTGAAGAAGTGCCCATGTTAGAAGTAACCTCTTATTCACCACAAGTAAGAGGAAACAACCACATGGGCGATTACAGAAGTTCATCACATGTCTATTGGCGTTGCAAATACCATATAGTTTGGACTCCAAAGTACAGATATAAGATTTTGAAAGATAAGGTAGGAAAGGAGCTTTATCGTTCAATCTATATTTTGTGCAATATGAAAGACTGCGAAGTTTTAGAATTAAATGTTCAACCAGATCATGTTCATCTTGTTGTCATTATTCCTCCCAAGTTATCAGTATCGAGTTTGTTAGGAGTTTTAAAAGGCCGAACAGCAATTCGACTTTTCAATAGATTCCCACATATACGTAAGAAATTATGGGGAAATCACTTTTGGGCTAGAGGGTATTTTGTAGATACGGTCGGTGTGAATGAAGAAGTCATTCGGCGATATGTACGACACCAAGATAAGCAGGACATAGAGTATGAACAACAATTACAGTTATTGAAGAACTGATAGCGCGGACGCCCCCTTTTAGGGGGTTATAAAGCAAAACCGCCTTCTAAGAAGGCGGATATTTTTTTGCGTTACTCAGTAACCGAATAGGTACTGTTTGAGTTATGGAGTGTGAATCGCGCCATCAGGAAGGCGACTTTGAGTCCACTCGTGGGGGCGATACATTACAGGAAATTCAGCGGCAATTTCTCGGTCAATCTCGACACCAATACCTGCGATTTCAGAAGCGTATAAGTAACCATTGATTGGCTCTGCCGCATTCGGGAACACCTTATGTGTATTCTCGTTGTACTCGACATGCTCTTGAATGGCGGCATTGTGTAAATGCACATTCAAATGCGTGTTTACCGCTGCACCAATTGGCGTCATATCTGGTGGGCAATGCCATGCAATACGAACACCGAAGTTCTGACATAGATGACCTAGTTTCAGAGCCGGGGTAATGCCACCAATCTGTGAAACATGGCAACGGATAAAGTCGATACGACGGTTAGCAATCAGAGATTTCCACTCTTCAGGGTTATTAAACAATTCGCCTAAACCTAATGAAACCGAGCTTTGGCTACGAATATTGTCTAGCCATTCCGTTTGATTTGGTGGCAGAATATCTTCAATGAAGTAAGGCTTATATTGCTCAACTTCTTTGGCAAATTGTATTGCTTGATTTGGGAAAAGGCGCTCATGAACATCATGAAGAATATGGAATTTATTACCATATTTCTCTCTCAGCGACTTAAACATCGTTAGTGTATTGTCCATATACTGATCTTGGTCGTAATACGAACCTTCAGTCGGGTTTTGAGTGGTATGCAAATCGGTTGGAACACCGCCATAGAAACCAAGCTGACAACGAATATGCTTGTAACCTTTGTCTAGGAAAGATTCCACCAGCTCATAAATACCTTCCATCGTATCGCTAGTCGCGTGTGTGTATACAGGAATAGCATCACGAGACTTACCACCAAATAATTGATGTAATGGCATACCCGCTAATTTGGCTTTAATATCCCACAGTGCCATATCAACACCGGAAATTGCATTATTGATAACAGGACCATTTCGCCAATAAGCGTTGACCATCATCATTTGCCATAAGTCTTCAATATTATTGGCGTTTTTACCAATAAGAATAGGTTTTAAATATTCATCGACCATTGTTTTTACAGCAAGCGGTCGTTGTTGGAATGTCGCACAACCAAACCCAGTCACGCCTTCATTCGTTTCAACTACCACGGTAATGAGATTGTGTCTGTCTGGTTTAGTAATAATACAATGGATATCAGATATAATAGTTTCTTTCACAATTAAATAACCTAAACTTAAGTCAACTCCTATTATCTAACCGCTTTAAAAACCACATTTCAAGCGCTAATTTTCGGTAAAAATAATTGGTACGTTAAGTGTTTTTTTTTGATTAACAAAACATACCAATTGGCCGAAAATGGTGAAAAAATAATTTTTCGAATTTCAAGTGTGATTGAGATCTCTTTTTACTGCGTTGGAATTAAATTGGTTGTCGTTATGATTACTCGAGTTAAATATATTCCAATAACAGGTGTAGTATGCAAATGGTAGAAAAGAGTGATGCCGTTATTAATAACTCGAAGTCATCATCGAAAAAGAAAAATTTCAAAGAAAATATACAGTTATTAGTCACTGCACTTGGTGGTGAAGACAACATCGTGAGTATCACACACTGTATGACAAGGCTGCGATTCAAATTGGCAGACGAGTCTCTGGTAGACGAAGAAGCGATCAAGCAGATCGCTGATGTGAAAGGTGTGGTACTTCAACAAGGTCAAACTCAAGTCATCATCGGTGTTGAAGTAGAGAAGTGGTTTAACGCGCTATCAAACACTCAACAAGCTGACGCTAATCCGGCTGATGAGCTAGAGAAAGGCAAACTGTTCCAAGGCGTGATGCGTATTGTCGCGGGTATCTTCGGCCCTGTAGTTCCTGCTATTGCCGGTGCAGGTATGTTGATGGGCTTACTTTCTGGCCTTATCGCAACCAATGTTATCTCTGAAACCTCAGACACGGTTTATTTCTTCCGCTCTATCTCTGTTGCTGTGTTCTTCTTCTTACCTATGCTGGTCTCTTTCTCTGCAGCCAAAGTATTTAAGGTGAACGAATACATTGCGCTTGCTGTTTCCTCTGCAATGTTAGCACCCAAGCTAGTAGATAAAGCGGTGATGCTAAAAGATGCTGGCGCTGCACCTGAACTGACGGTGCTAGGCGTAGTACCGATTGAACTGCTTAACTACGGCGGCGCGATTGTTCCGGCTATTCTCGCTATCTGGTTACTATCAAAAGTGACTCCGTTAGTTGACCGACTGGTACCCTCTTCAGCAAAACCAGTATTTACACCGTTGCTTGCCTTTACGGTAACTTCAACCATCACACTATCATTTGTTGGCCCTGCGGGTATCTGGCTAAGTAATGGCGCGGGTTGGGTAATGAGTTCACTACTGGAAATCTCTCCGACGTTAACAGGCTTTGTTTTCGGTCTGACTCGCCCGATTACCATCGTATTTGGTATCCACCACAGCATGACGCCGATTAGCCTGAACAACTTTGCACTGTATGGTAAGGATTTACTTATGCCGATCATGTGCTTAGGTAACATGGCAATTGCTGGTGCGACAATGGCAATCTGGCACAAGCAGCGTAAGACAGTTTCTAAAGAGCAATCTTCAATTACTATGGGCTCAAGCGTTACCGCTATCTTAGGCATCACGGAGCCAGCTCTATTTGGTGTCCTAACGAAATACACCAAAGCGATGATGACGGCAAGTTTGGCTGCCGGTGTGTTCGGTGCTATCTCGGTAACGATAGATACTCACTTAACCAGCTACATCCTTTCTTCTGTGTTCAGCTTGCCGGCTTACCTTGCAGGCGGCACACAGAACTTTATCCAAGCGATTATGGGTGTGGTTGGTGTGTTTGTACTGTCTTATGTAT
Source organism: Vibrio lentus (assembly GCF_030409755.1). NCBI lineage: Bacteria > Pseudomonadati > Pseudomonadota > Gammaproteobacteria > Vibrionales > Vibrionaceae > Vibrio > Vibrio lentus. The sequence goes on from NZ_JAUFQE010000001.1 coordinate 1,188,389, forward strand.
TAACACTGTTGTTCGTGAAACTAGACAACAAATAAGACCTCCTCCCAACCTATTGGGAACAGAATCAACGTGGCTACTTTCCTTGTAGCCACGTTCCATCATTTATATACCTAGCAATACCAATCTTTCTGTAAGGGCACACTATGAGCCACATTGCGATTATCGGCGAGTGCATGATAGAACTGAACGGCGCTCCATTCGGTTCCATGCAACAGACCTATGGTGGGGATACGCTCAACGCCGCTGTTTATTTGAACCGAAGTGCCACCAGCTATTCCCGTTCGTCAGATGCGCCTATGATTCGTACCAGTTATGTCACAGCGTTAGGCTCAGACGCTATCAGTAAGCAGATGCTTAACCGATGGCAAGATGAAGGGCTATCAACTGATTTCGTATTGATTGACGAGCAGCGCTCGCCAGGCCTGTATCTGATTCAATTAGATGACGTTGGTGAACGCACATTTCTGTATTGGCGTAATGACTCGGCTGCTCGCTACATGGTACAGCACCCAGATTTCGACAAAATAACCGCCCAACTTGAAGATGTCGATATGGTGTTTTTGAGTGGAATCTCTCTGGCGATCTTGCCTCATGGCGATCAGCTAAAGTTACTCACTATCATCCAAGGTCTACGTGAACGCGGCGTGGCCATCGCCTTTGATAGTAACTACCGACCAAAGCTGTGGGGCTCACAAGACGCAACCAAAGAAGCTTATCAGCTTGCCTATAAAGCGACAGATATAGCCTTGGTTACCTTTGATGATGAGCAACTGTTATGGCAAGACGCCCAGCCACAAGACACCATAAAAAGACTGCATGCACTCGGCGTCAAAACCGTTGTCGTAAAGCTTGGTGCTGAAGGCTGCTTGATCAGTGAAAACGCTGAAACTGAGCCCGTAAACATCACAACGATACCTGTCGAGACTGTAGTTGATAGCACCTCTGCAGGCGACTCTTTTAACGGTGGTTTCTTATCTTGTTACCTCTCTGGAGGTTCTGTTTCAGAAGCCTGCCAACAAGGTAATGCACTCGCGAGACTAGTGATTCAACACCACGGTGCAATTATTCCAAAAGCCATCACCGATACTCTTTCAAACCCTATTAAGAAGTAAACCATGCCTACAATTAATGACCAATTAAAAGCACTTAAAGTTATCCCTGTTATCGCGATTGATAACGCTGAAGATATTATTCCACTAGGTAAAGTTTTAGCGGAAAACGGTCTGCCTGCAGCAGAAATTACTTTTCGTTCTGACGCCGCTGTTGAAGCTATTCGACTGCTACGAGAAGCTCAGCCTGACATGCTGATTGGTGCCGGAACAATTTTGAATGGTGAACAAGCACTGGCCGCGAAAGAAGCGGGGGCAACCTTTGTGGTATCTCCGGGATTAAATCCAAACACGGTTAAAGCATGCCAAGAGATCGGCATTGATATTATCCCAGGTGTGAACAATCCAAGCACCGTTGAAGCGGCATTTGAAATGGGATTAACGACTCTCAAATTCTTCCCAGCAGAAGCATCGGGCGGTATCAGTATGGTGAAGTCGTTAGTTGGCCCATACGGCGATATTCGGCTGATGCCTACAGGCGGCATTACGTCATCAAACATCGATAATTACTTGGCTGTACCTCAGGTATTAGCCTGCGGTGGCACTTGGATGGTGGATAAGAAGCTCGTTGAAAACGGAGAGTGGGATGAGATAGCCCGCCTAACGCGAGAGATTGTTGAGCAGGTGAATCGCTAAGCACATAAGTAGCTAATCTAAACTGTTCGCAGATTTGGAAATGCGTTACATACAAAAAGAGCGAGAGGCTGGCCTCTCGCTCTTTTTTTGTTCAAATCCAGAAATTAGCCACCAGCCCCTTAATTAAGTAACCAATAGCTCACCGGGTTATCAGGGCACTGATAAGGACCGCATTCGACAAATGTAGCAATAGCATTCAATGCCACCACCACGATTGCTAGTAAACACACAATCCGTCCAAAGTTGCTCATTTTGTAGGGTTCGTGAGACTCGGCCTTATTGGTCAGCATCAAGATCACGGCAACACCCAATATGGTTGCAGCGAACAACACGAAGGCCCAAGTGTAATAATGCATCCCCAATATAGGGCTACCGTAACCAGGAGTACCCGGAATCACGTGTAGGGAAACTTGTCTTAACGAGGTGGCGACACCATACAAAGCGCCAATTAGCACAATCCCATAGTGACGAGGTTGAGGCCCATAAACCACATTCAACATGAAGCCAAACGCGACCATCACAAAGCCAATTCGTTGCAGTAAACACAATGGGCAAGGAAGCTCATTGAGAACAAACTGAAGAATGAAGCCGATCAACAAAACGGCTGTCATACCCAGTAAGCCAAGCGTATTCAAGAGAGTTAATTGATTTCGATTCATGCTAGCTCCTTACAATAAGATCGACAGAGGGTCAGTCGCATGGTGATTAAACCAATACAAACCAAGGATCACTGAGCCAGCGAAAAAGCCATACGCGGCGGTCTTATTGCCGAAAAACCCGCACACCATCGCCACAAGTAACAACAAAAATAATAAAGACATCATAAGAGGCATCCTCTCCTTATTTATCGAGTTCACTCAAGGTGAACGTCATAAAAATATCCACACCTACGCCCTTAATCATGCAACTTCGGTAAATCTATGGATTACGGATTTAAAATCATCAACTTAATAGTTGTTAGTAACCTCTAAGCTGTCAAGTTAGATACGATAAGTTCATTGACAGGGTTTGCTACGCTTATATTGCTCAGAGAACATTTTGTTATTTTTGCTTTAGCGAGTCTCCGGTATTTATTGACCACTACAAGGTGACTCCCATCGTAGCTAGGAAGCTTCATGAAAAAAACACAGTACCTCGTTATTGTCACTCCTCTCCTTTATCAGCCTCGCACTTCCAAATGCCAGTTTAGCCAACTACGCCATTGTGCTGCCCGGCCAGCATGAGCAAGGGAAGAACCTGCAAGGCTCAGCTGTATCAGCAGACAAAGTGATTGATTGGGAGATAGATAACAGTGATTTAGTATTTGGGGCTTACGGCAATAAAAGTGACAACGAAAAAGCCAATAGCATCGGCTATATGTACAACCAAAAGTTAGAACTCAATTCGGGAGCGTTGGAAGACGAAATTAGAAACACGGCAGAGAAAAACAACATTGATTACGAAGACTTCTTCTTACACTTTTCAGAAGATACTATTCTTGCGGAGCTGGATACAACGCACGGTGAAAATACGCTTTTAAGCCGCAAGCCTATGATCGTTGGCTATACCGCAGACGAAAAACATGCGGGCTATGCACTTTATCAGCAGCCGCCGTGGGATGCTGATGTGTTTGAACATTTCGAACGTGGCGGAGCACTCTACGTTTACCATTCGGAGAAGTTCGATAGCTTAACATTCGAATTTTCACGCTTTGCACAAGGCGGAGAATTCCATATTGAATATCCAACATCGACGAATGATCTAGGCCAATCTACGACATGGGCTCGCTTAGAAATAATTAACGATCACACACAGAATATGACTCAAAACCAAGCGTTAAGCTGGCGAGTGCCCTCGAATTGGGTCAGAGCAACAACTCACGATGGCAGCGGCCAGAGCTACGGTGGCGGGCAGTATTTTGGTTCTACATTTGTGCGAGATGGCGGCCGTTTATACGTTGTTAGGATCCGTTGGCAAGGCAGTTCAAGCGATATTCGACCTCGCTTAAATCAAGTTCAATTAAAAGACAGTTTCCCTAAGTTCGATATCAAGAACCTACCCTTTCCCATTCCAGGTACAGATTCGAAATCATCCGGTAAAGCCAAACATTGGCGGAAAATTCACGGCTTTGACCAAGCCGCCGATCTAAACAAAGATAACTACTTATCACCTTCTGAGTATCAGAATCGAACCAACAAATCGGCCACGGCGCGCTTTCGTTGGGAATCTCGCGTCATTCCTTTTGGACGAATGTGGAATCAAAATTCATCATGGGCGCTGACCAACCTAACTAATCCACAGTTATTAAGTGCAGTACAAGCTTACTATTCCAAACATTGGGCTCAGCAAGGCCTGCACGGGGCGTATAACGACGACACCAATAAGCTCATGGGCAGCAATCAGTTTGAGGTGTATATGGGTGGAAAAGTCAGTGAAATGGAGCTGATTGTAGGTTCAGATGACGCCGACCAAGTTTACCAAACTCAATTCACCTCCTTCCTACAGATCCTAACAGCGCACGACAGTAATCCGATCGTTGGGCTCAATATTGGAACGGCTAACCTTTATGGTCGGCATGGCCAATCACACCTAATCAACGCGGGAAATGTCTATCTGAGAGAGCATTATTTATTCCCTTCGACAGGATTCAGTGGTTATGCAGGGCTGTCTAAATTTTGGGATAATTCTGCGCTGGCACACGGCAAGAAAAATGTGATATTTCAAGCAACCACGCGTTTTGGCCGAGTTGAATATTTTGGAAACAACGAAGAAAACTGGAAACAAGACCAGTACTCAACACTCGCTATTTTTTACCTCAACTACCACCCCAAACACAGTTACTTCAACCAGTGGAACAGCGGCTACGTATATGGGAGCAACAATACAACCAAAGACAACTTCTGGAAAAGTGGTATACCAAAGAACATAGCTTATCGGCCAACCGCATTACTCGCCGTTGATTTAGGATCCCCTACTCATTCGATACCTCAAGGTTTTGAAGCCATCCCTTTGATGCTTTCAACGAGTAGCCCACAACCAGCCGATTACACGATTGTTGGAAACGCAGCCCAAGACCACATTGAACATGCTGATCTGCCGAACGGTAAGGTTCAATTACTGCCAACTCATAGTTACTTTGTTTATCAATCGGATCACTACGCGGTAGAAGGTGGCCCAGAAGAGATGGTGCTCGCGAGAGAGTTTGAGCATGGCCGTGTCCTTTATCGCACCGACTTTCATGGACAGAACTCAGACTTTTACTCGGCACCGAAACTCAGCATTCCATTAAAAAAACCAATGAGGCCAGTCGATGTAAATAGCGATATTGGCGACTATGTAAACGAAGTTAAGCTTGGGGGATATCAAGGGCTATTTCTGCTTTATTAGCTCCTTAACCTCTTAACCTCTTAACCTCTTAACCTCTAGTTCAGAGTATTAGCCATCTTTACGCAACGGAATAAACACTTAGCACTTTTCCTATAAATCATCGGTGACCGTTAGCGGCCTTTTTCCATCACACGCGCCTTTCTCAAGGTCGTAAACGGGGCTGGCTCCATGGCTGCTCCACCGATGATCTTCCCTCGCTATTTTTCGATATTGCGTCGGCGTGGCGCCAATGTACGTTTGGAAGGTTTCATAGAATCGGCTACTCGAATTGAAGCCCACCGTGAGTGAGATATCGAGAATGGTTCTGTCCGTATCACTCAGTAAAGCACGAGCATGATTAATGCGCATCGCAGTAATGTACTGCTTAATGGTCATCTGCATCGTTCGTTGAAATACGTTCATTGCATAGTTGGCATGTAATCCAATATGTTCTGCGATATCTTTCACGGTTAGTGGCTGGTTGTGATGCGTGGCAATGTATTCCAACATTTGACTGACATAGAATTGAGAGTGTTTCGACACCCCTTTTGAGGTCGATTTGTCCTGTCGGTTTACGAGCAGTTGTTGCCAACCATCAAGGCAGATTCGCTTAAGCATCAAACCAATTTCATCGATGGCCAACTGCTGGCGACTTTCTGACGAATGCTTTATCTCTTGTACCCAACGGGCAATTTCAAATTCACTCACTAACGAACAAGAATTCGATTGCAACACACTGCCGTGAGTTATCTGATTGACCAAATCCCGACTGAGAGTCCACGACATAAAATGATGAATCGGTATGTTGATGATCCCCATATTATGGCTTTGGCCGGGATTGGTGAGTCGATGAGGTACCGATGCCCAAAACAAGCCAATCGATCCGCTCTTAACCACGATTGGGCTGCCGTTAATGATGTATTCCACATCGTCCCCAAAAGGAATATTCACCTCAATTTGACCATGCCAATGATAGCCGGGCATGGAGTGAGGAGCTCTAAGTTCGATATCGATTTGCTCATAGGAAGAATAGAGAGAAAGCGGGCTTACCGACACGGTCTCAGATGAGTACTTATCTAAAGTGATAATTCTCAGCGTATCAGGGGTTGATTGCGGCATATCTCGTTCCTTAGGAAATCGTATAAATGACTTTTAGCAGTTCCTCGATAATAAAACTCTGAAGGCGATCATAGTGCCAAAATACCCCATTTCATAAGATCAGTACAATGTGATTAGAGTCAGTCTCTTAAGTGCAAAACTCGCTTCATTGCACAGCCCCTCTCCTCAAAAGCCAGCAAGTTATCCCATTTCCTAAGATTTCCATTCAATGATTTTAAAATATTAGAAAACGGGAGAGCTATTTGATTATCTGAGACGAATCGGCGTGGGTTCTAGGTGTAATTTGTCTGTATCAACAAAGAACTCAGAGAGATAAAGGATTCCACTATGCAAAGCCCTAAGATCACATTCATCGGTGCAGGATCAACCATTTTTGTTAAGAACATTCTTGGTGACGTTTTCCATCGTTCTGCACTACAAAACGCTCATGTCGCCCTGATGGATATTGATGAGACCCGATTAGAAGAGTCACACCTAGTCGTCAGTAAACTCATGGAATCATCTGGTGCTACTGGCTCTATTTCGTGTCACTTAAATCAAAAAGAGGCGCTACAAGATGCAGACTTCGTTGTCATCGCTTTCCAAATCGGCGGTTATGAACCTTGTACGGTCACGGATTTCGAGGTGTGTAAACGCCATGGCCTAGAACAAACCATCGCAGACACACTAGGCCCAGGCGGTATTATGCGTTCGCTACGCACGGTCCCGCACCTTTGGATCGTGTGTGAAGATATGACCGAGGTTTGTCCGAATGCCACTATGCTCAACTACGTCAACCCTATGGCGATGAACACGTGGGCGATGTACGAGAAATACCCGCACATCAAACAAGTCGGTTTATGCCACTCAGTACAAGGCACAGCAGAAGAATTAGCGCGCGACCTGGACTTAGATTATTCAGACCTTCGCTATACCTGCGCTGGCATCAACCACATGGCTTACTACCTCACTCTTGAGAAGAAAACAGAAAGTGGTGAGTACATCGATATTTATCCGGATCTACTTGAAGCTTTTGAGAGTGGCCAAGCGCCTAAACCGGGTATTTATCACAATGGTCGCTGCACAAATTTGGTTCGCTACGAGATGTTCAAAAAATTAGGCTACTTTGTGACTGAGTCTTCTGAACATTTTTCGGAATACACCCCCTACTTTATCAAGCCGAATCGCCCAGATTTAATTGAACGTTATAAAGTGCCACTTGATGAGTACCCGAAGCGCTGTGTCGAGCAAATAGCCGATTGGAAACGCGACCTTCAAGAATTTAAAACAGCTGACAAAATTACCGTTGATGAGTCTCATGAGTACGCCAGCACCATCATGAATTCTATCTGGACAGGCACTCCGAGCGTCATTTACGGCAATGTGAAAAATGAAGCCTTGATCGACAACTTACCGCAAGGCTGCTGTGTTGAGGTCGCTTGTTTAGTTGATGCGAATGGTGTGCAACCGATCAAAGCTGGTCGCCTACCTAACCACTTAGCCGCATTAATGCAGACCAACATCAATGTTCAAACTCTATTAACGGAAGCCATTCTCACTGAAAACCGCGACCGTATTTATCATGCTGCAATGCTAGACCCACATACTGCCGCGGTACTTGGAATAGAAGAAATCTACGCGCTGGTTGACGACCTGATTGAGGCTCATGAGGGTTGGTTACCAGAGTGGGTTAACAAGTAATTTCATACTAATAAAAAAATACAATAACGTGAATATTAGCGCCTTCTCACAAAGGAGGCGTAAGGAGTGGCAATGAGTATCTCTATGAATACCAAGCTAAGTTATGGCTTTGGGGCGTTTGGTAAAGACTTCGCAATCACCATCGTCTATATGTACCTAATGTTTTACTACACGGATGTAGTCGGTATTTCTGCCGCTACCGTCGGAACCATCTTTCTTGTCGCCCGTATTTGGGATGCGGTCAACGACCCAATCATGGGCTGGTTGGTCAACAATACGCGCACCCGTTGGGGCAAATTCAAACCTTGGATTTTAATCGGCACGCTCGCCAACTCTGTCGTGCTACTCATGGTGTTTAGTGCGCATTACATCGAAGGCCCTTGGCTCATCGCCTACGCCGCTGTCACTTATATTTTGTGGGGCATGACTTACACACTAATGGATATTCCTTTTTGGTCGTTAGTCCCAACACTCACCTTGGATAAACGCGAACGCGAAGAGTTAGTCCCATACCCTCGCTTCTTTGCCAGCCTCGCGTGGATAGTAACCGCTGCCATTGCAATGCCCTTCGTCAACTATGTAGGTGGTGACGACAAAGGGTTTGGTTTTCAAATATTTACGCTACTGTTGATTGCCTGTTTCTTAGTCTCGACGTTTATCACACTGCGTAATGTCAAAGAACGCTATTCAACCGCGAACCTCGACACCACACAGCCTGAAAAAAAAGTATCACTGAAAAAGCTACTGTCACTTATCTACAAAAACGACCAATTGACCAGCGTTCTATGCATGGCACTATCTTACAACTTGGCGACTAACATCATCACAGCCTTCGCGGTTTACTACTTCACCTATGTTGTAGGTAACGAAGAGTTGTTCCCTTACTACATGGCTTATGCGGGCATCGCGAACCTCATCACACTGGTGCTATTTCCTAAACTCGCAAAAATGTTCTCACGCCGCACTCTATGGGCTTGTGCGTCCACTTTCCCTATTTTAGGCAGTGCTGTTTTGATCTATGTTGGCATGTACGACAAACAAAGCATTTTGTTGATTTCAACGGCGGGTGTGTTCCTACAAATCGGTACTGCCTTGTTTTGGGTACTCAACGTAATCATGGTTGCCGATACGGTCGATTACGGTGAATTTAAACTGGGTGCTCGTTGTGAAAGCATTGCTTACTCTGTGCAAACTTTGGTCGTAAAAGCAGGCTCTGCATTTGCCGCTTTCTTCATCGGCATCTCGCTCACTGCCGTCGACTATGTACCTAATGTAGTACAAAGCCCTGAAACCGTATTTGGCATGCAATGCATCATGGTCGGCCTACCTGCTTTCTTCTTTGCCATTGCGTTAATCATCTACTTCCGCTTCTACAAGCTGAACGGTGCTTATCACCAAAAAATTCAAGATCACCTCACTGAAAAGTATGACCACATCTCCAACGATGGCTCAACTAAAGACGAAAACCACAAGCCAGCAGAACCGGTACAAGCTGTGTAAACGAGAAGAAACAGCAATTTATCATTGATAAAAAAGGATACAAAAACAACAAAGCCTAGCGAGGGATCGCTAGGCTTTTTCAATTAGAAACACATAGGAATTTTCACTGAAGACGATAAAGGCGAAGGCGCCCTTACTTCAATGGATCATTATCAGGCAGTGCTTTGTGAATCCATAGCGCCAAACGCTTTTTAATGTTAGCACCATCAAGCTTATCATCAGGTAACGGTGTAATCTGATTTACCTCTACAAGGAACAAATACACCGCTTTAACCTTTATCGGTTGGGATGAATGTGGCAAATCAAAACCTTGTAGTTTTGCCATCTTAAAACCGACCTCAACTGCTTTTTTTACCAGCTTATCTTCATTAATGATCTTCGCGGTTTTCGACATATCATCTCCGTCATCTTTTTCGAACGAATTATGAGTATATCAAACACGACAACTGACAAGATTACTGTGATCTCAGTTTGAGGAGTCGCTTTGATAAATAACAAACTCCCCTAGACACGGAAAAGCCCAAAGTTATTAGCTTTGGGCTTTTCTTTTTAGTATCAATCTTGATGAGTAAAACAGAGGCTTAATAGAGCTCTGCAAACTCTTCGATCCGACTCTTCCCACGCAAAAGTAAAAAGTTCAGAAAACGGGATGTTGAGGTAGTGACTATTTTGTCTTCTTCCACACCGTGCTTTTCAAGTAATGCTTTTACAAGACCCAAATGAGCAATCTCTTCACAGAAATGCGCATCAGAACCTGTAGTAAAGTAAACGCCAACTCGCTTGCCGATCTCGACAATTTTTGAGCATCGCACATCGCTTCCTTTTCGGCTCTTGCCTGTCAGTGACGTATTGTTCACTTCAATTGCAACATTGTGCTCCTTTGCGCACAGCAGAACCGCTTCCATATCGAACTTGTAGTTTGGGTTCCCTAAGTGCCCTAGCACATCAACTTTGCCACTCCTAATGACGTTGATTAACGCCTGTGTATGTTCTTGTTCCGTCGATGGCTTGAAAACTGGCTCATGCAAACTCGCAATCACCCAGTCTAAATGTTGGTAAGAAGAAGGAGGAAGATCCAACTCTCCTGCAGTATTCAACGTGTTGGCTTCCACACCACGCAAGATACCTACATCGTGCAGAAAGCGGGGCAAAATCCTTTGGTTATTGAAAAACCAGTAGTGGGGGGCTCCCGGCATTTCAGGAGCATGATCCGTTGTACAAAGGAGTTTTAGCCCCTTATTTTTCGATGCCAGCGCATTTTCGATAATGGTGCTATAGGCATGGCCACTTGCCAATGTATGAGTATGGCTGTCGACAACAATCTCCATTATGACCTCCTAAATTGTTTAATTGATTTGAAACGAACCGTCTTGATTCATGAAGAGTGTTAGGTCAGCAGGAATAGAATGGTCTAACACTTTATCGACGTTTTTTGAGTCTGAATTTTTATAGAACTCGACCGCCCCTTCTAAGGTGGTACCTCCTCGCACCTTGCGGTTTACTAAGCGCTCTTCGAGGAACTTAGCGTCGGTGTCTATGAAGATGGTGAAATCAGCCAACTCATGCAATCCATTCCAAACTGGCTCGTTCAGTAACAACCAGTTGCCTTCAATCACGACAATGTCCTTGTCTACCGAGATTGCGTCATCCAGAGGATCATGAAGATTTCTATCGTAGTACGGCCATGTAGGATTTTTTACTTTCAGCTGTTTCAACTTATCTATCAACGAGGTTAAATTGAACGTTTCGTGAGAGCCTTTGATGGTACGGAGTTTAATTTTCTCTTCATCACGAACGATATAGTTTGAGTCCAATATCTCATTGGGGTAATGAAAACCGTCAAATGGCAATACCTGAAGTGGCTCAACGTTGGTTTGTTGATGGGACAAATGCTCCCAAAACGCAGCTAACGTCGATTTACCACTGCCAGGGGGGGCACACAAAAAGATAATCGTACGTTCTTTTTTCTGCTCAAAAAGTCGCGTAAATTTTTCAACCAGTGGTTTATGAATCTGTTCAATATCTTTATCAGGGAATGTCGCTTCGGTTTCAAAGCCACTCACATTTAAGGAAACTTTCATGTTCAACCTTATCCTAATATCTCTTTCTCAATATTTTCCAACAAGTTCTCGCAACAGAGTTTCAGCACTGTTTTAATCAGCGATTCGTAACGTGTTTGAGTGAATGAATCGAATGACGAGAATTTTAATTGGTTAATTGAAT